>CP054183.1:1200000-2400000 GCA_015709695.1 Gammaproteobacteria bacterium | reverse complement strand
TCGTCCTGTTCCCCTTCATCGGCAAGTCGTTCATGCCGACGCTCGACGAGGGCGACTTGCTGATCCAGCTGGAGAAGCTGCCCTCGATCAGCCTCGAGGAGAGCCTGGACCTGGACCTCAAGGTGCAGCAAGCCATCATGCAGCAGGTGCCCGAGGTCGTGGGTGCCGTGGCGCGGGTGGGCTCCGACGAAATCGGCCTCGACCCCATGGGACTCAACGAGACCGACGGCTACCTGGTGCTGAAGCCCAGGGACCAGTGGCGGCAGCCCGACAAGGAGTGGCTGGCTGATCAGATCCGGCGGGTCATGGAGGGCTTTCCCGGCATCAGCTACGGCTTCACCCAGCCGATCGACATGCGCGTCTCCGAGATGCTGACCGGCAGTCGCGGTGACCTGGCGGTGAAGCTGTTCGGTACCGACATCGAGACACTCAACCATCTTGCCGACCAGGTGGAGGCCATCGTCGCCTCGGTGCCGGGCGCGCAGGACGTGCTCAGCAAGAAGAACGAAGGCGTGCAGTACCTGCAGGCCAGGGTGGACCGCCTCGCCGCCGGCCGCTACGGCCTGACGGTCGACGATGTCTCGGCCTTTCTCAAGGCCCAGCTCGAGGGCCTGCCCGTCGGCATCGTGCAGGAGGGCATCCGGCGCACGCCGCTGGTGCTGCGGGCCGGGGAGGAGGTACGCATGTCGCCGGCGCTGTTCGAGGTGCTGCGCATCCCGACACCGGGCGGGGTTGCCATCCCGCTGCGGGAGGTGGTGCGCCTGGAGCGCACCGACGGTCCCGTGGCCATCAACCGCGAGAACGCCGCGCGCTACGTGACGGTGCAGAGCAACGTCGCGGACCGGGATCTGGTCGGCTTCGTCGATGAGGTGCGTGCCCGCATGGGCGCGGAGCTGCAACTGCCGGATGGCTACCACGTTGTGTACTCCGGCCAGTTCGAGAACCAGCAGCGCGCCGCGGCGCGCCTGGCCCTTGTCGTGCCGGTCTCGCTGGCGCTGATCTTCGCCCTGCTGTTCACCACCTTCCACTCGGTGAAGCAGGCTGCGCTGGTGCTCGCCAACGTGCCCTTCGCGCTGGTGGGCGGCGTGGCGGCGCTGTTCATCAGCGGCGAGTACCTGTCGGTGCCGGCCTCGGTGGGCTTCATCGCCCTGCTCGGCATCGCCGTGCTCAACGGCGTGGTGATGGTGAGCTACTTCAACCAGCTCGCCGGGCAGGGCATGCCCGGGGACAGCGTGGTGCGCGAGGGCGCCCTGCGCCGGCTGCGGCCGGTGCTGATGACCGCGAGCATCACCGCCTTCGGCCTGGTGCCGCTGCTGCTCGCCAGCGGCCCGGGGTCGGAGATCCAGAAGCCGCTGGCCATCGTCGTCGTCGGCGGGCTGGTGTCCTCCACGGCACTGACGCTGGTGCTGCTGCCGGTGCTGTACCGGCGCTTCATCCTGGGAGGTGACCTGAAATGAGCCTGGTGCAGCTGACGCTGGTGGCGCCGAGCCAGCTGGAGGAAGCGCTGGTGGAGGGCCTGCTGGCGCACCCGGAACTGGCTACGGGTTTCACCGTGGCCCGCGCCGAGGGCCATGGCACGCGGGCCGACACGCTGAGCGTGCAGGAGCAGGTCCGCGGGCGGGCCGACCGCTGCGAGGTGCAGGTGGTGCTGGAGGCCGACCAGGCGCGGGCGCTGGTCGACGGCCTGAAGGCGGCGCTGCCGACGCGCGAGATCATGTACTGGATCGTGCCCGTGACTGAAATCGGGAGGCTGGCATGAGCCGGCACATTGCCTGGATTGCCTTGCTGGTCGCCGGCGCCGCGCCGGCGGCCGAATTCACGCCGCCGGCGGACCTGCCGCCCATCGAGGTGGTGGGGGCGGTGCTCGACGACCACCCGGTGGTGCGCGAGGCGGAGGCGCGGCTGCGGGTGGCGGGGGCCGAGCGCGACGCCCTCGATGCCGGCCCGCACGAGCTCGAGCTGCGCGTGGCCGGACAGCGGCGCGACATCGCCGGTGTCGCCGATCGCTCCGACGAATGGGCCGCGGGCATCGAGCGCGGCTTCCGGCTGTTCGGCAAGGCGGGGCTCGACGCCGACATCGGCGCCCGCGGCGTCGACGAGGCGCGCGAGAAGGTGGGCGACGCCCGCCACGAGACCGCGCGCCACCTGCTCGGCCTGTGGTACGAGGCGCTGCGCGCGCTGACGGAGACGCGATTGCGCACCAGCCAGGCCAGCCTGCTGGAGGAGGTGCGCGGCACCGTGGCGGCACGCAACCGGCGTGGCGATGCGGCCCGCCTCGAACTGCTCGAGGCCGATGCCGCGCTGGCCCAGGCGCGCTCGCAGAAGCAGCAGGCACTCGGACGGCAGCAGGCGGCGCTCGCCGGGCTGCGCGCCAGCTTCCCGAGCCTGCCGCCGGCCACGCCGCGGGCCGCCGAGCCGGTGCTGCCGGCCGGGACCGAGGCGGAGTGGACCGCCGCCACCCTCGAGCACAACCACGAACTGCTGGCGGTGCAGAGTGCCCTGGAGGGCAGCCGCCTCGCGGCGCGGCGGGCGAGCCGCGACCGCCTGCCCGACCCGACCCTCGGCCTGTTCTATGCCAACGAGCAGTTCGGCGACGAGAAGATCGTCGGCATGAGCCTCGCCGTGCCCATCGGTATCGGCGCGCGCAGCGCCGAGGCCGACCGGCGGCGCGGGCAGGCGGATGCGCTGGCGGAGCTGGAGACCGCGACCCGCAGGCGCCTCGAGGCCGAGGCCGTGGTCAACTGGGAGCGCGCCGCGACCGGCATCGAGACCTGGCGGCAACTGCGCGATGCCTCCGCGGCCATGACCCGGCATGCCGACCTGGCGCGCCGCGCCTACGAGCTCGGCGAGATGCCGCTGGCGGAATCGCTGCTGGCGCGTCGCAATGCCGCGGAGGCCGAGGTTGCCGCCGAGCAGGCGCGCCTGGATGCCAACGAGGCGATCGCCCGCCTGCTGCTGGATTCGCATCGCATGTGGTCCACGCACGACGACGACGAGCCGCATGGCGGCTGAGCCGGCATGGCGCGCCGTGTGCGCGCCGCTGCTGGCGCTGGGGCTGGTCGGCGCGCCCACCCCGGCCGCGGCGGTGGACGAGATGGTGGTGACGGGCACGCGCCTGGCGGCGACGCCGGCGGGCCTGCCCGGCACGGTGCTCGACCGGGAGCTGATCGACGCGCGTGGTGACAGCGGCGTGGCCGACCTGCTGCGCGCGGTGCCCGGCGTGCACCTGGTGCAGCCGGGCGCCGGGGGCGTCAGCCAGCTGTTCATGCGCGGCAGCGAGCCGAACTTCACCGTCTTCCTGGTCGATGGCATCAAGGTCAACGACCCCACCAACACCCGCGGCGGCTCCTTCGATTTCGCGTCGCTGAGCCTCGCTGACCTCGAGCGCATCGAGATCGTGCGCGGGCCGGAGTCTTCCATCTACGGTTCGGACGGCCTCGCCGGGGTCATCAACTTCATCAGCCCGGCGGGCGGCGGGCCGCTCGCCGCGGCCGTGGAGGGCGAGGCCGGTGGCGACGGCTACCGGCGCGCCAGCCTGCAGCTCGGCGGCGCGGCCGGCGATGGCGGCTTCTCGCTGCAGGCCACCAGCCGCGATGACGGCGAGGCGGTGCCCGGCAGCACCTACGAAGCCGACGGCGTCAGCGGCCGCCTGCGCCTGCTGCCTGCCGGGGGGCTGGTGGCCAACCTCTACGGGCGCTACGCCGATACCCGCAGCACGTCGTTTCCCGAGCAGAGCGGCGGGCCGGAGCAGGCGGTGCTGCGCAGCCTCGATCAGGCGAGCGCGCGGGACTACGCGCTCGGCGCTGATTTCGACTGGTCGCTCGGCCCGCGCTGGTCGATCCAGGGCCAGGCCAGCCACTACGACCGCGATGGCCGCTACGACTCCCCGGGCATCTACCCGGGAGACCAGGTGCCGCCCAACGGCGCGCGCAACGAATTGCAGCGCGACCACGCCGCACTGCGCACCACGCTGGCGGCCAGTGCCGGCCGCGCGACGCTGGCCGCCACGGCCGGCGCGGATTTCCAGCACGAGTCCGGCGAGTCCGACGGCTACGTCGATTTCGGCCCGGTGCGCATGCCGAATGCCTTCTCGCTGGAGCGCGACACCGTCGGCCTGTTCGTCGAGGGCCGGCTGCAGGCCGGGGAGACCTGGCTGCTGCAGGCGAGCCTGCGGCGTGACGACGCGGAGGGTTTCGCCGCCGAGACCACCGGCCGCCTCGGCGCCAGCTATTCGCCGAACGACGGGCGCACGCGCCTGCGCGCCGACTGGGGCACCGCCTTCAAGCTGCCGAGCTTCTTCGCGCTCGGCAGCCCGCTGGTGGGCGAACCGGGGCTGCGGCCGGAGAAGAGCCGCGGCGCGGAGGCGGGCATCGTCCAGCGCCTCGGCAGCGCCGGCGAACTCGCGCTGACGCTGTTCGACTACGAGTTCGAGGACCTCATCGATCTCGATCCCGCCACCTTCCGCAACGTCAACCGCGACCGCGTCACCAGCCACGGTGCCGAGCTCGGCGCGAGCCTGGCGCTGTCGCCGGCGCTGGTGCTGCGTGCCCATGTGACCTGGACCGACATCGACGTCGAGCAAAGCGACCGCGAGCTGCTGCAGCGGCCGGACTGGCGCGGCGGCTTGTCGGCCCGCTGGTCGCCGGCGCAGGGCTGGTCGCTCGACCTCGACTGGCTCTACGTGGGCGAGAGCCTCGATTACGCCATCCCCACCGGCGAGCAGACGCTCGGTGCCTGGAATCGCCTCGACCTCAACCTGGCCTGGTCGGTGACGGCGCGCCTGCGCCTGGCGCTGGCCATCGACAACCTGCTCGACGCCGGCTACCAGGAGGCGATCGGCTTTCCGGCGGCGGGTTTCCGGCCGCGCCTGTCGCTGCGCTACCGCTTCGGCGGCTGAGCAGGGCCGCCATTGCCCGCGGCCGCGCCGGCCGCTATCGTCGCGGCAAGGGGAGGAGAACCAGGCACATGCAATCCGGGCAGCAGACCAGAATCCGGTGGCGGGCGGCGTGCGTCGCCATTGTCGCCATGGCCGGCATCGCCGCGGCGCTCGGCGGCTGCGGCAGGTCCGCGGCGCCCACCGGCCCGGCCGCGACCGCGGCCGCCACCGGGCACGAGCTGGTGCAGCGCCACTGCCTGCGCTGCCATCTCGAACCCGATCCCGCCGACCTGCCGAAGGAGTACTGGCCCTACGCGCTGCACTACATGGGCAACTACGTCGGCATGAAGGGCGACGAGTTCCCCGACATGCGCGTGGAGCCGGCGCCGCCGGAGATGGAGCCGGTGAAGGACTACACCAAGCGCTACTTCCTCTTCGGGCCGGATGGCTACTACCGCGACCTCTACCCCTTCCGCGAGCACATTCCCGACAAGCCGGAGATGAGCGCGGAGGAGTTCCGCCGCATGCGCGAGTACTTCGTCGCCGCGGCGCGTCCCTCGGCGGAGATGGAACAGCAGGGGCCGAAGCCGCCGGTGACGACGCGCTTCAGGCCGGTGTTCCCGCAGCTGGAGCTCGAGCCCGATGCCCTGGTCATGTCCACGCTGGTGGACCCGCGGCGCCAGCGCCTCTATGTCGGCCGTTCGGTCATCGACGACTGGGTGGGCGGCGGCGAGCGCCGCGCCGGCTTCGACAAGTGGGACGACGTGGTGGCCCTGGACCTGCGCAGCGGCAAGCGCGTGGCGCGCATCCAGGTCACCAGCGATCCCATCGACATGGCGCTCGCGGACAACGGCATCCGCCTCGTCACCCACGGCCGCTTCCCCATGACCCAGGTCGGCATCGCCGCCATCACCGACGTCGATTTCGAGGCGAAGCCGCCCCGCTCGCGCATGCTGGTGACCGGCAAGCAGCGGCTGGTGCAGCACCACACCGCCGACATGAACGGCGACGGCCGGCCCGACATCATCGCCGACGCCTATGGCGACGGCTACGCGCAGGGCGCGCACAGCCTGCTGGCGATCTGGTACCAGCAGCCGGACTACGCCGCGCAGTGGCGCAGGGCGCCGGCGGAGATTCCCCCCGGCGTCATGCCCGGGCTGCGCGAGAAGGTCATCGCCGAGGATGCCGGGCTGATCGGCAATACCATCGCCGACTTCGACGGCGACGGGCGGCCCGATGTCGCCGCGCTCATCGCCCAGGGCCGGCAGGAGCTGGTGATCTTCACCAGCAACGGCGACGAGACCTTCACGCGCCACCTCATCGACCAGCACACGCCCTCCTGGGGCGGCAACAGCCTGCAGGCGGCGGACTTCGACGGCGACGGCGACGCGGACCTGGTGGTGCTCAACGGCGACAACGTCAACGGCAACCACTTCGGCAAGGTCATCCCGGCACCGCGGCCGCAGCACGGCATCCGCGTGTTCCGCAACGACGGCGGCATGAAGTTCACCATGGCCTGGTACTACCGCATGCACGGCGCCATCCGCCCGGTGGTGCACGATTTCGACGGTGACGGCGACCCGGACATCGCCGCCATCGCCCTGTTCCCCGAGTGGAACGAGGACGAGCCGGAGACCTTCGTGTACCTGGAGAACAAGGGCGGGCTGCAGTTCGTGCCACAGTCGATCCCGCGGGAGTTCTTCAGCGTCTGGTGCTCGATCGAGGCCGCGGACGTCAATGGCGACGGCCGCACCGACATCGTCCTCGGGCTCGGCAACTTCCCCGAGCTGGTGCCGCCGGACTGGCTGACCGCGCACCCGGCCATGCAGGGCCGGGGCGGCCACGCGCCGAGCGTCATCTTCCTGCTCAACCAGGGCTGAGCCTTGGAGCCGGCGGTCCACGTCCGCGGCAAGGTGGCGCTGGTCAGCGGCGCGGCCCAGGGCATCGGCGCGGCCTGCGCGCGCATGCTGGCGGCGCACGGTGCGCGGGTGCTGGTGGCCGATCTCGACCATGCCGGCGCCGGCACGGTCGCCGCGGAGATCCGCGGCGCGGGCGGCACCGCCGAGGCGATCGCGCTGGACGTGACCCGCGAGGCCGACTGGCGCCAGGCGGTGGCCGCGGCGACCGACCGCCACGGCGGTCTCGACGTGCTGGTCAACAATGCCGGCATCGCCCTGGTGCAGGCGCTGGTCGACACCAGCCTCGAGCAGTGGCACCGGGTCCATGCGGTGAACCTCGATGGCGTGTTCCTCGGTACCCGCGAGGCGGTCGCCGCCATGCGCCCCGGCGGCCGCGCGGGCCGGGGCGGCTCGATCATCAACATCTCCTCGGTGGGCGGCCTGATCGGCTCGGAGCGGCTCACCGCCTACTGTTCCACCAAGGGTGGCGTGCGCCTGTTCAGCAAGAGCGTCGCCATCGAGTGCGGCCGCGCCGGCTACGGCATCCGCGTCAATTCCGTGCACCCCGGCAACACCGACACGCCGATGTTCCGCCGCGAGCTGCAGGACATGCTCGACAAGGGCATGGCGGCGAGCCTCGACGAGGCGCGGCGCTTCTTCATGGACATGCAGGTGCTGCCGATGATCGGCGAGCCGGGCGACGTCGCCGCCATGGTGCTGTTCCTCGCCTCCGATGCGGCGCGCTTCGTCACCGGCGCGGAGTTCGTCGTCGATGGCGGGCTGACCGCGCAGTGACGCAGCGGGCCGGCATGGCGAGGACACTGCTGGTCTGCGCGGTCTACGCGCTGGGGCCGGCCGCCATGATCCTGATGCCGATGATCGTCGGCGGCCTGGTGGATGGCTACGGCTACAGCGAGCAGCAGGCCGGCAACATCGCCGCCATGGAGGGCTTCGGCCTGGTCGTCGCCTCGGTGCTCGCCGCGCTGTGGATCCGCGCCGTCTCCTGGACCCGCGCGCTGCTCGCGTCGTTCCTCGCCTATGCCGCGCTCAACGCGGTCAGCGCCGGTGTCGAAGGCTACGCGCCGCTGCTGGCGCTGCGCTTCCTCAGCGGCTTCGCCGGCGGCTGCGTGTTCGCGGTGACGGTGGCGGCGCTCGGCGACGAGCGCGAGCCGGATCGCGCCTTCGGCTTCGCCCAGGCGGTGCAGGGCGCGCTGATGCTGGCGGCCTTCTTCGCCGCGCCCCTGCTGCTGGCGCAGGGCGGGGTGGGTGCGCTCTACGCGCTGCTCGCCGCCGCGTCGCTGGTGATGCTGGCGACGCTGCGCCGCTTTCCCGCACACGGCCGCGACATCGGCGCCCCTGTCGCCGGCGCTGCTGCGGCCACCGGCGGTACCGCGCTGATCTGGCTCGGGCTGGTCGCCAGCGTGGCCTTCTTCGCCAACGTCTTCGGCTTCTGGGCCTTCGTCGAGCGCATCGGCCAGGCGGCGCAGCTGCCCGCCGCGACCATCGGCCTGGCGCTCGGCATCTCGCAGGTCACCGCCATCGCCGGGGCGCTGGCCGCCGCCTGGGCCAGCGACCGCTACGGGCGCGGCTGGCCGCTGCTGATGGTGCTCGTCGGCCAGTGCGCGGCGCTGTTCGCGCTCATGGGCGCCTTCGGCTCGGTCACCTATTTCCTCGCCACCGGCGTCTACCAGGCGCTGTTCATCGTCGCCGTGTCCTACCAGATGGGCGCGGTGGCGCAGCTCGATACCGGCGGGCGCTTCCTCGTGATGATGACCGGCGCCCAGGGGCTCGGCGGCGCCATCGGCCCGGCGCTCGCCGGGGCGCTGATTGGCGAGGGCAACGAATACGGCGGGGTGATGCGGATGGCCGCGCTGCTCTGCGCGCTCGGCACGCTGGCCTTCCTCTTTATTGTGTATCGCGGCAGCGCGCCTGTAACATCCCCCTCCGATGCCTGAGCCTGCGCCAAAGCCCGTCGCACCCTACCTCGCCGTCGGCCTCTCCACGGTCATCTACGGCATCTGCGAGCGCTCCCAGATCCGCCACAACCTCGACACCATCGAGGAGGCGATCCACGCCGCGGTCTCCATGGTCAACATCAACATGCCGGTGAAGATCATCGCGCTCGCCGAGGGCGCGCTCACCGGCTTCACCGACGAGATCTTCGACCTCTCCCACACCATGGCGGCGCGCGAGCTGTTCATCGAGGTGCCGGGCGAGGAGACCACGCGGCTCGGCCGCCTGGCCAGGCTCTACGGCACCTACATCATCGGCCAGTGCAAGGCGCGCTGGCCCGAGGTGATGCCGGACCGCTACTTCAACACGCTGTTCGTCATCGCGCCGAGCGGCGAGGTGGTGCACAAGGCGGCGAAGAACCACCTCTGGTGCCGCGAGCATTCCTGCACGCCGCACGATGTCTACGACCGCTGGGTCGAGCTCTTCGGCGACGGCATCGAGGCCTTCTACCCGGTGCTGAAGACGCAGGACATCGGCAACATCGGCACCATCTGCTGCAGCGACGGCGAGTACCCGGAGGCGGTTCGCGCGCTGGCCTTCAACGGTGCCGAGGTGGTCTACCGGCCGAGCGAGGCCACGCCGATGACCACCGCGGGCTATCCGGGCGGCGGCACCTGGATGATCCAGAACCAGGGCCATGCCGAGTTCAACTCGGTCTACATGCTCTGCCCGAACGCGGGCCCGGTGTACCTCGGCGCCAGCTCGAAGCACCCGGTGGACATCGCCGGCGGCAGCGCGCACATCGTCGACTACCGCGGCCAGGTGGTGTCCTACAGCGCCGGCACCAGCAACACCATCGTCGCCGCCACCGTGGACATCGAGGCGCTGCGCAACTTCCGCGCCATGAGCCTCAACAACAACTGGCTGAAGGACCTGCGGGTGGAGCTCTTCCGGCGCATGTACGAGCAGCCGATCCACCCGAAGAACCTCTGGCTGCACGATGACCCGAAGCCGCACGCCGTGGTCGACGAGATCTACCGCGCCAACATCCGCCGCCTCGTGGAGCGCGGCACCTGGACGCGGCCGGCCTACGTGCATCCGGGTTGCCGCTACCAGCCGGCGGGCGATGACACCGACACCTGGGAGGAAGTGAAGCAACGGCTCTGGGGGCCGTGGCTCACCGGCCCGGAAGACTGACACAGGCCAAACGAGCAGGGGGAAGGCAGATGGGGAACAGGACAGCAGCGCTCGCGCTGGGGGCCGCCGTCATGGCGGCGTGGACCGCGATGGCCGGCACGGCACGGGCGGCCGAGGGCGGTGGCATCGAGGAGATCATCGTCACCGCGCAGCGGCGCGAGCAGAACCTGCAGGATGTCGGCATCTCCGTCAGCGCCTTCGGTGCCGAGGAAGTCCGCAACCTCGGCTTCACCAACACGGTGGACGTCGCCAACATGACGCCCAACCTCAGCTACACCACGCCCCAGGCGGCCTCGAGCCAGATCAACTTCTTCCTGCGCGGCGTCGGCCTCAACGACTTCGCCGATGCCCAGGAGAACCCGGTCGCGGTCTACGTCGACGACGTCTACAAGCCGGCCATGGGCGGCCTGGCGCTGCAGCTCTTCGACATCGAGCGCATCGAGGTGCTGCGCGGCCCGCAGGGCGCGCTGTTCGGCCGCAACTCCACCGGCGGCGTGATCCACTACGTCACCAAACGGCCGAGCGAGGCCTTCGACGCCTACGCCGACCTGTCCTACGGCTCGCACGACGAGTTCAAGGGCGAGGGCGCCATCGGCGGCGCGCTGGGCGCGGGCGTCTCGGCCCGCTTCTCGGCCGGCTTCGACAACTACGACGGCTACACCAGGAACCGCACGCCGGACGTGCAGGACTACAACAGCTCGGATGCCGGCGCCGCGCGCCTGCAGCTGCTGTTCCAGCCCAGCGACGACCTCAGCGTCCTGCTCAGCGGCAACTACTCGCGCAACTCCGCGGCCGTGGGCGCCTGGCAGCACCAGTCGACCAAGCCCAGCGCCGATGGCAACAGCAGCCTGCCGCTGCCCGCGGACGAGGACTTCTGGGGCAGCTGCCCGGGCTGCGACGCCTTCGGCTATGTCGACAGCGATGGCGACCCCTGGCGCGGCGACTACGACCGCCCGGGCCGGGTGCGGGTGCAGAACAAGGGCCTGCAGGCCAACCTCGACTGGCGCATCGGCGGCATGGACTTCACCTCCATCACCGCCTACACGACGGTGGACCGCCTGCAGCAGGAGGACTCGGACATGAACCCGTTCCTCATGCCCCCCTACAACCCCGGGCCGATCCCGCCGCCGGAGATCCGCTCCTTCATCGCGCCGAGCTTCGGCGCCGACACCGACACCTTCTCGCAGGAGTTCCGTCTGGCCGGTTCGGCCGACAAGCTGCGCTGGCTGGCTGGCGTGTACTACTTCGACAACAAGGTGGGCGGTCACTACACCCTGAACACGGATGCCATCGGCTTCGTCGACATGGACGCCAACTACCGGCAGGACACCGAATCCTGGGACCTGTTCGGCCAGGTCGAGTACGACCTCGCGGCGGACTGGACCGTGATCGCCGGCCTGCGCTGGACCAGCGAGGACAAGGACCTCGACTACAGCAACACCGACAGCTCGGGCATCGTCGCCTTCTGCTCGACGACGCCGGCGCCGCCCTGCACCAACCCGGATCCCACTCCCATCAGCCCGTCGCGGCCGACAGCCGACTACCTCATGCTGTTCAACAGCGCCTCGGTGGGCAGCCTGGCGAAGCATGACGACAGCTACCTCACCGGTCGCCTGCAGCTCAACTGGAAGGCCAGCGACGACGTGCTGCTCTACGGCTCGATCTCGCGCGGCAAGAAGTCGGCCGGCTTCAACAACGGCTTCCTCGACCAGACGCAGATCTTCGGCAACAACCCGATCGACAGCGTGCCCTTCGGCACCGAGACGCTGGATGCCTACGAGCTCGGCGTGAAGTCCACGGTGCTGTCCTCCACAACGCGGCTGAACGCCTCGGTGTTCTACTACGACTACAAGGACTTCCAGACCTTCCAGTGGCTGATCCTCAACCAGGTCATCTTCAACACCGACGCCGAGGTGTATGGCGCGGAGCTGGAGATCGACAGCCGGCCGATCGAGGGCCTGACGCTGCAGGCGGGCCTGGGCCTGCTGCACGCCACCGCGGACGACATCCCGACCATCACCGGCGATGCGGTACGCGAGCGCGAGATGGTCGGCGCCCCCGACCTCAGCCTCGATGCCCTGGTGCGCTACGAATGGCCGGCCCTCGGCGGCACGCTGGCGCTGCAGGCCGCGGGCAGCTACCACGAGGACATCTGGTACGACATCCAGAACCACCCGGTCTCGAAGGAGAACGGCTACACGCTGGTCAACTTCCGCGGTTCCTACACCAGCGGCGACCGCGCCTGGGAGCTCTACGCCTACGTGAACAACGCCTTCGAGGAAGAGTACAAGGCCTACACCTTCGACTTCACCGGCCTGTTCGGCTTCAATCAGATCGCCTACGGCGCGCCGCGCTGGGCGGGCGTGGGCGCGCGCTTCAACTTCGGCAGCTCCCGGTAGGGAGCACGCCCTGCCTGTCGCCGGCTGGCGCTCAGCCGACCTTCGGCAGGTGCTGCAGCGACTCGGTGATGGCCTCGGCGGGGTAGTCGTAGTTCTGCAGGCTGCCGGAGAAGTAGCGGTCGTAGGAACTCATGTCGAAGTGGCCGTGGCCGGAGAGGTTGACCAGCAGCACCTGCGGCTGGCCGCTCTTCGCGCAGGCCCTGGCCTCGCGGATGGTGGCGGCGATGGCATGGGTGGACTCCGGCGCGGGGACGATGCCCTCGGTGCGGGCGAAGAGCACGCCGGCCTCGAAGGTCTCGAGCTGCGGGATGGCCACCGCTTCCACCAGCCCCGCGTCGACCAGCTGGCTCACCAGCGGCGAGGCGCCGTGGTAGCGCAGGCCGCCGGCGTGGATGCCGGGCGGCACGAAGTCATGGCCGAGTGTGTGCATCTTCAATAGCGGCGTCAGGCCGGTGGCATCGCCGTAGTCGTAGGCGTACACGCCCTTGGTGAGCGTCGGGCAGGAGGTGGGTTCCACCGCCACCAGGCGCACGGCCTTGCCCGTCGCCTTGTCGGCGAAGAAGGGGAAGGCGATGCCGGCGAAGTTCGAGCCGCCGCCGCAGCAGCCGAAGACGGCATCGGGGTAGTCGCCGGCGAGCGCCATCTGCTTCTTCGCCTCCTGGCCGATGACGGTCTGGTGGTGCATGACGTGGTTGAGCACCGAGCCCAGCGCGTAGTTGGTGTCGGCGCGGCCCGCGGCTTCCTCGACCGCCTCGGAGATGGCGATGCCGAGCGAGCCCGGGGTGTCGGGATGCTTCTCCAGCGTCTGGCGGCCGGCGTTGGTGAGCGTCGTGGGGCTGGCGAAGACCTCCGCGCCCCAGGTCTGCATCAGCGAGCGGCGGTAGGGCTTCTGCTCGTAGCTCACCCGCACCATGTAGACCCGCACCTCCAGCCCCAGCAGCTGGCCGGCCAGCGCCAGCGAGCAGCCCCACTGGCCGGCGCCGGTCTCGGTGGTGAGGCGGCGGATGCCCGCCTCCCGGTTGTACCAGGCCTGCGGGATGGAGGTGTTCGGCTTGTGCGAGCCCGCCGGGCTGACGGACTCGTTCTTGTAATAGATCCTCGCCGGCGTCTTCAGCGCCTGCTCGAGGCGATGGGCGCGGTGCAGCGGTGTCGGACGCCACAGCCGGTAGATCTCGCGGATCGGCTCGGGGATGGCGATCCAGCGTTCGGCCGAGACCTCCTGCTCGATCAGCGCCGGCGGAAAGATCGCGGCCAGTGCCTCCAGCCCCACCGGCTTGCCATCCGGCCCCAGCGGTGGCGGCGGCGGCGCCGGCAGGTCGGCCACCACGTTGTACCAGTGGGTGGGCAGCTCGGTTTCGGGCAGGAGGAACTTGCTGGTCATGGCGGTTGCTCGGGGAATCCAGGGAGGACAGGGGGGAGACAGTGTACTCAACTC
This sequence comes from Gammaproteobacteria bacterium, assembly GCA_015709695.1. Classification (NCBI taxonomy): domain Bacteria; kingdom Pseudomonadati; phylum Pseudomonadota; class Gammaproteobacteria; species Gammaproteobacteria bacterium. The sequence continues at coordinate 2,386,242 of CP054183.1, read as the reverse complement.
TGTCCGGGTGACGCAGTGTAGCGGCCACTGCCGGCGGAGTTGAGTACACTGTTCCCGGATGCCAACGGACCCCCGCCGCCGATGATCAAGCGCCTGCTGGACTGGCTCGGATTCGCTGCCCAGGCCCACGAGCACGGGCACGGGCATGCGGACGATCACGGGCAGGATCACGGACACCCGGGTGGCCATGTCCACGGGATCGTCGACCCCGGCATCGCCAGCACCGGGCGCGGCATGTGGGCGGTGAAGTGGTCCTTCGCCGGGCTGCTGCTCACCGCGCTGCTGCAGATGGCGGTGGTGGCGCTCTCCGGCAGCGTGGCCCTGCTCGCCGACACCATCCACAACATCGGCGATGCGGCCACCGCCGTCCCGCTCTACTTCGCCTTCTGGCTGGCCCGGCGCCAGCCGACCGCGCGTTTCACCTATGGCTATGGCCGGGCGGAGGACCTGGCCGGGGTGGCGGTGGTGGCGCTGATCCTCGCCAGCGCACTGCTCGCCGGCTACCAGGCCATCGAGCGGCTGCTCGAGCCGCGGCCGATCGCCTGGCCGGGCGTGGTGGCGGCGGCGGGAATCGTCGGTTTCCTCGGCAACGAGATGGTGGCCGCGTTCCGCATCCGCGTCGGCCGCGAGATCCAGAGCGCGGCGCTGATCGCCGACGGCTACCACGCGCGCGTGGACGGGCTGACGAGCCTCGCCGTGGTGCTCGGCGCGCTCGGCGTCTGGCTCGGTTTTCCGCTGGCGGATCCCGTCATCGGCCTGCTGATCACAGTGATGATCTTCGGCATCGTCTGGCAGTCGGCGCGCGCGGTGTTCTCGCGCATGCTCGACGGCGTGGAGCCGGAGGTGCTCGGCGAGCTCGAACATGTCGCCAGCCATGTCCCGGGCGTGCGCGGCCTCGCCAACCTGCGCGCCCGCTGGGTCGGTCATCGCCTGCACGCGGAAGCCGACCTGATCGTCGATCCCGATCTCCCGGTGCGCGATGCCGCGGCGCTCGCCGCCCGGGTGCGCGAGGCGGCGCTCGCCCACCTGCCGGCGCTCGGCTCGCTGCGGCTCGCCTATGCGGAAGCCGCGGCGGCGTCGGCGGCGGCTGGCATGCGCAATGCGCCCGGCTATCATGACGCCGGCGGTCATCGCGGCGATCAGGGCGGGCACGGCCATTCCCACGGCGGAAGACATCACTCGCACGATCGTTCCTGAGGCGCCGTCGGCGGCAGCACGACCCTGGCACACGCTGCCGGCTGAAGCGGTGCTGCGGCGTCTGGATGCCGAGGCGTCCGGTCTTGCGCCCGACGAAGCCGCGCGGCGCCTTGCCGCTGCCGGCCCCAACCGCCTGCCGCGGACTCCCGCGCCGACGCCCGCTGCCATCCTCCTGCGGCAGTTCCGCAGCCCGCTGATCTACCTGCTGCTGGGCGCGGCCGGCCTGGCGCTGGCCACCGGCGCCGTCAAGGATGCGCTGTTCATCCTCGCCGCATTGCTGATCAATGCGGTGCTCGGCGCGGTCCAGGAGGCGCGCGCGGACCGCAGCAGCCGGGCCCTGCAGCAGCTGCTGCAGCTGCGGGCGATCGTCGTGCGGGCCGGCGAGGCGCTCGGCATCCCCGCCGAGCAGCTGGTCGCGGGCGATGTCATCGAGCTGGAGCCGGGCGCGCGCGTGCCTGCCGACGCGCGCCTGCTGGCGACGCAGGGCCTGGAGATCGACGAGTCGCTGCTGACCGGTGAATCGCTGCCGGTGGCCAAGTCCGCGGACTGGACCGGTGCCGAGGCCACGCCGCTCGCCGAGCGGCGCAACCTTGCGCATGCCGGCACGCTGGTCGTTCGCGGTCGCGCCCGCGCCGTGGTGGTCGCCACCGGGAGCGCCACGGCCGTCGGCCGGCTGGCGCTGGCGGTGATGGGCACGCCGCCCGGCGAGCCGCCGCTGATGCAGCGCCTGTCGGCGTTCAGCGGGCGGATCGGCGCGGCGGTCGTCATCGCCGCCCTGGCGGTGGCGGGCCTCGGCGTGCTGCTGCGGGGCTACGGCGGCGTGGAGATGGCGATCTTCGCCATCGCGCTGGCGGTGTCGGCGATCCCGGAGGGCCTGCCGGTGGCGCTCACCGTGGTGCTCGCCGTCTGCACCCGGCGCATGGCGCAGCGCGGGGTCATCGTGCGCCGGCTCGCCGCCGTGGAGGGGCTGGGCAGTTGCACGCTCATCGCCAGCGACAAGACCGGCACCCTGACCTGCAACGAGATCACCGTCCGTGAGGCGGTGCTGGCCGATGGCAGCTGCTTCAGCGTCTCCGGCGAAGGCTTCGCGCCCGAGGGCGAGGTGCGCCGCCACGATGCGACGGCGGAAGGCGCCGGCGAGCGGCGACACGCGGCACTGCTCGAACTGGCCCGCGCCGTCGCCCTGTGCAACGAGGGGCAGCTGTCACGGCGCAATGGCGCCTGGGCCTGGCACGGCGACCCGACGGACGTGGCGCTGCTCGCCTTCGCGGGGAAGCTCGGCCTGCAGCGCGAGGCCGCGCTGCAGGCGCAACCCCAGCTGGGGAGCACGCCCTTCGAGCCCGAGGCGCGCTATGCGGCCACGCTGCATGCCGCGGGTCCGCAAGCCGAGCTGCTGGTGAAGGGCGCGCCGGAGCGCGTCGCCGCGATGTGCGCCGATCCCGGGGCGGCAGCCAGCCTGCTGGCGGCCGCGGAGGCCATGGCACGGCGCGGGCAGCGGGTGCTGGCGGTCGCTGCCGGCATGCTGCCGGCCGGGACGGTGCTGCCACCGGCGGCGCCGGCCGGCCTGCGCCTGCTCGGCGTCGTCGGCATGATCGATCCGCCGCGACCGGGTGTGACCGAGGCCATCCGCGTCGCGGCGGGCGCCGGGGTGCGCACCATCATGGTCACGGGCGATCACCCGGTGACGGCGCTGGCCATCGCCCGCGACCTCGGCCTGGCCACCGGGGCCAGTGAGGTCGTGACCGGCGCGGAGCTGGCCGCCGCAGGGCCCGAGGGTTTGCCGGCGCTGATGGCGCGGGCGCGGGTGTTCGCGCGGGTGGCACCGGAGGAGAAGCTCGCCATCGTGCAGGCCGCGCAGGCCGCGGGGCACTGTGTCGCGGTGACCGGCGATGGCGTCAACGACGCCCCGGCGCTGCGCGCGGCGGACATCGGCGTTGCCATGGGCCGCGGTGGCACCGACGTGGCGCGCGAGGCGGCGGAGCTGGTCATCACCGATGATCACTACGCCACCATCACCGCCGGCATCGAGGAGGGGCGCATCGCCTACGCCAACATCCGCAAGGTCATCTACCTGCTGGTGTCCACCGGCGCCGCCGAAGTGCTGTTCGTGGCGCTCGCGGTCGCCACCGGTGCGCCGCTGCCGCTGACACCGGTGCAGCTGCTGTGGCTGAACCTCGCCACCAATGGCATCCAGGATATGGCACTGGGTTTCGAGCGCGGCGAGCCCGGCATCCTCGGCAGGCCGCCGCGGCCCCCGGGCGAGGGCATCTTCGACGCCCTGATGATCCGCCAGTCGGCCGTGGCGGCCCTGGTCATGGGCCTCGCGGGTTTTGCCGTGTTCCATGGCCTGCTGGATGCCGGCTGGAGCCTCGACGCGGCGCGCAATGCGCTGCTGCTGCTCATGGTCCTGTTCGAGAACCTGCACCTGCTCAACTGCCGTTCGGAGACTGCATCGGCCTTCTCGATGCCGCTGGCGCGCAGCCCGGTGCTGCTGGCGGGAGCCGCCGGTGCCCTGCTGCTGCACCTGGCGATGATGTATTCGCCGATCGGGCGCGAAGTGCTGCACACGGCGCCGCTGCCGCTGCAGGCCTGGGCCGGACTGCTGGCGGTGGCTTCCAGCATCGTCGTCGCCATGGAGATCCACAAGGCGCTGTGGCGGCGGCGCGGGCTCAGGCAGCGGGTTCGAGACTAGCGAGCCAGGCTTCCAGGCGCCGGCGGTCGAGCGGGCCGGCGAGCGCCTCGCGCCGGCCCGAGGCATCATAGAAATATGCGCGCGGCACCGCGCCGTCCCAGGCGGGGTCGATCTCCTCGCGCAGGGCGCGGTTGTTGCGGTTCACCATGATCCAGTTGGCTTCGTGCTCGAGGCCGTGGGCGAGCAGCACCTTGCCGGCCGCTTCCTGCAGGGCCACGCCGTCGGTGGACAGCAGCGCCAGCGGCATCGCCGGATGCCGGCGGCGCAGCTCGCGCAGCAGCTCGAGATCCGGCCGGCAGGGCTCGCAGGCCAGCGACCAGAGCACCAGCAGGAATGCCTTGCCGCTGCGGGCCGCCACGCGCGCGGCGAAGTCCCCGGGCCGCAGCACCTCGAACTGCACGTGGTGCGCGCCGGCCGGCGCGGCGGCGAGGAGCAGCGGCAGCGCGAGGCAGGCGCGCCGCGAGATCACGGCCGGGCCCGCATCGTGGCGGCGGTTCAGCTGCGCACCGGGCGCTTGCGCAGCTTGCGCTGCAGGGTGCGGCGGTGGATGCCGAGCGCGCGGGCCGCCGCCGAGATGTTGCCGCCGTGGTTGGAGAGCACGCGCTGTATGTGCTCCCACTCCGCGCGGCGCACCGACAGCGGCTTCGGCGCGGCGGCCTCGGCGCCGGCAGCCGCCTGGCGCTCGTCCTGGAGGGCCGCGAGGATCTCGTCCACTTCCACCGGCTTCGTCAGGTAATGCAGGGCGCCGAGCTTGATGGCCTCCACCGCGGTGGCGATGCTGCCATAGCCGGTCAGCACCACCGAGCGCGCCGGCGGCGTGAGCTCCGACAGCTGACGCACCAGCGTCAGCCCGGAGTCGTTGCCGATGCGCAGGTCGATCACCGCCAACTCCGGCCGGCGGCGTGCAATCAGCTGCTGCGCCTCGGTCACCGTGCGCGCCGCCGCGACATCGAAGCCACGCCGCTCCAGGGCCCGCGCCAGCACGCTGCAGAAGATGTCGTCGTCGTCCACCACCAGGAAGGTGGCACCATCGCCCGTCGCCGTCATCGTCAGGCTCCCGTCTGCAGCCGCGCCAGCGGCAGGTTGACCGTCACGCGCGCGCCACCGCCGGGTGCGTCGCTGAAGCTGATGTCGCCGCCGAGGTGGCTGAGCGCGGTGTGGGTGAGGAACAGCCCGAGCCCCAGGCCGCTTTCCTTGGTGGACTGGCCCGGCTCCTCGCCCGGGTGCAGGGACTGCAGGCTGATGCCCGGCCCGTGGTCCTGCACGGCGATGCGCACCTGTTCGCCATCCCAGGCGCAGTTCACGCGCACGTCGGCCGGCGAAACATCCACCGCGTTGTGCAGCACGTTGAGCAGCGCCTGCGAGAGCGTGCGCTCGACGAGGATGCGCGGCGCCGGCCGCGGGCCCTCGCTGCTCACGGTGATGGCCGCGCCGGGGCGCAGCTGGCGCACTTCCGCCACCGTCTGGCCGACGAAGGCATCCACCGCCATGGCGCGGGCCGCCTCGGCGCGGCGCACGCCGGCCGCCGCCGAGATCACCGAGAGCGCATCCTTGCACTTGCGGATCTGGCCGCGCAGCAGCTGCAGGTTGTCGTGCAGCTGCGGGTGGCGCTCCCGCGGGTACTCCTCGGCCAGTTCGCTGGTCACCAGCGCCATGGTGGCGAGCGGTGTGGAGAGCTCGTGGGCCGCGCCCGCCGCCAGCGTCGCCACGGCGACCACGCGCTCGTCGCGCAGCGCACGCTCGCGGGCCTCGGCGAGGTCGCGCTCCTGCCCGCGCAGCGATTCGCCCATGCTCACCACGAAGTGGGCGATGAGCCCGGCGCTCAGCACGAAGCCCAGCCACATGCCGACGATGTGCACCATGAAGGTCGGGCCTTCGCGCGGCTGGGAGAACGGCAGCAGCGGCACGCGGTAGAACAGCAGGAAGGTGTAGCAGGCGGCGATGATGGCCGCCATGGGCCAGGTGTAGCGCCGCGGCAGCACCGTGGCGCTGATGGCCAGCGGCAGCAGGAAGAAATAGGCGAAGGGATTGCTGGAGCCGCCACCGTAGTAGAGCATCCCGGTCAGCGCGCTGACATCCACCAGCATCTGCAGGAAGAACTCGCCGTCCGGGATGCTGCCGCCCTGCTGCAGCCGCCGCCAGGTCCAGAAGTTGACCAGCGCCAGCACGACGATGATGCCCAGCAGCGGGCGCATCTGGATCTGCAGATTGTAGAAGTGGCTTGCCAGCAGCAGCACCACGGCGGCGCCGGGTATGGCGATGGTGCGCAGCCAGATCAGCCGGCGCAGGTTCAGCGCCGAATGCGGTTGTGGCGGATGCGGATTGCCGTGGCCGTCGGTCATCGTCGTGGCCTCCCGCTGCTACTTGCGCCGCAGCATCTCGATGCGGCTGGCGTCGAGGAAGCGGCCGTCCCTGAAGGTGCGCCACTCGATCCGCAGCCGGTCCTCGCCCAGCCACTGGTAGCGGGCCTCGTGCATGTGCTCGTCGTTCATGGTCACCATGTTGCTGATGTCCAGGAACTGCAGCTCCAGCACGCCGGGCTCCCTGCCGGGGACCAGGCGCAGCACCGGCTGGTTGCCGCCGGCGCAGTAGTGAGTCATGTGCACCTCGTCGACATCGCGGTAGTACATGTTGACCATCTCGTGGTCCGTGCCGGGGAACATGACTTCCTCGACGCTGTGCCCGTTGGCGGTCACCCGGAACACGCTCGCCACCTGGTCGGTGGGCCGGCCGCTGGCATCCACCGCGAGCCAGGTGCCGGCGAGACCGCGGATGCGTGCCAGGGGATCCTCGTCGGCGCGCGCGGCCCCGGGCCCGAACGCCGCGAGGGTGAGGAGTGCGCCGGCCGCGATGGCCAGCGCGGCATGCCAGGCCCGCATCCGGGTGGCGGGCGGGAATCGCGGTGTGTCCATGCGGCGGATTCTAGCGCGGCCACGCCGTCGCTGCGCCGGCCGCGAAGCTTATGTCCATCCCCGTGCAAGCGCGGGCCCGCACGGTGTACAGTCGGATCCGGACCGCGGCAGCGCGCGCTGCGACGGTCCGGGGTGAAGGCCGCGGCGAGCGAAAAAGAGCATTTGAAATTGGACGCACCACCGAACATCGACAGCCTGACGCTGGCCCGGTCGCTGGATGCGGTGCCCATCGCACTGATGTCGCGCCGTCTGGTGGAGGCGGGCCTGCCGACCTGGGCATGGACCTCGCGGCGCGTGTCGCGCCATGTGCACGATCCGGACAGCGTGGTGCTCACCGCCCGCCGTGGCGAGGAAGTCACCGGCTTCGCCATCATGGGCTTCGGCGACGAAGCCGCCCACCTCAACCTGCTCGCCGTGGAACCGCGCTGCCGCCGCGCCGGCCTCGGCACGCGCCTGGTGCGCTGGCTGGAGGAGTCCGCGCGCACCGCCGGTACCTTCGAGGTCAGCCTCGAGGTGCGCGCCACGAACACCGCGGCGCGCGGCTTCTACCAGGCGCTGGGCTACACCGAGGTGGACCTGCTGCCGGGATACTACGACCGCATCGAGGACGCCGTGCGCATGACGCGCGACCTGCGCGTGCTGCGCATCGACCAGCCTGGCTGAGGCGCCCGTCCCGTTCAGAGAAAGAGCAGCGCCTCGCCCGGACGCGGCGGCCCGTAGAACGCCTGCACGATGCCGGCCTGCCAGAGCTGCAGCGGCGTCGGGTACCAGAACTGCCGGCCGCTGGCGATCCAGCGCTGCAGGAACCAGGGCGGCACGCCACGGCTGGCGAAGTAGCCGAGCTCGGCGGCATAGGCGGGCGACAGCGGGCCGCGCAGGCCGTAGCCCGGGTTGCGGGGCAGGTGCAGGCCGATGCGCGCACTGCTGCGCAGGAGCCGCTGGTGGCCACCGATGTAGGCCGACACGCAGGCGCTGGAGCAACCCCTGGTGCTGTCGGTGTCCAGGTCGTGGGCGATGATGATCCCGCGCAGCTTCTGCGCCTCGCTGAGCGAGCCGCCGCCGCTGTTGAGCCGCACCCGGCGCACCTGCGGGTTGGCGGCGAGCGCGGCCTGCACGGCATCGGCCAGGCCGAAGGTGATGCTGCCGCGCACTTCCAGCAGCCGGCCGCTGACGCTGACCTGGTAGTGCCAGCCGGTGATGGGGAACGCCAGCCTCAGGCCGGAATAGCCCTCCCCGGCGAACATGACGAAGCGCAGCGCCAGCAGGATGGTGAGGACCGTGGCCAGCCCCTGCGTGACATAGGCCGCCAGCGGCGTGCCCACCTCGGCGGCGTGGCGGTCCGCGGCGCGGAAGATGCCGATGACCTGCCAGGCCGGCACCAGCAGCAGGAGCACGACACCCGCGGCGACGAACAGCGCCACCCCGGCCCGCGAATCCAGCCCGCGGTCGAGGCCGAGCGCGCCGAGGTTTCCCTCCAGCGCCAGCGACAGCGCCGTCAGGCCGACGCCGTTCAGCCACCAGGCCACCCACAGCGGCAGCTCGCCACGCCAGTGGCGGATCAGGTAGGCAACCATGCGATGCGGGATTCCTCGCTGCGCGCCGCGGCGAGGCACAGGGGCCGGGCCGGCCGCATCCTAGCACCAACGCTGGCGCCCGGGCGGGGGAGTGGCGGGCCATCCGCCCCTCTGGCAACGTAGCCGCATGCGTAGCAGGCGCCCCCTCATCGGCGTCATCTCGGACCGGCGGGTGCTGGGCCACCACCCGTTCCACCTGGTCGGCGAGAAGTACCTCGATGCCGTGTTGCACGGCGCGGGCGGCTTCCCCGTGTCGCTGCCGGTGCTGGCAGGCGACTTCGACATCCGCGAGGCGCTCGAACACCTCGATGGCCTGCTGCTCACCGGCAGCCCGTCCAATGTCGAGCCCTGGCGCTACCAGGGAACGGCCAGCAGCCCCGGCACCCTGAATGACGCCGAGCGCGACGCCGCGGCGCTGGCGCTGATTCCGGCCGCGGTCGCGGCGGGGTTGCCGCTCATGGCCATCTGCCGCGGCTTCCAGGAGATGAACGTGGCCTTCGGCGGCACGCTGCACCAGGCGGTGCACGAGCTGCCCGGCTTCGTGCGCCACCGCGAGGATGCCGGCCGGCCGCTGGAGGAGCAGTACGCGCCCAGCCACGAGCTGCGCTTCACCGCCGGCGGCCTGCTCGAGCGGCTCGGCGGCCGTGACGGCCTGCGCGTGAATTCGGTGCACTCGCAGGGCGTCGACCGGCTGGCCGATGCGCTGGCCGTCGAGGCGCTGGCGCCGGACGGGCTGGTCGAGGCCTTCGTGGTGCGTGCCGCGCCGGGCTTCACGCTCGCGGTGCAGTGGCATCCGGAGTGGCAGCTGCGCGGCAACGCGCTGTCGCTGGCGATGTTCGGGGCCTTCGGCGACGCCGCAAGGCGCCGTGCCATGGCCTGAAGGCGGGACCCCATGGGCAACCGGCAGCAACTCACCGACTGGCTCACCGCGCACAAGATCTCCGAGGTCGAGGCGATCATCCCCGACCAGGCGGGCATCGCGCGCGGCAAGTTCATGCCCGCCAGGACCTTCGCCGCCCAGGGCGGCATGCGCCTGCCCGAGTCCGTGTTCATCCAGACCGTGACCGGCGAGCATCCCGAGGAGACCGTGCTCTCGCCCACCGACCGCGACATGCTGGCGGTGCCGGACCTCGCCACGCTGCGGCTGGTGCCCTGGGCCAACGATCCCACCGCCGTGGTCATCCACGACTGCTTCTTCATGGACGGCACGCCGGTGGACATCGCTCCGCGCCAGCTGCTGCGCAAGGTGCTGGACCTCTATCGTGCCGAGGGCCTGCGCCCGGTGGTGGCGCCGGAGATCGAGTTCTACCTCGTCAAGCGCAACACCGACCCGGACTACCCGCTGGCGCCGCCCACCGGCCGCTCCGGCCGCGCCGAGACCGTGCGCCAGCCCTACAGCCTCGACGCCATCGACGAGTTCGAGCCGCTGATCGAGGATGTCTACGACTACAGCGAGGCCATGGGCATGCAGGTGGACAACCTCGTGCACGAGGAGGGCACCGCGCAGCTCGAGGTCAATTTCGTGCACGGGGACGCGCTGGCGCTCTCCGACCAGGTGTTCCTCTTCAAGCGCATCGTGCGCGAGGCCGCCATGCGCCACGAGGTCTACGCCACCTTCATGGCCAAGCCGATGCAGAACGAGCCCGGCAGTTCCATGCACTGGCACCTGAGCCTGGTCGCCGGCGCGGATGGCGCCAACGTCTTCTCGCTCGCCGACGGCAGCGAGAGCCCGCGGTTCCGCCACTTCATCGGCGGGCTGCAGCGCTACCTGCCGCAGGTGGCGCTGCTGCTGGCGCCATACGTGAATTCCTACCGCCGCTTCACGCGCTACATGGCCGCGCCGATCAACCTGCAATGGGGCTACGACAACCGCACCGTCGGCCTGAGGGTGCCGGAAACCGGCCCGCAGGACCGGCGCGTGGAGAACCGTGTCGCCGGCGCCGACGTCAACCCCTACCTCGCCATCGCCGCCTCGCTGGCCTGCGGGTACCTGGGCCTGCGCGAGCAGCTGGAGCCCAGCGCGCCGGAGACCGGCAACGCCTACCGGCTGCCGTTCGCCCTGCCGCGCATGCTGAACGAGTCGCTGGACCTGCTCGAGGGCAGCGCGCCGATGCGCGCCCTGCTCGGCGAGCGCTTCGTGCAGGTCTACGCCGCCATCAAGCGCGAGGAGCAGGAGCGCTTCTTCCAGGTGATCAGCCCCTGGGAGCGGGAGTTTTTGCTGCTCAATGTGTGACTCCCTGACGTCGCCTGGCGCCCTTGCGGCGGGCGCTTCCGAAGTCGCTCCCCGATACTCGCCTGGTTCGGAAGCCCCCGCCTCCGGGCGCTTCCACGGCCGTGGAGCACATTGAGGCAGAATGCAGGGACACGAGCGTTGAACAGCCCGGAGGCCCTGGGTCACGAACAAGGCGGGTATCGGGGAGCGGCTTCGTGCCCCCGGGCCGCAAGGGCCGCCACCGAGGTCCGAGCCATGAGCACTGAACACAGCCTGGCCGAACTGCAGGAACTGGACCGCCAGCACTACCTGCACCCCTTCAGCGACCCCCGGCAGATCGCCGAGCGCGGCACGCGGGTCATCACCCGCGGCGAAGGCGTCTACATCTACGACACCGAGGGCCGGCAGATCCTCGACGCCATGTCCGGCCTCTGGTGCGTCAGCCTCGGCTACGGGCGGCGCGAGCTCATCGAGGCCGCGACCCGGCAGCTGGAAACGCTGCCCTACTACAACAGCTTCTTCCAGTGCAGCCACCCGCCCGCCATCGAGCTGGCGGCGCTGCTGGCCGATGTCGCGCCGCCGGGGTTCAGCCGCGTCTTCTATACGAACTCGGGGTCCGAGGCGAACGACACCGTGATCCGCATGGTGCGCCGCTACTGGGATATCCAGGGCCAGCCGGAGCGCAAGACCCTCATCAGCCGCCGCAACGCCTACCACGGCAGCACCATCGGCGGCATGAGCCTCGGCGGCATGCCCGCGCAGCAGGCGCAGGGCGACCTGCCCATCCCGGGCATCGCGCACATCGGCCAGCCCTACTGGTTCGAGGAGGGCGGCGGCCTGCACCCGGACGAGTTCGGCCTGAAGGTCGCGGGCGAGCTGGAAGCGAAGATCCTCGAGCTCGGCGCCGACCGGGTCGCGGCGTTCATCGGCGAGCCGGTGCAGGGCGCCGGCGGCGTCATCATCCCGCCGGATACCTACTGGCCGGAGATCCAGCGCATCTGCGACCAGTACGACATCCTGCTGGTGGCCGACGAAGTCATCACCGGCTTCGGCCGCCTCGGCGAATGGTTCGCCTCGCAGCACTACGCCATCGAGCCGGACCTGGTGATCTTCGCCAAGGCGGTGAATGGCGGCTACCTGCCGCTGGGGGGCGTGCTGGTGGGCGACCGGGTCGCCGATGCGCTGGTGGACGGCGGCGGGGAGTTCTTCCACGGCTTCACCCATTCCGGCAACCCGGTGGCCTGTGCCGTGGCCATCGCCGCGCTGCAGGTCATGCACGAGGAGGGCATCGTCGAGCGGGTGCGCGAGCGCATCGCGCCGTACTTCGCCAGCCGCTGGCAGTCGCTGGCCACGCATCCGCTGGTGGGCGAGGCCCGCTCCGTCGGCCTGCTGGGCGCGATCGAACTGGTGGCCGACCCGGCCACGCGGGCGCGCTTTCCGCCGGCGCTGCGGGTCGGCGAGACCTGCCGCGACACCAGCGTGGATCTCGGCCTGGTCATGCGCCATGTGCGCGACTCGCTGATCGTCGCGCCGCCGCTGGTCATCAGCGAGGCCCAGGTGGACGAGATGGTGGACAAGGCGCGGCGCACGCTCGACCGCGTCGCCCGCCGCCTGCGCCCGGGCGCCTGAGGCCGGCGCGGGCGCAGGGCATGACCGCGGGCTACCCGCCTTCCTGGTACCTGGAGACCGCCCGCGGCATCCGCGAGCGGCCGGCGCTCGCCGGCGACGGCGTGGCCGATGCCTGCGTCATCGGTGGCGGCTACACCGGCCTCTCGGCCGCGCTGCATCTCGCCGAACGCGGGCACTCGGTGGTGCTGCTGGAGGCACGGCGCATCGGCTGGGGTGCCTCCGGCCGCAACGGTGGCCAGGTGGGCAGCGGGCAGCGCCTCGGGCAGGCGGAACTCGAGGCCGGTTTCGGCCGCGATGCCGCGCGCCGGCTCTGGGAGCTTGCCGAGGAGGCCAAGGCCTGCGTGCGCGAGCGCGTCGCGCGGCACGCCATCGACTGCGGGCTGCGCAGCGGCCAGCTCATCGTGGCGGCGAAGCCCTCGCAGGCGGTGGCGCTGCGCGAACAAGCCGACCGGCTGGCACGCGACTATGGCTACGACCAGGCGAGCTACGTCCCGGCCGCCGGGCTGCCGGCGATGCTCGCCAGCCGCATCTACCATGGCGGCCTGCTCGACCGCGGCGCCCTGCACCTGCACCCGCTGAACTATGCGCTGGGCCTGGCGCGGGCCTGCGAGGCCGCCGGCGTGCGCATCCACGAGCACTCGGCGGTCCTCGGCTACACGCGCAGTGATCCCGTCATCGTGCGCACCGCGGCCGGCAGCGTGCGCGCGCGCCACCTGGTGCTCGGCTGCGATGCCCATCTAGGACGCCTCGAGCCGCGCATCGCCAGCCGCGTCCTGCCCATCGACAGCTTCATGCTGGCGACCGCGCCGCTCGGCGAGGCGCGCGCCCGCGCGCTGATCCGCGACGAGGTTTGCGTCCATGACAGCCGTTTCGTGGTCGATTACTTCCGCCTCACCGCCGACCACCGCCTGCTCTTCGGCGGTGGCGAGAGCTATGGCAGGAGCCTGCCGCGGGACATCGCCGCGCGGCTGCGCCCGCGGCTGCTGCGGGTGTTCCCGCAGCTCGCCGACGTCGCCATCGACCATGCCTGGGGCGGCGCCGTCGGCATCAGCCGCACCCGGCTGCCGCATTTCGGCCGGCTGCCGCCCAACGTGTTCTTCGCCCAGGGCTACTCCGGCCACGGCATCGGCATCGCCACCCTGGCCGGCCGGCTGATCGCCGAGGCGGTCGCCGGGCAGGCCGGGCGCTTCGATGTCATGGCCGGCCTGCCCGCGCCCGCCTGGCCGGGCGGCCGGCTGCTGCGCCGGCCGCTGCTGGCGCTGGGCATGGCGTATTACGCGCTGCGCGACCGCCTGTGAGCCGCCGCGACCGGTTTCTCGTACTGACAGGATTGTCATTCTGACGAGAGCTTGCTAGATTCCCTGGCGAATGGACGGAGAGGGTGGCGATGCCCGCCAGGAAGGCCACTGCAAGGCCCGGCAAGCAGCCCGTGGCGCGGCGCGCGGCGGACCACCGCACGCGCGTGGCCCGGCAGCGCCGGGAAAGAACCCGGGAGCGCATCCTCGAGAGTGCGCTGCATGTCTTCGCCGCGAAGGGCCCCGTCGCGCCGGTCATCGACGATTTCATCAGCGCCACCGGCATCGCGCGCGGCACCTTCTACAACTACTACCGCAGCACCGCGGAGCTCTTCGACGCCACGGCCAGGTGGCTCGAGGACGACCTGATCGTCTCCATCGTCCAGGCGATGGCGCCGCTGACGGACCCGGGCCTGCGGGTGGCGACCGGGCTGCGGCTGTGGCTGCTCAAGGCGCGCTCGGACCGCGCCTGGTGCGCCTTCATCTTCCGCAGCCGCTACCGCGGCGCACTGGTGGAGAAGGAGCTGACGCGCGACCTGCGCGCGGGCCTGCGCGGCGGCCAGTTCTCCTTCGACAGCATCCCGCTGGCGCGCGACTTCGTGGTCGGCGCCACCCTCGAGGGCATGGGGCGGCTGCTCGGGCGACGCGGGCGGCCCGATGTCGACGGCCTCGTCGCCATGATCCTGCGCGGGCTGGGCATGCGGGAAGCGGCGATCCGCGCCGCGCTGGCCAGGCCGCTGCCGGCGATGCGGCGACCGTCGCGGACATTGGGCTGAGGCGGCCTGCGGGCACACACAACATGCGGAGAACACCATGACACAGCAGGATTCAGCGGGAACCTTCAATCGCCGGGAGTTCCTCGCCGGCGCCGGCGCGGTCACGGCCGCGCTCGGCACCACGGGCGGGCTGGCGGCCACGGCAGCGGGTGAAGCCGCGGGCGGCGCAGCGCAGCCCGGTGCAGCCGGCCCGCCGTACAACATCCTGTTCCTGCTGACGGACCAGGAGCGGTTCTTCAGGCGGGGCGAGCTGCCGGATGGCTTCAGCCTGCCCGCGCACGAGCGGCTGGTGAAGCAGGGCACGACGTTCACCAACCACAGCATCAGCTCCTGCGTCTGCACGCCGTCGCGCTCGGTGCTGTACACCGGCCAGCACATCCAGCACACGCGGATGTTCGACAACACCAATTTCCCGTGGATCGACAGCATGTCGACCAGCCTGCCGACCATCGGCCACATGCTGCGCGATGCCGGCTACTACACGGCCTACAAGGGCAAGTGGCACCTGACCAAGGAGTTCGAGACCGTCAACAAGCTCGGCAGCCCGACCCGCATCTTCACCGCGGAGATGGAGGCATACGGCTTCTCGGACTACGTCGGGGTCGGCGACATCATCGCCCACCACCAGGGCGGCTACCTGCACGACGGGGTCATCGCCGCGATGGCCGGCAGCTGGCTGCGCGGCAGGGGCCGGGAGCTGGCGGGCCAGGGCAAGCCCTGGTTCCTCGCGGTGAACCTGGTCAACCCGCACGACGTCATGTTCTACGACACCGATGGCCCGGGCTCCACCGTGCAGGCCGCGAGCGGCCTGACCGACGTGGTGCGCGAACCGGACGATCCGCTCTATGCCCGGCAATGGCAGTTCGAGCTGCCGTCCAACCACGACCAGGCCATCGATGCGTCCGGCCGCCCGCGCGCGCACCACGACTTCCTGCGCTCGCACGATGCCCTGGTGGGCTCGATCCCCGACGAGCCGTCGCGCTGGCGGCGCCGCCACAATTACTACCTGAACTGCCTGCGCGACGTGGATCGCAACCTGTCGACGGTGCTGGCGGAGCTGGACGCCTCCGGCCTCGCGCAGCGCACGATCATCATCCTGACCTCCGACCATGGCGACATGGACGGCGCGCACAAGCTGCACGCGAAGGGCGCCGTCTCCTATCGCGAGCAGAACAACGTGCCGCTGGTGGTCGTGCATCCGGCCCGGCGTGGCGGCGGCAGCTGCCAGGCCGTCACCACGCACCTGGACATCGCCCCGACGCTGGTGGCCATGACGGGCGTCGAAGAATCGCGCCGCGCGCAGATCACCCGCGCCCTGCGGGGCCGGGACTTCTCCGGGCTGCTGGCCAGTCCGCAGCAGGCGCCGGTCGATGCGCTCAGGGACGGTGCGCTGTTCAACTACAACATGTTCGCCTACCTCGACGGGGACTTCCTCTGGAAGGCGGTCCAGTACATCAAGCAGGGCGGGGATCCCAAGGCACTGAAGGCGGCAGGCATCGTCCCGGACTTCGGCAAGCGTGGTGCCGTGCGCTCGGTGTACGACGGGCGCCACGTGTACGCGCGCTACTTCTCGCCAAAGCAGCACAACCGGCCGGAAACCATGGAGGCGCTGTTCCGGGTCAACGACGTCGAGCTGTACGACCTGCAGGCCGATCCGCTGCAGATGGTGAACCTCGCCATGGACCGCCGGCGCAACGGCGAGCTGCTCATGGCGATGAACCGGAAGCTCAACCGGCTCATCGACGAGGAGGTCGGCGAGGACAACGGCCAGATGCTGCCGGGAGGTGCCGAAGCCGGCTGGGAGGTCACCCCGGAAACCATGGCGCCCTGATGTGGCAGCCGATGCCGAAGCAGCCATGCCCGACGTCCTGACCGTCGCCGACACCGGCATCGACGCGCTGCGATCCCTGCTCCGCCCCCGGGGCATGGAGATCGTCGAGGTGCCGCCGGGAGCGCCGATCCCCGGCAGCTACTGGGGCGAGCCCGAGGCCGGGCTGCAGGGGCAGCGGCTGTACGTCCGCGCCGATACGCCGGTGCATTCGGCGCTGCACGAGGCCGCGCATTTCATCTGCATGGACGAGGCGCGCCGGCAGCGGCTCGACCGCGATGCGGGTGGCGACATCCCCGAGGAAAACGCCGTGTGCTACCTGCAGATCCTGCTGGCCGATGCCATCCCCGGCATGGGCCGCGAGCGCATGTGCGCCGACATGGATGCCTGGGGCTATACCTTCCGCCTCGGTTCGGCGGCGGCGTGGTTCGCGCAGGATGCGCAGGATGCGCGCGAGTGGCTGGAGGAACGGAGGCTGATGCCCTGAGGGGTGTCAAAGGTGTCGGTCACCTTGTTGGTGACCCCGGGCAGCATGGGTCATTTCCCGGCCAGCAAGCCGTCCAGTTCCCCCAGAACCCACTCTCGCGCACGGGTTCCGCCGGGCACGTCGGACTTCACGCCGTCGATCTTCAGGCGGGCAAACACGATCTGCCGGCCCTCCTTGTCTGCCCAGCCCACGAACCAGCCCTGGGGCCGGTTTTCGTCTTCCAGGCCATCGTCGCCGCGCAGCCAGCCGCTGCCGCTCTTGCCATGCACCAGCCACCCTCCGGCTGCCTGGTACTGCGGGATGGTGGCCAGCACCCTGTCGTAGGTCTGTGCAGATAGGGGCAGCTGGTGCGTAAGGAAGCGCCGCAGGAACTGCACCTGCTCCTCGGGGGAGATGGCCAGCGATGACATCAGCCACGACCGGGTCAGGCCGTCATGCTTGTCCGGATCACCTGCGATGTCCTGGTTGCCGTAGGCGAACTTCCTGACGTATTGCGCAAATCGCGCTTCTCCCAGCCGGGTGGTCAGTTGCTGCGAGAACCACACGACCGAGTCACGCTCCCAGAGTGCGGGATAGACCTCCTTGTAGGCCAGTTCCCTCGGCGAGGGGTGGTATTCCGGCTTCAGTTTCCAGGTGGGCGCCGTCGGCGACAGCAGGATGCCGCTGTCGAACCCCATGATGGCCAGGGCGATCTTGAAAGAAGAGCAGGGAGACACCCGCCGGCCGCATTCACCACTCCTGTAGAGGATGCTGCCGGTGGCGGCATCCGCGATGAGGGTGCATTCGAGCGTGCCGGACTCCCCGGATGCCATGGTGCGGACGGGAAGAAGCGCGAAAGCGATGGCCAGCAGGCACGGCAGCAGGAAGCGTGTCGCGGCCTCGTTCAACGGCTTCAGCGGTGTCATGCGGGTTTCCCTGTTTCGATGCCGTGAAGAATAAGCGAAATACCGAAGGCGGCGTCCCCGACGACCCCGCTTCGCCTCCCTGCGCGCTGCCGGCCCTTGTGGCGGCGGCCCTGCGGCTGCTAGCTTCGACGGCCTGCTTTCCGCTGGCCCTTCACCGGAGAACCGTCATGCAATACCGCAGCGCCTTCGCCCTGCTCGCCTGTTGCGCCCTCGGTGCCACCGCCTGGGCGGCCCGCGAGGCCAGCCCCTTTGCCGGGCCCGGCTTCCACCCGCGCGGTTCCTGGAGCGGTTTCGAAGGCCACGAGGCGGAGCTCGGCAAGGCGGTGGCGAAGGCCATCCTGGACGTCGCGCCGAAGCCGGCGAGGGAACTCGATTTCACCGGCCGCGAGCAGCAGCTCGGCCAGGGTGTCGCCACGGTGATCCGCACGCTCAACGTGGACTCGCCCTACCAGCACGAGACCAACGACGCACTGGTGAAGATGACGCTGAACTATATCCAGTTCGCCAGGGACCACGGCATGATCGAGGAGATGATCGATCATGACCTGCGCACCGAGATGCCGATGCTCAAGGCCAACGGCCGGCGGGTGGCGGAGAGCGGCGACATCGACATCGCACTGATGGCGGTCACCGAGCGCACCGCCTGCTTCTACCAGCTGGTGGAGGAGGTCCGGCGCGGCCCGCACCAGGTGAGCTACAGGTCACCCTACGGCACGGTGCTGCGCATGACACGCCAGCTCGGCCAGCACACACTGACCGAGCGGGAGATCCACGAGATCTACACCGTGCCGCGCCTGAGGCGGCAGGCCGAGCAGCTCGGCGTGGACTTCGAGGTAACGCCCTGGCAGGAAGACGGCTGGATCACCATCACGGTGAAGCCGCGGGCCAGGCTCTGAGGCCGGGCGTGGAGACTGCTGCCGTCCCCGCGCCCGCCTGCCCGGTGTGCGCCAGCGCATCCGCGCTGCTGGGGAGTGTGGATTTCAGCAAGAACTGCGAGGAGCGCCGCGGCCTGCGCCTGCCGGCGAGCGGGCGCCTCGTCGAATACCGCCTGTGCACGGCCTGCGGCCATGCCTTCGCGCCGGCGTTCGCCAGCTGGACGCCCGGGGACTTCCGGCGCGAGATCTACAACGGGCAGTACACGCTCGTCGATCCGGACTGGACCGGCGCGCGCGCCCGCGACAACGCCCTCTACCTCGGCAGCGCCTTCGGCCCGCGGGCCAGGGGCCTGCACCACCTCGACTACGGCGGCGGCGACGGCACGCTCAGCCGGCTGCTGCGCGAGGCCGGCTGGTCCTCGCAGTCCTACGATCCATTCGTGGACCACGGCATCGACCCGGCCAGCCTCGGCCGCTTCCCGTTCATCACCTGCTTCGAGGTGTTCGAGCATGTCGCCGATCCCCACGGCCTGGTGCATGACATCGCGGCGCTGCTGGCCCCCGACGGTCTGCTGATGTTCAGCACGCTGGTCTCCGACGGCGAGCTCAGCCCGGGCCAGCCGCCTTCCTGGTGGTACGCGGCGCCGCGCAACGGCCACATCAGCCTGTTCTCCAGCCGCAGCCTTGGCGCCCTCGCGCGCCGCCACGGCTTCAGCTGCGCCAGCGCCCAGGGCCTGCTGCACCTGTTCTGGCGCGGCGAATTCCCCGCCTGGGCGCGGCCGCTGCTCGGCCAGGCCTGAAGCCGTCGCCATGCCCGGCAAGCCCGAACCGGCGCGCCTGTACCAGGCAGGCCTCGCGCACCACCAGGCGGGGCGGCTGGCCGAGGCGGAGGCGGCGTACCGGCAGGTCCTCGCGCATTTCCCGCGGCAGCCCGATGCCCTGCACATGCTCGGCGTGCTCGCGCATCAGGCGGGCCGGCACGAGGTGGCGGTGGAGCTGATCGGCAAGGCGATCCGCATCGCGCCGAAGCAGGCGGCCTTCCACAACAACCTCGGCTCCTGCCACGAGGCGCGCGGTGACCTCGCCGCGGCGCTCGTTGCCTTCCGCCGCGCCATCGCGCTGCAGCCGGGCCTGCCCGAGGCGCACAACAACGTCGGCAACGTGCTGCAGGCGCTGGGCGATGCCGCCGGCGCCATCGCCGCCTATCGCCAGGCGCTGGCGCTGCGCCCGGACTACGCCGACGCGCACGACAACCTCGGCGCGGCGCTGCAGGCCGCCGGCCGTCCCGACGAGGCCATCGAGGCGCATCAGCGGGCACTGGCGTTGCGTCCGGATCATGCCGGCGCGCAGTGGAACCTGGCCTACGCGCTGCTCCTCAAGGGCGATTTCGCCGCGGGCTGGAAGCAGAACGAGTGGCGCTGGCGCGTCTCCGGACGACAGGCCGCTGAACCAGGCTGGAGCCAGCCGCTGTGGCTCGGCACGCCCACCCTGGCGGGACGCACGATCCTCGTGCACCACGAGCAGGGCCTCGGCGACACCCTGCAGATGCTGCGTTACGTGCCGCTGCTCGCCGCGCAGGGTGCGCGGGTGCTGCTGCGCATGCCGGCGACGCTCGCCGGCCTCGCGGCCACCGTGCCGGGCGTCGCCGCCGTACTGGAGGAGGGCGCGCCGCTGCCGCATTTCGACCTGCACTGCCCCTGCATGTCGCTGCCGCTGGCCTTCGGCACGCTGCTGGAGACCATCCCCGCCACCGTGCCCTACCTCCATGCGCCGGAGGCCGCGCGCCAGGCCTGGCAGGCCCGGCTCGGCCCGGCGAGGCGCCGGCGCATCGGCCTCGCCTGGGCCGGCTCCAGCGCGCACCGCAACGACCGCAACCGCAGCCTGCCGTTCGCGCGCCTCGCGCCGCTGCTCGGCTGCGATGCCGAGTTCCATTCACTGCAGAAGGAATACCGCCCCGGCGACGTAGCCGCGCTGCGCGCCGACGGCCGCCTCGTCGACCACGCCGCCGCCCTCGACACGCTCGCCGACACCGCCGGGCTCATCGCCGCGCTCGATCTCGTCATCACCGTGGACACCGCCATCGCCCATCTCGCCGGCGCCATGGGCCGGCCCGTGTGGCTGCTGCTGCCCCACGCGCCCGATTACCGCTGGCTGCTCGACCGCGACGACAGCCCCTGGTATCCCGGCATGCGGCTGTTCCGCCAGCCGGTGGCGGGAGATTGGGCGAGCGTGGTGGAGCGGGTGAAGCGGGCCAGTGCAGATGGCATCGGTTCCGGTCAGGGGTGAATGGCGCTAGACTGCAACACGAACTCGACCCGGGGGAGCCCGTGCGCGATCAGGACCAGGTCTGGCACTGGTCGCGGCGTCACATCTGTTGTCGCAAGCGGGAGGGAAGTGTTCATGCGCCGATATCTGCACTGTTGCGTTTTTGTGCTGTCGATTGGCCTCGCGTCGCCGGCCGTCGCGATCACGTGCTCCAGCCCGACCCTGAAGGGCGCATCCGGAGTCATCGGCAACAAGCACAGTTACAAGACTACTGGCGACTGCAGCTACACCTGGAGCGAGACCGAGTCCAGCCCCGGGAGTTCGACGACAAAGAACTACGCGCTGTCCTTCACCTACCTCGGGAGCGCGAGCTGGGACCGGCAGACTGGTGAAGCCGTGGAGCGGCTCAAGATCACGGGTGATTCGACCGCCGATCGTCATGCGCAGGCGACCTGCTCCCAGGATCCGTTCCTGAAGGATCCGCCCGGCGGGGCCGCAAAGTGCGGTCCCGTGAAGGTGCAGGTGGACGTCAAGTCGGGCGGCATCTACAAGCTGCTGACGAATGCCGAGTTCTGGTCCGCGAAGAAGCTCTCGCTGGCCGAAGCCCAGGCGCTCTCGGCCCTGCCCCCGCCGAGCCAGCCTCCGCCGCCGTCGAAGCCCAAGCCCGATGTCGTGGCGAGCAAGTCCATGCCCGCGGATGTGACCGTGGGCGATGCCGCGCCCGTCGGTGGCGCCGTTGGCGGCGCCGGCACGGGTATCGTGCGCGCGGACCAGCCGCCCCAGGACGCGGCGGGCCGGGCGGCCGTGATCGGGGAGATGCAGCGGGGTGCCGGGGCCGCAACGGGCCGGCCAACAGACGCGCGCCGTGCCACTTCACCGGTGGCGGGCAGCGGGCAGCGCGTGGCCAGCGCCGCGCCCGGCCTGGCGCGCGCGACGCAGATGGAGATCGAGGGCGAGGCCCTGGTGACCTCGGGCGCCTATGAGCTGGTTGGCGGACAGGCACGCGTGCAGCAGATGTCGGGCTTCGGCAGCGGCTGGGGTGGTGGCGCGCAGCTGTTCTGGAGCGAGGGTGCGCCGGGTGCGGTACTCGACCTGCTGGTGGACGTCCCGGCTGCATCGAAGTACGCGCTGGAGATCTACATGACTCGCGCGCCGGACTACGGCCAGATTCAGTTCGAGGTGGACGGCAAGCCAAGCGAAGTGACCTTCGACGGCATGGCGCCGCAGGTCATGACGAGCGGTCCGGTGCAGCTTGGCACCTTTCCGCTGCAGGCGGGGCAGCGGCGGGTCAGCCTGATGATCACCGGGAAGTACGCGCAGTCGAGCGGTTACTACGTGGGCATCGACAAGCTGCGGCTGTATCCGGCTGGTCCTCTCGACTGAAGCCTCACCCTCCGGTTCGGCAATCCCCGACTCTTCGATGGTCGCCAGGTTACCCCTTGATCCTTTTTCCGGGAGAGACACCATGACCAGCACCCGCATGTTCCTGTATACGTTGGTGGCTGCCGCGCTCGGCGCCTGCGGTGACGGAGGCAAGCCGCCGCCAGCGGCCGACGTGGCGCCAGATGCAGCGGCTCCGGTCGCGCCCACGCCGGCGCCAGCCGCAGAAGGCAGCGCGGACGGGATTACCGCCCGTGCCATGCTGGACGAGGCACTGGCCGAGGCGCAGAAGTGGGCGCCCGACGCCGAACTCGCCGGGGTGGCTACGAGCCTCGCCGACGGGCCGCGGCACGCTTTCTGGTTCTACGACGTGCAATCACGCGCCAGGGGTGCCTGCACCCGCATCCGCGCGCTGGCCAGCGGCCGTGTCGAGAATGTCGGCACGGGCGAGGAGTGCGTGCTGATGAAGCCGGTTGCCACCGGCTTCGTCGACAGCCCGCAGGCCTGGGACGCCGCGCGTGCCGCGGGCTTCGATCCCGGAGATTCGGCGCAGTTCGGTCTGCGCTTCCAGCGCGACGAGGCCCTGCCGCAGGCGCACGAGTGCTGGGTACTGTGGTCGGACGCCGACGGCGACGAGGCGACGGGCCTGACCCGCGGCTGGTGCGTGGATCCGGCGAGCGGCCAGTTCGTCGCCCGGCTTTCGGGCAAGGGCCGGCAGGAGCCGCTCAGGTAAGCTGCGTCCGCATGCGGCTGTTCCGCCAGCCGGTGGCGGGAGATTGGGCGAGCGTGGTGGAGCGGGTGGGTGACTCCCTGACGGAACTGCTGTCCGCGTGACCTTGTGCTTCGCGCCGACAGGCGTAGCATCCGGTGGCGGGGGTGCCGCATGTTGGGTACGGTGCTGCACGTCGAACGCCAACAGGGGAGGACTCCCGTCATGTTCGATTCAAGGCTCACCGGCCAGAAGCTCCTGCACATCCTGTCTCTGCTGGGCTGCAGTGCTGCGGCGATGGCCGCCAGTGACAGCGGACGCATCGAGGAGATCGTCGTCACCGCCGAGAAACGCGAGACCAGCCTGATGGAGACGCCGGCGGCGGTGTCGGCATTCGACACCGACACACTGCACGCGGCGGTAACCCGCGACATCAACGAAGTCGGCATGCTGACACCGACACTGATCGTCAACCAGGAGCTGGTGTCGAAGATCTTCGTGCGCGGCGTCGGCACGGAGAACCTGACCTCGGGCGGCGACCCGGGCGTGGCCCTGAACATCGATGGCCAGTACGTGGCGAGGACTTCCGCGGCCAACTTCGATCTCTACGACGTCGAGCGCGTGGAACTGCTGCGCGGGCCACAGGGCACGCTATATGGCCGCAATGCCACGGGCGGTGCGATCAACATCGTGACCCGGGCGCCGACCGCCGAATTCGGCGGCGATGTCCAGGCCGAGTACGGGAGCTACCACCACTACCGCCTCGGCGCGACGCTGAACGCCCCGCTCGTCGAGGACAAGCTGCTGGCGCGGGTCAGCGGTTTCACCAGCCAGCGCGATGGCTACACGCGCAACGAGGCGCCGGGGAAGGACCTCGACGACCAGGACCTCGACGCAGCGCGCCTGCGGCTGCGCTACCTGCCGATGGAGACGCTGACGGTCGACCTGATCGCCGACTTCTCGGATGCCGACAATCGCCAGGCGCCGTTCAAGATCCTCGAGAGCACGCCGTCGCTGTTCGAGCTGCCGCCATACAACGGCTACGATCCGGTCGACAGGCGCGCGGTTGCCCATGATACCGAGGACGTCATGAGCCAGAAGCAGCACAGCGCTGTCCTCCAGGTCAACTGGGACACGGGCAGTTCGACACTGACGTCGATAACCGGCTATCGCGACACCGATTTCTACTCGCTGTTCGACGGCGACTCGACCAATGGCTATTTCCAGAACTTCTACGATGATTCCGAGTTCGACCAGTTCAGCCAGGAACTGAGGCTGGCCTCCAATTCGACGACGCCGCTGGAGTGGCTGGTGGGCCTCTATTATTTCCACGATGACGGCACGTCGCGGGTGTTCATCGATCTGCCGGCCTTCGGCTTCGATATCGACCATCGTGCAGACATGAAGACCGAGGCCTATGCGGCCTTCGGTCAGGCCACCTACAGTCTCACCGAGCAGCTGCGCCTGACGTTCGGCCTGCGCTACAGCGATGAGCAACGCGACGCGCTGCAGGTCTCGGACTTCGGTTTCGGCAATGTACAGACGCAGGACATGAGCCGTGACGACGATGCCTGGACACCCAAGTTCGGCGTCGAGTATTCGCTGGACGCGGACACGCTGCTCTATGCCAACCTGACCAAGGGCTTCAAGAGCGGCGGCTTCGTCTTCAACGGCTACCAGCCGAGCTACGCGCCGGAGGAGGTCTGGGTGCTGGATGGCGGTGTCAAGGCGAAGCTCATGGATGGGCGCATGCAGGCCAGCCTGTCGACTTTCTACTACGACTACACGGACATGCAGGTCTCGGTATTCGAGCAGTTCGTCGGCACCATCAAGAATGCGGCGGACGCGACCATCTATGGCGTGGAGGCGGAAGTGGTTGCGCGACCCATGGAGGGATTCGACATCAACGCAGCGGTGTCACTGCTGCACACCGAGTACGACGAGTTCGTCACCCAGGATCCGACGCAGCCATCGGTACCATCGGTCAACCTGGCAGGCAACGAGCTGCCGAGGGCGCCGACCTTCGCTGCCACCCTGGGCATGGCGTACACGCAGGCTTTCTTCGACATCGGGTCGATCGTCTACCGGGTGGACTACCGGTACCAGGATTCGAGCTACTTCAACGCTTTCAACCGCAGCCGCTCCGAGCAGCCGGCCCTGAACCTGCTCGACGCGCGGATCAGCGTGACGAGCGAGGACGAGCACTGGGAGGCGGCCGTTTTCGGCAAAAACCTGCTGGACGAGTTCTACTACGCGACCATCCTGGAATCGGCGGTCGAGGTGGGGCGCCCGTTCGGCATCCTCGCGGCACCGAGGACCGTGGGCGCCCAGGTCGCCTATCACTTCTGATCCGGTGAATTAAGGTGCCAGTCACCTTTTTGAGCACCGCCATTCAAAGGAAACCGAACTTGGCAAAAAAACGCAAACGAGACATCGAAAAGAGCTATCCCAAGGCCCGGTTCGTGGAGAAGCTGCGGCGCCTGGCCGATGCCATCGAGAAGGGCGAACGCTTCGCCATCCAGGTCGCCGGCGAGCGGGTGTTCGTCCCGGCCCGTGCGGTGTTCAACATCGAGCACGAGCGCTCGGGCGGCGAGGAGGAGATCGAGTTCCAGATCAAGTGGTCGGGGGTGGAGTGAGCGGCGATCTCATTGCGCCGCCGTGAATGCCGATCCGCTCACCGCGGCCGCACCCGCCGCGTAGGCTGCGCCTGCCAGGGGTCGTCGGGCCAGTAGTGCTTCGGGTAGCGGCCCTTGAGTTCCTTCCTGACCTCCGGGTAACCGCGCTCCCAGAAACTCTTCAGGTCCTGCGTGACCTGCACCGGGCGTTGCGCGGGGGAGAGCAGTTTCATCAGCACCGGGACGCGGCCGCCGGCGATGCGCGGGGTGTCGGCGAGGCCGAAGCATTCCTGCAGCCGCACGGCGAGACTCGGCGTGTCGCCGTCCTGGTAGTCGAGCGCGATGCGCGAGCCGCTGGGCACGGCGAGGTGGGTGGGTGCGAGCTCGTCGAGGCGGCGCTGGCGCTCGTAGCCGAGGATGGCGTGCAGGGCGTCGGCGAGGGGCAGTCGCGCGAGGTGGTCGCGGCGCGAGAGGCCGTCGAGCCAGGGCAGCAGCCAGGACTCGAGGCTGGCGAGCAGCGCGGCGTCGCTGACGTCGGGCCAGGGTTCGCGGGGGTTGCTCTCCACCCGGCGCAGCAGCGCGATCCGCGCCTGCCAGCTGCGCAGCTCGCGGCTCCAGGGCAGGGCGCCGATGCCGAGTTCGCGGATGCCCTCGAGCATCGCGGCGGCCACCGCGGCGCTGTCCGGGCGGGCGAGCGGGGAGTCATCGAGCAGCAATTCACCGAGACGTCGCTGGCGGCGCGCCAGCACGGCCTGCTCGCGCGAATCCCAGGCGATGTGCTCGTCCGTGACGATCTGCGTCGCGAAGTGCTGGTCGATCTCCGCCGCGGTGAGCGGCGCGGCGAGGAAGATGCGCGCATCGCGCCCGCCGGCGTCGAGTTCGGCGGCGACGATGTACTCCGCGGTCGCCAGCGCCTGCGGTTCGCCGAAGTGCGCGCCGCGGCCGTTGGCGAGCTGGTAGCGGCCGGAACGCGGCTCGCGCCAGCGGCCGATGCGGTCCGGGTAGGCGCAGGCGAGGAGCCAGCCCGCCTGCTGCATGTCGATCTGCGTGTCGGCAGGCGCGAGGCGCAGCTGGCGGCGGAAGAACTCGGCCGTGCGGCGGGCATGGCGCAGGGCCTGCTGGTCGGCGTCGCCGCCGGAGCCGCCGGGGCCGAGCAGTTCGAGGCGGCTGCGGATGTCGGCATCGCGCGCGCGACCGCGCAGGATGTCGCGCTCGCCGAGCAGGGCGGCGAGAACCGAAGCCGTCACACCGGCACCGGCCTGCGCTCCGCGGAGCAGGAGGTGGGCGAGGCGGGGATGCGTGCCGAGGCGGGCCATCTCGCGGCCGTGTTCACTGATGCGGCCGGCGGCATCGAGCGCGCCGAGCGCGGTGAGCAGCTCGCGCGCCTGCGCCAGCGTGCCGGGCGGCGGCGCATCGAGCCAGGCGAGCGCGGCCGCATCGCTCGCGCCCCAGGCGGCGAGTTCCAGGGCCAGTGGCGCGAGGTCGGCCTCGAGGATCTCCGGCGGCGCGTGGGCGGCGAGCGCGCGATGCTGGGCCTCGGTCCACAGGCGCAGGCACACACCTGGTCCGAGCCTTCCTGCGCGGCCACGGCGCTGGTCGGCGGAGGCGCGCGCGATGCGCAGCGTCTCCAGGCGGCTCATGCCGCTGCCCGGGTCGAAGCGCGCGCGCCGCTCGAGGCCGGCATCGATCACCACGCGCACGCCTTCGATGGTGAGGCTGGTCTCGGCGATGTTGGTGGCGAGCACCACCTTGCGCTCGCCGGGCGGGCCCGGGGCGATGGCGCGGTCCTGTTCATCCTGCGAGAGGTCGCCATGGAGCGGCCGCACGCTCGTGCCCCGCGGCAGTGCCACCTCGCCCAGCGCGCCGGCCACGCGGCGGATCTCGCCCGCCCCGGGCAGGAACACGAGGATGTCGCCGGCTTCCTCGGCCAGCGCGCGGCGCACCGCACCCGCGGCGAGGCGGTCGGGGTACTCGTCGGTCGGGCGCGGCAGGTAGCGCGTCTCCACCGGGTAGGAGAGGCCCGGCGCGCCGATCACCGCATCGCTGCCGAGCAGGCGGGCCACGGCCGCGGTGTCCAGCGTCGCCGACATCACCAGCACCCGCAGGTCCGGGCGCAGGTGGCGCTGGCAATCGAGCACCAGCGCGAGGCCGAGGTCGGCCTGCAGGCTGCGCTCGTGGAACTCGTCGAAGATCACGCAGCCGACCTGCTCCAGCGCCGGGTCGCGCTGCAGCTGGCGGGTGAGGATGCCCTCGGTCACCACCTCGATGCGGGTCCGCGGGCCGACGCGGCTGTCCATGCGCATGCGGTAGCCCGCGGTGTCGCCGACGCGCTCGCCGAGCAGGCTGGCGATGCGCGCGGCCACGGCGCGCGCGGCGAGGCGGCGCGGCTCGAGCATGAGGATGCGCCGGCCGGCGAGCCAGGGTGCCGCGAGCAGGGCCGGTGGCACGCCCGTGCTCTTGCCGGCGCCGGGGGGCGCGTGCAGCACGGCATTGCCCGCGGCCAGCGCGGCGTGCAGCGCGGGCAGGGCCTCGGTGATGGGCAGGGGCGTGGCGCTCACGGCGCGCATTCTAGAACGTGGGTGGCCGCAGGCCGCATAATCCATGCTTCCCGAGTGAGCCGGCGATCCTGCCCATGACCATGCCATCTCCCGATCCAGTGAACGGTGCCGGTAACGGTGCCGGCAACGGCGCCACCGGCACCGCGCCCGGCATCGAGCTGGCGGCCGTGCTGCTGCGCGCGGTCCGCTTCGAGTCGCAGCTCGATCTCGGTGCGCCGGTCTCCGCGCCGCCGCAGGTCGCGGTGACGGCGGGCTACCAGCAGGAACCGCTGGCGAACGGCGCCTTCGCGGTCGTGCTGGTGCTGCGCGCGGTGGGCCGGGCCGGCGAGGCGCCGCTGTTCACGGCGGGCATCGAGCAGACCGCCGTGGTGAAGACGGCCGGACTCGCTGCCGGCGAGGCCGCGGACTGGGTGGCGGCGCGGGCGCCGGCGCGGCTGTATCCCTACGCCCGCCAGGCGCTCGAAGACCTGCTCGGCAACAGCCAGTTCACCGGCTTCCGGCTGGGTGTCAGCTGCCCGCCGCTCGTGCCCGTGGCGGCCGGGGACGCAGCGGCCGCCGGCTGAGCCGTCCTGCTCAGGCGAAATCCGCCAGCGGCAGCCTTGCGCTGACCAGCAGGCCACCGCCCGGCCTTGCCGCCGCCGCGACCGTGCCATCGTGGGCCTCGAACACGCGCCGCGCGATGGCGAGGCCGAGCCCGGTGCCGGTGGCCGGCCCGCCGCTGCCCGGGGCGCGGAAGTAGGGCTCGAAGATCCGCTGCAGGAAGGCCTCGGGCACGCCTGGTCCGCGGTCGGCGATGCCGATCAGCGCCATGCCGCCCTCGCTGCGCGCGGAGACCTCCACGCTGGCGCCCGGCGGGCTGTAGCGGATGGCATTGCGCAGGATGTTCTCCAGCCCGCTGCGCAGGAGCGCGGGGTCCCCCACCACGGTGGGGTTGTCGCGGACATCGAGGCGCAGCTCGCAGCCGCGGGCCGTGGCCTCGATCTGCTCGACACGCACGAGATCGGCGAGCAGCTCGCCGACCCGCACCAGGCGGCGCTGGATCTCCGCGGCACTGCCCAGGCGCGAGAAGCGCAGCACGTCGCCGATCACCTGGTCGAGGCGCCCGAGTTCCTCCTCGATGCGGCCACGCTCGGTCTCGCCGAGGCCGCCGCGATGCGCGGCCAGCGCCACCGCCGCCTGCAGGCGCGCCAGCGGCGAGCGCAGCTCGTGCGAGAGCTCGGCCATCAGTTGCTGCCGCCCCTCCAGCAGGCCGACGATCTGGTCGGCCATGGTGTTGAAGTCGCGCGCCAGGTCGCCGAGTTCGTCGCGCCTGCCGGTGATGCCCGCGGGCAGCCGCGCCTCGAGCCGGCCGGAGGCGAGCTGGCGCACCGCGGTCTGCAGCTCGCCCACGGGGCGGCCGAAGGCGCCGGCCACCAGCCAGGCGACCGTGCCGACCACCAGCAGGGCCGCGAGGATCAGCCCGAAGGTGATCGCCGGGCTGCCCCAGATGGTGATGCCCTTGGGCAGCACGAGGAAGGTGTAGCTGGCGCCGTCCGGGCCGATGATCTGCGGCGCCAGCCGCACCGGCCGGTAGTTGCTGCCGGGCTCGTCGGGCGGGCCCACCACCGAATTGCGCACGAAGCCCTCGAGATAGGCCGGCATCGTCCGGCCGAGAATGTCGCGGCTCTGCGCATCGAGCACGAAGACGGTGGCGCCGGCCGGCACCTGCGTGCCGGCCAGCCAGCGCTCCAGCGCCGGACGCCCGCCTTCGGCCAGCACCGCGGCCGCCTCCTGCCCGAGCGGGCCCTGGCGGGTCTGCACGTAGCTGGCGAGCTCGGCCGAGGCGAGCAGCGCGACGCTGCCGACGGCCAGCGCGAGAAAGGCCGCCAGCGCGGTGCCGACGTAGAACGCCATCCGGGCATAGATGCGCGGCGCGGGGATGTTCACCGTTCAGCCGTTCCCGGCCGGCACATCGAGCACGTAGCCATGGCCGCGCAGGCCGCGGATGCAGCGGCCCGGCACACCGGCCTCGTCGAGCTTGCGGCGCAGCTTGCTCACCAGCGTGTCGATGCTGCGGTCATAGGCTTCCATCGGCCGGTCGAGCGCCAGTTCCGTCAGCCGCGCGCGCGACAGCACTTCGCCGGGGCTGCGCATCAGCTGCTCCATGACGCGCATCTCCGCGGCGGTGACGTTGAGCGGCGCGCCCTGGGCGCGCAGCACGCGGGTGCGCAGGTCCAGCTCCAGTGGCCCGGCGCTGAGCACATGGGCGGCGGGGGCGGCTACCCGCGAACGCTTCAGCACCGCGCGGATCCGCGCCGCCAGTTCCAGCGGGTTGCAGGGCTTGGCGAGGTAGTCATCGGCACCGCCGAGCAGGCCGACGATGCGCTCGGACTCCTCGCCGCGGGCGGTGAGCATGATGACCGGCAGCTCCTGGTGCTCGGGGCGCTGGCGCAGCTGGCGCAGGGCCTCGAAGCCGCTCATGCCGGGCATCATCACATCGAGCACCAGCAGGTCGGGCGGATCGGTGGCGATGCGCGCCAGTGCGGACTCGGCATCCGGCAGCGTGTCGACGCGAAAGCCCTGCAGTTCGAGGAACTCGCGCAGCATGGCCACCAGGCCCGCGTCATCGTCGACCAGCAGCAGCCGCGGTGCTGCACTGTCGCTGGCCGTGACGCGGTTCTCACCCACGGGAACGATTGCCTGTCATTGCGTCCTGTTGACCTGCTGTTGACACTGTGCCGTCGCCGCCCTTCCTAGACTGGCCGCGAACGCCCGCCATTAACCTACAGGAAAGCGGGCCGCGGCAAAATCCGAGGAGGCACGCATCATGAGTACACCCGGCGCAAGCGCTGTCCCGACGTCCGGCAACCGGCTGATGAACCTGCTGTACCGGCCGCCCTGGGTGGGCCTGCTGGCCTTCGCCATCGTCTTCGTGGTGCAGGCGCTGGGCCACACCGTGATGATCGTCATGGAAGAGGTCTGGCCGGGCCCGGGCTACGTGCTGCAGTCCGCGTTCGCACTCGGCGCCGTGGGGGCGGTGATGCTGTTCTACGGCATGCGCAGCCGCTCCGAGGTCGCCGCGACCTGGCTGGGCTTCTGGGCCGGCACGCTGCTGTGGACCGGCTGGATCGAGTTCTCCTTCGTCTGGGCCGGTGACTTCCTCGGCGTGCAGGACCTCATGGATCCGAACGTCGCGGGCGAGATCGCCACCAAGGCCGAGTACCTGGTGATGATGTCCTCGGTCGGCATCATGTTCGCCACGCTTGCCTACTTCCTCCTCAACAAGGAGACCAAGTGCAACTTCTTCCTCTGGTTCCAGAGGAACCTGAGCCTGCGCGTCGGCAAGCCCAACCCCAGGCACGAGCGCAACTTCGCGGCGATCACCGCGCTGGAGACCATCTACATCATCTGGTTCTTCTACCTGCTGCTGCTGTTCATCTACGACGAGAACATCCTCGGCGACCAGCACCCGGTGACCTACGGCATCTTCTTCCTCAACGTGATCTGGGCGGTGTACCTGTTCCAGCGGCTGATGAAGTTCTGGAAGGTGACCACGGCCATCCGCTACGGCATCCCCACGGCCATCGTCGCCTGGAACGTGGTGGAACTCGCGGGGCGCTGGCACCTGTTCACCGAGTTCTGGGAGAAGCCCCAGGAGTTCTGGCTGGAGATGAGCCTGCTCACCGCAGGCATCGTCATCGCCGCGCTGCTGGCGGCCCGCACGCCGGCCCACAAGAAGGCCGAGCTGTCGCGCCAGAAGCTGGCCAGCGAGGCGGGCCAGGCCGCCCGGTAGCCACGGGGGTTCGAGCCGCGTAGTCTGCCCCCGGGCCCGCAAGGCCCGGGGGCTTTTTCTTGGGCAACTGTTACCTCGCGCTCGACCAGGGCGGGCACGCCAGCCGCGCCATCCTCTTCGATTCCGCGGGAACGAAGCTGGATGAGGCCTTCGCGCCGGTCGGCACGAGGCGGGACGAGGCTGGCGACATCGTCGAGCACGATGCCGGCGAACTGATCGATTCCCTGCGCACGGCCATGGCGGCGGTGCTGGCGCGGGCCCGGGCGGCCGGGCGCGGCATCGTCGCGGCCGGGCTCGCCACCCAGCGCTCGAGCATGGCCTGCTGGAGCCGCGGCAGCGGCGCCGCGCTGGCGCCGGTGATCTCCTGGCAGGACCGGCGCAACGCCGCCTGGCTCACGACCCTGGAGCCGCGCCGCGACTGGATCCGCGAGCGCACCGGCCTGGTGCTCTCGCCGCACTACGGCGCGAGCAAGATGCGCTGGTGCCTGGAGCACCTGCCGGCGGTGCGGCGGGC
This sequence comes from Gammaproteobacteria bacterium, assembly GCA_015709695.1. Lineage (NCBI taxonomy): Bacteria > Pseudomonadati > Pseudomonadota > Gammaproteobacteria > Gammaproteobacteria bacterium. The sequence continues at coordinate 2,354,047 of CP054183.1, read as the reverse complement.
GGCCGCCGCGGGCGACCTGATGATGGGTCCGCTCGCGGCATTCATCACCAGCGCGCTGGCGCGCGAGCGGCCGCTGCTCGCCGATCCCGCCAATGCCTCGCGCACCCAGCTCTGGGACCCGCGCCAGCGCGACTGGTCGGACGAGCTGCTGGCGCTGTTCGGTGTGCCGCGGGCCGTGCTGCCACGCTGCGTGACCAGCCGCCATGCCTTCGGCACGCTGGAGGCCGCCGGGATGGAGGTGCCGCTCGCTGTGGTGACCGGCGACCAGTCCGCGGTGCCCTTCGCCTTCGGCCCGCTCGATGCGGCGACCGCCTACGTCAATGCCGGCACCGGTGCCTTCGTGCAGCGCGCCATCCGCGGCCGCCTGCCCGAGGCGCCGCGCCTGCTGGCGAGCGTGGTGTGGTCCGATGCGGCGAACGTGGACTACATGCTCGAGGGCACGGTGAACGGCGCGGGCAGCGCGCTCGCCTGGCTCGCGGAACGCGAGGGCAGGGAGGTGGCGGCACTGCTCGCGGCCGCCGCGGCGCAGACCGCGGCGCCGGAGCCGCCGCTGTTCCTCAACGGCGTGTCGGGGCTCGGTGCGCCCTACTGGGTGAGCGGCTTCGAGCCGCGCTTCATCGGCGAGGGCGATGCCGGCGCCAGGGCGCTGGCGGTACTCGAGAGCGTCGTCTTCCTGCTGGTGGTGAACCTCGACGAGCTGCGTCAGCAGGGGCCGGCGCTGGAGCGTATCGTGCTCACCGGCGGGCTCGCGGCAAACCCGCTGTTCTGTCAGCGCCTCGCGGACCTGTCCGGCCTGCCGGTCTGGCGCAGCGAGGAGCCCGAGGCCACCGCCCGTGGCCTCGCCTGGCTGCTCGCCGGTGGCGCGGAGGCCTGGCCGGCGGCCGGCAGCGGGTTCACGCCCAGGGCGGATGCCGCGCTGGCGGCGCGCTTCGGCCGCTGGCGCCGCGCGCTGGAGGCGGCGCTGGCCGCCTGATCGCGCCTTCGCCCCGATCGACCCGATGCGCCCGCTGCCCCGCCGCTTCTATGACCGCGACACCACCACCGTGGCGCGCGAGCTGCTCGGCATGCATCTCGTGCACCTGGTGCGCGGCGTGGCACGCATCGGCCGCATCGTCGAGACCGAGGCCTACCTCGGGCCACAGGATCTCGCCGCCCATTCGGCGCGGGGCCGCACCGCGCGCACCGAAGTCATGTTTGGGCCACCCGGCCACGCCTATGTCTACCTGATCTACGGCATGTACCACTGCTTCAACGTGGTGACGGAAGCCGAGGGCCATGCCAGCGCGGTGCTGGTGCGGGCGCTGGAGCCGGTGCAGGGGCTGCAGGGCCGGAGCAACGGCCCGGGCCTGCTGTGCCGGGCGATGGGCCTGGACCGCCGCCACAGCGGCCATGACCTGCTGAGCGCGGATCTCCATATCGCGCGCCCGGCGAAGCGGCCGGCGTTTGCCATCGTGCGCCGCCCGCGCATCGGCGTCGACTACGCCGGGCCCTGGGCGCGGCGGCTGCTGCGCTTCTACATCGAGGGCAGTCCGCAGGTGTCGCGCCCCTGAGCCGACCCTGAGCCGACCCCGGGTCGGTGATCGGCCAGTCATGGGCCAGCCATAGGCTAGGATGGGCCGCCACCATGGACATCGACGACCTCAGACAGCAACTGCGCGCCGCCGGCGCGCGCCCGCGCCACGAGACGCTGGCGCTGCGCGCCTGGGCGCAGGGGCTGCCGCTGCAGGCCTTCGCGCGCCGTGCGGATTCGGCCTTCCCGGCCCGGCTGAAGGCGGCGCTGCCGGACATCGAGGCGCGGCTCGCAGGCCTGGTGCGGGTCAGCGAGGAGCACCCGGCCGCCGATGGCTCGGCGCGGCTGCTGCTCGGCCTCGCCGATGGCCAGGCCGTCGAGTGCGTGCTGTTGCCGCGCGACGGGGTCTGCGTCTCGACCCAGGTGGGCTGCGCCGTGGGCTGCCTGTTCTGCATGACCGGCCGCGCGGGGCTGCTGCGCCAGCTCGGCAGCGCCGAGATCGTCGCCCAGGTGGCGCTGGCCCGCGCGCGGCGGCCATTGCGGCGCGTGGTGTTCATGGGCATGGGCGAGCCGGCCCACAACCTCGAGCGGGTGATGGAAGCGATCGTGCTGCTCGGCACCGAGGGCGGCCTCGGCCACAAGAACCTGGTGTTCTCCACCGTCGGGGATCGCCGGGTGTTCGAGAAGCTGCCGCTCGCGGCGGTGAAGCCGGCGCTGGCCCTGTCGCTGCATACCACGCGGGCGGAGCTGCGTGCGCAGCTGCTGCCCAGGGCGCCGCGCCTGTCGCCGGAGGAACTGGTGGAGCGGGGCGAGGCCTACGCGCGCGCCACCGGCTACCCGATCCAGTACCAGTGGACCCTGCTCGAAGGCATCAACGACGGCGATGACGAGGTGGAGGGCATTGCCCGCCTGCTCGCCGGCAGGTACGCGGTGATGAATTTCATCCCGTACAACCGCGTCGACGGCCTGCCGTACCGGCGGCCGACCTGGGAGCGCGCCGCGGACATGGCGCGCCGGCTCCAGCAGCACGGCGTGCTCGCCAAGCTGCGCCGCTCGGCTGCCCAGGACGTGGACGGGGGCTGTGGCCAGCTGCGGGCGCGCGCCTTGCCGGGCGCGCCCGCGGCCGGATTCAGTTGCAGCCGCTCAGCCCGTTGATCCAGTCGGTGATCAGCGTCACCGCGGCCGCGTCCACCACCGTGCTGCCGAGCGGCGGCATGGCATAGGGACCGCGGTTGCTGATGCGTGCGCGCACCATCGAGTTGGCGGCATCCCCGGGCTTGATCAGCTTCGGATCGGTGAAGCTGCCGCCCGCGGCCACTGCGACGTTGCAGGCGTGGGTCTCGGCGAGCGGGGTGTCGTAGCGCAGGTCCATCGACGAGGAGGTCGGGCCTCCGGGCCGGTGGCAGCCCGCGCAGTTGCTGTGCAGCCAGGCGCGTGCCCGTGCCGACAGCGCCTGGCTGCCGACCTCCGGGTTGGCCAGTGCCGGCAGCGTGCCCGGGTTGCCGATGGGCGCGGCGAACAGGCCGATGTGGTCCAGCGTCGCCAGCTGGTTGGCGGTGCGGCCGGTGGACGGGTAGAGCTGCTCGCCGTTGAGCTGTGCCGTCTCCGGGCCGAGGGTGTAGCCCGCGGCGGCCGTGTGGCAGCGCAGGCAGTCGGCCTCGCTCGGGTAGATCCAGTTCTGGCCGTCGATCAGCCTGGTCTTGCCATCCTTGATGCGGGTGGCGCTGCTGCCGTTCCACTCCCAGGTGTAGCCGCGCCATTCGCCGTCCGGATGCCGCATGAACATGCGGGTCTCGATCGGATTGCCGTTGAGGCGGAAGACCTTGAGGATCACCGAGCCCTTGGGGAAGGTCCAGTGGTGGTTGGCATCGACGCTGACGGTGGTGCCGTCGGGAATCGCCAGCCAGCGATCCTTGTGCACGCCATCGGACCAGAACGGCGCGTTGACCCCGTAGGGGATCAGGCCCGGGCCGGGCTGCGACGGATCGGAGGCATCGACGCAGGGGCTGTCGGCCAGGTCGGTCCAGACTTCGTCGGACGCGGTGCCGCCCGGCATCAGCACGATCTTGCGCACGACGCCGTTGTCGAAGTCGGCCAGGTAGGGTTCGCCATCGAGGCCGCGGGCGAAGTCCGTGATGCCGTTGCTGACGGTGGTCAGCGAGTTGACGCTGAAGGTGCCGTCGCCGTTGTCGGTCACCGTCCGCAGGGCATTGCCGAGGAAGTCGGCGAACAGGTACTTGCCCTGCAGCTCGGGGATGGCGCTGCCGTGGTAGACGAAGCCGCCCGTGACCGAGCCGTTGGTGCCGTCGTGTGCGTACTCGGCCACCGGATCGATCAGCGGCTGGCCGTTCGCCGTGGTGGCGCAGCCGGTGCCGCCGGGGTAGAGCTCGGGTGTGCAATGCGCGCCCTCGCGCTCCGGCCAGCCGTAGTTGCCGCCCTTCTGCACCAGGTCGATCTCCTCCCAGGTCTTCTCGCCGACGTCGGCCAGCCACAGCCGCCCGGTAGGCGGGTCGAAGCTCCAGCGCCAGGGGTTGCGGAAGCCGGAGGCGTAGATCTCCGCGCAGTCATCGGCGCCGGTGCCGCCGGTGGTGCCGCAGCGGGCCTTGCCGGCGTAGGGGTTGTCCGCCGGAATGGTGTAGCCGGGGTTCGGGAAGGCCACGCCGTTGACGCCGATGCGGATCAGCTTGCCGAGCAGCTTCTTCATGTTCTGGGCGTCGCGGTCGGCGAGCGCCGTGGCGCCGTCGCCGAAGCCGACGTACAGGTAGCCGCCCGGCCCGAAGGCGATCTCGCCGCCCTTGTGGTAGAGCTCCGGCTGGTTGAGCGTCAGCAGGACTTCCTCGGGCGGGTTGGTGCCGCCATCGAGCTTCAGGCGCGCCACCCGCGTCACCATCTCGTAGCCGCTGCCGCCACTTGCGGGGGTGGTGTAGACGATGAAGGCCTCGGCCGTGGCCGGGTAGTTCGGGTGGAAGGCCATGCCGAGCAGGCCGCCCTCGCCGCGGGCGTCCACCCGCGTGTGGATGTCGAGGAAGGTGGTGATGCTGGTGACGTTGGCGGACTCGAAGCGCTTCACGTAGCCGGCCTTCTCCAGCACGTACCAGTGCGTCGGGTCGCCGGGGGTCTGCAGGATCTTGGTGGGCTGCGTGAACGAGTAGTCGCTGAATGCCTCGAGCGTCACCCCCGCGCCGCTGGTCGGCCGCGGCGGCGCGACGCAGCCGCTGGCGCTCGGGTTGGCCGGCCGGGCGTCGAGGCCGAAGAGCGCCGTGCCATCGTCGTTGCCGATGGTGCCCTGTGCCGTGCCCTGCAGGATCACCGCGCCGGAGGGGTTGGCGAGGACCAGCGAGAAGGATTCATCGGTCTCCGCGTCGGTGTCGCCGTTGACGGTGACGGTGACCACCTGCGAGGTGGTGCCGGCCGGGAACGTCACCGTGCCGCTGGTGGCGACGTAGTCGCTGCCGGCCAGCGCATTGCCGTTGGCGGTGGCGTAGTCGACGCTGACCGTGGTGGCCGCGGCCGGGTTCAGGCTGATGGTGAAGGCCAGTGGCTTGGTGCCGCTGTTGCCCTCGCTGACGCTGCTGCCGGTGACCGACAGGTTGGGCAGCGTGTCGTCGTTCCGGATGGTGCCGGTGGCGGTGCCGGTGGCAATGGTGGCGCCGACCGCATTGGCGAGCTGCACCTGGAAGGTCTCGTCGGCTTCGGGGACCAGGTCGCCATGGATGGTCACGGCGATGCTGCGCGAGGTGGTGCCGGCCGGGAAGCTCAGCGTGCCCGGGCCGGGATCGGTGTAGTCCTCGCCCGCCGTGGCGGTGCCCGCGGCGACCGTGTAGTCCACGGTGACGGTACCGGTGGCCGCCGCGCTCAGCGACACGGTGAAGGTCATGGTCGTGGTGCCGGAATTGCCTTCCGCCAGGCTGGCGTTGCCGATCGAGATCGTCGGCGGCCCGGGGGGTGTCGTGCCGGAGCCATTCCCGCCGCCGGTGCCGCCGCCACCGCCGCCGCAGGCAGTGAGGACGAGTGAAAGCAGGGCGGGCCAGTGCCGCCAGGGCAAGGCAGGTCGGGTCATGGGTTCGCGCACTCCGGAAGCAGCGTCACGTGCGGGCGGCATTGTGTCACGGAAGCGCTGTCGGAAAAGCGGAACGGTTCGACAGAATCCCGCAGGCGTTTCGCTGCTCGTCAGCAACGGTGCGGGTCGGCTAGAGTACCCGGCACATCCACCAGCCCGCGGCATCCAGACCTCCGTGCACGACATCGCCAGCCCGGCTGCCCGCGCCACAGCGCCCTGCGTCCTGCACGAGGACGAGCAGCTGCTGGTGGTGCTCAAGCCCGCCGGCTGGAACACGCATGCACCGGCGCCGTTCGCCGGCGAGGGCATCTACGAGTGGTTGCGTGACCGCGAGCCACGCTGGGCGGGACTCGCCATCGTTCACCGGCTCGACCGCGACACCTCCGGCGTCATGGTCTTCGCGAAGACACCGCTGGCGAGCCGCTCGCTCACCGCGCAGTTCGCTGCCCGCGAGGTACACAAGCGCTACCTGCTGCTCACCGATCGCGCGGCACCCGCGGGGGAGCTGCGGGTGGACGCGGCACTGGCCCGTGCGGGAGACCGCCAGATCGTGCAGCCGGCCGGCCGCGGCGGCGAATCCGCCATCACCGTCTTCCGGCCGGCCGGTGCGATGGACGGCCCGGGCGGCAGGCCGTACGCGGCGGTGATGGCGGAGCCGGTCACCGGCCGCACCCACCAGGTGCGCGTGCATGCGGCGGCCAGCGGCTTCCCGGTGCTGGGTGATGCGCTCTATGGCGGCGGGCCGGCGCCACGGCTCTGCCTGCATGCCCAGTCGCTCACGCTGCGGCATCCGGCTTCCGGCGAACCGGTCGGCTTCGAGTCGCCGGCGGATTTTCCCGCGGACCGGCGCGCGGCGCTGCGCGCGGCCTTCATCGATCCGGCGGCCACCGATGCCTGCCGCCTGCTGCATGGCGCCGCCGATGGCCAGCCCGGGCTGTACGTGGAGCGGCTCGGCGGCTTCCTGCTGGCACAGTCGCAACACGAACCGTCGGCGGACGAGCGGCGGCTCCTCGCCGCGCTGCCGGCGGATGGTCGCTACCACAAGCGCCTCGACCGCCAGGTCCGCCGGCTGGCGGCGGAGGACGCCAGCCCCCGTCACCTCGACGGCGGCATCGCGCCGGAGCGCTTCACGGTGCGCGAGAACGGCGTGCGCTACGAACTCGGCTTCGGCGAAGGCTATTCCACCGGCCTGTTCCTCGACCAGCGCGACAACCGGCGGCGCTTCCTCACCGGGCATGTGGCAGCGGGCTTCCCGCTGTACGCCGCGGGCTGCACCGCGCCCGAGGTGCTCAATGCCTTCGCCTACACCTGCGGCTTCTCGGTCTGCGCCGCGCTGGGCGGCGCGCGGGTCACCAGCCTCGATCTCTCGCAGCGCTATCTCGACTGGGGGCGGCGCAACTTCATCCTCAACGGCCTCGATCCCGCTGCCCACGATTTCATCTACGGCGATGCCTTCGACTGGTTCCGCCGCCTGGCCCGCAAGGGGCGGCGCCACGATGCGCTGGTCCTCGACCCGCCCACCTTCTCGCAGTCGAAGGCGCAGGGGCGCTTCCGCGTCGAGGCGGACTACGGGCGGCTGGTGGCCGCCGCGCTGCCGTTGCTGGCGCCGGGCGGCGTGCTGCTGGCCTGCGCGAACACGGCCAGGCTGCCGGCGGAGGCCTTCGTGGCGACGGTGCGCGAGGCGGTGGCCGCCGGTGGGCGCCGCATCGAGGCCACCCACTACGCGCCGCAGCCGCCGGATTTCCCGGTGACACGGGACGAGCCGGCGCATCTCAAGACCTTCTGGCTGCGTCTCGGCTGAAGCACCGCAGCGGCCGGCGACCGAGAAGCAGGTGCCGGTGTTACGGTTACGGTAACCGCCGGACGCTGCTGGATCAGGTCGATGGCGTCAGCCCGAGTGCCAGGAGGTCATCAGGTCGGCGGGGCAGGTTACCGTAACCGTAACACTGGCACCTATTTCCCCAGGCGGCGGTCTTCGAGTTCCACCCAGCGGGCGGTGGCGGCTTCGTGCTCCTGCTGCCGGGCTTCCAGCGCGGCGAGCACCGGGGCGCTGCGCTCCCATCCCCGGGCGTAGAAGTCCGGCGCCGCCACCTCGCGCTCGAGCGCGGCGATCTCCGCCTCGAGGGCCTCGATGCGCGGCACCAGGCCGTCGAGTTCACGCTGGTCCTTGTAGCTGAGCCTGGGCCGGGCAGGAGGGCGCGGTATCGCGGCGACCGCCACTGCGGCGCGCGCCGGTGCCGTGGCGTCGGCTGCGCCGGCCGCATCCGGCGGATCCTCCGCCACCGCCAGCTCGTCGCCCTGGGCCAGCCAGTCGGAGTAGCCGCCCGGGTAGCGGCGCACCCGGCCGCCGGCCTCGAAGGCCAGGGTGCTGGTGACCACGTTGTCCATGAACATGCGGTCGTGGCTGACGACGATGAGCGTGCCGTCGTACTGGCGCAGCTGCTCCTCGAGCACTTCCAGGGTCTCGACATCGAGGTCGTTGGTCGGTTCGTCGAGCACCAGCAGGTTGCTGGGGCGGGTGAACAGGCGCGCGAGGATGACGCGGTTGCGCTCGCCGCCGGAAAGCGCCCGCACGGGCGTCATGGCGCGCCGGGCGCTGAACAGGAAACCCTGCAGGTAGCCGATGATGTGCACGTCACGGCCACCGAGCCTGACGAAATCGTAGCCGTCGCCGACCACCTGGGCGACGGTCCTGTCGGGATCGAGGCTCTCGCGCAGCTGGCCGAAGTAGCCGGTCTCGATGCCGGTGCCCAGCTTCACCGAGCCTTCCTGCGGGGCGATCTCGCCCAGCAGGATGCGCAGCAGCGTGGTCTTGCCGACGCCGTTGTTGCCGATGAGGCCGAGCCGCTCGCCACGCATCAACTTCACCGACAGGTCGCGGAACAGCCAGTGCCCGCCGAAGCCGTGGCCGATGCCGCGGGCCTCGATGACCTTGCGGCCCGAGGGCTCGGCGCCCTCGATGGCGATGCGCGGCTTGCGCACCGGAGAGAGGCGTGCGGCACGCTGCTCGCGCAGCTTCATCAGCGCGCGCACCCGGCCCTCGTTGCGGGTGCGCCGTGCCTTGATGCCCTGGCGGATCCAGGTTTCCTCGGCGGCGAGCTTCCTGTCGAACAGCGCGTTGTGCGCCTGCTCGTCGGCGGCGAGCTGCTCGCGCCGGCCGAGAAACTCCAGGTAGTTGCCCGGGAAGCTGATGAGCCGGCCGCGGTCGAGCTCGACGATGCGGGTGGCGATGCGGTCGAGGAAGGCGCGGTCGTGGCTGATGAACAGCACGGCACCGCCGTAGCGCTGGATGCGCGATTCCAGCCACTCGATGCTGGCGATGTCGAGGTGGTTGGTGGGCTCGTCGAGCAGCAGCAGGTCAGGCCGCGACACCAGCGCCCGTGCCAGCCCCACGCGGCGGCGCCAGCCACCGGAGAGCTCGCCGAGCCGCCGCCCCGGCGGCAGCGCCAGCTCGCTCATCATGGCTTCCACCCGCTGGCCGATCTGCCAGCCATCCAGCAGGTCGATGCGCTGCTGCAGTTCCGCCAGCGTCGTCGCCTGCGCCGGATTGCCCGCACGGGCCAGCGCCTCGAAGCGGTCCACCAGTGCCTGCAGCCCCGCCAGCCCGCCGGCCACCACCTCGCGTACCGTCAGGCCCTCGTCCGCCGGCAGCTCCTGCTCCAGCGTGCTGACGACGAGATCCTTGCGCGGCGCCACCTCGCCGGAATCCGGCTGCAGCTCCCCGGTGACCAGCCGCAACAGCGTGGTCTTGCCGGCGCCGTTGCGGCCGATGACGCAGACCCGCTCGCCCGGCTCGATGGAGAAATCCACATCGGTGAAGACCGGCACATCACCGAAGGCGAGGGAGACGCGGTTGAGGCGGACGAGGGCCATGGGGTTCTTGCCAAAGAAGTGAAAGAGGGAGTGGGGCGATTGTCGGGCCCGCAGCCCTGACAGCCGATGCGAAACGCAATTCGGAAGATCTGACGGATCTCGACACCGCTGTGGTCGGGCCACCCGTCTGGACCGCGGCATGCCAAATGCTTGCGCTGTTACATCAAGCGGCTTGGATGCATCTTCACCCTCCACGACCAGCTGCTCGACCGCCTTGCCTCCTTCAACCTTTACCAGGCGTCAACCAGCGTCAGCAGTTTGCCTGTTCGCATGCATCGACGACACGACTTGACTCATACAGCCTGGGGATGTCCTTGCTGTTGACCCTGAACTGGCTGCGTCGCTTTGCAGAAGGTCTTTCCGTGGACACCTTTTCAAGCTTGATGCCCGGGTCGTAGTACACCTTTCCCGCGTCCACCGCAGCGAGAAAACGGCCGAACTCGGCTCCCTCACCCAGCAGGATGCTTCGCCCGAAGCGGTACTGCCGCTCGGGTTCCAGTCGTTGCTGTGCCGGCACGAAAGCGGCGTGAGCATGCTTTGCTTTCCAGTGGTCGATCAGCTTCGCAAACGACCAACCCATGGCCTCCCGGTCCTCGATGTCCAGCAACCGAATGGCACCGGTCGGGGAGTAGGTTCCTTCCTCGGCATTGAAGCCTTCCAGCACCATGCGCAGGCTCGTTCTGGCGTGAGCGGTGCCATTGGCACGGTACAGCCCACCAAAATTCAGACGATCCGGCCGACCCATGGTATCTACATATCCATATAGGCGCATGAAAGCCTGAAGTCCGTCATGAACGTAGACGCCGGACGTCGGCTCCGGCGTGAATAGAGTTACCACGCTGCTGCTTGGTGCGGCCGAATTCGGCACGCTCCGGGCCTTGATCTCCCATCCGCGGAAATCCGGCTGTGAATATCCATTCGAACGAATTCCGAGCAGGGATTCCAGCGTATTGCCGTTGCAGTTCGGTGCGTTGCACGGAACCAGAACACCATTCTTGTCGAGGCGGCGTGATGGTACCCAGTCACGGCGATGGATGACGCATAACTTGTGCATCAGGTCAACGAAGCCGTCACCTTCTGCTATTCCGGGAATCGGCAGGATGAAGAACATGCCGTAGGCATCGCGCGGATGATGGACAGCAATCTCATGCGCAGCGGGTGATTCCGGCGGGAGCGTCATGCCCATTATCCGTTTTCCGCTTCCCACGCCGAAGACGAGTACTCGACCTGGCTCCTCGCCGCGCTTTCTTTTATCGTACAGTGATGACGGTGGATCACTGCAGCCCGCGAGGAATCCTGAAAAGCGAACTTCCGGATACTGGGGGTAGAAGATGAGCTTGGCATCCGGCGCTTGGCATGGGCGCCCATCCTTGCTGATCCAGGAGAAGTCCAGTGCGGAACGGTATACCGCAGCGACCCCACCGCGCTTGCTGGTTGTGGATTGATGGAGAGTCACCTCTCCGGACGGAATCTTGCCCAAGTGCGACAGGTCAGGTGCAAGGTAGACTTGGTTCTTGCTGTTGGCGTTTCGCGGAAGTACTTTGTAGAGAATTTCGGTGGTGCCGTTATCCTTCATCAACCGGAAAATTGTCGCCAAGTCGATTTCGGATAGCCACTTGTCCCGATCTTCGCTTTCCGCCACTACCGTACCTTTCTCTCGTCTGACCGAAGTCGTGCGATAAGCGCATCCATCTTCCGTTGATTCACTTCGCATGACCACACGACGTGTACCCGCCAGCCCAGTCGGCGGAGCTGCTGTTTCACCAGCGCGTCCCGCTTCCTGTTTTCTGCAAACTTCGCTTGCCAGAATGCGATATTGCTGGCGGGTGTCGTCGAGTACCGGCAGTCGGGGTGCCGATGCCAGAAGCAACCATGCACGAACACGACAGCACGAAATCGCGGAAGCGTCACATCAGGTCTGCCTGGCAGATTCGCGTGCAGGCGGAAACGGAATCCGGCCCGGTGAAGAAAGCTGCGTACGGTGCGCTCGGGCTTCGTGTTCTTGCCGCGAATTCCCGACATCATCCGGCTTCGCGTGCCTCGGTCCACGACATCCATCAGCAAGCCCTCTCCGGAATCGCAAAACGGCTGCGATACAGGGGCATGCGCCCTGCTGCTACGCTGCCAGAAGAGATTTCTGTCTTGCCAACTCCGGGTCGATCAGTTTCCGGATGCGAGGTAGCATCACTCGGGCAACCTCGCGCATGACCGGCACGACCACGCTGTTGCCGAATTGCTTGTAGGCCTGTGTGTCACTCACCGGAATTACGAAATTGTCCGGGAATCCCATGAGTCGAGCGCATTCGCGCGGGGTCAGCCGCCTGGGGAGGCTGCGCGGCCCCTGCGAAACCAGAATTTCCGAGCCGTCCTTGTAGTACCTGGCCGAAAGCGTGCGCGCGACGCTGTCACCGTTCACCAGCCCGTAGCCGAACCCGTTGCCCGCAGCCTTGTGCTTGGCGGCATAGCCTTTCAGATACGCCCATAGTTTCGGCGTGAGCGTGTAGCGACCGTCTACCTCGGCCTTTGGGCCAAACGTGTAGTGGCTCTCTGCGCGCTCGCTGCCATCCTGGGGATGCAAGATGGAGGAAAGGACGGGTTTCTTCTCCGGAAGCATCACATCCGCCCAATCGAAGTCGATCTTCTCCGAGAACCCCACTATCAGTATGCGCTCGCGATGCTGCGGAACGAAATGTGCGCCGTCGATCACTTTAAAGTGAATGTGGTAGCCGAGATCTTCTTCCAGAACCCTCTTGATAACGCGAAACGTGTTGCCTTTGTCGTGGCTGACCAGGTTTTTCACGTTCTCCAGGAGGAAGGCGGCAGGACGCTTGGCGGCGATGATTCGCGCCACATCGAAGAACAGGGTTCCCTGCGTCTCGTCCGCGAATCCGTGAGCACGTCCGAGAGCATTTTTCTTCGAGACTCCCGCGATGCTGAACGGCTGGCATGGAAAGCCCGCCAGCAGAACGTCGTGATCTGGAACATCGTGTTCAGCTACATTGGTGATATCGCCTGCCAACGCATGGGCAGAGTTGGGGAAATTGGCGAGATAGGTTTTCTGGGCCCATGAATTCCACTCGCTGGTGAACACGCACCGCCCGCCGTGCACCTCGAAAGCCATGCGGATGCCGCCGATTCCCGCGAATAGGTCGATGAAGCTGAAGGCGCAATTGCCGGCATCAAGGCTGCCTGCAAGCGGCAGCAGACGCTGACGAATGGCATCCACCAGATACGGCGGTGGCTCGGTTTCCCGTGTTTCCCAGCGACGCAGCGTACGAGTGGTAATGCCCAGTGCTTCCGCCAACTCTCTCTGGTTGTAGCGACCGCGCAGGGAAGTGAGCAGCTGAATCGGGTCTTCCACGGCACAACTCCGGCTCAAGATCAGACAGGGACGATCTGCGGACATTATGTCCCTTCCATTGCCCGAATCTCAACCTTCTGGCTGCCTCATGACTGCTGTTGCGTGATTGCCCGGCCTTGCCCGGGTCCGGGGCTGTCGACGGTGCCGGTCCAAACGTCGCCGAGATCGCTCGGTACACCCCGTATCGTCTGTCCACACGGGACGCCATGCAGGCGATCGTCAGGCAGCAGCGACTACCTCCGCCGCGAATGGCATCAGGCGTGGAAGCGGTGCAACAGAAACGCTGTTCATTCAGGCGGCTCGTGATGCCGCCGGGTACGTGAAATGCTCCCGCGCCAGCCGCAGCTGCTCCGCGGCGCTGCCCGTCTGGTTGATCCGCGCGCGGAACTCCGCGGCGCCGGCCTGGGCGGCGGCGTACCAGCCGAGGTGCTTGCGGGCGATGCGCACGCCCATGTACTCGCCGTAGAAGGCGTGCAGCGCCTGCAGGTGGCCGAGCAGGATCTCCGCCACCTCGGCCACGGAGGGTTCGGGCAAGGGTTCGCAGCCGCGCAGGCGCGCGGCGATGTCGCGGAAGATCCACGGACGGCCCTGTGCGGCGCGGCCGATCATCACCGCATCGGCGCCGGTGCGCCGGAGCAGGGCGAGCGCCTGGCCGGCGTCGCGGATGTCGCCGTTGAGGATCACCGGGATGCGCACCGCGGCCTTCACCGCGGCCACCGTGTCGTGCTCGGCCTCGCCGCGGAAGTGGTCCTCGCGGGTGCGGCCGTGTACCGCCAGCGCGGCCACGCCGGCGGCCTCGGCGATGCGCGCCACCGCGACGGCGTTGCGCCCGGCGCGCGAGTAGCCGGTGCGGATCTTCAGCGTCACCGGCACCGGCACGGCGGCGACCACGGCATCGAGGATGCGCCCGACGAGGGCCTCGTCGCGCAGCAGGGCGGAGCCCGAGGCGACGTTGCACACCTTCTTCGCCGGGCAGCCCATGTTGATGTCGATGATGTCGGCGCCGAGCGCGACGTTGTGCCGTGCCGCATCCGCGAGCATGGCCGGGTCGTAGCCGGCGATCTGCACGCTGACCGGCGCGGGCTCGCCGGCGTGGTCCATGCGCTGGCGGGACTTGCGCGTGCCCCACAGCCGCGGGTCGGCGATGGTCATCTCCGACACGGCGAGTCCCGCGCCCAGGCGCCGGCAGAGCTGGCGGAAGGGCTTGTCGGTGACCCCGGCCATGGGGGCGAGGATCAGCGGCGGGTCGATGAGGTGGGGGCCGATGTGCATGGCCGCGGGATTGTAGCCGGGGCCATCCGCGGCGGGTATCTTGGCGCCGGAGCCTGGCATCGTGGATCACCCCCTGCGCCGCATCATCCACCTCGACATGGATGCGTTCTACGCCTCCGTGGAGCAGCGCGACGACCCGGCACTGCGCGGGCGCCCGGTGGCCGTGGGCGGTTCGCCCCGCTCCCGGGGCGTGGTGGCGGCGGCGAGCTACGAGGCGCGCGCCTTCGGCGTGCGCTCGGCCATGCCGATGGCGCGGGCGCTGCGGCAGTGCCCGGACCTGGTCGTGGTCCGGCCGGATTTCCCGCGCTACCGCGAGGCCTCGCAGCGGGTCATGGCGATCCTGCGCTCGGCGACGCCGCTGGTCGAGCCGCTGTCGCTGGACGAGGCCTACCTGGATGTCACCGACAACCTGTGGGGGGAACCGCTGGCCAGCAGCGTCGCGCGCGGGCTCAAGCAGCGCATCCGCGAGGAGCTCGCGCTCACCGCTTCCGCCGGCGTTGCGCCCAACAAGTTCCTCGCCAAGATCGCCTCGGGCTGGCGCAAGCCGGACGGACTGACGGTGATCGCGCCGGCCCGCGTGGAGGCCTTCCTGCAGCAGCTGCCGGTGGAGGCCCTGTGGGGCGTGGGACCGGTGACCGCGAGGAAGCTGCACGCCATCGGCATCGGGCGGCTGGTGGATGTGCGGGCGGCGGACCCGGCGGTGCTCGCCGGCGCGGTCGGCAGCCTCTCGGGTCGCCTGCAGGAACTGGCGCGTGGCGAGGACCAGCGGCCAGTCAGGCCGGATCGCCCGTGGAAGTCCATTTCCGCGGAGACCACGTTTGCCACGGACCTCGCCGACCCGGCGACGCAGGCCGAGGAAATTGCGCGTCTCGCGGCCCGGGTAGCGGCATCGCTGGCGAAACGCCGGTTGCGCGCGCGCACCGTCACCATCAAGGTGCGCTACGGGGATTTCACCACCGTGACCCGCAGCCACAGCGAGCTGCTGGCCACGGCCGATGCCAGCGACATCACCGGCCGGGCACTGGCCCTGCTCGCGCGCACCGAGGCCACCACCCGCCCGGTGCGCCTCCTCGGAGTGGGCAGCCACGGGCTGGTGGCCGGGAGCGGCGTATGAATCGCGCCGGCGTCACCAAGCTGGTGGCGGCCTGGCCGGTGTCCGCCCGGGTGTTGCCAACCTGCGGCAGATCCTGCCAGTCACATGGGTTTTGCGCCTGGCAGCGAGCCGAACCGCCGGGTGACGATATTCCACACATGCGGCAGCTCCGCGAGGCATATAGTATGCATGCCGTCAATACTCTTGAATTCGACCCGATGAGACAGGTTGTCATCAGCCGCGGTGAAAGCGGCTACTGGATAGCCGAGTGCCCGAGCCTGCCGGGTTGCGTCTCGCAGGGACTGACGCGCGAGGAAGCGATCCGGAACATCAAGGCGGCTATAGCTCTCTATATCGAGACGCTCAAGGACGACGGACTGGCCGTTCCGGACGATACATTCGAAACCACCGTCATCGCAGTGTGACGAAATTGCCGCGGGTCTCGGGGCGGCAATGCGTGGCTGCTCTCGAAATGGCGGGTTTCACGAGGCGCCGCCAGCATGGCAGCCATATCGTGCTCCGTCGTGATGAGCCATTTGCACAGGTTGTGGTCCCGGATCATCGGGAATTGGATCGCGGCACGCCGACGTCAGCGTGGAGGAGTTCTGCAACCGGCTTTGACCGCGTGTGGCTCAGCGGCCGGCAGCCCCTGATGGCGCCCTGTCCGCGGGATCTGTCATCGACTCCAATGCAGCCGAGGCTTCGAGCCATGATTCCTCCACGGCTTCCAGCCGCCGGCGCAGGTCTTTCTGCTCGCGGCTCAGGGCCGCGGCGCGGCTGTGCTCCGCGTAGACCGTCGGGTCCTGCAGCTCCTGTTCGATGGCGGTGATCCGCGTGTTGAGCTTCTGCACCTCGGTCTCGGCCTTCTGTACCGTGTCGCGCAGGTCCTTCAGCCGGGCGCGCTGTTCGGCCGAGGCGCGCCGCTGTTCCTTCGGCGACAGGCGCGGGCTGCTGGACGCTGCGGGGGTTGCCGTGACGGATGCCTCCGGCGGGTCGCTCCGCTCGCGCTGGGTGAGCCAGCGCGCGTAGTCGTCGAGGTCGCCGTCGAAGGGCTGGACGCTGCCGCCGGCGACGCGCCAGAGGCTGTCGCAGCTGCTCTCCAGCAGGTGGCGGTCGTGCGACACCAGCACCAGCGCGCCGGCGTAGTCCTGCAGGGCGATCTCCAGCGCATGGCGCAGGTCGAGGTCGAGGTGGTTGGTGGGCTCGTCCAGCAGCAGCAGGTTCGGCCGGCCATGGACCAGCAGTGCGAGCGCGAGGCGCGCCTTCTCGCCGCCCGAGAACGGACCCACGGGCTCGAAGACCCGGTCGCCGCGGAAGTGGTAGGCGGCGAGGTACTCGCGGCCGGCCTTCTCGCCGAGGCGCGGTGCCTGGCGGCGCAGGTGGTCGAGCGGCGAGGCCGCGGGATCGAGCTGCTCGAGCTGGTGCTGGGCAAAGTAGCCGACGCCGAGCCAGGGGCTGCGCACCACGGCGCCGGCCCGGGGTTCGAGGGTACCGGCCAGCAGCCTGGTGAGCGTGGACTTGCCGGCGCCGTTGGGGCCGAGGATGCCGAGGCGATCGCCCGGCGACAGCGTCATGCGCACGCCGGAGAGCACCGTGCGCTCGCCATAGCCGGCGGCGGCGCGGTCGAGCACCAGCAGCGGCTCGGGCAGGCGTTCCGGCGCCGGGATCGTGAAGTCGAACTCGGCATCGGCATGCGCCGGCGCCGCGAGGCGGATGCGCTCGATCATCTTCACCCGCGCCTGCGCCTGGCGCGCCTTGCTGGCCTTGGCCTTGAAGCGGTCGACGAAGGACTGCAGGTGGGCGATCTGGCGCTGCTGCTGGGCGCGCAATGCGCCCTGCTGTGCCATGCGCTCGGCGCGCAGTCGTTCGAACTGCGAATAGTTGCCGGTGTAGAGCGTCGCCGTGCCCTGGGCGAGGTGCAGGGTGTGGGTGGTGACGGCGTCGAGGAAGTCGCGGTCGTGGGAAATCACCAGCAGGGTGCCGGCATAGGACTTCATCCACGCCTGCAGCCACAGCACGGCATCCAGGTCGAGGTGGTTGGTGGGTTCGTCGAGCAGCAGCAGGTCCGAGCGGCAGAGCAGGGCGCGCGCCAGGTTGAGGCGCATGCGCCAGCCGCCGGAGAACTCCGCCACGGCACGCGCCTGGTCCGCCTCCTCGAAGCCCAGGCCCTGCAGCAGCTTCGCCGCCCGCGCGCGGGCCGCATAGCCGTCGATGGTGTAGAGGTGCTCGTGCAGGCGGGCGATGCGCGCGGCGTCGTGGGCCGCCTCGGCCGCGGCCAGTTCCGCCTCGGTGGCGCGCAGTTCCGCGTCGCCGTCCAGCGCATAGTCGAGGGCGCTGCGCGGGCTGGCCGGGGTCTCCTGGGCGACGCTGGCCACGGCCAGGTTGCGCGGCAGCGAGACGGTCCCCGCATCCGGCGCGATCTCGCCGGTGACGAGGCCGAACAGGCTGGTCTTGCCGGTGCCGTTGCGCCCGACCACGCCGAGGCGCCAGCCGGCGTAGGCGGCGAAGCTCACGTCGGTGAGCAGCGTGCGGGGTCCGCGCGAGAGCGTGACGTTGGCGAAGGTGAGCATCGGGGGGCGCAGTGTAGCGGCCGGCCTTGTGAAGCGCGATGGCGGAAGGCAACATCGCGCCTGCCGGCAGCCGCCGCCCCTTGGCGCATCCGGCCGGCGGGGAAGACCATGGTCGAGCACATCGAGTTCGGCGGCAGGACGTTCGCCATCATCCTCTCGGGCCGTTTCCGCGAGCCCGGCGTGCATTTCTTCACGCCCGGCAGCTTTTCCCAGCAGGTGGCCTACATGCGCCATGCCGCCGGCAAGACCATCGATCCCCACATCCACAACCCGGTGCCGCGGGAGGTGCAGTACACCTCCGAGGTGCTGCTGCTGCGCAAGGGCCGGCTGCGCGTGGACTTCTACGGCGAGGACCGCCAGTACCTCGACAGCCGCACGCTGGAGGGCGGGGACGTCATCCTGCTGGTCCAGGGCGGCCATGGCTTCGAGGTGCTGGAGGAGGTCGAGATGGTCGAGGTGAAGCAGGGCCCCTACGCCGGCGACCAGGACAAGACGCGGTTCGCGGCCAGCCGGCCGCGCTGACCGTGCCCGGCGCGGCGATGGACTTCAGCGTCGTGGTGCCGACGCGCAACCGCTGCGAGGCGCTGCGCGTGGCGCTGACCTCGATCCTCGAGCAGCGCCTGGAGCATGGACGCTTCGAGGTGCTCGTCGTCGACAACGGCTCGACCGATGGCACCCGCGCGCTGGTGGACGAGCTGCGCGCGCGGCACCCCGGGCTGGCCTATCACCACGCGGCCGAGCCTGGCCTGCACGTGGGCCGGCACAAGGGACTGCGGGAGAGCCGCGGCGATATTCTGGTGTACGTGGACGATGACATCAGGGCCGCGCCGGGCTGGCTGGCCGGCCTGCGCGAGGCCATGGCGGATCCGCGGGTGGCGATGGCGGGCGGGCGCGTGCTGCCCGAGTGGGGCGCCACCCCACCGGACTGGATCCGGCGCCTGTGGGAGCAGCCTCAGGCCGAGGGCCGTGTGCTGCCGGACCTGTCCATCCTCGACCTCGGCGACAGGCCGCGGCCGATTCCGCCAACGCTGGTCTTCGGCTGCAACTTCGCCGTGCGACGCTCCGTGTTGCTGGCTGCCGGTGGCTTCCATCCGGATGGCTTTCCGCAGGAACTGATCCGTTTCCGCGGTGACGGCGAGTCCTGGGTCTCGGCATACGTGGAGGAGCAGGGGCTGCTGGCGTTCTACCATCCCGACGCCAGCATCCAGCATTGCATTCCCGCCTCGCGTCTCACGGCCGGGTACTTCCGCCAGCGTCAGTTCAACCAGGGCATTTCCGACTCCTACACGGCGATCCGCCGCGCGGGCGGCTTGCGGCGCGCCGGCTTGTCATCGAAGGTACTGCGCCGCCGGCTGCGCCGCTCGCTGCGCCGCCTGCTGGGGCGCGTACCGGCGGATTTCGCCGCCATCCCCGACAGCGAGATCCAGCGGGAGCTGCGGCAGAGCCATGATGAGGGCTACGAGTTCCACCAGCAGGCCGTTCGCCGCGATCCGCGGCTGCTGGCCTGGGTCCTGCAGAAATCGTATTTCTAGGGTGAGCCCATGAGCGAAGCCTTGTACAGCGGCAGCTACTACTCCGAGCGCCACCAGCGCACCCTGCCGGCAGCCCGCGCCGTCACGGCCTTCGTGCGTGAACGCCTGCCGATGCCCGTGAATTCGGTGCTGGACCTGGGCTGCGGCGTGGGGACCTGGCTGTCGGTCTGGCGGGAGGCGGGGGCGCGGGTCCACGGCTTCGATGGCGACTGGGTGCCGGCCGAACACCTGCAGATTCCTGCCGATGCGCTGGTGCGTTGCAATCTCGCCGAGGGGATCACCTTCGCGCAGCGCGTGGACCTGGCCATGAGCCTGGAATGCGCGGAGCACCTGCCCGAGGCGGCGGCGGCGGGTTTCGTCGATACGCTGTGCAATGCAGCCGATTTCGTGCTGTTCGCCGCCGCGATTCCCGGCCAGACCGGTGAAGGCCACATCAACGAACAATGGCCGGCCTGGTGGGCCCGGCTGTTCGCCGCGCGCGGCTTCCAGTGCCTGGACTGGATCCGGCCGGCATTCTGGGACGACGGACGGCTCGACTGGTGGTACCGGCAGAACCTGATGCTCTATGTGCGCAACCAGCGTATGGCGGAGCTGCGGCCACCGCCGCCGCGGCAGGATGGCATGCCGCCGGCACTGGTGCATCCCGGCTGCCTGGCCATGTACCTGGGCAGTGGAGCCGGTACCGCTCCGGCAGCGCCCCGGCGGCGCTGGTTTCGCGGCATCCGCCGGCTGCTGGGAAGCTGACCGCCTCAGCTGTGCACGTAGGGCGTGTCGCTGCTCCAGCAGCGGCGCACGCCGGCGAATTCGTCGATGAGCCGCAGCAGTGCCGTGCTGAATTCACGTCCGGTCCAGGCCTGGGCGCGGGCGGCACCGCGCGCGGTCAGCGCGGCGCGCAGGTCCGGCTCCCGTTCCAGGCGCAGCAGCGCCCTGCGCAGTTCTTCCTCGCTGCGCGGGTCGAACAGCAGCGCCGCGTCGCCGAGCTGGTGCTCGGCGCCGGACACGCGCGCTGCCACCACCGGGCAGCCGAGCGCGAAGGCCTCGAGGGGCGGCAGGTTTTCGGGGCCGAAGAACGACGGGAAAACGAGCGCGAAAGCCTGCTGGTAGAGGCTGGCCAGCTCCGCCTGCGGAACGAAGCCGCGGTGCTCCACCTGTTCCCAGACGCCGAGCCGCTCGCCGGTGGCGCGCACATGAGCGAGGTTGCCCTTGTCGGCGCCGGTGAGGATGAGGCGCGGCCGCAGGCCATCGCGATCCCGCAGCAGCCGCAGGGCATGCAGCAGCACGACGTGGTTCTTGTGTGGCCAGAACTGCGCCGGGTAGAACAGCGGATCGCCGGCCAGGCTGCGTGGCGCCGGGGTGGCCGTTGCGGCTGCGGCGAGCGCGAAGTCCGGGGTCGGCTGCGGCAGCATCGCGATGCGCCCGGCGGGCAGGCCGTAGAACAGCTGCACCTCGTCCCTGAGGGCTTCGTTGGGTACCACCACCCAGGTGGCGCGCGGCAGGATGTGCCGGAATGCTTCCTCGCGCCGGTCGAAATCCAGCCCCGTGACCGACACTTCCGGGAAGCAGGGCTGCAGGCGGTGCTGCAGGTCCCAGACGGTATAGATGAACGGCACATCGACCGGCTCCCAGTCCTGGGTCGGGAACCACATGAGCTCGATGCGTTCGGCGCGCGCGGCAGCCTGCAGCGCCCGGCGCTTGCGGCTCGACGGCAGCCGCTGCCGGCGTCCCATGGCGCGGGCGAGGCCGCCGAGCCGCGAGTTCGTGCCGCCCCGCGGTTCGAGGCGGACGTGGCGCATGCCCGAGGCAGCGGCCGCGGGTGCGGCACCGTAGTGGAAGCAGAGGAACTCGTGACCGGTGTCGTGATGGCGCAGGTTGTCGAGCAGGGTCTGCTGGTAGGTGTGCGCACCGCCGGCGGTCGGCGCCAGTTCGCCGAGAAAGATGCCGACCCTCATAGCGCCTCGGCCAGGGTGCAGGCGTTCCAGGTGTCGAGCGCCGGTGCGGCGTCGGCCATCCACGCCATGCTGCGCAGGACGCGGAATCCCGCCGCCCCGAGCAGGAGCGCCAGCTCCGGCTCGAAGAGATAGCGCATCGGGTGGGTTTCCTCGATGTGCTCCGTGGTGCCGCTGTGCTTGTCCCGTCCGGTGATCTCGTAGTGGACCTTCACCAGGTTCTGCCGGGGCAGCATCTCCGGGCGTGCGCGGCGGGTGACGGCGAAGGACTCGTCTTCGCCCTGCTTCTCGCGCGGTCCGGGGAGGTCGGTGAGGACCCCCGGCCCATGCCAGTAGTCGAAGAAGAAATGCCCGCCGGGAGCGAGGTGATGGCGGGCGGTGGCGAACATCGCCGCCAGGTCCTCGTTGCGGACCTGGTAACTCACTACGTGGAACAGCGAGACCACGGCATCGAAACGCCGCTCCAGGCGTACATGGCGTGCGTCGCCCTGCACCAGCTCCAGGCACTGCCGCAGGGCGGGTGGCTCCTGTTCCAGCGCCGCACGCGCCGCCGCCAGCATGGTGCCGCTCATCTCCACGCCGCAGACTTCGAAGCCCGCGGCCGCCAGCAGGCGGGCATGGCGCGCGGTGCCCGAGCCGAGTTCCAGCACGCGGCGTGCCCGGGCATCGGCGGCTCGGAGCTGGCGCGCAACGTAGGCCGCCTCGGTGGCATAGTCCTTGCCCGCGTTGAGCAGGTCGTAGTAGCGCGAATAGCGTTCAAACGCGCTCATCGAGCGCTTCCAGCAGGGCGGCGGCCGAATACCGCAGCTGTTCCTCGGTGAGCGCCATGCCGCTCGGCAGGTAGAGGCCCTGGCGGGCGATGCGCTCGGCGACCGGGCAGCTGGTGCTGCCGAACAGACCCATTTTCCGGAACACCGGCTGCTCGTGCATGGGCCAGAAGAACGGCCGCGTGCCGACGCCGCGCGCGGCGAGCCGCCTGGCGAGGGTCTCGGCGTCGAGATCGTCGCGCCGGGACACGAGGCCGAACACCCACCAGATGTTCGCGGCGTATGCCGTGGCCGCCGGCTGCAGCTCTATGTCCTCGCGGTGGCCGAGCAGCTCGCCGTAGAGGCGGCCCATGCGTCGCTTGCGGGCGACGAACTCCTGCAGGCGCTCCAGCTGGGCGATGCCCAGCGCGGCCTGCAGGTTGGTCATGCGCAGGTTCCAGCCGAGCTCCTCGTGGACGAAGCGCCGCGCCGGGTTGAAGAACAGGTTGCGCAGCGAGCGGCAGCGCTCCGCCAGTTCCTCGGAGTCGGTGACGATCATGCCGCCTTCGCCGGTGGTCACGTGCTTGTTCGGGTAGAAGCTGAACACGCTGAGGTCGCCGAAGCTGCCGCAGGGCCGGCCGCGGCAGGTCTGGCCGTGCATCTCGGCGGCGTCCTCGATGACCCGCAGGCCGTGGCGGCTGGCCAGGTCGAGCACCGGGTCCATGTCCGTGGGCAGGCCGTAGATATGCACCGCCATGATGGCGCGGGTGCGCGGCGTCACGGCCGCCTCCAGCCGCGAGACATCCATGTTCCAGGTGACGGGGTCGGCATCCACCACCACCGGCGTGGCGCCGGCGCGCACGATGGCCGCGGCACAGGAAATGATGGTGAAGCTCGGCAGGATGACCTCGTCTCCCGGTCCGAGGCGCAGCGCCGCCACCGCCGCATCAAGCGCCGCCGAGCCGTTGCTGACGGCCACCCCGAAGCGGCGCCCGGCGGCAGCGGCCATGCGCTTCTCGAACTCGGGAATGAACGGGCCTTCGGAGGAAATCCAGCCGGTGTCGATGCACTGGAGCAAGAGGTCCCGTTCCCGGCCGTCGAGCAGCGGTTCGTTTACCGGTACGCGTTGCACGATGCCCTTCCTGCGCCAAAAGGCGGATTCTATGCGTACGGTCTCCCGGGAGCGAGCGGGGCGGAATTGGCCTGCACTGGCGTCGCCGTTACACTCATGGGATGGCGATCATCGTTGCTCTGGCGGTGCCAGTAGAGGCTGTTTCCCGGGTACAGGCCCTGAAGCGGGCAGGGTTGGTGTGTCCTGCGGGGTTCACGCCACCGGCGGGTTCATGATGACCTCCTTCGCTCGACGCTTGTTGCGACGTTTCCAGCGACCGAGCTTCGCGCTCAACGACCTGGATCGAAAGCTCCTGCGGTGGCTGGACCGGCGGGGCGGCTTTTTCATCGAGGCCGGCGCCAACGACGGCATCACACAGAGCAACACGCTGTATTTCGAGCGTTACCGTGGCTGGACCGGCCTGCTGGTGGAGCCGATCCCGGAACTTGCCGAGCGTTGCCGGCGCAACCGGCCGGGTTGCATCGTGGAGAACGCCGCGCTCGTTGCCCGGGGTGACCCGCGCGACGAGGTCTCCATGCAGTACTGCAACCTCATGTCCATCGTCGAGGGGGCGATGAAGTCCGAGGCAGCCGATCGCGAGCATCTGGAGCGAGGCCGTGCCGTGCAGCGGATTGATACCTATGAAGTCAAAGTGCGCGCGCGCACGATGGATGACGTGCTTGCGGAACATTGCATCACGCGGGTCGACTTCCTGTCCCTCGACGTGGAGGGCTACGAGCTGGAAGTGCTGAAGGGCATGACGAGCGTACGGCCTGACTACATGCTCATCGAGGTACGCGATCGGCCAGCAGTGGAAGCTTGGCTGAAGCCGGCCTACGACGCTGTTGCCCTGCTGTCGCACCACGACGTTCTGTTCCGCCGCCGTAGTCGGTAGCAGCGGCGCCTCCGGGTCGCCTATACTGCGCGCCCTGCGACCTCCGCCCCGGCGGCCCCACGCGCCCCATGCCCGACACGACGCTGCAGACCGAAATCGCCCGGCGCCGCACCTTTGCGATCATCTCGCACCCGGACGCGGGCAAGACCACGCTGACCGAGAAGCTGCTGCTCTTCGGCGGGGCGATCCGCATGGCGGGCTCCGTGAAGGCGCGCAAGGCGGCGAGCCACGCCACCTCGGACTGGATGGCGCTGGAGAAGGAGCGCGGCATCTCGGTGACCTCCTCGGTGCTGCAGTTCCCCTACCGCGAGCGCATCGTCAACCTGCTGGACACCCCGGGGCACGCGGACTTCTCCGAGGACACCTACCGGGTGCTGACCGCGGTGGACTCGGCGCTGATGGTGGTCGACGGCGCCAAGGGCGTGGAGGCGCGCACCATCAAGCTGATGGAGGTCTGCCGGCTGCGCGACACGCCCATCATGAGCTTCGTCAACAAGCTCGACCGCGAGGGGCGCAACCCCATCGAGCTGCTTGACGAGATCGAGCAGGTGCTGAAGATCCAGTGCGCGCCGGTGACCTGGCCGATCGGCATGGGCGGGCGCCTGAAGGGCGTCTACCACCTGCTCGAGGACGAGGTGCACCTCTACGAGCCCGGGCGCAACTTCACCCGCCAGGATTCGACCATCTTCAGGGGGCTCGACGACCCGGCGCTGGCCGCCGCCATCGGCGAGGACATGCTGGCCGAGCTGCGCGGCGAGCTGGAGCTGGTGCAGGGCGCCTCGCATCCCTTCGACGCGGCCGCCTACCTGGCGGGCCGGCAGACGCCGGTATTCTTCGGCTCGGCAATGGTGAACTTCGGCGTGCAGCCGCTGCTCGACTTCTTCGTCGACCATGCGCCGCCGCCGCGGCCGCGGCCGACCACCAGCCGCGTGGTGGATCCCGGCGAGGCGGCGCTCAGCGGCTTCGTCTTCAAGATCCAGGCCAACATGGACCCGAAGCACCGCGACCGCATCGCCTTCATGCGCCTGTGCTCGGGCCGCTTCGTGTCCGGCCAGAAGCTGTTCCACGTGCGCTCGGGCAAGGAGTTGCGGGTGTCCGATGCCCTGACCTTCATGGCTGCCGACCGCGGCCATGTCGAGGAAGCCTGGGCCGGCGACATCATCGGCCTGCACAACCACGGCACCATTGCCGTTGGCGATGCCTTCACCACCGGCGAGGAGCTGACCTTCACCGGCATCCCGAGCTTCGCGCCCGAGCTGTTCCGCCGCGTGCGCCTGAAGGATCCGCTGCGCATGAAGCAGCTGATCAAGGGCCTGGGGCAGCTCGCCGAGGAGGGCACCACGCAGTTCTTCCGGCCGCTGCTCGGCAACGACCTGATCCTCGGCGCCGTGGGCATGCTGCAGTTCGACGTGGTGGCTTACCGGCTGCGTGACGAATACGGTGTCGAGGCCGCCTTCGAGGGCGTGGATGTGCAGACCGCCCGCTGGGTCAGCTGCGCGGACGTGAAGCGGCTCGGCGAATTCCGCGACCGCTACCTGACCAACCTCGCCCATGATGCCGGCGGCAGCCTGGTGTACTTCGCGCCGACGATGATCAACCTGCGTCTGGTGCAGGAGAAGTGGCCGGAGGTGAAGTTCGCCGCCACCCGCGAGCACATCCCGCTGCTGGCGGCCTGATCCACGGCGCCGCTCAGCGCAGCCAGCCCTTGCGGCGGAACCAGATCAGCGGGGCGGCCACCGAGGCGAGCATCAGCAGCAGCGCGAAGGGGTAGCCCCAGACCTTGTCGAGCTCGGGCATGTTGCGGAAGTTCATGCCGTAGATGCTGGCGATCAGCGTCGGTGGCAGCAGCGCCACCGACACCACCGAGAAGATCTTGATGATCTTGTTCTGGTTGATGTTGATGAAGGCGACGGTGGCGCTCATCAGGAAGTTGATCTTGTCGAACAGGAACTTGGTGTGTGAATCCAGCGAGTCGATGTCGCGCAGGATCTGCCGGGCTTCCTCGAACTGCTCGGCATTGAGCAGGCGCCGCCGCATGAGGAAGCTGACCGCGCGGCGCGTGTCCATGACGTTGTGGCGGATGCGCCGGTTGAGGTCTTCCTCGCCGGCGATCGCCGTCAGCGCCTCGCCGGCCGCGATGTCGTCG
This sequence comes from Gammaproteobacteria bacterium, assembly GCA_015709695.1. Taxonomy (NCBI): domain Bacteria; kingdom Pseudomonadati; phylum Pseudomonadota; class Gammaproteobacteria; species Gammaproteobacteria bacterium. Next base: position 2,327,932 of record CP054183.1, on the reverse strand, counting down.
ACGTCCTTGCGCAGCACCCGCGCGCTGACCTGCTCCAGCACGTCGTAGATGTCCTCGAGGGCGTCGGCCGAGTACTCGACGTTGGCATCGTAGAGCTTCAGCAGCACGTCGCGCGCATCCTCGATCATCGCCGGGATGCGTCGCGCCCGCAGGCGCAGCAGGCGGAATACCGGCAGGTCCTCGCGGTGCACGGAGAACAGCACGTTGTCCGCGAGGATGAAGGCCACGCGCACGTTGCGCGCGGTGCGGTCGTCGTCGAGGAGGAAGTCCGAGCGGATGTGCAGCTCGCCGTTGTCCTCCTCGTAGAAGCGCGCGGATTCCTCCAGGTCGTCCTCGCCGGCGTCCTTCGGCAGCCGCAGGCCGAAGTGCTGCGCGACCCAGGCTTCCTCCTCGGGCGTCGGCGCATCCAGGTCGACCCACACGGGCCTGGCGGAGCCAGGCGGTGCGGGGACCTGGATGTCCTGCTGGTCGAGGCGGCCGTTGGCCAGCGTGAAGACGTTGAGCACGGGCCGCCGCCGGATCAGCGCTCCGCGCCGCCGAAACGCACCCGCGCCGTCAGGCCGAAGGTCCGCAGCCGCGGCTGGTTGATCGTCAGCCGGATGGGCGGGAAGTCACCCATGGAACTGGTTGGCGGGTTGTCGCGCGAGGACATGTCCTGGGTGTTGCTCCAGTAGATGTCGCGGTAGGCGCCGATCGGGTCGTCGTAGTCCAGCAGGTTGTCGACGTAGGCCTCGACGGTGTAGCGGCCCGACTCCACGCCGAGCTTCAGGTTGACGAAGGTGGAGGCCTCGATCCAGCTCTGGTTGTCGTTGCCGACGAACCACTTGTCCTTCCACAGCACGTCGCCGCGGCCGTAGAAGTCCCAGTCACCGAAGAGCGGGTGGCGGTACTGCAGCGTCGCGTTGACCGTCCAGGGCGAGACGCGGAGCATGTGGTTGCCGGAGATGTCGCCGGAATCGGCGGCGCAGGAGGCCTCCTTGGCGTCGCGCTGGTTCGCCGGCAGGTTGCGGATCTCCGCGGGAACGCAGCTCGGGTCGGTGGTGTAGAAGCTCGGGAAGAACTGGTAGGTGGCCTGCTTGGCCTTGTCCCAGGTCGAATCCGTGTAGGAGACACCGAGGCGGGCGCGCCAGTCGTCGTTGATCAGCAGGTCGGCCTCCAGCTCCCAGCCCCAGACCGTGGCATCGCCGGTGTTGCGCTTCAGGGTGAAGATTTCCGTGGCGGTCTTCAGCACGCCGTCGGTCGGGTCTACGTAGGAGCCGAGCACCTGCGGCAGCACGATATCGGTCCAGTCGATGCGGTAGGCCGAGAGATCGATGCCCAGGCGCTGGTCCGCGGTGCGGCCCTTGAGGCCGACTTCCACGGTCCAGTTCTTCTCCGGATCGTAGGCCTCGATGATCGGTACTTCGGGACCCTCTGCATTGGTGACCGGATCGAGGAACTTGACGGAATCGCCGTTGAAGCCGCCGCTCTTGGAGGCGTTTGCCAGCGAGGTGTAGAGCAGCCAGCCGTTGTCGGTCTTGTAGTCCAGGGTGATGCGGCCGCTCACCCAGTCCCAGCTGTTGCTCTCCTCGCTGGGCGGTTCGACATGGGGCTGGTAATGGCCCATGTCCTCGTACTTGATGTCGGGAGCGGACCACTGGGTGTAGTCCTTCTTCTCCCAGGTGTAGCGGAGTTCGCCGCGGATCTTCCAGCGCTCGAGGAAGTCCTGCTCCACCGAGGCAAAGCCCGCCCAGGAGCGGGTCTTGATGAGCTGCTCCATCGCCTCGTTGGCATAGCCGGGATCGGTGACGAACAGCCCGCTGCCGAAGGGGGCCAGGTACTTGCCGGGCGCGCCGGGGCCGCAGGGGCAGAAGGCACCGCTGCTGAGCAGGGGCTGCAGGTCGGGGGGCAGGGTGCCGGTCAGCAGGTTCTGGCCGGCCCGGCTTTCGTCGCGGATGTCGTAGAAGTAGGCGCCCGCCGACCAGCGGAAGGCCTCGGTCCCCGGGCTGGTGAAGCGCAGCTCCTGGCTGAACTCGCGGGTCTCGCTGCCGGCCTCGCGGTCGATGACGCCCGAGTAGAAGCGCTTCAGCGGGGTCGGTGTATTGCCGTTGTCGCAGATGACGTTGTAGGTGCCGATGCAGTACACGAAGGGCACGCTGTCGCCGAGGCCGCGGCTGAAGTCGAGGTTGCCGTCCTGCTTGGTGTCGGTGTAGCCGGTCAGCGCGCTGATGTCGCCGACGCCGATGTCCCAGTCGATGTTCAGGCTGGTGCGCAGCAGCTCGCGGTTCTCGCCGCCGGCGAAGATGTTCTTGGGGATGTCGTTGTTCGACATCGAGGGAATTTCGCCGCAGTAGTTGCTGTTGATCGGGTTGCGGTAGGGCACGCCGGCCGCATTGCTCAGGCGCGGGTTGTAGAGGGCGACGTTCTCGCAGTTGGCCTGGATCCCGGTGGTGGAGGAATCGGCGATGTCGTCGTTGGAGTAGTAGGCCTGGGTGAGGATGTCGAGGGTGTCGGTCGGCGTCCACAGCAGGCTGCCCTGCACGGTGCGGTAGGTGTAGCCGCCGACGTCATTGCCGTGCAGCGGGTCGTCGTAGGAACCGTCCCAGCCGTCGTAGCTCATGCCGAAACGGCCGTTGAGCGTGCCGTCGATGAGCGGGCCGCTGACCGAGCCGCTGGCGGAGAACTTGCCGCGGTTGCCGGCCGTCATGGCGCTCTTGGCCTCGAACACGTCGCTCGGCCGCTTGGTGACGAAATTGATGGCGCCGCTGAAGGCGTTGCGGCCGTAGAGGGCGCTTTGCGGGCCTTTCACCACCTCGATGCGCTCGAGGTCGAGCTGGCTGAAGTTCAGCCCCTCGCGGCCGGAGATGTAGACGCCGTCGATGAAGATGGCGGCGTTGTTCTCGCGCCCGAGGATGTCGGTGGGCGCCACGCCACGGATGATGGGGGTCGGCAGCGCTTCGCCGAGCGCGTTGTAGAACTGCAGGCCCGGGGTGAGGTTGGCGACATCCTTGAGGTCGGTGATGCCGGCCGACTCGATGGATTGCTCGCTGAAGGCGGTGATGGCCAGCGGCACGTCCTCGAGGCGCTCCTGGACCTTGCGCGCCGTGACGACGATTTCCTCGATGCCGGGGCCCTGGTCCGCGGCCGGTACGGCGATGGGCAGCAGCAGCGCGGCGGCGAGCCCCAGCCTCCGGACGATGGATGCGGGCGATGAGTCAGGGTGCCGGGTGTTCCCGGCCGTTTGCTTGGTCATGGCGTGGATCCTCCCCAGGGTGCGTGGCCGTGTCCCAAGTACGGCCAGCCGACGGATGATACCCATGTTTCGCCGGCAAGGGGACCACGGCGCTTTGCCGCAGCCGGCAGGACGGGCACGAGGCGGTGTAAAGTCCGGCCCCATGCTGGAACTCAGGCTGGACCTGCTGCAGACGCTGACCCTCGCCGCCGTGGTCTACTACGCCGGCGTAAAGCTGCGCCAGAGAGTCAGCTTTCTCGACCGGCTGAACATCCCCTCGGCCGTGGTGGGGGGGCTGGGGTTCGCGCTGCTGGTCTTCATCTGCCGCGACCGCGTGGTCAACCTGTCGCTGGATACCTCGGCGCAGCCGGTGCTCAACGTCGCCTTCTTCACCACCATCGGCATGGGCGCGAGCCTGGCGCTGCTGCGCCGGGGCGGACTGGCGGTGCTGGTCTTCCTGGCCTTCGCGGTGGCGGCCTGCTTTGCCCAGAACGGCGTGGGCATGGCGCTGGCCGCCGCCTTCGGCGAATCGCCGCTGCTCGGCGTCATGGCGGGCTCGGTGACCCTGGTGGGCGGGCCGGCCACGGGGCTGGCCTTCGCCCCGCTGTTCGAGGAGGCCGGGCTGGACGCGGCGGCCGTCATCGCCATCACCTCGGCGGTGTTCGGCATCGTCGGTGGCGGGCTCGCCGGCAACCCGGTGGGCACGCTGCTGATCCGCCGCCACGGCCTGCATGCCCGCCCCGGGTCGCCCCGGGAACTGCGGCAGGAGCTGGAATTCCCGGTGGAGTACCCGCGCCGCGAACTGACCGTGGACATGGAACGCGAGGACTCGCTGGTGATCCGCAACCTGGCGGTGCTGGCCCTGGCCATGGGGGCGGGCAGCGTGCTGAGCCACTGGATCCAGCAGGCCGGCCTGACCCTGCCGGCCTACATCGGCGCCATGGTCGTCGCCTCGCTGCTGCGCAACCTCGACGAGGCCAGCGGCTGGTTCGGCATCGACGAGAACGCCATGGAGTTCGTCGGTGGCGTGGCGCTGAACATCTTCCTGGTGGTGGCGCTGATGGACCTGCGGATCTGGGAACTGGCCGGCCAGGCGCTGCCGCTGTTCGCCATCCTGGTGGCGCAGCTGCTGCTGGTGGCCTTGCTCGCTGCGTTCGGCGCCTTCCGCGTCATGGGTCGCGACTACGATGCCGCCGTCATGGCCAGCGGCTTCATCGGCTTCGCCATGGGCACCACCGCCAATGCCGTGGCCAACATGCAGGCCCTCGTCGGCCGCTTCGGCCCCTCGCCACGGGCCTTCCTCGTGGTGCCGCTGGTGGGCGCGTTCTTCATCGACTTCGCCAACGCGCTGATCATCACGCTGTTCGTCAACTGGCTGCGCTGAGAAAATAAGAAAATATGTCAGGCACCTTTTTGCCGAGAAAATATGTCAGGCACCTTTAAGCGCTTATGATGGGCTGCATGGATGATCGTGCCCACCAGCACTGGGATCCGCGGCAGTACGCCGAGAATGCACGCTTCGTCACCCGGCTCGGCGCGGGGGTGGTGGAGCTGCTGGCACCGCGGCCCGGTGAGCGCATCCTCGACCTCGGCTGTGGCGACGGCCCGCTCACCGCCAGCCTGGCGGCCCTGGGCTGCGAGGTGGTCGGCGTGGACTCGAGCCCCGGGATGGTGGCCGCCGCCCGCGCGCTGGGGCTGGACGCCCGGGTGATGAGCGGCGAGGCGCTGGCATTCGACGCGGAGTTCGACGCGGTGTTCAGCAACGCCGCGCTGCACTGGATGCAGGATGCTGCCACCGTCGTCGCCGGCGTGCGGCGCGCGCTGCGCCCGGGCGGGCGCTTCGTCGGCGAGTTCGGCGGGGCGGACAACATCGCCGCCATCGTCGGCGCCCTGAACGCCGAGCGCGGCCGCCGCGGCCTGCCGGCCGTGCAGCCCTGGTTCAATCCCGGCCCGGCACAATATGCCGCGCTGCTGGAAGGCCATGGCTTCCGCGTCGAGACCATGCAGCACTTCCCGCGGCCCACACCGTTGCCCGGCTCGGTGCGGGACTGGCTCGCCACCTTCGCCGACGCCTTCACCGCAGGACTGGCCCCCGCCGGGGTCGACGGCTTCTTCGACGCCGTCACCGCGGCGCTGAGGCCGGCCCTGCAGCAGCCCGACGGCAGCTGGGTCGTCGACTACGTGCGCCTGCGCTTCGCGGCGCGCCTGCCCTGAACCCCGGGAGGAAGCGTGAGACCGGACACCGGACTGGCCATCACCATCGCACTGCTCGCCGCCACCCTCGGCGCCTGCGTCGCTTTCGACACGCCCGACACCTACAACCGCCACCGCCTCACCGACATCACCGTGCCCCGTGACCGCAGCGACCTGTTCTACTTCGATGCCTCGGTCAACGGCGAATTTCCCGAGGACAGCGCCGCCGCCGAGTCCCAGCGCCTGCAATGGCTGGACGACTGGCTGGAGCTGCGGCAGATGTGCCCGGGTGGCCACGAGGTGCTGAAGCGGCGCAAGTTCGATACGCTGGAGGACAATCCGGCCCACCGCGCGCTGCGCTACGAGGTGCGTTGCAAGCCGCAGGCCGCCGGTTCCTAGGCGCCAGGGCATCACATCGTCCAACACCAGGGAGAATCCGCGATGATCCACAGAACCGCATCCGTGCTCGTACTCGTGGCCAGCCAGCTGCTGGTTGCCGCCGCCATCGCTGCCGCCCCCGCCGATTTCAGCGGCAACTGGGCGCTCAACACCGACAAGGGCCAGAACCTCGGCATGGTCAAGGCGATCACCGAGACCGTGGCGATCAGCCAGTCGCCGGAGCGGCTCACCCTGGATTTCAGCACCACCTTCATGGGGAAGACCACCGCCCGCAAGGTCAGCTACGACCTCACCGGCAAGACCAGCGTGCCGAACGAAGGGCCCATGGGCGACAAGTCCGAGACCCTGGCGAAGTGGGACGGCAGCAAGCTGGTGGTGACCTGGACCGCGGAGGGCGCGGTGGCCGGCACCAGGACGGTGAAGACCGAGACCCGCACGCTGTCCGCCGACGGGAAGACCATGACGGTGCGCACCGAGCGCGCCGGCAAGGACCCCATGGAACTGGTGTACGACAAGAAGTAGGCGGTGCCTGCGGAGAAGCCGATCCGGTGAAGACAGGCGCAATCGTCGCGGGTGTGGTCGTCGCCCTCGGCCTGGCCGGGGGCGCCTGGTATGCCTACAGCCGTGCGGGTGCGACCGCCGAGGCCGGCGAACGCGTGTTCGCCACCCCCGAGCGGCGCACCATGGCGGCCAGCGTGCTGGCCACCGGCGTGCTGCGCCTGCGGGTCGGCGGCGAGGTGCGCGTCGGCGCGCAGCTCTCGGGCATCGTCGAGAAGCTCAATGTCGAGGTCGGCTCGAAGATCCGCAAGGGCGACATCATCGCCGAGATCGATGCCAGCGGCCTGGAGGCGCGCCTGGCGCAGGCCCGCGCCCAGGTCGCCGTCGAGGAGCAGGGTGTGCGCCGCGCCGAGGTGGAGCTGTCCCGCGCCCGGCAGCTGGACGAGCGCAAGCTGGTGGCGCGGAGCCAGGTCGAGGACGCGCAGATCGCGCTGGACGAGGCGCGGGCGATGCTGGTCAAGGCCCGCCGCGACATGGAGGTCGTGCAGACCGACCTGTCCTATGCGGTGATCCGCTCGCCCATCACCGGCACCGTGGCCTCGGTCGCCACCCAGGAGGGCGAGACGGTGGCGGCATCGTTCAACACGCCGACCTTCGCCACCGTCATCGAGGACGGCGCGCTGGAGCTCATCGCCATGGTCGACGAGACCGACATCGGCAATGTCGCCGTCGGCAACCCGGTGATGTTCACGGTGGAGGCCTACCCGAGCCGCGAGTTCGAGGGCCGCGTGGCGCGCATCGCGCCCAAGGGCAGCATCATCTCGGGCGTGGTGAATTTCGAGGTCATGATCCGCATCGACTCGCCGGCGGAGCTGCTCAAGCCCGACATGACCGCGAACGTCTCCATCCGCACCGCCGAGCGCGAGGCGCTGGTGGTGCCCAATGCCAGCGTCCAGCGCGAGGGCTCCGAGCGCTACGTCTGGGTGGAGCAGGGCGGCGAACTGGTGCGCAAGGCCGTCAGCATCGGCACCCGCGATGCGAGCTTCACCGAGATCCGCCAGGGCCTCGGCCCGACGGACCGCGTCCTCGTCAGCCCGCAACCGCAGTCCGGCGCCGCCGGCCAGGCAGGGAGATCATGATCGAAGCCAGCCACCTCGCCAGGACCTACACCCGGGGCGATGGCACGCCCGTGCCCGCCCTCAGGGACGTGTCGTTCACCATCCGCCAGGGCGAGTTCGTCACCATCCGCGGCGCCTCGGGCTCCGGCAAGTCCTCGCTGCTCAACATCCTCGGCTGCCTCGACACGCCGACTTCCGGCAGCTACCGGCTCGATGGCGAGGATGTCTCGCACCACAGCGACCAGCAGCGCTCGCACATCCGCAACCGCAAGATCGGCTTCGTCTTCCAGTCCTTCAACCTGCTGCCGCGGACCACGGCGGCGGAGAACGTGGAGATACCCGCGCTCTACACCGGCGGGCCTGTGGACCGGGCGCGGGCGCTGGCCATCCTCGGCAAGGTGGGCCTCGGCGGGCGTGCCGAACACTACGTCACCGAGCTCTCCGGCGGCGAGCAGCAGCGGGTGGCGATCGCCAGGGCACTGATGAACGACCCGCCGCTGCTGCTGGCCGACGAGCCGACGGGCAACCTCGATTCCGCCTCCGGCGATGCGGTGATGGCGCTGCTCACGGAACTGCATCGCGAGGGCCGCACCATCGTGCTGGTCACCCATGACGAGGGCGTGGCCGCCTACGCCCAGCGCGAGATCCTCATCCGCGACGGCCAGGTTGCCGCCGACCGCCCGCAGCCCGGCCGCGGCAGTGCCGCCGGTGCCGTGGCGACCCCGGCCTGAGGAGGCCTGCCCATGAACATCAGCCGCACCATCGGCCTGGCCCTGCGCACGCTGGCGCGCAACCGCCTGCGCAGCTTCTTCATGATGCTCGGCGTCATGATCGGCGTTGCCTCGCTCACCGCGCTGGCCTCGGTCGGCGAGGCGACCAAGCAGGAGACCCTGCGCCGCTTCAAGCGCATGATCGGCACCTTCGACGTGGTGATCATCAACCCCGGCGGAGCCAGCACCCGCGGCATGCCGTCGCTGACCAGCTCGCCGCCGGTGCTGAAGGAGGGCGACGCCCTGGCCATCGCCCGGGAAGTGGCGCAGGTGAAGCAGGTGGCGGTCACCCAGTTCGCCTTCGACGTCGACGTGAAGTACGGCGACCGCACGGCGAGCCCGTCGATCATGGGCGTGTCGCCCAACTGGACCGAGGTGCGCGGCGAGGAGATTGCCCTCGGCGAGGGCATCACCACCGCGGACAACGAGGCCATGGCCCGCGTGGCGGTGATCGGCGAGGACCTGCGCAAGACGCTGTTTCCCGCCGAGGACCCGATCGGCCGGCAGATCCGCATCGCCGACGTGCCGTTCCAGGTCAAGGGCGTCATGGCGCCGCGGGGCGTGGGGCCCGGCGGAGCCAGCATGGACAACACGCTGGCCATTCCGGTGGCGACGGCCTCGCGCCGGCTGTTCAACCGCGACTACTACACGGGCATGCTGGCGCAGCTGCGCGATCCGGCGCAGGCCGACCGCGCCATCGCCGACATCACCGCGCTGCTGCGCGAGCGCCATGGCATCGTGCCGCCTGGCGAGGACGACTTCACCGTGACCAGCCCGGCGGCACAGGTGGCACGGGTCACCGATGTCGGCTCGACCCTGTCGAAGGTGATGCTGGGCGTCGCGGTGATCGCCACGCTGATCGGCGGCGCCGTGATCATGAGCCTGATGCTCATCGCGGTCTCGGAGCGGCGCAGGGAGATCGGCGTGCGCCGTGCGGTGGGCGCGACCCGCCGGGACATCCTCGTGCAGTTCCTGGTCGAGGCAGCGGCGGTCTCCTTCCTGGGCGGCCTGCTCGGCATCGGCCTCGGCCTGGGCGGCACGCTGTTCGCGGCGTCGTTGACGAAGCTGCCGCCCGCGATCCTGTGGAGCGCCATTGGCGGCGCGGCGCTGATGTCCGTCGCCGTGGGGCTGGTGTTCGGCCTGCAGCCGGCCTGGCGGGCAGCCAACGTGGATCCGATCCAGGCGCTGCGTTCCTGACGGGCGGCCGGGCCGGGCGATGCAGGTCTCCTGGATCACCTGGCGGCACCTGGCGCGCGGCTGCCTGCGGCAGATCTGGCGCTCGCGGCTGCGTTCCACGCTGGTGGTGTTCTGCGCGGCGCTGGGCGTGGCCGGCGCCGTCACCTCGGTCAACTATGCCTCCGGCGGCCGCGCCCAGGTGCTGGAGAAGATCCGCCGGCTCGGCACCAACGTCGTGGTGATCAACGCCGCGCAGAGCCGCGCGGTGGCGGGCCGCGCCCGCACCGGGCAGATCGTCACCACGCTGCAGGAGCCCGACTACCAGGCGCTGCGGCGCGAGGTCGACGGCCTGCAGCGCTCCTCCGCGGTGGTCAGCGCCGCGTTGCGCCTGAAGGCCGGCTTCAGTTCCAAGGTGTCGCCGGTGCTCGGCGTGGAGCCGGAGTTCTTCCGCATCAAGTCCTGGGCCGTGGCCGAAGGCCGCCTGCTCGACGACGAGGACCTCAGGCGCTCGGTGCGTGTCGCGCTGCTCGGCCACGGCGTGGCCCGCGACCTCTATGGCGGGGAGTCGCCGGTGGGACAGCGGCTGTTCATCAACCGCGTGCCCTTCGAGGTGGCCGGTGTGCTCGACGAGCGTGGCCAGGGCCTGGATGCCATCAACGAGGACCAGCAGGTCTACGTGCCGCTGACCACCGCCATGCGCCGGCTGCTCAACGTCGACCACTACAACGCCATCCTGCTGGAACTCGAGGACTCCGCGCGGATGGCGCAGGTCTCGGCGCAGGTGGACGAGCTGCTGCGCGTGCGCCACCGCATCTCGGAGTTCCGCCCGGCGGATTTCACGGTGGGCAACCAGATGGAGCTCATCGAGACCCAGATCGCCTCGGCCAACCGTCTCGGCTTCCTGGTGCGCTGGATCGGCCTCTCGGGGCTGCTGGTCGCCGGGCTCGGCGTGCTGGCCATCGCCTGGATCGCCGTGCGCGACCGCACCACGGAGATCGGCACCCGCCGCGCGCTCGGTGCCACCGCGGCCGATGTCTTCTTCCAGTTCGCCTTCGAGGCGATGGTGCTCGCCAGCCTCGGTGCCACCCTCGGCCTCGGACTCGGCTGGATCGCCTCACGCATTACCGCGCAGCAGGCTGCGCTGCCCTTCATCTTCGAGACCGGCAACGCACTGCTCGCGCTCGCCATGGCGCTGTTGCTCAACCTGGTCTTCGCCAGCTGGCCGGCCATCCGTGCGGCGCGGCTCGATCCCATCCATGCGCTGAAGCATGAATAGGCCGGGACGGCGCCTGGCCAGCCCGCCCTGCGGGCCCGCCGCATCCGTCGAGCTCCCCCCGCGACTTGGGTAAACTGTCGCCCCGATCCGGTTGCCGGCCTGCAGGCGCCTGTCCCAAATCAAGACCCTTGCCGCAGGCCACCCTAGACTGGCCCATCGATTTCCTGCCCTGGAGCACAGCCCATGCGCGTAGACGTCCTGCTGGAACCCGACCAGACACCCGAGCAGCTGGTGGAGCTGGCCAGGCTATGCGAGAGCCACGGCATCGGCCGCATGTGGCTGCAGAACTACGTGTCCTGGCGCGACCCGTTCATGTCGCTGGTGCCCGCGGCGCTGGCCACGCAGCAGGTCGGCCTCGGCGTCTGCGTCATCAGCCCCTGGGAGATGCACCCGGTGAAGATGGCGAGCGCGCTGCTGACCCTGCAGGAGTACAGCCGCGGGCGCGCGGCGCTGGTCATCGGCGGCGGCGGCGAGTGGCCGGCGCGCCTCGGGCTGACCATCACCAAGCGCGTGCGCTGCGTGCGCGAGGCGATCGAGCTGGTGCACGGCGGCGTCTCGGGCAAGCCGCTGACCTACCAGGGCGAGATGTTCAAGGTGTACGGCTACAAGCCGCCTTTCGGCAGCGGCACGCCGCCGCTGGTCTACGCCGGCGCCAACCAGCCGCAGATGCTTCATGCGACCGTGCCGGCCGCCGATGGCGTCATGTACAGCGACATGACCCGCAGCCGCATCGTCGAAACCGTGCAGCGCACGCGCGGCGCGCTGGCGGACAAGGGCAAGGTGGAAGCGGGTTACCGCATCAGCAACATCTGGGCCTGGCACGTGAAGCCGGACCGCGAGGTGGCGCTGCGCGAGGCGCGCCGCGAGCTGCTGTTGCGCGGCCTGATGGACCGCTGGTACCTGGAGACCTTCCTGTCTCCGGAGGAGATCGCCATCGTCGAGAAGCGCAAGGATGCACTGTTCAAGGCCTACCGCAACCGCAGCGGTGTCATCGAGGGCATTCCCGCGCAGATCATCGACACCTGCCTCGCCAACTTCACCTTCACCGGCACGCCGGCGGAGATCGGGCCGCGCCTGGCGGAACTCACCGCGTTCCGCGATGCCGGCGTGAACGAGATCTGCTTCCGGCTGCACGATGACCCGGCGGATGCCATCCGCCTGATCGGCGAGCACGTCGTCCCGCGCCTGGGCTGAATCCGTGCAGCCCGTGGCCGGGGAGGCCGGTTGCCCGCTGTGTCTGGCGGCGGAGGAGCCCGCGCTCTGGCGCGACGCGCGCTGCCGCGTCGTGCTCGCCGGCGATGCCGATTACCCCGGCTTCTGCCGCGTGGTCTGGCAGGCCCATGTCCGCGAGATGAGCGACCTCGCGGCTGCCGACCGCGCCCACCTGCTCGCCGTGGTGCTGGCCGTCGAGGCCGCGCTGCGGGACCTGCTGTCGCCGCACAAGATCAACCTCGCCTCGCTTGGCAACCAGGTTCCCCACCTGCACTGGCACGTCATCCCGCGCTTCACCGACGACGCGCATTTCCCCGACGCCGTGTGGTCCGCACGCCGCCGCCCCGGCCACCCGCACTCCCTGGACATCCCCACCCTCCAGGCCCGCCTGTCCCAATTTGGTGCCAGGTCGGGCTTTTCGGGGGTTTGACATCGGTGACATCGGTGCCAGGTCGGGCTTTTCGGGGATTTGAGGGGCGCGCCGGTCCGGACGCGGAGGGACTTTCAGGGCCTTCCGCGCAGATCGCGGGCTCGCACAGCGGTGCCGGGGACCGGAACATGCATCCTCAACCATGGCCCGCCCGCTTCGAATCCACGTTCCTGGCGCTTTTCATCACGTCACCCTGCGGGGCAATCACCGGCAACCGGTGTTCTTCCAGGCCAGTGATCGCGAGCTGCTGGGCCGCCTTCTCGCGGCGGGCATCGCGGACTGCGGGGCGCGAGTCCACGCCTACTGCTGGATGACGAATCACGTTCACCTGCTCGTGCAGGTGGGCGATGTGCCGCTGGGCGTCCTGATCCATCGCGTGGCGAGCCGCTACGCCCGCACCGTCCAGGCCGGGCTGCAGACGACAGGGCACCTGTTCGAGAACCGCTTTCACGCGGTGATGGTCGCCGCCGATGCCCAGCTGCTCGCGCTGCTTCACTACATCCATCTGAATCCCGTGCGGGCCGGCATCGTGGACCACGTGGCGGCGTACGAGTGGTCCAGTCATCACGCTTACGCGGGCACGCGGGCCGAGCCCTGGCTGACGACCGCGTTCCTCCTTGGCATGCTCGATCCCCGCCCGGATCGGCAGCGCACGGCGTATGCGCTATCGCTGGGCGGAGAGCCTGCGGATGGCATCACCGCGGCTGTTGCACCGGCCGACGTGGAGACCGTGGTCGATCAGCATCCCGGTTGCCAGGCAGCCAACCCCACGGTTCCCTGCCGCCAGACGCTGTCCGACCTCCTCGATCAGGCGACCGAATGCTTTGGCGTCACCCGCGAGTCGATGCTGTCGCCATTACGGACGAGGGCGGTCACCAGCGCCCGCCAGTGGATCGTGCGCACGGCCCTCGATCGCGGCATCGCCAGCGTGTCGGAGGCAGCGCGATTCCTTGGGCGGCACGAGTCGAGCCTCCGCAAGGCCCTGGCTCGCCGGAGCCCGCGTCACGACCAATAAGCCCGAATCCCCCGACCTGGCACCATCATTCGATGAGGGAGAAGCGGTGGCCGGGGTGGACGCGGTGGCGGTCGGTGAAGCCGCCGTTGAGTTCGAGGACGGCGCTCACGGGGCCGGGCGAGGTGATGGTCGTCTCCGAGAGCGGTGTCGTGCGGGCGGTGATGCCGGCGATATGGCCGTCGGCACCGAGGAACAGCATGTCCAGCGGGATGTAGGTGTTCTTCATCCACATGCGCAGCACGGCGGGCTCGCGTCCCGGGAACAGCATGCCCTGGTGTTCGCCGAGCTCGTGGACGAACATCAGGCCCTGCGCGCGCTGTTCCGGGGTCACGGCGATCCAGATGTCGAGGAACTCGCAGGCGCGGGATGTCTCGATCATGGCGCTGGCGCGTGCGAAGCCCGCCAGCAGGCGGTCGGTGTCGCCGGCGGCGGCGACTGCGCTCCACGTCATCAACGCCAGCGATGCCGCGGCGAGCGAGGCGCGCAGCCTCCTCATGGCGCCTCCATCTCCAGGCGGCCTGCGTAGCGCGCATCGCCCAGCGTCACCGCGCGCTCGCCGGACACCGCGCCGATGGCGCCGGCGCAGAACAGCTCGCCGGTGACCCGGAACGCGCGACGCCGGGTGTCGAGCGGCGTGAGTTCCGTGACCTGCGTGAAGCAGCGGCCGGGCGCACTGTGGTAGATGCCGCTGCCGGCCTCGTCGATGACGGTGACACTGACCGGCCACTCGCGGCCGGGCAGTTCGGTGGCGCCGGCGGCGATGCCGAGCACGATGACCAGGCGATGCGCGTCGCCGCCGGCGGGCCCGGCGAAGAACAGGCGCAATCCCCGCCCGTCCGGCCTGCTGCTGCCGGCGCAGGCCAGCCCGGCACCGCTCCAGTCCAGCGCCAGGGGTTCCGATCCCGTGATGCTGCCGTGCCAGTAGCCGGCAGGATCCAGATCACAGGAAGCCAGCACCGGCGCGGCGGGCAGGCCGGTGCCCTCAGCCGGAGCGGCGGCCCGGGGCCGCGGCTGCAGGGCCAGCACGGTGCTGCCCAGGGCGAGTGCCACCACCAGGCCTGCGAGGGACGCCAGGCGATCCGGCCAGGGAGAGCGGGGCGGGTTGTGGGGCGGCATCGGTGTCGGGTGGGCTGTCCGGGTGGCGCGCAGCATAGCCGAGAGGCCCTGCCGCCGCGCGCCTTATGTAGAAGTGTGACCCCGGACGCAGCCCGGTCCGGCGCAGCGGGCTAATTTTCCGGTGTTTGCTGCGTTGGCGCGGCGCCGCGGGGGCCTGGTCCAGGTGACGGTGCAGGAACAACATTGGAGCACGCTGGTTGGTGAGCAGCGCCGGCGCGGGTTCTCGCGCCTGCGGTTCTCCGCGTTCGTCGAGGAGCAGTTCCGGCAGCACTACGCCAGCCTCAGCTATCCCAAGGTGCGCCCGCTGCTGGTGCTGGCGGCGTTCGCCGTCATCGTCATCACCGGCCTCGGCGTCGCCGAGCACAATGTCTCGGCGGTCACGGCGACCTTCGGCCTGGCGGTGATGATGCCGCTGCTGATGGCCACGCTCATCGCCTCCTACCAGCCCGAGCGTCACCTGATCTACCAGCATCTGCTCGCGGTGAGCACGCTGTGCGTCGGCCTGATCGTCACCTCGGTGACGCTGCGGGCCAGCCTGCACGGCACGCCGTATTTCTTCGGCGCCGAGATCGCCTGGATCTTCACCGTCTGGGCGATCCTCGGCCTGCGTTTCTGGCATGCGGCAACGATAAGCGGCGCGATCTCCCTTGCCTACGCCTGGGGCCTGGTGCACTGGAACTTCGGCAGCCAGGAGGCGCTGTTCACGGCCGTGATGCTGGTGGGCGCCAATGGCATCGGCGCGCTGGCCTGCTTCGAGTTCGAGGCCGTCTCCCGCCGTTCCTTCCTCGAGTCGCGACGCCTCAACGACCTCGCGGACCGCGACGGCCTGACCGGCCTGTACAACCGCCGGGCCTACAACAACTACATGGAGCGGATCTGGCGGCAGTCGCGTCGCGACGAGGGCCAGCTCACGATCATGCTCATCGATATCGACCACTTCAAGGCATTCAACGACTTCTACGGCCACCAGGCCGGCGACGACGCGCTCAAGCGCGTGGCCGAAGTGATCGCCATGGGCGCGCAGCGGCCGCTGGATTTCGCGGCGCGCTTCGGCGGCGAGGAGTTCGCGCTGGTGCTCTACGGGCCGGCGCAGGATTTCGGCCGCGACCTGCCCGAGCACATCCGCCGCCGGGTCGAGGAACTGGCCATCGCCAATGCACAGTCCGGCTGCCATGGCAGCCTCACGGTGAGCATCGGCGTGGCGATCGTCATGCCCGGCGCCGAACGCAGCCTGGCCGGCGCCATCCAGATGGCCGACGAGGCCCTCTACCAGGCCAAGGAAGACGGCCGCAACCGCGTGGTCGTCAAGGAATCCCGGCTCACCCACATCGAGACCGGGCGCTTCCGCGCCTCGCGCCGCGCCGTCGGCTGAAGGGCTGCCCGCCGCGGCCCCGTCCGCCTGCGGCAGGGGCCGCCGGCGCCATCGCTTGCCAAGTGAGGGGCCGCTCGGGGAAGCTAGGCCGTTGGTTCCAGCGGCCGCAGTGCCCGCGGTGATCCTGCTGCATGAAGCACATCCGGGCGATCTGCCTCGACCTCGACGACACCCTCTGGGACCTCGGTCCGGTCATCGGCCGGGCCGAGCAGGCCTTGCAGGCCTGGTTCGCCCAGCGCTACCCGCGGGTCACGGCGCGCTACAGCATCGAGGACATCCGCGAGCTGCGCTGGCGCATCGAGGCGCGATTCCCCGGCCGCGAGCACGACCTGGCGCTGCTGCGGCAGGCGACGTTCGCGCAGGTCGCGCGTGATTGCGGCTACCCGGAATCCATGGGCGAGGCGGCGTTCGCGGCTTTCCAGCAGGTGCGCAACCAGGTGACCCTGTATGCGGATGTGCGCCCGGCACTGGGCCGTCTGGCGCGCCGCCTGCCGCTGGTGGTCCTCACCAACGGCAATGCGGACCTCGGCACCATCGGCCTGCGGCACTACTTCAGCGCGGTCCTTGGCGCCGCGGCCCTCGGCGTCGCCAAGCCCGATCCGCGAGCTTTCGAGGCGGTGTGCGCGCGCCTGTCGCTGCGGCCCGCCGAGATTGCCCATGCGGGCGATCACCCGCAGAACGACGTGGCCGCGGCGCGCGCCATGGGCATGACGGCGGTCTGGGTGAACCATGGCCATCACGCCTGGCCGGACGGCCTGGCACCGGCCGAGCACGTGGTGAGGGACCTCGGGCAGCTGGTCCGGCTGGTGGGTGCGTGAGCGGCCCGGCCATCATCTACGTACCCGGCATCAAGCCGAAGCCGCCCGCGGCCGTGCACCGCGCGGCGCTGTGGCGCTGCCTGCTGGAGGGCGTGCGCCGTGCCGATCCGGGGGCTGCAGCGGAGATGGCGCGGTACGCCGGCTGCTTCAACCTGGTGTCCTGGGCCCACCTTTTCTACGACACCCAGCGCGACATCGCCCTGGACGAGCCGGGCATCGAGCGGCTGCTGGCGTTGCCGGGCCCGGAGGAGCGTGACCTGCGGGAAGCGGTGTCCCTGCGCCGCCGGCTGCTGCGCTCGCTGTACCTGCTGAGCGACCGCTTCCCGCCGCTGTTCGACCTGGTGGGCGAGCCGGAAATGCGCGCCGCGATCGCCGACACACGCCGCTACTTCGGCAACCAGGATGGCGTGGCCGTGGCGGTGCGCCACCTCGTCGCCGATGCGCTGCTGGAAGCCTGGCGTGACCAGCGCCGCGTGCTGCTGGTGGGCCACAGCCTCGGCTCGGTCATTGCCTTCGACGTGCTCTGGGAGCTGTCGCACCGCTTCGCGGAACCAGGCCGCGTGGACCTGTTCCTCAGCGTCGGCAGCCCGCTGGGATTGCGCTTCGTGCGCAGCCGGCTGCTCGGCGCGCGCGAGCAGGGCCGGCGGCGCTACCCCTGCAACATCCGCCGCTGGCTCAACCTGGCGGCGGTGGGCGAGATGACGGCGCTGGACCGGCCGATGGCGGCAGCCTGGGAGGAGATGCGCGCACTCGGCCTGGTGGAGAGCATCGGCGACCGACTCGACCTGCAGACCTATTTCCGTGGCCCGGAGGGACTCAACCTCCACAAGTGCTACGGCTATCTCGCCAATGCCGTGGTGGGCGGAAACCTCGCGCAGTGGTGGCGCGAGGGCTGAGGTTCAGGGAGTCGCCCCGGGTGGGGTGAAGACGAGCTCGATGCGCCGGTTCTGCCGCCGGCCCTCGGCACTGGCATTGCTGGCGACGGGCCGGGTGTCGCCGTAGCCGACTGCCGTGAGGCGACCCGGCGCGACCTGCAGCTGGCTGACGAGGTAGTTGCGCACGGCTTCGGCGCGCCCCTGCGACAGGCGCTGGTTGGCGGCGCTGTCCCCGCTCGAATCCGTGTGGCCCTCGATGGCGATGGCCGCACCCGGATAGAGCGCCACCGCGGTCGCCAGCCGCTCCAGCACCGGCTTTGCCGACGGGGCCAGGCGCGTGCTGCCCGGGGTGAAGCCCAGGCCCGGCAGTCGCAGCACGACGGCATTGCCCTGGCGCAGCGCCATGCCCTGGTCGGGCGGGAACGCGGCAGCCAGCCGGTCGAACTGCGTGCGCGCGTGATCATCCGCATCGAGTTTCTCGGCGAGGCTGCGGGTCGTGTCGCTGGCGCCGGCGAGCCGCGTGTCGAGATGACGGATCTCCTCCTCGAGTCCGGCGACCTGAATGTTGCGCTGGCGCAGCTCCTCGGCCTGCTGGTCGGCGCGTTCCTTCAGCACGCCCACGCCGGTGGCGAGCGCCTCGCCCGCGGCATCGGGCCCCGGCGGCAGGGCCTCGAGGCCGGCGGCCGCGGCGGCGCGGGCCAGTGTCGCCTGCCACTGCAGGGCGAGGTCCTCCGCCGTCGCATCGCGCTCGTCGGCCGCGCGCAGCAGCCGTGCCAGCGCCTGGGCCTGCGCCGCTTCGGCGATGGCCTGCCTGGCCAGGTCCGTGGCGGCCGCCACCTGCCGGCGATCGGTGTCCAGGGTCGCTTCGGCATTGCCCAGCAGCTCCTGCGCCCTGGCGGTGGTACGCGGCGCGAAGCGCGCGGTGCCGGCCGACTTCAGTGCCAGCACCCGCTCGCGCGCGACGGTGAGCAGTGCCGCTTTGATGGCGGTGAGCTCCGCTCCGGCGTACAGCGTGCGCGCCTTCTCGCCGTCCTTCGCCGCGGACCTGGCATCGCCTTTCTCCAGGCGCCGGGTGGCCGCCTGCAGGCGCTCCTCGGCCTGGATCCAGGGGGCGGTGGCGAGGCGGGGCGCTTCGGCATCGAGTGCCGCCTGGCGCGCTGCCCTGGCGGCCTGCAGCGGATCGTCCGCGGCGTGGCCGGCCGTGGCCATGAGGATGAGGGCGCATAGCGCGAGGAGGGCAGGAGCAGGTCGGCGGGTCATGGGTTCTGGTCGCTGTCCGGGGTGCCGGGCCGGACATATAGCACAGACGGCCGCCGCAGCGCCCGGCCCCCGGCAGCCACTGGCACCGCGGCAAAAGCCGTCGATCGCCGCGGATTCGCGGCCTCGTGATTCTGTGGCGCCCCTCACAGAATGACTGCCGGGCCGGGCGGTATGTTTGGGCCATGCACGCGAAGTACTACACGCGCTTCATCCTCAGGGCCGGTGAACCCGGCTGCGCCGACGAGTACACCGGCGTGGTGGAGCTCAACCAGCCCGCCAACTCGGTGCTCGACCCGCAGGAGATCGAGGCGATCCTCGCCCGCAACTTCAAGGTCGAGGCCAACGCCGTGGAGCTGCTCAACTGGTCGCGCGTGCACTGATTTCAGCAGATGTCGACGGGGCCCGAGCTGGCCCTGGATCGTGAGAGTCTTCCCCCTGTATTGCCCGGCCTCGTGCCGGGCTTTTTTTCGCCTGCGGGAACGGGCAGCGGCGGGAGGTCCGTGCCAGAATAGCCACCCCATGAGCGACTCCCGCCGCAGCGCCGCCAGCGATCCCAGCCCGAAGAGCGGCGAGAAATACCGCACCGCAGCCGGCTTCACGGCCATCCGGAACGGCATCAAGGCGCAGGCCGGGCGTGAGGGCCAGGCCGGCATCGACCTGTCCGCCGGGCCCAAGCCACCGTGGCTGCGCGCGCGTGTGCCGGGCGGCGGCCGCTACGGCGAGCTGCGCGCCACCGTGCGCGAGCACCGGCTGGCCACGGTGTGCGAGGAATCCCTGTGCCCCAACATCGGCGAGTGCTGGGGCAGCGGCACCGCCACGCTCATGCTCATGGGCGCCGTCTGCACCCGTGCCTGCCGCTTCTGCGCGGTGGATACCGGCAACCCGCGCGGCTGGCTCGATCCCGCGGAACCCGGCAATGCCGCGCGCACCGTCGAGCTGATGCGCTTGCGCTACGTGGTGCTGACCTCGGTCGATCGCGATGACCTCGACGACGGCGGCGCCGCCCACTACGCCGCCTGCATCGCCGCCATCCGCGAGCGCAATTCCGGCACGGCGGTGGAGGCCCTCACCCCGGACTTCCGCGGCGACGCCGCGGCGGTGCGCACGGTGGTGGCAGCCGACCTCGCGGTGTTCGCCCACAACCTCGAGACCGTCCGCCGGCTGACCCCGGGCGTGCGCGACCCGCGCGCCGGCTACGACCAGTCGCTGGAAGTGCTGCGCATCGCCCGTGCCGCGCGCCCGGACCTGCTGACCAAGAGCAGCCTGATGCTCGGTCTCGGCGAGGAACCGGCGGAGATCGTCCAGGCCATGCGCGACCTGCGCGCCGCCGGCGTCGACATCCTCACGCTCGGCCAGTACCTGCGCCCCACGGCGAACCACCTGCCGGTGCACCGCTACGTACCGCCAGAGGAGTTCAGCGCGCTGCGCGACCAGGGCCTCGCGCTGGGCTTCACCGAGGTGGTGGCCGGCCCGCTGGTGCGCTCGAGCTATCGAGCCGAACGCGCCCTCGAGCGCAACAACGTCGGGCTGTAGGAGCGCCAGCACGGGCCATGGCCGAGTTTTTCTTCCAGTACGGGCTGTTCCTCGCCAAGGCCGTCACCTTCGTGATCGCGGCGGGTGTCGCCACGGCGGTGGTCGTCGGCCTGTCGCGCAAGGGCGCGGCGCCCGGTGGCCTCAGCGTGGAGAAGCTCAATGACCGCTTCCGCGAGACGGCCAGCGAACTGCGCCGCGCCGTGCTCGGCAAGGCCGGGTGGAAGAAGATCGCGAAGCAGGAGGCGAAGGAGCGCAAGGCCCGCGACAAGGCGGTGGCCAGCGGCGCCGAGCAGCGGCAGCGCGTCTTCGTGCTGGACTTCAAGGGGGACATCCGCGCCACCGCGGTGGCCTCGCTGCGCGAGGAAGTGAGCGCCGTGCTGGCGGTGGCCACGGCCAGCGACGAGGTGGTGCTGCGGCTGGAGAACTTCGGCGGCGCCGTCCACGAGCACGGGCTGGCGGCCTCGCAGCTGGCGCGGCTGCGCAGCCGGGGCATCCCGCTGACCGCCATCGTCGACAAGGGCGCCGCCAGCGGCGGCTACATGATGGCCTGCGTGGCGAACCGCATCATCGCCGCGCCCTTCGCCGTGGTGGGCTCGATCGGCGTGGTGGCGCAGATCCCGAACTTCAACCGTGCGCTTGCCGATCGCGGCGTGGATTTCGAGCAGGTCACCGCCGGGCGCTACAAGCGCACGGTGACCATGTTCGGCCGCACCACCGAGGAGGACCGCGCCAAGCTCAGGGAGGAGCTCGAGGAGGTGCACGCGCTGTTCAAGGGCATGGTGGCGCAGAACCGCCCGGCGCTCGACATCGAGGCGGTCTCCACCGGCGAGCACTGGTACGGCACGCGGGCGCTGGAACTCGGGCTGGTGGATGCCCTCGGCGCCAGCGACGACTACCTGCTCGCTGCGGCCGCGCGCGCCGACGTCTTCCGCGTCAGCTACCGTGCCCGGCACAGCCTGCCGGAGAAGATCATGGCCGCGGTGCGGGCGACCGCCGAGCAGGTCGATCTCTGGATCGGCCAGCGCCGGCAGGAGCGCTCGCTTCCCTGACCAGGCCGCTATAATCCGGCCCGTGGGTTATCGCATGTTGTCCGCATCCAGGCGCCTGATGGCCGTGGCGACGCTGCTGACGTCGCTGTCGGGCCTCGCGGGCTGTTCGCTGCCGCTCGCCAGCAGCAGCGAGATCGATAGCCAGGGCGATGCCGAATTCCAGAAGATCCGCGCGAAGACACCGGTGAGCGCGGATGCCGGCGAGCGCGCCTACGTCGACTGCGTGGCCAGGGCGATCATCGCCCAGCTGCCGCCACCGTTCGTCGACAAGGACTGGGAGATCGAGGTGTTCGACAGCGAGCAGATCAACGCTTTCGCGCTGCCGGGCGGGCACATCGGCGTGTTCAACGGCATCTTCAAGGTGGCCGAGAACCAGGACGAGCTCGCCACCGTGATCGGCCACGAGGTGGCGCATGTCACCCAGGAACATGCCCTGAAGCGCTACAACCGCGAGGCCACGACGCAGATCGGCGTCGTCGGCGTCGCGATCGCCACCGGCACCGGCCAGGCGGGGGCGGACCTGCTCGGCATGGCCACCAGCCTCGGCATGTCGCTGCCCTTCAGCCGCGGCGAGGAGAGCGAGGCCGATACCGTCGGCCTGCGCTACATGGCCGCCGCCGGCTTCGACCCGCGCCAGAGCGTGGCGCTGTGGAAGAACATGCAGAAGAAGGACAAGCTCGGGCCGCCGGAGATGCTGTCCACGCACCCGTCCTCGGAGCACCGCATCGACGACCTCGTGGCGCAGTTCCCCGAGGCGCTGGCGCTCTACAACACCGCCCGGGCAGCCGGCAGGAATCCGCAATGCCAGCGCTGAAGCGACCCGCCCTGGCAGGTCGCGCGCTGGCGGCGCTGCTGCCGGCCCTGCTGCTGCCGGGTTGCGCGCTGCTGCAGGCACCGGAGCCGCCCGCGCCGCCGCCGGCTCCGCCGCCGTTGCAGGAGCCGCTGGAGACCACGCGCTTCGTGCTGCCCGATGCCGCGACCAGCGTGGTCGGCGAATTGCAGGTGGTGCGCCTGCGCGGGAAGGACACCTTCATCGACGTGGCCCAGGCCTATCACCTCGGCTTCGACGAGCTGGTGGAGGCCAACCCGGGCATCGATCCCTGGCTGCCCGGCGAGGGCCGGGAAATCGTGCTGCCGAGCCGCTTCGTGCTGCCCGACGTGCCGCGCCAGGGCATCGTGCTCAACGTGCCGACGAAGCGGCTGTTCTACTTCCCGAAGCCGCAGAAGGGCGAAGCGGCGGTCGTCTACACCTTTCCGATCAGCATCGGGCGCGAGGGCTGGGCCACGCCGCTGGGCCTCACGCGCATCGTCTCGAAGAAGAAGGACCCGGTCTGGCGGGTGCCGGCCTCCATCCGCAGGGAGCATGCGGAGAACGGCGACCCGTTGCCGCCGGTGGTGCCGCCCGGCCCGGACAATCCGCTGGGCGCCTATGCCATGCGCCTGGCGATCCCGGGTGACTACCTCATCCATGGCACCAACAAGCCGGCCGGGGTGGGCATGCGCATCAGCCACGGCTGCATCCGCATGAATCCGGCCGACATCGAGTGGCTGTTCCAGCAGGTGCCGGTGGGCCTGCCGGTGCGCATCGTCAACCAGCCGCTGCTGGTGGGCGTGGCGGGCGGCGAGCTGTTCCTCGAGGCGCATCCCGCGCTCGAGGAAGACAAGACGCGGCGCAATGCGGCGCTGTTGCGCGATATCGAGAAGAAGCTGGCGAAGTCCGCGGCGAAGGGCGCCAGGGTCGATTACGAGCGGGTTGCCCGCGCGGGCAGCGAGCAGCGCGGCATGCCGGTGTCCATCATGGCGGGGGCCCCGGACCTGGCGGCAGCGGTGGCGGCGGCACCGCGGGTCAGCAATATCGTCAGCTACGACTGGTTCGAAGAGGGCGAGGCCACCCGCGAGGCGGCGGCGCCGGCTGCCGGCGGCGCGGCACCCGCCCGGGCGCGCTGAACATGGCGTCCTGGCCCGGCTGAGGGCGCGCCGTGCTGCCTGTCGCCGATGACCGCATGCTGCGCCACGCGCCGGTGGCCAGCCGCACCATCATCCTGGTCTGCTGCCTGGTCTACCTCTGGCAGGTGCTCGCCGGCCCCTGGGGTGTGCTGGCCACCCAGGCCCTCGGCTTCTCGCCGGCGGATTTCTTCGCCGGCGGCACGCAGGATCCGCTGCGCGCCTGGACGCCGTTCGCCGCCACCATCATCACCTACGCCTTCCTGCACGGCGGCTGGCTGCACCTCGGTGGCAACATGCTGTTCCTCTGGATCTTCGGCGACGACGTCGAGGACGCCTTCGGCCAGCCGGGCTTCATCGTCTTCTACCTGCTGGCCGGCATGGCCGCCGCGCTGGCGCAGGCGCTGCCCGGACCCGGGTCGGCCGGAGCGATCGTCGGCGCCAGCGGTGCCGTATCCGGCGTGCTCGGCGCCTACCTCGTGCTCCACCCGCGGGCGCGCATCAACGTGCTGGTGCCGGTGTTCGTCGTCATCGACCTGGTGAGCCTGCCGGCATTCGTGGTGCTGCTGTTCTGGTTCGCCGTGCAGCTCGCCTACGAATTCCTCGCGCCCGGCCTCGCCGGCAACGTCGCGCTGCGGGCACATATCGGCGGCTTCGTCGCCGGCATGGCCATGGCGCCGGTGTTCGGTTTCATCGCGCGCCACTCGCAGCCACGCCTGTCCGTCGCTGCATCGACGCTGCTAAGATGACGGCGTGGTGATGAACAGCGCTGGTCGCCGGTGATGCCGGCTGCCGGCAGGGGCGACGAGGATTGGATCCACGCACTGACGGCATCTCGGTGATCGAGATTCCAGCCCGCGGCCAGGCCATCCCGGCCTCGCGCGAAAGCGTCACCGCCTTCATCGGGCCCGCTCCCCGCGGTCCGGTCAACATTCCCGTCGCCATCCGCAGCCTGGAGGAATTCCTCGCGCGTTTCGGCGTGCCCGGCTACCTCAGCCGCATGGAGTTCCTGCTCTACCAGTACTTCGAGAACGGCGGCACGCTCGCCATCGTCGTGCGAGTGTGCCGTTCGGGCCACCGCAACCGCATCACGCTGCCCGGCCCGGAGGGCAGCCTGCTGCTTGACGCGCTGAATCCGGGGCCGCTGGAGTACCTGCGCGCCGCCGTCGACTACCAGGATATCGGCGCCGACGAGCCCCAGCGCTTCAACCTCGTGATCCATCGCTGCCGCGCGCCGTCGCAGCCGCTGGTGGAGGAGCAGGAGAGCTTTGCCGGGCTCTCGGTCGATCCGCAGGCGCCGGAGTACGTGGGCGATGTGCTCGCCGGCTCGTCGCTGGTGCGGCTGGCCGCGGCTGCGCCGGCCGCGCGCCCCGCGCCGACGCAGGAGGGCTGGCCGGGCGTGCGCTACGTGTACAGCCGCGCCACCTGGCAGGGCGACAACACGCCGACCGACTACGACCTCATCGGTTCCCGCGAGGACTGCACCGGGCTGTTCGCCCTGGAGCAGGTGCCCTGGGTCGACTTCGTCTGCCTGGTGCCCGGCGTCTCCGGCGCAGCCCTGGGGCCGGTGGCGCTGTTCGCCGCCGATCGTTACTGCCGCGAGCGGCACGCGCTGCTGCTGCTCGATCCGCCGCCCTCCTGGGGCGGGATGCGCGACGTGGTGCGCGCCCAGCGCGAGCGCGGCTTTGCCAGCGCCAACGCCCTCACTTACTTCCCGGGGCTGGAGAGTCCACCCCATGCCGCGCCGGCGGGCATCCTCAGCGCGGCCGGCGCCATCGCCGGCCGGCTCTGCGCGGCGGGCCTGGAGCTGCGCGACCCACCGATGCTGTCGCTGGGCCGGACGCGGCCCTGCCTGGAACTCGAAGCCGACGAGGTGCGCGGCCTCGCGCATCTGGGCGTGAACGCGCTGCTGCGTGCCGGGCCCGCTGCGGCCATCGAACTCGCGGGCCTGGTCACCATGGCCCGCGGAGGTGGCGTGGCCACGTCCTGGAACAGCCTGCGGCGCCGGCGGATTGCGCTGTTCGTGCTGGACAGCGTCGGGCGCCATACGCGCTGGGCCGCCTACGAGTCGCCGTCTCCCGCCCTCTGGCAGGAGGTGCGCGACCAGGCCGCCACGTTCCTCGGCGCCCTGCAGGCACGCGGCCTGCTCGCCGCGGAAGCCGGCGGCGAGGCCTTCTACGTCAAGTGCGACGTGGACACCCACGGCGGCGCGCGCAGCGGAGGTCCGCGACTGGTGCTCGTGCTGGGCCTGGCGCTCGCGCGGCCCGGCGAGTTCGTGGCCTTCGAGATTGCCCACGACGCCGACGGCTGCCGGGTGGCGGAGCTCGGCTGGCAGCCCGGACTGGCACTGGCCAGCTGAGCCGGATGGCCGTTGCTGGCAGCCGCGTCCGCTGGCTGCCAGTTGCGACCGCGTGACGCCCTTCACGGCCAGGCCGGCCGCGGGCGTCATAGATTCGGAAGCGGGAGGCCGATGTGAACCAGCGCCCAGCATCCGGTGGCATGCCCCTCGTGCCGGTGGCCAGCCTCGAGGAGTTCTTCCGCGACTCCGTCGATGCAGCCCTCGCTGCCAACCATGTCGTCGTCGACCACGGCACATCGCACTACGTGGTGCGGCTGCTGACGCTGTTCGCGCGCGCCGACGCCTGCTACGACGCCGGCGAGGGCGCGGGGCACCGCCCGCTGGCACTGATGCTCGCCGATGCGCTCGATGCGCCGGGCAGCGAGGAGCGCGCCGTGGCGCTGCAAAGGCTCGGCGACGTCTCGCTGTTCACCGCCGGCTTCTTCGCCGAGACCCTGCGCGAGCGCAGCGTCGGCCTGGACTACTACATCAGCATGGGTGGCGGCGCCTACAGGACGCTCGCCTGCAGCGGACGGGTCAGCCCGCGCCTGGAGGCGCTGGCGGCGATCTTTGCCGAGCTGGCCGCCAAGTTCCTCGCCATGGTGGATGTGCTCCACGAGGTGCGCGATTCGGCGCGTGGCGCCACCGACCACGACATCCTGCGCCTGTACGAGACCTGGCTGCGCACCGGCAGCCCGCGGGCGGGACGGCTGCTGCGGCAGGTCGGCGTCGAGCCCAGCCAGCAGGCGCGCACGCCCTGGGCCCACTGATCCGGCCGTGGAACCGCGCGACCTGCAATGCCTGCTCGGCGCGCTCTACGGCATCGACCTGCAGGTGGATGTCCGCGACTTCCTCGTCACCGACCGCCGCGCGCTCTCGCCCTGGCAGGCGGATGATTCCCGCGGCGATACGCGGGAGGAACTGCTGATCGAGGAGGGCGGCAGCGAGCTGGGCGTCGCCCTGTACCTGGATGCGGCCCTGGTGCGGCGCCTGGCCTGCATGGATCCGCGCGAGCTGCTCAGTGGCCGGAACTTCGCCGACTACTGCACGGCGATCGAGGGCGTCAGTCACTTCAACTACGTCGCCTGGAACGCGGCCAGGGAATGCCAGGTGACCCTGCTCGAACTGGAAATGCAGGCCGAGGTCGACAAGTACGCGAGCGCCCGCCTGCTGCTGGCACAGCTTGCCGGCGACACGTCGGCCCGGAAGCTGCTGCCACGGTTGTTCGCCGACGCGGCATTCGATCCGGCACTGGCTCCCGCGGCTCTGCGCCGCTACGAGGATGCCTGGGGCCTGGCCGCCCGCTACTGCCTCAGCCTGGATGCGCGTTACCCGGCAGGGGTTCCCGCCGGGGCGATGTTGCGGGAACTCCGGCAATTCTTCCGCGCGCCGCGGCCGGCGAAGGTCAGCCACATCCATACAGTGGTGCTGGCTTCCTGAGGGACGCGGGGCCGGTTGCGATTTGCTAGAGTGGCGGCCGGGCAGGGCCCGGGTCCGGTGACCCGGGTGCCCGATACCCGGGGAGGGCCACCATGGCAAGTCGCCAGGCCAGACTGCTGATCGTTTCCGCCCTGGCCGGATTGGCCGCGGCCTGCAGCGGTGGCGAATCGCCCACCGCCACCACCCCGCCACCGGCGGCCGCGCCCGCCGCGCCGGCTGCAGCCAGCGTCGCGCCGCAGGCAGACGCGGCCCTGCAGGCCGCCATCGCCGGCGATTGGCGCAGCCCCGAGAACCGCGCTCGCGACACCTATCGCCATCCGCGCGAAACGCTGGAGTTCTTCGGCATCCGCCCGGACATGGCAGTAGTGGAGATCTGGCCGGGTGCGGGCTGGTACAGCGAGATCCTCGCCCCCTACCTGCGTGATGACGGCCGCTACATCGCCGCCCACTGGGATCCCGAGGCGAAGCAGGAGTTCTACCGCAAGGGCGTGCAGGCGTTCAGGGACAAGCTGGCGGCACGCGCGGATCTCTACGGCAAGACCGAGGTCGTGGTGCTGGCCCTGCCGGACAAGGCCGCGATGGTGGCGCCGGAATCGGTGGACATGGTCCTCACCTTCCGCAACATCCACAACGCGATGATGAGCGGCCAGGCGCCGGCGATGTTCGCGGCCATGTACCGTGTGCTGAAGCCGGGCGGCGTGCTCGGCGTGGTGGAGCACCGCGCCGGCACGGATCTGCCGCAGGATCCGCAGGCGAAGTCCGGCTATGTGCGCCAGGATTTCGCCATCGCCCTGGCGGAGCAGGCCGGTTTCGTCTTCGAGGCCGCCTCCGAGGTCAACGCCAATGCCAGGGACACCAGGGATTACCCGGGCGGGGTCTGGACCCTGCCGCCGACCTTGCGCGACGGTGACAAGGACCGGGAGAAGTATCTCGCCATCGGCGAGAGCGACCGTTTCACGCTGCGCTTTCGCAAGCCGGGCTCGGTGGCCGGTGTCGGCGAGGGCGCCGCACCGGTGAGCGACGAGGAGCCGTCCGCACCGGGCCCATAGCGGCACCCGCCGGCCCACCCGTTCCCTGCCGCTGCGGCGGGGGCGGGCCTGCTCGCGTCACGCGGGCCGGGCGGATCCGCCGCCGCTCCCTACCGGATACCCTGCCTTGAGTCCCAGCCAGTCCAGAGCCCTGCTTCCCCTGCTGTTCGTCGGCGTGCTGATGGGCGCCCTCGACCTGGCCATCGTCGGCCCGGCACTGCCGGTGATCAAGGCGGACCTGGCGATGGACGACCGCCAGGCCTCGGTGCTGTTCAACGCCTACGTGCTGCTGCAGATGATCGGCACGCCGCTGCTGGCGAAACTCTCCGACCGCTCCGGGGCGCGGCTGGCCTACCTGGTCGCCATCGGCTTCTTCGCGCTCGGCTCGCTCGTGGTGGTGGTGGCCTACGATCCCCTCACCCTGTACGTCGGCCGGGCGCTGCAGGGCTTCGGGGGTGGCGGCATCCTGCCGGTTGCCGCCGCGGTCATCGCCAGCACCGTGGCTCCCGAGAGGCGTGGTCCGGCACTCGGCACCCTCGGCGCGGTATTCGGCCTGGCGTTCCTGCTCGGCCCGGTGCTGGGCGGCCTGCTGCTGCCCTACGGCTGGCACTGGTTGTTCCTGATCAACCTGCCGATCAGCGCCGTGCTGGGCTTCGGTGCCGTGCGGCTGCTGCCTTCGGAGGGCCATCCGCAGCGCCATCCGCTCGACGTCGCCGGCATCGTCACGCTGTCGGTACTGCTGGTGGCGCTGGTGTACGGCCTGAGTGTCCTCGACGTCCAGGCCCTCGGCAGCAGCCTGGCCGAGTGGCCCACCGCGATCTCGCTGCTGCTGGTGATCGTGCTGGTACCGGTGTTCTGGGTGCTGGAGAAGCGCGCCGTGGATCCCATCGTCCGGCCGGGCCTCGTGGCCTCGCGACCGGTGGCGATCGCCGCCACGATCAGCGCGGGCGCGGGCGCCATCCAGTCGGGCGCCGGCTTCTATCCGGCGCTCGCGGTGTCGGCCATCGGGGTGTCGGCGAGCACCGCCGCCTGGATGCTGCTTCCCGGGGTGGTGCTGGCGACGATCGCCGCGCCGGTGGCCGGACGGCTGGTCAACGTGTTCGGCGCGCGCAGCCTCATCCTGGCCGGCATGGTGCTGGTGGTGGTGAGCCTGCTGATCTACGGCCTGGCGCCCATGAGCATCCCGGTGTTCATTGTCGCCGGCATGATCGGCAGCGCCGGCATGGCCAGCGTCATGGGCGCACCGCTTCGCATCATCGTGCTGGACCACTGCGAGAGCAGGGAGCGCGGCTCCGCGCAGGGCCTGCTCAGCAATTTCACCTCGGTCGGCCGCCTCATGGGCGCCGCGGCCGTGGGCGCCATCGCCGCCTCTTTCGGCGGCGGCGGCCCTGGCTACCAGAAGGCGTTCGTGGTGCTCTCGGTGCTGGGCCTGGCGCTGGCGGCGCTGGGGCTCTCGCTGCGCCCGGCGGTGAAGGCCGCTCCAGCCGCCAGGACGGAGACGCGCGAGGGCTGAGTCCCGCGGGGCCTCAGCGGGCCGCGTCGGCCAGGAACATCCGGTAGGCCGGATTCGCCGACTCATCCCACCAGGGGTAGCCGAGGTCCGCGAGGTGGCGTTGGAACTCGCCGAGCTCCGCCTCGGGCACCTGCACGCCCGCCAGCACCCGGCCGAAATCCGAGCCGTGGTTGCGATAGTGGAACAGGCTGATGTTCCAGCGCGTGCCGATGGCGCGGAGGAAATCCAGCAGGGCACCCGGCCGCTCCGGGAATTCGAAGCGGCACAGGCGCTCGTCGGCGATCGCGGCCAGGCCACCCACCATGTGGCGCACATGGAGCGCCGCCATTTCGTCGTCGCTCATGTCGAGCACGCCGTAGCCAGCCGCCTCGAGCCGTCCCGCGATCTGCTGGCGCTCGGCCGCCCCGCCGCGCAATGCCAGGCCGACGAAGATGCGTGCCCGGCGGTTGTCGCCATAGCGGTAGTTGAACTCGGTGACGCTGCGGCTGCCGATGGCCTGGCAGAACGCCAGGAAGCTGCCGGGCGTCTCCGGGATTTCCACCGCGAACAGCGCCTCGCGTTCCTCGCCGACGGCGGCGCGCTCCGCGATGTGGTGCAGGCGGTCGAAGTTCAGGTTGGCGCCGCTGTTGATCGCCACCAGCACGCGGTTGGCGGGACCGCCGGCGGCGACGTGGCGCTTGAGGCCCGCCACGGCCAGGGCGCCGGCCGGCTCCATGATGCTGCGGGTGTCCTCGAAGATGTCCTGGATGGCGGCGCAGATCTCGTCGGTGCTGACCAGCACCAGGTCGTCGAGCAGCTCGCGGCAGATGCGGTAGGTCTCATCGCCGACACGGCGTACCGCGACGCCGTCGGCGAAGATGCCGACATGCCCGAGCGTCACCGGCCGGCCGGCGGCGAATGCCTGCTGCATGCTCGGCGATTCCGCCGCCTCGACGCCGATGACCTGCACCTGCGGGTACAGCGCCTTGATATAGAGGGCGACGCCGCTCGCCAGGCCGCCACCGCCCACCGGGACGAACACCGTATCGATGGGCTCGCGGCACTGGCGCAGCATCTCCACGGCGACGGTTCCCTGCCCGGCGATCACCGCGGGATCGTCGAAGGGGTGCACGAAGCTCAGGCCCTCGTGGTCCGCCAGCGCACGGGCATGCTCGTAGGCGTCGTCGTAGGCATTGCCGTGCAGGATGACCTCGGCGCCGAGCGCGCGTACCGCCTCGATCTTGATTTCCGCCGTGAGCGCCGGCATCACCACCACGGCGCGCACGCCGAAGTGCCTTGCCGACATCGCCAGGCCCTGGGCGTGGTTGCCGGCCGAGCTGCAGATGACGCCCCGCGCCCGCTCGGCGGCCGGCAGCCCGGCCAGCTTGTTGTGGGCGCCGCGCAGCTTGAAGGAGAACACCGGCTGGAGGTCCTCGCGCTTGAGCAGCACGCGCTGTCCGAGCCGCGCCGAGAGGCGCGGCGCAGCATCCAGCGGGGTCTCCACCGCGATGTCATAGACCCGGGCACGGAGGATTTCCCGGAGATAGTCGTGGGTGGCGGCCATGGGCGAATGGTAGCGTACCGGCCTATACTCGGGGGCAGGCACAGCAGGCGGCCGCGGTTGTCGCAGCCGCCTGGCAATCGAGGACGGGACGCCATGTACATCAATTTCTGGTATCCGGCCGGCCTGAGCGCCGACATCGGCTCCACGCCGGTCCGCCGCCGCATGCTCGGCCAGGACTTCGTGCTCTGGCGGGATTCCGCCGGCCAGGTGCACTGCCTCGCCAACACCTGCTGCCATCGCGGCGGCGCCCTGGCGGGCGGCAAGATCGTCGAGGACGAGGTGCAGTGCCCGTACCACGGCTGGCGCTTCGCCGGCGATGGCCGCTGCACGCGGATCCCGTCGCTCGGCAGGGAGGCGCGGGTGCCGGCGCGGGTGCGCGTCGATGCCTATCCCGTCGAGGAGCGCTATGGCCTGGTGTTCGCCTTCCTCGGCGACCTGCCCGAGGCGGAGCGCTGCCCGATCATGGACATCCCCGAATACCCCGGCAACGTGATCGCGCCAGGCTGGGCGGCGACGATCCAGCACTTCGAGTGGGACTTCAACTTCCAGCGCTCGATCGAGAACGGCATCGACGGGGCCCACAACGAGTACGTGCACCCGACCCACGGCTTCTCCGGCGACCGCGAGGATATCCGCATCGCCACCGAGGACTACCGCTGGCTCGACACCGAGTGGGTGACCGGCTTCTTCAGCAGCCGGCGCGCGCCACCGCTGGCCGACGCGAAGATGCGCGAGGCCTCGGGCCGCAGCACCGATGCCGTGATCAGCGGCGGCACCGGGCACCATGGCGTGTCGTCGCTGTGGACGCTGATCCATCCGACGCCGCAGATGAGCATCCACCAGTACCTGTTCGAGGCGCCGGTGGACGAGGGCAAGACCAGCCTCTACCTGGTCAACCTGCGCAACTTCCTCATCGACCCGTCCGAGGACGAGCGCATGAAGACGCGCAACGCCGTGGTCGCCGGGCAGGACCGCGACGTGCTCTACGAGGTGCGGCCCGTGCTGACGCCGGAAAGCCGCGCGAAGGAGTTCTTCACACCCTCCGATGCCGCCATCGGCAAGTACCGCGACAAGCTCAAGCGCTGGGAAGCCCGCGGCTGGCGCATCGACATGGACGAGGTGAACCGCAACGCCCGCAAGGTCGCCTACGCCATCCCCAGCCCGGCGCGCCGCGAGCACAAGGGCTGGATCCTCGACGCGGTGCCGCTGTACCCGGCGCGGCCGGAAGCGGCCGCGGCCGCGCCCGCGCAGGCGACCGGGCCTGCCGCCTAGGCAGGCTGCGCCGCCTGCCGCGTCAATTGCCCCAGCACAGGCGCTCGTCGTAAGCCGTCCAGCCGCCGGGATCCAGCTTCAGCACATTGCCCAGGCTGGCGCGCTGGCCTGGCTGCAGGCCGGTCAGCGCGGAATTGAAGCTGGTCCTGGAGAACTTCAGCCCATAGCGCTGGCTGCCATCCGACCAGCACAGGTAGTAGCGGGAGCGGTTCTTCGGGTCACGCACGATCTGTGTCTGGGGAACGCCCACCATCACCGCTTCCAGCAGCCAGTTCGTTGCCTGTGCCTGCACCCGCGGCAGCGCACAGATGCAGATGGACAACAGCATCATCGCGATCGTCATTCGCCTGCTCATCGATCACCCCTCCCTGGGCAACAACGGCGTATCGGCGCCGGCGTGCCATGCCGGCGGCTGACTCGTCGCACCGAAGGGGGAGAAGCGTTCCGCGCAGCGGACCGCCGGGATCGCCCCGGGGGAGGGACGATCGTGGTGATGGACAGTTGCCTGCCCCGCCGGCGGCCCCGCTGTCGTGGAGTCGGACTCCCTTAGACCGGTGGCTTTGCGTCCCCGGCTTTCGCCGGGTTTGCCCTTGTCAGCGGCTCGCAGTCTAGACGCAGTGCGTGCCCGGGAAGGCGGGTATTCACATAAGTGCCGGCATCAGCCGGACCCGGCGCCGCCAGCAGCCGGTCGGCCGGTGCCAGCCGCGGGCGCCGCGGCCTTCTTCGGTGCCAGCAGGTCGTCGAGCCGGTGGGTGAGCTGGTCCACCTTGTACGCCGGCACGGTGTAGACCCAGGCGCCGGCCCGGGCATCGAGCTGCTCGGCCTCGGCCTGCACGCCGGCGAGGTCCTTGCGGGTGGAGCTGGCGATGGCATCGGCAGCCGGCCCGGACTCCGGTGTGGTGCCGGGCGGGGGCGCGTGGCGCGCCGCCAGTGCCGCATCGGCATGCGCCGCGAGGCGCAGCCGCGCGCCGGCCGGCAGCTTCCAGGTGCTGACCTCGACCACGAGGCCGTCGAAGGTCTCGAAACGCGCCACCGTGGGTCGCACATTCCCCGGCGCGAAGCCCGCTGCCGGCTCGACCGCGTCGAGGCTGAGGTCGGCGAGCGCGGCGCCGATGTTGTTGCCGGCGCCGGGGAAGGAGAGTTCCCGGCCGGCCGGGATGCCCGAGACCTGGAAGTCGGCTTCGCCGGCACGGGCCTTGTCGATCTTCAGCGTGGCGCCGTCGGGCTGGGTGATGCTCACCGCGGCGATGCGGCTGGCGGGGATGCTGGTGATGGCCTTGTCGAGCCAGCCGCTGGTCTCGCGCGGCAGGTCGAATGCGCCCCGGACCAGCCAGCTCTGCGCCTCGCCGGCACGGCGCACGTAGGCGCTGTCGCTGCCGGCCACCGCGGTGCTGCCGACGATGACGCTGGCGACCGTCTTGCCGCCAATGCCGATATCCAGGCGCAGGCCGGCGGCGCTGTCCTTGTCGATATCGTCCACGCGCAGGCGTTCGTAGAACGCGGGGTTCGAGGTCTTCTCCTCGGTGATGGTGGCCTCGGCCAGCGACACCAGGTTCTTGCGCAGCCGGCCGAGGTCCGCCGGGTAACCGTCGCGTTCCCTGACGGTCCAGCCGGCCTTGCCCCGCTCCAGCGTGGCGACGACCTTGTTGCCGCCGCTGCGGACCACCACGCTGTCCACCTCGTCCAGCTGGTCCCTGAGCCCCGGGTACAGCAGGGCGCCAGCGGTGCTGCCCGGGCGCTGCGATACCGACACGGCGATGGCCAGCGCCACCAGCACTGCCAGCGCGGCCAGCAGGATGACGAGCGTGCGGCTTTTCATGACGGGTGGCCTCCGCTGCGGCGATGCCGGCGCACCAGCACGACGATGATGCTGGCGATGGAAATGAGCAGCGGCACCAGGCCGATGTTGATGACCTTGAGGATGGTTCCCAGCCGCTCGATATCCTGGTCGAGGTTGCGCTGCACCTGGCGCAGCTCCTTGCGGATGTCGGCGCGCTGGTTGCGGAAGCGCTCGATCTCCTGCTGCTGCTCGGGCGTCATGATCAGGGTATTGCCGTCCTTGCGCCCGGCCTGGATCCCGGCGAGCTTCTGCTCGGTATCGCGCAGCTCCTGCTGCAGTCGTTCCTCGCTGTCGCGGAAGCGGACCTCGGCATCCCGGCGCAGGTCGCGCACGCGGGTGAAGGGCCGGCTGAAGGTGGCGCGGGCGCGGATGCCGATGAGGTCATTGCTGCCGAGCAGGTTGTCCAGGGCGTTGACGACGAAATCGCCGTTGTTGGCGAAGGCATTGGCGACGCGCTGGCCGAAGAAATTCTGCGTCTGCACCCAGAGACGGTCCGTGAGCAGGTCGGTGTCGGCAACCACCACGATGTTGACGGGTTCGGCGGACTCCCTGATCTGCGCCGGGCCACCGGCCGGCATCCCGGGTGGCGGCCCGTCGGGGAAGGCGGTCGGCACCTTGCCGGACAGCCTCGCGGCCAGCGTGTAGCGCTGGCCGGTGGGCTTGAAGTTCTCGAGCAGCACCGTCGGGTCCTGCATGAAGGCCAGCGCCGCGGTGCCCAGCGGTGCCGCGAGGTCGCTCGAGCGCACCAGCGGCGTGACCGTCACCGGCGCCTTGTCGCGGATGCTGATGGCCCCGGCGAAGCCCATGTTGACCAGGCTCAGCCCTGAGGTGACGACGTCATCCTGGTCGAGGCCGTCCTGGCCGATGCCCAGCAGGCCGATGTCGCGCACCGGGCGGCCGTCGGGCCCCATGACCTGCAGGGCAAAGCGGTTGTCACCGACGAAGCTGTCGCTGGCGACGCTGATGCCCCAGGCGTTGAACAGCCGCTCGAGGTTGGAGCTGCGCTGTCCCGCGGCCCCGGTCGGGTCGGCTGGATCGGGCGCGCCCGGATCGGCCTCGGCCCAGGGATCGACGAACACCATGAGGCGCCCGCCGCGCAGCACGAACTGGTCGAGCGCGTAGAGGGCCTGGTCGCCGAGGTTCTTCGGGTGCACCAGCATGACCACCTGCACGTCGTCGGCGATCTTCGTCAGCCCGGGCTCCAGCTGGCGGATGTCGAACACCTGGCGCAGCTGGTTGACGACGGCCCAGGGCTGGCGGATCTGCTGCGTCATCGGGTCGAAACCCGCGCTGATCGGCAGGCTGCTCAGCAGGCCCACCACCGGGTGCTTCGGGTTGGCGAGCGAGTACACCAGCTTGGCGAGGTCGTACTCGAGGAATGCCTCCTTGCGCGGGTCGACGAAGGGGATGACCTGGTCATCGCCGACGCTGTTGGTGCCGGCGATGCCCATGAAGATCGGGTCCGCGCTGTTGTCCAGGCGGATGCCCTGGAGGCCGAACTGCGTGGCACGGTCTTCCTCGTCCGAGAACGGCACCGGGTCCACCTCGGTGACGGTGATCCTGCCGTTCGACCGCTGGGCGAAGTCCTGCAGCATGTCGCGGACGCGCCCCGCATAGGTGCGGAAGAACGGCGTCTTGCCGGTGGCGGTGCCGGAGAAGAAGAAGTACAGGTGGATGGGCTCGGGGATGTTGCCGAGGATGTGGATGGTGCCGGGCGAGAGCGTGTAGAGCTGGTTCTCGGTGAGGTCGACGCGGGCGCCGCGGAGGATGACGTTGGCGAGCGGCACGGCCACCAGGAAGATCACGGCCACGGCCACCAGACCCAGGTGGCCGAAAGCGGTACGCGATTTGCTGCTCATGGATGCTCCTAGTCGGCCTTCTTCAGCTCGATGACCACCACCGTGGCGTAGAGCCAGGCAGCGATCACCATGGCGAAGTAGACGACGTCGCGCAGGTCGATGATGCCCTTGCTGATGGATTCGAAGTGGGTGCGGAAGCTCAGGCTGGCGATGGTGTCCACCAGCGCCTGTGGCGCCCAGCCGGCGAAGAAGTCCAGCACCAGCGGGAAGCCGGCCAGCAGGAACAGGAAGCAGATGACCACGGTGACGATGAAAGCGACCACCTGGTTGCGGTTGGCCGCGGAGATGCAGGAGCCGATGGCGAGGAAGCCTCCGGCCATGAGCAGGCTGCCGACGTAGGCGGCGAGGATCACGCCGTTGTCCGGGTCACCCAGGTAGTTGACCGTGAGCCAGATGGGGAAGGTGAGCGCCAGCGCCACGGCGGTGAAGGCCCAGGCGGCCAGGAACTTGCCGACCACCGCCTGCCCGGTGGAGACCGGCAGCGTCATCAGCAGCTCGATGCTGCCGCTCTTGCGTTCCTCGGCCCACAGCCGCATCGAGATCGCTGGCACCAGGAACAGGTACAGCCAGGGATGGAAGTTGAAGAACGAGCTGAGATCGGCCTGCTCGGCCTCGTAGAAGCCGCCGATGTAGAAGGTGAAGACACCCATCAGCGCCAGGAAGATGACGATGAACACGTAGGCCAGGGGCGTGGCGAAATAGGCGCGCAGTTCCCGCAACGCGATGCTGCTGACACCATTCATCGGGCGGCCTCCTGCTCGGTGATGCTGCGGAAGACTTCATCCAGGCGGCCGGACTCCAGGTGCAGCTGCTCCAGCGGCCAGCCCTCGGCTCCGGCCAGGTCGGCCACCGCGGTGATGATCATGCTGCCGCCCCTGGGGAAGGCGGTGATGCTGCGGCCCGCCTCGTCCGCCTCGATGTGATCCACGTCCGGCAGGGCGCGCAGGCGGGCGCTGGCGGCCTTCAGCGCGCCCGCCGCCTCGAACCGCAGCGTCACCGCATTGTGGTAGCGCGAGCGGCGGACCAGGGCGTCAGGGGTCTCGTCGGCGACGATGCGGCCGGCGGCAATGATGATGGCCCGCGTGCAGACGGCGTTGACCTCCTCGAGGATGTGGGTGGAGATGACGATGATCTTGTCCTTCGCCATGGCGTTGATCAGCTCGCGCACCTCGTGCTTCTGGTTGGGGTCCAGGCCGTCGGTGGGTTCGTCGAGGATCAGTACCGGTGGATCGTGGATGATGGCCTGTGCCAGGCCGACGCGCCGGCGGAAGCCCTTGGAGAGCGTCTCGATGCGCTGGTCCATGACGCCGGCAAGGTGCAGCCGGCCGACGACGTCGTCGAGACGGCTCCTGCGCCGCTCGCCTTCGAGTTCGCGCACCCGGGCGATGAATCCGAGGAACTGCCGCGGCGTCATCTCGCCATAGGAGGGAGCGCCCTCGGGGAGGTAGCCGAGGCGGCGCTTGGCCTCCAGCGGCTGGTCCTCGACGGAGAAGCCGCAGATCTCCGCCCTGCCGCTGGTGGGCGCGACGAAGCCGGCGAGCATGCGCATGGTGGTGGTCTTGCCGGCCCCGTTGGGGCCGAGGAAGCCAAGCACCTCGCCAGGCTGCACGGTGAAGCTGATGTTGTCGACGGCAGTGAGCGGGCCGTACTGCCTGGTCAGCGACTCGGCTCTGATCATGCTGGATCCTCTGCTGGCTTGCGTGCCCGGTGGCCAAGCGCCCGGGGGCGCGCCGGTATTGTGCATGGGGCAGGGGGGCAATCAAGCATTGTTGCGCCGGCCGGAATGCACCGGCTCCGGGCGGATTTCCCGGGCGAATTTCCGTTGACCACGGCCGGCGCGGAAAAGTTCGCCGTCGCCTGGCGGTGGCCGCGCGGGGCCTGTCAGTCCGGTCGCACCGGACGGATGAGCAGCACGTTGGCGACGGCGATGAGCGCCACCAGTGTGACCACGGCGAACGGCGCCAGGTAGGACCCGGTCGAGGTGGCGAGCTGCCCCGCCACGGCCGAGCCCGCGCCGCCGCCGAGGGCATCGATGAAGGTCACCACGCCGAGGATCTTGCCGAGGTCGCGCTGCCCGAAGCTCTCCACCACCGTCAGCTGGATCATGGTGAAGCTGCCACCGAAGCCGAGGCCGAACACCACGGCAAACAGCCGCAGGCGGCCGGGATCGGTCACCAGGCCGGGGCCGTCGCCGCCGGGCTCGAACAGCAGCAGGCAGCCGGCCAGCAGCGTCAGGCTTGCCGCCAGCATGATCCGCCGCTTGGTGAACCAGTCGCTCACCGCCCCGTAGAGGAGCTTGCCGGCGAAGCTCATGGCGAACATCAGCGAGAACAGGCTGGTCGCCGCTGCCGGCGTGAACCGTGCCTCGTGCTCGAGGAAGATGGTGGCCTGGCTGATGACGGCCTGGATCGAGAACCACAGGCAGGCGGAGCCGAGCGCGAGGCACCAGAGGGTGCGCGAGCGCAGCGCGCGGCGCAGCGCCACGCCGTCGGTGGCCCTTGCCCCGCTGCCGGGCGCGCTGGCTGCGCCATCCGCGTGCTGGCCCACCGCGGCGGGGCTTTCCCGCAGCACCAGCAAGCCGGGCAGCAACGCCAGCAGCAGGAATGCCGCCGCCAGCATGCCATAGCCCCAGCGCCAGCCGAGCGCGGGATCCGTGACCAGCGGCGAGATGGCCAGGGGCAGGGTTGCCCCCGCCAGGCTCGAGCCCGATGTCAGCACGCCCACCACCAGCCCGCGGCGGGCCACGAACCAGCGGGACAGCAGCACCACGTTCACCAGCAGGCCGCAGAGGGCGAGCCCCGCGCCGAATGCGGCGTGCAGGACGTAGAGCTGCCCGAGGCTGCGGGCGAAGGGGTAGGCCGAGACGGCGAGGGCCAGCACCAGCAGGCCGGCGCGCAGCACGCGCAGGACCCCGAAGCGGTCCACCAGCCCGCCGGCGAACGGTGCCAGGCAGGCTGCCACCGTGAAGGTGATCAGCGAGCTCCGGCTGATGCCGGCCGCGGTGGTGCCGAAGGACTCCATCAGCCGCGGCGCCAGGCCCTGCGGCACCATCACCGTGAGGCCGTTGCTGAAGAAATAGATGGCCAGCGCGGTGGCGGCGATCCACCAGCCGTAGAAGAACGGCCGGCGTTCGCTCAGGGCGTGTCCCCGTCCGCGTTGATGGCGCTGATGCGCGCGAAGCCGAGCTTCGACAGCGCGGGCTCGATCTTCGCCCGGTCGCCGACCACCACGAAGACCTCGCGGTCCGGCCGCAGGTATTCGCGCGCGGCGCGATCGACGTCGGCGAGGCTCACCGCGCGGACCTTGGCGGCATAGGTCTGCCAGTAGTCATCCGGCAGGCCGAAGCGCACGCTTTCCGCCAGCGCACCGGCTACCGCGCTGGCGGTTTCCCAGCGGCCGGGCAGCTGCAGCACCTCGGTGTTCTTCACGCGATCGAGTTCCGCGGCGGTGGGCGGGCGGCTGCCGGCGATGGCCTGGAGCTCGCCGCGCAGCTCGCGCAGGGCTTCGGCGGTCTTGTCGGTCTGCACCGGCGCATAGGCGAAGAACGGCCGCTGGCCCCGTGCATCGCGCAGCACGCTGTAGGCACCGTAGGACCAGTGCTTGTCCTCGCGCAGGTTCATGTTGATGCGCGCCGAGGACTGGCCGCCGAGGATGTTGTTCATGGCCTGGATGGCGAACTCGTCCGGGTTGTCCTTCGGCGGCATGAGCTGGCCGACGAAGATCACCGACTGGTCGGCACCCGGACGGTCGAGGATATGGAGCACGTTGTCCGCCGTGCCGCGGGCAGGGCCGACCTGCCGCACCGGCACGCTGCCCGCCTGCCAGTGCCCGAAGAGCCGTTCGAGCAGGGGCTGCAGCTGCGCCATGGTGGTGTCGCCGGCTACCACCAGCGTGGCGTGGTTCGGCCGGAACCAGGCGTCGCGGAACGCCACCAGCTCGTCGCGGGTCATGGCCTCGATGGCCGCTTCGGTGCCGGTGCCGGTCAGCGGCTGCGCGTAGGGGTGTCCGGCGCCGTAGAGCAGCTTGGGCAGCACGCGCAGCGCCATGGCGTTGGGGCGGTTCTTTTCCTGTCGCAGCCCGGCCAGCGCCAGTCCGCGCAGGCGCTCGAGTTCGGACTGCGGGAAGCTGGCATTCAGGATGACGTCGGCGAAGATGTCGAAGGAGGGCGCGAGCTTGTCGCTCAGCGCCGAGAGGCTGACCGCCGCGTTGTCGAGGCTGACCGAGGTGCCGAGGCTGGCGCCGAGCAGCGCCAGCTCCCCGCTGATCTGCATGGTGCTGCGCGAGCGCGTGCCCTCGTCCAGCATCGCCATGGCGAGGCTGGCGGTGCCGGGGTGGCCCGGCGGATCGGTGGCGAAGCCGCCGTCGAGCACCAGCTGGGCCTGGACGAAGCCGATGCCGGGCCGTGGCACCAGTTCGATCTTCAGGCCGTTGGCGAGGCTCGCCCGCTCCACCGCGGGGAAGCCGACCGCCGGTGCCGGACCGGGTGCCGGCATCCGGCTGCGATCTGCACCGCCGGCGTCCGCCACCGGCTTCCCGTAGGGCAGCACGCGCAGCGTGACCGAACCGCCGCCAAGCCACTCCCGCGCCACGCGCCGCAGGTCCTCGGGGCTTGCGGTATCCAGTACCGCCAGGTCCTGCTTCCAGGCGTCCGGGCTGCCGCCGAGCGTCATGCTTTCGGCGAGGATGCCGGCCTTGCCGTTGAAGCCGCCGACCTGCTCGATGCCGTGGAGGAAACCGGCGCGATACTGCGAGGCGACGCGTTCGAGTTCCTTGCGGGTCGGGCCCTTGCCCATGAAGGCGTCGAGTTCCTCCTGGATCGCGGCCTCGATGGTGGCGGGCTCGACGCCGGGCTGGGCGGTGACCTCGAGGTCGGTGATGCCGGCCATCTCCAGCGGCAGCACCTCCAGCGCCACGTCGCTGGCGATGCGGTCCCGGTAGACGAGGCGCTGGTAGAGGCGAGAGTTCTTGTCGCCCGCCAGCACCGCCGCCGCCAGCGTCAGGTGGCGCGAATCGGCCGTGCCCCAGTTCGGGCCGGTCCAGGCGCGGTAGATGCGGGCCTGCGGCACGCGATCCTGCATGGTGATCAGGCGGTTCCCCGCCAGTCGCGGGATCCACACGCCGGGACGCGTGATGGGTGGCACGGGCGCCAGGTCGCCGAAGTAGAGCTTCGCCTTGGCGAAGGCCTCCTCGGCGGTGATGTCGCCGGCGATGGCCAGCACCGCGTTGTTGGGCCCGTAGTAGGCCTTGAACCAGTCGCGGACGTTGTCCAGCGTCGCGGCGTCGAGGTCCTCCATGGAGCCGATGGTCTCCCAGGAGTACGGGTGCTGCGGCGGGAACAGCGCCGGCTGCAGGTAGTCCCAGACGCGCCCGTAGGGCTGGTTGTCACCCTGCCGCTTCTCGTTCTGCACCACGCCACGCTGCTCGTCGAGCTTGGCCTGGGTGATGGCGCCGAGGAAGTGTCCCATGCGGTCGGATTCGAGCCAGAGGATGGAGTCGAGGGCGTTCTTCGGCACGGTCTGGAAGTAATTGGTGCGGTCGAACCAGGTGGTGCCGTTGAAGTCGGTGGCGCCGAGGTCCTCGAGGGCGGTGAGGAACTCGCCGTCGTGGTGCTCGGAGCCCTGGAACATCAGGTGCTCGAACAGATGGGCGAAGCCGGTGCGGCCGCGCACCTCGTTCTTCGAGCCCACGTGATACCAGATGTTCACGGCCACCACCGGTGCCTTGTGGTCCTCGTTGACGATGACCGTGAGGCCGTTGTCGAGCACCTGCATGCGGTAGGGAATGTCGATGCCGGCGGCAGCGGGGGCGGCATTGCCCAGGGCGGCGAGGAGACAGACGAAGGCGATGCGGGCGGTGGGTTTCATGTGCACACTCGGCCTGGGCGGGGAAAGAGGCGGCGATTCTAGCAGGCGCGCCGCCGGCGCCCGCGGCCGCCGCGCGGGGGATGCGGCTATACTGCCGGCGATGTCTTCCATTGCTGCAGATGCCCGCACCGTGCGCCGTGGCCTTTATCCGGAACTCGAGCCCTGCCGGAGCGGCTACCTGCGCGTCTCGCCGCTGCATGACCTCTACTACGAGGAGTGCGGCAACCCGCATGGCAAGCCCGCGATCTTCGTCCACGGCGGCCCCGGTGCCGGCGGCGATCGCAATGCGCGGCGCTTCTTCGACCCCGCCCGCTATCGCATCGTCCTGCTCGACCAGCGCGGCTGCGGCCGCAGCCGCCCGCACGCGGAGCTGCGCGACAACACCACGGCGGCGCTGGTGGCGGACATGGAGCGCCTGCGCGAGGCGCTCGGCATCGACCGCTGGCTGGTGTTCGGCGGCTCCTGGGGCAGCACGCTGTCGCTGGCCTACGCCGAGGCGCACCCGCTGCGTGTGACGCAGCTGGTGCTGCGCGGCATCTTCATGCTGCGTCCCGCGGAACTTGCCTGGTTCTACCAGCACGGCGCGAGCGAGCTGTTTCCCGACCGCTGGCAGCAATACCTGGCGCCCATCCCGCCCGAGGAGCGTGGCGACCTGCTTGCCGCCTATCACCGGCGCCTCACCGGCGATGACCCGGCGGTGGCGCAGGCGGCGGCGCGGGCCTGGTCGGTCTGGGAGGGCGCCACCAGCCACCTGTTGGAGTCGCCGGCGACGGTGGAGCGCTTCGGCGCCGACGACTTTTCGCTGGCATTGGCGCGCATCGAGGCCCACTATTTCGCCCATGGCGGTTTCCTCGACGCTCCCGACCAGCTGTTGCGGGACGTCGGACGCATCCGCCACATCCCGGGCGTCATCGTCCAGGGGCGCTACGACGTGGTGTGCCCCATGACCACCGCCTGGGACCTGCACGAGGCCTGGCCGGAGGCCGACTTCCGCCTCGTCCCGGATGCCGGCCACTCGGCCTTCGAGCCCGGCATCACCCACGAACTCATCTCAGCGACGGACCGCTTCGCCACATCATGACCGGCAAGACCCTGCTCATCGTCAACGCCAGCATCGTCAACGAGGGACAGATCACCCAGGGCGACGTGCTCGTCCGCGACGGCCACATCGAACGGGTGGGCTTCGGCTTCACCGGACAGCAGGTCGACAGGGTCATCGATGCCCGCGGCCGCCACCTGCTGCCCGGCATGATCGACGACCAGGTGCACTTCCGCGAGCCCGGCCTGACGCACAAGGGCGACATCGCCACCGAATCGTCCTCGGCGGTGGCCGGCGGCATCACCAGCTTCATGGACATGCCGAACACCATCCCCAATGCCACCAGCCGGCCGGCGCTGGCGGACAAGTACCTGGCGGCGGCCGGCCGCGCCCGCGCCAATTTCGCCTTCTACCTCGGCGGCGCCAACGACAACATCGACGAGATCCGCGCGGTGCGGCCGGAGCAGACCTGCGGCGTGAAGGTGTTCATGGGCGCATCCACCGGCAACATGCTGGTCGACGACCCGGCGACGCTGGAACGCATCTTCGCCGAGTGCCCGGTGCTGATCGCCACCCATTGCGAGGACAACGCGGTGATCCGCGCCAACGAGCAGCGCCTGCGCGGGCAGTACGGCGACGACGTGCCGGTGAGCGCGCACCCGCTGATCCGCTCCGCCGAGGCCTGTTACCAGTCCTCGTCGCTGGCCGTCAGCCTGGCGCGCAAGCACGATGCGCGCCTCCACGTCCTGCACCTGACCACGGCCAGGGAGATGGAGCTGTTCACGCCGGGTCCGGTGCAGGGCAAGCGCATCACCGCCGAGGTCTGCGTCCACCACCTGTACCTGGACGACAGCCGCTACGAGGACCTGGGCAACCTCATCAAGTGCAACCCGGCGGTGAAGACCGCCGCAGATCGCGCGGCGCTGCTGGCCGCGCTCCAGGAAGACCGCATCGACGTGGTGGCGACCGACCACGCGCCGCATCCGCTGCGCGAGAAGGAGCAGCCCTACCTGCGGGCGCCGGCGGGCCTGCCGCTGGCCCAGCACGCCCTGCCGCTGATGCTGGAGCACTTCCACGATGGCACGCTCGGCCTGGAGACCATCGCCCGCAAGACCAGCCATGCGGTCGCCGACCTGTTCGGCATCCGCGACCGCGGCTATGTCCGCGAGGGCTACTGGGCCGACCTGGTGCTGGTCGACCTGCAGCACGGGGAGGAGGTCCGCGGCGACGACCTGCTCTACAAGGTGGCCTGGTCGCCGTTCGAGGGCATGCGGTTCCGCTCCCGGGTGGCGATGACGCTCGTCAACGGTGTGGTGGTCTGGGAGGATGGCGCGCTGACCGGCGAGATCCCCGGGCGGCGGCTGGAGTGCCACGCCGCCCGCTGAGGCCTGCGCCGCCCTGCCCGGCCCCCCCGCGGAAAATACCTATCCGGCCCCCGCTGGAAACCTCCTGTTGTCATGTCAATATGCCAACCGGCCATTCCCGGTGGGCCGCCTGCGCGCGGCAGCGGCCGGGGATGCAGCCGGAATCACAGGGGATTCTTCGCCAGACCGAGGGGGTTCGCCTTGAACGCAGACAACAGCCGTGCCAGCAGCCACGCCGCGCGTGCCAGCATCCTGGCCCTTGCCATCGCATCGGCCTTGCCGCTCTCCGCGCAGGCAATCGAAGAGGTCATCGTCACTGCCAAGCAGCGCGAGCAGGACCTGCAGGAAGTGCCGCTGTCGATCTCGACCATGAGCGAGTCCCAGCTCGAGCACGCACGGGTCACCGAGCTGCGGGCGCTGGCGGAGATCACGCCCAACCTGGTGTTCACCTCCGGGCAGGGCCGGGAGTCCCCG
This sequence comes from Gammaproteobacteria bacterium, assembly GCA_015709695.1. NCBI lineage: Bacteria > Pseudomonadati > Pseudomonadota > Gammaproteobacteria > Gammaproteobacteria bacterium. The sequence goes on along the minus strand of CP054183.1, from coordinate 2,283,093 downwards.
AGCACGCTGGCCATCCGCGGCGTGGCGCCCAATACCGGCGACATCCGCCTGCAGGGCGTCAGCGTGTTCCTCGACGGCGTCTATGTCGGTGGCGCGGTGCAGAGCCTGGACCTGACCCAGCTGCAGCGCGTGGAAGTCCTGCGTGGTCCGCAGGCGACGACCTTCGGCCGCCAGACCTATGCCGGCGCGCTGAACTACGTGACCCGGTCGCCGCGCACGGAGTCCTTCACCGGCGTCGTGAAGATGAGCTACTCGGGCAACGATGGTGCCGACGAGGACAACTGGCAGCTCACCGGCAGCGTGCAGATGCCATTGCTGACCGACCGCCTGTGGCTGGAGATCGGCGGCACCAGCAAGGTGATGGGCGCGATGTCCGAAAGCGGCTCGATCGTCGGCCGCAACACCGCGAGCCAGTACTACCGCGAGGTCGACATCGGTCGCGAGGAAACCCGGTCGCTGACCGCGGCCCTGCTGTTCGAGCCCACCGAGAACCTGTCGATCAGGCTGCGGGGAATCATCAGCGAGGACCGCGACGGCCCGCCGCTGACCGTGGCGCTGCACCCGCAGGAGTGGGCCGCGGCCGGCCTCAACGTCGTGCAGCGCGGCGCCGGCATCGTCACGCCGACGGATGCCGGCCTGCTCTGGCCGGCGGATGACCTGGTGGCGCCATCGGCCCGGGCCGGCAGCTGCGATGCCACCAGCGGCCGCCCCATCAAATGCGGCGTCGACCGTGACCGGAACTTCTTCTCCTCCAACATCACCTACAGGCTCAACGACTACCAGCTGACCTACCTCGCCGGCTGGGCGGATGACCAGCGCTGGAGCAATTCAGACCTGTATTTCCGCGGTGCGAGCCCCGACCCGTTCTTCGGCAGCGCGCCCTACAACCGCCCGGTGCCGCCGTCCGGGTCGCCGCTGGCGAAGAACGCGAGCTTCTTCTCGGCGCAGGAGCAGTACTACACCAACCAGAGCCACGAGTTCCGCGTCCTCTCGCCCGTCGGCGACGTGCTGACCTGGCGCGCCGGCCTGTACTACTTCTCCGAGAAGGAGCGCTTCTACCTGCAGACCATCAAGAGCCCGGCCAACCCCAAGGGCAGCTTCCGCGGCCCGCAGGAAGTGGAGAACTACGCGGTGTTCGGCGGCCTGACCTACCAGTTCGCCGAGCAGTGGTCGGTCGAGCTCGAGGGCCGGCTGCAGCGGGAGAAGAACCGCCTCGAGGAATGCCCGCCGGGCCGCTGCCAGGCCTCCAACGCCCGCAGCTGGACCACCACGGAGGAGGATGACGATTTCCTGCCGCGGGTGACGCTCATGTACCGGCCGGATGCCGGCATGATGTACTACGCGCTGTTCTCGCAGGGCACGAAGGCAGGGCGTTTCAACACCAGCATCGCCACCAACTTCCTCTACGTCGAGCCGGAGGAGCTGAGCAACTACGAGATCGGCGCCAAGACCGAGTGGCTGGACGGCCGCCTGAAGCTCAACGGCGCCGCCTACATGCTCGACATCAAGGACCAGCAGTTCTCGGTGGTGTTCCTCGACACTTCGGTGGATCCGGCGGTGCCGCGCACTGCCTACCAGAACATCGGCAAGTCCGAGGCCTGGGGCTTCGAGTTCGACGCTGCCTTCCAGATCGACGATCGCTGGAGCGCCGCAGCCGGCATCGGCTATGCGACGCACGAGTACAAGAACAACTTCTATCCGGACGACACCAACCTGCGGCGCCTGTTCAACGGCGAGGGTTTCGAGGGCAAGACCTCGGTGAACCTGCCGGAATGGACCGCTTTCCTGTCGACCCAGTACGTGCTGCCGCTGGGCGAGGGCAGGGACCTGATCCTCGACGGCAACCTCACCTATACCGGTGATTCCTATGCCGACCAGGCCAACCTCGCCAAGGTCCCGGACATCACCCGCGTCAACCTGCGCAGCACCTATGCGACCGGCCACTGGGAGTTCGCGGCCTTCGTGCGCGACCTGTTCGACAACAACAGTCCGGTCGCGGGCCTGACCAACGCCACCAACACCTGCACCTACCTGCCGGTGCCCAATGCCTATCCCAGCCAGCGCTGCGTCGGCGTGGTGCTGGACCGCGGCCGCGAGGTGGGCGCGCAGGTGAACTACCGCTTCTAGCGGCCGGCGAGCGCCACCGCGTCGATCTCGATCTTCAGCTCGGGCAGCGCGAGCTGCCCGACCTGGACGATGGTGTCGGCCGGGTAGGGCCGGGAGAAATGCTTCTCCCGCAGCCTGACGATAGTCGGGAAGTTCGTCATGTCGGTCACGTAGATCGTGACCTTGACCACGCGGGCAAGGCTCGACCCGGCGGCATCGAGGACGGTCGCGAGCATGGCAAATGCCTGCTCGGCCTGCGCCTCGAAGTCATCGCCGCCGACCAGCCTGCCCTGCAGGTCGAGCGCCGCCTGGCCGGAAACGAAGACGAAGCCGCCCGCTTCGATGGCCTGCGATATGCGGAAGGGGGCGTAGGGGTCGGGTTGCGTGGCGACCTGGCGCAGGGGATAGGCGGGCATGCAGCTCTCCGGGCTGGTGGGCAGCCGATTATGCCACCCGGCCCGGCCGGAGCCTCTGCCTACAGGCCAATGCCCTCGTAGCGGGCGACCGCGTGCTTTGGCAGCATGCGCCTGCCGTCCACCACCACGGGTTGCGAGGGCAGCTTCTGCAGCAGCGCCGGCAGCCCGAGGAACTCGTCCCAGCGCGTCACCAGGATGATGGCGTCGACGTCCCGCACGACCGCCGCCAGCGAGGCGGCGTACTCGATCGGCAGGCCGGCGAGGATCCGGCGCGCTTCGTCCATGGCCGCGGGATCGTAGGCCTTCACGCGGGCGCCTTCGGCCACCAGGCCCCGGGCGACGGGGATGGCGGGCGACTCGCGCATGTCGTTCGTGTCGGGGCGGAAGGCGAGCCCGAGCAGCGCGACGCGCAGACCCTCGAGCTGCGGATGGTGCTTCTTCAGCAGCTCGATCAGTTGCGCGGGTCGGCCCTGATTGACGCGCAGCACGGCCTCCAGCAGCGGCATCGGCGTGCCGGCCTGCGAGCCGTGCACCGCCAGGGCGCTGACATCCTTGGGCAGGCAGCTGCCGCCGAAGCCGCAACCGGCGTCGAGGAAGGAGACGATGCCGGGGCGGTAGTGGCCGCCATCCTTGCCCTCGGCGGTGAGGTAGCGGCTGGCATGCACGCCGGCCATGACATCGACAACATCGATGCCGCCGATGCGCGTGCAGAGGTTGGCGATCTCGTTGGAGAAGGAGATGGCGGTGGCCAGCAGCGAGTTGGCGGTGTACTTGATCATCTCCGCCGTGGCGTTGTTGGTGCGGATCACCGGCACGTTGCTGAAGCCGGCGTAGAGTTCCGCCTGGGCATCGAGCGTGCGCGCATCGATGCCGCCGATGACGATGCGGTCCGGGTTCATGAAGTCCCCGACCGCCTCGCCTTCGGTGAGGAACTCGGGGTTCATGCCGACGCCGAAGTCGCGGCCGGCCTGCCGGCCCGATGCTTCCTCGAGGATGGGCCGCACGACGCCGTCGGTGGTGCCGGGCACCACGGTGCTCTTGACCACCACCACGTGGTAACCCGGCTTGCGGCGCAGCGCGGCGCCGATCTGCCGGGCAACCTCGCGGATGAAGCCGAGGTCGATCTCCCGGCCGTTGAACGGCGTGCCGACCGCGATCAGCGACAGGTCTGTGGCGACCACCGCGCCGGCGAGGTCGGTGCTGGCGGTGAGGCGGGTGCCGAGCTGGGCGCGCAGCAGCTCGTCCAGGCCGTTCTCGTAGATGGGCGAGCGGCCCTGGTTGATCATGTCGACCTTGGCCTGGTCGACGTCGACGCAGGTCACCTCGTGGCCCTTCGCGGCGAGGCAGGCGCCGGACACCAGTCCCACGTAGCCGGTGCCGATCACGGAGATCTTCATGGGTTCAGGCGTCCTCGGCGATGCGGTTGTCGCCGTACCAGATCATCGAGCGGCGCAGGCCCTCGTCGAGCGGCACCACCGGGTCGTAGCCCAGGTGGCTGCGCGCCTTGGCGATCACCGGGCAGCGGCGGTTGGGGTTGTCGACGAGGTAGGCGGCTTCCTGGCTGGTCTGGCGCACCACGCGGCCCTGGTAGCCGAACAGCTCGCGGCCCAGTTCCGTGAGTTTCCCGGCCAGGTCGGCCATGGAGATCTCCGGCTTTTCCACGCCGATGTTGTAGGCCTCGCCGGGCTGGCCCTTCACCAGCACCTTGAAGTAGCCGGTGACCGCGTCCGCCGAGTAGCAGAAGGTGCGCTTCGGCGAACCGTCCGAGAGCATGACGATGTCGCGGCCTGCCATGATGTCGCGGGCGAAGTCGGGGATGACCCGGCGGTCGCTGATCTTCAGGCCCGGGCCGTAGTTGTTGAAGGGCCGCGCCACCTTGACGGGTACGCCGTGCTGGGCCGCGAAGTTGACGCAGAGCGTCTCGCCATAGCGCTTGGCCTCGTCGTAGCAGGCCCGCGGGCCGGTGCAGGACACCAGGCCGCGGTAGGTCTCGGGCGTGGGAATCGCATCCGGCGAGGGGTCGCCGTAAATCTCGCTGCTGGAGAAGAACAGGAAGCCCTCGACCGGCCTGCCGGCATCGGCCTGCCGTCGTGCGTATTCGAGCAGCATGCGCAGGCCGTTGACGTTGGCATCCATGGTGCCGATGGGATCCTTGCGGTAGTAGGTCGGCGAGGCGATGGATGCGGCATGGATGATGAACCGGAAATCGCCGAGGTCGGCCGGCAGCGGGTCGCGGATGTCGTGGCGGACCAGGCGCAGGTGGCGGTTGCCTTCCAGGCGCGAGAGCCAGGCCGGCATGCCGCGCACGAAGCTGTCGTAGACCACGACGTCGATGGGTGCCGAGCGCCCGAGCCCGTTCCAGTGCAGGGCGGCCTGCACGAAATAATGGCCGAGGAAGCCGGCACCGCCGGTCAGCATCAGCCGCTTGCCGGCCATGCGGCCGAATTCCTCGCCGAGGTGGCTGCACATGGTGTCCAGGTCCAGCCTGACGACATCCTGGGCGTTCAAGGGGTTTTTCGTGCCTGTCATGGTGTTGAAGCGACCGCCGGCGTGGGCCGGGCCGCGGTTATCGTTGGTGACGGGCCGACATTAAAGCAGCTTTGTCCTGCCAATTCCTTGACCGGCCGCACGGATCGCCCCCGGCCCGGGGGCGGCGTGCCTCAGGGGGCCTGCATTTCAGCCAGCAGGCGCCTGAAGCCCGGTGCCTCGCGCAGCAGGCGGCCACCGACCTCACGGAGCTTGTCGACTTCTTCCGGTGGCAGCGCCAGGCTGGTCTTCACGCCGTCGAAGTAGCGACGCTCAGCGGGGTTCTTCAGGGCATCGAAGGTCACCTGCGCGAAGTAAGCCTGGCGTGGCCTGCCATCGGCAGCTGCTTGGCGTTGCCAGTCCGCCAGCCGGTCGCGTACCTGCTCGACGGTGTCGAGCGAGATGCGATCCACCGGGATGGACCACATCTGCTCCTCGAGCGTGCCGGTGCCCGGTGGCGCCGCCGAGCCGTCCCAGTCGACCCTGGGGAAGCGCAGGGCATTGACTGCAATGACCACCAGCCTGTGGGCCTTGCCGAAGGCCGGCAGCACCGCGTCATCGGCGGCCACCTTGCGCAGTTCCATGGCGCGCAGCAGCTCCGCCAGGCCCAGGTTCTCCGACAGCCCGCCGTCGAAGACGTGCACGAAGGGGCGGGCCGGATCTGCATAGGACTGCAGGGCGCGGGCGCGGAGCAGGGCGCGGCCGGGCGACTCCGCGTTGGCGCCGGCTGCGGCCGCGGCCAGCTCCCAGGGCGCCGGCTTGCGGGCGCAGGTGCCGCCCCGGTTCTCGAAGGTGACCGGCGTGAGCAGCGGCGGCAGCGCGGTCGAGGTGGCGATGGCCCGGCCCAGGCTGACCTGCGAGAGATCCCCGCAGAGCGCATCGAACTGGTCCTGGGTGAAGGTGAAGCGGGCGCCGGTGGTGACGTCGGTGCCGTTGATGATCAGGAACGGACCGCCGGCCTGCTGCAGCTCCGCGAAGCGGGCATGGTCGAACACCGTCTCGTCGTAGAGCTCGGCGAACAGGTCGGACTTGCCGAAGGTCGACGATGGCAGGCGAAACCAGTTGGCGGGCGAGAAGATGCGCAGCGCCAGTTCCCGCTCGAAATTGCGGGCCAGCACCTGCTGCGGGAACTCGTCGAACACCCGCTCGCCACGCCAGGCGTAGTAGGTGGCAGGCAGGGTGCCGCCGGAAACGGCGGAGATCACGTCCACCTCGTCGAGCAGGCGGCGCCGGCGGCCGTCGACCACAATTTCCGTGCGACGCAGTTCCTCGAGTACGCCGAAGCCCAGCGCGGCGGCGCGCATGCCGCCACCGGAAATCGCCAGCACCACCAGCAGGTCGTCGGAGCGGCCGGCGGGCGCGGAGTCGGCGAGGCGGTAACCGGGCTGGCCCGCCTGCTGCAGGGCCGGCGTGGCCGGCCAGTGGGCGCAGCCGCCGGCCAGGGTGACCAGCGCAGCCAGCACGACGCAGGCCGCAAGGCCGGTTTGGCGCCCTGGCTGCGGTTCGCGGCTCAGATCAGGCCCCCCTTGTCCAGCCGCTCGATGTCGGCGAGCTGCCAGCGGGTGGTCTCGCCTTTTTCCGGCAGGCGCACCTGGCCGTCACGCAGCAGCAGGTTCGCGGGATGGAAGACGGTGCGGGCATAGTTGTCGGCGTAGATCTGGAAGGGCTGGCGCACCAGCATGTTGGTGAGCCCGCCCTTGCGGCGGGCGGCGCGCAGCGCCTCGATGTCGATGGTGGCGGTGGCGACCATGGATTCGCCGCCGGCAGCGGCCTCGGCCAGCACGTCGCCCTTGTAGTCGATGATCTTCGACATGCCCGTGGACGATTCCGCCGGGATGGCGATGTGCTCGAGCCGCGCGGAGTTGGCCGAAATGACATAAGCGAGGTTCTCGGCGGCCCTGGCCCGGCGCGCGATCTCCTTGCCGGTCATGAGCGGGCTGCCCACCTCGCTGGTCGGATGCAGGAACACTTCGGCGCCGCGCATGACATGGCAGCGGGCGATCTCCGGGTACTGGATCTCCTCCGAGGCGATGGCTGCCAGGCGGCCGATAGGCGTGTCCGCCACCGGGAAGACCTTGTCGATGCCGTGGACCTCCAGGTAACGGTCCCAGACGTCATAGGGCGTGGGAGCACTCAGCGACACCAGTCGCCGATACCGCAGGATCACCGCGCCGCTGGGCTCGATGATGAAGCAGCACTGGAAATAGAGGTCCGGGAAATGCGGATCCACCTCGTAGGCATTGCCGGCGAGGTACAGGTCCAGGTCCCGGGCGATGGCGCCCAATGCCTGGTACTCGGGGCCGTCGATCTGCAGCGCGGCCTTGTCGCGCCATTCCGGCACCGACTCGCCCATCGGGAAGCCCGTGAGGAAATATTCCGGCAGCACCACCAGGCGGGCATCCATGCCGCTGTACTGGCGCAGGAAGGCCTTGCTGCCGGCAACGGCCTGGCGGACCCGGCGGATGCTGTCCGCCATGCGCTGGCGTGCGGTGGCGCGATCGGCACAGTCGTTGACGCAGGCGGTGGCGAGTTGCAGGGCGATGGCTGCATAACGCGGGATCGGCGTGGACGGAGTATTGTTTGACATCAAGGTTTCTTCCCGGGAGGGCGATGCGACGGGGCTGCCGCGTTGCCGCCGGCGGATTCTTCACCGTCCGGCGAGGCGGTGCAAGCCACGATTTGCTTTGCAGGACCGGTATGTATAATCCGGTGCAATTCCGCAGCCAGTCACTTTCAACCTGACCGTTTTCATCGGGCCCGGAGCCTCCGGGAAGCGCATCCCCTCGCCATGCAGCCCACCGATACCAAGAACCCGGACTACTTCCACAAGGTCGTCGATTGCCAATGGGGCTGTCCCGCCCACACCGACGTACCTGGCTACATACGCCTCATCGCCCAGGGACGCTACACCGACGCCTACATGCTCAACCGGCAGGCCAACGTGTTCCCGGGCATCCTCGGGCGCGTCTGCGACCGCCCCTGCGAGCCGGCCTGCCGCCGCGGTCGCGTGGAGGAAAAGCCGGTGGCGATCTGCCGCCTCAAGCGCGTCGCGGCCGACCTGCGTGACGATGTCGCCGCGTTGCTGCCCCGGGCGCCGGCGCAGAAGAACGGCAAGCGCGTCGCCCTGGTGGGTGCCGGCCCCGCTTCGCTGACGGTCGCCAACGATCTGCTGCCGCTCGGATATGAAGTGGTGATCTACGAGGCCCTGGGTGTGCCCGGCGGCCTGATGCGCAGCAATATTCCCTCGTTCCGCCTGCCCGTGGAGGTGCTGGACGAGGAGATCGACATGATCATCGGCATGGGCGCGGACCTGCGCCTCGGCACGCCGGTGGAGAGCATGCGGGCGCTGCTGGCGGAGAACTACGACGCGATCTTCGTCGGCAGCGGCGCGCCGAAGGGCAAGAACCTGCGCCTGCCGGGGCGCGAGGCGGCAGCGGCCAACATCCACATCGGCATCCAGTGGCTGGAGTCGGTGGCCTTCGGCCACGTCGAGCGGATCGGCGAGAAGGTGCTGATCATCGGCGTGGGCAACACCGCCATGGACTGCTGCCGCACCTCGCTGCGGCTGGGCGCGAAGAGCGTCAAGGTCATGGCGCGCAAGCCGCGCGAGTTCTTCAAGGCCTCGCCCTGGGAGCTGCAGGATGCCGAGGAGGAGACGGTCGAGATCGTGGTGAACCACGCGCCGAAGTCCTTCGTCGTCACCGGTGGCAGGCTCACCGGCATGATCTTCGAGAAGATGGCCTACGAATTCGACGCCCGTGGCCGCATCACCAGCGAGAAGGTCATCGGCGAGGAGCTGTTTCCCTGTGATGACGTGGTGCTGGCGATCGGCCAGGAGAACGCCTTCCCCTGGATCGAGCGCGATATCGGCATCGAGTTCGACAAGTGGGACGTGCCGGTGGTGGACGCCGGTACCTACCAGGGCACGCGGCCGGGCGTGTTCTTCGGCGGTGATGCCGCCTTCGGCCCGAAGAACATCATCTGGGCGGTGGAGCATGGCCACCAGGCCGCGATCTCCATCCACCGTTACTGCCACGGCGAGGACATCGCCAGCCGGCCGCCCTACGGCATGAACCTGGCCACCTCGAAGATGGGCATGCACGAGTGGGCCTTCAGCAACGCCTACGATGCCGCCGAGCGGCGCCTGGTGCCGCACGTCGCGCTGAAGGAGCGCTTCCAGAAGCTCGATCTCGAGGTGGAACTTGGCTTCACCGCCGAGCAGTACACCCGGGAAGTCGAGCGCTGCCTGAACTGCGACATCCAGACGGTGTTCACCGACAAGCTCTGCATCGAGTGCGATGCCTGCGTGGACATCTGCCCGACACGCTGCCTGACCATCACCCCCGACGGGGCCGAGGACGAGCTGCGCCAGCGCCTGTCGGCGCCGTCGGCCAACCTGGAGCAGGCGCTGTTCGTCTCCGGCCCGCTGCCCCAGACCGGTCGCGTCATGGTCAAGGACGAGGACCTCTGCCTGCACTGCAGCCTCTGTGCCGAGCGCTGCCCGACTGGCGCCTGGGACATGCAGAAATTCACCCTCAAGGTGCCCTACGCACGCGATGAGCCCGCTCCGGCCCTGCCCCGGGTCAAGACCGGAACCTGAACCCGCTGGCGCCAGCGCCCGCCGCCGGCCCCGGCCGGCGGCCATGGCAGCCGGCTGAGCCTGACAACCAGCTGCAACGAGCCCCATGAGCCACACACCCCGAGACAACGACTTCACCGTCAAGATCGCCAACGTCAACGGCACCGGCTCGGCCAGCGCCAACACCCTGCTGATGAAGTCCTTCTTCCGCATGGGCATCCCCGTGGCGGGCAAGAACTACTTCCCGTCCAACATCCAGGGGCTGCCCACCTGGTACGAGATCCGCGCCAGCAGGGATGGCTACATCTGCCGCTCCGGTCGCGTCGATGTCATGGTGGCGATGAACGCCCAGACCTACCGCAAGGACCTGGCGGAAGTGGCGGCGGGCGGCTACCTCATCTACGACTCCACCTGGCCCCGGGACCGGCAACTGGCCCGCGAGGACATCACGGTGCTCGGCGTGCCCCTGGCCCGCATGTGCAACGAGCGCTTCAGCAGGGCGCGCGAGCGCGTGCTGATGAAGAACATCGCCTATGTCGGCGTGCTGGCGGCCCTGCTCGACATCGACATGGGCGTGGTGCGCAGCCTGCTCCAGGAGAGCTATGGCGCCAAGCCGCAGCTGCTCGATTCCAACCAGGCCGCCTTCGACCTGGGCTACCACTATGCGAAGGAGCACTTCGCCTGCCCCCTGCCGTTCCGGGCGCAGGTGATGGACGAGACCGGCGGCCACATCATGATCGACGGCAACTCCACCGCCGCGCTCGGTGCGCTGTTTGCCGGGGCCACGGTGGTCGGCTGGTACCCGATCACGCCCTCGACCTCCGTGATCGACTCCTTCAAGCGCTACGCCGAGCGGCTGCGCAAGGACCCGGAGACCGGGCGCAGCAACGTGGCCATCATCCAGGCCGAAGACGAGCTCGCGGCGATCGGCATGGTGCTCGGGGCAAGCTGGAACGGCGCGCGATCCTTCACCTCGACCAGCGGGCCCGGCATCTCGCTGATGGGCGAGTTCCTCGGCTACGGGTATTTCACCGAGATCCCGGCGGTCCTGATCAATGTGCAGCGCTGCGGGCCCTCCACCGGCATGCCGACGCGCACGCAGCAGGCCGACATCATGGCCTGCGCCTACGCATCCCATGGCGACACGCGCCACGTGCTGCTGTTCCCGGCCAACCCGGAGGAAGCCTTCTATCTGAGCGCCGAGGCCTTCAACCTGGCCGAACGGCTGCAGACGCCGGTGATCGTGCTGACGGACCTCGACATCGGCATGAACGACTGGATGTGCCGCGAGCTGAAATGGGATGCCGGCTACCAGCCCGACCGCGGCAAGGTGATGAGCGCCAGCCAGCTGGAGGCGATCGAGAAGTTCCACCGTTACCTCGACGTCGACAACGATGGCATTCCCTGGCGCAGCCTGCCGGGCGTGCACCCGAAGGGCGCGTACTTCACCCGCGGCTCCGGGCACAACATGTACGGCGCCTATACCGAGGACGCGAAGGAATACCAGCATGTGGTGGACCGGCTGCGCCTCAAGTGGGAGACCGCGAAGACGCTGGTCCCCGGGCCGGTGGTCGACCAGGCCGGGCACCACCGCATCGGCATCCTCTCGGTGGGCAGCTGCGACGGCGCGGTGCGCGAGGCGCGCGACCGGCTCGCCGCGTCCGGCGTCGGCACCAGCTACCTGCGGGTCAGGGCATTCCCGTTCGGCAAGGCCGTGCAGGAGTTCCTCGACGCCCACGACCGCATCTACGTGGTCGAGCAGAATCGTGACGCCCAGCTGCGGGCGCTGCTGCTGCTGGAAACACGGGTCGAGCAGGACAAGCTCGTTCCCGTGCTCCACTACGACGGCTTGCCCGTCACCGCGGCGAGCATCGTCGACGGCATCAACCAGGACATGGCCAGGGGCAAAGCCGCATGAGCTACATCGCCAAGCCGAAGGTGGTCCACCCGGGGCTGCCGCGTAACGAACTCGGGCTCTCGCTGCGCGACTACGAGGGCGGCATGTCCACCCTCTGCGCCGGCTGCGGCCACGACTCCATCACCGCCGCGCTGGTGCAGGCCGCCTTCGAGCTGTCCATTCCGCCGCACCGCATGGCGAAGCTCTCCGGCATCGGCTGCTCCTCGAAGACCCCGGCCTACTTCGCCTCGGCATCGCATGGCTTCAATTCGGTGCACGGGCGCATGGCCTCGGTGGCCACCGGTGCCAGTGCCGCCAACCGCGACCTCACCTACATCGGTGTCTCCGGCGACGGCGACACGCTGTCCATCGGCCTCGGGCAGTTCTGTCATGCGATCCGCCGCAACCTCGACATGCTGTATGTCATCGAGAACAACGGCGTGTATGGCCTGACCAAGGGCCAGTTCTCGGCCTCGGCCGATGTGGGCAGCAAGGCGAAGAAGGGCGAGGTCAACCAGCAGCCCCCCATCGACCCCTGCCTGCTGGCGCTGTCGATCGGCTGCACCTTCGTGGCCCGCAGTTTCTCGGGTGACAAGGAGCACCTCGTGCCGCTGCTCAAGGCCGGCATCCGGCATCGCGGCTTCGCCATGATCGACGTGATCTCCCCCTGCGTGACCTTCAACGACCACGAGGGCTCGACCAAGAGCTACGACTTCACCCGCAAGCATCGCCAGGCGGCGATTTACGCGGACTACGTGCCCCCGGCCAGGGAGATCCGCAGCGAACAGGTGGCCGGTTCCGTCCAGTCCGTGACCCTGCATGACGGCAGCCGCGTGCTGCTGCGCAAGGTGGGTGCCGACTACGACGCGAGAGACCGCATGGCGGCATTCGGCTACCTCTCGCAGCGCCAGGCCCAGGGCGAGATCGTCACCGGCCTGCTGTTCATCGACGAGGGCCAGCCGGACATGCACGAAGTCCAGGCGACGCCGGCACAGCCGCTCAATGAAGTGCCCTATACCCGCCTGAATCCCGGCCAGAAGGCGCTCGATTCCATCCAGACGCGCTTCCGCTAGGCCATGAAGGGTGATCAGCGGCGGCGCGCTGGTCACGGGATGCGGCAGTGTTCGCGGAACTAGGCAGGCGCGGTTACCAGCTGGCCCGGCGCATCGTGGTCGCGGTCATCGGCGGAACCGTGGTGCTTGCCGGTGTGGTCATGCTGGTGACACCCGGTCCCGGGCTGGTGGTGATTCCGCTCGGCCTCGCCATCCTCGCGCTGGAGTTCGCCTGGGCAAAGCTCTGGCTGGAACGCCTGAAATCCCGCCTCACCAGGGAGCAGCTCAACGGGCTGCTGGAGAAGACCCGCAAGTGGTAATTCGGTGCCGGTGTTACGGTTTCGGTAACACGTGCTGCGAATCCGGTGCGTTTGTGCCGTTACCGAAACCGTAACACCGGCACCAAAAAACAAAAAAAAGGGCTCGCGAGGCGAGCCCTTTGGCGGCAGGATCCTGGAGGGGGGGAGCCTGCGGCTGACGGCATGTCCTGCCGTCGTTTCCTGGTCGTGCCGCCGAGGGGGGGAGGGACTGCGGCGCGACCGGGAAGTTCGTTGCTGTTGTGGCCCTACAGGCTGAGCGGCGATGCACCCAGCACACGGCTGGCGACGTGAGCCGCATGCGGCGTGAAGCCGGCATTGATGGCGGCAAAGACCATCACCGTGGCGGCAACGGCGAGGAGCAGCGCCGACAGGCGCTCGCCTGAAAAGTGGAAGTGTCCGTTCCTGGTGTCCATACGCTTGCCTTTCCTGCGTCATTCGGGCCCACCCTTGGGCCTACCCAGCTATTGCAGGATCCATGCCAATTCGTCATTGTGTTTACAAACAATGAATTAGAACATCTCAGGTCATTACGAAAAAACGTAATACACGAATTATCGTGACTTCAGTACACGGAATACCGTAAACTCTCTCCCCGTGACCGACCCCAACGAACAGAACACGGTGCTGATTCGCAGCCTGCCGGTGCTGCTCGCCCTGCTGGATGGCGAGGGGCGCTTCCTCGACGTCACCGATGAATGGGAGCGGCGCATGGGTTACGGGCGGGCCGAGTTGCGCGGCCGGCGACCGGATGACCTGGCGACACCGCCCAGCGCCAGGCGGATCCTCGAGGAGCACCTGCCCCGGTTCCGGCGCACCGGCCGCCTGGACCACGTCCCCGTCGAGTTTTTCACGAAGGACGGCCGCGCCCTGCCGCTGCTGGCGACCACGGTGGCGGTGTATGCGCCCGATGGCGGCAGCCTGCGCTACTCCGTTTCGCTGTTCGAGGAGCCCTCCGACCGCGAGCGGCTGGAGCGGCGCTACCTCGATCTCTACGAGTCCACGCCGGCGATGCTCCATACCATCGACGCCGACGGGCGTATCACCGCGGTCAGCAACCACTGGCTCGCCAAGCTGGGCTACCAGCGCAACGAGGTCATCGGCCGCTCGATCCTCGAGTTCATTGCCGATGAATCGCGGCGCGCCCTGCTGGACGGCAAGCTGCGCGAGCTCATCAGCCAGGGGGACGTGCAGAACGTGCCCCGGCAGATGGTCTGCAAGAACGGCGACGTGATGGACGTGCTGCTCTCCGCCCGGGCGGAACGCAACGAGCAGGGCCAGGTGATCCGCCTGCTGGTGGCCAGCAAGGACGTGACCGAGCGCAATCGTTCCGAGGCCCGCCTGCGCGATGCCTACGGGGAGATCGCCCGGCTCAAGGAGGAACTCGAGCGCGAGCGCGACTACCTGCGCGAGGAGGTCAACGTCTCGATGAACTTCGGCCGCATCGTCGGCCAGAGCCCGGCACTGGCGGCGATGATGGCGCGCATCGAGGCCGTGGCGGCCACCCCGGCCAGCGTGCTCATCATCGGCGAGACCGGCTCCGGCAAGGAACTCGTGGCGCACGCGATCCACGCCCGCAGCCAGCGGGCCAGTGGGCCGCTGGTGAAGGTCAATTGCGCGGCGATCCCCCACGAGCTGTTCGAGAGCGAATTCTTCGGCCACGTGCGTGGCGCCTTCACCGGCGCCCACCGCGATCGCGTCGGCCGCTTCGAGCTGGCCGACGGCGGCACCATCTTCCTCGACGAGGTCGGGGAGATCCCCCTGTCCCTGCAGGGCAAGCTGCTGCGCGTCCTGCAGGAGCGGGAGTTCGAGCGCGTCGGCGACGACCGCACGCGCAAGGTGGATGCGCGGGTCATCGCCGCCACCAACAAGGACCTCGAGAAGGCCGTCGAGGCCGGCGAGTTCCGCGAGGACCTGTACTACCGCCTCAGCGTGTTCCCGGTGCAGGTGCCGCCGCTGCGCAAGCGCGGCGACGACGTCATCCAGCTGGCGGCCCACTTCCTCGAGCAGGTCTGCCGGCAGTTCGGCCGGCCGGTGCCGCAGTTTACCCAGGGCCAGGTGGAGGCCCTGCGGCGCTACGACTGGCCCGGAAATGTCCGCGAGCTCAAGAACGTGATCGAGCGCGCCGTGATCCTCTCCCGCGGTGCCAGCCTGCGCCTGGACCTGTCGCTGTCGGAGGCCGGTGTCTCCCCGGCTGCGGCCGTGCCCGAGGCAGCACCGGCGGCGGATCCCGCCACGGGATTCATCACCGAGGAGCAGATGCGCGACCTGCAGCGGCGCAACCTGCTCTCGGCGCTGCAGGCGGCGGGCGGGCGGGTGTCCGGCAAGGGCGGTGCCGCCGAGCTGCTCGGCATCAAGCCGACCACGCTGGCCGATCGCATGCGGGCGCTCGGCGTCGAGCGGCCGCGCCGCAAGGCCTGAGCTGCCGGCTCAGGGCCGGTAGGCGAGCGCCAGCTCCAGGCCGAAGTCCGGCGCGCTGTCGACGCGCAGGTCCTCGAACACCCCGAAGCGCAGGCCGAAGCGCTCCGCGAAGCGCCAGTCGCCACCGAGGCCGAGTTGCAGCGAGTGGCCGCCGAGCATCCTCAGCTCGCTCTGCCAGGCACCGCTGTGCCCCATCGCCTGCATCACCAGGTCCAGTGCCGGCACCAGCCGCCAGGAGAGCGAGCCTTCGTAGTAGTAGACCTGTCCGGCCGCAGCGGGCAACGGCGCATCCACATCGCCAGGCCAGAGGATGCCGGCACGCAGCGACCAGCCCAGCCGCTCGCCGGCGACGCCACTGGCAGCGAGGCCGGCAGCGATGTCGGTCGAGCCGCTGCCGGTGAGATCGCGGGCATCGCCGGTGCCCCACTGGATGTCGGTGGTCAACTCGACCAGGGGCAGGGCCGGGTCCGCGTCAGCACCGGCCAGCACCCAGGCCGCCGAGGTGGTCACGTCGCCCAGGCCGGCCACCTGGCTGTGCAGGGCCAGCGATGGCGTGTCGCCGCGTCCGTAGTCGTAGCGCAGGTCCCCGGTGGGCAGGGACGGACGGATGCCCGGATCGAGCCCGAGGCCGTCATGCCAGGTGTCGATGAAGCGGTCGAGGAAACCGCCACCGTGGCTGATCCAGGGCAACTCCACGCCGAGGCTGAGCCGACTGCCGAAGCGCCGCCCCGCGCGCAGCGTCAGCACCTGCGTCTCCCCGTCGAAGAGCAGGAATTCCGCTGCGGACTCCTGGCCCACCGCATTGTTGGCCACCGACCAGGCCAGTTCGGCGGCGGGCATCGTGGCGCCGGTCCAGCCGGTGGGCACGCCGATCACGCCGGTGAGCGGGCCGCGGTCCGTCATGGGCAGGTGTGCGACGGGGCCGGCATCGCTGCCTGCCGCCGCCACCGGTCCTGCCAGTCCCAGCAGCAGCACGATGAGCCCCGCGTGCCTGCCGCGCCTGCGTGCTGGACCCGTGCGCCCGGGTTTCGGCACAATCACCGCCTTTGTTGTGTCCTCATCCCAGGCATCGCGATTCATGCGCTCCACACTACTGTGGCTCATGGCCCTCCTGCTGTGGCCCGCAGCACAGCCTGCTGCAGCCGGCCAGGCCACCGGCCTGCCGGATACGGTGAGTGCCGCGCTGGCACGCGCGAAGATCCCGCAGGAGCGCTTCAGTGCGTACGTGCAGGAAGTCGGCCACGACAAACCCATCCTCGCCTTCAATGCCGATACGCCGCGCAATCCCGCCTCCGCCATCAAGCTGGTCACCACCTACCTGGCGCTGGAAACGCTGGGGCCCACCTACACCTGGAAGACCACGGCACTGGCCTCCGGCGCGCCCCACGGCGGCGTGCTCGACGGCGACCTCTACCTCAAGGGCCAGGGCGATCCCTATCTCGTGCTGGAGCGCTACTGGCTGCTCATCCGCGAGATCCGCCTGCGGGGCGTGCGCGAGATCCGCGGCGACGTGGTCATCGACAACAGCTATTTCGATGTCGGCGACGCCGATCCCGGCGATTTCGACGGCCGCCCCTACAGCACCTACAACGTCATCCCCGACGCGCTGATGGTGAACTTCCAGGCCGTGAATTTCATGTTCAGGCCCGACGCGGCGCGCAACCGGGTGGAGATCGCTGCCGACCCGCTGCCCGCCAACCTGCAGATACGCAACCAGGTGCAGCTCGTCAACGGCAGCTGCGGCGGCACCCGCAACCGCATCAATTTCTCGGTGGCGACCGTCGGCAACCACGACGAGGCCACCTTTACCGGCCGCTTCAGCCGCCAGTGTGCCGAGTACCGGGTGACACGCAGCCTGATGAAGGCGCCCGAGTATGCCTACGGGCTGTTCCGCGCCCTGTGGGAGGAGAGTGGCGGCACCATCCGCGGCCGTTTCCGCCGCGCCACCACCCCATCGAGCGGCATGCGCACCCTGGCGACCCTGGAGTCCGTGCCGCTCACCGAGGTCATCACCGCGACCAACAAGCACAGCAACAACATCATGGCCCGCCACCTGCTGCTGACGCTGGGCGCACAGCGCTTCGGCGCCCCGGGCACGGTGGAGAAAGGGCAGCGCGCGGTCCAGGAGGAACTGGAGCGCCTGGGGCTGGCATTCCCGGAACTGGCCATCGGCAACGGCTCCGGCCTCACCCGCGACACCCGCATCTCCGCGCGCAGCCTGACGCGCCTGCTGCTGGCTGCCGAGCGTGGCCCCTACGGCTCGGAGTTCGAGTCCTCGCTGGCGCTCGCCGGGCTGGATGGCACCGCGCGGCGCCGCTTCGGCGGGGCCGAGTTCACCGGCCACATGCACCTCAAGACCGGCACGCTGAACAACGTGCACGCCCTGGCGGGCTACGTGCAGACACCGGGCGGGCGCAAGTTCGCGGTAACCATGATGCAGAACTCGCCCGGCTGGGCCGACGAATCCCAGCAGGCCCTGCTGCGCTGGATCTATCGCCAGCCCTGAACCCGCCCCCCGGCGGCGCGGCGCAACCTGCTAGAATCCCGGCAGTCCGTGCAGCGCAGGAAGCGGGAGAGGCCACGCATGAAACTGATCACCGCCATCATCAAGCCGTTCCGGCTGGACGACGTCCGCAACGCCCTCGCGGAGGTTGGCGTGAACGGCATGACGGTCACCGAGGTGAAGGGCTTCGGCCGGCAGCGCGGCCACACGGAACTCTACCGCGGAGCCGAGTACGTGGTCGATTTCCTGCCCAAGGCCAAGGTGGAAGTGGCGGTGGCCGATGAGCTGGTCGAGCGCGCCATCGAGGCGATCTCCACAGCCGCACGCACCGGCAAGGTGGGCGACGGCAAGATCTTCGTCATCGACCTCGAGCAGGCGCTGCGTATCCGCACCGGCGAGACGGGCGACGGCGCCCTCTGACGCGGGTAGCAGCCAGCCCACCCGGAAGTCTCAGGCGGCATCCGCCGCCTGCAGCGCCCGCGCCCGCCAGGCGCGCCATCCAAGCAGCACCAGCAGGATCAGGCAGTAGACCAGCGGCTCGGTGAAGTCCTTCTTCACCTGCCACCAGAAGTGCCAGCAGACCAGCAGCGCGGCCGGGTAGATCGCCTGGTGCAGCAGCTGCCAGCGCCGGCCCAGGCGCCGGCGCCAGCCGGCGGTGGAAGTCACGGCCAGCGCGGTGAGCATCAGCAGTGCCGTGGCGCCGACGATGATGTAGGGCCGCCGTGTGAGGTCGCCCAGGATCTCGTTGGTATCCAGGGCCCGGTCCAGCAGCAGGTAATTGGCGAAGTGCAGGGCGGCGTAGGTGAAGGCGAACAGCCCGAGCATGCGCCGGAACCGCAGCGGCCAGGCCTGGCCGCTGGCCTGGCGCAGCGGCGTCACGCACAGTGTCACCAGCAGCAGGCGCAGCGCCCAGAGGCCGGTGCTGTCCTGGATGGTCTCCACGGGGTTGGCCCCGAGCCCGGTGCCGCCGAGGCCCGTGGCGCCGGCAACCAGCCGCAGCAGCGGCAGCAGCGCGGCTGCGAACACCAGCGGCTTCCAGTACAGCCGCAGCTGCCGCAGGGTCGGCACGGCCAGCTCCCGGCCTAGAAGTTCCGCACCAGGTCCAGGCCCGTGTAGAGCGAGGCGACCTGCGCGGCGTAGCCGTTGAACGGCAGCGTCGGCTGCTTGGGCGAGAACAGCGCGGAGCCGATGCGCCTCTCGGTCGCCTGGCTCCAGCGCGGATGGTCCACCTTCGGGTTGACGTTGGCGTAGAAGCCGTACTCGTCGGCGGCAGCCGCCGACCAGGTGGTGCGCGGCTGCCTGGCGGTGAAGCTGATGCGGACGATGGACTTGATGCTCTTGAATCCGTACTTCCAGGGCACGACCAGCCGCAGCGGTGCGCCGTTCTGGCTGGGCAGTTCGACGCCATAGAGGCCCACCGCCAGGATGGCCAGCGGGTGCATGGCCTCGGCCATGGTCAGCCCCTCGACGTACGGCCAGTCGAGCACCGGGCTGCGCTGGCCCGGCATCTCGGCGGGCCGCAGCACGGTCTGGAAGGCGACGAACTTCGCCTGCGAGGTTGGCTCGAAGCGCCTGATCAGGTCGCCCAGCGGAAAACCCACCCAGGGGATCACCATGGACCAGGCTTCCACGCAGCGGAAGCGGTAGATCCGCTCCTCCAGCGGGTGCGGTTTGAGGATGTCCTCCAGGGTGAAGCGGCCCCTGATGCCGGCCTCGCCGTCGATGGTGACGGTCCACGGCTTCGGGCGGAAGTCGCCCGACAGCTCGGCCGGGTCGGACTTGTCCAGCCCGAACTCGTAGAAATTGTTGTAGTGGGTGATGTCCTCGAAGCTGTTGCCGGCTTCGCGGGTGCTGAGCGGGCTCTGCCTCACGCTGGTCAGGCGCCGGTACTGGCCCGGGATGTCCCCGGCCGGGGCCCCGCGGCCGAGCAGCAGTCCGGCACCGGCGAAACCCGCGGCGGCCAGCAGCCGGCGGCGGCTGCGGTAGACGGCTTCGGGCGTGATGTCCGAGGAACGGACAGGGCCAGGGCGCCTGATCAGCATGGCATGGGTGCTCCCGGGGTCGTGTGTCGCCTATGGCCTCGCCGGGCCTGCGTATCGGCCGTTCAGGTCCCAGTCGAAATCCAGGTAGCGCAGGGCCAGGCGCCCCTCCAGCAGCGCGGCGCGGCTGGCGGGCTCATCGACATGGCGCGCCAGCCAGCCGGGCAGGCTGCCGGCCGCGGCTTCGAAGTCGCTGCGGTGCCAGTCGAAGAGCGGCGACAGGAATGCCGTCCTGCGCGCGATGTCGAAGCGGTTGCGGCTGACGTCGTTGACGAAGCGCCTGCTGGCGGCATCGAGCTGCGCGTCCAGCGTCCCGGGCAGGTAGGCGTGGCTGGACAGGCGTGGGCCGGACAGCGCGGCGCGGGCCAGGGCAAGCTGCGCGCGGGGATCACCGAAAGGGCGCAGGCGCTGCTGCTCGATCTCCTCCAGCGTCACCTTGCCGCCGCCCAGCCCGAACTTCAGCGAGCCGAAGAAGCGCCGCCGGCCGGAGCTGGAATCGGGCGTATGGCCCTGGAGGATGCCCTGGATGGCGAAGGCGTTGTAGGCATTGATGTAGAAGGCCAGCGCCTCGTTGCGTTCCGTGGGTGCCTGCGCGGTCGCCAGGTCCGTGACGAAGCGGGCGAACTTCGGGTTGTCCGCGATGCCGTCGTAGTCGACGTAGCCGTCGCGGACGTTCTGCAGCAGCGCTTCCTCCAGCAGTGCGTAGTCGGGCGCGGCAGCCCTCCCGGCCGGCGCTGCCAGGGCCAGTACCAGCACCGCCAGCAGGCCGAGTGCCCGCATGAACCCGCGGCCTGCAATGATCTGTCCCCGTGGCATGTCACCCGTCCGTTGCGCGATCACCGCAAGCATAAACCTTCCGTGGCGACGCGTTCACCGGCCCGCCTGCTGTGGCGTGGCGGATGACGGTTCGCCGCAGAGGAGCACGGCCGTGCCGTGGACGGCGCCGGCGCGCAGGTCGTCCAGCGCCTCGTTGGCCTGCTGCAGCGGGTAGGTGCTGATGCGTGCCGTGACGCGGGCAGCGGCCGCGGCCCGCATGAACGACACACCGTCCTCGCGCGTCAGGTTGGCCACCGAGCGTACCTGGCGCTCGCCCCACAGCGTGGCGTAGGGAAAGGCCGGGATGTCGCTCATGTGGATGCCGCCGCAGACCACCGTGCCGCCCTTCCTGACGTCGCGCAGCGCCTTGGGCACCAGCGCGCCCACCGGGGCGAAGATCAGCGCTGCGTCCAGCGGTTCCGGCGGGGACTGGTCGGAACCGCCGGCCCAGTCGGCGCCGAGTTCGCGGGCGAAGTCCTGTGCCGTGCGGTCTCCCGGCGAGGTGAAGGCCAGCACGCGGCGGCCCTCATGGCGGGCGACCTGGGTGACCAGGTGCGCGGCCGAGCCGAAGCCGTAGATGCCGATGCAGCGCGCGTCGCCCGCCATGCGCAGCGCGCGCCAGCCGATCAGCCCTGCGCAGAGCAGCGGCGTGGCCTGCGCGGCAGCCAGCGTCCGCTCGAGCGGTATGCAGTAGCGGGAGTCGGCCAGCATGTGGCTGGCGTAGCCCCCATCCACATGGCAGCCGTGGAACGTGGCCTGGTCGCAGAGGTTCTCGCGGCCGCTGCGGCAGAACAGGCAGGTGCCGCAGGTGCCCGCAAGCCAGGCAGCACCGATCCATGCCCCGAGAGGCAGCACCGCCCCGGGTCCCCGCGCCACCACCTCGCCCACGGCCTGGTGGCCGGGCACCCGCGGATAGCTGGCGGCCGGCAGTTCGCCGTCCTGCAGGTGCAGGTCGGTGCGGCACACGCCACAGGCGTGGACGCGGATCAGCACCTGGGTGCCGCTGCAGGCGGGCAGGTCGCAGTGTTCCTCGCGCAGGCGCGCGCCCGGGCCATCGAGGACCATGCGGCGCAGGACTTCGGCCTCAGGTCCCATCGTGGCGGTCCCCATCCGACCCCGGGTAGGCGAGCGGGCCGCCCGGTGCGCCGCTTCCTGGGCCGGGCGACTGCAATGGCACGTCGGGGTGGCCGGGTGCCGGGCGCGGATAGCGGAAGGCATGGCGCAGCTGCACGTCCGGGCGGTCCACGGGCTCCCCCTCCGCCATGGCCGGGCGGAACGCCGCGGCATCCAGCATCCGCAACATCTGCCGGTCCATCAGCCCGGGCGGCGTGGATTCGATGATCCGGGCGCCATCGGCGCGACCGTCCGCGGTGACGGTGAGCATGGCGACGACCACGCCCTCGTCCTGGCCGGCCGTACCGCGGGCCGAGGCCTTGAGTTCCTTGCCTTCCACGTCCACCACGTCGGGCAGCTGCGGGCCGCCGATGCGCGAGGGCTGCGCGAAGTAGCGGTCGCGGTCCGCGAGCAGCGCATCGTCGCCGGACAGGTCGCGCCAGGCCTCCGCATAGCGCTGGCGCGCGGCCCGGGGCTGGCGCGCGACGATGTAGAGATCGCCCAGCGCGACCAGCAGCTGGGCCCGCTTGCGGTGGTCCACCACCTCCTGTGAGTCGATCAGGTCGAGGCCGCGCTTGAGCACGGCAGCCGAGGCAGGAATGGCGCCTTCGTTGCCATAGGCCAGCGCTTCGCCGAGATAGCTGTCCACCATCGCCGGGTCCTTGTCGCCGCCGCTGGCGCGGATGATGCGGCGGGCTTCCTGGAAAGCGGACTGCGCCTCCGGGTACTGGCCCGTCCGGTTGTACCAGCGGCCGAG
Organism: Gammaproteobacteria bacterium; assembly: GCA_015709695.1. Lineage (NCBI taxonomy): Bacteria > Pseudomonadati > Pseudomonadota > Gammaproteobacteria > Gammaproteobacteria bacterium. The sequence goes on along the minus strand of CP054183.1, from coordinate 2,260,551 downwards.
CTTCTGCAGCGCTTCGGCCAGCGCCGCACTGTCCTCCGGTGCGTGGCGCTTGTGGATCGTCAGCTGGATGCGCTGCTGGCTGTTGGCCTTGGCCAGCTCTCCGATGCCCAGGAAGGTCTCGGACAGGCCGTCGCGGATCCTGAGTTGCTCGAGGTTGTAGAAGCCGGCACTCGTGTGATTGGCGTGCAATGCCTGGTGGTAGGTCTCGGCGGCCTGCTGGTAGAGCCCGCCGCGCGCGTAGGTGGCGGCGAGGCCGACCAGCGGGTTCACCAGGCGCGGCGACACCAGGCCGTCGCGCCGCTCGACGATGGCGATGGCCTGGCGGTAGCTGGACTCGGCGGCCAGCAGGTCGCCGTGCTGCATCTGCGCCGTGCCCAGGTTGGTGAGCGGCGTCACCATCTCCATGCTGTCCTGGCCATGCATGCGTGTTGTCAGGTCCACGACCTGGGCAGCGATGGCGATGGCTTCCTCGTAGCGTTTCTCGTCGATGAGACGCAGGAAGGTCTGCTGGGCCGCGTCGCGCAGGGCGGCCGCGTCCACTGCGGCTGCAGGTGCGGGTGCTGTCGCGGCAGCGGGGGGCGGGCTGGCTTCCGGAACCTGGCCGGACGCGGAGAGCACCACCGCCAGCAGGCAGGTGGCGGACCGTGCCGGAGCGCGGCCTGCCGATGGCTTGCGGGTCATGGTGGAGGAGGCGGACACAGGACCGTAATGTAGCACCGGTGCCGGCGCTGGCCGGATGACGTCGGCAGGCGCAACATGTTTGCCCTGGTGGCAGACGGAGCAGCCCATGCTGTGGCGCGAGAAGCGGACACTCATGCCGGATCCGAAGGAGGCGCTGCCGGGGCGCGCGATGCGCATGCCGGTGCCGGCCCGCCATGCCGTCAACGGCAATCCCCTGCAGCCGCCGTTCCCGGAGCGGATGCGACAGGCGCTGTTCGGCCTCGGTTGCTTCTGGGGTGCGGAGCGCCGCTACTGGCAGCTGCCTGGCGTATTCAGCACGGCGGCCGGCTATGCCGGCGGCTACACGCCCAATCCGACCTACGAGGAAGTCTGCAGCGGGCTCACCGGCCACAACGAGGTGGTGCGGGTGGTCTTCGACCCGGCGGCGATCAGCTACGACGAACTCCTGCGCAGCTTCTGGGAAGGCCACGACCCGACGCAGGGCATGCGCCAGGGCAACGACGTGGGCACGCAGTACCGCTCCGGCATCTACTGCTTCGACGAGGCGCAGCGCGAGGCAGCGCCGCAGTCACGGGACCGCTACGCCGGGGCCCTGCGCGCCGCCGGCCATCCGCCGGTCACCACCGAGATCCTGCCGGCGCCGGAGTTCTACTACGCCGAGGCGTACCACCAGCAGTATCTGGCAAAGAACCCCGGTGGCTATTGCGGACTGGGCGGCTGTGGCGTGCCCTTCCCGGGCGCGCTGGCGCGGAGCTGAATCCGCCGTCCACTGGCCTTGCGGTGCTCAGGCGACGCGGCGCCGCTGCCTTCCCAGCAGCGCGAGGGCGCTGGCGAACAGCCAGGCAGCGCCGGGCAGGGGCACGAGGGCCGGCGGTGCACCGCTGCTTGCCGCAACGTCGTCCCAGAACGCATCGCCGGTGAGCATCAGGTACTGCGACAGCGGCCCGGAAGCCGTGTAGTAGCGGCTGAAGGCGAAATCGACGTCGTCGCCGCGGATGCTGAAATCGATGCAGCGCCCGGCGATGCCCTGGCCGCAGTCATCCGCGGTGGAATCGTGGGCCATCTGCACCAGCACCCACCGGTCGAGGACGCTGCTGCCGAGCGAGGGCAGGCTGGCGGGTGGCTGGCCGGGGATGGCCGACTCCAGCGATGGCGTGCCCGCCCCGGAGATCTGCAGGTACCAGCCCCAGCTGGGCATCGCCAGGCGGGCGCCCGCGCCGCCCGAGTCCACGCGCACCCAGGCCTGTACCCACCAGTCGGACGCATAGCCGGTGGGAAACGTGACCGAGGCCGACGGGTAATCGCCCTGGTTTGCAGGATCGAGGGAATGGGTGGCGCCGAGGGTGAGGGATCCGCCCGCGCGCAATGACTGCGTGCCGCCGTGCGCCTGTGCATCGGAGATGGCGCCGGCCGAGTAGCCGCCCCAGCCGCCCTGGCCGGCGCTGTACGGCGGATTGCCGCCGATCGCGCCGATCGCAAAGTCTGGTGATTCGAAACCGACGGTGAGCGTCGTCACCGTCGCAGCCTGCGTGACGGCGCTGGGCGTGACAACCACGAGTACCAGCACGAGTAAAGCAATGTGCTGCATGGCCGGCCTCCATTCGGGCCACGAGGGCCCTGCGAGCTACGCTACGCCGCTGCAGCAAACGCCGCAATGCCGCTGGGGGCGGGGGTTACATAATCCCGGGCAAGCCGGCCTAGAAGTTCACCCTCACCGTCATGCCCCAGGTCGCCGGATCGCCCAGGAAGGCGTTGAAGGTCTGCGTCGAGCCCGGTCCGGTGCCGGTGCCCTGGAGCGGGGCGTCGAACACCACCTGCGCGTAGTCGCGGTCGAAGATGTTGTTGCCCCAGACCTCGAATACCCAGCGGTTGTCGTTGGTGCGGAAGCCCAGGCCCGCGTCGACCACCGCGTAGGAACTCTGCTCCTTCTCGATGTCGAGGTCCGAGCCGGTGTTCATGTCGCTGTTGAAGCGGAAGTTGCCGTGCACGAACCCGGTGAGCATGTCCGAAATCGGCTGCTCCCAGGTGGCCGCGGCGGTCACCACCCAGAACGGCGCATTGGTCAGGCGCTGGCTGCGCAGCGCGGCGGGCGTATCCGTGCCGTCGTCGTAGCGGGCGTCGGTGTAGGCCGCGCCACCCTGCAGCCGCAGGCTGTCCGTCAGCTGCGCGAGCACCTCCAGTTCGACGCCCTTGGAGGTCACCTTCGGCAGGTTGCTGACGGTGAAGCCGGTGCCGGTGAAGCTGTTGAGCTGGAAGTCGTCGAACTCCTCGTAGAACGCCGCGACATTGAGGGTGAGGAAGTCCCACAGCCGCGACTTGCTGCCGATCTCGTAGGCATCCACGGTCTCGTTGCTGAACTCGAGGTCCCTGGCCGAGGGCGTGATCACCGGCCGCGGCGGCGGGAAGGCCAGCGCCATCAGGGGGTTGGCGAATCCCGCCCGGTCGAGGTTGAAGCCTCCGGCCTTGTAGCCCCGGCCGTAGGAGACATAGGCGAGCCAGTCCGCGGTGATGTCGTAGGACAGGGCGATGGTACCGCTCCATTCCTCGTCGTCATGGGTGCCGGCATAGCTGCCGTCCACCAGCGAGTTGTAGAGCGGTGTGCAGACCAGCTGCGCGGTCGCCGTGAGGTAGGGCAGCAGAGCCGGCACGGCGGCCAGTCGCGCGGCGGCGGCCGTGCACGCCGGGTTGTCGGCGACCAGCCTGGCGTCGAGGTCCTTGCTCTCGTCGGTGTAGCGCAGGCCGATGGTGAGCCGCAGGTCGTCGCTGATGTTCCAGATGTTGTGCGTGAACAGCGCCCAGCTGTCGGCATCCTGCTTGAAGTGGTCGCTCTGCGCGCCGCGGCCGTCCACGAAGACGGAGCCGGGCGCCATCCCGGTGATGGTGCTGAGCTGGGTCAGGCCACCGCCGGGATTGAGGCCGTACAGCAGGAGGTTCGCATAGCCTTCATAGGCGTTTCCGGTGCGCACCGCATCGATGAAGGTCAGTTCCTCGTTGATGTAGTAGGCGCCCAGCAGCCAGTCCACCGGGCCGGTGGTGCCGGCGAGCCGCAGCTCCTGGCTGAAGGTCTCGAAGTTGTTCTCGTAGGTGCCCGGGGCGCGGTAGAGGATGTCGGCGTTGGTGAAGTCGATGTCCTGCGAGCGGTCGGAATCCCATTTCCGGTAGGCGGTGATCGAGGTGACCGTGCCGATGCCGATATCCCAGTTCACCTCCGCCGAGGCGCCCCATTCCTCCACGTCCTGGTCGTAGCCGCGCTGCGGGTTGCTGTACATCTGGCGCGCGTAGGGATCGGGCGGATTGACCACCTTGCCGCCGACGGCGGCGATGGCGGCCGCTGTCGGGCCGACCACGCGGCTGACGGAGGCGCAGCAGGTCTCGTCGCGGTTGGCGTAGTCGACGATCAGGCGCAGGTCCAGGTCATCGCTGATCGGCCCGCCGAGCTGGGCACGCAGCAGGTAGCGGTCGCGGTCGTTGTACTCGCTGCCCGAGGCCAGATCATCGATGAAGCCGTCGCGCTTGGTGAAGGTGCCATCGAGCCTGAAGCCGAGGCCGCCGAAGGCCGGACCGGTGGCGCCGGCGCTGAGGTTGTAATAGTCGTAATTGCCGAAGCTGGCATCGGCATGGGCGCTGTACGCGTCCAGGTCCGGCGACTTGGTGATGATGTTGATGACGCCCGCCGAGGCGTTCTTGCCGAACAGCGTGCCCTGGGGGCCGCGCAGCACCTCGATGCGCTCGATTTCCCCTAGGTCGGTCAGCGCCACGTTGTTGCGGTTGCGGTAGACGCCGTCGATGAACACCGCCACCGAGGATTCCAGGCCGAGGTTGTCGCCGGTGGTGCCGATGCCGCGGATACGGGCCACGGTGCCGGCGGTTTCCGACTGCGAACTCGACAGCACCAGGCTCGGCGACAGCACCGCCAGGTCGCGGATGTCGCGTACCCCGGCTTCACTCAGCGAATCGGCGCCATAGGCGGAGATGGCGATCGGCACCTCCTGCAGCGACTGCTCGCGCTTCTGCGCGACCACCACGATCTCGTCGATCTCGGCGGCTGCCGGGAACGCCGCCAGGAGGGCGGCCACGGCCAGCCCTCCCGCAGCCCTGCCTTGGGCGATGGTCGCGGGCTGGTGCTGTACGGCAAGGAATGCGCGGGTGCGTCGCATGGCACGACCTCCTGTTGACCGTGGGACCGGAAAGAGACGGGGGATCGCGGTGGCCGTCCGCATCAGCATCCCGATGCGGAGGTGTTGACCATGTTCAGAGGACCTGAGCGCATGGTGATCCACGATGTGGCCGACCATAACACAGGGCGATGCGGTTCAGGCAAGCGCAGGTGCCCGTTCGGTTGCCTGGGTTACACTTGCCGCTGCCGAATGACCCCATCCCGGAACCGCATCGCCAGGCAGCTGACCGCAGCGCTCGTCGCCACGGTGGCCATTAGCCTGCTAATGCTGGGTTTCGACGGCTTTCTCCGGAGCATGCACACGCTGACCCGTATCTACTTTGCACCCCGCGCGGCGCCGCCGCCGCCAGCCACCGAAGTGGTTACCGGGCCAGGCGTGGTACCGGCCTTCGTGGTACCGCCGGAAGATGTCGCAGCACCTGCGGCTGCGCCGGCCGACCCGGCCGGGCTGACCGGCCCGGTCCGGAAGGGCGGCGAGCCGCGCCGCTGACCGGGTCGTCATGCCGCCGGCGGGCGCCGGCACGGCCTTCGTGATGCCGGGCCTGGCAGCGGCCGTCCCTGCCTCGCACGGGGAAAGTTCCTGGAGTATGGTTGGGCGCAGGCGCGCCGCACCCCGCGGCGCTGCATGAAGGTCAAGTGCAGGAGGTGCACCATGGCCGGATTGTCTTCAGCCTCGCAGGGCGCAGGGGGATGCCTGCTGCTGGCCGTGCTCGCGGCCTGCTCCCCGGCACCCTCCCCGCAGCAATCGGCCGATACCGGCCCGGCGGCCAGCCCGGCCGCGGCAGCCACACCCGTGCCAGGCGTCGAGTTGCCGGTACGCAAGGTGCCCAACCTCCCGCCGGGCGGCGAAGCCTACTACGCCGCAGACAGCCTGCATCTGATCGCCAACATGGACGACCCGCAGGCACAGCGCGCCGAGGGTTCCGGTGGCGGTGGCTCCCTGACCTACGTGTTCACCGACGATGGCAGCGTCGTCCGCCGCATCAATGACCACGGCCAGGATGCCTGCTCATACTTCTTTCCCGACATGAAGCAGATCGTCTGGACCTCCACCCGCGACAACATGGACATGCCCTTCGGCAACTGGTTCGACGATGCCGACTATCCGCGCGGCGCGGAGCTCTATCTCTCCGACCCCGAAGGCGGGAATGTCCGGCGCCTCACCCATAACCAGTGGTACGACGCGGAGGTGTCCGTATCGCCGGACGGCAAGTGGATCGTCTTCGGGCGCCAGACCGACGGGCGCATGGATCTCTGGCGGATGCGCGCCGACGGCAGCGGGGAGCAGCAGATCACCCGCACCGATGACTGGCAGGAAGGCGCCCCGTTCTACATGCCGGACAACGAGACCATCATGTTCCGTGCCTGGCAGAGGAGCGTGAAGAACGAACTGCGCAAGCAGCAGCCGCAGGGGCAAAGGCGGTGGATCACGCCGATGACCGTCTTCACCATCCGGCAGGACGGCACGGGCCTCACCCAGCGCACTTTCGACCGCGACATGAACTGGGCGCCGTATCCGGCGCCGGATGGCCGTCACTATGTGTTCGTGCGCGTGGTCGACGGCAACAACTGGGAGGTCTTCCTCGGCGACCTCGCGGGCGATGCGCCCCGGCGCCTGACCTACAGCCCGGGATTCGACGGCTTGCCGTCGCTGTCACCGGATGGCCGGAAGATGGTCTTTGCAAGGCAGGCGGCAGGATTCTCGGTGTATGTGATGGATGTGTCTTCGCTCGGACTCGGGCCCGGGAACTACAAGGGCATCCCGGCCACTCCGGTACCCGACAATGCGGTGATTGCCGACATGCGCCCCGCCGCCAGCACATTATCGGAGTAATCCGCGCCCGTCCCGGCCTCGTCGCCGTTCCACAGGCGGCCAACGGCATGGCCCCGCATTTGCAGTGGCATGGGCAGCCCGTAGAATCCGGGCATGAACCGACGTGCCCTGCTTCTCATCGTCATCACCCTGATTGCCGTCGTTGCGGCACTCGGCAGCTACAAGTACTGGCGCGTGACCGCGGCGATCGCGGCGGGTGCCGCATTCGCCAATCCGGCGGAGTCGGTGAGCGTGGCGGTGGCGCACCCCATCAACTGGCAGGTCGCCGCCAGCGCCCCGGGCACCGTGGTGGCGCGCGAATTCGTCACCCTGAGCAACGAGCTGCCCGGAACGGTCGCGCGCGTCAGCTTCCATTCCGGCGAGGTCGTCGAGGCCGGCCAGGTGTTGCTCGAGCTCGACACGCGTTCCGAGCGCGCGGAGCTGCGCAGTGCCGAAGCGGACATCACGCTCGCCCGCCTCACGGCCGAGCGCACCCGCAAGCTGGTCGAGCAGCGCGCCGGCACGCAGGCGGAGGTGGACCGCGCCGAGGCGCAGCTGGCCCAGGCGGAGGCGCGCCGCGACGTGATCGCCACCACCATCCAGCGGCGCACCGTGCGCGCGCCGTTCCGCGGCCGCATCGGCCTGCGCGACGTGCACCCGGGCCAGTACCTCGCCGCGGGCAGCGAGCTGACGACGCTGGAGAGCGTGGCTGAAAGCGTGTTCGTCGACTTCCGGCTGCAGCAGGAAATCGCCGCGCAGCTGGCACCGGGCATGGAAGTGCGCCTGGCCGGCGCGGGCCTGCCTGCCGGCGCCACCGCCGTGGTCCGCGCCATCGACGCGCGCGCCGACGAGGCGTCGCGCACCGTGCGCGTGCGCGCCGAGGCGCCGGTCGCCGCCGGCCTGACACCGGGCGCCTTCGTCGAGGTGACGGTGGCGGCCGCCGCAGCCCGCGAGGTGCTGGCGGTGCCGCAGGCAGCGGTGCGCCGTGCGGCCTTTGGCGATCATGTCTACGTCATCCGCGAGGATGCCGGCGACGCGAAAGGCCCGACTGCCGAGCAACGCTTCGTGCGTACCGGGCCGACGCTCGATTCCGAGGTGGTGATCCTCGATGGGCTCGCCGCCGGCGAGCGCGTGGCAACCGAAGGCTCCTTCAAGCTGCGCCAGGGGTCGCGTGTGAAGATCATCGAGGCGGACGGGAAGGCGGGGGCGCCGGCGGCCGGGGCGCCGCGCGGCTCGTGAACCGGCTGCTCGAAGCCTTCGTCCGCAAGCCGGTGCTCGCCCTGGTGGCGAGCCTGGCCATCCTGCTGGTCGGCGGGCGGGCAGCGCTGAACCTGCCCATCCAGCAGTTCCCGCGCATCGAGAGCGCGGCGATCATCGTCCAGACCACCTACATCGGTGCCAGCGCCGACGTGGTGCGCGGCTTCATCACTACGCCGATCGAGCGCGCCGTCGCCACCGTGACCGGCATCGACTACGTCGAGTCGCAGAGCATTGCCGGGCTGTCGACGGTGACGGTACGGCTGAAGCTCAACGCCGACGCCAATGTGGCACTGACCGAGGTCGGCGCGCGGCTCGACCAGATTCGCGCCGAGCTGCCCGGCGATTCCGAGCCGCCCACCGTCGTCGTGCAGCGGGCGGACCGCCCCTACGCCAGCTTCTACATCAGCTACAAGTCCGACCGCCTCAGCCGCGCGCAGGTAACCGAGTGGCTGACACGCGCCGTGCAGCCGGCCCTGTCCACGGTGCCGGGCGTGCAACGCGCCGACATCGCCGGCGGTACGCCGCTCGCCATGCGCATCTGGCTCGATCCGGAGCGCATGGCGGCGCTCGGCGTCAGCGCGCGCGAGGTCTACGACGCGCTCCGCCGCAACAACTACCTGGCGGCGCTCGGCCGCACCGAGGGGCAGTCTGCGCAGGTGGACCTGCTGGCGAACACCGACCTGCGCTCACCGGAGGAGTTCGCCGATCTCATCGTGCGGCAAAGGGCGGGCGCGACCCTGCGGCTGCGCGACGTGGCCCGGGTGGAACTCGGCGCCGAAGAGGCTGCCTCCGAGACGCGGGAGAACGCCGAGCCCACGGTGTTCATGGCCGTGTGGACCCTGCCGGGGGTGAACGAGATCGAAGTGGCCGATGCGCTGTACCGCCGCCTCGCCGAGCTGGAGCCGTCACTGCCTGCGGGCATGCGGGTGCTGGTCGGCTACGACGGCACCCTCTACATGCGCAATGCCATCCGCGGCATCTTCACCACGCTGGCCGAGACGGTGGCCATCGTCGCGCTGGTGGTGTTCCTGTTCCTCGGCTCGCTACGCACCGCACTGGTGCCGCTGGTCGCCATCCCGATCTCGCTGGTCGGCGCCGCCATCTTCATGTACCTGCTGGGCTTCTCGCTGAACCTGCTGACCATGCTGGCGATCGTGCTCTCGGTCGGGCTGGTGGTCGACGATGCCATCGTCGTCGTCGAGAACGTGCAGCGGCTGGTCGACCAGGGGATGAGCCGGATCGACGCGGCGCTGGCCAGCGCCCGCCAGCTGTTCGCGCCGCTGGTGTCGATGACCATCACGCTGGCCGCGGTCTATGCGCCGATCGGCTTCCTCTCCGGTCTCACCGGGGTGCTCTTCAAGGAGTTCGCCTTCACGCTGGCGATGGCGGTGATCATGTCCGGCATCGTCGCCCTGGTGCTCTCGCCGGTCATGAGTTCGCAGCTGGTGCGCGAGCGCAGCGAGCGGCCACGGCTGGCGGCATTCGTCGAGGCACGTTTCACGCGACTGCGTGAACGCTACGCCCGCGTGCTGGACGCCACCCTCGCGCAGCGCAATACCACGCTGGTGGCCGGTGGCGCGGCGCTGCTGCTTCTCGCGCCGCTGTTCCTGCTGTCGCCACGGGAGCTGGCGCCCACCGAGGACCAGGGCGAGATCAGCATCTTCGTCGAGTCGGCGCCCGACGCCTCGGTGCGCTACACCGCCGAGCGCACGGCCGACGTCGTCCGCAGGCTGCTGGAACTGCCGGAGGCCTACCTGAGCTGGGAGGTGTCGCGGCGCAACGTCGGCTTCGGCGGCATGGCGCTCAAGGACTATTCGCAGCGCGAGCGCAGCGCCATGGAGATCCTGCCGCAGGCCTATGGCCTGGTGCGCGATATCACCGGTGCGCGCGCCTTCGTGTCGCTGGCAGCGGCGCTGCCCGGAGCGGGGCAGTTCGACGTCGAGATGGTGGTGACTGCCGCCGATGACATCGAGCGCATGCTGCCCGTGGCGCAGAGCCTGGTGAAGGCGGCGCGCGCCTCCGGCCGCTTCATGTTCGCCGACACGGACCTGAAGGTGGATATCTCGCAGGCCAGCGTGGTGATCGACCGCAACCGCGTGGCCGACCTCGGGCTCGACCTCACCCAGGTCGGCCAGGAACTCGGCGTGCTCCTCGGCGGCGCCTACGTCAACCGCTTCAACCTTGACGGGCGCAGCTACAAGGTCATCCCGCAGATGGGCGAGGCCGAGCGCCGCGATGTCAGCCGCCTGCTCGACCTCAAGGTCATGGGCCCTGGCGGGCAGCTGATTCCCGTTTCGAGCTTCGCCCGCGTCGAGAGCAATGCCGCGCCGCGCTCGCTCAACCGGTTCCAGCAGCGCAACTCGTTCCGCATCAACGGCGGCATCTTCCCGGGGCTGACCAAGGAGCAGGGTCTGGCGGCGCTCGAGGCGGCGGCCGCCGAGGTCCTGCCGCCAGGCTATGCGATCGACTACGCCGGTGAGTCACGCCAGATCCGCACCGAGGGCGCGACCCTGAGTGGCACGCTGGCCTTCGCCGTGGTGCTGATCTACCTGGTGCTCACCGCGCAGTTCGGCAACTTCCGCGACCCGCTGGTGATCCTGCTGGCTTCGGTGCCGCTGGCGCTGACCAGTGCGCTGGTGTTCACTTTCCTCGAGTTCACCACCATCAACATCTTCACCCAGGTGGGGCTGATCACCCTGGTCGGCCTGATCGCCAAGAACGGCATCCTCATCGTCGAGTTCGCCAACAAGCTGCGCGAGGCTGGGCAGGAGCGCATGGCGGCGATCCGCGAGGCCTCGCTGGAGCGGCTGCGCCCGGTGCTGATGACCACCGCGGCGACGGTGTTCGGCCACCTGCCGCTGGTGCTGGTCAGCGGGCCGGGCGCGGCGGCACGCAACAGCATCGGCATCGTGCTGGTCTCGGGGATGGCGATCGGCACGCTGTTCACGCTGCTGATCCTGCCCGCGGTGTACCTGTGGCTGTCCGGGGCGCATGAGGCCGGGCCGGCCGCGGCCGGCAGTGCCGCTGGTCGCGACGGCGCACCGGGGCGGACGGCGGCTTCAGCGAACTCGTAGCCGCACCGGGTGATCCATCATGCCGCCTGCCTGACGGCAGGGGGCCGAGCCATGGGACTAACGGGACCCTGGCGGCTGGAAGCCAGACTCGTTCTGCTTGCGCATCTGCCTCAGCTCCTGGCAGACATCATCCAGCTTGTCATTCGTCGATGCCTGCAGAGAGGCCAGAGTGCTTTGCTGGTCAACCAATCTTTCAAGCATCGCCAGGCGCTTGTTGATCTTCCAGTACCAGCAAACGGCTTCCCTGCATACGAGGAATACGGCGATCACGCCCACCAGAACGATCAAGACCATGATCAGGTTGGAACTGTCAGTCATGGCTTCCTCCTGCGGCGCCGGCAAGGCGCCTCGATATGCCCCGCGAGGTGGCTCCTGGCTACCACTCGGCGTGCAGCACCCGGCGGAGTTTCCCGCAGAGATCTCACCGGCTCACTGGCTCCATCATCGCTGAATCCCGACTCCGCAGCCCATCACGGCCAAGCGATTTTTGGTTCTTCCATCGCCGATCGCAAGGGATGGACCGCGGCCTGAAAGTGGCAGTTCGCACCGCTTCCGGTCCCGCACCCTCATCAGCCCGGAGCCCTTGCAACGCCCGCGCCCGGCAAAGATGATGGGTTGGCAGGTAGAAGCAAGGTTTCCGTAACCGTAAGCCCGGCACCCGGCACGGCCCGGGCACCCGGCAGGAGGACCGGCGATGTATCCAGGCAACTGGGCCCGCAAGTTTCCGCGGAAGGCGGCGTTCATCGATGCGGCCAGCGGCGCGACGGTGACTTATGGCGAGTTCGATGCACGCTCGAATCGCCTGGCGCAGCTGATGTGGCAGCGGGGCCTGCGGCCCGGCGACCATGTCGCGCTGTTCATGGACAATGACCTGCGCTATTTCGAGGGCATCTGGGCGGCGCTGCGCTCGGGGCTCTATGTCACGCCGATCAACCGCTACCTCACGGCGGAGGAGGCGGCGTACATACTCAATGACTGCGAGGCGCAGCTGCTGGTGGCGTCGGGCACGCTGGCCGGCGTGGCGCGGGAGCTGCCGCGCCTGGCGCCGCGTTGCCATACCTGGCTGGCGATCAACGGGGCGATCGAGGGCTACGAGGACTACGAGGCGCAGCTGGCGGTCCAGCCGGCGCAGCCGCTGGCGGCGGAGCCGGAGGGCCGCTTCATGCTCTACAGCTCGGGCACCACCGGGCGGCCGAAGGGCATCCTGCGCCCGCTGTCGGGGCTGCCCATCAGCGAGGGTGCGGCCCAGCTCGCGGGGCCGCAGCGCACGCTCTGGGGCTTCGACGAGGACACCGTGTTCCTGTCCACCGCGCCGCTGTACCACTCGGCGCCGACGGGCTTCGGCGTGGCGGCCACGGTGCAGGGCGGCACGGTGGTCGTGATGCCGCGCTTCGAGGAGATCGAGGCGCTGCGCGCCATCGAGAGGTTCCGCATCACCCACAGCCAGTGGGTGCCGACGATGTTCGTGCGCCTGCTCAAGCGCCGGCTCGCCGAGCGCAGCGGCTTCGACCTGTCCTCGCACCGGGTCGCCGTGCATGGCGCCGCGCCCTGCCCGGTGGTCGTCAAGCAGCAGATGATCGAGTGGTGGGGGCCGATCCTCTACGAGTACTACTCGGGCAGCGAACTGCATGGGCTCACCCACTGCGATTCCCGGGAGTGGCTGGCGCATCCGGGCACGGTCGGCAAGGCCGTGATGGGCATCCTGCACGTCTGCGATGAGGAGGGGCGCGAGCTGCCGCCGGGCGAGTCCGGGCTGGTCTACTTCGAGCAGTCCGGCAATCCGTTCGAGTACCACAAGGACGCCGACAAGACCCGCTCGGCGCGCCATCCGCAGCATGGCAACTGGAGCGCGCTCGGCGACGTCGGCCACGTGGATGCGGACGGCTTCCTCTACCTCACCGACCGCGCCACCTTCATGATCATTTCCGGCGGGGTCAATATCTATCCGCAGGAGATCGAGGACCGGCTGGTCCTGCATCCCGCCGTGGCCGACGTGGCCGTGTTCGGCGTGCCGGATCCCGGGATGGGTGAGGCGGTGAAGGCGGTGGTGCAGGCGGCGCCGGGCGCCACGCCGGGCGAGGCGCTGGCGGCCGAGCTCATCGGCTATGCCCGCGAGCACCTGGCGCATTACAAGTGTCCGCGCAGCGTCGATTTCGTCGACGAGCTGCCGCGCCTGCCCACCGGCAAGCTCTACAAGCGCATCCTCAGGGACCGCTACTGGGGCAATGCCGGCTCACGCATCGTCTGAGGCGGGGAGGGCGGCATGAACCTGCAACTGTCCGCCGAGCAGCTGCTGCTCGAATCCAGCCTCGAGCGCGTGTTCCAGGAGCACAGCAGCGGCGCGCGCATTCGTGCCACCGAACCGGTCGGCTTCGATCGCGAACTCTGGGACATCCTCGTGGACCTGGGTATTCCGGCGCTGCGGGTTCCCGAGGACCAGGGCGGCAGCGGCATGAGCCTGATGCACGCGCTGCTGGCGGCCGAACAGGCCGGGCGCGCGCTCGCCCCGGTGCCGCTGGTCGAGGCGGTGGTGGCCAACCGCCTGCTGGCACTGGCCGGTGGCAGCGAGGCTGCCGCATTGCTCGATGACTGCCTCGCGGGACGGGCCATCGCCACGCTGGCCCTGCACGATGCCGGCACCCGGCCGCGGCAGCTGGTGCCGGCGGGCGCGGTGGCCGATGCGGTGCTCTGCCTGCAGGGCGATGCGCTGTCGATACGTCGCGGCGTGGCGCGACTGCCGATGCCGGCGGATGGCGCCGGCCAGACACAGCATGGCGCGATCGCGGCGCAGCTTCTGGATCTCGATGCAAGCGATTCCCGGGTGGACCTCGCGGGTACCCGCGAAGCCTTCGCCGCGGCGCTCGCCGAATGGCAGCTGCTCGGCGCGGCACAGCTCGCGCTCATCGCGCGCCGCGCGATCGACAGCGCGGCGGAGTACGCCTGCGAGCGCGAGGCCTTCGGCCGGCGCATCGGCGAGTACCAGGCGGTCTCACATGTGCTGGCGGAGGCCTTCACCCGCGTCGATGGCGCGCGGCTGCTGGCCTGGCGCACGGTGGATGCCATCGCGCGCCGCGAGCCGGAGGCGGCGGCGCTGCTGGCGATGCTCTGGTGGTGGGCGGCGGTGAACGCCCACGAGGCGACGCTCGGCGCGCTGCGCATCTTCGGTGGCTACGGCACGGCGCTGGAGTACGACGCGCAGCTCTGTTACCGGCGCGCCGGCGCCCAGCTGCTGGTCGGCGGCGACCCGGAGAAGCAGCTGCTGCTCGCGGCGGACCTGCTGTATGGCCCGGCGACGGGGCGGGAGGCGCCCGTCGTGGCGCTGCCGGACGCGGGCGAGGTGGCGATCGATTTCGCCTGGGGCGCCGAGGCCGATGCGGCGCGCGAGGAAGCCCGTGCCTTCCTGCGCCGGCATGGCAGCGAGGCGCGCCGGCGCTTCATGCGCGATTCGCTGGACGGTTTCGACCCCGGGCTGCAGCAGGCGCTCGCCGCCGCGGGCCTGCTGTACCCGGAGCTGCCGCGGGAGTACGGCGGCCCCGGCCGGTCGCCGCGGGCCGCAGCGGCGATCCGCGAAACCCTCGCCGAGGCCGGCTGGCACATGCTCATGCCCGGGATCACCGACATGCTCTGGAAGGTGATCCACCACGCCGGCAGCGACTGGATGAAGCAGGAGCTGCTGCCGAAGATCGCCGCCGGGGAGGTCTACCTGGCCATGGGCTACACCGAGCCGACCAGCGGCTCGGACATCTTCGCGGCCCGGACGGCCGCCACCCGGAAGGGCGACGGCTGGCTCATCAACGGCCAGAAGATGTTCACCTCCTCGGGCCACCGCTCGGACTACAACCTGATGGTGACGCGCACCGCGCCGGACAAGCACCGCGGCATCACCCTGTTCCTGGCCCCCGTGCGCCAGGCCGGCTACTCGGTGACCGAGATCCGTACCATCGGCGACGAGCGCACCAACGTGACCTTCTACAACGACCTCGAGGTGCCGGACCGCTACCGCATCGGCGAGGTGAACGGCGGCGTGAAGGTGCTGGCCGCGGCGCTGGCGATCGAGCAGTCCGGCGGCGACCTCTATGTCAACTGGTTGCGTGAGCTCGGCAGGGCGGCGCTCGAATGGGCGCGCGAGCCGGGCGCGGAGGGCCGGCCAATCGACGACCCGCGGCTGCGGCTGGCACTGGCCGCAACCGCCGCGCGCATGCAGGTCACCGATGTGCTCTCGCGGCGCAGCCTCTGGGCCTTCGAGCATGGCCAGGCGCGCAAGCACGAGGGCCCGATGGTCAAGCTCATGGGCAGCGAGTCCTGGATGAACTGCAGCCAGCAGCTGCTGCGCCTGGCGGCGCCGGACACGCTCCTGCGCGGCTACACCGGTGCCGGCCTCATCGAGTGGTCGGCCCGGCGCAGCATTTCCAGTACCATCTTCGCGGGCACCAGCGAGATCCAGCGCAGCATCATCGCGGAAGCCGGCCTCGGGCTGCCGCGCACCCGGAGTTGAGGCCCATGACAGCAATCATCCTTCGTTCGGCCCTCGTCCTGGTCGGCATCTGGCTGCTGTTCGAGGCGCTGCGTTCCCTGGCCAGCGGCGAGACGGTTGGCCGCGAGGGGCGCAAGGAAGGCCCGCGATCGGTGGTGCGGCGCGGGGAAATGCCGGGCTACTTCCGCTTCCTGGTGGTGGTGCGCCTGGTGCTGGGCATTGTGGCCATCGCCGCGGGCAGCTACGCGCCGGCCGGCGCCTGAAGTCGATCGTGCAGCCCAGCCTCTGCGGCTACGGCTGATCCACCGGCGGCCGGTCGAGGGTCTTGCGGCCGTTGAGCATGGCCGAGACCAGCGAGCCGCCTTCGCGCAGCTCGGCCCTCACCACGGCAGCGATGTGCAGCAGGGCGGCACCGAGCAGCAGGTAGAAGACGACCTCGTGGGCCTGGATGAAGGGCTTGCGCAGTGCGCGCATGTCGGCCCAGGCGGTGGCGTCCACCAGGGTCTTGTCGCCGGGCACCAGCGTGGCCGGGTCCACGCCCGCGGCCGCCACCCAGCCGGCGATCCAGGCGCCGAGCGGCGGGTAGTAGATGTCGGTGCCGGCCAGCACCAGCCCGCTCACGGCCTGCACGGTCATGAGCAGCAGCAGCGCGGCGACCATGATGCGGCCGAGCGGGTTGTGGCCTAGGTAACGTGGCGCATCACCCGCGGCGCTGCCGGCCAGGTAGCTGCGCAGCGAGTCGACATAGCCGCGGCCGAACGGCAGCATGGCGCGCCAGCGGCCGAAGGGGCTGCCGACGAAGGCCCAGCCGAGCCGCACCGCCAGGTTCGCCGCGAACACGTAGCCGAACCAGACATGCACGGTTTTCAGCAGGACCTTGCCTTCGGCCGAGACGCCGAGCTCCTTGTCCCAGAGTATGGCCGTGCCGATCGCCACCAGCGCCAGCACGCAGCCGACGTTCAGCCAGTGGAACAGGCGCTGTACCGGGTCCCAGACCCGGTACAGCCGCAGCCCGATCGCCGCATCCGTCGTGTTCATTGCACGAGCCTCACGCCGTCGACTTCCACTTCCACCCCGGACCGGTACCAGTCCTTGTCGATCTCGCCCTGGATCTCGACCAGGGTGTCAGGTGTTGCTTCGACCCCGTTCCACTTCTCACGCTCTATTTCGACGGTGATCGTGCCGGTTTCGTCCCTGAACTCGTACTTTTCGTCGCCCAGCGCCTTGACGATGTGTCCCTGCAGCTTCACCGCGGTGTCGTCGCCGAGCTGACCCGCCTCGGCCACGGTCACGAGCCGCAGCGAGTCGGGTCCCCTGAAGCCGCCAGCCGGTTCCGCGGCGATGGCGCCGGAGGCGATGAGGGTGAGGGCCGCGCCGGCCAGGATCTGTTTCATCTGCAGTCTCCTCGATGAGTGATGGTACGACTGCAGTGTGGCGGCGTGCGCATTACGATTACCTTACGAGGCGAAACCGAGCCGGATTTTCAGTCCGGGCTGGCCATCGTCGTTGGCCAGGAACTCCAGGCTGGCGCCATGGACCTGGGCGATCCGCTGGCAGATGGCCAGCCCGATGCCGAGGCCGGTGCTGCGGCTGTCGAAGCGGCTGAAGCCCTGGCCCATCTGCTGGCGTTGCGGCTCTGCGAGTCCCGGGCCGTTGTCGCTGACATCCAGCACCGCGTGGCCCGCTTCCTGCCGCAACCGTACCAGCACCCGCGTGCCGGGCGGGCAGTGTTGCAGCACGTTGTTGAGCAGGTTCTGCAGCAGCGACTGCAGCAGCGTGGCCTCGCCGCGGACCGTCGCCGGGGCCAGTTCACTGACCAGTACCATGCCTGCGCGCTGCATCCGCTCGCGGTAGCGCTCGAGCTCCGGCGCATACAGGGCGTGCAGGTCGACGATCGTGAAGGCGTCCCGCCAGCGGCCCTGCTCGAGCCGGGCCAGGGTCAGCAGCTGTTCCACCAGGCGGGCCAGCCTGTCCACTTCGGCCTTCAACGCCTGCGCGTCCGGATTGGCTGTGGCGAGCTCGATCTTCAGCGTCGTCAGCGGCGTGCGCAGCTCGTGCGCCACATCGCTGGCGAACTGGCGCTCGCGCTTCAGCACCAGGTCGACGTCGGCAAACATGCGATTGAGCGTGTCGCGCAGCACGGCGATTTCCGCGGCGACCGTCGGCCTCGCCAGCGGCGCCAGGGAGTCGGCGCTGCGCGCGCCGATCTCGCGCACCAGCCGCGACAATGGCCAGAGGCTGAGGCCGATCAGCGCCGCCAGCAGCGCCAGGTTCACGGCGCTTCCGGCCAGCACCGGCAGGATGATGTCATCGAGGATGTCCGCGCCGATCTCGCCATGGCGATCCGCCCTGCGCAACAATTGCACCACGAGATGGCCCTCGCGATGCTGGTAGCCCGTCCACTCATGGCTGCCGAGCCGCAGGCTCAGCTGACGGGCCTGCGGGTCGGCAAGGGGCAGGGCATGCGGCAGGTTGCTGGCAAAGCCGCCGTCGGCGGTGTCGTAGACATTGACCCAGAGCGTGTCCTCGTCGTCCTCCCTGAAGGTCGCCCGGAGCAAGGTGCCCAGTTCCGCGGCCGGCAGCCCGTCATGCGTGGCGGCGAGCAGGCGCGCCAGCAGGCGGCACTGGCTCTCGAGGTCATCGTCGAGCACGTCGCGCAGCTCTTCGCTGGCTTCGTGGTAGGTGGCGACGACACCGGTCACGGCGGTGATGACCGTGGTCGCGGCCAGTGCCGCGGCCACCCAGGTCAGGCGCAGCTTCACTGTGCCACCAGCCGGTAGCCAAGGCCGCGCACGGTCTCGATCCGGTCCTTGCCGAGCCGGCGGCGCAGGCCGTGGATGCGCACCTCCAGCGTGTTGGAGTCCACGCCATCACCGAGGCCGTAGAGCTGCTGCAGCAGCCGCTCGCGACTGACGGGTCTGCCTGCGGCCTGGATCAGCACCGAGAGGATGCCGCGCTCCTGCGGGGAGAGGCCCAGGGGGACACCGTCGAGGTAGAACTGCTGCTCATCGGGCGCGTAGCTCAGGGGTCCGGCCTCGAGGCGTGGCTGCGCAGTGCCCGCCCTTCGACGCAGCAGCACGCGGATCCGCGCGAGCAATTCCTCGGGCTCGAACGGCTTGACCAGGTAGTCGTCCGCGCCCAGGTCGAGGCCCTTCACCCGGTCGTCCAGCCGGTCCCGGGCGGAGACGATCAGCACTGGCGTCTGGCAGCCCCCGGCGCGCAGCGCCTCGAGCCACTGCACCCCGTCGCCATCCGGCAGGCCGAGGTCGAGCAGCAGCACATCGTATGCGGCGGCGCCGAAGCGCTCCCGTGCCGCAGCCAGCGTGCGTACCCAGTCGACCTTGAAATGGTCGTGGAGGAGCTTGTGCAGCGCTTTGCCGAGGTTCAGGTCATCTTCCACCAGCAGCAGATACATTGGCGAGCCCGTGTTGCGCCCAGCCATTGTCCGTGCCGGGACCTGACAAACAGATTAACGCCGTGCGGGTCGCGCTGCCTGGCCGGCGCGGAGCGCCACGTGCCGGGTGGCCGAGGTGAGCGGTGGTCAGGCGCGGCGGCGACGTGCGCGCAGCAGCAGGGCGGCCAGCGCGGTGCCGGCCAGCGGCCAGGCTGGCGGCAGCGGCACCTCGGCGACGGTCAGCACCACCGAGTGGTCGAGGTACAGCACCTCGAACAGCAAGGCGGGGTCGAAGCCGGTGGCGGTGAGGCTGCCGAAGGTTCCGGTCAGGTCGGTGGCATCCGCGACCGCGTCATCGAAGGTGATGATGGTGAATCTGTCGCCGAGTACCGGGTTGTAGCCGTCGAGGCTGGTCACCTGCAGCACGCCCGCCAGCGCCAGGTTGCCGAGCACGTCCATGGAGTCGAACGCCGGCAGCGAGGCCAGGTTCACCTGGAACAGGCCGCCTGCGGTCTGGGTGTAGTTGCCGGCCATCGTCAGGCGGCCCACCGTCGTCGCGCTGCCCGGCCGCACTTCGCCGGCATTGATGACCGCGCGGCCGGCCGCAGGGTCATAGGTGCCGGTGCCCTGCAGGATGCCGTGGTTCTGCAGGTCTACGGAAGTCCCGGTCGTGGCGAACGTGCCGGCATCGGCGGTGGTGATGGTGCCCAGGTTGTCGAAGGCGTTGAAGACCTGGACAGTACCGGCATTGACGTTGAACTGGCCGGTATTGTTGAGGTTGACGCCCAGGTCGAACAGCGTCACCGAGTTGCCGTTCTTGTTGTAGGTGCCGGTGTTGTTGAAGTTGTGCGGCCCGCCGACATTGTGCTCGACGAAGGCGTTGAAGGCATTCTCGTCGTTGAACGTGCCGTTGTTGTTGAGGGTCGCGCCGTTCCAGAAGCGGATGGCGTTGTTGTTGGCTGCCGTATTGCCGGTCCAGGTGGTGGTGGCGTTCAGGTTGATCGTGCGCCCGCCGATGATCGACTTGGTGTTCGGGCCCGAGATCGTCACGTTGTTGGTGAACGTGGTGCTCGCGGCTCCGGAGATCGCGCCGCCCGTCCAGGTGGCCGGACCCTGGAAGACGTGATCGCTGCCGGTGAGCGTGCTGCCGGAGAGCAGGAAGGCCGTGGTGTGCGTGCCGCCATTGACGCTGACCGTGGCGTCCGCCCCGATGTTGTCCGAGGTGATGGCGAACGTGCCAGCGCCGGCCGTCGTCACGTTGTTCAGCACGTTGGCACCGTCCTGGAACTGCAGCGTGGCGCCGGCGGCGATGTTGAATGTCCCGGTGCTGGTCCCGCCCGAGGGCCGCAGCGTGCCGGCGTTGATGTTGACGGTGCCGCCGTTGTTGAAGGCGACGCCGCCGTCGACGACCGTCACCGAACTGCCGTTCTTGTTGTAGGTGCCGACGTTGTTGAAGTTGTGCGGCCCGCCGACATTGTGCTCGATGAAGGCCTGGAAGGTGTTGTTGTCGTTGAACGTGCCGTTGTTGTTGAGGGTGGCGCCGTTCCAGAAGCGGATGGCGTTGTTGTTGGCCGCCGTATTGCCGGTCCAGGTGGTGGTGGCATTCAGGTTGACCGTGCGGCCGTTGACCATGGCCTTGGTGTTGGCACCGGAGATCGTCAGGTCGCCGTTGAAATCGGTGACTTCGAAATCGCCGGCCGCGTCACCGACGATCGATCCACCCGTCCAGGTGGAGGTGCCATTGAAAGCCTGCGCGCCGCCGTACAGTGGCCCACCGCTGAGCAGAAAGGCCGAGCCGATGGCACCGCCGGTGATGGTCGCGGCGCCGTCTGCGCCGACGTTGTCCGTGCTGACGATCAGCGTGCCGGCGCCCGTGGTGGTGGCGCCGTTGAGCTGGTTGGTGCCGTTGCGGAACTCGATCGAGGCGCCGTTGGCGAGGTTGATGGTGCCGCTGTGGGTGCTGGCGGTCATGTTCATCGAGCCGGCGTTGACGTTCAGCGTGCCCGTGTTGTTGAAGACGGCCGTCACCGTCGTCGTGCCGGTGGAGCTGACGTCCTTGGTGTAGGTGCCGGCGTTGTTGAAGGCGTTGACACCGGTGCCGGTGAGCGCATTGCCGAAGCTGTTCTGGTCGGTGAAGACCGCGTTGTTGTTGATGGTGCCGGTGCTGAGGGCGATCGTGTTGTTGGCGCCCGTGTTGCCGCTCCAGGTCGTGTTGCCGTTGAGCGTCACCGTTCGGCTGGCCGAGATGGTCTTGGCACCGGGTCCGCTGATGGCGAGCGGGCCGTCATACTGCGTCACGGCGGCGCCGGTCTGCGTGCCCATGGTCCATGTGGAGGAACCCGTGACGGTGAGGTTGCCCGTGCCCGACAGCACGCCGCCGCCCTGGTTGAAGCCCAGGATGGTGGCCGGTGCATTCAGTTGCGCGTTGCCGCCGTTGACGACCGCGACATCGCCTGCTGCCGGCGGGCCCGCCGGTGTCCAGTTGCCGGCGATGTTCCAGTCGGCGGTGGTGTTGTTCCAGGTCAGCGTGGCCGCGGTTGCCGGTCCCAGGGTGGGCAGTGAGAGGGCGGTGGCCAGGACGGACGGAAGGAGGCGGTGACGGCGGTGCATGGCGACGCTCCTTATGAGTAGTTCTTGGTAGCGACGGCGTTGCGGAGCCGATCATGCGCGCAGCTTGCTGCAGGTGCAAGAAGCGATCGGGCGGTCGACGGCCGGATTATGTCCAGTGCGGGTAACATCGGATATCGCCCCCAGATCACGTCAACCGGAGGATCCATGACCATCACCGTGAAACGGGCCTACGAGCCGGTGTCGGGCAGCGACGGCACCCGCCTGCTGGTCGAACGGCTGTGGCCACGCGGCCTGACGAAGGAGAAGCTCCATGTGGTCGCCTGGCTGAAGGAAGCCGGACCCAGCACGGCACTGCGCAAGTGGTTCTCCCACGACCCGGCGAAGTGGGATCGCTTCCGCGAGCGCTACTTCGGCGAACTCGATGGCCATCCCGAGGCCTGGCAGCCGATCCTGACCGCGGCGCGGCGCGGGAAGGTGACGCTGGTCTACAGCTCCCACGACGAGGAGCACAACAACGCCGTGGCGCTCAAGGAATATCTGGACAGGAAGCTGCGGCGCCGGCAAGCCGCCGCCAGGCCGCGCAAGCTGAAGTGAGCCGCGGCCAGGGTGCGATTGCCGGTCTCGTGCCCGGCAGGACCTGACCGAGGCCGTTCAGCTTCCGCCCTGCTTCACCCTCATGTGCTGCTCGGGCACCGGGTAGCCGGCCGCACCGAAGGTCTCGGCGATGACGCGGTTGGTGTCGAAATACACCTGCCAGTAGTGGTCGTTGTGGCAATAGGGGCGAACGGCGAGCACCGGCCCCATGGGCGTGAAGTCGATGATCTCGACATCCGGCGCCGGTGTTGCCATGACGTTGGGGATCTTCGCCAGCGCGGCCTTGAGGCGCATCGTGGCGTCCTTCGGGTCGACGCCGTGGGCGAGCTGTGCCAGGCGGTCCACCCTCCGCCAGGGATTGACGGTGAAGTTGCGGATGTTGTCGCTGAAGATCTTGTTGTTGCCGACGATGGTGTGGACGTTGTCGCCGCTGTTGATGGTGGTGCCGAACAGGCCGATGGCTTCCACCACGCCCTCGACGCCGCCCGCGGCGATGAAGTCACCGACCTTGAACGGTCGCAGGATCACCAGGAACACGCCGGCGGCGAAGTTCGCCAGCAGCCCGCTCCAGGCCGCGCCGATGGCGATGCCCGCCGCGGCCAGCAGGGCCGCGAAGGATGTGGTCTCCAGGCCGAAGTAGCCGAGGATGGCGATGACCAGCACCACGTTCAGGGTGACGGCGATGATCGAGCCCAGGTAGCGCTGCAGGGTCGAGTCCACCTGCTGGCGCGTGAGCGCCGCGCTGGTCAGGCGGATGGCCAGGCCGATGAGCCAGCGGCCGACGATCCACGCCGCCAGCGCGCCGAGGATCTTCAGGCCGATGCCGAGCGCGAGCGTCGCGCCGGACTGGAGCAGGTTCTCGAAATCCATGGTGTCGTCCCCCCGTCAGTTGAGCACCTTGTAGCCGCGGCCGCGCAGGCAGTTGCGTACCACGTCCGCCTTCTCGCGATCGGACATGCGCGCCGACTGTGCGCCGCCGGTCACCGCGCCGATCCCTGCACCCTTGCCGGCACTGCCGCCGGCGATGGCGCCCACCGCGGCGCCGACGACCGCACCACCGGTGGCGCCCTTGGCGACGGCCGTCCCGGTTGAAACCTGCGTGGCATAGGCCTCGCATTCGGCGAGATCCTGCTGGTAGTGCGCCATGTCCACGCCCTTGGTGTCGATGATGGGTCCGGTGGCGCCGGAGCAGCCTGCCAGTCCCAGCACCACCATCACCAGACCTGTAGCCTGAGTTCTCATCAGCATTCCCTCCACCCCGGAGTGTGACCGCGGCCACAGCGGCACGGGCCGCGGTCGCTATTATGACCGAGCGTTCGTGCTTGCGGTGCCAACCCCGGGGCTTCCAGTGCTGTTCAAGCGTCAGAAGATCGAGACCGCCAACCTCGAGCGGGGCATGTTCGTGGCCCAGCTCGATCGCCCGTGGCTCGAGACACCCTTCCTGTTCCAGGGCTTCGAGATCCGCGAGGACAGCGAGCTGAAGCTGCTGCGCAAGTTCTGCCGGCACGTCTATATCGATGTCACGCGCAGTTCCCTGCCCAGGGAGAAGGTCCTGCAGGCCCTGCAGCCGCGCAACCACGAGGCTGTCATGAACGGGCGTGCCCAGGCCGGGGCCCGGGTTGCGGCCGAGGCTGATCCCTCGACCCTGACGGGCCGGGTGATGCGTGTGGTCACGAGGCTGGACCCGACCGGCGCCCTGGCAGCGAAGATCGACGGCCACCGCCAGTACCGCAACCAGGTGCCCACCGCCCGCGAGGCTCCCCAGGCCATACGCGCCTACGACGCGGCGGTCGCCACCATGAACGATGTGCTGGTGCACATCCGCAAGGGCGCGGGCGTGGACGTCGAGAAGGTGCAGACCGCCGTCAAGCCCATGATCGACAGCGTGCTGCGCAACCAGGATGCCATGGCCTGGCTGGTCTACCTGCGCAAGCGCGACGAATATGCCTATCACCATTCCATCGCCTCCTCGGTCTGGGCGGTGATCCTCGGGCGGCACCTCGGCTTCGACCGCCAGGGCCTGGACACGCTGGCCATGGGGGGCATGCTCCTCGACATCGGCAAGGCCAAGCTGCCCGAGAGCCTGGTCGGCAAGGACGGCAAGCTCTCGCCGGCCGAATTCGACGCCATCCGCAAGCACGTGGCCTACGGGCTGGACATGCTCAAGCTCAGCCCCGGCATCAATGCGGATGTGCTGGCCATGATCGAGGGCCATCACGAGCGCGCGGATGGCTCGGGCTACCCCCGCGGGCTGAAGGGTGCGGACATTCCGGTCTTCGCCCGCATCGGCGGCCTGGTGGACTGCTACGACGCCATGACCAGCCACCGCCCCTGGGCGCAGGCGAAATCGCCCTACGACGCCATCCGCGAGATCAACAGCCTGTCTGGCGTGCAGTTCCAGAAGGAGATGGTCGAGCAGTTCGTGCAGGCCATGGGCATGTTCCCCACCGGCAGTGTCGTGGAGATGAATACCGGCGAGGTCGGCATCGTGGTGGAGCAGAACCGCATCCGGCGCCTGCGCCCCAAGGTGCTGCTGGTGCTCGATGCGGACAAGCAGCCCTTGCGCGAGTACCGCAGCCTCGACCTGCGCAAGTGCCCGAGCGACCAGAGCGAAGGCAACGCCTACTGGATCGCCAGGGGCCACGAGGCCGGCGCCTTCGGCCTGGATCCGAAGAACTACTTCATCGGCTGAGCCGCCGTCATGAGCGCCAGGCTGCAGGCTCCCACGGCAACCCGGTTCCGCTACTCGTTGCTGCTGCGCGAGATCGACGCCTTGCGTTCGCGCAGCGGATCCTCCGCCATGGCGCTGATGCTCGTGCAGCTGTCCGGCCTCGGGGAGATCAACAGCCGCTTCGGCTACCTCGGCGGCGACCGCGTGCTCGAGGAAATCACCAGCCGGCTCAATGGCGTGGCCCGCGAGCAGGACCGCGTCTTCGAGATCAACAGTCGCAGCTTCGCCTTGCTCATCGACAACCCCCTGCACGAAGGCCATGCCGTGCTGGCCGCCGACAAGGTGGCGCGGGCGGTCACCGAGCCGGTGGTCATCGGCGCCGGCCATGCCCGGGTCCGTGCCAGGACGGGCATCTCCCTGCTGCCGGATCCGGCGCGCACGGGCGAGGAACTGCTGCAGCAGTGCGAGATCGCCCTGGAGGCGGCCCGCAGCCGGGACGAGCCCCATGTGCTGTTCACGCCATCGCTGCTGGATGCGCCGGAAGCCGCCAGCCAGTACACCTGGTTCGAGGTCGAGGAGGCCCTCAAGGCGGGTGAGTTCGAGCTGCACTACCAGCCGCAGGTGGACCTGCGCAGCGGCCGTCTCCACGGCGCGGAAGCGCTGGTCCGCTGGCGCAGGCCGCAGAGCGGACTGGTGCCGCCCGGGCATTTCATGGCAGCCATAGAACAGTCCCGGAGCATGCGTTCGCTGCTGTGGTTCGTGCTGAACTCGGCGCTGCGCCAGGCGGCTGCCTGGTCCGGACGCCAGCCGGGATTCAACATCTCGGTGAACCTCGCGGCCGGCAACCTCGCCGACCCCGATCTCGTCGATCTCGTCGAGGATGCGATCAACGTCTGGAACCTGCCCGCCGGGCAGCTGACGCTGGAGCTGACCGAGAGCTCGCTCATGCAGAACCCCGCGGCCAGCGCGCGGATCATGGGCCAGCTGCGCGGTCTCGGTGCCCGCACCTCCATCGATGACTTCGGCACGGGCTATTCCAGCCTCGCCTACCTGCGCGACCTGCCGGCCGATGAACTCAAGGTCGACCGCGCCTTCGTCGCGCGTGTGCTCGCCGCGGAACGCGACCGCGACATCGTCGCGTCGATCATCCAGCTCGCCCATGCCGTGCAGCTCGAAGTGGTGGCCGAGGGCATCGAGGAGCCGGCGACGCTTGCCGCCCTTGCAGCCATGGGTTGCGACCTCGGCCAGGGCTTCCATTACGGCGCGCCGGTGGCGCCGCCGGAATTCGAGAATGCCTGGATCGGGCGCGATGTCCTGCGCGTCCCGGCCTGAAGACCGGCGCCAACCCGGCTGACCTCGTCCCCGTCCGCGGCCGCCACGGCCATGTCGTCCTTGCATGGCAGCAAGCGATGCCTGGCACGCTGCTGCCTTCCTTGATCGATCCCTGCTGTTATGTATAAAAGATAGGCGTACTGTGAATGTGCTCACAGACTTCTGTCCAATGGAGGGCGAGTCTGGGATCGCAAGGCAGCGGACCGGCACCCAGGCGCCGGCGGATCCACTACAAAGCCAGAGGCAGAGGTTCAAGGGAAGCACGCGGATCGGTCGGCGACAACAACAACAGCAAGCGAGGGCACGGGCTTCTTCGGCGGATCTCTCCGGTCAGGGAGATTGAGCATGACGGGCTTGACGGACTCCAGGCACGAGGCTGTTCCAGGGCGCAATGGCGACAGCCTGATCGAGGAGCTGGCGAATTTCGCCACCCACCACAAGGCCTCGCGGTGGCGCGGCAGCTTTGCCGAATTCCTGCGCGACATTTTCCCGGCGGCGGCCCCGCGGCTCGTCCGCTCCAGCCACCAGTATCTATACGACATGCTCAGCTGGTACCGGGCGGAACGTCCCGATGCCGCGGCGGACACCGCGTCAGGCAACCCCAAGGACCTGTTCACCAGCGAGCTCTACGGCATCGACGAGGCACTCGACCGCGTGGTCGAGTACTTCAAGGCGGCCAGCGCCGGTTCCGATGTCGGCCGCCGCCTGCTGCTGCTGCTCGGTCCGCCGTCGGGTGGCAAGTCCTCCGCAGTGATCCTCATGAAGCGCGGGCTGGAGGAATACAGCCACACGGATGCTGGTGCGCTGTATGCCCTGCAAGGCTCGCCGCTGCACGAATCGCCGCTGAACCTGGTGCCCGCCAGCCTGCGCGGCAAGTTCCGCGAGACCTACGGCGTGGAGATCAGCGGCGAGCTCTCGCCCTACAGCCGCGCGCGCCTCGACGAGGAATTCCGCGGCGACTTCATGCAGTTCCCGGTCGAGCGCATCTTCCTCTCGGAGGCGGCCCGCGTCGGCGTCGGCACCTACGCCCCGCACGACCCCACCACGGCCGACATCGCCGACCTCGTCGGTTCGGTGGACCTGTCGAAGGTGGCCGAGATCGGCGACGAGGGCGATCCGCGCGCCTGGTCCTGGAGCGGCGCCGTCTATGCCGCCAGCCGCGGCATGCTGGAGATGATCGAGATCCTCAAGGTGAAGCGCGAGTTCCTCTACCTGCTGCTGACGCTCACCCAGGAGAAGAACGTCAAGGTGTCGCGCTTCCCGCTGATCCACCTGGACGAGACCATCGTCGCGCACACCAACCTCGCCGAGTTCAACCGCTTCCTCCAGGAGAAGGAAAACGAGGCGCTGCTCGACCGCATGGTCATCGTCAAGGTGCCGTACACGCTGTCCTACCCCGACGAGGCGCGCATCTACCAGAAGCTGGTGTCCAACGCCCCGGCCTTCCGCGCCGTGCACCTGGACCCGCATGTGCTGCCGCTGGCCGCGGTGTTCGCCATCCTGACGCGGCTGACGAAGCCGGAGAAGGAGGGCCTGGACCTGTCGCGCAAGCTGCGGGTCTACGCCGGCGAGGACGTCGAGGGCGTCTCCGCCAGCGAGGTGGAGCGGCTGCGCGCCGAGAGCCCCGACGAGGGCCTGTCCGGGGTCAGCCCGCGGTTCGTCATCAACGCCATTTCCAACGCCATCACCCGCAGCGACCGGCGCAGCCTCACCAGCATGGAGATGCTGCTGGCCCTGAAGGATGCGATCCAGAGCGATGCGCGCATGGATGCCGCGCAGAAGAAGGCCTGGGTGGATTTCCTGGTGACGGCACGCAAAGACTTCTACAACCGCTGGGTGAAGGAGGACGTGCACCGTGCGCTGTTCGCCTCATTCGAGGACGAGGCGCAGCAGCTGCTGGAGAAGTACCTGGACGAGGTGGAGGCCTCGCTGGACCAGCGCGAGGTGAAGGACCCCATCACCGGCGAGGCGCGGCCGGCCGACGAGCGCTTCCTGCGCAAGGTGGAGGAGAAGATCAAGATCTCCGAGTCCGGCAAGCAGTCCTTCCGCCAGGAGGTGGTGCGCAAGGCCATGGTGGCCTTCAAGGCCGGCGACCGCTTCACGCTCGACAGCCATACGCGCCTGCACGAGGCCATCGAGCAGTACCTGTTCGAGGAACGCCGCGACGTGCTGCGGCTGGTCACCTCGGCCGCCCGGCCGGACGACGAGGTGCGGCAGAAGATCTCCGCCGTGCAGGAGCGCCTGGTCATGGAGTACGGCTACGACGAGCACAGCGCCCGCGAGGCCCTGAGCTACGTCACCACGCTGCTGTCGCAGGAATAGGCGGGGGCCCGGGGACGATGGACCTGCCCTCGACATTCTCCGGCTGCAGCGCGGGCGGGGAGGACTGGTACGAGCTGTTCTCGCGCGGCGCGCGCGACTGGCTGCGACACAACGAGAAGCTTCGCCGCGCGGTGCGCGAGAAGCTGCCCGAGGTACTCGGTAATGCCGAGATGTCCGGCGCCGATCCTGGCCGTACCGTGCGGGTGCCGGTGCGCTTCCTCGAGCATTACCGCTTCCGGCTGCGCGATGCGGAGGAAGCGGTGGGCGCCGGCCAGGGCGATGTCAGGCCCGGTGACAGGCTGGCGCAGCCGGGGGCGGCTGGCCAGGGGCAGGACAAGGGCGAGGGCGGAGACGGCGAGGGTGGCCTGCAGCTGGTGCTCGAGCTCAAGGTGGACGACATCGTCGACTGGCTCTGGGAGGAGCTCGAGCTGCCCAACCTGCAGCCGCGCGCCGGCGTGACGCAGGACGAGGAGTACCAGCGCGAGGGCTGGAGCCGACGCGGCGTGCGCTCGCGCCTGGACCGGCGGCGATCCATGAAGGAAAGCCTCAAGCGCCGTGCCGTCGATCCGGCCGGACCGGCGTTCACCGACGAGGACCTGCGCTTCCGGCAACTGGTGACGCGCCGCCAGCCGGCCACCCAGGCCGTGGTGTTCTTCGCCATGGACGTGTCCTCCAGCATGCGCGACCGTGACCGCCAGCTCGCCAAGACCTTCTTCTTCTGGGTAGTGCAGGGCCTGCGGCGACAGTACTCGCGGCTCGAGCTGGTGTTCGTCGCCCACACGGTCAAGGCCTGGGAATTTCCCGAGGCGGAGTTCTTCCAGGTGCGCGGATCGGGCGGCACGGTGGCTTCCTCGGCGTTCTCGCTGGTCAGCGATGCCATCGCCGAGCGCTACGACCCGTCACGCTACAACGTCTACTTCTTCTACGGTTCCGACGGCGAGAACTTCAAGGACGACCACGAGGCCGCCGGTGCCGCCCTGGAGGGCATCACCGCGGTGGCGAGCTTCACCGGCTACGTCGAGACACCGGCCTCCGAGGACCGCGGCCTCGACACCGAGACCGCCGGGCTGTTCAGGGCGCAGGCCGATGCCGGTCGCCCGGTGGGCAGCTACGCCCTGACCGGCAGCGAATCGGTCTGGGCCGCGATCCGCGCCTTCTTCCGCCAGCAGGTCGCGGCGGGAGCAGGCTGAGCACGGCCGTGGCCGCCGCCATCGAAACCTACGGGCGCCAGCTCGAGGAACTGGCCCGTGCACAGGGCCTCGACTACTTCCCGGTGCAGTTCGAGGAAGTGCCCGACAGCTTCATGATGGAGGTGGCCGTATACGGGCTGCCGGTGCGGATGCCGCACTGGTCCTTCGGCGTGCGCTACATCTACCAGCTGATCCAGCATCGCATGGGCCACTCGCGCCTGTTCGAGGTGGTATTCCCCGGCAACCCGGGACGCGCCTACCTGGCACGGGGCAACAGCCTGCCGGAGAACACGCTGGTGGTGGCCCATGTGCTCGGCCATGCCGATTTCTCCCGCCACAACGAACTCTTCCGCCGCAGCCAGCAGGAAGTCGGCTACCGCATCGTCGACCAGGCCGCGGACCACGCCCGCCAGATCGCCGGCGCCATCGAGGAGCACGGCGCCGGCCGCGTCGAGCAGGTGCTCGACGCGGCGCTGGCACTGGAAGCGCACATCGATGTCTTCCGGGGATTGCGCCGCGAAGCCTACCCGGAGTTCGCCAGCGACCCGCCGGTGAGCGACGACACCTTCCGCCAGCGTTTCCATCAGCTGCCCGGGGACGAGCGTGCCGCGCCGGCCGCGGAGCCGCGGCGACGAGCGCCCTTGCCGCCGCACCCGGAGAAGGACCTGCTGTGGTTCATTGCCCGGTATGCGCCGGAGCTGGAGGGCTGGGAGCGCGACATCTTCCTGGCAGTACGCGAGGAATCGTTCTACTTCTATCCCGTGTTCGCCTGCCAGATCATGAACGAAGGCTGGGCCTCGTACTGGCATGCGCGCCTGCTGCGGGAAGCGGATTTCATTCCGCAGCACGAGTACCTCGATGCCATCAAGACGCATTCCGACGTGGTGCGCCCGCATGCCGCCGACCGGCAGGCCTCGCTCGCCATCAACCCGTATCACCTCGGCTTCCGCATGTGGGAGGCCATCATGGACAACCTCGGGCCGCGGAAGGCCTTCGAGATCCGCGCGCAGGATGACGACTTCAGCTTCGTGCGCAACTACCTCACTGCGGAGCTGGCCGAGGAACTGAAACTGTTCCGCTACACGGCGTCGGCGAACGGCACCGTGGAAGTGGCCGACCGGGACATCAACGCGCTGCGCGACGCCATCCTCGCGCCGAAATACAACTTCGGCGCCCCGGCCGTGGCGGTGCGTGGCGTGGCTACCGACGGCACGCTGCATCTCGGCCATGACCACGGCAGCGACGGCCGGGGCCTCGACGCCGACCGCGCCGCCCGCGTGCTCGGCTACGTGCAGCGCGTCTGGCGCCGGCCGGTGCGCCTGGAGACGGTCGATGGCCGGGGCGAGCCCTGCGTGATCGAGGCACCGGCTGCCTGAGCGATGGCCGGCCGGCCGCCGCCGGCAGCCACGGATGAGCGGTTTCGCCCCGCAAGCGCTAGGATGCGCCCCGCATGAGCGGTGGTGGCGCCATGACCGTTGCGGATGCTGCATATCCCGGCCCGGGCGGCCCGGGAAGGCCGGCATTCGGCCCCCTGTCGCGGCTGCTCGTGGTCGCGCCCCATCCCGACGACGAAACCATCGCCGCTGCGGGCCTCATGCAGGCCGCACGCCAGGCAGGGGCCACGGTGCGCGTGTGGCTGCTCACGGATGGCGACAACAATCCCTGGCCGCAGCGCTGGGTGGAGCGACGCTGGCGGATCGACGACGGGGCGCGCCGGCGATGGGGCCGGCGCCGTCGCGCGGAATCCATGGAGGCGCTGCAGCGGATGGGGTTCGATCCGGCCGCGGTCCTGCAGCCCTTCGGCTGGCCGGACGGGGGCCTCACCGATCGCTTCATTGCGGATCCCGGCGGCCTGATGATCTTGCTGCAGCGCGAGCTGAGCGCGTTCTCACCCACCGACCTGGTGATCCCGGCCGTGACGGACAGGCACCCGGACCATGGGACGGCGGGGCTGCTGATGACCCTGGCAGCCCGCCAGGCGGGGCTCGCCCAGCGCGTGCTGTCCTACCGTATCCACGGCGGGCGGCCAGCGGAGGCCGCCCTGGCATGGGAGCTGGACGACAGCCAGTGGGCGTCGAAGCAGCGGGCGATGACGGCTTATGCCACCCAGTCGGCCCTGTCGGCTTCCCGGCTGCGCCGCATGGCCGGCCGCCGGGAAGTCTTCCGGTCTGACCCGTTCTGGCCCTGGCCGGGCCGGGTCCCGGTCACCCGCCTGGAGCCGGGACCCGGTGGCGGCAGCCTGGTCTTCGACCTGGGATGGCCAGCCCGGGTCCTTGCCCGCCAGCGCCTGCTGGTGGTGGCTGCCCCGCCCGGTGGCACGCCGACCGTCCGCGTGATCGCCGGCCCGGCGCTGGCCGCCCTGGCCCGGCGCCAGGCCGGCGGAATCCGGTTGACGGTGCAGGGACTCGCCACGGAAAATTGTCATACCTTCCTGAAACTCGAGCCGCTGCGGCGTGGTCCATGGATCTTCGACCGCTGCCCGTGGCTCGGGCTTCCGGCGCAAGGCGCGCCAACGACAGATACCAGAGACCCTATTCCGTGAAGCTGACCCTGGTGATTCCCGCACTGAACGAGGCGGCGACGCTGCGTGCGCTGCTCCTCGACATCGGTGCACTGGATCTGGACGTCATCGTCGTGGACGACGGCTCCACCGATGGCACCCTGGACAGCATTGCCGACCTGCCGGTCCGGACCCTGCGGCGCGCGCAACGTGGCGGCAAGGGCGCCGCGCTGCATGACGGCTTCGCGCTGGCGCTCTCGCTGGGTGCCGACGCGGTGATGACCATGGACGCCGACGGCCAGCATGCGGCGGCCGACATCCCGCGGCTGATGGCGGCGGCGCGCCAGCACCCCGAGCGCATCGTCATCGGCGCGCGGCTGATCGGTCGCGAGCGCCAGCCGCGCTCGCGTCGACGTGCCAACGCAGTGGCGGACTGGTTCCTCTCCTGGGCCTGTGGCCACCGCGTCATCGACACGCAGAGCGGCCATCGCGTGTATCCGCGCCGGGCTGCGGCGCTGGCGCGCGCCTGCCCGGCATCCGGCTTCGACTTCGAGGCGGAGATCCTCATCGAGGCAGCCGCCCACGGCATCACCACGGTGGCGGTGCCGATCGAGGCCCGCTATGCGCCTGGCCTGCGGCCGAGCCATTTCGCCCCGGTCGCCGATGTGCTGCGCATCACGCGGCTGGTCGCCGGCCGCATCATCCGCGGCGGCCTGATGCTCGATCATCTCTGGCGGCTTCGCGGCCAGCACGTCGAGATCACCTCGCCGCCATGATCCAAGGCAACGCCGCAACCGGTGGCGTGACCGCGCCGCCACGGGATCCTGTGGCCGGGGCCCTGCCTCCGCGGTGGCGTCGCGAGCTGTGGACGGTGCTCGCCGTGGTGCTGGCGGTGAAACTTGCGGTGCTGGCAGTGGATCACGTGCCGCGGGTGTTCCTCGGCGACTCGGTCACCTACCTGCACGGCGCCCTGGATGGCGTCATCCCGCGCGATCGGTCCTTCGTCTACAGCATGCTGATCGCCCTCACGGCGGTGCCCGCCCATTCGTTGCTGGCGCTGGTGCTGGCGCAGACCGTCGCCGGGGCCCTCGCGGCGACGATCGTCTACGCCATCGCGCGCGGGGGGCTTGGCCTGGGGGCGTTGCTGTCCGGGGCGCTGGCGGTGCTGACTGCGCTGGAGCCGGCGCAGCTCTTCTACGAACGCATGGTCATGGCCGAGGCCTTTGGAGGGCTCGCCTGGTTCGGCTTCATCGGCTGCGCCGTCGCCTACTTCCGGGATGGCGACTGGCGCTGGTTGCCGGCCGCGGCAGTGTGCGGGCTGGCCGCTGCCTCGCTGCGCATGAACGGGCTTGCGGTCCTGCTCGCGGTCGGCGGCCTGCTGCCGGCCTGGCGGTGGCTGCTCCATGCCCCGGCGCGGGCCTGCGGCCGGCGCTGCCTCGGGGCACATCTGGCGCTGGCGATCGCCTGTACCTCGATCCTGCACGTCGGCTACCGCCATCTCGTCGGCCACCTTACCCATGCACCGCCCGGCTATATCGGCATCGCCGGCGTGTTCGAGCTCGGCATGGTGGCGCCGCTGGTGCAGCCTGCGGACTTCGAAGGGACTGGTTGCCCGCCCGACATCCTGCGCCGCATCGGCGTGCCGCTGCGCGACGCCACCATGCGCGAGAGCCAGATCTGGCGCGACGATGGCTTGTGGCCGGTGATGCGCCGGACCTGCCGCAATGCCGAGCAGGCCGCGGCCATCGTCGCCGAACGCGCGCTGTCGGAGCGCCCCTGGGGCCTGCTGCCCATGGCCGCGGCGATCATCGGCCAGTATTTTGATCCGGTGGCCGAGCGCTGGCGCATGGACAGCGATCTTGGCCGCCTGGACCTGGGCGCGGATTTCGCGGCACTGCTGCGGCAGAACTTCAACCTGGATGCCCGCGGGATTCCCCATCAGGTCACGCTGGCCAGTTCATGGTTCGAGCATGCACGCGAGTGGTTCACGCTGACCTTCCTGTTGCTGCCGTTCCTCGCTGCCACGGCCCTGCTTCGCGCCCGCGACGAGGCCCCCGCGGCAACGGCGCTGGCGTTGATGTCCCTGGTGCTGTCTGTCAGCGCGCTGCTGTTCCAGCACATCATTTCCTATCGCTACCTGCATCCGTATCCGCCGCTGTTTCTGCTGCTCATCGCCTGGCTCGCCATCGCCCGGCCCGGGCGACGCCGGCAGGTGCCTGCAGCCGGTGTGATGAAGGTATCGCCAGAGACGCGCAGCGGCTGAAACTCCCGCGAATTTCTCCGCATTATTGTCAAGGCGCCGTTGAGCGGCCTGCGGCACGAACGGTAAGCTGTCGACACCGGTGCAGCGCATGCATGCACGGTGCAGCGCAAGAATTCCCGGCCCTCGTTTCCTGCAGAAAGCAAACCCTGTGTCCTTGTCGTTCACGAGACCGCTTGCCGTCATCGGATTCCTCGTCACCTCCCTGCTGGGCGCCGTACGCGCCGACGCCATGGTGGTCGACTGCGGGCCGAATATCTGCTTCCAGTACGATGAAACGCAGTCCGCGGTTGCGGTGTTCGGGCTGCCGTTCCGCGTTGGCGACACGCTGGAGTTCCTGCCGCCTGCTGCGGCGGCGGTGGCTGCCGGCGGCAGCGGGCCGGCAAGCCTGTCGGCCACCTTCGTCATCGACCGCATCTTCAGCGGCCTGGGCAACCTGGCTGGCCTGCATCTGTCCGTCGAAGGCGACCACGATGCGACCGCCGGCGGCAGTGTCGGCAGCCACTTCGGCCTGCAGCTGTTCGACAACGCAGGCCCGGGCAGCGGTGCCGTCGGCGTCAGCCATGATGCGACGGGCGATGGCAGCCAGCCGCGGATATGGCGGCTCGAGGCCGCCACCAGTCCGGAGGAGCTGTTTGCGGCCCCGTCCGCAGACCTGAGGCTGCAGCTCACGGGCATCCTGTCCGCCAGCGCGGAGGGAGCCGGCGCCGGCGCCTGGATCGCGACCAAGTACATCGCCATCAGTGCCACGGCCGTGCCGGCGCCGCCGGCCATGGCCCTGTTCCTCAGCGCGGCCGCGGCCCTCGCGGCACGAACCCGCCGGCGCAGCCACCCGCCGGCACGCTGACGCCGGCCCGGCAACGCCGCTCGCCGCATCCCGGCCCCGGTGCGCCTGCCCGCGGGGCGACCTGCTATATTTGCCGCATGGATCGAGGCCCCGGCGGGCTCGCCCCCGGGAACAACCCGAACAAGGGGGCGCCATGGCAGTCAGCCAGGAGCTTCACGCCACGCACCAGCTGCGCAACATCGCGCTGCTGGGTCCGACGGGTGCCGGCAAGACCACGCTGCTCGAGGCCATGCTGGCGCACACCGGCATGATCCGCGAACCCGGCAGCCTCGGCCGCGGCACCACGGTCTCCGACTTCACGCCCCAGGAGCGCCGCCTCGGCCATTCGCTGGACACGGCCGTGTGCCACCTGCGCCATGACGGCGTGCTGATGAACCTCATCGATACGCCGGGCAACCCGGACCTCATCGGTCGGGCGATCAGCGTGCTGGCGGCCGCCGATACCGCAGCCCTGGTGCTCAACGCGCAGGCCGGGGTCGATACCGTGGCGCGCCGGCTGATGGACCTGGCCGCGAGCCGGCGACTGTGCCGCCTGGTGATCATCAACCGCATCGACGCCGATGGCGGCCAGCTGGCCGCCATGCTCGAGCAGGTGCGCGCGGCTTTCGGCCGAGAATGCCTGCCGCTCAACCTGCCGGCCGATGGTGGCAGGGCGGTTGCCGACTGCTTCTTTTCCCTGTCCGACAGGCAGCCGGACTTCTCCAGCGTGGCAGCGGCGCACACCGCCATGGTCGACCAGGTGGTGGAGCTCGACGAGGACCTCATGCGCCTGTACCTGGAACAGGGCGAGGCCATCGATGCCGGGCAGCTGCACGATCCCTTCGAGCGCGCCCTGCGGGATGGCCACCTCGTTCCGGTCTGCTTTGTTTCGGCGGTGACCGGCGCGGGGCTACGCCAGCTGCTGCAGATCCTCGCGCGGCTGATGCCCGATCCCACCGAGGGCAATTCCCCGGAGTTCCTGCAGGGCGAGGGTGGCCAGGCGCGGCCGGTGCGCGTGAGTGCCGATCCGCAGGCTCATTTCATCGGCCATGTGTTCAAGGTGAAGATCGATCCCTACGTAGGCCGTCTCGGCGTGTTCCGTGTCCACCAGGGCCGGGTGCGGCCAGGCGACACGGTGTTCATCGGCGATCGGCGCAAGGGCTTCAAGGTCACGCATCTCCTGCGGCTGCAGGGCAGCCAGGCGATGGAGATCCCGCAGGCCGTGCCCGGCGACATCGCCGCGGTGTCGAAGATCGACGACCTGGCGTTCGACGTGGTGCTGCATGCCAGTCACGACGAGGACCAGTTCCACCTGCGCCCGACTCTGCTGCCGGCGCCCATGCACGGCCTGGCCATAGAGCCGGCGCGGCGTGGCGCGGAGAAGAAGCTCGCCGATGCGCTGCACCGGATCACCGCCGAGGACCCGAGCCTGCGGCTGGAGTTCGTGGCCGGCGGCAGCGAGACGGTGCTGCGTGGCCTCGGCGACCTGCACCTGCGGCTGGTGCTGGAGCGGGTGCAGGAGGAGGCCGGCATCGAGGTGAAGACACGCCCGCCGCGCATTGCCTACCGCGAGACCGTGACGCGCGCGGCGCAAGGCCACTGCCGCCACAAGAAGCAGACCGGCGGCGCCGGCCAGTTCGGCGAGGTGTTCCTGCGCGTCGAGCCGCTGGTGCGCGGCAGCGGCTTCGAGTTCGTCGACGAGGTGGTGGGCGGTGCCATTCCCGGCCAGTTCATCCCGGCGGTGGAGAAAGGCGTGCGCCAGGTGCTGGCGGAGGGTGCCCTGTCTGGACATCCCATCGAGGACCTGCGGGTGACCGTCTACGACGGCAAGCACCACAGCGTCGACTCCAAGGAGGTGGCCTTCATTGCCGCGGGCCGCAAGGCCTTCCTCGACGCATTTGCAAAGGCGGGCCCCATCGTGCTGGAGCCGGTGGCGCGGGTGGAGATCACCACGCCGCCCGAGTTCGTCGGCGATATTTCCGGCCACCTGGCGGGGCACCGCGGGCGCATCAACGGCAACCAGGCCGCCAGCGGCAGCGAGATCACCATCGCCGCCGAGGTGCCGGAGGCGGAGCTCCTCGACTACCAGGCGCGGCTGAAGTCCCTGACCGGCGGCAAGGGCAGCTTCACGCTGCGCTTCGATCACTACGCCATGGTGCCCCCCGCCGTGCAGAAGACCCTGGTGGAGGTCTTCCGCCCGCGGGCGGAGGAGTGAGGCGGCGCCTGCCGCTCAGGACTTCCTTGCCGCCGCGACTTCGGCGATCACCGCGTCGGCGACGTTCTTCGGCACCGGATCGTAGTGCGAGAACTCCATGGTGAACGAGGCGCGGCCGCTGGTCATGCTGCGCAGCTGGCCGATGTAGCCGAACATCTCCGACAGCGGCACGTTGGCCACCACGGCGATGTTGGTGCCGCGCTCGACCTGTTCCTGGATGGCGCCGCGGCGGCGGTTCATGTCGCCGATGACGTCGCCGAGGTAGTCACCCGGGCTCACGGTCTCCACCTTCATCACCGGCTCGAGCAGGATCGGGCTGGCCTTGCGCACCGCCTCGCGGAAGCAGGCCTTGGCGGCGATCTCGAAGGTGAGCGCGTTGGAGTCCACGTCATGGTAGCTGCCGTCGGTGAGGCGGGCGCGGAAGTCCACGGTGGGGAAGTGCGCCAGCACGCCGTCCTCCATCTGCATCCGCAGGCCCTTCTCGACCGAGGGCACGTATTCCTTGGGCACGGAGCCGCCGACGGTTTCGTCGACGAACTCGAAGCCGCTGCCGCGCGGCAACGGCTCGAAGGTGATCCAGACCTCGGCGAACTGGCCGGAGCCGCCGGTCTGCTTCTTGTGGACGTACTGCTCGGCGATCGGCTTGGTGATGGTCTCGCGGTAGGCGACCTGCGGCTTGCCCATCTCGCCCTCGACCCCGTACTCGGTGCGCATGCGGTCCAGCGTCACGTCGAGGTGCAGTTCGCCCATGCCGCGCAGGATCGTCTGGCCGGTCTCGCGGTCGGTTTCCAGGCGCAGTGACGGGTCGGCACGCACCATCTTGCCGAGCGCGTTGCCGAACTTCTCCTGGTCGCCCTTGACCTTGGGCTTGACCGAGACACTGATGACGGGATCCGGGAAGCGCATGCGCTCGAGCACCACCGGGTGGGCGGCATCGCACAGCGTGTCGCCGGTGTCGGTCTCGGCCAGCGAGACCAGGGCGATGATGTCCCCGGCGCGGGCCTCCTCGATGGGATTGGCCTCCTTGGCGAACATCTCGACCATGCGGCCGATCTTCTCGCGCTTGCCGCGGGTGGTATTGGTGACGGACATGCCTTTGGTCAGCACCCCCGAGTACACGCGGCAGAAGGTCAGCGCGCCATAGGCATCGTTGATGACCTTGAATGCCAGCGCGGCGAACGGCGCGTCATCGGAGTTCTGGCACTCGCCGGTGGCGTTGCCGTCGGCATCCACGGTCTTGATGGCAGCGACATCGGTCGGCGCCGGCAGGTAGTCGACCACGGCATCGAGCACCTGCTGCACGCCGCGGTTCTTGTACGAGGAGCCGCAGAGCACCGGATTGAAGGCGCCGGTGATGGTGCCCTTGCGCAGGCACTTCTTGATGGTGTCGATCGAGGGGTCCTCACCTTCGAGATAGGCCTCCATCGCCGCGTCATCCATCTCCAGGCAGGTGTCCACGAGCTGGGTGCGGTACTTGCCGGCGTCGGCGATGATGGCGCGGTCGCTGGGCACGGTAATGCCGAGCTTGTCGGCGAGGTCCGGAGTGACGTCGAGGACGTCCCACTTGGCGTCGCGGTCCTCGGAGGTCCAGACCAGTGCCTTGTTCTGCACCAGGTCGATCATGCCCTTGAAGTTGTCCTCGGAGCCGATCGGCAGGTAGATCGGCAGCGGGCGCGCGCCCAGGCGCTTCCTGATCATGTCGACGCAACGCAGGAAGCCCGCCCCGCTGCGGTCCATCTTGTTGACGTAGCAGATGCGCGGCACGTTGTAGTTGTCGGCCAGGCGCCAGTTGGTCTCCGATTGCGGTTCCACGCCGGCCACGCCGTCGAAGACGACGATGGCGCCGTCGAGCACCCGCAGCGAGCGGTTCACCTCGATGGTGAAATCGACGTGCCCGGGGGTGTCGATGACGTTGAGCTTCTTGCCCTTCCAGAACGCCGATACGGCGGCGGACTGGATGGTGATGCCGCGCTTCTGCTCCTGCTCGAGGTAATCGGTGGTGGTCGAGGACTTCAGGTCCTTGGTGTCGTGCACGTCGACCATGGTGTGCTTGCGTCCCGTGTAGTACAGGATGCGCTCGGTGGTCGTGGTCTTGCCGGCATCGACGTGGGCGATGATGCCGATGTTGCGGATGTCGGACAGCGGTGTTGTACGGGGCATGGCAGGCTTCCATCAGGCCGGACGTGATCGGCGCCTTTGCACTGCGACAGCCGGCCCTGCCCGGCCCGGCTGGGGGGCGGGTCGGGCCGACTGACGGGGTGCGGCGCGCCGGAAGGGCGCGAATTCTACCTGTTTCCGGGGCGGAATGTCCCGGATCTTGGCTGCCGGTGCCCCGGCCCGGAGACCGGCCCGGTACCGGGCCCGCTGCGGATGGCCGTGGCGGTGGCTACTCCTGCACGGCCCGGCAGAAAAAGGCCTTCAGGTACCGGGTCTCGGGGATGGCGGGGTGGACCGGATGGTCGGGCGACTGGCCGCCGGCTTCCAGCAGCTGCACGAAGCGGCTGCTGTGGCGCGCGGCCTTCTGGATCACCGCCAGCAGGCTGTCGGCGGCCAGGTGATAGGAGCAGGAGCAGGACACCAGGATGCCGTCGCGCGCGAGCAGCTGCAGGCCCAGCTGGTTGAGCCGCCGGTAGGCGGCCTCGCCCTTCGGGACCTGCTTCCTGCGCTTGATGAAGGCCGGCGGGTCGAGGATGACCACGTCGTAGCGTTCGCCACTCCGGTGCAGTTCCTCCAGCGCATCGAAGGCGTCTCCCCTCAGGGTGCGCACGCCGAGGCCCTGGTCTGCCGCAGTGCGCGCGACGGCGGCGAGCGCCGTGGCCGAGGCGTCCACGCAGGTGACCTCGCTGGCGCCAGCCCTGCTGGCGGCCAGGCCCCAGGCGCCGACATAGCTGAAGACGTCGAGCACGCGCGCGCCGCCGACATACTTGAGCAGCGCACGCCGGTTGGTCGCCTGGTCGAAGAACCAGCCGGTCTTCTGGCCTTCCGCCAGGGGCACGTGAAAGCGGATGCCGTTTTCCTCGACCAGCACCTCGGCGGGCACCTCGCCGCCCTCGGCCTCGACGCAGGAGGCCAGGCCCTCCAGCTCGCGCGCGGCGCTGTCGTTTTTCCAGACGAACAGCCGCGGGGCCAGCACCTTGCGCACCGCCGCGGCGACATCCGCCTTCATCGCCTCCATCCCGGCGGTGCCGGCCTGGCCGACGACCACATCGCCGTAGCGGTCGAGCACCAGGCCGGGCAGCGCATCGCCCTCGCCATGGACCAGCCGGTAGAACGGGCGCGGGAACAGGCGCTCGCGCAGCGCCAGCGCCACCTTCAGCCGGTGCACGAGCAGCGAGCGCGACGGCGGATGCTGCGGATCCCGGCCGAGGATGCGGGCGCAGATCAGCGTATGGGGATTGACGAAGGCGTAACCGAGGAAACGGTCCCGGGCCGAAACCAGGCGCACGGCCGCGCCCCTGGCGAAGCCGGTGAGCGGGGTCCGCTCGTTGTCCACCTCGTTGGAGTAGACCCAGAGGTGGCCGCCCTCGATGCGCCGCTCCTCGCCGCGCTTGAGGCGCAGCTCGGGCAGCGTGGCGCTGTCGGCGGGGCTCGACATGGGCGCGGAGTCTACACGCGGGCGCCACGCCGCGCCCGGGGGGCTTCAGGCGCTGGCGGCCTGCGGCTGGCCGCGCTGCGCCTCCAGGGCCCGCGGGAACAGCACGTCGTTCTCCTTGAAGATGTGCTCCTGCATGTCGCGGTCGAAGTGCTCGAGCGCGGCCATGGCCTCGCGCCAGGCGGTGCTGGCGTCCGCTGCGACGGCGTAGCTGCCGGTCAGCTCGCGCAGCTTCGCCAGGCCACGCAGCGTTTCGGTGTGCTCGTTCTCCATGCAGGCGATCGGGCCGCCGACCGTGCCGCCGCAGCGCGTGGGCTTGATGGCCGTACTGGCGGCGAGGTCACGCACCATGGCGAACAGCGACTCTTCCTCGTGGCGGATATGGGCATCGAGCTCGGTGGCCATGCGGCGCACTGCGTCGCGCAGCTCGATGGTGCTTTCCGTCGCGCCGGCCTCGAGCGCCAGGGCATCCACGCTGGCGGCCAGGCGCGGCAGTTCAGCGCGAAGGTAGGCGTGGTGGGTGCTCTCGATGTGGTCCACCAGTTCGCCGAGCGGCATGGCGCGGAACGGCGCCGCATCCACGGGGGCCACCACCTCGGGGACGTTGGCGCCCTCGAGCATCATCAGCAGGATGCCCGGGTTGAAGCCGAAGGCCCAGCAGAGCTGGCCCAGCATCACCTCGGGGTCGTCGCCGTCGCGGAACAGGCCGGTGGATTTCAGCGTGGTGTAGAGCGCGGGCGGGCCCGCCATGAGTTCGGAAACCCGGGTGCGTGCGCTGAGCTTGATCATGTGGGTGACTCCCGTCCTGGCCCGGCGCAACCACGCGCCCGGCCGTCCATTCCGGGTCGAAGGTGCCGAAGACGGCGGCGCGGGTAAATAGGGACTTGTACGGTGGAGCCGGCTGCGCGCTCAGCGGGCGGCGGATTGTGCAGGGCGCGGCGCGGAGGCGAGCATGGCGCGCGCCTGCTCGACCCAGTGCTCGCGCGCCGGGCGGGTGGCCGCGATGCCGATGCGCCCGGCGAGGTTGGCGAGCTCGGCGGGGGACAGGCCGGCGAGGTCACCGACGCTGCGGATGCCGGCGGCGTGCAGCCTGCGTTCCAGGACCCGGCCGATGCCGCGGATCCGCCTGAGCTCATCGTGGCCGCGTGCTGTCCCGGGTTTGCCGGGGCGGACCGGCCGAGCGCGCTCGCGCTGCAGCCTGGCATGCAGTGCGATGGGCGCGATGCGGTACTTCCAGGTGTGCAGGCTGGATTCGAGCTCATCGATGCGGGAGTTGCTCTCGCGCAGCTGGCACTCCAGCTCGTGGATGCGGGCATCGCGGGCGGCGAGCCCGGCCCGCCTCGTCTCGTCCGCCGGGCCTGGCGGCGCCGGTGCTCCGGTCGTCGGCGGAGCCTCCAGGACGCGCAGTCGCTGGGTGCGTGCCATGAGCTCGTCGCGCTCGATGCGCATCAGGCCCTGGTTGTTCTCCAGTACGGCGACGCGTTCACGGGCATCGCGCAGCGCCTCCGCCAGCTGCGTGGC
This sequence comes from Gammaproteobacteria bacterium, assembly GCA_015709695.1. Lineage (NCBI taxonomy): Bacteria > Pseudomonadati > Pseudomonadota > Gammaproteobacteria > Gammaproteobacteria bacterium. The sequence goes on along the minus strand of CP054183.1, from coordinate 2,218,084 downwards.
GCGTGCCTCGGCGGCAGCCATCGCTGCCCTTCGCGCATCGCGCAGCGCCCGGCGCCGTTGCCGATAACGCCGGCGCAGCGCTGCCAGCACGGCACGGTGCCGCGCCAGCGGCATCTGGCCGGCGCGCAGGCGCCGCTGCAGCCAGGCGCAGCCGGCGAGGAAGCCGGTCACCAGGGCGAGGGCGCCGAGCAGGACTGCGGCAGCGGTTGGCAGTGTCGGCATGGGAGCGTGGTCTTGTGCGAGGGCGGCAGCGGGGCCAATCGCCCATGCTAGGCGGCATCGGCCGGCACGGTCGCAGCGGCCGGTCACGCTTCCGCGGCAACCGGCCTGACATAAGCCGCGCAGCGCGCGGGATCAGCTGCTGGCGGGTCGTGCCGCGGCCGCCGCCCGCAGTTCCTGCAAGCGGCGCTGTTGCGCGAGGTGGAAGTCGAGGGTGTGCCGCGTCTCGATGAAGCTGGGCCGCTGGCCCGCCGTCTCGTACCACTGGCGCAGCCGCGTGCAGTCGTCGGGCCACTCGGCACCGGCGAGTTCCTGGTAGACCGGGAAGCGTTCGAAGAACGGCAGGTAGTGGAAGTCGACCAGGGTGGGTGCCGTACCCAGCCAGTACGGGCCGTCGCCGAGCTTGCGCAGCCCCTCGTGCTCCATGAAGCGCATCACCGCGGCGAGCTTCTCCCGTGCCTCGGCCAGCCGCTGCGGCTGGCCGCGCTCCGCCATCAGCTTGTGGGCTGCCGGCAGGTAGCGGGTATCGCAGTAGTCCATCCAGATCCGCGCCAGGGCACGCCCGTGGCTGTCCGCCGGCATCAGCGGCGGCGTGGCGAAGGTCTCGTCGACATACTGGTTGATGATGGCCGACTCGTAGACCACACGGCCTTCGTGGCGCAGCACCGGCACCTTGCCGTAGGGGGAGACGTCCTTGAACCAGGCGGGCCGGTCGTGGATGTCGATCTCCACCAGCTCGAAATCGAGGCCCTTCTCGATCAGCACCATGCGCGAGCGTTGCGCGTAGGGGCAGGCGGCAAAGCTGAACAGTTCGATGGCGGGCATGCGGGGTCTTCCGTTGCCCAGTCTAGCAGGGACGGCCGGCCCGGGCTCAGCCAGCGGCGGGGCGCTCGCGCTCCAGCGCGGCGGCGAGGACGTCCGTGCCGATGATCAGCGCGCTGGGTGGCAGCGAGCGGAAGATGCCGGTTGCGCCTGCAGCGCTGACCAGCACCGGGAGCGGCAGCGGCTGCCGTCGTGCGTCGTGGGTCACCAGCACCTCGGGCTGCAGCGGATGCCCCGGACGTGGCGTCCACGCCAGCCCCACCCGGCCATCGTCGAGTTCGACCAGCGTGCCGCAAGGATAGACGCCAAGTGCCTGCACCAGCTCGTCCACCAGCGCGGCGTCGTACTTCTCCCCGGCCAGGCCCTCCAGCTGGCGCAGCGCCGCGTGCGGCGACATGGCCGCCGCGTAACGGCGGTTGAGGGTCATGGCGTCGTAGGCATCGGCGATGGCGGCAAGACGGCCGAAGAGCGGGATCGTCGTGCCGCGGTACCGGTGCGGATATCCGCTGCCGTCGATGCGCTCGTGGTGCGTGGCCATCATTTCCAGGGCGCGCTCCGGCAGCCCGGCGCCGGCCACCAGCCCGAGCCCGCGCTCGACATGACGGCGCACATAGGCCTGTTCGCTGCTGGCCAGCGCGCCCGGTTTGGCGAGGATCGGAACCGGTACGGCGATCTTGCCCAGGTCCAGCAGCAGCGCGCCGGTGGCCACGCCCTCCAGTCCCTGCCGATCGAGGCCCAGGCGCCAGGCCAGGGTGGTGGCGACCACCGCGGTGCCGGCTGCGCGCCGGCAGAGAAAGCCGCCGCCTTGCTCCGTGCGCAGGCAGAAATGCAGCAGCGCCGCATCCTCGACCAGTCGCGCCACCAGGCGGCTCGCGCAGGCGGTGACGGCCGATGCATCGACGATGCCCTGGCGCCTCGCGCCCTGCACCAGGGCGGCGACCGCGGCCACGGTCTGTGACAGGACCTGGCGCACCGCGCCCAGGCGCCCGCCCGTTGCCGACTGCGCGGTGGTGCGCGGCGCCATGCGACCCAGGCCGCTGCGTCCGGCCGGCAGCGTCTCGCTCAGGCGGGTGTCGATGTAGACGTGATGACAGAGCCGGCGCAACTGCTCCACCTGCTCGCTGCCGGTGATCAGGAAGCCGGTGGAGGGGAAGGGCGCGTGCAACCAGGAGCGGTCCAGCTCGGCGACATACATGCCAGGCTGGAGGTGTTCGCTCCGCACGGGAAGCAGATGGTGGGCCGGCACGGGACCCATGGATCGCTCGTTATTGTTGTCGAGTGGCCACTGTAGCAACCCCGCCCGGACGCAAACCGTGACGTGGCGCACGGCGAATCCGCGGCTGCCGATTATGCCCGGCCCGACACGGTGGACCATGGCGAGCCCGCGTGACCATAATGCACCTCTTCGCGTCCCGCGTATCCGGCCGAGGAACAGATGGACAAGGGCAGGCTCCAGGCGCTACTGGCGGAACTCCACCGGGAACTGGCCGGCACCGGTTCGCTGGACGCCGAATCACGCCGGCTCCTGGATCAGGTGCTGCAGGATGTCCGTCGGCTGGCTGCGGACGAGCCGGCACCGGCGGACGCCGGCGATGCCGGCCAGCTCGAGCAGGCGGCACTGCGCCTGGAGGCTGGCCACCCCCGGCTCGCCGCCTTGCTGGGCCAGATAGCCGATACGCTGGCGAAGCTCGGTATCTGAGCTGCCCCGAGCGCGCTCAGCGCGGCGTCGGCAGCGGCGGCAGCGCCTTCAGGTACACCGCGATGGCGTGGCGGTCCGCGGGGGTCAGCTGCGAGGTGTTGTCGTCGATGACCTGCCCCATGCCGGCGCCGGCGAAGTCGCCGTCGGGGAGCATGCCGATCTCGAGGAACATCCCGATCTCCGAGGCCGACCAGTCGCCGATGCCGTCGCTTTCATCCGGCGTGATGTTGGGTACCTTGCGATTCTCGGGCCCGACCGGGTTGCCGGCCATTTCCTCGTCCTGGCGCAGGGCGCCCAGCAGGTTGCGTGGCGTGTGGCACTCGCCGCAGTGGCCGAGGTGGCGCACGAGGTAGGCACCGCGGTTCCAGTCCGCATCCCGTGAACCATCGGCGGCGAAAGGCGCGGGACGGAAGAACAGCCATTGCCAGCCGCGCGCCGCCAGCCTCGTGTCGAGGTACCAGGGCAGCTCGTGCGGCCGGTTCGCCCGCGCCACCGGCGGCAGCGACATCAGGAAGGCGTAGATGGCGCGCGCGTCCTGTTCCGTCATGCCGGCATAGGCGGTGTAGGGAAAGGCGGGGAAATAGGCCGCACCGGCCGGGTTGCGTCCCTCGCGCAGGGCGGCGACGAACTGCGCCGCGGTCCAGCCGCCGATCCCGGTGGCGCGGTCGGGCGTGATGTTCGGCGAGTAGAAGGTGCCGAAGGGCGTGGCCAGCGCGCGGCCGCCCGCGTAGGGCTCGGCCTCGTCAGCCTCCTCCGTATGGCAGCTCACGCAGCCGCCCGCAGCCGCCAGGTAACGGCCGCGTTCGATGACTGAATCGGCCGTTGCCGCCGCGGCCCAGAACAGGCACGCGGCGAGCGCGGTCCGGCTCAGTCTTCCTGGCGATAGCGGTCGTGGCATCCCTTGCAGGAGTCGCCCACCGGCTTCAGGGCCTTGCCGATGGCCGCCTTGTCCCCGCTCTTGATCGCGTCACGCAGCTGCGCGGTGCTGGTCTTCGCGGCGTCGGCGTCCTTCTGGAACCTCTCGGTCTCCTGCCAGATGCGCGGCAGGGCCTCGGTCTTGCCGACGCCGGAGCCCGCGGGAAACAGCTTGCCGACTTCCTCGCCCGCTGCTGCCAGCGCTTCGGCATGGCTCAGCAGGTAGGCCTGCGCCTCGATCTTGCCGCTGAAGATCATGGTGATGGCGGCGATATGCCCGGCCATGGTTTCCATGACGGCCTTGCGGTACTTGATGGTGTCCTCGGGCGTGGCGGCATGGGCCACCGAAGTGGCGACAAACAGCAAGAGGGCTGCGCTGCTGATGATCCGGCGCATCGGCTGGCTCCGTGGCGAGTGGTTGGGAGCCCAAGGATAGCAGGGTCCCCGGTCTGCTGCGGGCGGCTACTGCGGCGCCGGGCTGCAGCGCCAGGTGGCCGGGTCGCAGCGCATGACCGGCCGTGCTTCCGCCGGGGTGGCCGGCGCTGCGGGGGCCGCAGGCGCTGCGGCCGCGGGTGCCGGGCCCGCTTCCTGGTGCAGGGTGACCGCACCCGCCGCCGGTGCGGAAGCGTTCGCGCAAACGTCCTCGACCTTGTGCTGCCAGCCGCCGGCATCGATGGCGCTGACCTCGGTGTTGCCATCTGCGCACCTGGCCAGGTCGACGGCGACGCCGATCTCCATTGCGGTGCCGTCATGGTCGTGACCGCCATGCCCGGGGCCGCTATCCGCCGGTCGTGCGGGACCGTCGGCGGGGGTACGGCCGTCGAAATTCCGGTAGGCGTCGAAGCGCACGGTGCCGGCTGGCTGCGGCTCGGCTGGAGCCGGGCGCGCCGTGGTGATCACCGTGGCCGGTGCGCGGTCGTCGGCGCCGGCCAGTACCGGGAGGACGAGCGCCAGCGCTGCGACCATCGGGGCGCCACGGCGATGCTTCGGGTGGCTGCGTATCGGGTTCATGGGGCCTGGCTGGCGGACAGCGGATCCACAGCCTGGCAGGGATGGCGACGGGTTGCCACGACGCCGTTCACGCCGGCCGGCTACGGTCCGTAGCGCGTGTAGGGATTCATGCAGGCGGCGATGCCGGAGAGCCCCTCCGGATCGAGCAATTCGATGCGCTTGCGGTCGGCCTTGACCAGGCCACTGCGCTGGAACCGCGCCAGGATGCGGCTGACCGTCTCCGGAGCCAGCCTGAGGAAATTGGCGATGTCCTGCCGCGACATGGCCAGGTCCAGGTCACCGCCCGAGCCGGGGCGGCGCAGGCGCGCCGAGACCATCACCAGGAAGGCGGCGAGACGCTCCTCGGCGCTGAAGTCCCCGGCGATGCTGGCGCTGCCGAGCACGTAGCGGCTCAGCATGCGCAGGATCTCCGCCTGCAGTGGCGGCATCTCCTGAGCCAGCCGCGTGAGCGTGCGGTAGGGCAGCACGCACACGGTGCTGGCCGCAGCCAGCGCCACGCAGCTCGACACGTGGCGATCGGGATAGATGGCTTCGACGCCAATGATCTCGCCGGCGAAATGGAAGGCCATGACGTGTTCGCGGCCTTCGGCATCGACCGCGTAACTCTTGAAGCAGCCTGACTGCACCGCGAACATGGCATGGAAGGGATCGCCGACGCGGAACAGGTGATCGCCGGCGCCGAGCGGCCGGCAGCGCTGGACGGAATCCTCGAAGCGGCGCAGCTGCTCCGCGTTCAGCGAGGCGGGCAGGCATCGCGGCGCAATAGCGCAGCTGGCGCAGCGGGCACGACCCGCATCGGTCCGGCCGCTCACGTTGCGGCCATCGGCACCTGTGGCCAATGCGGGGTCGAGCATGTCACGTCCCCTGGAGACGCGGGTGACTGGTATTGCGTCTGTCCATGGGACAGGACTTCTACGGCCCGCGGCAGGTCCGGCATATAAGGGAATCCCCCTAGAACCCCAGTCAGGCCGGTTTCCGGCGCTGCGCGCCGGAAGGAGCCATCAGCGGCGATGGTACATTCGAGCTTCTCTGGGCGACAATTGCCACCCCGTCCAGTCTCGCGGTCCAGGTCATGTCCACGGAGCGACAGCGCCCCAAGCCCTTCATCCGCGGCCTCGTCCCGACGCTCAACCATCGCGGCTTCATGTCCGAGACGCTGGACCGCTTCTCCATCGCATTCGTCGCCCATGCCGCCCGCTGCGATGCGCCCGTGCTGGACATGGGTTGCGCCTACGGTGTCGCCACGCGCGCCGCGCTGGAGCAGGGCGCGACGGTGCATGCCTGCGACATGGAGGCAGGCCACGTGGAGATCCTCGCGCGGGAGACGCCGGCCGCGTTGCGCCCGCGGCTGAGCACCCGTGTCGGCGCGCTGCCGGCGGTCGATTTTCCGGCGGGCAGCTTCGCCGCCATCCTCTGCTCGCGCGTGCTGCACTTCCTCACGGGCGCGGAAATCCGCGCCTCGCTGGCGAAGATGCAGGCCTGGCTGCAGCCCGCTGGCCGCCTGTTCCTGGTGGCGGATACGCCATACAGCGGTTTCTGGTCAGCCGGTGCGCCGGCCTACGAGCAGCGCCGGGCGGCGGGCGAGGAGTGGCCCGGTTTCATCGGGGACATCGGCGTGTACCTTGCCGACCGCGCGCTCGCAGCCGGCATGCTGCCGTACCTCAATCCGCTGGACCCCGACATCCTCGCGCGCGAATGTCACCTCGCGGGCCTGGTCGTCGAGGAGGCCGCCTTCACCGGCCGGAGCGACGATCCGGGCGGGCGCCATCACGCGGGCGTCATCGCGAACAAACCCGGATGAAGGCGCGACCCTGGCTTCCCTGGCTGGTGGCGGGGCTGGCACTCTCGGCCGGCCTCGCCACGGCCCTCTGGCGCGGCCTGCCGCCGGGCGCGGGCGGGGCGGCGGAACGGCCGCGCGTCAGCGGCGAGTTCACGCTGCTCGATGCAACCGGGAGCGCGGTCGCCTGGTCAGGGCTGAACCGGCGCCGGCAGCTGGTGTTCTTCGGCTTCACGAACTGTCCGGAGGCCTGCCCGACCACACTGATGAACGCCAGCCGCGGACTGGCCGAGCGGGGGCGCGCCGAGCGCGACACGCGCATCCTGTTCATTTCCGTCGATCCGGAACGCGATACGCCGCAGGTGGTCGGCGACTACGTGCGCGCCTTCGGCCCGGCCGTCATCGGCATGACGGGTGATGCGGCCGGCGTTGCCGCTGCTGCCGCGGCCTTCCATGTCTTCCACGAGAAGATGCCGCCGATGCCGGACGGCGGATACATGGTCAACCACACTGCCGCGCTGTTCCTGCTCGGCAGCGATGACACCATGCTCGAGATCATTCCCTACGGCGCCACGTCGGCGGAGATCGCCGCCGCGCTGGCCAGGCACCCCGCGGACTAGAGGCGCCGGCGCACCATTTCGGTGCCCTCGACCATGGCGCGCAGCTTGCCGAAGGCGACTTCGCGGGAAACGTACTTGAGGCCGCAGTCCGGCGCCGCCATCAGCCGCTCGGGCGGCACGAACTCGAGCGCCCTGCCGAGCCGCTCGGCGACGATGGCGGGTGTCTCGATGGCGAGATCGCCGAGGCTGATCACGCCCAGCATGATCTTCTTGGAGGGCAACCGGCGCAGCACCGAGAGGTCGATCGTCGGCTGGGCGGCCTCGATGGAGAGGATGTCGACCTGACTCGCTTCGAGTTCCGGCAGGAACGAGTAGCCGCTGGGTTTGGCGGCGTAATGGTGCACATGGGCGTAGCCGAAGCAGATGTGCAGCGCCGTCTGGCCCTTCACGCCCGCCACCGCCCGGTTGATGGCCTCGACGCCGAACTGCTGCGCCTGCTCGGGGCGCGCCTGCAGGTAGGGCTCGTCGAGCTGCACGATGTCGACGCCGGCCGCGTGCAGTGCCTTGATCTCGGCATTGACGGCGTCGGCGTAGGCCAGGGCCAGCGATCGCAGGTCGGGGTAGTAGTCGTTCTGTGCCTGCTGCGCCATCGTGAAAGGGCCGGGCAGGGTGATCTTGGTGCGGCGCCGGGTATTCGTGTGCAGGAAGCGCGCTTCATCGGCCAGCGTCGAGGGCTGGCGCAGGATGGGGCCGGTTACGCGCGGCACGCTGTTCGGCTTGCCGGTGCGGTCCAGCGCCGTGCCCAGCCGCTCGCGGTCGACGCCGCCCAGCGAATTGGCGAAGGCATTGGAATAGCTCTCGCGGCGCATTTCGCCGTCGCCGATGATGTCCAGGCCGGCGCGCTCCTGCGCGACGATGGCGAGCAGCGTGGCATCGTCCTGCGCCTGCGCAAGCCAGGGTTCGGCGACCCGCCAGAGCTCCTGCGCCCGCACCCGTGGCGGCAGGCGGCCGCCGAGGATCTCGCGGTCGATCAGCCAGTCCGGCTGCGGATAGCTGCCCACCATGGTCGTCGGGATCAGCGGCTCGCTCATGGGAACTCCCTGCTCGTTGCTTTGCCGGCAGTATAGGGAGTACGGCGCGGGCTTGGCTACGCGGCGCCGTGGCCGGCGCGCCCGCCGTGGCCGGAGGCAGCGACTTCGCCGGCGATCAGCGCCGGCCGGCGGAGAGGTAGTCCAGGCCCCGCCCCAGGCCGAAGGCGAGCGCCGCCGTCAGCACCGCCAGGATCGCGGCGCCGGCCAGCATGCTGTCGCGGAAGTAGCCACCGGCGGCGATGTCGCTCGCGTAGTAGAGCAGCCAGCCGATGGCGACGAGGGCGGCGCTGGCCGCCCAGAACAGGAAGGCGAAGCGGGCCGTGTCGCCACGCTGGCGACCGACGGTCGCGGCGTAGGCGGGCACGCCGATGGCGCTGGGCGCCAGGAAGGCGACGATGAAGCCGATCAGCGCCGGTACGGCCTCCAGCGGGCTGTTCTCCACGCCGCGGAAGCCCCACACCATGAACACCGCCATGAAGACGCTGAGGATGACGATGCGGATGATGTTGGCCATCGGATGGTTCCCCCCTGGTGACAGGGCGTCGCGCGGTGGTGGTACCGTGCGGCCCGCTGGTGATCGTGCCGCATGGTAACCCGGCGCACCGCATGACGGCCTGCTGCGCGGCCAATGCGACAATTTGACGCATCCGCTGCGTTGTCCGCCTGCAGCGCCCGTAGCAGACTAGCAAGCGACGTTCCGGGGGGGGGGCTGCGCAGCCGGAGGTGGTTGCGGCAGGCTCGTGCCCGGCAATTTTCCACAGTCCCCAGGAGCAGACGCGAACATGTCAGCCGTGCGTTTTTCCACCTTCCTGCTTGCAGCAGCGGCGACGCTGTTCATTGCGTCCTGCGGACGCCAGTCCTCTGCCCCGGCGGGCCCGGCCAACGACGCCAGCATCGGCGTGCTGCTGGTGGCCCATGGATCGAAGTCCTCGACCTGGGTCGGCATGGTGAAGACGCTCGCCGACCAGGTGCGCGAGCCGATCATGAAGCAGCCCGGCGTGAAGGAAATGCGCCTGGCCTTCATCGAGGAGACCAAGCCCGACGTGGCCGCCGAGCTGCGCGCCTTCGATGCCGCGGGCATCGGCGAAGTGATCGTGGTGCCGCTGCTCATCGCCGGCGAGTCCACCATGTCCAACAACTACCTGCAGTACCTCACGGGCATGCGCACCCAGGCCAAGGCCATCAAGCAACTGCAGAACGAGGGCTTCGACGTCTACTACCCGAAGGCCCGCGTGGCGATGACACCCGCGCTCAGTGATTCCGAGGTGCTGAAGAAGAACGTGCTGCGCCGCGTGAATGAGCTCAAGGGGCAGGACAGCGGCGAGGACATGGCCATCGTCCTGGTGGGCTACGGCGACCAAGTCTACGGCCAGCAGATGAGCGACATCATGGAGGGTATCGGCCGCTACCTGAAGATCAAGACCGACATCGACACCGTGGCCTTCGCCTTCTGCGGCAAGCTGACCGACTACTCCGGCGCGCCCGTGGTCGAGGTCATCAACGAGGTGCTGGATCTCGAGCAGCAGGTGCTGGTGGTGCCGGTGCTGGTGGGGGTCGACGAGATGCTGCAGGTGAATACCATCCAGGCCGCCGTCAACGCGGTGCCCACCTCGTCCAAGGTCCGCTACAAGCCCGATGCGGTGCTGCCCGACCCGGTGGTGAACGAGTGGGTGGTGACCAAGGTGCAGGAGGCCGTGCAGCGCGTGCGTGACGCGGGCGGTGCCACGGTGCCCGCTCCGAATCGGGGCTAGGAGGTATCCCATGGCCGGCGTGGCAGCCATCCGCATTCCCTGGCGCAAGCTCGGCCTCACGGCCGTGGTGGCCGCGCTCTACGCCTACTTCTGGGTCAACGGGCCCCTGCAGGAACCCCAGCCGGTCTTCGAGTTCGAGGAGCACGTCACGGGGTTCTCCGAGCCGGTGCGCTTCGGCGAGGAGTACCAGACGCCGATCACCGGCATGATTCCCGACCGGGAGAAGCACGCCTTCTACCACATCATGGAGGCGAAACCGCAGCCGCAGCGGCTGTTCGGCGTCATCGGCGACGCCCGCACCAACCCCGGCCTCAGCGAGGACGTGGCCAGGATGGTCTACAACGACGCCCGCGCCATCGCCGCCAATCCGGACGGCGTCAAGCTCAAGACTGCGCTCGACATGTTCTACGCCGAGGAGTGGGACAAGGACGGCAAGCTGGTGCAGCTCTACATGGAGAACACCGGCCTGAACAAGGAGGTCAAGGGTTACGCCGGGCCGATCGACATCGGCATGACGGTTGGCCTCGACGGGCAGATCCGCCAGGTGAAATACCTGCGTTCCATGGAGACCACCAGCTACCTGCGCGACATCGAGAAGGCCGGCTTCTACGAGAAGTTCCAGAGCATCCCGCTGGACGGCAAGAGCCATCAGGTTGACCTGGTGAGCGGCGCTTCGCTCACCACCGAGGGTGTGGCCCGCTCGGTCACCCAGCTGGTGAGCATCGCCCGCGAGTCGCCACTGGGCATCTACCTCGATTCGGAAGCGACCGGCTTCGACGTCAAGGCGGTGCTGCCCGATACCTGGGTGCTGCAGGCGGCGCTGATCGGCCTGCTGTTCATCGTCACCGGCCTGCGGGTGGTGCGCCGTTCGCGGCGGCTCAGCCTGCTGTTCGTCGTGGTCTCGGTGGCCTACCTCGGCTTCTACCTCAACAACTCGTTTACCTACGTCACCTTCATGCAGCCGTTCATGGGCGTGACCTGGTCGTACCTGCTCGGCGCCTACGCGACTTTCGTCGTGCTCAGCGCCATCTGGGACGGCAATTCCTATTGCCGCTACGTCTGCCCCTACGGCAACGTGCAGCTGTTGCTGGTGCGGTTCCTGCCCTGGAAGGGTCGCTTGCCGGTGTCCAACCGCGCGCTGTCCTTCCTGCGCTGGGCGATCACCGTCACCCTGGTCGTCGGCATCGCCACGGGCATGCGCGACTGGGGCAGCTACGAGCTGTTCCCGGACCTGTTCGGGCTGGAGTTCATGAATTCGCCCTGGTTCTGGCTGTCGCTGGCCGTGGTGCTGGTCTCGGCCTACTATCCGATGCTCTGGTGCCGTGCGCTGTGCCCGACGGGCGCGGTGCTGGATGGCACGGCCTGGCTGGCGCGCACGCCGAAGACCCGCACGGCAGGGGCCAGGCTGGCGGAAATTCCGGTGTCGGCCGAAGGCGCCAGGGCCTGATGGTTTGGTGAATCACCGCGGCGGTCCGCGCGACGGGGGTCAGGGCCTGCCGGGAAATGCAGCTGCAAAAGGAGAGTGTCATGTTCAAGTCCGTAACGGCAATGATGGCGGTGGCAGCCACGGCGCTGCTGCTTGGCGCCTGCGGCGGAGCGCCCAAGGGCGAGGCCCAGGCGCAGGCGGAAGGTGCCAAGGCGGCCGGCCAGCACAAGATCGGCGTGCTGCTGGTCAACCATGGCTCGCGGCAGAAGGCCTGGCGCGACATGCTGGTGGATGTCGAGAAGGCCACCAAGGACCGGTTGCTGGCGATGCCCAACGTCAAGGGCGTGAAGACCGCCTTCAACGAGTACACCGAGCCCTCGGTGGCCACGCAGATGAAGGCCTTCGACGACGAGGGGTACGACGAGGTGGTGGTGCTGCCGCTGTTCCTGACGGTGGGCGGGCACACCAATTCCGACATCCCCAACCTGGTGGGCCTGAAGAACGATCCCAAGGCGCTGGAAATGCTGCCCAAGGAAGGGGTGCCGGTCTACCGGCCCAAGGCGCGCGTGACGCTGCTGGAGACCATCGACTCCACCGACTTCCTCAAGGCCAACATCCTGCGTCGCGTGAAGGACCTGCTCAAGGACGGCAATGGCAAGGACTATGGCGTGACGCTGGCGGCCTATGGTGACAACGGCTTCAACCAGCAGTGGGAAGCGCTGATGGGCGACCTCGGCAAGCACCTGAAGGACAACGCCGGCATCGACACCATCAACTACGCCTGGAGCGGCCATCTGGTCAACTACTCGATCGACCCGACCCGCAAGGCCGTCAACCAGATCCTCGCCGAGAAGAAGAAGGACATCGTGATCTCGGTGTACGTCGCCTATGACTACATGTTCCAGAAGGACATCATCGGCGAGGCCATCCGCAAGTCCGACCGGCCGCAGGATGTGCTCTACCACGAGACCGAAGCCATCCTCCCGGACGAGAACCTCAACACCTGGGTGGTGGACTCGGTGAAGGACAGCCTGTCCGTGGGCCGCCTGGCGCAAGCAGGCACCTGAGGTCATCCGGCCGCAGGGCCGGGGCGCAGGGGCCGGCACCGCGGGGCGGTGCCGGCCCCTTGTTTTTGGGTACGATTCGGCCATGGATCGCACCGAGCGCTTCTATCGCATGCAGCGCCTGCTGGAACAGCGCCGCTGCGTGCCACGCGAGGCCTTCATCGAGGACCTGGGTGTCTCCCGCGCGACGCTGAAGCGCGACCTGGCCTACCTGCGTGACCGCATGCAGGTGCCCATCGAGTGGGATCGCGGGCGCGGTGGCTACTTCCTCGATGCCGAATCCGCCAGCGGCGACCAGCGCAGCCGGAGCTTCCAGCTTCCCGGCCTGTGGTTCTCGGCCGAGGAGGTGCATGCGCTGCTGACCATGGAGCAGTTGCTGGAGCGGCTGCAGCCAGGCCTGCTGGCCCAGCAGGTGCGGCCGCTGCGCGAACGCATCCGCAAGATCCTCGGCACCGGAGACTTTGCCGCCGAAGAGGTCACGCGCCGCATCCGCGTCCTGCAGATGGGTGCGCGCACGGTGGAGCCCGCCCATTTCCAGGCCATTGCCTCGGCATTGCTCTCGCGCCGCCGGCTGCGGATCCGCCACCACCGGCGCGGCACCGACGAGGTCATGGAGCGCGAGGTCTCTCCGCAGCGCCTGATCCACTACCGCGACAACTGGTACCTCGATGCCTGGTGCCACCTGCGCCGTGCCCTGCGCACCTTCGCAGTGGATGCCATCCGCGATGCGCGCATCGCCGGCCGGGCGGCGCGCGAGGTGCCGGATGCCGCGCTCGATGCCGCCCTGGAGGGCGGCTACGGCATCTTCGCCGGACCGGTGGCGCACACCGCGGTGCTGCGGTTCTCCCCGGTGCGTGCGCGCTGGGTGTCGCGCGAAAGCTGGCATCCGCAGCAGGAAGGCCACTTCGAACTCGATGGCGCCTGGATCCTGAAGCTGCCCTACAGCGATCCGCGCGAGCTGGTCATGGACATCCTCAAGTACGGATCGGAGGTCGAAGTGCTGGCACCGGCCGCGCTTCGGCGGACGGTGATCGCCGAACTCGATGCCGCCGCTCGCCAGTACCGGCGCTGAGCTGCGAGGCTGGTGCCGAGGGATATTGCCGGAATTCATATTGCCCCGATTCACCCAAATGGGGGATGACAGACTCGTCACGGCTGGCCAACACTGACAACCGGGCTTGATCCAGGGCGAAGGGTGGAGTTGGCGTCATTCGGCGCCAGGGACAGGCCTCCGGCGTCCGGGAGGATGTCGGCGTGGCCCGGGCCGTGTTCCCAAGACGCGACCCGGGCCGCGTTCTTTTCAGGGCTGACGATTTGTCAAAAGGCACGCGGAGCCGTCGCGGCCCGCTGCCGGAGCCGGTCCGGCCCTCCGCACAGATGCGCACTTCGGGATGTCCGTCAAGGAACCCGGACGGCGGTTTCCGGGATACTGCGGCAAATACCTACTGCCGCCCGGCCCCCGGAAGTCCGCATGAGAACAGACCACGGCGCCACCCCGCAGCCGCAGCCCGAAGTCACCGGCCCCCGCATCGACGGTACCGGCGAAGTGCTGGGCGACCGGGCGCTGGCCCTGGTCGGCTACCTGCACCAGCGTTTCGACGGCCGGCGCCAGGAACTGCTGGCGCGTCGCCGTGCACGCCAGGCGGCGATCGATGCCGGCGAGCTGCCGGGCTTCCTGCCGGAAACCGCCGCCATCCGCGCCGCTGACTGGCGCGTGGCGCCGGTACCCGCCGACCTGCGGGACCGGCGCGTGGAAATCACCGGCCCGGTGGATCGCAAGATGATGATCAACGCGCTCAACTCGCGGGCGCGGGCCTTCATGGCCGACTTCGAGGATTCCTGTGCGCCGACCTGGGAGAACATCGTCCGCGGCCAGGCCAACCTGCGCGATGCGGTCGACCGCTCCATCGCCTTCGAGGATCCGTCGACGGGCAAGTCGTACCGCCTCGGCGAGCGCACCGCGACGCTGATCGTGCGCCCGCGTGGCTGGCACCTGCCGGAGAAGCACGTGCGTGTCGCCGGCCAGCCGGTGTCCGCTTCGCTGTTCGACGTGGCTGTGTTCCTCGTCAACAACCACCGCGAGCTCGCGGCCCGTGGCACCGGACCCTACTTCTACCTGCCGAAGATGGAGAGCCACCTCGAGGCGCGCCTGTGGAACGACGTGTTCATCGCCGCCCAGGAATGGCTGGGCATGCCCCGCGGCACCATCAAGGCCACGGTGCTCATCGAGACTATCCTCGCCGCGTTCGAGATGGACGAGATCCTCTGGGAACTGCGCGAGCACTCGGCCGGGCTGAACTGCGGCCGCTGGGACTACATCTTCAGTTTCATCAAGAAGTTCCGCAACAGGCCCGGGTTCCTGCTGCCCGACCGCGGCAGCATCACCATGGAGCGGCACTTCCTGAAGTCCTACGTGGACCTGCTCATCCACACCTGCCACCGTCGCGGTGCCCACGCCATGGGCGGCATGGCCGCGCAGATCCCGATCCGCGGTGACGCGCAGGCCAACGCCGAGGCGATGGCCCGGGTGCGCGCCGACAAGACCCGCGAGGCCCGCGCTGGACACGATGGCACCTGGATCGCGCACCCGGGGCTGGCGGAGGTGGCGCTCGAGGCCTTCGACGCCGTCATGAGCGGCCCGAACCAGATCGAGCGCCTGCGCGAGGACGTCAGGGTGGAGGCGGCGGACCTGCTCGAGGTGCCGAAGGGCGCCATCACCGACGCGGGCCTGCGTCACAACATCCGCGTCGGCGTGCAGTACGTCGAGGCCTGGCTCGGCGGACTGGGTTGCGTGCCGCTCTATCACCTGATGGAGGATGCCGCCACGGCGGAGATCTCCAGGGCCCAGCTCTGGCAGTGGATCCGCCACGGCGCATGCACCGACGATGGCAGGCCCGTAAACGTGGAGCGCTTCGATCGCAGCCTGGCCGAGGAGCTCGAGGTGATCGCCGGCGAGGTCGGCGCGGCACGCTACGCCGCCGGGCACTTCGCCGCGGCGGCCAGGCTCTTCGGCGACATGATCAGGAAGCCCGAGTTCGACGAGTTCCTGACCCTGCCTGCCTACGAATACCTGCCCTGAGGATCCGCGATGAACCAGCAACTCCAACAGGATGCCGATCAGCTGTGCCGCGAGTGGGCGGAGAACCCGCGCTGGGCCGGCATCACGCGCCCGTACAGCGCCACGGACGTGGTGCGGCTGCGCGGCTCGGTGCGCATCGAGTACAGCCTTGCCCGCCTGGGCGCGGAGAAGTTCTGGCGCCTGCTGCACGGTGAGGAAGTGGTGGCCGGGCTCGGCGCCGTCACCGGCAACCAGGCGGTGGAGGAGATCCAGGCCGGCCTCAGGGCGATCTACTGCTCCGGCTGGCAGGTGGCGGGCGATGGCAACAGCGCCGGGGAGATGTATCCCGACCAGAGCCTCTACCCGGTGGACTCGGTGCCGAAGATGGTCGAGCGCATCAACAACGCCCTGCTGCGCACCGACCAGATCCACCACATGGATGGCGACCATGGCATCGACTGGCTGGCGCCGATCATCGCTGATGCCGAAGCCGGCTTCGGTGGCAACCTCAATGCCTTCGAGCTGGCCAAGGCGCTGATCCGCGCCGGCGCCGCGGGGATGCACTTCGAGGACCAGCTGTCCTCGGCCAAGAAGTGCGGCCACATGGGCGGCAAGGTGCTGGTGCCGACCCAGGATGCGATCAACAAGCTGGTGGCCGCGCGCTTCGCCGCCGACGTCATGGGCGTGCCGACCGTGCTCATCGCCCGCACCGATGCCGATGCGGCCGACCTGCTGCAGTCCGACTACGACACGCGGGACCACCGGTTCATGACCGGTACACGCACCGCCGATGGCTTCTTCCAGGTGCGTGCCGGCCTCGAGCAGGCCATCGACCGCGGGCTGGCCTATGCGCCGTATGCGGATCTCGTGTGGTGCGAGACCTCCAAACCCGACCTGGTCCAGGCCGAGCGCTTCGCCAGGGGCATTCACGCGAAGTTCCCCGGCAAGCTGCTGGCCTACAACTGCTCGCCCTCCTTCAACTGGCAGGCCAACCTGCCGCCGGAGCGGCTGCGGGACTTCCGCGAGCGGCTGGCCGCCATGGGCTACCGCTTCCAGTTCATCACGCTGGCCGGCTGGCATGCGCTCAACCTGTCCATGTTCGAACTGGCGCGCGCCTACCGACAGGCCGGCATGTTCGCCTACTCGGAAATGCAGCAGCGGGAGTTCGCCAACGAAGCGCATGGCTTCCGCGCCGTGAAGCACCAGGCCTTCGTCGGCACCGGCTACTTCGATGCGGTGCAGACCGTCATTTCCGCCGGCGAGACCTCCACCACGGCCATGGCGGGCAGCACCGAGGCCGCGCAGTTCAAGAGTGCCGCCGGACACTGAGAACGGGGCCGGTCCTTCACGGTGGGGCAGGGTCCCCGCCGAGGCCGCGGCCGCGGTCTTCTCCGCCTTCGTCGACTACAACCTCGAGTTCGGCAGCATCACGCGCCGGGCCGAGCGGCGCTTCCGCGAGCGTGAGTGGAAGCTGGGAGCCCGCGATGCCGTCGAGCGCATCGAGCTCTACGATCGGCGGGTGGAGAAGTGCCTGGCCGGCCTGGTCGGCCGCATGGGGCGGGCGGTGGCGGAGGAGGAGGCCTGGAATGCCACGCGCACGGCCTTCGCGGCGCTGATCGCCGACTGTCCGGATCGCGAGTTCTACAAGACCTTCTTCAATTCGATCACGCGCAAGGTGTTCGATACCGTCGGCGTCAACGATGCCGTGGAGTTCGTCGCGCTGGACCTGGAGCCGACCATCGACACGGGCAGCGCCCCGACGCGGGAGTACGCCACCGGTGCCGGCCTGGAGGCCTCGCTGCCCCGGTTGCTGGCCGAGCTGCCTTGGAGCGACCTGATCGTCGACCGGGATGCCGCGGTACGCCTGCTCGCCGGCGAGGTCGCGGCCTTCACCGCGGTCCGCGGCTTGCGCGGCAGCGTGGACGGCATCGAGTTGCTGGAGCCGGTGTTCTACCGAGGCAGCCGCGCCTTCGTCGTCGGGCGCATGCGGGCGGCGGACTGGTTCCTGCCGCTGGTGATCGCCTTCCGCCACGACGACAGCGGCATCGCCGTGGACTCGGTGATGATGTCCGACTACGAGGTGCGGCCGCTGTTCGGCTTCTCGCGCTCGTACTTCCATGCCGACCTGCCGGCGGTGGGCGCCGGCCTGCGCTTCCTGCGCACGCTGATGCCCGGCAAGCCCACCGACGAGCTCTACACGGTCCTCGGGCGGGCGAGGCAGGGCAAGACCGAGCGCTACCGCAGCCTGTTCCGTCACCTCGGCCAGTCCAGTGATCTCTTCACGCACGCCGAGGGCGAGCGCGGCATGGTGATGATCGTCTTCACGCTGGCCTCCCTCGACATCGTCTTCAAGGTCATTCGCGACCGCTTTGCCTTCCCGAAGACCACGACACGCGAGGAGGTCATGGACAAGTACCGCTTCGTGTTCCGGCACGATCGGGTGGGACGGCTGGTGGATGCCCAGGAGTTCCGGCGCCTGCGATTCCCCCGGCGACGCTTCGCGCCAGCGGTGCTCGAGGAGCTGCTGTCCCAGGCCGCGCTCGCCTGCAGGATCGAGGGCGAGGACCTGATCATCGAGCACTGCTATCTCGAGCGGCGCATGAAGCCGCTGGACGTGTACCTGCGCGAGGCCGATGGCGCCGCCGCGCGACGTGCCATCCGCGACTACGGCCAGGCCATGCGCGACCTCGCCCTTTCCAACGTCTTCCCGGGCGACCTGCTGCTGAAGAACTTCGGCGTCTCGCGCCACGGGCGGGTCATCTTCTATGACTACGACGAGCTCTGCCTGGTGACCGACTGCCGGTTCCGCGACCTGCCCGAGGCGCGGCACGACGAGGACGAGTGGCGCGCCGAGCCCTGGTTCTATGTGGGGCCGAACGATGTCTTCCCGGCGCAGTGGCTGGAGTTCCTCGGGCTCAGGGCCGAGCTGCGCGCGGAGTTCCTGCGCCACCATGCCGAGCTGCTGACGGCCGACTGGTGGCGGCGCCTGAAGGCACTGCACGAAGCGGAACGACACCTCGAGGTCGTGCCCTACCAGGCGCGGCGGGCGGCGCTCGCATCCTGAGTGCAACCGGGCGCGACGACCCCGGCTGCCGCCGCTAGAATGGCGGCCCCTGTGCGCCCGGAACACCCGTGTCCCGCGACAAGCTGATCCTGCTGGCCGGCCTCATCACCTACGGCATGGGCCAGTCCCTGCTGTTCGTCGTCTTCACGCCGCTGGCGCGCGAGCTTGGCCTGGCCGAGTGGCAGCTCGGTTTCGTCATCGCCGCTTCCAACGTGGCGCTGGCATTCTCCGCGCCACGCTGGGGACGGGCGAGCGAGACGCTGGGACGGCGCCGGGTGTTCCTCACCGGCCTGGCCGGCTATGCCATCGGTTACGCGGCGCTGGCGCTGGGCGTGCAGGCCGGCCTCTGGGGCTGGGCCACCGGACTGCCGATGTTCGTGCTGCTGCTGGTGCTGCGGCTGGCCTACGGCGTGGTGGTGGGCGGCATCAATCCGGCGGCCACCGCCTACATCGCCGACACGACCGACGAGGGCTCGCGCGCATCCGGCATGGCGCTCATCGCCATGGCAGGCGGGCTCGGCACCATCATCGGCCCGGCCTTCGGCGGCGCACTGGCGGGCTTCGGCCCGGTGCTGGCGATGTATGTGGCGGCCGGGCTCGCCGTGCTGGCCGGCGCCTGGGCCTTCGTCGCCCTGCCGGAACCTGTCCGCCGGGGCGAGCGTGGCGCCGCGCCGCATCTCGCGGCCACCGACCGGCGCGTGCTGCCCTACCTGGTCGGCTGGATGGTGGTGTTCGGCGTGTTCACCGGCATCCAGACCATCACCGCCTCGTGGGTCGCCGACCGCTACAGCATCACGGAGGTGACGGCGGCGCAGCGCACCATGATGGTGGCGATGCTCTGCATGGCCTTCTTCACCCTGCTGGTGCAGGCCGTGGTGCTGCAGGCGTGGAAGGCGCCACCGGCGACGATGCTGCGCCTGGGATTCGGCCTCATGGCGGCCGGCCTCCTGCTGATCGCCTTCGGGCCTGGCGTGCATGCGCTCTATGCGGGATACGCGGTATTCGGCGTGAGCTTCGGCTTCGCCGCGCCGGGGCTCAATGCGGCGGGGAGCCTGAGCGTGGGGCCGCGCGAGCAGGGCGCCGTGGCAGGGCTGCTGGCGGCGGCCCCCACAGTGGGCATGATCTTCGGGCCGATCCTCTGTGGCGCGATCTACAAGGCGGCCCCGGCGCTGCCGCTGCTTGCAGGCGCCGTGCTCACGCTGGCGGTGCAGCTGTGGTATTTCACCATCCGCATGCCGGAGCCGCGCGGCAGCGGCTGAGGCCGCCGCTCAGCGCCAGGCCGGCGCCTCGGCGATCAAGGCCGCGGCAACGGCGGCCGGCTGCTCTTCCTGCACGTAGTGGCCCGAGTCCGGCACCTCCACCAGCCTGGAGCCCGGGATGAGCCGCTGCAACTGCTGCTGTTCGCCCGGAAGCTTGCTGCGATCCTGCATGCCCCAGACGATCAGCGTCGGCACGCGCACGCGGCTGGCCATCGCCGGCTCGTCGCCGCTGCGGTACTGGCCCATCATGGACGCCATGCCATCCAGGTAGCCTGCGCTGCGCGGCGCCAGCATCACGGCATCCATCACCTGTGGGGTGACAATGGACGGGTCGAGGAAGGAGCGCTTGAGGAAGTCTTCGCGGAACGCCCGGCTGCCGAACATCCGCGCCATGACCCGGGGCAGCGGCCAGAACAGGTAGCGCGTGACGGCCGGTACGCCGGTGCTGATGATGCCGGGGTTCATGAGCACCAGTCCCGTGACGTGCGGATCGCTGGCGGCGACGTAGACGGCGAGCGTGCCGCCCATGGAGTGCCCGCCGACGACGTAGCGCTCCAGGCCGAGTGCCGCGGCGAAGTCTGCGATCGCCTTCGCCTGCGAGGCGTTGCCGTAGTCGTGCTCTGCGGGCTTCGCCGAGAGCCCGAAGCCCGGCGCATCCACCGTCACCACGTGGAAGTGCTCCGCCAGCATCGGTGCCAGCAGGCGGAAGGACTGCAGCGAGTTGGCGAAGCCGTGGATCAGCAGCAGATTCGGCCTGCCGGGATCGCGCTCGCCCCAGGTCCGGTAGCGCAGTGCCATGCCGTCGACGCTGACGAAGTGATCCGCGGCGGTGGCGAGCTGGCGTGCCGGCACCTCGGGTTCGCCGGGCCAATAGGCATAGATCGCCAGGGCGATCCAGGCCAGTGCCAGCAGCATGACGAGGCCGATCAGCAGTTGGCGCAGCAATCGCATGGCAAATTTTCATCCGCGGGGCAGCGTGCATGCTAGCACCTCGCCGGTGTGCCTTGCCTGTGCGCCGCTATGGATGTGCCGCGACTTTGCCGTATGCTGACGGCTCGTTCCGTACCTGGGAGTGCAGGATGATGCGTGCAGCAGCGCTGGCCGTGATGGCAGCTCTCGCCGGCCTCGCCGGGCCACATGCGCTCGCGGAGGCCAGCGCCCCTGCCGGGCGCTTCGATGGCTATTCCGGTCGCCAGCTCTACGAGCGCTTCTGTGCCAGTTGCCACGGCAGCAGCGGGCTCGGCGACGGGCCGGTGGCCGGCTCGCTCAGGGTGATGGTCCCCGACCTTACGCGTCTCGGCCGCGCCAATGGTGGCGCTTTCCCCGCCGAGCGCGTGCGCAAGGCCATCGATGGCCGCAGCGTCTATCCGGTGCATGGCACCCGCTACATGCCCGTGTGGGGCCAGGAGCTGTCGGTGGAGCAGGGCGGCGACCAGGCGGCCGAGGCCGAGGTGGCCCGGATCACGGACAAGCTGGTGGAGTACCTGCGCTCCATCCAGCAGTAGCAGGCGAGCATCATGTCCGGCACACCCTTCGATTCGGTCCGTGACTACATCGATGCGCTGGAGCGGCGCGGGCGCCTGCTGCGGCTGCCGGCCATGGACCAGGACCGCTACGAGGCCTCCGCCTTCGCCTACCGCCTGATCGAGCGCTTCGGCATCGAGCAGGCGCCGGCGTTCCTCATCGAGCGGGTGAAGACCGGCGGACGCTGGCACGATGGCCCGGTGGTGGCCAACGCCTATGGCCGCTGGCCCGACGAGGCCGTGCTCTTCGGCGTCGATCCGGTCACCGACGACCACCAGCAGATGTACCGGGCAGTGCTCCACGAGCTGGAGTCGCGCCTCGATGGCGCGGGCAACTGGCGCCGCATCGCGCCGGTGGCGGTGGCCGACCCGCGCGAGGCACCCTGCAAGGAGGTGGTGCTGACCGGCGACCAGGTGGACCTGGAGGCCTTTGCCTGGTTGCAGAACAACCCGGCCGACGGTGGACGCTACGTCAACATGGGCTCGGTGTTCATCCAGGACCCGGAGCTCGGGCGCAATGTCGGCACCTACCGCTGCCAGGTGAAGGGCCCGCGCAGGATGGGCGTCAACCCGGAGCCCGGCCAGCATGGCTGGCGCATCCTCATGGCCATGAAGGAGCGCGGCGACCGCTCTGCGCGGGTGGCGGTCGCGGTGGCGCCGGATCCGATGACCTTCTGCGCCAGCAGCACGAAGATGGCGGGCTACCTCGAGGACGAGCTGGAGTTCGCCGGCGGCCTGCGCGGCCGGCCGCTGCCGGTGGTGAAGTGCGAGACCAGCGACATCATGGTCCCCGCCACCTCGGAAATCGTCATCGAGGGCGAGGTCTCGCTCACCGAGTTCGAGGAAGAGGGCCCCTTCGGCGAGATGTACGGCTACCTCGGGCCGAAGAAGCCCGAGAACTTCGTCATGCACATCACCGCCATCACCCACCGGCGCCAGCCCTGGGTGCTGAACTCCTTCGCCGGGCTCACCTGCGACATGCCGCGGTCACCGCAGATTGCATCCAGCTATTTCATGTACCGCAAGCTGATCCCCTCGCTCGTCGGCCTGAACTCGCCGCGGGGCGCCAATGGCGTCATCGTCATCAGCATCGACAAGA
Organism: Gammaproteobacteria bacterium; assembly: GCA_015709695.1. Lineage (NCBI taxonomy): Bacteria > Pseudomonadati > Pseudomonadota > Gammaproteobacteria > Gammaproteobacteria bacterium. Next base: position 2,195,746 of record CP054183.1, on the reverse strand, counting down.
AGTTCGCCGGCGAGGGCATCGCCGCCGGCCAGTACCTCGCCGCCAACCCGGGATTGCACAAGGTCGTCATCGTTGTCGACAAGGACCTCGACATCCTCGACCCGAGCCAGGTGCTGCATGCGCTGGGGGCACGCTGGCAGCCTTCGGCGAGCCTGCTCATTCCGCGCACCTCGATGATGATGCCGGACCCGAGCCGGCCGGTCCGCGGCCTGTCGAGCAAGATCGTCATCGATGCCACCCGGCAGTGGCCCGGCGAGGGCGGGCCGAAGAGCTGGGCCCCGCTCAACCGCGACCTGCTGGTGCAGGGTGCACCGGGCGCCTTCGAACTGGTCGACAGCCGCTGGGAGGAATACCTGCAGGGCTGGAAGCCGTAAAGAAGAAGGCCTCCCGGAGGAGGCCTTTTCCCGGTTGCTTGCCGCCTGATCCTAGGGCTTGACCCAGGTGCCGCTCTGGAAGCCGCAGCCGATCTCCAGGCCGGACGGATCCCCGTCGTAGTAGAGCAGCTTGGTCGCGCCCTTGTCGCAGGTGCCCACCAGCTTCTCCACCGGGCAGGCGCCCGCAGCGTGCACGGCATCCTTGTTCTCGTCGGTCTTGCCGAGCTCGGTGCATTTCGCCGCGTCGATCGGCATCTCGCAGACATGGAACGGGCCGGCGAACATGTTCTGCTGGATGTACGTGCAGTGGCCGAGGTCGTCGGCCATGGCGGTGCCCGCGAGCGGACCCGCGGCGAGCAGGGCGATGGCCGCGATCCGGGTCGTCAGTCTCATCATCGTCGTGTTCTCCTGTCGTTGCATTTCGATGCCAGGGCTGCAGGCCCCGGTGGTTGCCCACCGGGGCCTGGTGTCCAGTCAACGCTTCCTGGGCCGCATCACGGCCGATCGCAGTCGGTGCGCTTGAGCACGACGCGACGGTTGAGTGCGCGACCTTCCTTGGTCTTGTTGTCGGCGACGGGCTGGCTCTCGCCGGCACCCGAGGCGGTGAGGCGGCCGGTGGCGATGCCCTTGGCCTGGAGGTAGTCGGCCACGGCCTGGGCACGGCGCTCGGAGAGCTTCTGGTTGTAGGCCTCGGCGCCGGAGCTGTCGGTGTGGCCGACGACGCTGCCGGAGACGAACTTCAGCCGGGTGAGGGTCTCGGCGACCTCGTCGAGGGTCTTGCGGCCCTCGTCGGTGAGTTCGGCGGAATTGAGGGCGAACTGCACCTGGCGGGTGACGTCGCAGGAGCAGCCCTGCGGGCCGACACGGTCACCCTTCGGGGTATCCGGGCACTGGTCGGCGCTGTCGACGACACCGTCGCCGTCGCTGTCGGCCGGCGGCGGAGGAGGCGGCGGCGGGGGTGGCGGCGGCGGGGCGGCCGCCGCGACCGGGGCGGGTGCCGGCGCCGGCTCGGGGCGGCCGAACCGGTAGCCGAGCTGCAGCTGGTAGACGACCGGATTGACGTCGAGCGAACCGACATCGGCGCCATTGACCTCGATGTCGGACTCGATGTCCATGTACCGGACAGCGGCGTTGACGAAGAAATTCTTCGTGATTCCGACGTCCAGACCCAGCTGGCCGGCGAGCCCGAAGGAGTCGTCGGCCCGCACCGTGGCGCCCATGAGCGCGCCCTGGCTCCTCTCGTCGAAGAGCATCGCGTAGTTGATGCCGGCGCCGATGTAGGGCCGCCAGGTGCCCTCCGGGTTGAAGTGGTACTGCAGGCTCAGGGTCGGCAGGATCTGCTTGATCTTGCCGATCCCCGCATCCCCGGAGCCGGAATCGAAGTCGACATCGTGGCTGAAGGGCGTGGTGCCGAGCATTTCCAGGCCCCAGTGGTCGCGGAACATGTAGGTGAGCTCGAGCGTGGCGCCGACGGCGCTGTCCATGCTCACGTCACCGGCGACCGGGCTGCCATTGACTATCAGGCCCTGGCCCGGGCTGATGGTCAGGTTGTCGGACTTCGGGTCGACCAAGGCCGCGCCACCGCGCAACAGCCAGTCCCCCTCCTTGGCCCCGGCCACCACCGGCTGGGTACAGCATGCGACGGCCACGGCGGCCAGCGCCAGAGACCTGTAACGTGGGTTCATGCGACGCTCCTTGGAAAGATTGTTGTTGAGCTATCCGGGTAGCCGCCACGGCAAGGGCGCCTTCCTCCCCGGCAGCCCATAATGTAGCGCACTTTTCCAGACCTGGCGCACTGCTGGCGAAAGACCCGGGCGCTGGTAGGATGGCCGCCTCAACCGGGGAACAAGGTACAAGGGGCGATGACCCAGGATGCAGGCAACCGGCAGGAGCTGACGCTCGCCATCTTCGTGGATTTCGAGAACCTGGCGCTCGGCGCCGAGGACCTCAAGGGGGGGCGGTTCGACATCGAGCTGGTGCTCAAGCGCCTGCTGGAGAAAGGCCGCATCGTCGCCAAGCGCGCCTATTGCGACTGGACGCGCTACCGCCAGTTCATGCAGGAGTTCCACCTGCACGGTTTCGAGATGATCGATATCCCGCAGACCAAGATGAGCGGCAAGAACAGCGCCGACATCCGCATGGTCGTCGATGCCCTCGACCTCTGCTACTCGAAGTCGCACATCGACGCCTTCGCGCTGCTCACCGGTGACAGCGACTTCTCGCCCCTGGTCTCCAAGCTCAAGGAGAACGACAAGCGCGTCATCGGCTGCGGCATCAGGAACTCCACCTCCAACCTGCTGGCCGGCAGCTGCGACGAGTTCATCTTCTACGACGACCTGGTCAAGGTCTCGCAGCGCCCGCGGCGGCGCGCCCGCAAGCCCAAGGGCGGCGAGCAGACCGAGCAGCAGACCGAGCAGCAGGCCGCGCTGGAACGGGTCGCCGAGACCGTCGAATCCCTGGCCCAGGAATACGACCCGCTGTGGGGTTCGCTGGTCAAGCAGACGGTGCGCCGCGTGTACCCGGGCTTCAGCGAGAGTGCCTACGGCTACCGCAGCTTCTCCGAGCTGCTGGAGGACGCCGCGAAGCACGGCCTGCTGGAACTGGAATTCGACAAGGAGCGCGGCAACTACGTCGTGCGCCCCGGCGGGAACTAGCGGGGCGTCACCTCGCCGTCGCCTTCGGGCCCGCCGGTGCATCCGGCGAGGCCGACAGGGCATACACCGGGCGCGGGCCCTTCTGCTCGTAGTAGGGCATCATCTTCGGCACCAGCGCGGCCAGCGCCTGCTGCCGGTTGGCCGGGCTCGGGTGCGTGCTCAGGAACTGCGGCGGGCCGTTGCCGCCGGCCTTGGCCATCTTCTGCCACAGTGTCACTGCGGCGTGCGGGTCATAGCCCGCCTTGGCGGCGATCTCGATGCCGACCCGGTCGGCTTCGGCCTCTGACTGCCGGCTGTTCGGCAGCAGCAGGCCGAGCTGTGCCAGGGCTGCGGCGCCGACCATGTTGGCGCTGCTTTCCGTGGCCACGCCGGTGGCGACCGCGCCAAGCTGCGCGGCAATCGCCATCGACATGCGCTCGGCAGTGTGGTTCAGCAGCGCGTGGCTGATCTCGTGGGCCATGACCTGGGCGAGTTCGTCGTCGGTCGGATCCAGCTTCTGGATCAGGCCGGTGTAGATCGCCATGCGCCCCCCGGCCATGCACCAGGCATTGACGGTCTTCGGATCATCGATGATGCGCACGCTCCAGTCCCATTTCGCCGTTTCCGGCCGGTACTGGATTGCCTGGGCGATGAGTCGCCCGGTGATGGTGTTGATGCGCTTGACGATCTTCGGGTCGGTGACCAGCTTGCCCTCGGAGTCGAGCTTGCTCATGGTCTGCACGTAGGCCTGCTTCGACTGCGCGATCGCCGACTGCTCCGACACCAGCATCAGCTGCTTGCGGCCGGCGATGTTGGTGGCGCAGGCCGCAAGCAGCAACGCTGCCGCAAGCAGCAGCAAGCGGGCACCCGTCATCGTCGTTTCGTGCCTGGCAGCCGCCTAGCGGATGGACCAGGTGGCGCCGATGCCCCAGAAATCCCAGTCCTGCTCGTGGCCGGTGTCATGGGGATCGCGGTTGCCGATGTCCGGGTAGCTGGCATAGCGGGCGTGCAGGCGCAGGCCCTCGGTGACGCGCATGCTCAGGCCACCGCCGAGCAGTACGCTGCTGCCGGTATCGCCACCCTTGAAGTCCGAGCCGCCGTCGCAGGCCACGCAGTTGACGTCCTGGTCCCAGAGCGAGAGCCCGACCTCGGCAAACAGCGAGAAGCGGCCGATGAACGAATCTTCGCTGGCAAAGGTGCTGAACGGCAGGATGCCGATGGCCGAGACATCCATGGCCGTCGCCGAAATCTTGTCGGTGTAACCGATGGAACCGCCACCGCCTTCACCACCGTCGATGGTGCCCGAGGCCTGCAGGGAGCCGAGGTCCGTGTAGGCGATGGTGGTGGCGAAGTATGGGTTCCACTGGTAGCCGACGAACAGGCTCCAGGCGGTGTCGCTGTCGTCCTGGTGGCGGTTGGTGTCAGTGGTGCCGAACTCGTAGTCGTCGATGCTGCTGCGGCCGGCGGTACCGCCGAAGAAGACCTGCGCCTGGCTGGTACCCGAGACGAGGCTCAGGCCCGCGATGGCAGCGGCCAGGGTCGGCAAGCGGAGAGAGTTCTTCATGGAAATCCCCTTTTTCCGGAAACCGGGACGGTGACGGTGCGCACTGCGCCATGGGCATTTGATCGCGGCGCCTGCCGTGCTGTCAATGAACGTCTGCCGGCGCCGGCGCGCCTTGACCCTGCCGGCGGCTTGCGGCACCGTGCGGCTTTCCCTGCCGGCGTCTGCACATGCCTGATGCCCGCCATGCCCTGGCCACGGCCCGTCACGGGCCGCGGGCAGGCATTGCCGGGTGGCTGCTGCCGGCATTCGTCCTCGTTCACCAGGCCGCCGCCGGGCCCGCCCTGTCCGCGGCCGTCCCTGATCCGGTGGAGCCCACGCTCGCCGACGCCTGCGCCGTGCTCGCGGTGCTGGACTTCGGCACCGACGTGGCGGCCGGTGCGAAGCTCGCAGCCGGACTGCTGCCGGCTGCCGGTGATCTGCCCGAGCGCTGCCGCGTCACCGGCACGGCGGCGTCCGGGAGCGGATTCGAGGCCTGGCTGCCGGTGGAGGACTGGAACCGCAAGCTGCTGGTGACGGGCTGTCCTGACCGCTGCGGCAGCATCCAGGCGGGGCAGATGGAGGATGCGGCAGCGCGCGGCTACGTCACGGCCACCACCGACGGTTACCGCGCCATCCACGCCACCGTCGCCCTGGCCCGTGCCCTCGCGGAGGCCTTCTACGGCGGCGAACCGCTGCATGCGTACTTCCGCGGCTGCTCCATCGGTGGCCACCAGGCCCTGGTTGCCGTCTCGCGCCATCCCGACGACTTCGACGGCATCATCGCCGGAGCACCCCTCGAACCCGATCGCGATCCGGCCAGTGAAACGGGCCCGGCCATGGACGCCGCCGCCGCAGGACCCGATGCCGACCTCACGGCGTTCGCGGCGCGTGATGGCCGGCTGATCCTCTACCAGGGCGCGGCGGACGAAATCGTGCCGCCCGCCCGGACGCTCGCCTACTGGAAGGAGGCGGCCCGCGCCAGCGGCGGGGCCGCCGAACTGGCACGCTTTGCGCGCCTGTTCATGCTGCCGGACGTGCAGCACTGCGGCGGCGGGCCCGGGGCGGGCGATGTCGACTACCTCAGTGCCATCGAACGCTGGGTGGAAACCGACGAAGCGCCGGAGATGCTGATCGCCACGCGCTCCACGGACAGCCTGCCCGTCACCCGTCACCAGCGCCGGTTTCCGGTGACCGGTGCGGTGCTGCTGCGCCGGCCGCTGTTCCCCTATCCGGCCGAAGCCCGCTACTCCGGCCAGGGGGATGTGCTCGATCCGCTGAGCTACCAGCGCGTGGTGCCGGCATCCACTACATTGCCGGCAGCGGCACCGTGACGGGGGAGAAGGCGATGGCGGCAGAGGCGACGGTGCTCATCACCGGCTCCGGCCGGGGTCTGGGCGTGGCGCTGGTGAGGGAATTCGCCAGCCATGGCTGGAACGTGCTGGCGACCGCGCGCCGGCCGGAGGCCGCGATGGAACTGGCGGCGCTGGCCCGCGCCAACCCGAGGATCGTCGTCGAGACGCTGGATGTGACAAGTGTCACCAGCATGCAGGCGCTCGCGGCCAGACTCCGCGGACAGCCGATCGACGTGCTGTTCAACAACGCCGCGCTGCTCGGCGACCGGCACGACGAAGGCAACCGCAGGCAGCAGCTCGGCCAGCTCGACGAAGCGCTGTTCGCGCAGGTGATGCGCACCAATGTCTTCGGCCCGCTCAAGTTGTCGGAGACGCTGCTGGACAACGTGCTGGCCGGCAGCCGGCGCAGGATCGTCGCGCTGACCAGCGGCCTCGGCTCGCTGGCGATGATGGGGCAGATGTCGCGCTTCTATTATTACCAGATGAGCAAGGCGGCGCTGAACATGGGGTTCCGCGCGCTGCGCCATGACCTGCAGCCCCGCGGCATCACCGTGGCGCTGCTGGCGCCCGGCATGGTGGCCACCGACATGCTGGCCGAGTCGGGCTACCGTGGCGAGGCGCTGTCGCCGGCCGCGAGCGCCGCGGGCCTGTACAAGCTGGTGGAAGCGCTGACGCCCGCGGATCCGGGCCTGCCGGTCAACGTCGACGGCAAGGTGATTCCCTGGTGACGTCCGGCGGGCGTGCGGCCGCGACTCAGCCGCGTGCCTTGCGCCAGCAATAGACGCGCATCGGCGGCACGTTCAGCAGCTCCACGTCCACCTCCGGCTCGCCGAGGATCTCGCGTCCCAGCACCGCGACGCGGTCGCGGAACTGATAGGCGACGAAGCGCCCGCCCGAGGCCAGCGAGCCGCGCACCGCGCGCAGGATGGCCTGGCCGATGCGCATCGGCATGGTGGAGAAGGGAATGCCCGAGACCACCGACTCCGGCGCCGGCAACCGGTGACGAGCCAGCAGCGGGCCGATGTCGGCCGCGCTCGCGCACTCGACCGTCAGGCGGGGATCGCGGACCTCCTCGCGCAGCAGGCTGGCGAAATGCGGATCGATCTCGATGGCCAGCAGCCGTGAGGACGAGGGCAGGGCACGCAGCAGCGCGCGCGTGGTGCCGCCGGTGCCGGGCCCGAGCTCCACCACGGTGCTGGCCTGGCGTGCGCCGCTGATGTTCACCAGGCGCCGCTCGAGGAACCGCGAGCTCGGGATGACCGAGGCCACCTGCTGGGGCTCGCGCAGGAACCCCTGGAAGAAGGCGAGGCGCTTGTCGGGTTGCATCGGCATGGGGGCGGCAGCCGGGGGATAGTCTACTCCGCCCGCTCCCGCGAGAGGGCAGCGCCGAGTGCGTCCAGCGTGTGCACCGGCGCATCGCAGGCCATGCCGCGGCAGACATAGGCCAGCGGGCGGTCACCTGCGGCCGATTGCCGCGTGGCCAGCGCGCCCGGCAGGCCGGGCTCGCCCGGCGGGATGCCAAACACCAGCCGGCCTGGCGCATACACCGCGTGGGCCGCACCCAGCCACTCGCCGAGGTCCGCTCCCGCGGCGCGCACCACCACGACCACCGGCGGGACGAGGAACTCCTCCAGCGCGCCTGCCAGGGTCGCGTGCCCGTGCGGGAACTGCGACAGCGCCGGCCAGCCGGCGCGCAAGGTCGCCTCGGCGGCGTCGAGGTAGCGCAGCTCGCCGAGCAGGTGGCCGAGCCGGCCGAGCGCCAGCGCCGCCACCGCGTTGCCCGCGGGCAGCGCCTCGTCGGACATCGGCTTGCCGCGGTGGAGCAGGGCCTCGTGGTCGTGGGCCGTGAAGAAGAAGCCGCCGCCCGCCTCATCGCGGAAGCGGGCCAGCAGTTCCTCCGCCAGCCAGCAGGCGAAGTCGAGCTGTGCCGTGTTCCAGCGGGCCTGCAGCAGCTCCAGCGTCGCATCGAGCAGGAAGGCGTGGTCGTCGAGGTAGGCGTTGAAGCGCGCGCGGCCATCCTTCCACGTCGCCCGCAGGCGGCCGTCGACCACCATGTGGCCGCGCACGAAATCGAGCGCCGTTGCCGCGGCGTCGACCAGGTCATCGCGGCCGAGGATGCGCCCGGCGATCGCCAGGCCGCGGATCATCAGCGCATTCCAGCTGGCGAGGATCTTCTCGTCGCGGCCGGGCCAGGTGCGGGCGTTGCGTGCGGCGAGCAGTTTCGCGCGTCCCTCGTCGAGCAGGCGTTGGACGGTGGACACCGGCTGTTCCGTCTTCGCGGCAATGGCCTCCAGCGGTTGCCAGATGCGCAGGTGCCAGTGTCCCTCGAAATTCGCCTCCTGGTCCAGGCCATAGCGCGGCGCCAGCACCGCGTACTCCGCTTTGCTGACCAGCGCGCGCACCTCATCCGGTGTCCACACGTAGAAGCGGCCTTCCTCGCCCTCCGAGTCCGCATCGAGGCTGGAGAAGAATGCGCCCTGCGGCGAGCGCATGTCGCGCAGCGCCCAGTCCGCGGTCCCGTCGGCCACGCGGCGGAAGAAATCGTCCGCGCTGATCTGGTAGAGCCAGGCGTTGAGTGCCAGCAGCGGACCGTTGTCGTAGAGCATCTTCTCGAAGTGGGGGATGCTCCAGTGGCCATCCACGGAGTAGCGGCAGAAGCCGCCGCCCAGCTGGTCGTAGAGGCCACCCTCCGCCATGCGCTTGAGGCTGAGCGCGCACATGTACAGCGCGTGCACGTCGGGCTTGTCGCCGTCCGCCGTGCGCCACCACAGGCGCAGCAGCGCCTCGAGGTTGCCCGGATGCGGGAACTTCGGCGCCCCGCCGAAGCCGCCGAACTCCGCATCAAACTGTCCGCCCAGCGCCTCGCGCAGCCCGTCGAGCGGCGCCGCATCGAGCGGCCCGCGCTCGGGCGCGGCGCCGGCATCGATGGCGGCCAGCGCCTCGCGCAGTGCCGGGCCCTGCTCCTTCAGTTCCGGAGGCTTGCGCAGGTAGTACTCCGCCACGCGGGTGAGCACCTCGCTGAACGCCGGCATCCCGTGGCGCGGCTCCTTCGGGAAATAGGTGCCGGCGAAGATCGGCACATGCTCGCCCGGGGTGAGGAACATCGTCAGCGGCCAGCCTCCGCCCCGGCGCATCATCAGGTGGTGTGCCGCCTGGTAGACGCGGTCGATGTCCGGCCGCTCCTCGCGGTCCACCTTGATGTTCACGTACAGCTCGTTCATCAGCCGCGCCGTCGCCTCGTCCTCGAAGGACTCGTGCGCCATCACGTGACACCAGTGGCAGGCCGAGTAGCCGATGGAGAGCAGGATCGGCTTGTCCTCGGTCCTGGCCTTCGTGAGCGCCTCCTCGCCCCAGGGATACCAGTCCACCGGGTTGCCGGCATGCTGCAGGAGGTAGGGGCTGGTCTCGTGGGCGAGGTGGTTCATGGGCGGCTGCCGTTCAATCCGGTGGATCAGTGCGGATTATGGCCTTGCGGGCGCGTGGGCGTACGGCCGATCCGCCCCCGGGAGTCAGGTGCCGCCACGATCCAGCGGGCTCCTCACCCCCTTCGCGCCCTTCTGCATCACGTGCGTGTAGATCATCGTCGTCTTCACGTCCGCGTGGCCCAGCAGCTCCTGCACCGTGCGGATGTCGTAGCCATCCTCCAGCAGGTGCGTGGCGAAGCAGTGGCGCAGCGTGTGGCAGCTCGCCGGCTGGGTGATGCCCGCACGCCGTACCGCCAGCTGCATGGCGCGTTGCATGTTCTTCTCGTGCCAGTGATGGCGCACAGGACGCCCCGAACACGGGTCCCTGCACAGGCCGGGGGCCGGAAACAGGTACTGCCAGCCCCACTGGGTCGCCGCATTCGGGTACTTGCGCGCCAGCGCTCCGGGCAGCGACACCCCCGGCCGCCCCTGGCGCCGCTCCTCTTCGAACCAGCCACGCAGCTTGCCGAGATGCGCCCGCAGCGGCGTCTCCAGCGCGCAGGGCAGCACCGTCACCCGGTCCTTGCCGCCCTTCGACTCGCGCACGATCAGCTCGCCCCGCTCCAGGGCGATGTCCTTCACCCGCAGCCGCAGCCCCTCCATCAGACGCAGGCCGCCGCCGTAAAGCAGATTCGCCACCAGCCAGGCCCTCCCGTCCAGGTGGCCAAGGATCGCCCTCACCCCGGCGCGATCCAGCACCACCGGCAGCCGCCGGGTCCGCGCTGCCCGCGTCACGCCCTCCAGCCACGGCAGCTCCACGCCCAGCACCTGGCGGTACAGGAACAACAGCGCCTGCAGAGCCTGGTTCTGCGTACCCGCACCGACCTTGCGCTGCACCGCCAGATGGGACAAGAATTGCTCGACCTCGGCTGCACCGAGCTCGCGGGGGTATCGCCGCCCATGGAAAGTGATGTACTGCCGGATCCACCGCAGGTACACCTGCTCGGTGCGAAACGCCATGTGGCGGGTGCGCATCTTCTCCTGCGCCACTTCCAGCAGCCCGCGCTTCTGCTCCATGTCGCCCTTGCCTCCGGCGAGTTACGCGACAACCGTGGCCGCTCAAGGCAATGGAAGCAGGGAGTTGGTCCTGGGTCATTCCTCCTATCCGACGGGAATGGGGCGATTCAATGCGTCACTTCCGTCGTCTACATATAGTTAGGTTGCCGTAGACACCGACCATGGAGTTCGAGTGGGATCCGGAAAAATCCGCGGCTAATTGGTCGAAGCACGACGTCAGCTTTGAGGAAGCAACGGAGGTATTCGGAGACGAGCTGTCGTCTACGGTTCCGGACCCGGATCACTCTGCATATGAGCAGCGTTTTGTAATATTTGGCTGCACGCGCGAAGGTCGGCACCTGGTCGTAGGATTTACGGAAAGGGGTGCTAATATTCGCATCATTACAGCCAGGCCGATGACGCCTCGCGAGCGTAATGCCTATGAGCAGTAAAGACGACGACGTTCGTGCCGAGTATCCGCCGGATTTGGTCAAATCGGGTGTCCGGGGTAAGTACGCCAAGCAGTACCGCGAAGGTACAAATGTCGTACTGATCGATCCCGACCTTCACAAGCTTTTCCCGAATTCAGCTGCCGTTAATCGAGCTCTTCGAGACTATGTCGAGAAGAGGCGTCGGCCGGCAACCTAACAAATCGTTCGAGCGCTCCGCTTCGAGCGATCTGCGGCGCACCGAGCGTGCGTTCTTTAATCTTTCGCTCTCGGTGCGCCATCGGGCGTCGTGCGCGGGCGCTCAACTCAATCGTTAGAGCCGCTATCAGGACCTGTGGTAGGCTTTTAGCCATGGACTTCAAGTCACTGGAAAAACAAGCGCTTAACCTTCCGGCCCAGGAAAGGGCAAAGCTGGCGCACGAGCTGCTGTCCAGCTTGGACACGCTGAACCCATCGGAGCGTGAGCAATTGTGGCTCGAAGAGGCGGAGCGCCGAGCCAGCCAGCTGGACTCCGGCGAGGTATCGCTGGTGCCCGGTGACGAGGTTGCGAGCAAGGCACGTCAGTTGCTGCGGTGAAGTTCGGGTTTCACCCTGCGGCGGAGGCCGAGCACCTTGAGCAGGTCGCATACTACGAAGCGCAGGAGGCGGGTCTCGGCAATCGCTACCTGTCGCAGGTCGAGTCGGCGATCGAACGGGTCTGTGAAATCCCGAGCATGTATCGCGTCGAGCGACCGCCAGACATCCGCCGGGTGTCGGTCGTCGAGTTTCCGTTCCACATCATTTTCCGTGAGCGCGGCGGAGTCATTCAGATTCTCGCCGTCGGTCACTATCGCCGTCGCCCACGCTACTGGCTTTCGCGGCTCTAACAAATCGCTGCACCGGTCCGATGGGGCGTTGCGGCGCGCGCGTCCGTCGCGCCTGAGAGGTTGCGCCGGCCACGCGCGTCATGCACCACCGCCGGCCGGTGAGCTCAGTCGTTGGGCGTCATGACAGAGAGCGCTGATAGGCTTGGCACGTCTCACGATGGCTGGAGGGCTGCTGAACCAGCCTCCGATGACCAAATCGAAAAGCTGCTTCGCATCTATCCAGAGCTTCCGGCTGACTACGTGTCGCTGCTTCGCATCAGCAATGGCGGGGAAGGAGAGTTGAATTTGGCACCGCAGTGGCTTCAACTCTATGACGCCAGTCTTGTCGCCGACTTGGCCTCACAGGAAAGCGCCAAGTGGCATCCTGGATTCATTTTCTTTGCTAGCAACGGTGGTTTGGAAACCATCGCATTTGATACTCGTGGCACGAAGCCATGGCCTATCGTCATGATTGACCCAATTGCCGGGCCAGATAGCGCAGTGGTAATAGCGCCATGCTTTGCCTCCTTTATTGACGCGATCGGTGTTCCATATGACGAATCCACTCGTTAGTGCATTCCATCCGGCAAATCCCCGCGTGCTGCACGGTCAAACATCAAACATGCCGCCCAACAATCCAGTCAACCGGACCGCCGAAAACGCGCCTTTAGGCTTCCTCAATCCGCCTCGCGCGGCGTCCGGTTACTTTCACCGTTAGGCGGCGTGATCGAAGAGCTTTGAAGTGGCACTTCGTCGAGGCGTGAACAAAGGCAGGCTTCGGACCGCGGCGCGTCAGAGGTCGCACTTCGCCAAGAGATCGCGTGCCGCCGTCGCCGACGGTCACCGCCGCGGTCGCGCCGCTACGCCCCGGGTCACGACAAGCTCGCAGCTCCGATCAACGGTGGCGTTGATCACCGTCGAAACGGAGACTAACCTCGGTGCCGAAGAACAGGGTCAGCTTCGGAAATCATCGTGGCACTCCGCCTAACAAATCGCTGGAGCGCAGCCGTGATCGATAAAGTTCCAAGTCGAAGCGCTGGCGCGCGGCGCGCTCAGCTCAATCGTTAGAAGTCAGGGTTGACCGACCGCATTCCGTAGGTACACTGTATGTATGGCGGACCTGCGCTTCGAGTGGGATCCACGAAAAGACCGTGCCAATCAGAAGAAGCACGGCATTTCCTTTGTCGAAGCCAAGACCGTCTTCTTGGATGAATTCGCCCGAATCATTAATGATCCTGAGCACCTGGACAGCGAGGATCGATTTCTGATGCTCGGCATGAGCATTGGCCTTCGGGTGTTGGTTGTTTGCCATTGTTTCCGAGACGCCGATCGCGTGATTCGCATCATTTCTGCTCGACGTGCGGACGCCTCGGAGAGAAAGGAATACGCAAGGTACCTACCATGAAGAAGCGCTACGACTTTTCACAGTCCCGACCGAATCCGTATGTTCGCAAGGCGAAGCGTTCAGTCACCATTCGCCTCGATGAGGACACGGTCCAATACTTCAAGCATCTTGCTGGAGGTACAGGCATTCCGTATCAGAACCTGATCAATCTCTACTTGAGAGATTGCGCGGCGGAGAAGAAGCGGCTCAAGATGGAGTGGGCGGCCTGACTTCTAACTATGCGCTCCACCGGTCGCATGACGCGTCTGTCACGCGGCTTGCAATCGCAACCCGCGCGCCAGCCGCTATGCGCCGGTGAGCTCAATCGTTATGTGCCATTCCCCCGCGTGGTCGTCTGTGGCACCCTTTAGCGAACATTGGAGGTCATGCCCATGTCCACGGCCAAGGAGGAGTTGACCCGCCTGATCCAGCAGCAGCCCGAGGATAGCTCTCGGGAAGAGATCATCCGAGAGCTCGCCTTCCACGCCATGGTGGCTCGCGGCCTCGCGGATGCCGATGCGAAGCGCACTGTTTCGAACGAAGAGATGGGCCGGCGCATTCGCTCGTGGCAGCAATAACCTGGACGCTTGAGGCCGAGCGTTGGCTGAAGGACATTCACGAGTACATCGCGGCCGATGATCCGCAGGCGGCGGCACGGACGATTCAGGGCATCTATGATCGAGCCCAGCTACTGTGGGAGTTTCCGGAGATGGGCCATCGGTACTGGGGCTCACTGGCTGGTCATCCTGCGTCTCTACAGCCCGCTCGAGCCTTTCTTCGACAAGAGCTGGCGTCCGGGCGAGATCGAAATGGTTCACTGAGCGTGGGCAAAGGGCGGCTCGAGGCCTTCAGCGATGGCGTGATCGCGATCATCATCACCATCATGGTGCTGGAGATGAAGGTGCCGCACGGCGACAGTCCGCAGGCGCTGGCGCCCCTGGTCCCGGTGTTCATGAGCTACGTGCTGAGCTTCGTCTACATCGGCATCTACTGGAACAATCATCACCACATGCTGCACACCGTCACCCGGGTCACCGGCGGCATGCTGTGGGCGAACCTGCACCTGCTCTTCTGGCTGTCCCTGATGCCCTTCGTCACCGGCTGGATGGGGGAGAATCACTTCGCAGCCGTGCCTTCCGCGCTCTACGGCGGCGTGCTCCTTGCGGCATCCGTCGCCTACTGGATCCTTCAGCAGACGATCATCGGCGCGCAGGGAAGCGACTCGACGCTCAGGGCCGCGATCGGTCGCGACTGGAAGGGAAGGCTCTCGCCCGGGCTGTATGCCCTGGCCATCGCCTGTGCATTTCGCTGGCCCCGGGTGACACAAGTGCTCTACGTGATAGTGGCCCTCATGTGGCTGGTCCCTGATAGGCGGATTGAACGACCCTTGCAGCAGGGTGGTGCCTGACGATCTGTCCTGGCAGCGTCTCGCCGCGTCGCTTGACAGCCCTTCGCACGCGGCTATGATTCGGCTGGACATTCACGGGCAGTACCTCCGCATCATGGCATTACCTCACGCAAGTCCAGGCCAGGCGATCGACATCCAGCCATTGGGTTCGCGCCTGGCGCAGGAGAGATCGGTCGCGCTGTTCAAATCGGTGGACCTGGAGGTCATGCGCATCGTCCTGATGGCGGGCAAGGCCTGGCCGCCGCACAAGGTCACCGGCGAGATCACGGTGCAGTGCATTGAGGGCTCCATCGAAGTCAAGGCGGACGGCGTGCCCCATGTGCTGCGTGCCGGACAGCTGCTCTACCTCACCGGCGGGGTCACGCACGGTATCGTTGCGTTGCAGGATTCCTCCGCCATCGTGACGGTTTCGCTGCGCAAGTAGCCGCCGCCAGGCGCCGCCCCGGCGCCCGCTCCCGAGGCGCCCATGCCGCTGTGTCACCGGGCCGGACGCTTTGTCCGGGCGGGTGCAGGCATTGCCGCCGTCCCGTGGAGCACGGGTCGCTCAACACAGCCAGCTTCGAGGTGACGCGATGAACCCGACCAGGACACTCCACGATTCCGGCCAGAGCCTGTGGCTCGACAACATCACCCGCGAGCTGCTCGACAGTGGCACCCTGCAGCGCTACATCGACGACTATTCGGTGACGGGGCTGACCTCGAACCCCACGATCTTCGACCACGCGATCAAGAACAGCCCGGTCTACGACGCGGATATTGCGCGCAGGGCGGGCACCGCCCGGTCGCCGGAGGATATCTTCTTCGAGCTGGCGCTGGCGGACCTGACCCGTGCCGCGGACCTGTTTGCGCCGATCCATTCCCGCACCGATGGCGTGGACGGCTACGTCTCGCTCGAGGTGTCGCCGCTGCTGGCCCGCGACACCGCCAGCACGCTGGAGGAGGCGCGCCGCCTGCATGCGCGTGCCGGCAGGCCCAACCTGTTCATCAAGATCCCGGGCACGCGCGAGGGGCTGCCGGCGATCGAGGAAGCGACCTTCGCCGGCGTGCCGATCAACGTCACGCTGCTGTTCTCCTGCGAGCAGTATCTGGCGGCCGCGGACGCCTACCTGCGGGGTGTCGAGCGGCGCATCGCGGCCGGGCTCAACCCGGCCGTGGCCTCGGTGGCCTCGCTGTTCATCAGCCGCTGGGACGTGGCGGTGGCCGGCAAGGTGCCGGCCGCGCTGGAGAACCGCCTGGGCATCGCCGTCGGCCAGCAGACCTACCGGGCCTACCGCCAGCTGCTCGGCTCCGCGCGCTTCCAGCGGATCGCCAACGCGGGTGGCCGGGCGCAGCGGCTGCTCTGGGCCAGCACCGGCACCAAGGATCCGAAGGCCTCCGACATCCTCTATGTCAAGGCATTCGTGTCGCCGTTCAGCATCAACACCATCCCGGAGAAGACGCTGCACGCGTTCGCCGACCATGGCGATATGGGCGCGGCGCTGCCCGCCGACGGTGGCGACTGCGACGCCGTGCTCGCGGCGTTCGCCAGGGCCGGCATCGACACCGGGGCACTGGCGACGCGACTGCAGGACGAGGGCGCGGCCGCCTTCGTCAAGTCATGGAACGAGCTGATGGCGCATATTGGCTCCAAGGGCAGCGCCAGCCGTAAGGCCGGATGATGGACGGGCCCGCGCTGCAGGAACGCCCGGCCTGGCTGGCGCTGAAGCAGCATCAGCGCAAGCTGCGGCGCGCCCACCTGCGACAGCTGTTCGCCAGGGATCCCGGCCGTGGCACGCGGCTGGCCGTCGAGGCGGCGGGCATCTACCTCGACTACTCGAAGAACCGGATCACCGACGAGACCCTGCGGCTGCTGCTGCAACTCGCGCAGGAGTCCGGGCTGCGTCAGCAGATCGACGCCATGTTCCGCGGCGAACGGATCAACAGTTCCGAGCGGCGCGCGGTGCTGCATGTCGCGCTGCGCGCGCCGCAGGGCACCCGCATCCTCCACGATGGCCAGGACGTGGTGCCCGGCGTGCACGCAGTCCTGGAGCGGATGGCGGCATTCTCCCGCCGGGTGCGCAGCGGCGAATGGCGGGGCCACACCGGCAGCCGCATCCGCAATGTCGTCAACATCGGCATCGGCGGCTCGGATCTCGGGCCGGTCATGGCCTTCGAGGCGCTGCGGCACTACAGCGAGCGGAGCATGCGTTTTCGCTTCGTCTCCAATGTCGATGGCACGGACTTCTGCGAGGCGGTGCGTGACCTGGATCCGCAGGAGACGCTGTTCATCGTCTCCTCCAAGACCTTCACCACGCTCGAAACCATGACCAATGCCACCAGCGCGCGCGACTGGCTGCTGGCGGGCCTGCGGGGCGAGGCGGCCGCCGTCGCCCGGCATTTCGTCGCGGTGTCGACCAACGCGCCGGAGGTGGCGAAGTTCGGCATCGATACGGCCAACATGTTCGGCTTCTGGGACTGGGTCGGTGGCCGCTATTCGCTGGATTCCGCCATCGGCCTGTCGACGATGATCGCTATCGGGCCGGAGCACTTCCGGGCGATGCTGGCCGGCTTCCACGAGATGGACGAGCATTTCCGCAGCGCGGATTTCGCCCGCAATATCCCGGTGCTGATGGGCCTGCTCGCCGTCTGGTACAACAATTTCTTCGCTGCCCAGACGGCGGCCGTGCTGCCCTACGAGCAGTACCTCAGGCGCTTCCCGGCCTACCTGCAGCAGCTCACCATGGAGAGCAACGGCAAGCAGGTGACGCGCGATGGCCAGCCGGTGCGCTACGACACCGGGCCGGTGTACTGGGGAGAGCCCGGCACCAATGGCCAGCATTCCTTCTACCAGCTGATCCACCAGGGCACGCGGCTGGTTCCCTGCGACTTCATCGCCTTCGCGCGCAGCGCCAATCCGCTCGGGCGGCACCAGGATCTGCTGATCGCCAACGTGCTCGCGCAGTCGGAGGCGCTGGCCTTCGGCAAGACCGCGCGCCAGGTGAAGGCGGAGGGCACGCCGGACTGGCTGGTGCCGCACCGGGTGTTCCCCGGCAACCGGCCGTCGAACACGCTGCTGCTGGAGGCGCTGACTCCGGCCGCACTCGGCCGGCTGGTGGCGCTCTACGAGCACAGTGTTTTCGTGCAGGGCGCGATCTGGCAGATCAACTCTTTCGACCAGTGGGGCGTGGAGCTCGGCAAGGCGCTCGCCCAGCGCATCATCCCGGAGCTGGAGGCCGAGGCGCAGCCGCAGCCGGTGCACGACAGCTCGACCAATGCGCTGATCAGCCGCTACCGCAGCCTGAAGTGACGACCGCCGGCTGGAAGCGCGTCGCGACGCTGCTGGATACCGTCTCCGCGGAGGCAGTCCGCCGGCTGCTCGTGGCCGAGGGCGTGCCCGCGGCGATCCGCAGCGACAGCTCGCTGCTCGGCGAGGCCCGCAGCTGCGAGGTCGTGGTGCCGCCGGCCTGGGTACAGCGCGCGCAGGAAATCCTCGAGGAACGTCAGGTCAGCGAGGCCGAGCTGGAACGACTCGCCACGCGTGACGCTGGCGATTCCGGTGCGGGCGGGCAGTGCTGAGTCCGCGTGCAGCGGCGGTCCGCGAGGGCGCTATTGAGCCCGGGACAACCGGGCCGTAGAGTGCCGCCATGGCGTGGTTCTATCTCCTGCTGGCCGGGATCATGGAAATCGGCTGGCCCCTGGGCTTCAAGCTGTCGCAGCTGCCGGGCTGGCGCTGGCAGGGCATGGCTATCGCCCTGGCCTGCCTTGGCCTGAGCGCTGCGCTGCTGTGGCTGGCGCTGCGCAGCATCCCCATCGGCACGGCCTACGCCGTGTGGACGGGCATCGGCGCCGTGGGCGTGTTCTTCACCGGTATCCTGCTGTTCGGCGAGCCGGGCGGCAACCTGCGGCTGGCCTCGGCGGCCTGCATCCTCATCGGCATCGTCGGCCTGAAGCTCGCGGACGTCGGGGCGTGAGCCAGAGCGTCGACCGCCAGTTCGTCCTCGGCGTCGATCTCGACGGCGTGGTCGCCGACTTTGCCCGCGGCCTGAAGCCCATCGCCGCGGAGTGGCTCGGTGTCGCGGAGTCCAGCCTCACCGACCGCATCAGCTACGGCTTCCGCGAATGGGGCCTGGAGCGGGCCGGCGGCTACGACGGCCTGCACCGCTTCGCGGTCAAGGACCGCGAGCTGTTCGCACGCCTGCCGCCGATTCCCGGGGCACCGGCGGCGCTCAGGCGCATGAGCGCGGCCGGCGACATCCGCATCCGCATCATCACCCACCGGCTCTACATCCACTGGTTCCACAAGGAAGCCATCCGCCAGACCACCGAGTGGCT
The DNA here is from genome assembly GCA_015709695.1 of Gammaproteobacteria bacterium. Taxonomy (NCBI): domain Bacteria; kingdom Pseudomonadati; phylum Pseudomonadota; class Gammaproteobacteria; species Gammaproteobacteria bacterium. The sequence continues at coordinate 2,176,987 of CP054183.1, read as the reverse complement.
GGAGCATCACGGCATCCCGTACTGGGACATCTGTTTCATGCGCGACAAGGCGGCGGTGGGCGCCGACCTCTACCTCGAGGACAGCCCGGACAACATCCAGGCGCTGCGGGCAGCCGGCCACGAGACCATCGTCGTGGTGAATTCCACCAACGACCACCTCCCGGGGCCGCGGGCGGGATCCTGGGAGGATATCGAGGCACTGGTGCGCGAGCGCGTGGATCGCTGGAAGGCGGAGCGCCAGCGGCGCGCCGCGACGGCGCCGTGAAGGCTGCATGATCGAATTCGCCCAGATTGACCCCGTGGCTGTCCGCCTCGGTCCGCTGGCTGTGCGCTGGTACGGCATCATGTACCTGGTGGGATTCGCCGCGGCCTGGTACCTGGGGCGGCGGCGGGCACGACGGCCCTGGTCCCCGGTGCGCCCGGAGCAGATCGACGACCTGATTTTCTACGGCGCCCTGGGCGTGATCCTCGGCGGGCGCATCGGCTACATGCTGTTCTACGGGCGTGAACAGATCCTGGAGGATCCGCTGGCGCTGTTCCGCATCTGGGAGGGCGGCATGTCCTTCCATGGGGGGCTGCTCGGCGTGCTCACGGCGATGTGGCTCTACGGCCGCTCGATCGGCACGGGTTTTTTTGCGCTCACGGACTTCATCGCGCCGCTGGTGCCCATCGGCCTGGGTGCGGGGCGGCTCGGCAACTTCATCAACGGTGAACTCTGGGGCAGGCCCACCGACCTGCCCTGGGCGGTGATCGTCGACGGCGTGCCGCGCCACCCGTCGCAGCTCTACGAGGCGCTGCTGGAGGGGCTGCTGCTGTTCATCGTGCTGTGGCTGTTCTCCCGTCGCCAGCGCCCGACGATGGCGGTCTCCGGGCTGTTCCTGCTGGTGTATGGCATCTCGCGTTTCGGGGTGGAATTCCTGCGGCTGCCAGACGTGCAGATCGGCTACCTCGCCTGGGGCTGGTTCACGATGGGCCAGCTGCTCTCGCTGCCGATGATCGCCGGCGGCCTGCTGCTGCTGGCGCTGGCCCGGCGCAGTCCGCGCGCCAAGGCGGCTGCCGGCACCGGGCCGGGCCGGTAGACTGTCGGCTGCAAGGCACCACTGGCCGGTACGTCATGCGGCAATACCTCGACCTGATGCAGCACATCCTCGAGCGCGGCGCGCGCAAGGACGACCGTACCGGGACAGGCACGCTCAGCATCTTCGGTCATCAGATGCGCTTCGACCTCGCGGCCGGCTTCCCGCTGGTCACCACCAAGAAGCTGCACCTTCGCTCCATCATCCACGAGCTGCTGTGGTTCCTGCGCGGTGACACCAACATCGCCTACCTGCACGAGCACCAGGTCAGCATCTGGGACGAGTGGGCGGATGCCAATGGCGACCTCGGGCCTGTCTACGGCGCGCAGTGGCGCTCCTGGCCGGCTCCAGACGGGGCTGGCATCGACCAGGTTCAGCAGGTGATCGATACCCTGAGGCGCGATCCGGACTCGCGCCGGCTGATCGTCAGTGCCTGGAACGTCGCGGAGATCCCGCGCATGCGCCTTGCACCCTGCCACCTGCTGTTCCAGTTCCATGTCGCCGGCGGGCGCCTTTCCTGCCAGCTCTATCAGCGCAGCGCCGACGTGTTCCTCGGCGTGCCGTTCAACATCGCCTCCTATGCGCTGCTGACGCACATGGTGGCCCAGCAGGTGGGTCTGGAAGTGGGTGACTTCATCTGGACCGGAGGCGATTGCCATCTCTACATCAACCACCTGGAGCAGGCGCGGCAACAGCTGCAGCGCCAGCCGTTGCCGCTGCCACGCCTGGTTCTGCAACGGCGGCCGCCATCGATCTCGGACTACCGCTTCGAGGATTTCCTGGTCGACGGCTACCAGAGCCACGCCGCCATCCGCGCCCCGGTAGCAGTGTGAAATCCGGTGCCAGGTCGGGCTTTTCGGGCTTATTGTACAACAAGCCCGAAAAGCCCGACCTGGCACCGTCCTAATCTCGTGCCAGCCGGCTGCGGATTACGACGAAGAACACCGGCGTGAGGAACAGGCCGATGATGGTCACGCCGAGCATGCCGCCGAAGACGACGGTGCCGAGGACGCGGCGCATCTCGGCGGCGGCGCCGTTGGCGAAGGCGAGCGGCAGCACGCCGAGGATGAAGGCCAGCGAGGTCATGAGGATCGGTCGCAGGCGCAGCTCCGCCGCCTCCACGGCGGCGGCCACCGGATCGAGGCCGGCGTCCTGTTTCTGGCGCGCGAACTCGACGATGAGGATGGCGTTCTTGCTCGCCAGGCCGACCAGCACCACGAAGCCGATCTGCGCCAGGATGTTGACGTCCATGCTCCGCGCCAGCAGCGCCATCAGCGCGAACAGCAGGCACAGCGGCACGATCAGCACGATGGCGAAGGGCAGCGACCAGCTCTCGTACTGGGCCGTCAGCACCAGGAACACGAACAGCACGCTCAGCGGGAAGATGAACAGGCCGATGCCGGTGCTCTGGCGCTGCTGGAACGCCAGCTCGGTCCAGTCGTAGCCAAAGCCCTGGGGCAGGACCTGGCGGGCGAGGTCTTCCATGGTGGCGAGGACGTCGCCGCTGCTCTGGCCGGGTGGCGCGCCCACCTGCAGTTCGGCCGCCGGATAGCTGTTGTGGCGCACGACGCGGTCGGGACCCGACGACGTGCGCACCGTGGTCACCGAGCCGAGCGGCACCATGCCGCCGCTGCGATTGCGGGTCTCCAGCCGCGCGATGTCCTCCGGCGTCACGCGGAACGGCGCCTCGGCCTGGGCGGTGACGCGGTAGTTGCGGCCGAAGAGCGTGAAGTCGTTGACGTAGGCCGAGCCGAGGTACACCTGCAGGGTCTGGAAGACGTTCTCCACCGGCACGTCGAGCATTTCGGCGCGCGTGCGGTCGATGTCGATGAAGTACTCGGGCGAGCCGGTGCTGAAGGTCGTGAAGGCGCGCGCTGCCTTTCCCGACTGCGCGGCCGCACCGGCGAGCTGCCAGGTGGCGGCCTCGAGCGCCGCCAGGCCATGGCCGCCGCGGTCCTCCACCATCATCTTGAAGTCGGCGCCGGTGCCGATGCCCCGCACCGGTGGCGGGGCGATGACGATGAGCTGTGCGTCCTGGATCTCCCTGAAGGCCTGGTTGAGGCGTGCCGCGATCGCTGTGGCGCTCATGTCCGCCCCGCGCTCGGCATGGGGCTTCAGACCGAGGAATATGGTGCCGGACTGCGACTGGCTCGCCTGCGTCGCCACCGAGAAGCCGGAGAACGCCACCGCATGCTCCACGCCCGGAGTGTCCCTGGCGATCTTCGTTGCCCGCTCCACCACGGCGTTGGTGCGCTTCAGCGATGAACCCTTGGGCAGTTCGACGAGGGTGATGAGGTAGCCCTGGTCCTGCGTCGGGATGAAGCCGGTCGGTGTCAGGTGGAGCAGTCCGCCCGTGGCCAGCAGCAGCGCGACGAATGCGCCCAGCGCCGTCCGCGGATGGGACACCACCAGCCGCGCGCTGCGCGCATAGCCGCGGCGCACGGCGTCGAAGCCGCTGTTGAATGCATGGAATACCGGGCCGGCCAGGCGGCTGAGCCAGCGATCCACCCGGTCCGGTGGCGCACTCGCCGGGCGCAGCAGGATGGCGCCGAGCGCCGGACTCAGGGTCAGCGACACCAGCAGGGAGATGGCGGTGGCCGCGGCGATGGTGACGCCGAACTGCCGGAAGAAGGCGCCGGTGATGCCGCCGACGAAGATGGCTGGCAGGAACACCGCGGTCAGCACCAGGGCGATGGAGACCAGTGCCACGCCGACTTCGGTCATGGTGTGCCGGGCGGCATCACGGGGCGAGAGCCCGCGGTCGAGGTCGCGCTCGATGTTCTCCACCACGACGATCGCATCGTCGACGACGATGCCGATGGCCAGCACCAGGCCGAACAGTGTGAGGTTGTTGAGCGAGAAGCCCATCGCGCCCAGGACCCCGAAGGTGCCGATCAGCGACACCGGGATGGCGACGATGGCGATGGTGGCGGCGCGCCAGTTCTGCAGGAACAGCAGGATCACCAGCACCACCAGCGCCGCCGCTTCGAGGATGGTCTCGTACACGGCGTCGATGGACTGCGCGATGTATGCGGACGGGTTGTAGACGATGCGGTAGGCGAGCCCCTTGGGAAAATCGGCCGACAGCGCCTGCATGGCGTCGATGATCGCCTGGGCGGTCTGCAGCGCATTGCTGCCCGGCCGCTGGAACATGGCCAGGGCCACGGCCGGCTGGCCGTCGAGGAAGCTCTTCGTGCGGTAGTCCCTGGCGCCGAGCTCGACGCGGGCGATGTCGCGGACGCGGATCAGCCGGCCATCGGCACCGGCGCCGACGATGACCTCGCCGAACTCCTCCTCGGACACCAGCCGCCCCTGGCCGGTGAGGGTGACCTGGAAGGCATTGTCCCCGGTGACCGGTGGCACGCCGAGCGCGCCGCCGGCCAGCTGGGCATTCTGGTTGCGCAGCGCGGTCACCACCTCGCTGGCGGTAATGTCGCGCGCCGCCATGCGTTCCGGGTCGAGCCAGATGCGCATGCTGTACTCGCTGGCGCCGAACACGAAGATCTGGCCGACGCCGTTGATGCGTGCCAGCACGTCGCGGATGCGCAGCAGCGCGTAGTTGGAGATGTACAGCTGGTCCAGGCTGTTGTCGGGCGAGACCAGGTGCACGGCGATCATCAGGTCGGGCGAGCTCTTCTGCGTGACGAGGCCGAGGCGGCGCACTTCCTCCGGCAGCCGGGATTCGGCGATCGCCACGCGGTTCTGCACCTGCACCTGGGCGATGTCGAGGTTGGTGCCCAGCTCGAAGGTGATGGTGAGGCTCATGGCGCCGTCGTTGGTGGACGACGAGGTCATGTAGAGCATGTGCTCGACGCCGTTGATCTCCTGCTCCAGCGGCGCCGCCACGGTCTCGGCGATGACCTGGGGGCTGGCCCCGGGGTAGGTGGCCTGCACGACGATGGTCGGTGGCGCGACCTCGGGGTACTGCGCGACCGGCAGCGCCAGGTAGGCGAGCACCCCCACCAGCATGACGATGATGGCGATCACCGCCGCGAAGCGCGGCCGGTCGATGAAGAAGTGGCTGAACCTCATTCGGCGATGGTGCCGTCGACAGGCTCGACAGCCTGGCCCGGACGCGCACGCTGCAGGCCGTTGATGACGATGCGATCGTTGGCATCGATGCCGCTGCGCACCACCCGTAGCGGACCCTGCTGGCGGCCGAGTTCGACCACTCGCTGCTGCACGACGTTGTCGGCGCCGACGACGTAGACGATGCGCCGGGCCTGGTCCGTGGCGATGGCCGAGTCCGGGACCAGCAGCGCCGGGTAGGGGCCTTCGCCGACGACCTGCACGCGGGCGAACATGCCCGGTGTCAGCACGCCATCGGGGTTGGGGAACACCGCCCGGCCCTGCACCGTGCCTGTGGACGCATCCACCTGGTTGTCGACGAAATCCACGTGGCCGCGGTGCGGGAAGCCCTGCTCGTCGGCCAGCGCCAGGCGGACCTCGGTGGGGGTATCACGTGAACTCGGCCGGTTGCCGGCCTGGGCGAGGCGCTGGTAGCGGAGGTATGCACCCTCGTCGGCGTTGACGTAGACGTGGATGGGGTCGAGCGAGACGACGCTGGTGAGCACGGTGGCGTCCTTGCTGCCGCCGGCGACGTAGTTGCCGGTGGTGACCATCCGCCTGCCGACGCGTCCGGCGATTGGCGAGCGCACCTCGCAGAATCCGAGGTCGAGTTCGGCACTGCGCAGGCCGGCCTCGGCGGCAGCCAGGGCCGCGGCCGCGGCCTTGCGTTCCTCGCTGGCGGCATCGAAGTCGCGCTGGGAGATCATCCTCGCGGCCAGCAGCTGGGTAGCACGCGCCGCGTTCAGCCCGGCGAGCTCGACGCGCGCCTGGGCCCCGGTCAGGGTGGCCCGCGCCGCCGCCACGACGGCCTGGTAGGGGCGGGGATCGATGACGGCGAGCAGCTCGCCCTTGCGCACCATGGCGCCTTCCTCGAACGGCACCTCGGCGAGGTAGCCGCTGACGCGGGCGCGGATCTCCACCGATTCCGTGGCGGCGAGGCGGCCGGTGTACTCGTCCCAGTCGGTGACCTGGCGCGACAGCGGCCGGGCAACGGTGACCTGCGGCGGCTTTGCGCCGGGCGCCTCGGCGCCGCCCTTGCAACCGGGCAGGGCCAGGGCAAGCAGGGCAGCCAGCCCGGCCAGCCCGAACGTGCCGGGTCTGCCAGGTCCACTCCTGTTGTACGCCATGTCGCTCACCCGTCGCCGCCTTCGGCCGGCAAGGATACACGGCCCCCGGTACGTCATTGTTGACTAAAGCGTTTCAGCCGGCCGGGTGAGCGCCGGCGCAGGGGATGGTGGTGACCCTTGCGGGGCCGTCCAGGCGCACGGCCGTCAGCCCGCGGCCCCAGACGCAGCCGGTGTCGATGCCCAGCAGATTGGCCCGCTGCAGGAAACCGAGCGAGGCCCAGTGGCCGAAGACCACGCGCACCGACTGCGCGGCGCGGCCCGGTACCTCGAACCACGGCATGAGCCCGGCAGCCTGGCTCCCCGGCGGGCCGTTGTGGATGAAATCGAGGCGGCCCGCGGCATCGCAGTAGCGGATGCGCGTCAGGCAGTTGACGATGAAGCGCAGGCGCGCCATGCCCTGCAGCGCAGCCGACCAGCTCGAGGGCTCGTCGCCGTACATCCCGGCGAGGAAGGCCGCGCAGCCGTCACCGCGCAGGATGCCCTCCACCTCGCGGGCCAGCTTCACGGACTGCAGCGGGTCCCAGCCCGGGGCCAGCCCGGCGTGGACCATCAGGGTATTGAGGTCCGGCCGGTAATGCGCCAGCGGCCGCGTGCGCAGCCAGTCGAGCAGCTCCCCCCGGTCCGGGGCATCGAGCACGGCGCGCAGGTCCTGTTCCCGCACGCGGGCGTGGCCGGCAAACCCGTAGGCGAGCAGGTGCAGGTCGTGGTTGCCGAGGACCACGGTGGCGGCGCGGCCCAGCGACTTCACCAGGCGCAGGACCTCCAGCGAGCAGGGGCCGCGGTTGACCAGGTCACCGACGAACCAGAGTTCGTCGGTGGCGGGATCGACCTTCAGGGCGTCGAGCAGGCGGGCGAGCGGCTCGTAGCATCCCTGGACATCGCCGATGGCATGAATGGCCATCCGCCCGTTGCTCCCTCAGTGGAGAATGCCGGGCACCGCCAGGCGGAAAGCGGGGATGGAGGCGGGGAAGCGCAGGCCGTCGTCGGTCACCATGCCATAGCTGCCCTCCATCACGCCCACCGGCGTCTCGATGATGGCGCCGCTGGAATAGCGGTGGGTCTCGCCCGGGGCGATGCAGGGCTGCTCGCCGACGACGCCCTCGCCGGCCACCTCGCGTACCTTGCCGTTGGCGTCGGTGATCACCCAGCGGCGGGTGAGCAGCGTGGCCGGCACCGCGCCGCGGTTGCGGATGGTGATGGTGTAGGCGAAGACGTAGCGCGGGACTGCGGGATCGGACTGGTCCGGCAGGTAGGCCGTCTCGACCTCGATCTCGATGGCGACGCGACGCGGGGACCTGGGCATGGGTGCATTCTAGCGCCCGCGCCGGCCGCCGCCAGCGTCCCTCACGCCACCACGGCTTCGGTGGCCATGCTGAGGTCGGGATCGATGCGCACCAGGTGATTGAGCGGCACGGACTCCCAGCCGGAGTCCCCGCTCAGCGGCTCGGAGCTCACCATGACCGCGCTGCCGTTGACTTCACCCGGATCGAGCATGCGGCAGACACCGCCCTCGCAGACGTAGCGGCGGCCGCGGTTGGTGTAGAGGCTGTCGGCGTTCTCCGGGGCGTCGGTGGTGAAGCGGCAGGCGACAGCGGCGGCGCCATCGGTGAGGACCGCGTTGAGGTAGATGTGCTCGCCGGGTGCATGCCGCCCGACCAGGCCGCGAATCGTGCCCAGGGCGCGGTTGAAGGCCGCCGCGAGGCCACGTGAGCCGTCATCCATGCCGCGCTGCACCTCGTCGCAGAGCAGGGCGAAGAAGTGCTCGGAGTCGGTGGTGCCGCGGATGGCCGCGAAGGCCTGGTCGCTCAGCAGCGCCAGCAGCGGGCGACGGATGGCGCTGAAGCCGCCGATGTCGCCGTTGTGCATGAAGGCGAGGCGGTCACGGCGGAAGGGGTGGCAGTTGGGTTCGCCCACCTGCAGCCCCTGGGTGGCGGCCCGCACGTGCGCCAGCACGCAGTGGCTGGAGGTGACGCGGGCCAGCTCGCGCAGGTTCTGGTTGCTCCATGCCGGCGTCACGGAGCGGAACAGGGCCGGCTCGTCGTGCCCCTCGGCATACCAGGCGACGCCGAAACCGTCGCCGTTGAGTGGCTCCTCGCGCTCGCGGGCGTGGAAGCTCTGGTGGATCAGCGAGTGCTCGGGCTCGGTCAGCAGCGCCGAGAGCGCCAGCGGCTTGCCCTTGTAGAACGTGAAGCGGCACATGCAGGAGTTATCGGCAGCCGCGCCCGCCGGGATCGTGACGCGCGTCAAGGATTCCCGTGCCGGTTGGCCAGCCGGATCCAGGCCTCGGGCGGCACGTCGCCGGGCCGGCAGCCGGGGTCGACGCCGCAGGCGGTGATGCCGGCGGTATCGAGCAGCCCCTTCAGCGCATTGGCGAGGCGCTTGCGGCGCATGGAGAAGGCGCGCGCCAGCACGCGGTCGAACGCAGCCGGGTCGGCGATGCGCGCGGCCAGCGCTGCATCGGGTATCAGGCGCGCCACCGCCGAATCCACCTGTGGCGGCGGCGTGAACGAGCCCGGCCGCACGATGAACAGCTTCTCCACGCGGCAGCGCGCCGCCAGCGCCACGGTCAGCCGTCCGTACTCGGCGGTGCCTGGTTGTGCCGTCATGCGTTCCACCACTTCCCGCTGCAGCATGACGTGCAGGTCGCGGAAGGTCTCCTGCTGGTCGAGCAGGTGAAAGAGCAGCGGCGTCGAGATGTTGTAGGGCAGGTTGGCCGCCAGCCGCAGCCCGCGGGGTGGCGCGCCGAGCTGTCGGTAGTCGAACTTCAGGGCGTCGGCATGGTGCACGCGAAAGCCGGGGCGCGCCAGGTCCCGCGCCAGGGCGGCGGCCAGCTCGCGGTCCAGCTCCACCACGTCGAGCTCGACCGGCACCTCGAGCAGCGGCAGGGTCAGCGCGCCGCGGCCGGGGCCGATCTCGACGAAGCGCTCCCCGGGCCGCGGATCGATGGCCGTGAGGATGCGACCGATGACCTGGCGGTCGTGGAGGAAGTGCTGGCCGAGGGACTTGCGCGGGCGGTGGTTCACGCGCGCCGGCGCCGCGCGATGTCGATCGCCAGGCCGAGCGCCGCCTGCAGGCTGCCGGCATCGGCCCGGCCGGTACCGGCCAGGTCCAGTGCCGTGCCGTGGTCCACCGAGGTGCGTACGATGGGCAGGCCGAGCGTGAGGTTGACCGCATGGCCGAAGCCGGCGTGCTTGAGCACCGGCAGGCCCTGGTCATGGTACATGGCGAGCACGGCGTCGACCTGGGCCAGGGCGGCGGGCGTGAAGGCACTGTCGGCAGGCAGCGGTCCGTCGACGGCGAGACCCGCGGCCCGCAGCCGGGCGAGCGCCGGCCCGATCACCGCGCGCTCCTCGCCGCCGAGGTGCCCGGACTCGCCGGCATGGGGATTGAGCCCGAGCACGGCAATGCGCGGCCTGGCGATGCCAAAGCACGCCACCAGCCCATCGTGCAGCACGCCCGCCACGGCTTCGATGCGCGCGCCGGTGATGGCGTCGGGCACCGCGCGCAGCGGCAGATGCGTGGTGAGCAGCGCCACCCGCAGCGTGCCGGCCACCAGCAGCATGACCGGCTGCGGCGCGGCCGTGAGCCCGGCGAGGAACTCCGTGTGGCCGGAGAAGGCGATGCCGGCATCGTTGATCACGCCCTTGTGGACCGGTGCCGTGACCATGGCGGCGAACTCGCCGTCGAGGCAGCCGGTGGCGGCGCGGCGCAGGGTGTCGAGGACGTAGCCGGCATTGGCGGGGTCGAGGTGCCCGGCCCGCGCCGGCGCCTGCAGGGGACGGGCGTCGACCAGCAGCCGCCCCGGAGGCGTTGCAGCCGGCTCGGCACCGCTGCGGTAGGGCACGAGTTCCAGGCGGATTCCCAGCTGGCAGGCGCGCGCGGCGATGAGATCCGGGTCGCCGATGGCGACCAGTTCCGCCGGCGCGCCGCCGGCCGCCAGCCGCGCGACGAGGTCGGGCCCGATGCCGGCCGGTTCGCCGGGGGTGAGGGCTATGCGCGGGATCATGCAGGCCGGCCTGGTGCGGGCTGCGGTCAGATGCGCGATTCGACGAACGCCTGGTCGCGCAGCCGGTGCATCCAGATCTCGGTTTCCTCGCCGAGCTTGCTGTTGCGGATGGCGAGCGCCGCCTGCTGGCGCTTCACCTCTTCGGTGGTGTCCTGGGTGCGCCGGCCGAGCACCTCGAGGATGTGCCAGCCGAAGCGTGTGCGGAACGGTTCGCTGAGGGTGTCGGCGGCGATGCTGTCCACCACCGCCTGGAACTCCGGCGCGAAGGTGCCCGGTCCGGTCCAGCCGAGGTCGCCGCCCTCGTTCTTCGAGCCCGGGTCGTCGGAGACGGCACGGGCGACGGTGGCGAAGTCGTCGCCGGCGAGGATGCGCTGGCGGATGCCCATGATCTTCTCGCGGGCGGCATCGCTGTCCAGCACCTCGTTCGGTGCGATGAGGATGTGGCGCACGTGCACCTGCTGCTCGATGATCGGCTCGCCGCCACGCCGGTCATTGAGCCTGACCAGGTGGAAGCCGCTGGCGCTGCGGATCGGCGCGGCGACCTGGCCCTTCTGCAGCCCGGGCACGATGTCGGCGAACAGCGTGGGCAGCTCGTCGCCCTTCTTCCAGCCTATGCTGCCGCCCTCCAGGGCCTGCTGGCCGTCGGAATTGGTCACCGCGAGCTGGGCGAAGTCCTCGCCCGCCTGGAGCCGCTGGTAGAGGCCATTGGCCTTCTTCTCGGCGGCGGCGATGACATCGGGAGTCGCCGTGGGTGACACCGCCACGAGGATCTGCGAGATGTCGTACTCCATGTTGGAGGATGCCCGGCCGGCCTGGCGGGCCAGGTACTCGTCGATCTCCCTGGGCGTGACGCTGATGCGCGCCAGCACGTCGCGCTGGCGCAGCTGCTCGATGGCGATCTGGTCGCGCATCTCGCGGCGGTACTGCTGGTAGTCGAGGCCCTCGCCGGCCAGCACCTGGGGCAGCTGGGCGATGGTCACGTTGTTGCGCTGGGCGATGTTGGCCAGGGCGTTGTTCAGCGTCTCGTCGGAGACCTGGATGCCCACGCGCTCGCAGCGCTGCAGCTGGATGCGGTTGATGATCAGGCGCTCGAGGACCTGTGGCGCCAGCGAGCGTTCCGGCGGCACCTTGGTGCCCTGCGCCTCGAGGCGCCGCACGATGCGCTGGGTTTCCTCGGCGAGCTCGCTCTTCAGCACCACGCCGTCATTGACCACGGCCGCGATGCCGTCGATCAGCTCGCCCCGCGAGGAAAGCTCCCGGTCCTGGGCGTGAGCCATGACACCTGGCAGCAGCGCCAGGGCCAGAATGGTGATGCGGGATAGCATGGTGCGGATCAATCGGCCTCGTAGCCCAGAATACCACGTTCGAGCTGGCGGCCTGCCGGGTCGCCGACGTTGGTCAGGCCCTTGAGGATCAGCTGCACCGCGATGGCGGTGTCCGAATCGCCGGTGCGGCTGGCGATGTAGTCGCGATAGACGACGCGGAAGCCCCAGCAGCAATTCTGGTACTCGAAGCCGACGAAGCGTTCCAGCACCTCGTTGTCGCGCAGCGAGTAGTCGTAGCGGCCGACCGCGCTCCAGCGGGAGCTGAGCGGCCAGGCCGCGGAGACGTCGACCTCCTCGAGGCTGTCGCGGCGGTAGCGGTAGGCGGCGTTCACCACCCGCTGGCCATCGCGCCGGTACTGCAGCGCCAGCTGCGTGCGCTGCGTCCTGCCGCTGTCCGCACCCCACTGGTAGCCAGCACCCAGCTTCCAGTACTGGTTGAAGGTCACGCCGAGCTCTGCCAGCCAGTCCGAGGCGTTGCTGTCGACCGGCCTGTCGCCCGGCAGGGTCACGTCCTGCTTGCTGAAGAACCGGGTCTGGCCGATGGTGGCGGTCAGGTATTCGCCACCGCCGGTCGCGTCGAGGACGCGGCTGGTCAGGCCGAGGTTCAGCTGGTCGGTATCCCCGACCCGGTCGTAGCCGAGGAAGCGGTTCTTGCGGAACAGCTGCACGAGGTTGAAGTCCGGCTGGATGGTGTCGAAAACCGGCTGGTCGGCCTGGTCGCGGTAGGGGATGTGCACGAACTGGGCGCGCGGCTCCAGGGTCTGCAGCCAGCCATTGCCGCGCACGCCGCGCTCGAATGCCGCCCCCATGTCGATGCTGATGATCGGCGTGGCGCTCGAGGGCCCGTCGTGCTCCCCGGGAGCCGGATTGTGGATGCTGTAGGCGGTGTACTCGACGGCCACGGCGGGCTTCAGCCACAGGCCGCGGTAGTCGAGCGGCAGCGCGATGCCCGGGGAGAGGTGCAGGCGGGAGCCGTTGAGGCCCTCGTCGCGGTCGAACAGCGCCAGCTCGCCGTCGAAGCTCCAGTCGAGGCCGAGCGCGCCGCGCGGCAGGTAGCCGCTGGCCGCCAGCTGCGGCAGGCGGCGGTACGGCTTTTCGGCGGCGGTGAGGCTCTCGTCGAGGGTCTGGTAGCCCTGCACGCGGCCGAGCAGCGACCAGACGTTGTCGAAATACTCGACGGAGGCCTCGCGCAGCAGGTGGGTCTGGCTGGTCGCGGCGGTGCTGCCGTAGAGGTCCTCGAAATAGTTGGAGTCCGAGACGGTCCGCGCATCCACCGTGGCGCGCCAGCCGCGGCCGAGCAGGGACTGGTGATCGATGCCCAGCAGGTAGCGGTTGTCGCCGGTGACCTTGTCGCTCGGCAGGTATTCGCCCTCGACGTCGCCCTTGTGCCCGGGCCAGAGGTAGCGGAACTCGCCCAGCAGCTCCGTGCCGCGCCGGGACATGTAGCGTGGCGTCAGGGTGGCGTCGTAGTTGGGTGCCAGGTTGAGGTAGTACGGGATCTGGAACTCCACGCCACGGGTCTCCGAGCGGCCGAGTGCCGGCAGCAGGAAGCCGGACTGGCGCTCGTTGGTCACCGGGTAGGTGATCCAGGGGGTGTAGAGGATCGGCACTCCCTTGAATTCCAGCCGCGCATTGCGCGCCGTCGCCATGCCGCTGTCACGGTCGATCCTGATCTGGCTGGCGCGCAGCAGCCAGTCCTCGTGGCCCCGGGCGCAGGTGGTGTAGGTGACGTCGCGCAGCGTCAGGACATCGCCCTGGTCGACGGCGATGGCGCCGGCACTGCCGCGCGAGGGTACCGTGAAGAGGTCGAAATCGGCGTCCTCGATCTCCAGGCTGTTGCTGCGGGTGTCGAAGCTGGCGCGGCTGCCGGATACCGCGCTCTGCGGGCTGCGGTAGCGCAGCCCGTTCTCCAGCAGGAACTCGCCGGTCTGCCGGTCGAAGCGCCCGTTCGGGGCGGTCAGCACGCCGTCGCCGCGGCGGATGCGGATCTCGTCGTCGAAGACGGCGCCCTTCTGCAGGTCCATCTCGGCGTGGCCGGTGATCACGTCGATGCGCGGGTCGCTGCTGTCGACCGGCCCGAGGTCAGGCATGTCGGGTATCGGGCCGACCGGGCAGCCCTGCAGGGCCGCAGGGCGTGGCGCATCGGCAGCCCAGGCCATGGAGCAACAGCAGGCGAGGACAGGCAGCAGTCGGCGCAATGCAGTTCCCCGCGGGGCAAGGCTGGGCGATGCGGGATTATATGCGGTGTCGGCGCGGCGACGGGTGACGGCGGGAAAGCCCTGCTGGCAGAATCGGCGGCCATGAGCGACATCCCCGGCTCCACGGCTGCCCGATGAAGGCCATGATCCTGGCCGCCGGCCGCGGCGAACGCCTGCGGCCGCTGACCGACACGCTGCCCAAGCCGCTGCTGCCGGTGCGCGGACGGCCGCTGATCGAGTTCCACATCGAGGCGCTGGGCCGTGCCGGTATCCACGAACTGGTGATCAACCTCGGCTGGCTGGGCGGGCGCCTGCGCGAGCACTTGAGCGACGGGGCACGGCTGGGCGCGAGCGTGGCCTACAGCGAGGAGGGCTACCCGCCGCTGGAGACCGGTGGCGGCATCCACCATGCCCTCGGCCTGCTGGGCCCGGAGCCGTTCTGGGTGGTGAACGGCGACGTGTTCTGCGATTTCGCCTTCGACCGGCGTGCGCTGGCGCCCGGCATCCTCGCCCACCTGGTACTGGTGGCGAATCCGCCGCAGCATCCGGCGGGCGATTTCGTGCTGGCGGGTGACCGGGTGAGCGACGGCCCGGGGCACCGCCTGACCTACTCCGGGATCTCGATCCTGCATCCCTCGCTGTTTGCCGGCTGCCAGCCGGGCCGCTTCCCGCTGGCGCCGCTGCTGCGCGCGGCCATGGCGCGCGGCGCGGTGTCGGGCGAACTCTTCACCGGGATCTGGAGCGACGTGGGAACCCCGGATCGGCTGCGGGCGCTCGATGCCTGAGCTTGCCGACAGATTGCGCTGAAGTCTGCCGGGGGAGGCCCCGCAGCGGCATTGAGGGCGAGCGATGCAGGACAGCGAAAGCGAGCCCGATATGCAGTGAGGCCGGCCATGGATGGCCGGCCGAACGGTAGCGGAGGGGCCTCCCCCGGCAGACTTCAGCGCAATCTGTCCTGCTCAGGCGGACAGGCCGCGCAGCAGCGCACCCTCGAGATCGCCGCTCACGCGGTCGAGGTCCGCGGGTCCGCCGAGGCGGGCCACGTCGGTGACCTCGATGCCGGGAAAGCCGCAGGGATTGATGCGGCCGAAGGGCGCGAGATCCATGTCCACGTTCAGCGCCAGGCCGTGGTAGGAGCAGTTGCGGCGCACCCGCAGGCCGAGGCTCGCCACCTTCGCGCCGGCCACGTAGACGCCCGGCGCCTTCGGCCTGCTGGCCGCCGTGATGCCGTAGGCCGCGAGCGTGGCGATCACCGCATTTTCCAGCGCCGTCACCAGCGCGCGCACGCCCAGGCGGCGGCGCTGCAGGTCGAGCAGCGTGTAGGCCACGAGCTGGCCCGGGCCGTGGTAGGTCACCTGGCCGCCGCGATCCACCTGGACCACCGGGATCGGGCCGGCATCGAGCACGTGGCGCGCGTCGCCATTGAGGCCGAGGGTGAACACCGGCTCGTGCTCCAGCAGCCAGATCTCGTCGGGGGTATCGGCCGCCCGCGTAGCGGTGAAGCGAGTCATGGCCTCCAGCGTCGGCTGGTATTCCGCGCGGCCCAGCCGTCGCACGACGATGCTCACAGCACGAACAGCACCTGCTCGCAGGCGGTGAGGCTGCGGTACACCTCGTCGAGCTGCGCCCGGCTTTGTGCGTCGATGGTGACCGTCACCGAGAGGAAGCGGCCATTGCTGCTCTGGCGCGAGCGCACGCTGTCCTCCGGCAGCGAGCCGGTGTGGGCGCTGATCATCGCCACCACGAGGGCCTCGAAATCCGCCTCGTGCCTCCCCATCACCTTGATGGGAAAGCTGCAGGGGAAGGCCAGCGGCGAGGCGGAATCAGGGTCGTTTGCGGCGTTCATAGGCCTCCGCCACCACGCGCCACAGCGGTCCGGGGACGCCGGCGCCGACCGGCCGGCCGTCGATGTGGGTCACCGCAGCCAGGCCGCGCAGGGCGGCGGTCAGCCACACCTCGTCGGCGCCCCGGAGTCGCGACTCGCTGACGGCTTCCTCGCGCCAGCCGATGCCGGCCGCGGCCGCCAGTTCGCGCACCAGCGCAATGGTGGTACCCGGCAGGATATCGGGGCCGTTGGGCCGGCTCACAAGGTGGCTGCCCTCCAGGACCAGCACGGAGCTGCCCGAGCCTTCGGTCAGGAAGCCGTCGCGCAGCATCAGGCACTCCCCGGCGCCGGCATCGGCCGCCGCCTGGCGCAGCAGCACGTTGGCGAGCAGCGCCGTGGACTTGATGTCGCAGCGTCCCCAGCGGTTGTCGGTGGCGGTGATGGCGCGCACGCCCGGCGAGTCGAGCCGCGTGGGGGCGATCGCGCTCGCCATGGCGAACACCGTCGGCCGGACTCCCTGCGGGAAGCAGTGGTCGCGGCCGGCGTCGGCGCCGCGGCTCACCTGCAGGTAGAGGCCCAGGTCGGGATGGGCCCGGCCGCCGCCATTGCGCTCGATGAGGCTGGCGAGGATGGCGCGCCAGCCGCTGTCGTCGCAGGGCGCGGCGATGCGCAACTCGCGCAGGCTGCGGGCGAGGCGCGCGAGGTGCGCCTCCAGCAGCATCGGTACGCCGTCGTAGGCACCGATGACTTCATAGACGGCATCGCCGAAAAGGAAGCCGCGGTCCAGCGGCGAGATCCGCGCCGCCGCCAGCGGCAGGAACTCGCCGTCGAGGAAGACGATGGGCAGGGCTGCGGCCATGCTTGCTGCGCCTCAGTGCCCCGGCATCACTCGAACCAGAGCAGCGCGGTATCGACCGCGCGGCGCCAGAGCGAGCCCTCGGCCACCGCGGCGAGCGGCACCAGCGGTGACTCCAGCAGCGGCTCGCCGCCCAGCGTCACCTTCAGCTTGCCGACCGGCGTGCGCGGATCGAGCGGCGCGATGAGGTCGCGCGGCGCCTCGGGCGTGGCCTTGACCTGTTCGAGGCTGCCCCGGGGAATCGTCACCCAGATGTCGGCGGGCACGCCCAGGCCGACGGTCTCGGCCACACCCTTCCACACCCGCGCCTCGACCAGCGGCTTGCCCTGCTGGTACAGCCGCCGGGTGTCGTAGTAGCGGAAGCCGTAGTTGAGCAGTTCCATGGATGCCTTGGCGCGGGCATCGGGGCCGCTGGTACCCATGACCACGGCGATCATGCGCATGTCGCCGCGCTTGCCCGAGGCGGCGAGGCAGTAGCCGGCGGACTGGGTGTGGCCGGTCTTGATGCCGTCGACGCCGGGGTCGCCGTAGAGCAGCAGGTTGCGGTTGCCCTGCTTGATGCCGTTGAAGACGAACTCCTTCTGCGAGAACCAGGCGTAGTACTCGGGAAACTCGCGGATGAGCGCCCGGCTGAGGAGCGCCACGTCGATCGCCGAGGTGTAGTGCTCCGGGTCGGGCAGGCCGGCGGCGTTGACGTAGTGGGTGTCGCCCATGCCGAGTTCCTTCGCATGGCGGTTCATGACGTCGGAGAACGCCTCCTCGGAACCGCTGAGGTGCTCGGCCAGCGCGATGCTGGCGTCGTTGCCCGACTGGATGATCATGCCCTTGAGCATGTTCTCCAGCGTGGTGCTGCTGTGGATGGGCAGGAACATGGTAGAGCCGGCCGAGCCGGCGCCACCCTCGCGCCAGGCGCGCTCGCTCACCACCACGTTGTCGGTCAGCTTGATCTGGCCGGACTTCAGGGCCGTGAAGATCGTATAGGCGGTCATGATCTTGGTGAGGCTGGCCGGCTCGGCGCGCTGGTGCTCGTTGGACGCCGCGAGCACCTTGCCGGTGGCGAAGTCCATGAGGACGTGGGAGCGCCCGGCCACCTGTGGCGGCGGCGGAACCGTGGGTGCCGCCGCGGGCAGCAGGACAGGGAAAAGGGCGAGGACCAGAAGCCCGATGGCTCCCAAGGCTGTTCTCATGCTCGATGCTCCAGGCTGGTTCGGGTATTGCGCCAGGTGCCGCTGGCGGTGGCTCAGCCGCCAGGCTGGCTGCCGCGCGCCTCGACCACGAGGCGTGGTTCGCCGAGGCGCAGGCGGCCCACCGCGGCGACCACGGTGTCGAATGCCGCGGCGTCCGCCACCGGGCCGACGCGCACCCGGTAGAGCGGCGGCACGGCCCCGGCATCATAACGGATGACGACGTTGGCGATGCCCTGCTTCTCCAGGCGGAGCTTCAGGTCTTCCGCATTCTGCCGCTGGCTGAAGGCGCCGACCTGCGCGTACATGGCCCGCGCCAGTGGCGGCGCAGCACCCGCGGTGTCCGTTGCCGAGGCGTCGGCCAGCGCCTGCACCTCGACCATGGCCGTGCCGGCGGTGACGAAGCCGAGTTCGCGCGCCGCGGCGTAGGACAGGTCGATCAGGCGGCCCTTCTTGAAGGGACCGCGGTCATTGATGCGCACCACGATGCTCTTGCCCGTGGCCAGGTTGGTGACGCGGGCCGTGGTCGGCAGCGGCAGGGTCTTGTGCGCCGCGGTCAGGGCATACATGTCGTAGGGCTCGCCGTTGGAGGTGCGCCGGCCGTGGAACTCGCGGCCGTACCAGGAAGCCACGCCCTGTTCCAGGTAACCCTCGTTGTCGGCGAGGACGTGGTAGCGCTCGCCCATGACATCGTAGAACGGCGGGTTGCCCGGGCCGCCGGGGATGGCGGCTCCTGGCATGGAGGGTGGCTGGCCGGGTGGTATCTCCGCGTCCTGATGGACGGGCTCGGGCAGCTTCGGTGCCGGTCGCTGCGCCGGCTCGACGGCACAGCCGGCGAGGGTGAGCAGCAGGATCGCAGCCAGCGCAGCCCGTGCTGCTGGCGGTGCGGATGGCGGGTGCTGGTGCTCTTCAGGTTCCAGGCGACTGCCCTCCCGGTCAGGGCGCATCGGCGGCGCGCAATGGTCCCTCGGGCGTGAGGCGCACGCCCTCGCCGATGGCCTGGCCGAGCTGGAAGGCCGCCAGGCCGTACATCGAGCTGCGATTGTAGCGGGTGATGACGAAGAAATTGTGGAAGCCGGCCCAGTACTCCGGCCCCTCGTCGCCGTCGAAGACCAGAAGACCCGCCGGGGCCCCGTCGCCCTGGTCGGTGCTGAAGCGCAGGCCGAGCCTGCGCAGCCCGGCCACCGTATCGCCCGCGGTGAGCTTGTTGTCCTCCGGCTTCTGCGCCAGCGTGCGCGCGGCGGTGCCGCGGGCCACCACCGGCTCGCCGCTCTTCCAGTTGTGGGCGACGAAGTAGTTGGCGACGCTGGCAAACACGTCCGGCCAGCTGTTGAAGAGGTCGCGGCGGCCGTCACCGTCGCCATCGACCGCGAAGTTCCGGTAGCTGCTCGGCATGAACTGCGGCGCGCCCATGGCGCCCGCATAGGAACCGAGCACGGTCTGCACGTCGACGCCATCGTCGCGCGCCAGCAGGAAGAACTGCATGAGCTCGTTGCTGAAGAAGCGGCTGCGCGGCGGGTAGTCGAAGGCCAGCGTGGCAAGGCTGTCGAGGACGCGGAACTTGCCGGTGCGACGGCCGAAGTAGGTCTCCACGCCGAGGATGCCGACCAGCATTTCCGGCGGCACCCCGGACTTCGCCGCGGCGCGATCCAGCTCCGCGGCATGCGCCTGCCAGAACTCCACTCCCGCCCTGATGCGCTCCGGCGTCATGAAGATCGCGCGATACTCGGCCCATGTCTTGGTGCGCTCCGCGGGCTTCGCCATGGCCTCGAGGATGGCCGGCTGCGAGCGCGCATCCTCCAGCATCGCCAGCAGGTAGTCGGCGTCGAGGCCCTGCTCGCGGACCAGGCCATTGACGTAGGCCTGCACGTCGCCGCGGCTGGTGTCGATGGCGTGGCTGGCGGGCGCGGCCAGCAGCAGGGCGAGGGCAGCGATGATCCGGAGGCGCGGCATGCGCGTATTCTGCCTGATCAGCGCCGGACCGCGTCGCCGAGTTTGCGATGCGTCTGGATCGACATGAGGATGCCGAAGCCGGCCAGCAGCGTGACCATGGAGGTGCCGCCGGCGCTGACCAGCGGCAGCGGAACGCCCACCACGGGCAGCAGCCCGGTGACCATGGCGGAGTTGACGAACACGTAGAAGAAGAACGTGATGGAGAGGCTGCCGGCGAGGATGCGCGTGAAGGTGTCCGGGGCCGTGGCGGCGATGTACAGGCCGCGGCCCACCACGAAGAGGTAGACCGCCATCAGGGCCAGCGCACCCATCAGCCCCCATTCCTCGCCGATCACCGCGAAGATGAAGTCGGTGGAGCGTTCGGGCAGGAACTCCAGCTGGCCCTGGCTGCCATTGAGCCAGCCCTTGCCGAAGAAACCGCCGGAGCCTATGGCGATCTTCGACTGGATGATGTGGTAGCCGGCGCCGAGCGGGTCGCTGTCCGGGTCGAGCAGCGTCAGCACGCGGTTCCTCTGGTAGTCGTGCATCACGTACCAGAGCGCCGGCAGGGAGGCCGCGGCCAAGGTGAGCGCGCCGAGGATGTAGCGCCAGCCGAGGCCGGCGAGGAAGATGGCGATGGCACCGGTGAGCACGATCAGCACGGCGGTGCCGAGATCCGGCTGCACGGCGATCAGCACGGTGGGCAGCAGCACGATGGCGAGGCTGCCGGCGACCAGCAGGATCGATGGCGGCAGCGGCCGGTCATGGAACAGCCGCGCCAGGGTCAGCGGCACGGCGAGCTTCATCACCTCGGAGGGCTGGAAGCGCAGGCCGAAGTCCAGCCAGCGCTGCCCGCCCTTGGCGATGTCGCCGGTGGCGAGCACCAGCACCAGCAGCCCGAGGCCCGCGAGGTACAGCCAGGGCGCACCGCGTCGCAGCCATACCGGGTCGATGCGCGCGGCCACCAGCATCGCCACCATGGCCACCGCCACCTTGCCGGCATGCGCCTGCATCATGCCCCAGCTCTGCCCGGAGGCGCTGAAGAGCACGAAGGTGGCGAACAGCAGGATGGCGATGATGCCGGAGAGCAGCGGCGGGTCCATGTGTGCCCAGCGCAGCACGCGCCCGAAGGCGCCGAGGCGCGAGTTGCGCTCGCTGTCGCGCTGGCGGCTCATGCCCCCGGGGGCCCCATCCGCAGGTAGGCTTCCATCACCTTCAGGGCGATGGGCGCGGCCACCTTGCTGCCGCTCTCCCCGTTTTCCACGACGACGGCCACCGCGATCCGCGGGTCCTCCAGCGGGCCGAAGGCGACGAACAGCGCGTGGTCGCGCATGCGCTCGGCCACGTCCATGGCCTTGTACTTCTGTGATTGCGCGACGGTGAACACCTGGGCGGTGCCGCTCTTGCCCGCCACCTGGAACGGCACGGCCATGCCCGCGGCGCGGGCCGTGCCCCGCGCGCCCTGCAGCACGCCGTGCATGCCGGCGATGATGGCATCCCAGTCAGCGGGCTTCACCGCATCCACCGCCGGCAGGGCGATGGGCGTGGCGGGCTGCGTGCGGCCGCTGAGCGGATCGCGGGTGGCCAGCAGCATGGTGGGGCGGAAGCGCTGGCCCCGGGCGGCAATCGTCGCCGTGGCATGCGCCAGCTGCACCGGTGTCACCAGCGTGTAGCCCTGGCCGATGCCGGTGATCAGGGTCTCGCCGGGGAACCAGACCTGGTAGGCCGCGCGCTTGAAGGCGCTGCGCTTCCACTCCGGAGACGGCACCAGCCCTCCCTTCTCGCCGGGCATGTCGATGCCCGTGGTGGCGCCGAGGCCGAAGTCCTTCATGAAGCTGCTCAGGCGGTCTATGCCCAGCTCGCGCGCCACCTGGTAGAAGTAGACGTCGCAGGATTGCTCGATGCCGGCCTGCAGGTCCACGGCGCCATGTCCCTCGGGCTTCCAGTCGCGGTAGCGGTGGCTGCTGCCGGGCAGGGAGTAGGCGCCGCCGCAGTAGACGTGGTCGGTCGGCTTGAGGGTGCCATTGTGGAGGGCGGCCAGCGCCACGATCGGCTTCACCGTGGAGCCGGGCGGGTAGGTGCCGCGCAGGGCGCGGTTGAACAGCGGCTTGTCGATGTCCTCCTGCAGCGCGTTATAGGCCTTGCGCGACAGGCCGGCGCTGATCAGGTTCGGGTCGAAGGCCGGCGTGCTGACGAAGGCGATGACCTCGCCGTTCTTCGGGTCGATGGCGACCACCGCGCCGCGCCGCCCGGTGAGCCCCTCGTAGGCCGCCAGCTGCGCATCGAGGTCGAGCGCCAGCACCACGTCGTCCCCCGGCCGGGCACCGGTCCGGTCCAGCGTCTGCAGGCTGCGTCCCCGTGCATTGACCAGCACCTGCTCCTGCCCCGGCGCGCCGTGCAGCGCCGCCTCGAAGGCGCGCTCCACCGAGACCTTGCCGATCTGCGCGGTGCCGGCATAGGCGACCGGGTCGACTTCCTTGAGGTCCGCGGCGTTGAGGCCGCCGACATAGCCCAGGGCGTGGGCCAGCGCGCCGCCGTAGGGGTAGCTGCGCGACAGCCGGCCACGGATGTCCACGCCCTGCAGGTAGGGGCGGTTCAGGGCAAAGCGCGCCACCTCCAGCTCGCTGAGGTGGTCGCGGATGCCGACGGCCTCGTAGCGGCGGTGGGCGGCGATCTCCTCGCGGATGTCGCCGAGGTCGTCCGCCTCGACCAGCCCGGTGGCCACCAGGTAGCTCAGCGTCGCCTCCAGGTCCGGTACCTGTTCCGGCGTGAGCACCAGGTCGAAGCTCGCCTGGTTCTCGGCCAGCACCCGGCCGTTGCGGTCGAGGATCAGCCCGCGGGTCGGCGGCACGGGCTGGACGCGGATGCGGTTGCCCTGCGACTGGGCGGAGTAGTAGTCGTACTGCATCACCTGCAGCTGCACCAGCCGGCTGACGACGATCACCGCCAGCACGATGATGAAGCCCAGCGCGAACACCAGCCTCGCCAGGAACAGGCGTTGCTCGGCCCAGTGGTCCTTGATGCGTGCGCCCTGTGCCATGACTGCCGGGCCTGCCTCAGGCGAAGCGCTTGCTGCGGTTCTCGGAGCGCAGCCGCAGCCTGTCGAGCAGCGCCATGACCGGCACCCAGGCCACGGTGCCCGCCGCGACCGTGATCCAGCGTGCCGGGCCGCCGGTGGGATCGCCGGCGATGCCGTCCGACCAGAACACGAAGAAGGTGTCGATCGCCAGCAGCAGCGTCGCCGAGGCGGTCAGCTGCCACAGCGGGAAATTGCGGATCTGCAGGTGGAAACGCAGCGTCAGGAAGGACACCACCACCAGCGCGAGGGCGTGCTGGCCGAGCAGGCTGCCGTAGAGGACATCGAGCAGCAGGCCGGCGATGAAGGCAGTGAGCAGCCCGCAGAGGCGCGGCCACATCATGGTCCAGTAGATGATCGCCATGGTCAGGAACGGTGGGCGGAAGGGCTCGACGGCCTCCGGCAGGGGAAAGACCGCCAGCGCCAGGGCGCCGAGCAGCGTCACCCAGAGCATCAACGGGCTGGTGCGGTTGCGGCTCATTCTGCGCGTTCCGCCGCGGGCGCGGCTGGTGCGACGGGTGCCGCCGGTGTGGCGGCCGGCGCCGGGGTCGCAGCAGGCGCCGGGGTCGCAGCCGGCACCGCAGCAGGCGCCGCTGCCGGGGGCTTCGCGGGCGCCGGCTTGCCGGTGCGGGTCGCCGCCGGCGGCGGCGGGGGCAGCGGGCTGTCCTCGGGCGGTGCCGCCACCTCGGCCGGCGGTGGCTGCACCAGCAGGACCTCGCGGATGCGGTCGAGCGCGGCAGCCGGTCGCGCAGTCACCACCAGGAAGGGCTCGCCGCTGTCGCCGCGAACTTCCTGCACCGTGGCGACCGGATAGCCTGCCGGAAAGCTGCCGCCGAGGCCTGAAGTGACCAGCAGGTCGCCGGCCTTGACGTCGGAATTGCGCGCCAGGAAGGGCAGGGAGAGGCGTTCGAGGTCGCCGGTACCGAGCGCGATGCTGCGCAGGCCGTTGCGCACGATCTCCACCGGCACGGCGTGGTCAGGGTCGGTGATGAGCAGCGCCTCGCTGCTGCTGCCGCGGTCCCGGGTGACCTGGCCGACGACACCCCGGGCATCGATGAGCGCCTGGCCGACGAACACGCCATCGCGGCTGCCGCGGTTGAGCACCACCCGATGGCGCAGGCGATCCATGTCCACGGAGAGGATCTCGGCGATCAGCGCCTTGTCGCCGACCTTGGCGGTGGAGTCGAGCAGGGCGCGCATGCGGGCGTTCTCCGCCTCCAGCGCGGCCATGCGCTGCAGGTGCCCGCGCTCGAGCAGCAGCTCGCGCTTCAGCCCGGCGTTCTCCTCGATCAGCCGCTCGCGCGCCGCGAGGTTGTCGCTCATCCAGCGGCTGGCAGCCGATGGCGCATCCACGGCCTCCTGCAAGGGGTACAGCGCGGCGGCGAGGTAGCCGCGGATGCGCGCCAGGTGCTGGTCGCGGTGGTCGAACACCATGAGCACGATGGCGAGCGCCACCAGCACGACAAGCCTCAGCCCCGGGGCAGGCCCGGAAAACAGTCGTGGCTCGCTGTCGGGTGTCGAGAGCGCCATGCTTCAGGGAACCGCGGGGGCGGGGAAGCCCGGGGGACAGTCTACTGGTCTCTTCCTCCGGGCAGGGATGGGCAGGCTTTTCGTCGAACTCCCCCGGTCTTCGCTCAGTCGAGGCTGAAGACGCCGGGGCCCTGTTCGTCCATCAGTTCCAGTACACGGCCGCCGCCCCGCGCCACGCAGGTGAGGGGATCCTCGGACACGACAACGGGCAGGCCGGTCTCTTCCATGAGGAGCTTGTCGATGTTGCGCAGCAGTGCGCCGCCTCCGGTGAGGACGATGCCGCGCTCGGCGACATCGGCGCCGAGTTCCGGCGGCGTCTGCTCCAGGGCGCCCTTCACGGCGCCGACGATGCCCTGCAGCGGCTCCTGCAGGGCCTCGAGGATCTCGTTGCTGTTGAGGCTGAAGCTGCGGGGCACGCCTTCGGAGAGGTTGCGGCCCTTGACGGAGATCTCGTGGACCTCGTCCCCGGGGTAGGCGGAGCCGATTTCCTTCTTGATGCGCTCCGCGGTGGCTTCGCCGATGAGGATGCCGTAGTTGCGCCGCACGTAGTTGATGATGGCGTCGTCGAAGCGGTCGCCGCCGATGCGCACCGAGGAGGCGTAGACGATGCCGTTGAGCGAGATCACCGCCACCTCGGCGGTGCCGCCGCCGATGTCGAGCACCATGGTGCCGCGGGCCTCGTGCACCGGCATGCCGGCGCCGATCGCCGCCGCCATCGGTTCCTCGATGAGGAATACCTTGCGCGCGCCGGCGCCCTCGGCGGATTCGCGGATGGCGCGCCGCTCCACCTGGGTGGAGCCGTAGGGCACGCAGATCAGCACCCGCGGGCTCGGCCGGAAGTAGCGGCCGGGATGCGCCTTGCGGATGAAGTGCTGGAGCATCTTCTCGGTGATGGTGAAGTCGGCGATGACGCCGTCCTTCAGCGGGCGGATCGCCGTGATGTTGCCGGGCGTGCGCCCGAGCATGTTCTTGGCTTCGGTGCCGACGGCTTCCACCGTCTTGCCGCCGCGGCCTGGTTCATCGCGGATGGCGACCACCGAGGGTTCGTCGAGGACGATGCCCTGGCCGCGCACGTAGATGAGCGTGTTGGCCGTCCCGAGGTCGATGGACAAATCGTTCGAGAAGTAGCCGAGGAGCTTCTTCAGCATGCGCACAACCCAGTCGATGCCAGACAACAGGCAGGAAGGATCCGGCAACCCAAAACCGGATTGCGCGGTACTCTAGCAACGAGGGGGCATTTCCACAACTGCGGGTGTATCATGCGCGCTTCCCTAAGCAGCTGATCCGAAGGCTCTTTCCCGTGTCGCTGAGCAAAGAGGACGTGCGTCACATTGCGCACCTGGCGCGCCTTGCCCCGGGCGAGGACGAGGTGGCCGACTGCGCCGACAAGCTGTCGCGCATCCTCGGCCTGGTGGACCAGCTCAGGCAGGTGGACACGAAGGGCGTCGAGCCCATGGCCCATCCCCTCGACATGGCGCAGCGGCTGCGTCCCGATGTGGTCACCGAGGCGGACTGCCGCGAGCTCTGCCAGCAGAATGCGCCGCGCGCCGAGGCCGGACTGTACCTCGTGCCCCGGGTCATCGACTGAGGCCGTGGCCTTGCAGGGGGATGATCGCAGCATCGCCGCGCTGTCGCGCGCGCTCCGGGACCGCAGCACCAGCAGCCGCGAACTGGTCGAGGCCAGCCTGGAGCGCATTGCGCGCCTCGACGGCGCGCTGAACGCCTTCATCACGGTCAACCCCGACCAGGCCCTGGCGGCGGCCGATGCCGCCGACGCCCGCCTGGCGCGGGGCGAGGGCGGGCCCCTCACCGGCGTGCCCATTGCCCACAAGGACATCTTCTGCACCCGCGGGGTTGCCACCACCTGCGCCTCGAAGATGCTGGCGGACTTCATCCCGCCCTACGACGCGACGGTGGTGGAACGGCTGGCCGCCGCGGGGGTGGTCTGCGTCGGCAAGACCAACATGGACGAATTCGCCATGGGGTCGTCCAACGAAACCAGTTTCTTCGGGCCGGTGCGCAATCCCTGGGACCTGCAGCGCTCGCCGGGCGGCTCCTCGGGGGGGTCGGCGGCGGCGGTGGCGGCGGGGCTGGTGCCGGCCGCCACGGGCACCGACACCGGTGGTTCCATCCGCCAGCCGGCAGCCCTCGCCGGCATCACCGGCTTCAAGCCGAGCTATGGCCGGGTGTCGCGCTACGGGATGATCGCCTTTGCCTCGAGCCTGGATCAGGCGGGCATCCTGGCACGCAGCGCCGAGGACGCGGCGCTGCTGGTCGAGGCCATGGCGGGCTTCGACCCGCGCGATTCGACCAGTGCCGACCTGCCCGTGCCGGCGTATTCGCAGATGCTGGATCGTCCGCTCGCGGGCCGGCGCATCGGCGTGCCGCCGGAATTCTTCGACGCCGGGCTGGATGCCGGCTGCGCCGCCCGGGTGCGCGAGGCCCTCGAGGTGCTGCGCCAGCTCGGCGCGCAGATCGTCGAGGTCTCGCTGCCGAACCTCGGCCTGTCGGTGCCGACCTACTACATCGTGGCGCCGGCCGAAGCCTCCTCCAACCTGGCGCGCTTCGACGGCGTGCGCTTCGGCCACCGGGCCGAAGCTGCCGGATCGATCGAGGAAATGTACAAGCGCTCGCGCCAGGAGGGCTTCGGCGCCGAGGTCCGCCGCCGCATCATGACCGGCACCTACGTGCTGTCCTCCGGCTACTACGACGCCTACTACCTGCAGGCGCAGAAGGTGCGCAAGCTCATCGCCGGGGACCTGCGCCGCGCCTTCGACAGGGTGGATGTCATCGCCGGTCCCACCACGCCGACGCCGGCATTCCGCCTGGGCGAGAAGACCAGCGACCCGGTGCAGATGTACCTGAACGACATCTACACCATCGCCGTCAACCTGGCGGGCGTGCCGGGCATCTCGGTGCCCTGCGGCTTCTCCGGTGGCCTGCCGGTGGGGTTGCAGCTCATCGGGCCGGCCTTCGGCGAGGCTGCCGTGCTGAATGTCGCCCACCAGTACCAGTGCGCCACCGACTGGCATCGCCGGCGGCCGGCGGATCCGCCGACGGGAGCAGCGCAGTGAGCGGCGGCTGGGAACCCGTCATCGGGCTGGAGATCCATGCGCAGCTCGCCACGCGCTCGAAGATCTTCTCCGGCGCAGCCACCGCCTATGGCGCCGCGCCCAATACCCAGGCCTGCCTGGTGGACCTCGGCTATCCCGGCGTGCTGCCGGTGCTCAATGCCGAGGCCGTGCGCCTTGCCGTGCGCTTCGGCCTGGCCATCGGCGCCCGCATCGCCAGCCGCTCGGTCTTCGCCCGCAAGAACTACTTCTACCCCGACCTGCCCAAGGGCTACCAGATCAGCCAGTACGAGCTGCCGGTGGTGCAGGGCGGCAGCGTGCGCATCGAGCTGGAGGATGGCGGCGGCAAGACGGTGCGCCTGACGCGCGCCCATCTGGAAGAGGACGCCGGCAAGTCCCTGCACGAGAACTTCCACGGCCTCTCGGGTATCGACCTCAATCGCGCCGGCACGCCGCTGCTGGAAATCGTCTCCGAGCCGGACATGCGTTCGGCGAAGGAGGCAGCCGCCTACATGCGCAGGATCCACCAGCTGGTGCGCTGGATCGGCATCTGCGATGGCAACATGCAGGAGGGCTCCTTCCGCTGCGATGCCAACGTCTCGCTGCGCCCGGCGGGCAGCACCAGCCTCGGCACCCGCACCGAGATCAAGAACCTCAACAGCTTCCGCTTCCTCGAGCGTGCCATCCTCTTCGAGATCGACCGGCAGGCCGGGGTGCTGGATGAGGGTGGGCGCGTCGTGCAGGAAACGCGGCTGTACGATCCCGACCGGGACGAGACCCGCCCGATGCGCAGCAAGGAAGAGGCCAACGACTATCGCTACTTCCCCGACCCGGACCTGCTGCCGCTGGAGATCGGCGAGGCGCTGGTCGAGGAAGTGCGCGCTTCGATGCCCGAGTTGCCCGACGCACGGGCGCAGCGCCTGGTCACCGAGTGCGGCCTCGGCGCCACGGAAGCCGCGCTGCTGACCGCCAGCCGCGAGGTGGCGGATTACTTCGAAGCGGTGCTCGCGGCAGCCGGTGCCGGCCAGGCGCGTCTCGCCGCCACCTGGGTGAATGGCGAACTGGCCGCGGCGCTCAACCGCGATGGCCTCGGCATCGAGGTGGCCCGGGTCGGCCCGGCGGCGCTGGCGGGCCTGCTCGCCCGTATCGCCGACCACACCATCTCGGGCAAGATCGCCAAGGAGGTGTTCGAAGGCATGTGGGCCGGGGAAGGCGATGCCGACCAGATCATCGCCCGCAAGGGTCTGCGCCAGATCACCGATGCCGGCGCCCTCGAGCAGGTGATCGACCAGGTGATTGCCGCCAATCCGGGCCAGGTGGCGGAGTATCGCGCCGGCAAGGACAAGCTGTTCGGGTTCTTCGTCGGGCAGGTCATGAAGCTCACGGCCGGCAAGGGCAATCCGGCGCAGGTGAACGAGCTGTTGCGCCGCAAGCTCGCTTCGTGACGGCGCCCGGCTCCGGCCGTGGCCGGCGCCGCGGGCCGCGCTGCCGGGAGGGCGGCGCGGGGTAAGGCAGCCAGAGGCAGGTGCGTCATGCGGGATGGATTCCAGCGTCCGGGCTACAGCCGTGCCAGCGTCATCCTCGGCTGGCTGATCATGGTCCTGTACACCGTTCAGGTGACCCTGACGGTACGCATGCCGCGCATCGAGAAGACCTCGCTGCTGCGCGAGCAGTTCCGGGGCTGGCACTACCTGGTCGGCATCACGCTGTTCGTGCTGCTGGTGCTGCGGATCTGGCGCTGGCTGCGCGAACAGCCGGCGGCACCTGCCGCGGGCATGACGGCAGCGGGCCAGGCCTGGGCCCGCACCCTCGCATTCTCGCTGTATGCGCTGCTGCTGGTGATTCCCCTCTTCGGCATCGGTCAGGCCTGGACCGAGGGCCTGACGGTGCATGTCGGCCCGTTCCTCGACCTGCCGGCGGTGATCGGCGAGAACCGTGCCGGCTGGATGTTCACCGGCTATTTCCACTCCGCGCTCAACTTCGGCGTCCTGCTGCTGACCATCGCCACGGTCTGCTCCAGCGCCTGGTTCTGGCTGCGCCGGGGCGTGGGCCAGCTGCGCGCCTGGCCGCCCGGCATCGGCCTGCAGGCCTGGGCGGCCATGTGCCTCAATCTCTATGCCATGAGCACCTTCAGGGAGCCGGGCAACGCGGTGCCGGCGGTGGGCGGCTTCCTGGTGGCGAGCGCGCTGGTGTTTGCCCTGGGCGCGTGGCTGCGTGCGCGCCGGCGCATGCGCATCGTCGCCAGTGCCCCGGCCAGCCTGCTGGTCCGGGTCGTTGCCGTTGGCAGCGTGCTGGTTCTGCTGGGGCTGGGGGCATATGCCCCGTATGCCGCATTCCGCGTCACGCCCTGGCCGGTCGGCGTGATGGTGGCGGCGCCCGGAGGCGTGACCTCGCACGCGGCGCCGGTGGTGCAGGTCACGGTGACGCCGGAAACGCCATTCGAGCGCCAGGTGAAGGCGGAAACCTACAAGTGGTGCCGCTTCTGCCACACCGTCGACAGGAACGCGAAGCATCTCGCCGGGCCGAACCTGTACGCCATCTTCGGGCAGCGGGCCGGCACGGTTCCCAATTTTCATTATTCCCGGGCCATGGCCGATGCCGGCCGCAACGGGCTCGTCTGGGATGACAGCACCCTCGATGCCTTCCTTGCGGACCCCGACGGGTTTCTGCCCGGGACCTCCATGGCCATTTCCATCGGCCCCATCACCGATCCCGCCACGCGCGCGGCCGTCATCAACATCCTGAAGAAAGAAACGATGCCGGGCGCGCAGACCGAGGTTCACTGACGCGCTACGGCGCTTCGCGCGCAGATCGGGGCCCCCGGAAGCGCTACGGCGCTTTTTTTCGTCGATTTCCAACAGATAGACCCACATTCGCCACGGTTCGTGGCATTTGGCGTTGCTCACACGGATTGGGCGGTGCGTCCGTCATGGCACGCATGGGCTGTCAATTGCTCTCTGACCGGAAACATTCACCGGCAAACATATAAAGTTTTCTTTATTATTCGCGCATGACTCTCGATGCCGCACTGGGTTTCCTCAAGGCCAGCGCCGATCCGACGCGCCTGCGCCTGCTGGCCCTGCTGGCGAGCGGCGAGGCCACCGTCGGCGAACTGGTGCAGGTGCTCGGGCAGAGCCAGCCCCGTGTCTCCCGGCACCTGCGCGTGCTCAACGAGGCCCGCCTGGTCAGCTGCTTCCGCGATGGCCAGTGGGTGTATTACCGCTCGGACCCTGCCGCGCCGGCGGCCGAACTGCTGGAGCGCATCGTCGCCCTGGCCCGCAGCGCCGATGCCACCCTTGCCGAAGACCAGGCGCGGATGGTCGATATCCGCCACAAGCGTGAGCGCTACGCCATCACCGCGCCGACAGGGCCCCGCCTGTGGGCGGAGCCGGCCGCTGGACGGCCCGACCCGGTGATCCTGGGGCAGGCGCTCGATGACGCGCTCGGCGGGCAGGGCGTGGGCGACGTGCTCGACGTGGGTGTCGGCGCCGGCATGCTGCTCGGCCTGCTGGCGCCACGCGCGCGCAGCGCCGTGGGGCTCGACATCGCTCGCGGCATGCGCGTGCTGGCGCGCTCGCGCCTGCAGCAGGCCGGCCATGCCCACTGCACCATTCGCGCCGGCGACATGCACGCGCTGCCGTTCCCGGACCTGGCCTTCGACCTGGTGGTGCTCGACGAGGTGCTGTCGCTCAGTGCGCAGCCGGCCCAGGCCCTTGCGGAGGCGGCGCGGGTGCTGCGCCCATCGGGGCGACTGCTGCTCTTCGACCGCATCCTGCCGGCGGCGCTGCGCCTGCCGGGCAGCCATGGCGCATCCCGCGGCCTGTTCGAGAACCAGCTGGCGGTGCTGTTGCGCGGGGCGGGCCTGCGGCCCGGCAACCCGGCCTGGCTGCCCGCGGGCAGCCCCAGCTTTGCATTGGTCACGGCGGTTGCGGCCGCTGCGCCGAGGGGGACGGGTACCCATGCCTGAAGTCGAAGCCGCCAGCGCTGCGCCAGCTCCGGTGCAGGTTTCGTTCGAGTTCTTCCCGCCGAAGAGCGCCGCGATGGAGGCCAGCCTGTGGCAGGCCGTGGAGCGGCTGGCTCCGCTGCAGCCGCGATTCGTTTCGGTGACCTATGGCGCCGATGGCTCGACGCGCGACCGCACCCACAACATCGTGCGCCGCATCCTGCGCGAGACCGGCCTGACCTGCGCGCCGCACCTCACCTGCGTGGGAGCCAGCCGCGAGGAAGTGCTCGAGGTGGTGCGCGGCTATCACGACGACGGCATCCGCCACATCGTCGCGCTGCGGGGTGACCCGCCCAGCGGCGAGTCGCGCTACCGGCCCCATCCCGGCGGCTATGCCTATGCGGCAGACCTGGTCGCGGGGCTGCGGCAGTTCGCCGACTTCGACATCTCCGTGGCCGCCTACCCGGACGTGCACCCGGAAGCGCCGAGCGCGGCGTTCGATCTCGACAACCTGAAGCGCAAGTTCGATGCCGGCGCCAGCCGCGCCATCACGCAGTTCTTCTTCGACGTCGATCGTTTCCTGCGCTTTCGCGATGACTGTGACCGGGCCGGCATCCGCGGCCCGCTGGTGCCCGGCCTGTTGCCGATCGCGAAGTTCTCGCAGCTGCTGGGCTTCGCCGCCCGCTGCGGCACGCCGGTGCCGGGCTGGCTGCACCAGCGCTTCGAGGGCCTCGACGAGGATCCGGAGACGCGGCAGATGATCGCCGCCAGCGTCGCCATCGAGCTGGTCGGCCGCCTGCGCCGCCACGGTGTCGATGAATTCCATTTCTACACACTGAACCGCGCGGAGCTGACCTATGCCATCTGCTACGCGCTGGGCTTGCGGCCTCGGGCCGCGGAGGCAGGCGCATGACCGGCGATGACACGGGACGTCAGCAGCGGTTCGCCCGGCTGCAGGCACTGCTCGCGCAGCGCATCGTGGTGCTCGATGGCGCCATGGGCACGGTGCTCCAGGGGCGCGGCCTGACCGAGGCCGATTACCGCGGCACGCGCTTCGGCGACTGGTCGCAGGACCTGAAGGGCAACCACGACCTGCTGTCGATCACGCGACCCGAGGTCATCGGTGCCATCCACCGCGAGTTCCTCGAGGCGGGCGCGGACGTCATCGAGACCAACAGCTTCAACTCCACCGCGCCGTCGCAGGGCGACTACGGCCTGCAGGAGCTGGTGGCCGAACTGAACCTGGCGGCCGCGCGGGTGGCGCGCGAGGCAGCCGACGAGGTGGCCGCGCGCACTGGCAGGCCGCGATTCGTCGCCGGCGTGCTCGGCCCCACCAACCGCACGGCCTCGCTGTCGCCGGATGTCAACGACCCCGGCTTCCGGAACATCAGCTTCGACGAGCTGGTGGCGACCTACAGCATCGCAGCGCGCAAGCTGCTCGAGGGCGGCGCCGACTTCATCCTCGTGGAAACGGTGTTCGATACCCTCAACGCCCGTGCCGCGCTCTACGCCGTGGCGAAGCTCGCCGATGATCTCGCCGAACCGGTTCCGGTCATGGTGTCGGGGACCATCACCGATGCTTCCGGGCGCACGCTCTCCGGCCAGACCACCGAGGCGTTCTGGAACTCGGTGCGCCATGTGCGCCCGTTCATGATGGGCCTGAACTGCGCGCTCGGCGCCGAGGACCTGCGCCCCTACATCAGCGAGCTCTCGCGGGTGGCCGATACCGGGGTCAGCGTGCATCCCAACGCCGGCCTTCCCAACGAGTTCGGCCAGTACGACGACACGCCGGAGCACATGGCGCGCATCCTCGGGGATTTCGCCCGGGCCGGTTTCCTCAACATGGTGGGTGGCTGCTGCGGCACCACGCCGGCGCACATCCGCGCCATCTGCGAGGCGGTGGCCGGCTGCCCGCCGCGTGCCGTGCCGAAACTCGAGCCGAAGCTGCGGCTGGCGGGCCTCGAGCCGCTGAACATCGGCCCCGGCTCGCTGTTCGTCAACGTCGGCGAACGCACCAACGTCACCGGTTCGGCGCAATTCCGCCGGCTCATCGCCGCGGACGACTACGCGGGCGCGCTGGCCGTGGCCCTGCAGCAGGTGGAGAACGGCGCCCAGGTCATCGACGTCAACATGGACGAGGGCATGCTGGACTCGGTGGCCGCCATGGACCGCTTCCTCAAGCTGGTGGCGGGCGAGCCGGACATCGCACGCGTCCCGGTGATGATCGACTCCTCGCGCTGGGAGGTGATCGAGGCCGGGCTCAAGTGCGTGCAGGGCAAGGCCATCGTCAATTCCATCAGCCTCAAGGAGGGCGAGGAGGCGTTCCTGCGCCAGGCGCGCGAGATCCGCCGCCACGGCGCGGCGGCGGTGGTCATGGCCTTCGACGAGAACGGGCAGGCGGACACCGTGGAGCGCCGGGTGGCGATCTGCGAGCGCTCCTACGCGGTGCTGCGCGAGCAGGCCGGCTTCGCGCCGGAGGACATCATCTTCGACCCGAACATCTTCGCGGTGGCGACCGGCATCGAGGAGCACGCCCGCTACGGCCTGGACTTCATCGAGGCGACGCGGCTCATCAAGCAGCGCCTGCCGGGCGTGCGCGTCAGTGGTGGCGTGTCCAACGTCTCCTTCTCCTTCCGCGGCAACAACCGTGTCCGCGAGGCCATGCATTCGGTGTTCCTCTACCACGCCATCCAGGCGGGCATGGACATGGGGATCGTCAACGCGGGCCAGCTCGCCATCTACGAGGACATCCCGGCGGAGCTGCGCGAGGCGGTGGAGGACGTGATCCTCAACCGGCGCGCCGACGCTACCGAGAGGCTGCTCGACATGGCCGGGCGCTATCGTGACGGCGATGCCGCCCGTGCCGCGGCCACGGACAACGCCTGGCGCGAATGGCCGGTATCGAAGCGCCTGTCCCACGCGCTGGTGAAGGGCATCGACGAGTTCATCATCGCCGACACCGAGGAGGCGCGCCTGCAGGCCGCGAAGCCCCTCGACGTGATCGAGGGGCCGCTGATGGACGGCATGAACATCGTCGGCGACCTGTTCGGCGCCGGCAAGATGTTCCTGCCGCAGGTGGTGAAGTCCGCCCGCGTGATGAAGCGCGCGGTCGCCCACCTCGTGCCGTTCATCGAGCAGGGGCAGTCCGGCGGCGTGCGCAAGCTCGGCCGCATCGTCGTCGCCACCGTCAAGGGCGACGTGCACGACATCGGCAAGAACATCGTCGGCGTCGTGCTCCAGTGCAACAACTTCGAGGTCATCGACCTCGGCGTCATGGTGCCCGGCGAGAAGATCCTGCAGGTGGCGCGCGAGCAGCAGGCCGACATCATCGGGCTCTCCGGCCTGATCACGCCCTCGCTGGACGAGATGGTGCACGTGGCCCGGGAGATGAAGCGCCAGAAGTTCACCACACCGCTGCTGATCGGCGGCGCCACCACGTCGCCGGCCCATACCTCGGTGAAGATCGACCCGGAATACGACGGCGCGGTGATCTACGTGAAGGACGCCTCGCGCGCCGTGGGCGTGGCGCAGAAGCTCATCACGCCCGGCGAGCGCGAGCGCTTCACCACGGAAACCAAGGACGACAGCCGCCTGCGGCGCCAGCGCCACGCCCACAAGGACCGGCAGGCTCCGCAGATCGGCCTGGCCGATGCGCGGCGCAACAAGGCGCGGGTGGATTTCGGCACGCCGCCGGTGCCGGCGCGCCTCGGGGTGCAGCTGCTCGACCTCGACCTGCAGGTGCTGTCCCGGTACATCGACTGGATGCCGTTCTTCAATGCCTGGGAGTTCCACGGCAAGTTCCCGCAGATCCTCACCGATCCGGTGGTGGGCGAGGCGGCGAGCGGCCTGTGGCGGGATGTGCGCGAGATGCTCGACCGCGTGCTGGCGGAGGGCTGGCTCACTTCGCGTGCGGTGATCGGCCTGTTTCCCGCCAACGCCGTCGGCGATGACGACATCGCGGTCTACGCCGACGAATCACGGGCGCAGCCGCTGGCGATGCTGCACCAGCTGCGCCAGCAGCGCGCCAAGCCGGACGGCCAGGCGCACCTTTGCCTGGCCGACTACGTCGCCCCGCGGGAGTCCGGCATCCGCGATTACATCGGCGCCTTCGCCGTCACCGCGGGGCTCGGCGCCGAGCGGCGTGTCGCCGCCTTCCAGCGCGCCAACGACGACTACAGCGCCATCCTGCTCAAGGCGCTGGCGGACCGCTTCGCCGAGGCCGGTGCCGAGTACCTGCACGAGCAGGTGCGCAAGCAGCACTGGGGTTTCGCGCCGGAGGAGTCGCTGGACTGCGCCGGGCTGATCGCCGAGTCCTACCGCGGCATCCGGCCGGCCCCCGGCTATCCGGCATGCCCGGACCACACGGAGAAGGCCACGCTCTGGCGCCTGCTGGATGCGGAGCGCAACGCCGGCATCGTGCTGACCGAGGGCTACGCCATGATGCCGCCGGCATCGGTGAGCGGCTGGTACCTGGCGCACCCGGAAGCGAAGTATTTCGGCGTGGGCCGCATCGGTCGCGACCAGGCGGTGGATTACGCGCGTCGCAAGGGCGTCAGCCTGGCCACCGTGGAGCGCTGGCTGGCCGCGGCACTGGGCTACGACGCGGAGGCGGCCTGAATCAAAAAAATGCGCCGGTGGCCGGCGGCAGGCCGCGCTACAGGGAAGCGGCCGCCGCCGGGCACCGGCGAACAGCTAACACCCTTTGCCTGAAGGACCCGCGATTCCCGCCGCCGGATACCAGCCCCGGGGGGAACGCCGTATTGGCTGGCCTCCTGGGTGGCGGCGATGCATCGCCGGCGATTCAGCGTGAGAGAGCCTGCCACCGCTTTGCGGATGGCGCATCCCCCGCATGGGGGAATTTCGGTCGTCAGCCCGCGACTTTTCGCCTCACTCATTTGGGTGAGGTACGAGGCGTCGCCGCATGCATTCCCTGGGGCATAATTTCCGGCAGCGCAACGATCACCGTTCGCAGGGGAACCGTGATGCGACAGCAACGCCAGCCGGCCGGTGAGGCGGGGTGCCTGCCCGCGAAATCGGCCGTACCCGCGGAACTGTACCGGCGCCTCTACGCTGCCACCCTGCAGCCGGATTTCTGGGTGCGGATCCTGTCGCTGCTTGCGCCGCTGTTCGGCTGCGAGAAGGCGATGGCGGCAGGCTTCGACCGCAATCACCCGTGCAGCGCCATGGCCGAGATGATCGGCTTCTCGCCGGCCTCCACCGCTTTGCTGCTTGACCGGGACCTGCGCGAGGATCGCATCTGGCAGGCGACGCTCCGCCTGCCGGCCGGCAGGGTGTCGCGGACATTCGACCTCGTGCCAGCGGCTCCGCAGCGCAGGGGGCAGCTGTACACCCGGATCGCCGTGCCCGAGGGCCTCGGGCACTTCATCCATGTCGTTCTGGAATCGGGTCCGGATGTCTTCACCGGCCTCGGCTTCCTCCGGGGTGGCGACGGCGGTGGATTCACCGACGCCGAAGTCGCCCTGCTCGAGGCCCTGACGCCACACCTGCAGGCCGCGGCAGCCCTGGCCAAGCGGGTGATGCTGGGCGATGCGGCCCGGCGCGAAGCGCTGCAGAGCTTCGACGTGGCAGGCCAGGCCATTGCCGTACTCGACCGCAGTGGTTACGCGCTCCACGTCAATGCCGCGGCGACCCGGATCCTGGGACAGGGCGCGGGGGTCACCCTCAGGCAAGGGCGCTTCCTGTTCGACAGCCTTGCGGCGCAGACGGACTTCGAGCGCGCGCTGCACCGGATCGTGGCGGCGACGGCGGACACCGAGGCCCGCCTCGTGCCCAGCCAGCTGCGTGTGCCACGGCAGGATGCAGGGCGACAGCTGGTGCTGAGCATGGTGCCCCTGGCACGCGCCGCCGACCACGCCGTTTTCCCGATCGGCGCGGGCTGCCTGGTCCTGCTGTTCGATGTCGGGGCCGAGCAGGAGTTGCCACAGCCCCATCTGCAGCGCATCTACGGGCTGACCCCCGCCGAGATGCGGGTCTGCCTTGCCATCCATCGCAGCACGAGTGTCGAGGAGGCGGCTGCCTCGCTGTGTCTCTCCACGCATACGGTGCGCAGCCACCTCAAGCGCATCTTTTCCAAGTTCGGGGTCCAGAACCAGTCGCAGCTGCTGCATCGCCTGGCGGATTCGCTCCACATGGTGACCCCTGGTGATGGCGCCCGACACACCAGCTGACCCGGGCCCCGCAGCCGGGCTGGCGGCGGGCAGTACCGCATCGGCGCGCATGCCGCCCGTTGCCCCGCAGCCTCTGCTCGTGCCGGACGAAGTGCTGGCCGAGCTCTTCCGGGAAATAATGGGAGCCGACGGCTGGCAGCGGGTCCTCGCGCGGCTGGTGCCCCTGCTCGGCGGGCAGGCGGGGCTCTGCATCCGGCTCGACCGGGTGCACCCCCGTGATTCCATCTTCCTGACCCACGGCATCGCGCTGGAATACCTGCCGGAGCTGGCACGACGCGACCTGGCCGAGGACCTGATCTGGCGGGAATTGCTGCGACGGCCAGCCGGCGCAGTGTTCCGCTCCACGGATGTGATTCCGGCCAGCGAGCTGCGCCTGAACTCGCTCTACCGGCGCATCGGTGAGCAGGCGGGCATGAAGTTCGCCCTGCTGGCGGTGCTGCAGAACCAGCCGCAGCGCTTTGCCAACGTCTGCGTCACGCGCCCGGACCGGGATTTCGGCGACGGCGAACTGGCGTTGATGCGCGATCTCCTGCCGTTCCTGCAGGTCATGCT
The DNA here is from genome assembly GCA_015709695.1 of Gammaproteobacteria bacterium. Taxonomy (NCBI): domain Bacteria; kingdom Pseudomonadati; phylum Pseudomonadota; class Gammaproteobacteria; species Gammaproteobacteria bacterium. The sequence continues at coordinate 2,139,030 of CP054183.1, read as the reverse complement.
GGAGCTGGAGGAACGGATTGCGCTGGGCGATGCGGGCCGTCGCCAGGCGCTGGCGTCTTTCGACCGGTCCGGGCAGTCGGTGGTGATACTCGATCGCAGCGGCTACGCCCTGCATTGCAATCCGCTGGCGCGGGCCAGCCTCGATCGCGAGGGGGAGGTCATGCTCAAGGGCGGGCGGCTGCTGTTCGAGTCGGTCACCGTGCAGACCGAGTTCGAGCATGCGCTGCGCCTGGCGCTGACCGCTGCTGCCGGCGAAGCCGATCCGCTGCCGCAGGAGATCCGGGTGCCGCGCCGGGGTGGCAGGGCGCCGCTGGTGCTGTCGGTGATCTCCTGCAGCAGCGCTGCCGACCGCGCGATCCTGCCGGAGGGCGCGGGCGCCATGGTGGTGGTCCATGACGTCGATGTGCCGAGGGTCCTGCCCGTCGAACGCCTCGCCTGGCTCTACCAGCTGACACCGGCGGAAGCGCGGGTCTGCGAGGTGCTGTATGGCGCCGGATCGGTGGAGACGGCGGCGGAACGCCTGGCCCTCACGCGGCATACCATCCGCAGCCACCTGAAGAGCATCTATGCCAAGTTCGGCGTCAGCACCCAGGGGCAGCTGATGCAGAAGCTGTCGAATTCGCTGTGGATGTCGGCGGGACGCGGGGCGCCGGCTGTGCCGCCCGCGCCGCCATCCTGACGGCCGTGCCAGGCGGCCGGCTCAGCTCCCGGCAGCCGCCTGCTGCCGGCGCAGGCACTGCGCCTCCCGGGCCTTGTACTCGGCGGCCTTGAGCGGATCGCGGGCCAGCCCGAGTTCGCCGCCCGCATAGGCGCTGGCCAGGCGCGCCACGGCCAGGCGGTGGTTGGCGTTGGCGGCGCGCTGGTACCAGGACAGCGCCAGCGCCTGGTCATGCTCCAGCAGCGGGCCCGCTTCATATTGCCAGGCGAGCCAGTACTGCGCTTCCGGCACGCCGGCCGTGGCGGCATCGCGGATCAGCGGGATCGCCTCCTGCGGCTGCCATTCACCGTTCAGGCCGAGGTGGAACAGCGCCAGCTCGTAGAGGGCAACGGCGTCGCCGGCGTCGGCCTCGGCCTGGCAGGTGGCGCGCACGGCCTGCAAGGCCCCTGGATCCGGCGTGGTGCTCAGCAGCAGCGGGCGCAGTGCATTGCGGCATTCGCTGGCGAAGGCTGCCGGGGTGGCCAGGAGAATGAGGAGCAGCAGGGCAATCGGGCGCATGGCGAATCGCCTGTGGGCAGGGAGCGGGCGGCTACTTTAGCAGCGATCGCCGCCAACGACGGCTTTGCCGCACGATGCCTGCTCAGGCGCGCCGCTGCCCCTCGGTCACCCGCGGGTGGCCGGCGAGGTCGGTCGCGGTGGCCAGCCGGTGGAATCCGGCGCCTTCCATCAGCGAACGCACTGCCGGGCCCTGCGTCGCGCCATGCTCGAGGAGCAGCCAGCCGCCGTCATCGAGATGCTCCGGCGCCCGGGCAATGATGATCCGCAAGGCATCGAGGCCATCCGCACCGGCTGCCAGCGCACAGCGCGGCTCGAAGGCGAGCCCGGCGTCGACCGTGGCCCACTCGGCGTCGGCGATGTAGGGCGGATTGGAGACGACGACATCGAAGCGTCCGCCACTCGCTGCGGCGAACCAGTCGCCCTCGGCCAGCCGCAGGTTGCCGGCGCCGATGCGCTGCGCATTGGCACGCGCCACCGCGAGCGCTGCTGCGCTGAGATCCGTGGCGAGGACCTGCGCCCGAGGCCGTTCGACGGCGATCGCCAGGGCGACGGCGCCGCTGCCGGTGCCGAGGTCGAGCACGCGTGCCGGCTGGCCGGCGGGCAGCCGGGCCAGCGCGCGCTCGACCAGCAGTTCGGTCTCCGGTCGCGGCACGAGCACATCGGCGGTCACGGCGAGGTCGAGGGTCCAGAAGCCGCGCTGGCCGCTGATGTGCGCCAGCGGACGGCCCGACTGGCGCGCGCCGATGTCGCGGAGGAAGCGCGCGGCGATGGCTGGCGGCACCAGCTGGTCGCGGTGCATGAACAGGCGGCTGCGGTCCCAGCCCAGGGCCTGGGCCAGCAGCACCTCGGTATCGAGGCGCGGTGACGCGCTGGAGCCTTCGAGCAGGCGCACGCCGGCCCGGAGCAGGGCCTCGACGGTGGATGCAACGGGCGGATTCATTTTCGGGGTGCCGATGGTATGGTGCGCCGGGAGACAGCTGCGGCATTGTCACATGGCCAGGCATTCCGACAAGACTTCCGCTGGCGCGGCCCGCAAGCCCGGACCCGGCACGCTGTGCATCCACGCGGGTGCCACGCGGGATCCGGCCACCGGCGCCGTCATGCCGCCGATCCACACCAGCGTGACCTTCGCGCAGGCCGCCGTGGGCGAGCACCAGGGCTGGGCCTACACGCGCAGCGGCAACCCGACGCGCGATGCGCTGGAACGCTGCCTCGCGGAACTCGAGGGCGGCGCGCGCGCGCTGGCCTTTGCCTCCGGCATGGCTGCCACGGCCACGGTGCTCGAGCTGCTCGATGCCGGCGCCCATGTCATCGCACCGCACGATGGCTATGGCGGCACCTTCCGCATCCTCGGCGAGGTCCGGCCGCGCAGCGCCGGGCTGCGCGTGTCGTTCGTGGATTGCTGCGACCTCGAGGCCATCGAGGCGGCCATGCGCCCCGATACCCGGCTGCTCTGGCTGGAGACGCCCGGCAATCCGCTGCTGCGCATCCAGGACCTCGCCGGCGCCTGCGCGCTGGCGCGCCGGCACGGCGTGCTGACCGTGGTCGACAACACCTTCGCGACGCCGATGCTGCAGCGGCCGCTGGAATTCGGCGCCGATGTCGTCATGCACTCGGCGACCAAGTACATCGGTGGCCACTCCGACGTGCTCGGCGGCTTCCTCGTCGCCGCCACGCCGGAGCTGGGCCAGCGCCTGCACGCCCTGCGCAGCGTGGCCGGAGGGGTGGCCGGGCCCTTCGACAGCTACCTGATGTTGCGGGGTATCAAGACGCTGGCGCTGCGCATGGAACGCCACTGTGCCAACGCGCAGGCCGTCGCCGCGTTCCTCGCCGGCCATCCTCGCGTGCGCCGGGTGCATTACCCCGGGTTGCCGCAGCATCCCCAGCACGCGCTGGCGCAGCGGCAGATGCGCGGCTTCGGCGGCATGATGTCCTTCGAGATCGAGGGCGGCGAGGCCGCGGCCCGCGCCTTCCTCGCAGGGCTGCGGCTGTTCACCCTGGCGGAGAGCCTCGGTGGCGTGGAGAGCCTCGCCGGCTACCCGGCCGCCATGAGCCACTCGGCGATGCCGGCGGCGCAGCGGCATGCCGCCGGCATCCGTGACGATCTCGTGCGGCTGTCCATCGGCATCGAGGATGCCGGGGACCTCATCGCCGACCTCGACGCGGCACTCGGCTGAGCCTGCCGGGCGGCGGGCCGCATCCATGCTGACCGAGATGGAGTGGCAGGCGCTCTGGCTCAGCTTCGACGTCGCCAGCCGCAGCGTGCTGTTCAGCCTGCCGCTGGCGATCCTCGTGGCCTGGCTGCTGACCCGCGGGCGTTTCGCCGGCCGCGCACTGCTCGATGCCTTCGTGCACCTGCCGCTGGTGCTGCCGCCGGTGGCGGTGGGCTACCTGTTGCTGGTGCTGTTCGGCAACCGCGGGCCAATGGGTGGCTGGCTGCTCGAGACCTTCGGCATCCAGCTGGTCTTCAGCCGCGCGGGTGCGGCGCTGGCCACCGCGGTCATGTCCTTCCCGCTGATGGTGCGCGCCATCCGCATCTCGCTGGAACACATCGATCCAGGCCTCGAGGACGCCGCGCGCACGCTCGGTGCCGGGCCCTTCGACCGCTTCCGCAGCGTGACGCTGCCCCTGATGCTGCCGGGCGTGCTGGCCGGCGCGGTGACGGCGTTCGCCGCGAGCCTCGGCGAGTTCGGCGCGGTGATCACCTTCGTCTCCAACATCCCGGGCGAGACCCGCACGCTGCCGCTGGCGCTCTACACCGCGCTGCAGATGCCCGGTGGCGAGGCCGTGGCCGCGCGGCTGGCGGCGCTGTCCTTCGCGCTGGGCTTCAGCGGCCTGGCGCTCGCCGAGCTGCTGGCGCGCCGCATGCGTGCGCTGCGGGGATCCTGAGTGATCGAGGTCGACATCCGGCGGCAGCTCGGCGCCTTCGGGCTGCGGGCGGCGTTCTCCGCGCCGGCGCCGGCGCTGGTGGCGCTGTTCGGCGCCTCCGGATCGGGCAAGACCAGCGTGGTCAATGCGGTCGCCGGCCTGCTGCGACCCGATGCCGGGCGCATCGCCCTCGACGGCGAGGTGCTGTTCGATGCCGCCATCGGCGTGGATGTTCCGGCCGAGCGGCGCCGGCTCGGCTACGTGTTCCAGGATTCCCGCCTGTTCCCGCACCTCGACGTGCGGCGCAACCTCGGGTACGGCCTGCGGCGCAGCCAGGGCGCTGCCCGCATCGGCTTCGACGACGTGGTGGCACTGCTCGGCCTGGAGTCGCTGCTGGCGCGCCGGCCCGGCGGGCTCTCGGGGGGCGAGCGCCAGCGCGTGGCGATCGGCCGTGCGCTGCTGGCGCAGCCGCGGCTGCTGCTGCTCGATGAACCGCTCGCCTCGCTCGACGCCGCGCGTCGCGAGGAGGTGCTGCCCTACCTCGAGCGGCTGCGCGACCACTGGCGGCTGCCGATGCTCTACGTCAGCCACCAGTTCGACGAGGTGCTGCGGCTGGCCACCCATCTGGTGCTGATGGAGCAGGGCAGCGTGGTGGCCGCCGGTTCGCTGGCGGAGATGGCGCTGCACCCGGCGCTCGGGCGGCTGGCGGGCGAGGGCGCCGGGGGTGCGGTGCTCGATTCGGTCGTCACGGCCGTGGATGCCGCGACCGGCCTGGCCAGCGTCACGGCCGGCACAGGCACGCTGCGCGTGCCGGCCGGAGGCCTGGCCGCCGGCATGCCGGTGAGGCTGCAGGTGCTGGCGCGCGATGTCATTCTCGCCACGCAGCCGCCGCAGGGGCTGAGCGTGCGCAACGCGCTGGCGGGTTCGGTGACGGCGGTGGATGCCGAGTCACCGCACTCGCGGCGGGTGACGGTCGACGTGGGCGGAGTGGCCGTGCTGGCGCGCGTGACCAGTCTCGCGGTGGACGAGCTGCGGCTCGGTCCCGGGAAGCCGGTCTGGGTGCTGGTCAAGGCGGTGTCCCTGCGGGCGGCTGCTGCCCAGGCTTGTCGAGGGTGATGCCATGTCGGGGCTGGTCGCGCTTCTGTCCAGGCTGAGGTCCTTCACGGTCCTGGCCTGCTTCGTCCTGCAACCGGTTGGCCTCCGGGCTGCCGAGGCCCCGCCACGCCTGACCGTGTTCGCCGCCGTCTCGCTGACCGACGTGCTCCAGCAGATCGGTGCCGACTATGCCGCCACCGGCCAGCCGCTGCCGCGCTTTTCCTTCGCGGCCAGCTCCGCCCTGGCGCGGCAGATCGAGTCGGGCGCGCGCGCCGATGTGTTCTTCTCCGCGGACCGGGAGTGGACGGATTACCTGGAGTCCCGCGGCCTGCTCCGCGGCGGCACGCGGCACGATGTGGTCGCCAACAGCCTGGTGCTGATCGCACCCGCCGACAGCCGGCTGCAGCTGGCCGTGGCCCCGGGCTTCCCGCTGGCGGCGGCGCTCGGTCCTCGCGGCCGGCTGGCCACCGGCGATCCGGATTTCGTGCCCGTCGGCCGCTATGCCCGCGCCGCGCTGACGACGCTCGGCGTCTGGGACGAGGTCGCGGGGCGCCTGGTGCGTGCGGACAACGTGCGTGTCGCCCTGGCCTACGTGGCGCGAGGCGAGGCGCCGCTCGGCATCGTTTACGCCACCGATGCACAGGCCGACGCCCGCGTGCGCGTCGTTGCCGCCTTTCCCGCTGACAGCTACCCGCCGATCCGCTACCCCGTCGCTGCCACGCGCGATGCCGCCGCCGGTGCCGAGGCCTTCATCGCCTTTGTCAGCGGGCCCGTGGCTGCGGCACGGTTTGCGGCTGCCGGATTCGTGCCTGGATCGAGGTGAGGGGAATGCGAAGCCCTTGCCCGGACCGTGTTCTGGCGGAGATGATTTCCTGCGAGTCGATCGTGGGAAGCTTCGTCGGGGCGAGACCTGTAAACATCAGCGCCAGTTTTCCACGCGCAAGCCGGCGACCCGTCTGAATTCGGCCACGTTGCCGGTCACGCATACTGCATCGATTGCGCGTGCATGTGCTGCGATCAGCAGGTCGTTGGCACCAATGGCCATTCCCCTGCTTTCGAGCGCATGCCGGATCGCCGCGTAGTGCAGGTCTGCGTCGGCCTCGAATGGCAGAACATCCATTGCCCCGAGTACGGCAGCCACCTGCCGCATCAGCTTTGCCGATCCGCTCCGTGTCGCGCCGTAGCGCAGCTCACCGGCGACGATGATGCTGGTGCATACCTGCGCTTCGCCTATCCTGGCGATGCGCCGCGCAACAGCGCCTTGTGGCTGCCGCACCAGGTCCGACAGGACGTTGGTATCGAGCAGATAGCGTCTCGCCATGTCAGAGATCGACAGGCTCGGCCTGCGGGGAGCCGATTTCCGGAAAATCCTCGACAAGAGGCGGCAGCGATTTCAGGACGGTCAACAGCGACGGCCTTGCAACGGGCTCGACGATCAGTCGATTGCCTTCCTTGCGCAAGATGGCCTCTTCGCCGGGAAGCTCCAGGTCGCGGGGAATCCGCAAGGCCTGGTTTCGGCCATTGCGGAAAAGTCGGACGTGACGGTCGGTGTGCATGGCTGGCTTTCGTCGTGGCATAGGCCAAGCATAGGCCAAGCGGGTCGCGGTGGCGAGGCGGGCGGGTGCAAGTGTGACGCACATCGGATATCGGCTGCCTTCATGGCCACTCTGGCACGGTGTGCGTCGTCTGTCGCCTCGTGAATCTGCGCGGAACAGTGCGGAAACGGTGCCGGTGTTACGGCTTCGGAAAGCCGAAGCCTCAGCGATCGCCCGCCTTCTGGCTCGAGAGCGCCTGCTCGATAAATATGTCAGGCACCTTTTTGGACACCTTCTTGTGCGCTGCCGGGAAAGGCGGCTGAAGATAGAATGGGCCGCCTGGCTTCCGGCTCCGCGGTTCAGTGCACCACCTGGTCGTGAGACAACCCTGGAGCTGGCGTCCTGATGTGTCGGGCATTGTCGTCGGTTCGGCTTGATCGTTAGCCTGAGAGGATCGAACGTCATGATGAAGCTCTGCCGTGCGTTCGTTCTTTCGATTGTTCTCGCCGGTTGTACTTCGTATGTGACGCCCGGTGGTCCCGCTTCAATCCCTGCCATGACTGATGCGGATGTGGCCGAAGCCCTGTCGCGCCAGCCGGCTGCGCAGTTCCCGGTGCGCCTCGCGATCGCGCGTGTTCAGGCCAGCGGTTATGCCTCTGCCACGAGTGAAGGGTACGGGGCAGGCAGCTATAGCGTCGTCACGCAGCGCGACATCGAGACAGAAGCGGACTTTCAGCGCTTTGCAGGGCTGGCGGGTGTCGCCGGGGTCGCCCCGCTGGGCCGCATTCTCCTGCCCTCGTCCTTGCAGTCTGCCAGGGAGCTGCGCACGGCAGCGGCGCAGTTGCGGGCTGATATGGTCTTCGTCTACACCCTGGATACGTCATTTCGGACCGATACGACCACGATCGGGCCTCTCCAGGTGATCAGCCTGGGGTTTTTCCCGAACAGGAAGGCCCGCGTCTCCGCAACCTGCTCGGGTGCCTTTATCGATGTCCGTACCGGGTACGTCTACGGGACCGTGGAGAAAACCGCCGTTCGTGAGCAGCGATCAGACGTGTGGGGAACCCGGGAGGCCATCGACAAGGCACGTCGCGAGGCGGAACGTGAGGCGTTCCTCGCCATGCTCGGCGAGATCGAGTCGTTCTGGCCGTCATTGCTCGGGACAAAATAAGTCAGACACCTTTTGGACGATCGTATAACTTCGGGGTTTGCGCTCGCCCATCCGGTCATGCCCGATGCCTCAGGACCCGCCGACTCGCGTGAGAGCTTCCGCCGCCGGCCTGCTCCTGCCCGCGCTCCTGGCGCTCGCGGCGTGTTCGCAGCCCGTGGTCGCGGATCGCCGCGAGCCGGGCGCCGGCCCGGTGATCGGCTACGGAACCGTGATGGCCGATGTCGCACGCCGCTTCGAGCTCCTCGGCCGTGCGGCGACCGCCGGCCGCTTCGAACTGGCGGAGTACGAACTCGGCGAGATCGAGGAAGCGTTCAGCGGGACACTGCTGCAGGCTGCGCCTCCGCGTGAAGGCCATCCGGAGGTGCTTCCCGGACTGGCAGGCGCATTTGCCCAGGTGACGCTCGCCGATCTGCGGGCGGGTCTCGCCTCGCGTGACCGGCAATCCTTCGATGCCGCGTTCGCGCGTGCGGCGACCGCCTGCAACGGTTGCCACCGGGCTTCCGGTCACGGCTTCATCGAAGTGCCCACCGTGCCGGGCCGGAGCATCCCCGCCACCGAATGACGGCGCGGGAAACGCGGAAACGGTGCCGGTGTTACGGTTTCGGAAAGCCGAATCCTCAGCGATCGCCCACCTTCCGGCTCGAGAGCGCCTGCTCGATGCGACGCAGGCCGGCGAGCTGTTCGCGGGCACTGGCGGCTTCCCGCCGCAGCCGCTCCCGCTTCTTCGTGCTGATCCAGATGCGGTCTCGCCCGGCGTCGGCAGCGGCGATCCGGCGCTCGAGCGCGACGATTTCGCCGGAGATCTGCTCGTGCGTGCGCGCCTGCTGCTCGGCGGGCGGCAGTGCGGCGAAGGCTTCGGTCTCGCGCGAGCCGAGGAACGCGTGCAGGAACAGCCAGGCGATGATGCCGCTCGGTACGGCGATGAGCAGCAGCACGCCGCCGCCACGATCATCGAGCGCAATCATGCCGTAGAGGCAGGCCAGCGTGACGAGCCCGAAGAAGGCAAAGCCGACGAGGGCCACCACCCGCGAGGCGCGGCGCAGTCCGCGCGCCGGCCCCGCACCGAGCGCCAGGACAATGAGGGCAATGAAGACCAGCGCGACGAAGAGATCTTCCATGGGGGATCGGACCACGCGGCGCAACGCCGCCGGAACGCATGAAAGATAGCAGCGCGGCGTTGGCGATGATACCGGGGTCGCCTGCAAACGTGGCCTGGATCACACTGCCGGGTGCTGGTCGGAGCATCGACCGGCACCGGGTGACGGCAGCCGGGAAACCGGGTTACCGAAACCGTAACACCGGCACCATCAGATCACCGTGCGCGGGGCCTGCGGGCCACGGCGGTGACGCCGGCCGACAGGCTGGCCCGGGGTTTGGCGGACTTTCCGCGGCGCGAGGATTCGGCTACCACGTGCCGGGCGGCGATGCGATCCCAGCGGCGGCTGGCGAGCGCGGTCACCTCGGCGGCGAATTCGCGGTAGTGGCGCACCAGGTCCCGGCCGAATGGCGTGAGCACGACGCCGCCGCCGCCACGGCCACCGACGCTCGCCGTGGTTACCGGCGTGTCGAAGCTGGTGTTGAGGCTGTCGAGCAGCAGCCACGCGCGGCGGTAACTCATGCCCACCTCGCGCGCGGCAGCCGAGAGCGAGCCGCCGGCATCGATGGCGGCGAGCAGGTCGATCTTCCCGGGGCCCACCGATGCGCCCGGGGCGAAGTCCAGGCGGAAGCGGACGGTGACCATGTACTTCTCCCGGCGGGCTGCTGCTGACGGCCCATGATAGCGCCGATGAAAAAAGTCATTGCGCCGATGCGCGTCACCGGGATAGGCTCTATATTCATCCGTATATAGCGATATCGGTGAGGCGGGCGCCGCTGCTCCGGTCGGGACAGGCCATGGCCTTGTCGTGAAGCCGCAGCACCGATGCGCGACTTCTCCGCATTGCGCTATATACGCACGAATACACCGAGTCCCGTTGCCGATCAGTGCCCAGCCGGAGTAGTCCATGCAGCCCGCAGCCCGTATCCCGCTTGCGTTCCTCGCCATGCTCGCCGCATCACCCGGGGGCGCTGTCGCGCAGGTGGCCGCCGGTCCCGGGCTCGGTGTCATCGAAGTCATCGCCCATCGCGACACCGAAGCCATCGTGCCGATGGACCTGATCGGGGCCCGGCAACTCGAGTCCGCTGCCACCCGCGACCTCGGCGATGCCCTGGACCTGCTGCCGGCGGTGACTCTCACCCGGGTCGGGGCGCGCAACGAGACGCTGGTCCAGTTGCGCGGCTACGACTCCCGCCAGGTGCCGCTGTTCATCGATGGCGTGCCGGTCTATGTCCCCTACGACGGCAACATCGACCTCGCCCGCCTCGGTGTCGGCGACATCAGCGAGATCCGCGTCAGCAAGGCGGGCGGATCGGTGCTCTACGGCCCCAACGCGCTGGGCGGCGCCATCAACGTGGTCACGGCGCTGCCCGGCGACGGGCTCACCACCAGCGCCCGCGCGGGGCTGGTGCTGGACGAGCGCGGCGCCGCGCAGCGCACGGATGCCGGTGGCCGTCTCGGCTATCGCAGCGGCCACTGGTATGCGCAGGGCTCGGCCTTCCTGCTGGACCAGGACTTCTTCCGGATTCCCGATGGCCACTACGGTCCGGCCGAGGACGGCGGCCGGCGCGAGAATTCCTCGACTCGCGATCTCACCACGGGCCTCAAGCTCGGCTGGCAGGGCGACAGCGGCGCCGGCTGGCAGCTCAATTACGTCCGCCTCGATGGCAGCAAGGGCACGCCCCCCTACGCGGGCACGTCGCCGGAGGTGAGGCCGCGCTACTGGCGCTGGCCGTATTACGACAAGGAAGACCTCTACCTGCTCGGCGTGCTGCCGCTCGGCGATACCCTCTGGTTGCGCACGCGCCTGTACTACGACCACTTCGCGAACCGCATCGAGTCCTTCGACAACGCGGATTACGACACCCAGGCGCGCCCCTACGCCTTCGACAGCCAGTACGACGACCATGCCTACGGCGGCAGCATCGAGGCCGAGATGGCCCCGGGCGGCGCCGCGGGCGTGACCCGGGCGGTGGTGCACTTCAAGGACGACGTCCACCGCGAAGTGGACAACACCGGCCAGCCCTGGGAGGAGATGGAGGATCGCACCTGGTCGGTGGCCGTGGAGCATACCCGTGCGCTCGCCGCCACCGTGACCGGCAGCCTCGGCATCGGCTGGAATGCACTCGACAGCGTGCGCGCCGACAACAACATCGGTGGCGTCATCTCGCCGTTCCACCTCGAGGACGACTCCGCGCTCAATGCCACCGCGGGCCTGCGATGGGCATTCGCGCCGGACTGGGAACTGGACTTCAACCTGGCCCGCAAGACCCGCTTCCCGACCCTCAAGGACCGCTATTCCTACCGGCTCGGCACGGCACTGCCCAACCCCGGCCTGCAGGCGGAGCAGGCCGATCACGTGGAACTGGGCGTCGCTGGCGACCTGGCCGGCGTGGCGACGCGCGCCGCCGTCTTCGGCAGCTGGCTCGACGACGCCATCGGCAGCGTGAGCCTGCCGGCCACGGCCTGCAGCTCGCCGCCCTGTTCGCAGCTGCAGAACGTCGGCCGCCAGCGCCGGCGGGGTGTCGAGCTGTCGCTGGCGCGCACCTTGCCTGTCGTCGGCGAACTGAGCCTGGGCTGGAGTTACCTCGATGTGGACAACCTGTCGCAGCCGCAGGTACGCGCCATCTACACGCCGCACCACAAGCTGCAGCTCGCGAGCAGCGCACCGCTCGGCGAGCGGGTCCACCTGCGCCTCGGCCTGAAGGTCGAGGATGGCCGGCTCAGCACCAGCAACGGCAGTCGCACGACCGCCGGCTTCGGCATCGTCGATGCCGGCCTCGACATCGGCATCCGCCGGGGGCTCAGGCTGCTGGTCGAGGGCCAGAACCTCGCCGACAAGCGCCATGCGTATGACGAGGGCTTTCCCGAGGCAGGCCGCAGCTGGGCGGCGACGCTCGTCTGGAATCTGGGGGAGGTGCTGCCGTGATTGGCCGTCGCAGCATGTTGTCCGGCGCAGTGGCCCTGCTGACAGGCGCCGCCACGGCGCCGTTGGCCCGCGCCGCGGAGGCCTGTGGCGGGTTTCGCTGGGATGTCGCCGCCGAAATGGCGCTGTTCCGCGGGTCGGCGATCCCGGTGGTGGCAGGGCGTTCGCCATCCCCGGCCCCGCTGCTCGACGTCGGGCGCCTGTACGCGGTGGCGCTGGCGCCCCAGGGCGATGTCGAGCTGGCGGCGCCACCAGCGAAGCCGATGCTGGCCGATGGCGCCCATGCGGGCATCCTGCGGATCCAGGTGCCCGCAGCCGGTCGCTATCGGGTGTCGCAGGATGCGCATTTCTGGGTCGATGTCCTGCAGGCAGGAAAGTTGCTGCCGTCGGTGGACTTTCAGGGCAGCATCGGCTGCGAACCGCAGAAGGTCGTCATGTTCGACATGCCGGCCGGCAGCGAAATCCTCGTGCAATTCAGTGGCAGTGCGCAGGCTGTGGTGCGTGTGGCTGTGACTGCTGCCGGATGATGCGCTGGCCCTGCCTCGTGGCCACGGCACTGGCTCTGGCTGGTGCCATGGCCGTGGCGGGCGACCTGGGCCGCGCCGCCTTCGACGATCCGCGCCACCCGCCCCCATGGTGCACACCGGGTGCCGAGACCGCTAAATACGAGCTAGGCCAGGCCGTGTTCAACACCCGGTTCGTGGAGGCTGGCACCGCCGGCGCCGGCCGCATCGATGGGCTGGGGCCGCTGTTCGGCAATGCTGCCTGCGACAGCTGCCACAATGACGGTGCCCGCGGCCGGGGTCCGATCGAGCCTGGGGAAATTCCCGGGCAGCTGGTGGTGCAACTCGCCGGTGCAGGTGCTGATGGTGGTGATCCCCGCTACGGACGCATGCTGAGCCCTGCTGCCATCCATGGCGTGCCGCCGGATGGCAGGGTGCGCGTGTCGTTCCGGATCCAGGCGGGGTGCTATGGTGACGGGTCGCGCTGGGAGCGGCGCGAACCGTGGTATCGACTGGAGGCGCTGGGCTACGGTGCACTGGATGCGCGTACCGTCATCCGTCCGCGCCTCGCACCCGCGGTGTTCGGTGCCGGGCTGCTCGACGCTATCGCGCAAGACGCGATCGTGAGGGGCGCAGATCCGACGGATGCCAACGGCGATGGCGTGGCCGGGAGTCCGCGGTGGGTCAGCGGTGTTGCTGGCCGGTCGGTTGTCGGCCGCTTCGGCTGGCAGGCTACGGTTGCGACGCTGCGCCAGCAGACGGCCATGGCGTTCCTGCTGGAACAGGGGCTCACCAGCAGTGACCTGGCAAGCGATGATTGCACGATCCACCAGCCTGCATGCCGTGCCGCGCGGGACGGCGGTGCGCCGGAGGTGTTGCCGGAGTTTTTCGATGCGGTTGTCACCTACCAGCGCCTGCTTGCCGTTCCGGCGTCGCCGGTGTACGCCGGGGACGGGCGGCCAGCTGCCCTGTTCGCCGGTGCGGGATGTGCCGCCTGCCATCTGTCCTCGCTGCCGGTGCGCCTGCCCGACGGGAGCGAGGGGGTCATTCATGCCTACACAGACCTGTTGACCCACGATCTCGGCGTCGGTCTGGCCGATCGCGATGTCCGCGGCCGTCCGGTGGCAAGCCGCTGGCGCACCGCACCACTCTGGGGTATCGGCTGGCGCAGGGAGGAGGGCCGGGCGCTGGCCCTCCTGCACGATGGGCGAGCGCGCAGCGTGGAGGAGGCCATCCTCTGGCATGAAGGCGAGGCGGAGCGCGCACGCACGGCCTTCATGTCCATGGATGCAGGCGAGCGGGCCGTGCTGGCCGAATGGGTCCTGCGCCGTTGAGCGTGGCGCTGGACCTTCGCCGCTGAGGAGCCGCAGGGATGCATCGCTGCAGTCGCCTGCAATGAAACTGACAGAGCTGGCGCGATACGGCGGGCACCATCGGCGTCGTCGCCGGCGGCTGGCTGGGCGACCACCTGATCAGGACGGGTCATCCCACCGGGCGGCTCATGGCCGCCGCGCTGTCCGTGGTGATCGGGCTCGCCGGTACCGGTTGCCGGCAATTTACATAAGCCGCTGGCAGTATTCAGTTTTTATTGACAATTCGCGGGGGGGGAGCAGCCTCGGCACTGGAGACCGGGTTACGCAAGCAGCCGTGGGAAGAACAGCAACAAGCGGGGACAGGGGGAAACCATGAACATGCGTACTGGAGTGTGGGCTGGCACGGCGCTGTCGCTGCTGCTGGCGGGCGGCGCCCAGGCGACGCTGCTGAGCAGGCTGGGCGGACAGGCGGTGTATGACACCGATTTAGATATCACCTGGCTGGCTGATGCGAACCTCGCGGCGAGCAACACCTTTGGTGTGTCGGGCATCACCGACACCGGGCAGATGAGCTGGACCACGGCCAACGAGTGGACCGCGGCGATGAACACCGCGAATTACCTGGGTTACAGCGACTGGCGGCTGCCGAACGCCATCGACACGGGCACGCCAGGTTGCAACTATGCCTACAGCGGTACCGACTGCGGTTACAACGTGGACCTGTCCACGGGCGAGATGGCGCACCTGTACTACAGCACGCTGGGCAATGTGGGGGGGTACGACACCAGTGGCAACCTGACCGGTGGTGCTTGCACCATCGTCCCCCTCTTCTGCCTGACCAATACTGGCCCGTTCTCTAATCTCCAGCCCGCCGGCTACTGGTCGGGCACGTCCGACGCGTTCGAACCCTACGAGGCGTGGAACTTCAACTTCGCCGCCGGCTTCCAGGGCAGCTTTATCCCGGACCTTTTCACCTACGCTTGGGCGGTGCGTCCCGGCGATAGCGTTCTTGAGACTCCAGTGGTCCCAGTACCCGCAGCGGCATGGCTGCTGGGCTCGGCACTGGGCGTGCTGGGCGCGCTGCGGCGCAGGGCCCGGTAGCAGGGATGGCCCGGGTGCTGCGAGCTGGTGTCAGCCTGGGAAGGTGGGTCGCGCAAAGGATTGAGGAGAACAACAGCAACAGGTCGGTAGACGACAGGTCGGCGGAAGAAGGGGGAAGCCATGAACATGCGGACCGGAATCCTGACGGGTGCAGCCTTGTCGCTGCTGCTGGCAAGTGCAGCGCAGGCGGCGCTGGTGAGCCGTCTCGGTGGGCAGGCGGTGTATGACACCGATTTCAACATCACCTGGCTGGCCGATGCGAACCTCGCGACGAGCAACACCTTTGGTGTGTCGGGCATCAATGACGGCGGGCATATGAGCTGGACCACGGCCAACGAGTGGATTGCGGCGATGAACACCGCGAACTATCTCGGCTACAGCGACTGGCGGCTGCCGACGACGCCGCAGCCGGATCCGAGCTGTAGAACCCAGTCCATCGGAGGCAGCCTCGGCTACAACTGCACCGGCAGCGAGATGGGCCATCTCTTCTACGGCGAGCTGGGCGGTGTGGAATACCAATCCATCAGCATGACGCACAATGACAACCTCGATCTGTTCAGTATCATCGTCCCCGCCCCCTACTGGTCGGGCACGTCCTACGCGCCCATTTCCGCTCAGGCGTGGAGGTTCAGCTTCGGGGACGGCCTCCAGGCCACCAGCCTCAAATACTACGCGTACGCCATCCACGCGTGGGCCGTGCGCGACGGCGATGTCGGCGTGATCCCGATCCCCGGGGCCGTGTGGCTGCTGGGCTCGGCACTGGGCGTGCTGGGGATCGCACGTCGCAGGGGTCGGCGGGGCGGCTGATCGCTACCCGCCGCGCAGCGGCGCAGGATCCGGTAACCGGGATGGCCCGGGTGCTGCAGCGACTGGGTCCTTACAGCACCCTCCACCACGGCGCAGCCAGCACGTCCGGGGTGAGCCATTCGACCGTGCGACCCGTGTGCAGCAGCAATCCGGCGCGCGCCTTGCGCCCGTACTCCTGCCGGAACGTGCGCAGGTGCGCGCAGTCAGCCAGGCGCGGCGTCGAGGTGGCCTTCACCTCGATGGGCAGCAGCTTGCCGCCGGCCTCGACCACGAAGTCCACTTCCTCGCCGAGCGTGGTGCGCCAGTAGGCGAGTTCCACGCGGTCCACGCGCGCATCGCGCCAGGCGAGCAGGTCGTGCAGCACCAGGTTCTCCAGGTGCGCACCCGCGGGCGCGGTGGCGCCGAGGTGCAGCGCGACGCCGGTGTCGCCCCAGAAGATCCTGGGCGACTTGACGAGCCGCTTGGTGCGGTTCACCGAGTAGGCCGGCAGGCGCACGAGCAGATAGGAGGTCTCCAGCAGGTTGAGCCAGCGGTGGACCGTCGGCTGCGGCAGGCCGACATCGCGTCCCAGCCCGGTCTGGTTGAGCAGCTGCCCCAGCCGCAGGCAGGCGGCCTGCATCAGGCGGCGGAAGTCGGGCAGCGCGCTGATCGCGGCGAGGTCCTGCAGGTCGCGTTCGAGATAGGTGCGCACGTAGCCATCGAACCAGATGGCGCGGTCGGCCGGCGTCGTCAGTTCCAGCGCCGGCGTGGGGAAGCCGCCGCGCAGCGCGAGCGCCTGCCAGTCTTCCTCTGGGTCGTCGCCGGCTGCCAGCAGGTCGCACCACTGATCGTCGGGCGCGCCCAGCAGATCGTCCCAGCGACCGGCACTTCCGAGCCCGATCTGCTCGCGCCGGGTCATCGGCCAGAGCGTGAGGTAGCTCGCGCGGCCGGCGAGCGACTCCGACACCTGTCGCATCAGGAGCAGGTTGGCCGAACCGGTGAGCAGGAAACGCCCGGGCCGGCGGTCGCGGTCGATGGCCCGCTTTACCGCAGTCAGCAGGCCTGGTTCGCGCTGGACCTCGTCGAGCGTCAGCGGATCGGCGCCGCCCAGCAGGGCCTCGGGGTCGCGGCGAGCCGCATCGCGTACATCGAAGTCGTCCAGTGACCGATAGCGCCGCTCGCCCGGAACGAGTTTCTCGACCAGGGTGCTCTTGCCGGTCTGCCGGGCGCCGGTGAGCACGACGGCGGGCATCACACGCAGGCGCGCGGCAAGCGCGTCGTCTACCAGACGGGGCAGGGTCTTCATGACATGAATGATATTCATTCACATAACGAATTGGCAAGTCCGGCGTGTGGCTTCCCACCGCCGCTCGCTCTGGCAGGCGATCTCGTCGCCTTCCTTCACCCGCAAGGCGGTGCGCACGGCCCGGGGATCGGCTACGGAACGGCGATGGCCGATGTCGCCCGCCGCTTGGCGAGTGCCGGCTGAGCGTCGGGTCCGCCCAAGGTCATCTGGATTCGCCTGGGCGATTGCTGGCGCCAACAAGCCCGAAAGGCCCGGCCTGACACCTTTATCCGCGCGGGGTTGCCCACGACCCTGATGCGGCGTTCCTGTCACTGGCGTAGCTGCTGGCTGGTGGTTGATTCGGCGCTCGGGCGCTTCCGCGCGATGGCTGGCGCCAACAAGCCCGGAAAGCCCGGCCTGGCACCTTTATCCCGCAACGGCAGTCGCACGACCGCCGGCTTCGGCATCGTCGATGCCGGCCTCGACATCGGCATCCGCCGGGGGCTCAGGCTGCTGGTCGAGGGCCAGAACCTGGCCGACAAGCGCTATGCGTATGACGAGGGCTTTCCCGAGGCAGGCCGCAGCTGGGCGGCGACGCTCGTCTGGAACCCGGGGACCGGGTTACCGAAACCGTAACACCGGCACCATCAGCCGAAACCGTAACACCGGCACCATCAGATTGGCGGCAGGGGGCAGTGGAGCGCGGCGCAGGTGGCGCGCAGCAGCTCGGCCTCGGTGCGGGTGACCTGGCCATCGTGCACGACGGTGGCGCCGAGCGCCTCGACGATGCGCGCCTTGTCCGCGGGCGCCAGGCCGTCGAGGCAGCGCAGGGCGCGATCGAGGGCCGCGGCCCAGCCCGGTTGCGCGCGGTACGGGAGCGGGCGTGGCAGGCCGAGGCGGGCGATGCCGCGCTCGTAGGCGAGCTGCGTGGCCTGCGCGCCGTCTTGTCCCTGCGCCGCGAGCGTGGCGAAGAGGATCTGCAGCTCGGCCGTGGCACCGGCGAGGCGGATGTAGCGGCCGGTGCGGCGTGGCGCGAGTGTCTCGTCGAGGTAGACGCGCGCCAGCGTGCCCAGCGTGTATTCGAAGACGCTGATCACGCCATCGGTGCGCGCGAGGGCGCTGAGGGTGTCGAGGATCTTCCTGCGCGTGGCGACCGGCAGCCGCCGCAGGGCAGGCACGATGCGCCCGAGCAGCGCCAGGCGCCGCTCGACCGGCACGTCCCGCAGGCTGCGCATCCCGGCGTCGAGCGCGGCATCGAGATGGGTGCCGAAGGCGGCGCGGATCTTCTCCACCTGCAGTGCGCGGGCGGCGGGATCGGCGTCCAGCACCAGGGCGAACAGCAGCGCGCCGGCCTGCGCCGCCGGGTCGTCGCCGGCGAGGACCTCCCCGTGGAGCAGCGCGTGCATTTCGCGTGCGCGCTCGATGTCGGCAGCGGCCGGGTTGCCGACCCGGCCCGGCAGCGTGGCCGGGTCCAGCGCCAGCGTCTGCCGCGCCAGGAAGGCCGGATCACTGAACGAGCGGGGCATGGCGTCCTCGGCGACGACGCGCGCGATGCCGAGCGGCTGCGGCCGGACTTCCAGGCGCAGGCCGTCGGCTGCGGCGGGATCGACGCTGCCGCCTAGCGCGCGGATGCGCTCGGCCAGCGGCGGGTGCGTGGCCAGCCAGCGCGTCAGGCCGGGTGCAAACAGCATGTGGGCGACTTCCTCGGCCAGCGGATGCGCCAGGCGCGAGCTCTGCACGCTGCCGATCTTCAGCAGCGCATTGCGCAGCCCCGCCGGGTCGCGGGTGAACTGCACCGAGGCGGCATCGGCGAGGAATTCCCGCTGGCGAGACACCGCGGCCTGGATCAGCCGGCCGAAGAACACGCCGATGTAGCCGAGCGCCATGACCGCCACCCCGGCCAGGGCCAGCATGGAATCGCCCCGGCGTGCATTGCGGCTGCCCTGGGCGAAGTGGTAGGCCATGCGCCCGGCGATGGCGATGCCGAGCAGGCCGGAGAGCAGGCCGATCAGCCGGATGTTGAGCTGCATGTCGCCATTGAGGAGGTGGCTGAATTCGTGGCCGATCACGCCCTGCAGCTCGGCGCGGTCGAGATGGCGCAGCGCGCCCCGGGTGACGGCGATCGCGGCGTTGGCCGCGGTATGGCCGGCGGCGAAGGCATTGATGCCTTCCTCCTGCTCGAGCACGTAGACCGCGGGTACCGGTACGCCGGAGGCGATGGCCATCTCCTCGACGATATTTACCAGGCGCTGCTCCTGCGGGTCGCGGGTCTCGGCCTGCACGCGCAGGCCGCCGAGGCTGCGTGCCACCGCACCGCCACCGGAGCCGAGCGCCATGGTCTTGTAGAGGCTGGTGATGCCGATGATGCCGAGCACGACCAGCGTCGTGGTGAGCACCGCCTGCGGATGGGCGGTGAGCCAGCTGCCTTCCACCGTCACCGCCTGGCCGGCGTCCGCCACTGCCAGGATGGCGAGCACCACGAGGTTGACGGCCACTACCACGGCCGCGACGGCGGCGAGGAACAGGCTGACCAGCCAGCGGCTGCGCCGGCGGGCATCGGCCTGGCGGGCCCAGAAGTCCATGCCGGATGCGCGGGGCGGGCTGGACGTCAGCCGAAGCTGACCCGGGGCGCCTCGCGCTTCGCGGCGTCCTCGATCTCCAGCAGCTGCATCGGCGTGAAGTCGAAGTTGGCGGCGATGAAGTTGTTGGGAAACACTTCCCGCGTGTTGTTGTAGCCCATGACCGCGTCGTTGAAGGCCTGGCGGGCGAAGGCCACCTTGTTCTCGGTGGAGGTCAGCTCCTCCGTCAGCTGCATCATGGTCTGGTTGGCCTTGAGGTCCGGGTAGGCCTCGGCCAGCGCAAACAGGCGCCCGAGCGCGCTGCTCAGCTGGTTCTCGGCTCCGGCGAGTACCGCCATCGCCCCGGCGCTGGCGGGATTGGCCGCCGCCGCCTTCAGCCCCGAGACCGCCTGGTTGCGCGCCTGGATGACGGCCTCGAGCGTGTTGCGCTCGTGCTGCAGGTACCCCTTGGCCACCTCGACCAGGTTCGGCACCAGGTCATGGCGCCGGGTGAGCTGCACGTCGATCTGCGCAAAGGCATTCTTCGCGCCGTTGCGTGCCGTGACCAGCCGGTTGTAGATGCCGACCAGGTAGAGCACGAGGACCACGAGCAGCACGACGATGACCAGCCACATGGACATTCCTCCGGCGAACAGGACCCCGGCGGCAGTATACGTCCGGTGCTGCTGGCCGGATGTGGCGTGCTGCTCAGCCGGGATTTCTCCTGCGGGTGGCCGGACAGGGCTGCACGTATCGGTACCATGATGGTACTATATGAAAATGCCGCCGAAAGTTCGGGAACTGATCAGCAGGCTCACGGCGGCCGGGTTCGTCGACTGTGGTGGCAAGGGCAGTCATCGCAATTTCAGGCATCCCAAGGGCACCCGGATTACCGTCAGTGGCAAGCCCGGTGGTGACGCCAAGCCGTATCAGGAGAAGGCGGTTATGCAGGCATTGCGCCAGGTGTCGGAATGAAGAGGTCGGATCGCTACGTCAAGATCGTCGAGTGGTCGGAGGAAGACGGCTGTTATGTCGGCCGGTGTCCGGAATTGATGCTCGGCGGCGTTCACGGCAGGGACGAGCAGAAGGTTTTTGCCGAGCTTTGCCAGGTCATCGACGAGTGGGTGGACCGGGCCAGGGCCCAGCACGAGGAACTTCCGGAAGGAATGGCTGGAAGAAAATATTCGGGAAAGTTCAATCTGCGGCTGGGGGCCGGTTTGCACGAGCGGCTTGCACTCGCTGCCCTCAAGGAAGGAAAGAGCCTGAACAACTATGTTGCCGAAGTCCTGGAAAAGCGGCTGGCCCGCTGACCGGACTTCGCGCGGCGCATGGGCCCCTTGTGGGCCGTCGCGCCGCGCCAGCGCGCCACCCCCCGCTCAGAATGACACCGCCACCGGCGGGTAGGTGAAGGGCTCGGTCATCGCACCGTCCTTCTTCGCCACCCGGCCGCTCTTCATGACGAAGTCGACGTGGCGCAGCTGCGTGATGTCGTCCAGCGGGCTGGCCTTCACGGCCACGAGGTCGGCGACCTTGCCGATCTCGATGCTGCCGGCTTCCCTGTCGAGGCCGAAGAGCCGGGCGGTGGACAGGGTGGCGCAGTAGATCGCTTCCATCGGCGGCATGCCGAACTTCACCATCAGCTCGAACTCCTTGGCGTTGTCGCCGTGGGTGAAGGTGCCGGCATCGGTGCCGAAGGCGATGTTCACGCCGGCGGCGTAGGCGCGCTCGAAGGCCTTGTATTCGTTGCGCAGGCGCACCGATTCGGGGTTCGGCACGCGGAAGATCGGCGGCGGGTAGCTGGCCGAGAGCGTCGGCACCAGCCAGGTGCCCTTGGTCTTCATCATCCTGATGCCCTCGTCGTCGAGCAGGAAGCCGTGCTCGATGGAGTCGACCCCGGCGGCGACGGCCTGGCGGATGGCCACGGGCGAGTAGGCATGCACGGCAACCTTCATGCCGAGGATGTGCGCGGTGGAGACGATGGCCTCCATCTCGTCGGGAAACATCTCCGGTTCGGTGCCGGTGTTGCCGCTGAAGCCGCCGGTGGCGGTGAACTTGATGACGTCGGCGCCGAGCTTGTAGGCATAACGCACGGCGCGGCGGCACTCGTAGGGGCCGTCGCAGGTGCCGTCCTCGAGGCGCTTCTGCGGGTCGCCGGTGGCGTCGAGCGGCAGGCCGTCGGCGTGGCCGCCGGTGGCGGCCAGCGCGCCGCCGGAAACGAGGATGCGCGGGCCGAGCATGCGCCCGGCATTGATGGCATTGCGCACCGCGAAGACCGACTGGTCATCAGAGCCGACGTCGCGCACGGTGGTGAAGCCCGCGGCCAGCGTGCGCCGCGAGTACTCGATGGCGTTGACCGCGCGCTCGGCCCCGGTCGGCGGGTTGCGGTCACCGCGCTCGGCACGGTGGCGGCCGAAGCTGGTCTCCATGGCGAGGTGCACGTGGGCGTCCATCATGCCCGGCAGCACAAAGCGGTCGGAGAGATCGACGATCTCCACGACGGCGCCCGCGGGCGCGTCCGGGACACTGGTGAGGAAGCCCCTGGCGACGCCGGCGATGCGCTCGTTCTTCACGATCACCGTCATCTGGCTCTGCGGCTTCTGGCGCGGCACCGCGAGCAGCGTGCCGGCATGCACCAGCACGTAGTGGTCGGGCTTCGCCTGCGGACCGCCGGGGCGGCCCTGCGGCATCGCCGGCATCGCCACGAGGGACAGCGCGCAGGACAGCAGGGGCAGCAGGCCGCGCAGCCGGCGGGTGGGGGATACGCTCATGGGAAGCCCTCCTGATGATGTCGCCGGATTCTTGCAAAGTCCGGCGGCGCGGGGAATCGCCAGCCTGTGGCGGATTGTCACAGCGCGGGCAATCAGGCGCCGGCGGCTTCCAGCGAGGCGAGCAGCTCGGCCTGGTACTCCTGGGCCAGCGGCTGGATGACCGGATCGAGGTCGCCTTCGATGACATCGACCAGCCTGTAGATCGTCAGGTTGATGCGGTGGTCGGTGAGCCGCCCCTGCGGGAAGTTGTAGGTGCGGATGCGTTCGGAGCGGTCGCCGGTGCCCACCAGGCTCCTGCGCTGCGCCGCCTGCGCGTTTTGCTGCTTCTGCCGTTCCATGTCCAGCAGCCGCGCCTGCAGCAGGGCGCGGGCCCGTGCCCGGTTCTTGTGCTGCGAGCGTTCGTCCTGGCACTCGACGACGATGCCGGTCGGCAGGTGGGTGAGGCGCACCGCCGAGTCGGTCTTGTTGACGTGCTGGCCGCCCGCGCCGGAGGAGCGGTAGGTGTCCTCGCGGATGTCGGCCGGGTTGATGCGGATCTCCTCGATCTCCTCGATCTCCGGCAGCACCGCCACGGTGCAGGTCGAGGTGTGGATGCGGCCCTGGGCCTCGGTCTCGGGAACGCGCTGCACGCGGTGCGCTCCCGACTCGAATTTCAGCCGCGAGTAGGCGCCCTGGCCGACGATGCGGCTGATGATCTCCTTGAAGCCGCCCTTGTCGCTGGCGCTGGAGCTCATGATCTCGACCTTCCATCCCTCGCGCTCGGCGTAGCGTGCATACATGCGGAACAGTTCGCCGGCGAAGAGGGCGGCTTCGTCGCCGCCTGCGGCGGCGCGGATCTCCAGGTAGATGTTGCTCTGGTCGTGGGGATCCTTCGGCACCAGCTGCTGGCGGATCGCCAGCTCGAGCCCGGCCTGGCGCTCCGCCGCCGCCCTGGCTTCGTCCTCGCCGAGCGCGCGCAAGGCCGCGTCACCGTCCTGCTGCATCTCGGCGGCGGCCGTGGCATCGGCCAGCGCCTGGCACCAGCCGCCGTAGAGCTTCACGATGGGCTGCAGCTGGGCATACTCCTTCGAGAGCTCGCGGAATCGCGGCTGGTCGCCGATGACGGCCGGGTCGGCGAGCAGGGCGCCGATTTCGTCGAAGCGCCCGGCCATGTGTTCCAGCTTGTGGAGGATGCTCTTCTGCATGGGATCTTTCCGGCGCAGCGCCGGTGGAAGGCGCGCTATTATCTTCAATCTATGCAGATGCGCACCACCGGCCTGCTTCCCGCCCTGCTGCCCCTCGTCGCCCTGGCGGCCCTCGCGCCGCTGCTGCTCGGCGGCTGTGCCACCACCAGTACCACGGCGCCGCAGCCCGAGGCCGAGGTCCCCGGCGCCGGCTACCACATGCTCATGGCGGAGATCGCCGCCCAGCGCGGCATCGCGCCGGTGGCCGCGGAGGAGTATCTCAACGCCGCCGAGCGCAGCGCCGGCCCGGAGGAGAGCCAGCGCGCCGCGGAGTTCGCCTTCCGCTACGGCTTCGACAGCTATGCCCTGCGCGCCGCGCGCCGCTGGTCCGCCCTCGCGCCCGCGGATGCCTCCGCCCGGATCTACCTGGCGCGGTTGCTGGTCCGGCGCAATGACGTGGAGGGCGCGGCAACCCAGGCCGAGGCGGCACTGGGCCCGGCCGACCGGCGCAGCGATGCGGATTACCAGCTGCTCGCCGGTGAGCTCGGCGAAGAAGCCAACCTCGAGGGCGTGACCCGGGTCTGGACGCGGCTGGCGGCACGGGCGCCGCCGCTGCCGGCGCTGCAGACGGCCCTGGCCGCTGCGGCGCTGCGGTCGCGGGACATCGACCTCGCCCTGTACTCGGCCCGCGCCGCCATCGATCCGGACATCGCCTGGCCGACCGATGCCGGGGCCCAGCTCGTCATCGGCCGCGCGCTGCTGGCCCGTGGCGACACCGATGCCGCCCTCGCTCAGGCCAGGGAGCAGCTGGCGACACGCCCGGGCGTGGACAGCGAGCTCGAGTACGCGGGCCTGCTGGCGTCGGCGGGACGCAACGACGAGGCGCTGGCCGCGCTGACCGGGATCGAGTCGCGCTACGGCGACCAGCCGGCGCTGCGTCGCCTGCACGGGCTCGTCAGCCTGGAGACCGATGACTTCAAGGAGGCCTGGGAGCAGTTCAGCGGCCTGGTGTCCAACGACGAGTACGGCGACGAGAGCTATTTCCACCTGGCCGAAATCGCGCTGCACCAGGAGCAGCTGGATACCGCCATCCAGATGCTCGCGCGCATCGACGGCGGCCCCTACCTGCTGCTCTCGCGCGACACGCTGGCGCGGATCGCAGTGGCGCGTGGCGACGTGGCGGGCGCCCTGCAATTGCTCGATGCCCTGGCGCAACGCCATCCCGAGCTGGCTTTCCCGGCTGCGCGTCGCCGCGCGACCATCCTGCAGAAGCAGGGCAAGCTGGCGCAGGCGCGCGCGGAACTCGATGGCATCCTGCGCTACCAGCCCGATGACGCCGAGCTGCGCCTGGCGCGCGGTACGCTGCTCGAGCAGATGGGCGAGACGAAGCCGGCGCTGGCCGACATGGCGGCTGCCGCGGCGCTGTTCCCCGACAGCGCCATGGCCCTGAACGCCTATGGCTACACCCTGCTCAACCACGGCGGCCGCACGGCCGATGCCTACCGGCTGATCCGCCGCGCCCTGGAACGGCAGCCGGGGGACCCCGCCATCCTCGACAGCTATGGCTGGGTGCTGTACCGGCAGGGCAAGCCCGTGGACGCACGCAGCGTCCTGGATCTGGCCTATTCGCGCCTGCCCGATCCCGAGGTGGCGGCACATCTCGGCGAGGTGATGTGGAAGCAGGGCGAGCATGATGCCGCACGCAGGCTGTGGGATGAGGCCCTGCAGGCCGCGCCGGACAACAAGACCCTGCGCGATACCATGCAGCGCTTCGCCGACTAGCCCATGCATCCCCGCGCGCTGGCGGCGCCGCCCCGTGGACTGTGGCCGGCCCTGGCGTGGGTCGCGCTCGCGGCGCTCGCCACGCTCGGCGGCTGCACCACCCTCTCTCCGGTTGCCGGGACGGCGGTCGACTGGGCGGCGCGTGATGCCCACGTCGCGGCGCTGGCCGACTGGCAGGCGCGCGGGCGCATCGCCATCAAGTCGGAAGGCGCTGGCGGCCAGGGTGACCTGTCCTGGCGCCAGGCCGGTGCCGACGCGCGCATCCGTGTCAGCGGACCCTTCGGCGCCGGCGCCTGGGAAATCCGCTGGGACCCGCAGGGGGTGGTCGTCACCAGCCGCAATGGCCAATCCCGCCAGGAGTGGCGTGGCCCCGAAGCGGCCGAGGCCTTTCTCGGCGAGCAACTCGGCTGGCCGTTCCCCGCCTCCAGCACGCGCTGGTGGCTGCTCGGCCTGGCGGATCCCGCCCTGCCGGCGAGCCGCGAGTTCTCGCCGCGGGGCGAACTCGTCCGACTCGAGCAGGGCGGCTGGACCGTCAGCTACCAGCGCTACGAGGACGCGGCCGGCATCGAGATGCCGGCGAGGCTGACGCTGGAGGGCGCGCATGCCCGGTTGCGGGTGGTGATCGACCGCTGGTGCCTCGATGCCGATTGCCTCGGTGACGCACCCGCGGCGGCGGATTAGCCTGTCGCCGCGGCTGGTTTGACAGCCCCGGAGGGCGCCCCGACAATACGCGCGCCTGTTGCGCGGGGAACTTCCCCACCATCGAATGGGGTGTAGCCAAGCGGTAAGGCAGCGGGTTTTGATCCCGCCATTCGCAGGTTCGAATCCTGCCACCCCAGCCACATCGATCACTGGCGTCGTCCGAGGCATCGCGTGAACGCTGAGAGCCGCAACCTGCTGCCGAACATGGCCATCATCGCGGGCAACTCCAACCCGGGGCTGGCGCAGCGCATGGCCCGGCACCTGATGCAGCCGCTCGCCAAGGCCCACGTCGGCCGCTTCTCCGACGGCGAGATCAACGTCGAGATCCTCGACAACATCCGCGGCCGCGACGTCTACATCGTGCAATCGACCTGCCCGCCGGTGAACGACAACCTCATGGAACTGCTGGTGGTGGCCGATGCCTGCCGGCGCGCCTCGGCGGCACGCATCACCGCGGTGATGCCCTACATGGGCTACTCGCGCCAGGACCGCCGCACCCGCGCCGCGCGGGTGCCGATCACGGCGCGGCTGGTGGCGGGCATGGTGGCGGAGGCGGGCATCCACCGCGTGCTGACGGTGGACCTGCACGCCGACCAGATCCAGGGCTTTTTCTCGCAGCCCGTGGACAACGTGTATTCCTCGCCGGTGCTGCTGGGCGACCTGTGGCGGCAGAAGTACAACGACCTGGTGGTGGTGTCGCCGGACGTGGGTGGCGTGGTGCGCGCGCGGGCCTTCGCCAAGCGCATCGACAATGCGGACCTGGCGATCATCGACAAGCGGCGCCCGCAGCCGAACGTCTCGGAGGTGATGAACATCATCGGCGAGGTGGCGGGCAAGACCTGCGTGCTGATCGACGACATGGTGGATACGGCGGGCACGCTCTGCCAGGCGGCGAAGGCCCTGAAGGATCATGGCGCCACCCGGGTGCTGGCCTACGTGACGCACCCGATCCTCTCGGGGAAGGCGGTGGAGCGCATCAGCGCCTCGGTGCTCGACGAGCTGGTGGTGACCGACACCATCCCGCTGGGCCCGGCGGCAGCGGCCTGCTCGCGCATCCGCCAGCTCGGCGTCGCCGAGCTGCTCGGGGAAACCGTGCGGCGCATCTGCCTCGACGAGTCGGTGAGCTCCCTCTACGTCGACTGACGGTCTACGGTTCGCTTGGCCCGCGAGCCCCGCGTGGGCCGGGTGACGGGGAGCTCCGGCGGGGACGCTCGCTGCGGGCATCCTGCCCTT
Organism: Gammaproteobacteria bacterium; assembly: GCA_015709695.1. NCBI lineage: Bacteria > Pseudomonadati > Pseudomonadota > Gammaproteobacteria > Gammaproteobacteria bacterium. The sequence continues at coordinate 2,111,929 of CP054183.1, read as the reverse complement.
CGCTCGCTCTTTGTTCCGCTGCGCTCCGCATCCTGCTCCGCTGGTTCCACAAGCCCCGCCGGACCTCCCCGCCACCCGCCCTGTCCGCATCGGCGTGAATTCCCGCCGCCAATGGCGACGCAGCGCGCATCTCCGCCGGCATGACGGTCGGGGGCAGCCGGGGGGAGGCCCCGAGCGGCTTGGAGGGCGAGCGACGCAGGGACAGCGAAAGCGAGCCCGACATGCAGCGGAGCCGCACAGGGATGTGCGGCGTAGCGGTAGCGAGCGGGCCTCCCCCCGGCTGCCCCTCGCGGCAGCCATTCCTGTCTCTGTCCAAGCCCAAGCCCAAAGGCCCAGCTCCGGGACATTGGCCGCAGCACCCAAGTCTGGGCTATGATGCCGCCCCCTTCGGGGGGTGCCCGGGCCGGTCGCAGGCCGGGGCGCCGACGAAACCGGAAATCCCAACAGGAGCAACCACATGGCCAAGCGATTCTCACTCGCTGCGGAGCCCCGGGAAGGTGCAGGGAAAGGTGCGAGCCGCCGCCTGCGTCGGACCGGCAAGGTTCCCGGCATCCTCTACGGTGGCGGCCAGCAGCCGGCGCCCGTGATGATGGACAACAACGAGCTGCTGCGTAACGCCGAACAGGAAGCGTTCTTCTCCAGCATCCTCGACGTCAACCTCGGCGGCGAGCATCTCCAGGCGATCGTCAAGGGCATCCAGGTGCATCCCGCGCGGCGCGCCATCGTGCACCTCGACCTGCAGCGCGTCCTCGCCACCGAGAAGATCCGCATGACGATCCCGCTGCACTTCCTCAACCAGGCCAGCGCCAGGGGCGTGAAGGAAGGCGGCGGCGTGATCCAGCACCTCATGACCGAGGTGGAGATCTCCTGCCTGCCGAAGCACCTGCCCGAGTTCCTGACGCTCGACGTCGCCGAGCTGGATCTCAACAAGAACCTGCACCTCTCCGACATCCTGCTGCCCGAGGGCGTGGAGATCCTCGCCCTTGCCGCCGGCGTGGAGAACGACCGTCCCGTCGTCTCCATCCACACCGTGCGCGAGGAAGTCGAGGAGGCGGCTGCGGCCACGGCCGAGGGCGCGGTGGCCGAAGGCGCCGCGGCACCGGCCGAAGGTGGCGCTGCCGCGGCTCCTGGCGCGGCGGCCAAGCCTGGGGCGGCTCCCGCCAAGGCTGCGGCTCCGGCAGCCAAGGAAGCCAAGGGCAAGGAAAAGAAGTAAGCGAGTCGGTGCCGGCGTCTTCGCGGACGCCGGCACCGTCGCGTGCCGTGCCAGCCGCGCCCCCGCGCGGCTTTTCTTTTCATGGCGGCCGCGACAGACTCGGCGGCATTCACCGGAGCCCGCATGAGCACCGACCCGCTGCCCACCGTCATCTTCGGCCTCGGCAACCCCGGGCCGAAGCACGCCGGCGACCGGCACAACGCCGGCTTCTGGTTCGTCGACCGGCTGGCCGCAGCCTGCGGCGGCAGTTTCCGCGAGGAACCCCGGTTCTCGGGCAGCGTCTGCCAGGTAAATTGCGCCGGCCATCCGCTGCGGCTGGTGAAACCCGGCACCTTCATGAACCGCAGCGGCCAGTGCGTGCGCCGCGTGATGGACTACTACCAGATCCCGCCCGCCGCGGTGCTGGTGGTGCACGACGAGGTCGACCTGCCACCGGGCACCGCCCGGCTGAAGGCCGGCGGCGGCCACGGCGGCAACAATGGCCTGCGCGACATCATCGCCCACTGCGGTGCGGATTTCCTGCGCCTGCGCCTGGGTGTCGGCCACCCCGGCCACAAGGATGAAGTCGCCGACTACGTGCTGCACGCCCCCGGGCGCGACGAGCGCGCGCTGATCGAGGATGCCATGACGGAAGCGCAGCGCGCCCTGGAAACCTGGCTGGCGCAGGGCTTCCAGCGTGCCGTCACCTGGCTTCACACGGCGACACCCCGCGATGCCGGCCTCGGGCCCGCAGGCTAGCGCCATGGCGCGCCGCGCGACAGCGACACGGATACGCGCGGCTGGTGCCGGCATGCGGTCGGTCCTTGCCGCGGTGGTCGCGCTGCTGGTCATGGCGGGCGCGGTGCCGGAGGCGGCCCGGGCAGCGGCGGCCGGCAACGATGCGCTGAGCCCCGCCGCGGCGACCTTCGTGCTCGGCAATGTCCAGTTCCTGCTGGCCCACGAGCTGGCGCACCTGGTCATCGGTGAACTGCAGGTGCCGGTGCTCGGTCCCGAAGAGAACGCCGCCGACTACCTGGCTGCCGCCGCCCTGATCCGCGCCGGGCAGCGTGACCCGGCGCGCAATGCCCGCAACGGCGAGTACCTGCTGGCCGCCGCCGATGCGCAGCGCCGGGCCTGGAGCCGCGGCACGGAACTCGGCGCGCCGGTTCCCTACTGGGACACCCACGCGCTGACCATCCAGCGCTTCTACCAGATCGCCTGCCTGCTCTACGGCGCCGATCCGGCCACCTACGCGGGCCTTCCCGAACACATCGGCATGCCGCCGGCGCGTGCGGCCGGTTGTGGCAGCGAGTTCGCCCGCGCCAGCCGCGGCATCGACTGGCTCGTTGCCAGCTACGGCCGCAAGCCGGGAGAGCCGGCGGGCGCGGCGCTGGAGATCCGCTATGAACCGGTACCTACGCTCACCACCGGACGCATCGTCGACGCGCTGCGCCGTGCGGAGCTGGCCGAAGGGCTGGTGGCGCGCGTGCAGGAACTGTTCCGCCTGCCGGCGGCGGCGACGGTGGTGTTCCGCCGCTGCGGTCGCGCCGAAGCCGCCTGGCAGCCGCAGCAGCGCGAGCTCGTGGTCTGCCACGAGCTGCTCGATGCGCTCTACCGCATGGCGCCGCGCCCGGGCGCCGGCTAGAAGGTGTAGCCGAGGCTGGTGACGATGCCGTAGTCGTTCTTTTCGCCTTCTGCCGGTGGGTCGCTGTCGTAGGAATCGTACAGGCTCAGTTCGACGAACAGGTCGGTGATCAGCTCCTGCCGCCAGGAGAAGCTGAGGTCGGAGCGCACGCGGCCGCTCTCCGTGAGGCTCGGGTAGATGGTGAGGCCTGTCGTCAGGGTGGTCTTCGGCGTGTCGTAGGTGAAGAATTCGAAGTCGGTGTTGAGGAAGACCTCGATGTTGCTCTCGTTGCTTTCCTCGCCGGCGCGCTGCTCGTTGATCGCGTCGAGGCCGCCGGTCAGCGACCACAGCGAGCGCCCGCTCTGCACCAGGAAGCGGCCCATGCCGGCGCCGGCCAGGGCGCGCATGTCGATGCCGAGCTCATCGTTGCGGTCGATGCCGCCCAGCCCGGCCCAGTACCAGCGATCTTCCAGCAGGCCCTTGTAAACGGCGCTGAAGCTGGCGCGCAGGCTGTCCTCGACGTCGTCCTGCGAGCGGGAGTAGACGGAGCCGGCGAAGTTGAGCAGGAAGTCCTCGGCGCGCCGGCGGGCGTCGAAGCTGGCGGTGATCGAGGTGTCATGGTTGGCCTTGGTGGTGTCGAAGCCCACGCTGATCGAGCCATCCCAGCGCTTGATGATGACCTCGTCGAGCTTGAGGGGGTCGAGCCAGATCACGGCAGCCATGTCGACGGCATGGCGTTCGCCATCATGGTCCAGCAGCAGTTGCCGCTCCCCGGGGTTGGCCACCAGCGTGCCATCCACGCGCGTGCCGTCTTCCAGCTCGGCGACATAAAGTTCCTTGCTGGTCACGCGCGCGATGTCCTTCCACTCGATTTCGATCGTGCCCATGCTGTCGGTGCTGACCTTGAGCCGGCCTCGCTGCAATTGCTTGATCTCGCAGGTGACGCGGTCGCCGTTGAGCAGTTCCACTATGTCGGTCTTGTCGGCGAGCGCCGCGCCGCTGGCCAGCAGCAGGGCGAGAGCCAATGGAGCCTGGCGGGAGGAGATGGGGTAACACATGGCAGGCGGTCTCCGGGCTTGCAAGGCGATGTCCGCGCGGCCGGGGCGCGGCGCGCTGTGCTAAGTTAGCCGTGGCCCCGGAGGAGGACAATACATGACGGACAGCAAGCACCCGGCCTGGAAGCGCCATCTCGACGGCATCGGCGAAGAGCTGTTGCGCCTGTCGGTCGCCTGCCAGCTCACCCTGCGCGAGCCCGGTGTCATCGACCGCATCCTGCAGGGTGACGAGAGCGTCTGCGGGACGAAGAATCCCATCGGCTTTCGCAAGCTGCGCAGCCTGCTCCAGGCCACCTACAGCTCGGTCAACAAGGCAGCCGAGCGGATCGGCACCGCTGAAGTGAAGACCATCACCGATGGCATCATCGCGCGCATCGACGAGTTGCAGGCGCGCGGCGGCAGGGGTCCATGAGGCAGGGCCAGCTCAGGCGCATCGCGCGCTTCGTCGAGCCCTACCGCATCACCCGCGGCAAGGGGTTCCGCCTCGGGGACATGGATCCCGCCGATACCGCCGGACTGAAGTCCGCGGACAAGGACGAGGCGAAGGAGATGCTGGAGCGGGGCGTGCAGTGGCTGGCCGAGCAGCAGGACATGCTCTACGCGCAGGACCACTGGGCGCTGCTGCTGGTGTTCCAGGCCATGGATGCGGCGGGCAAGGACGGCACCATCAAGCACGTCACCTCCGGCATCAATCCCCAGGGCTGCAACGTCACTTCCTTCAAGGTGCCGTCCAGCGAGGAGCTGGACCACGACTACCTCTGGCGCTACATGCGCCACGTTCCGGCCCGCGGGCAGATCGGCATCTTCAACCGCTCCTACTACGAGGAGGTGCTGGTGGTGAGGGTCCACCAGCAGCTGCTGCAGCGGCAGAAGCTGCACCCCTCGCTGGTGACGAAGAAGATCTGGAAGCAGCGCTACGAGGACATCGCCGGCTACGAGCGCTACCTGGTGCGCAACGGCATCCTGGTGCTGAAGTTCTTCCTGCACGTGTCGAAGGCCGAGCAGAAGCGCCGTTTCATGGAGCGGCTGGACAATCCGGCCAAGAACTGGAAATTTTCCGCCGGCGACGTGGCGGAGCGAGCCCACTGGAGCGCGTACCAGGAGGCCTACGAGGACGCCATCCGCCACACGGCCTCGAAGCACGCGCCCTGGTACGTGATCCCGGCGGACAACAAGTGGTTCACGCGCCTCGCGGTGGCGGCGGCGGTGGTCGATGCCATGGCCGGCCTCAGGCTGCACTACCCGGTGGTGACGGCCGGCGCACGCAGGCAGCTGCTGGCCGCGAAGGCCAGCCTCGCGCGCGAGTAGGGCGGCCGTCAGCTGCCGGCGGCGAAGCCGCCGCCGAGCGCCAGGTGCAGGTTGACCCGCTGCACCAGCTCCTCGCTCTGCACCCGCAGCAGCGCGCTGCGCGCGCTGAAAAGCCGCAGCTGCTGCTGGTCCACCGCCCGCAGGTCGTCGGCACCGACGCGGTAGCGCACCTCGGCCAGGTCCAGCGCGCGGCGGTTCTCGGCCACCGCCTGCTCCAGCAGCGGCTTGCGGTTGCCTAGGGCGAATCCCGCCGACAGGGCTTTCTCGACATCGGCGAAGGCGTTGGCACCGGCGCGCCCGTACTCCGCCACGGCCTGCTTTTGCTCCGCGGTGCGCACCGCGACCTGGGCCTGCAGCGCGCCGCCGAGGTAGAGCGGCACCACGGCGCGCCCGCCGAAACCCCACACCGGGTCGTCACGCTCCTTGAGCACGACCAGGTCGCTGGACAGGCTGGAAAAACTGCCGGTCAGCGAAATGCTCGGCAATCGCGCGGCCTTGGCTTCCTGCACGCGGAAAAAGGCTGCCGCCACGCGCCGCTCCGCCGCCACCACGTCGGGCCGGCGTTCGAGCAGATCCGAAGGCAGGCCTGCCGGCACCGGGCCCGGCAGCGACGGCAGCGCTGCCGCCACCTCCAGCTCCGTGCCCGGATAGCGGCCGACGAGGGTTTCCAGTGCCTGCACCGACTGGCGGAAGGAGAGGTCGATCTGCTCGGCGGCATCGCGATAGGTGGCCAGCGAGGCCTCGGCGACCGAGACATCGTAGTCGTTGCCGATGCCGATCCGCAGCCGGTCGCGTGCCAGCGCGGCGAGCTGGCCGGCGGCGCCGGTCATCTCGTCGGCCAGCGCCTTCTGCTGCCGTGCCTCGATGGCGAGGAACCAGGCCCGTGCCACCATCGCCGCCAGCGACTGGCGCGCGTAGGCCTCCGACAGCTGCGCCGAGAGCAGCTGCTCCCGCGCCGCCTCGCGGCCGGCGCGCACGCGGCCCCAGAGGTCCAGCTCCCAGGAGGCGAACACGCCGCCGAAGTCCAGGGTGCCGCTGCTGGTGTTCTTGCCGGAGATGTTGCCGATGGCGGAAACCTGGGGGTACAGCGCGGCGCCGGCCGCCTCGACGTAGGCCGAGGCCTGCTCGACGCGCGCCGCGGCGACCTGCAGGTCGGGGTTGTGGGCGATGGCCTCGGCAACCAGTGCGTCGAGCCGCGGATCGCCGAATCTCGCCAGCCAGCCGTCTTCCACGGCCAGGGAGGATGCACCGCGCGACTGCCAGGCCCCCGGCGTCGCGGTGCCGGGCAGGGCCTGCCGCTGCACCTCGGCGCGCTCCGGTGGTTTCTTCAGGGCGCAGCCGGCCGTGATCGTCACGGCAGCCAGCGCCAGCAGCAGCGCCCGGGTCTTCATCGTCTCAGTGCAGCTTGAGGATGAGGTAGTTGGTATACGAACCGACCCGCAGGATGACCTTGCGGATGATGTGCACGGCCTCGAAGTGTTCGGTGTAGATGGCCGCCGAGCCCACGGCCCCGGCGGCCAGGAACAGCTCGCGGTCCCGCGGTTCGATGTCGAGCTTCACGGCGAAGCGGCCGGGCGGCAGCGGTGCCGGGCCGGTGGTCGGCAGCGTGCCCGATACCGCCAGCTGGCCCTGCCCCTGGGCCCATACGATGGACTCCACTTTTGCCTTGATGATGCGTCCCGGATAAGTCGGCAGCGCGATCTCGGCCTCGTCGCCCGGCTGCACCTGGAACAGCTCGTTCTGCTGGTACAGCGCGATCACCTGATACTCGTCCTCGACGAAGCTCATGGCCGGCGCGAAGGGCATGCCCACCACGAAGGACCCCGGCCGCAGCTGCACGTTGATGGCGGTGCCATTGGCGGGGGCGACCATCACCGTCTGCGACAGCTCCCATTTCGCCTTCGCCAGGTTGGCCTTGATGGTGGCCACCGAGGCCAGGTCGCCGTCCACCACGGCGGCGAGCTGCGCCTGGGCCCGCGCCTCGTTGGCGACCGCCGAGGCCAGCTGGCCCTCGAGGTTGGCGAGATCCGCCTCGGCCTTCTCCAGGTCGAAGCGGTTGCCGGCGCCGGTGGCGGTGAGCTCCTGGTGCTGCTTCACCCGCAGCCGCGTCAGGCCGATCTGCGAGCGGATGGCCGCCGTGTTGCCCTTGGCCACCTTGAGCTGCTCGCGCAATTCGTTCGCCGAGCCTTCCGACTGCGCCAGCTGCGCTTCCAGCGCCTTGACGTCCAGCTGGTAGGGCGTGGGGTCGATGCGGAACAGCACGTCGCCCTTCTTCATCGGGTGGTTGCCCTCGGCGGGCACCTCGATGACCCGGCCGCGCACCTGCGGGATCACCTGCACGACGTACTTGATGACCCGCACGTCGGCCGATGAAGGGGCGTTGGCATTGAGCAGCAGGATCAGCACCGCCAGGCCGACGATGGGGATGATGACCACCGTCACCTGGGTGGTGGGCGTCCAGGGGATCCACTTCAGCTTGATGCAGAACAGCCAGACGAAGAAGCTGTAGATGGCGAGCAGCAGGACTTCCATGTCAGGTCTGCTCCCCCTTGGGCGGCGCCGGCACGGGCAGCCGCGATTCGAGGTCGGCCAGCCGGCTGCGCAGGTCGATCAGCTCCTCCGGTACCCTGCCGCGGGCCGTCAGGTTGTCGATCTCGCGGCGCAACCGGCTGACATCGCCGACGAGTTCACCCGCCTCCGCGCCGTCCTGCCCGGCCAGGTGCCGGTAGTAGTCGTCGTGGCGGTCCCGGCCGTAGGCCAGCTTGTGGAGCACCGGCTTCGTGTAGGCGAGGATCCAGGCGAAGGGCCAGAGCATGCCGCCGAACACCAGCGACAGCAGGCACAGCACCTTGATGGCATCCTTCTGCGGGTGCTCGCGCTTCTCCGCGACCTTCTCCGGCAGGATATGCACCAGCCAGAAGACCGTCACCGCGATGATGGGCACGATGATGATCACCACCACGGCGATGACGTCGGCCGCCTGGTCGAGCGCTTCGCCGGAGAGGAATGACGCCCGGGCGGCGCCGCTCGCCAGGCCCAGCGCGGCTGCGGCTGCCAGTCGCGAGGCGCGATGCGTGCTCATCCCCGGCATCCGGTCACTTGCGCGGTTCCATGAAGACGGGGATCGCAGCCGCGACGGCGGCCAGGCCCAGCAAGGCCATCATGCCGAAGCGGCTGTCGGTGTAGGCGCTGAATGCGCCGATGGCCAGCGCGACCATGGCAAATGCGGTCAGGAGTCGGGTGAGCATGGGCAGGTCTCCGGTTGGTCGGCATAGCCTGCCACCGCGAATGCTGCAACGTCCACTGGAGATTCTTCAGCGCAGGGCCAGGCCCATGGCGGCATCGAGCAGCAGCTGGCGCCGCTCGGTGGCCGGGCCCGATGGCAGCACGGCGCTGCCTTTCCCGTGGGTGATCCAGGCACCGAGGACCAGGGTGAGGACGCAATAGCCCCGGCGTTGCCGCTCGCGGGCGTCCAGCGTGGGCCTGAGTTCGCCGATGACCGCCGCGTAGTTCGCCACCAGCCAGCGGTCCCGCGTCTGCCGGCGCTGCGGCTGGCGCAGCCAGTAGGCCGAGGCCTCCAGCCAGAACGCCGTGTCCACGGACTCCATGTACTCCAGGTGCCAGCCGATGCAGCGCTCCAGCCGCTCGCGCGGGGACAGGTCCTTGCGCTTGAGGAAGCCGCCGACCTGTTCCTGCAGCCATTCGGTGGCGCTGGTGAAGAAATCGCTCAGCAGTTCTTCCCGGGTGGCGAAATAGTGGCGTAACGCCGCCTGGGTCAGTCCGGCCCGGCCGGCGATCTGCTCGAGCGAGGTGTCGCGCAGGCCGACCTCGGCGACGGTGGCCACGGTCGCACGGAATATGGTGCGCCGCGCGCGACATCCCTTGGGCGTGCGCCCGACGCCGGCAAACCTGTCTTCGATGGAGCCCAGCATGCGATCGTCCGGCATCGGTGCCTCCCCCCGGGGATGCATGTTCATGACGGCGCGCGGAGCCGTCAAGAAAAAACCACTTGTCTGGAGGTTTTTTGCAGCGCAAGTTAGCCACGCTGCCTGCGGCGGCCGGGCATTCGCTGTTGCTGCCCGTGAGCCGCCGGTGTCTTGCCCGTCATCCCGCATGGAGACCCACATGAGCCTGAAACAATTCCGTCGGCGTGCTGGCGGTATCGGCCTCGGCGTGCTGCTGGCGCTGGCTGCCATGCCTGCTTGCGCGGCGGACAACGAGAAGTCCTTCGAGGTCTACGGCTTCGCCCAGCTCGATTACATCCAGGACTTCGGCCGCGTGGATCCTGACTGGGAAGACGCCCTGCGACCCTCGCGCATTCCCACCGACAAGGACGCGTTCGGCGACGACGGCCAGGCCTCCTTCAGCGTCAAGCAGACCCGCCTGGGCGTGAAGGCGAGCGTGCCCACCTCCGGGGGGCCGATCAACACCCGGTTCGAGTTCGACATGTTCGGCGTCGGCGAGGATGCCGGCAAGACGACGATCCGGCTGCGGCACGCCTATGGCGAGTTCGGCCAGTTCCTCGCCGGCCAGACGCATTCGCTGTTCATGGACATCGACATCTTCCCCAACACCATCGACTACTGGGGCCCGGCCGGCATGGTGTTCCTGCGCACGCCGCAGATCCGCTGGACGCCCATCGCCAACGAGCGAAGCAGCCTCGCCGTGGCCCTGGAGAACCCGAGCAACGACATCGACCCGGGCCAGTACCGCGAGGCGGCGGACTTCCCGGGCGTCCAGGGCGACCAGGAGTACCCCGACCTGACCGTCCAGTACCGCATGAAGGGTGACTGGGGCCATGTGCAGCTGGCCGGCATCCTGCGCTGGATCGGCGCCGAGGTCATCGGCGACAAGGACCCGGGACCGGCCGAGGACCTGGGCGTCATCTACGATGACCACGACACCGGCTGGGGCATCGACCTGACGAGCGTCATCAACGTGCTGGAGCGTGATGCCATCCGTGCCGGCATCGTCTTCGGCGACGGCATCGCCAGCTACATGAACGACGGCGGCATGGATGCCGGGCCCGACCGCGGCCTGGTCGCCGGCCAGCTTCCCGGCGGCACGCAGATCGAAGCGGTGCAGCTGACGGGCCTCTCTCTGTACTACGACCACTGGTGGAACGACCGCTTCAGCAGCTCCGCCGGCTACTCCTACACCGAGGTGGACAACACCGCCGGCCAGACCGCGGACACCTTCGAGAAGGGTTCCTATGCGTCCGCGAACCTGCTCTATTACCCGGTGGAGAACGTCATGGTCGGGGCGGAGCTGCTGTGGGGCCAGCGCGAGGACTTCGGCGGTGCCGACAACGACGACACGCGCATACAGGTCAGCTTCAAGTACAACTTCGGCACGAAGCTCTGAGCTGGAGCACCACCGCAAGGGAGCAACGCAGGTGAAAACAGCAACAACGATCATGGCGGCGCTGGGCCTGGTGACGCTCGGTTGTGCCAGCGTCAATGCCGCCGATCCGTCCCCGAAGCAGCTGCAGCGGGTCGTGGACGCCGCCCACGCGAAGTACAAGGATCTCCGCGAAGGCAATAACGCCGACTACATCCCCATCCTGACGAAGACACCCAGCGAGCTTTTCGGCGTCGTCATCGCCACCAGGGACGGCAAGCTCTACGCCGCCGGTGACGTCGACTACAAGTTCTCCATCCAGTCGGTCTCCAAGCCGTTCACCGCCGCTCTGGTCATGACCCAGCAGGGCCCGCAGGTGCTCGACGAGAAGATCGGCGTCGAGCCGACCGGCCTGCCGTTCAATTCGCGCCTGGCCATCGAGCTCTACAAGGACAAGCGTTCGGTGAATCCCCTGGTGAACGCCGGCGCCATCGCCGCGGTGAGCCTGGTGCAGGCTTCCTCCGAAGCCGATCGCTGGAACAGGATCCTCGGCAACATCAGCGACTTCGCCGGAACGCCGCTCACGGTGCTGGAGGACGTGTACGAATCCGAGTACACGACCGCCTTCGGCAACCGGGCCATTGCCAACCTGCTGTTCAACTACGGGCGCCTCTACAGCGATCCGGAAGAGGCCATGCGGGTGTACACGCGGCAGTGCTCGATCGGGGTCAGCGCCCGGGACCTGGCGATGATGGGCGCCACGCTGGCGAACCTTGGCGTCAACCCGCAGACAAAGAAGCGCGTCATGAAGTCCGAGGATGTGCCGGAGCTGCTGGCGATCATGGCCACGGCGGGCTTCTACGACGAGTCAGGCGAGTGGATGTACACGGCCGGCCTGCCGGCCAAGACCGGCGTCGGTGGCGGCATCGTCGCGGTGGTGCCGGGTCGCATGGCGATCGCCGCCTTCTCGCCCCGGCTCAACGCCGCGGGGAACAGCGTGCGCTCGCTGCATGCCATCCGCGATATCGCCGGCGAACTGGGCGTGGGTGTGTTTGGCCCGAACCCGAACTGAGCGTCCGTGCCCGGGGTGCGGCAGCGGTTGCGCACCCTCGAGGCCGTAACGAACGACAACGCCGGGCAGCGGCGGGATGCAAGGCCGATGAACACTCCGCAAGGCACGCATGGTGCCCCGGCATTCCAGCAGGGCTTCTCGATCCCCGACCTGCGGCATGACCACTGGGCCCGTCTGGCCGTGGTGGCCAGGGCCTGGGCGGCAGCCGCGCGGCGCGGCGAAGCCGCCGGGCAGCTGGTGACCGATGTCAGGGCAGCGCTGGCCACCGTGGCCGAACTCGATGAATTCTGCGCTTTCCCCGGGCCGCGGCTGCACCGCGCGCTGACCGACAGCCTGGCAGGCGACGAGGCCGGAACCTTCGCGGCGCTGGCTCAGCGGCTCAATGCCGCGCTGTCGTCGGGCTCTTTCCGCCACGAGGCCGCTTCCTGGGACCCGGAAGCTGAGCCGGACACCGGGCTGGGTGACTACCTGCCCCCGGCGGCGGAGGCGGACGAGAGGCGACGACCCTACTTCGAAGTGCTGAGCGTGAGCGCCACGGACCCGGCGCAATACGAGGAGATGCGCCGGGAGATCCGCCGCCTGCGGCGGGTCGACGACCCGTTCACGTACGAGCTGGTGCAGGCCGGCTCCTTCGAGGACGCGATCGTCGCGGTGCTGGTCAATCCGGAGCTGCAGGCAATCGTCATCGGCGATGGCTTTGCCTTCCGCTCGAGGCGCGACTGGCCCGAGCTGCGTGACCTGCTCGACCGCGCCATGCCGTTCGATGCCGCGGCCGTGGACCTGCGTGATTACGGGCTGAAGCTCGCCAGGGTGCTGAAGACGCTGCGCCCGGAGCTGGACCTGTACCTGCTCACCGAGCGCGGTGCAGAGACACTGGCGGGGCGTCCCGAGGCCGGATGCCTGCGGCGGATCTTCTACGGCGTGGAGGAGCTGATGGAGCTGCATCTCTCCATCCTCGACGGTGTCGGCGATCGTTACGAGACGCCTTACTTCGACAACCTCAAGCGCTACAGCCAGAAGCCGGTGGGCACCTTCCACGCCCTGCCCGTGGCCCGCGGCAAGTCCGTGTTCCGCTCCCACTGGATCCGCGACATGGGCCACTTCTACGGCATCAACCTGTTCCTGGCGGAGTCCTCGGCCACCACCGGCGGGCTCGACAGCCTGCTGGAGCCCACCGGCAACATCAAGCGCGCCCAGGAGATGGCGGCCCGGGCCTTTGGCGCGCGCCGCGCCTATTTCGTCACCAACGGCACCTCGACCTCCAACAAGATCGTGCTGCAGGCCCTGCTGGCGCCGGGCGACATCGTCCTCATCGACCGCAACTGCCACAAGTCGCATCACTACGGCATGGTGCTCTCCGGCGCCCAGCCGCTGTACCTCGAGGCCTACCCGATGACGGCCTACTCGATGTACGGTGCGGTGCCCCTGCGTTCGATCAAGAAGGCGCTGCTCGACCTCAAGGCGGAGGGCAAGCTCGACCGGGCACGGCTGGTGGATCTCACCAACTGCACCTTCGACGGGCACATGTACAACCCGCTGCGGGTGATGGAAGAATGCCTGGCGATCAAGCCGGACCTGGTGTTCCTCTGGGACGAAGCCTGGTTCGGCTTTGCCCGCTTCTCGCCCTTCCATCGCCTGCGTACCGCCATGCACGCCGCGGCGGCCCTGAAGGAGCGGCTGCAGAGCCCCGCCTACCGCGAGGAGTACGCCGCCTTCCGCGCGCAGGCCGGCGACCTCGACCCGGCCGACCCGCGGCTCCTCGACATGCGCCTGCTGCCGGACCCGGACAAGGCCCGGGTTCGCGCCTACGGGACGCAATCCACGCACAAGTCCATGTCCGCGCTGCGCCAGGGTTCCATGATCCTGGTGCACGACGAGGATTTCGCCGACATCGAGGGCGCGTTCGAGGAGGCTTTCTTCACCCATACCTCGACCTCGCCGAACCTGCAGATCATCGCCTCGCTGGACGTGGCGCGCCGGCAGATGGAGCTGGAGGGCTACGAGCTGGTGATCCGTGCCACGGACCTGGCGCTGCGCCTGCGCCGCGAGGTCAACACCCACCCGCTGATTTCCAGGTACTTCCGTATCCTCACGCCGGCGGAAATGGTGCCGGCGCAATACCGGGAATCGGGCATCGAGGACTACGAGGCTGGTCGCGGCAGCCGCGCGCGCCTCCTCGATGCCTGGACGCGTGACGAGTTTGCCCTGGACCCGACGCGGCTCACGCTGGTTTGCGGGACGGCCGGCTACGATGGCACGGCGTTCAAGGGGCTGCTGGCCGAGCGCTACGACATCCAGATCAACAAGACCTCGCGCAACAGCATCCTCGTCCAGACCAATATCAACAACACCCGCAGCGACGTCGCCCACCTCGTCAAGGTGCTGGGGGACATCGCCAGGGAGATCGACGACCGGCTGCGCCAGGGCGGCGAGGCTGCCCGCAGCGGATTCGCGACACGGGTGAAGGCCCTCATGGAGGACGTGCCGGAGCTGCCGAACTTCAGCCGCTTCCAGGGCGCGTTCCGCGAGGATCCGAAGAGCGCCACCGCCGAGGGCCACATGCGCGAGGCGTTCTTCATGGCATACCGCATGGAGAACTGCGAGCACCTGCCCATCGACTCGAAGGACATGGAGCAGCGGCTGAAGAAGGGACCCGAACTGGTGGCCGCCGATTTCGTCATTCCCTACCCGCCGGGATTTCCCATCATGGTGCCGGGCCAGGTGATCACCCCGGACACCATCGAGTTCATGCGCAAGCTCGACGTCAAGGAGATCCACGGCTACCACGCGGCCCGGGGACTGCGCCTGCTGAAGACCGGCGCCCTGCCGGGCCGACGCAGGAAGGCCTGAGCCAGGGAGCTGCCGCACCATGTGGAACTGGCTGGTCCAGACTCTGCGCAGCTATCCCGAGATCGCCATCTTTCTCGCCCTCGGCCTGGGCTTCTGGCTCGGCAAGCTGCGCTTCGGCAAGTTCAGCCTGGGCGTGGTGACCAGCACGCTGCTGGCGGGTGTCCTGGTTGGCCAGCTGGAGATCAGCATCTCGGGCAACGTCAAGTCCACCTTCTTCCTGATGTTCCTGTTCGCCGTGGGCTACGGGGTTGGTCCGCAGTTCTTCGGCAGTCTCAAGGGCGACGGCCTGCCGCAGGTGCTGTTCAGCATCGTGCAGTGCGTGGTGGTCCTCGTCGTCGCCATCGTCGTCGGCAGGCTGCTGGGCTACGACGCCGGCGGCACGGCTGGCCTGCTTTCGGGTGCCAGCACGATTTCTGCGGTGCTCGGCGTGGCTGCCGACAGCATCGGCCGGCTCGACATCGCACCCGGGCAGAAGCAGGCCATGCTCGACGCGATGCCGATCGCCTACGCGGTGACCTACATCTTCGGCACGGCGGGTTCCGCCTGGATCCTCGCCTCGCTGGGACCCCGCATCCTGCGCGTGGACCTCGCCGAGGAATGCCGCAAGTACGAGGCGGAAATGGGTGGGCAGCTGGCCGCAAACCACGACCGCATGTCGGCCTACACGCAGTTCGTCATGCGCGCCTACCGGGTGGAGAACCCCGAGTGGATCGGCCGCGGCGTCGCCGAGCTGGAGGCGGGCTTCGGCATGCGGACTTTCGTGCAGCGCATGCGCCGCTACGGGCAGCTCGTCGATCCCGCCACGGTGGGCGAGTTGCGCAAGGGTGACGTGATCGCCATTGCCGGACGGCGCGAGGTGGTGGTCGAGGGTGGTTCGCGCATCGGGCCGGAGGTGGACGATCACGAACTCATGGATGTGGAAGTCCAGCTCCTCGACGTGGTCGTCACCAGCAAGGAGCTGGTCGGCAGCACGCTGGCCGAGCTGGTCGCCGGGCAGCTGGCCGAGAGCGGCCGCGGCGTGTTCCTGCGCCGCCTGCTGCGCACCGGTGTCGACATGCCGGTGACCGCCAACCTGCGCCTCGCCCGTGGCGATACCATGACGCTGGTCGGCAGCAAGGCCGACGTCGAGCGCGTGGCACCGCAGATCGGCTACATCGACCGCGCGACCGAGGAGACCGACATGGTCGTCATGGGCATCGGCATCACGATCGGTGCGCTGGCCGGTGCCCTCAGCGTGCAGGTCGGTGGCGTGCCGCTCACCCTCAGCACCAGCGGAGGGGCGCTGGTTGCCGGCCTCGTCTGTGGCTGGCTGCGCTCGGTCAACCGCACCTTCGGGCGCATTCCGGCCCCGGCGCTCTGGGTGTTCAACAACATCGGGCTCAATGCCTTCATCGCCGTGGTCGGCATCAGCGCCGGGCCAGGCTTCATCCGCGGATTGCAGGAGCAGGGGTTGTCGCTGTTCCTGGCAGGCATCGCCGTGACCACCATCCCGCTGGTGGTCGGGGTGCTGGTGGCCCGCCACCTGTTCCGCATGCCGGCACCCATTGCGCTCGGCGCCGCGGCAGGTGCCCGCACGACGACTGCCGCCCTGGGCGCCATCGAGGCGGAGGCGCGCAGCAAGGTGCCGGCCCTCGGCTATACGGTGACCTATGCGGTGGGCCAGATTCTGCTCACGGTCTGGGGCGTGATTGTGGTAATGCTGATGGCCTGATCGCCGCAGCCCGGCGACGGGACCTCGGGCGGCAGGCGTTCCCGGAACGCCCGGACGAGTCTGATTTCTGCAACCAGGACAGGAGGACTTTCGACATGCGACGCATCATCAGGGGATTGCTCATCGTGGTGGCGGTGGCGCTGGCAACGGCCTGTGCCTCGTCGGAGTACATCATCAGCACCAATGACGGCACCATGATCACCACCCACGGCAAGCCGAAGCTGGACGAGAAGACCGGCATGTACAGCTACGAGGATGCCGAGGGGCGCAAGGCGACCATCACCAAGGACAACGTCAAGCAGATCATGGAGCGCTGATCCACCAGGGCTGCAGGCTCCAGAAAGGAGGATGGGCTTGGAGACGCACCGCGTCGACCTGGCACGCAACACGCTTGGCGTGCTGTTCATCGGTGGCCTCGCACTGGCCTCGTTCTGGATCCTGCGGCCTTTCCTCGCTGCCTTCATCTGGGCGGTCATGATCGTGGTGGCGACCTGGCCGCTGATGCGCCGGGTGCAGTCGTTGCTGTGGCAGCGGCGCGGCCTGGCGGTCATCGTCATGACCCTGGCCATGCTGCTGGTCGTGGTGATGCCGCTGGTGCTGGCCATCGCGACGGTAGCGAGCTACGCGGACGATGTGGCGCACTGGGCCACCACGCTCACGACCCGGCAGCTGGGGGAGGCGCCGGCCTGGCTCGCCGGGCTGCCACTGGTGGGCGAACGGGCCGCGGCAGCATGGAACCAGTTCGCGGGCGATGGCTTCAGCGAACTGGCCCTGCTGCTGGAGCCTTACATCCGCGACATCGCCCGCTGGTTCGTCGGCGGGGCCGGGACCGTCGGCCTGCTCTTCGCCCAGGGCCTGCTGATCGTCATCCTCTCGGCGCTGCTCTACGCCGGCGGGGAGGGCTGGGGCCGCTGGATGCTCGCCTTCGGTCGCCGGCTCGCCGAGGCTCGCGGTGAACAGGCCATCGTGCTGGCGGGCCAGGCCATCCGCGGCGTCGCACTCGGAGTCATCGTCACCGCCATCCTGCAGTCGGCGCTGGGCGGCATCGGCCTCGCCCTGGCCGGCGTGCCGTTCGCCGGCGCCCTCACGGCCGTGATGTTCATGCTCTGCGTGGCACAGCTCGGCCCCATCCTCATCCTCGGCGGTGGCACCGCCTGGCTGTTCATCAGCGGCTCGACCGGCTGGGGCAGCTTCCTGCTGGTGTGGACCCTGGTGGTCGGCCTGATGGACAATTTCGTGCGCCCGGTGCTGATCAAGCGCGGAGCGGACCTGCCGCTGCTGCTGATTTTCGCCGGCGTGATCGGTGGCATGCTCAGCTTCGGCCTCATCGGCATCTTCGTCGGCCCGGTGGTGCTGGCGGTGACCTACACGCTGGTGGATGCCTGGGTGCAGGAGGCGCCCCGGGTATCCGCCTGAAGTACCCTGGCAGCCGCGGCCCACTTGTCGACCGGAGGAATCGATGCGATCACCCACTGCCCTGTTCGGACTCCTGCTGTCGCTCGCCCTGCCCGCGACCGGTACCGCCCGGGCAGGGGAGGCCGACCTGCTGGAACAACCTTTCTTCGTGTCGCTGGGCACGTTCATCGTCAATACCGACACCACGGTGGAACTGGATGGCCAGGCGGGCCAGGGCAGCGTGGTGGATATCGAGAAGAACTTCGGCGATGACACGGCCACGCGCATTCGCCTCGATGCCTACTGGCGGTTTGCCGCCAGGCACAAGCTCAGGGCCATGGTGTTCAATGCCTCGGCGGACCGCACACGCAGCCTGAGCGAGGAAATACACTGGGGCGACGAGGTGTACCCGGTGGGTGCCTCGGTCAGCATGGAGCGCGACTTCTCGATCTACGAGCTGGCCTACGAGTACGCTTTCCTCAAGCGCAATACCTGGGAGCTTGCCGCATCAGCGGGCGTGCACTGGACTTCCCTGAAGATTGGCCTGACGGCTGACCTCAGTGCCGGCGCGGGTGGTACCCGCTCGGCCAGCGACTCGGCCCGCCTGGATCTCCCGCTGCCGGTCTTCGGCCTGCGCGGCCTGTGGAATCCCGGCGGCGACTTCTGGCTCGACGCCTCGGCCCAGATCTTCTCGCTGTCCTACGATGCCTATGACGGCCACCTCGACGACCTCCGCGTGGCTGCCGTCTGGCAACCCAGGAAGTGGCTCGGCATCGGGCTTGGCTACAACGCCTTCCGTGTGAACCTGGATGTCGACAAGGAACGGTTCCGCGGGTCACTGGAGTGGCGTTACAGCGGGCCGCAGCTGTTCCTCAGCGGGGCTTTCTGAGCGTGGCAACCCGGCACTGCAGCGGCCGTTCCCCATGAGGTTCTCGCTGAACTGGTTGCTGGTCTTCGTGCCCGCGGCGCTGGCCCTGGAGGCCACCCATGCCGGTGCGCCACTGGTGTTCTTCGCTGCGGCGCTGGGTCTCGTCCCCATCGCGGCGATTCTGGTCCACGCGACCGAGCAACTCGCCGTGCGTACCGGTGATGCCATCGGTGGCCTGCTCAACGCCACCTTTGGCAACGCGCCGGAGCTGATCATCGCCGCGGTGGCGCTCAAGGCGGGCCTGATGGGCATGGTGCTCGGCTCGATCATCGGCGCCGTGCTGGCCAACCTCCTGCTCGCACTGGGCCTCGCCTTCTTCCTGGGCGGGCTGAAGAAGCACGACCAGGTGTTCAATGCCGGTGCGGCACGCGTCTACAGCACCATCATGCTCATCACCGTGGTGTGCCTGGCGGCACCCGGCGCCTTCGAGGGATTGTTCGGGGCGGAAATCGCCGCGCTGCGGTCCGATGTGCTGAATCTCGGGCTCGCCGTGCTGCTGCTCGCCCTCTACGGCCTGTACCTGGTCTTCATGCTCAAGACCCACCCCGAGCTCTTCGTCAGCGCCGGCGGCGGCGCGCAGGCGCACGAGGCGCAATGGAGCGTGTCCCGCGCGGTGGGCACCCTGGTGGCGGCATCGGTGGGCGCTGCCTTCATGAGCGAGGTGCTGGTCGGCGCCGCGGAAGAAACCGGCAAGGCGCTCGGCATGTCGCAGGTCTTCATCGGCGTGGTGCTGCTGGCGGTGATCGGCGGTGCGGCCGAACTCGGTGCGGCGGTGACCATGGGCATCCGGGATCGCCTCGACCTCAGCGTCGGCATCGCGCTGGGCAGCTGCATGCAGATCTCGCTGTTCGTGGCACCGGTGCTGGTGCTGCTGAGCTACGTCATGGCGCCCATGCCGCTGCGGCTCGAGTTCGGCAAGACGGCTGTCGGCGCGCTGCTGTTGAGCGTGCTGATCGGCGCGGCGGTCTGCGCGGACGGCCGCTCGAACTGGTACAAGGGCGTGCAGCTCGTGGCCGTCTACCTGGTCCTCGCGTTGCTGATGTACCTGGCGCCTGGCTGATGGACCGGAAGGAGCCGGGCATGCGCTGCAGGCCATGGATGCGGGTGGTCGCGATCCCGGGGCTGGCACTGGCACTGGGGCTGGCACTGGCGCCGGCCTGGGGTGGCAGCGCCGTGCTGCCCCCGGTAGCCGATCCGCCGACGCATGAATACCACCCGGGGAAGTTCGTCTGGATCGACCTCGTGACCCCCGACATCGCCGGGGCGCAGCGCTTCTACGGCGGGCTCTTCGGCTGGACGTTCCGGGAGACCGGGACCCGGCGTGGCCCGGCCGGGTATTCCCTGGCATATCTCGGCGAGACGCCGGTGGCCGGCCTCGCACAGCGTGCACCGGCGCCGTCGCAGGCGCGTGCCGCCCGCTGGATCGCCTACGCCTCCGTCGCCGACGTCGGGCATGCCGTGGCCAGGGTGGAGGCCGCAGGTGGCAGGACGCTGATACCGGCACGGCTGGTTGCGGGTCGCGGCACCATGGCGCTGGTGGCCGATCCCGACGGCGCGCCCTTCGGCCTCATCCATGCCGAGGGAGGCGATCCCCCGGATTACCTGGCCGGGACCGGTGACTGGGTCTGGGCGCTCTACCAGAGCCCGGATGCCAGCCGCGCCGCGGCCTTCTACCAGGACCTCGCCGGCTACGAAGTGCTGCAGGACGACCGTTTTCCCGGCACGCCGGATTTCCTGCTGGTGGCGGGCGGCTACGTGCGCGCCAGCGTCGTGGAGATTCCCGCGGCACGGGGTTCGTTGCGGCCGGACTGGCTGTACTTCGTCCGGGTGGCGGATGTCGGGGCCGCGATCAGCCGCGCCGTCGCCCTGGGTGGTCGGGTGATCGTCGCTGCCGATCCGGCCGTCGCCGCCGGCCGCATCGCGGTGCTGGCGGATCCCGCCGGTGGTGCCTTCGGCCTGCTGGAGTGGAACATCGATGTCGCTCGCTAGGCGCTGCTCGCCCCTGATGCTGGTGATCGCGGCCGCGCTGCAATCCGGCTGTGCGTCGGATGGCGGCTACGGCGGCAGCTCCAGCGTATCCGTGGGCACCTCCTTCTATTACGGCCACGCCTGGTACGACAACCCGGCGTACTGGTACGGGCCGCCCGGCTACGTGGTGGTGCCGCCACCGGGTGGCGTCACCCGGCCGCCGAACGGGCCCGCGGCGCCGGGCGGGCCGGTGTCGCCCGAGCACCCCATTGCCTTGCCACCCGGCGGCGAGCAGCCGGCTGCGCGTCCGTTGCCGGCCGAGCGGCCCACTGCCTCGACGTCATCGCGCATGCCATCCGCCCAGCCGCGCATGTCCTCGCCGTCGGCGCGGCGTTCCATGCCGACGGGGGGGCGGGGCGGGGGCCGCAGGCGGTGACGGCCTGGCAGCGTGCGCTGGGCGCCTATGGGGCGCGTCGCTATGCGGTGCTGTTCTACACGCTGCTGGCGTCGCTCGTGGTTTCGCCGCTGGTCCGCCCGCTCGGATTTGGTGGTGACGTCATCGAGGGGCTGATCGCGGTGAACCTGCTTGCAGCGGTACTGGCGCTGCGCCGGGCATCGGCCCGCTGGCCGGCCGCAGCCATCCTGCTCGCCATCGCGCTGACGCGCTTCCTGGCCGCGGAAGAAGCGGTGGCTGCCGCGAGCCTCGTGGCCTGGGGCCTGGTGGCGCTGCTGGCGGCCGCCAGTGCCCTGGCCTTCGCCCTGCGTGGCCGGGAAGTCGGCAGCGAGCAGGTCTACGCCGCGCTCAGCGCCTACGTCCTCGCCGGCTTCTGCTTCGCGCTGCTCTACTGGGCACTGGACCACTTCTCCCCGGGCTCGATGCTGGCCGGGGCCGGGACCACGCCCGGCACGGCCTCCGTGGCCACCATGGTCTACTTCAGTTTCGTGACGATGGCCTCCCTCGGCTACGGCGACGTCCTGCCGGCGAGCGACATCGCGCGCGGCCTGGCCGTCATCGAGGTCATCGGTGGGCAGCTCTACCTCGCCGCACTGGTGGCGCGCCTGGTGGGCGCCCTGCGCTAGCGATTCCCGGGCCGCAGCCCGTTCAGGCTGCCACCAGGCCCGCGTCGCGGAAGATCGCGCAGGCCTGCTCCGCCGCCTCCGGCGTGGGCGGCTCCACCGCCTCCAGTGCATAGCGCATGCCGAGCTTGTGCCACTTGTAGCGGCCCATCTGGTGGAAGGGCAGGACCTCGACCCGCTGGACGTTGCCGAGGCCCGCCGCGAAGCGGGCGATGGCGGCGATCTCGCCGGGGTCATCGGTGAGGCCCGGCACCAGCACGAAGCGGATCCAGGCCGGCTTGCCCAGGGCCGCCAGCCGCCGGGCGAACTCCAGCGTCGGCCCGGGCTCGCGGCCGGTGAGCTCGCGGTGCCTTTCCTCGCCCCAGGCCTTGATGCCGAGCATGACGAGGTCGAGGGAGTCGAGATCGGCATCGCTCAGCTCGGCGCCGAGGTAGCCGTTGGTCTCGATGGTGGTGTGGATGCCCATGGCGCGGGCGCCCTGCAGCAGCTTGACCACGAAGCGCCGCTGCATGAGCGGCTCACCGCCGCTGACGGTCAGGCCGCCGCCCATGACCTTGAGGCCCTGCCGGTACTTGCCCAGCTGTTGCAGCGCGCGATCGACGCTCACCGGGATGCCGTTGCGCATCGTCCAGGTGTCGGGATTGTGGCAGTAGCGGCAGCGCCACATGCAGCCGGTGGTCCAGGCGACCACGCGCACGCCGGGGCCATCGAGCGTCGAGCCCGTGGTGAAGGAATGCAGGAAGCCCATGTCGCCGGTGGCCAGTGCCGAGCGCAGGTCGGTCTCGGGCAGGCCCTTGCCGAGGTCGACGCGCATGTCGAAAGGGCTGGCCGCCTCGAGGCCGGGCGTTGGCTGTTCGTGTTCACTCACGGCGGCCCGCTCCATGAAAGGTCCGGTTGATGACATCCATCTGCTGTTCCCGCGTCAGGCGCACGAAATTCACCGCATAGCCGGACACGCGGATGGTCAGGCTCGGATACTTCTCCGGGTGGTCGACGGCGTCGAGCAGCATCTCGCGGTTCAGCACGTTCACGTTCATGTGGAAGCCGGTGGCGCCGAAGAAGGCATCGAGCATCGCCGTGAGGTTGCCCGCCCGTTCCGCCGGCACCCGCCCCAGCCCGGTCGGCACCAGGGTGGTCGTCAGCGAGATGCCGTCCTGGGCGTCGCGGTAGGGGATCTTGGCGACCGAGGCCGCCGAGGCATGGATGCCCAGCCGGTCGCGGCCGTGCATGGGATTGGCGCCCGGCGCGAAGGGCTCGCCCCGGCGGCGGCCGTCCGGCGTGTTGCCGGTGGCCTTGCCATAGACCACGTTGGAGGTGATGGTGAGGATCGACTGCGTGTGCAGCGCATTGCGGTAGGTGGGGTACTTGCGCAGCTTCGACATGAAGGTGCTGACGGCCCATACCGCCAGCTGGTCCACCCGGTTGTCGTTATTGCCGAAGGTCGGGAATTCGCCGTCTATGGTGTAGTCGGTCACCAGCCCGGTGGCATCGCGCACCACCCTCACCCTGGCATGCCTGATGGCCGAGAGGCTGTCGGCCACCACCGACAGGCCCGCCATGCCGAAGGCCATGGTACGCAGCGGTGCGTAGTCGTGCAGCGCCATCTCCAGGCGTTCGTAGGCGTACTTGTCGTGCATGTAGTGGATGACGTTCATGGCGTTGACGTACACGCCCGCCAGCCAGTCCATCGTCTGTTCGAAGCGTGCGCGGACATCGTCGAAGTCCAGCACCTCGCCCTGCACCGGAGGGCAGGGCGGCGCCACCTGCTTGCCGCTGATCTCGTCGCGGCCGCCGTTGATGGCGTAAAGCAGGCATTTCGCCAGGTTGGCGCGCGCGCCGAAGAACTGCATCTGCTTGCCGAGCAGCATGGGCGAGACGCAGCAGGCGATGGCGCCGTCGTCGCCCCAGGCGCGGCGCATGATCTCGTCACTCTCGAATTGCAGCGAGCTGGTGTCGATGGCCACCTGCGAGGCGAAGCGCCGGAAGCCGTCCGGCAAGCGTGGCGAGTACCAGACCGTGAGATTCGGTTCGGGGGCCGGCCCGAGGTTGTACAGGGTCTGCAGCAGGCGGAAGCTGGTGCGGGTGACGAGCGTGCGGCCATCGTCGCCCATGCCGGCCAGGGACTCGGTGACCCAGGTTGGATCACCCGCGAACAGCTCGTCGTACTCGGGCGTGCGCAGGAAGCGCACGATGCGCAGCTTGATGACGAAGTCGTCGATGATCTCCTGGGCCTGTTGCTCGGTGAGGCGGCCGGCAGCCAGGTCGCGCTGGAAGTAGATGTCGAGGAAGGTCGAGACGCGGCCGAGCGACATGGCCGCGCCGTTCTGCTCCTTCACCCCGGCCAGGTAGCCGAAGTACAGCCATTGCACCGCCTCGCAGGCGGTGGTGGCCGGGACGGAGATGTCGAAGCCATAGGCGGCCGCCATCTGCTTCAGCTCGCCGAGGGCGCGGGCCTGTTCGGCGAGTTCTTCGCGGTCGCGGATGATCGCGTCCGTGGACATGGCCGGATCCAGCGCGGCCTTCTCCGCCTTCTTGTGGGCCAGCAGCCGGTCCACGCCGTACAGTGCAACGCGGCGGTAGTCACCGATGATGCGGCCGCGGCCGTAGGCATCCGGCAGGCCGGTGAGCACATGGGAGCTGCGGCAGCGGCGGATGTCCTCGGTGTAGGCATCGAACACGGCGTCGTTGTGCGTCTTGCGGTAGCGGGTGAAGGCCTCCACCACGTGCGGATCCGGCACGTAGCCATAGGCCTTGAGCGCGTTCTCCACCATGCGGAAGCCGCCGTTCGGCATGATGGCACGCTTGAGCGGCGCGTCGGTCTGCAGGCCGACGATGATCTCGCGATCACGGTCGATAAAGCCGGGTGCGTGGGCCGTTATCGAAGCCGGTACCTGCGAGACATCGAGCACGCCCTTGCGGCGTTCCTCGACGAACAGGTCCTGCAGCTTCTTCCAGATCGCCAGGGTGCGGTCCGTGGCCCCTTCGAGGAAGGTCGCGTCACCCTCGTAGGGTGCGTAGTTCTGCTGGATGAAATCGCGGACGTTGATCTGCTGCTCCCACAGGCCACCCTCGAAGCCGGTCCAGGCGGCAGGGCGGGCGGAGTGATGCGCGGCGGCGCTGTCATCG
Organism: Gammaproteobacteria bacterium; assembly: GCA_015709695.1. Lineage (NCBI taxonomy): Bacteria > Pseudomonadati > Pseudomonadota > Gammaproteobacteria > Gammaproteobacteria bacterium. Next base: position 2,087,283 of record CP054183.1, on the reverse strand, counting down.
GTCATGGTTGACTCCGTGGCGGGCGGCCCGTCCCCGGCGCGAGGCCGAGCAGGGCGCCGGTGTGGCGGGCGATCATCAGTTCTTCGTTGGTGGGAATCACCCAGGCGGACACCCGGCTCGAGGTGCCGGAAATGCGCGGCTGGGCGGCATCGTTGGCCGCGGCGTCCAGGTCGATGCCCAGCCAGGCACAGGCCCGGCAGATGCGGGCACGGATTGCGGCGGAGTTCTCGCCGATGCCGGCGGTGAAGACCAGGCCGTCCAGGCCGCCCAGCACCGCGGCCAGGCCGCCGATCTCCCGTGCCGCGCGATAGACGAAATAGTCGACGGCCAGCTTCGCGGCCGGCTCCGGGCTGTCGAGCAGGTCGCGCATGTCGTTGCTGATGCCCGAGATGCCGAGCAGGCCGGAGCGCCTGTACAGCAGGGTTTCCACCTCGCTGGCGGACATGCCCTTCTGCTGGAACAGGTAGAGGACCACGCCGGGATCCAGGGCGCCTGGCCGTGTGCCCATGCACAGGCCATCGAGTGCCGTGAAGCCGAAGCTGCTGTCGATACTGCGGCCGGCGCGCAGGGCACACAGGCTGGCGCCGCTGCCGAGGTGGGCGACGATGACGCGGCCGGCGGCGAGGTCGGGGGCGACCTGCGGCAGCGCGCCGGCAATGAATTCATAGGACAGCCCGTGGAACCCGTAGCGCTGCACGCCCTCGCTGCGCAGCTCCGCGGGCAGCGGCACCAGTTCGGCCACCGCGGGCTGGCCGCGGTGGAAGCTGGTGTCGAAGCAGGCCACCTGGGGCACCTCCGGCATGCGGCTGGCGATGGCGTCGATGGCCGCGAGGTTGTGGGGCTGGTGCAGCGGTGCCAGCGGCACCAGCGCCCGCAGTTCCGCCATGAGTGCCGGCGTCACCCGGGCCGGGCCGGCGTGCTGCGCACCACCGTGCACGACACGATGGCCCACGCCGAGCAGTCGCGGCTGCCCGAAGTGGCCCCGCAGCCAGGCCGCCAGTGCCTCGAGCGCGGAGGCGGCATCCTGCACCCTGGCGCCAAGGTCCTCGCCGGCGAGTGGCCGGCCGCTGCCATCCTTCGCTCTGAAGCGGGGCCGCGAGCCGATGCCTTCCACCTGCCCCTGCGCTTCCAGCCGCCACTCGCCGGAGGCCGGCAGCACGTAGACGCAGAACTTCAGGCTCGATGAGCCCGCGTTGAGCACCAGCAGGCAGTCGGTCATGGTGTCACTACCCGGCACCCTGGAGGTTGCGCCGCCGGGCATGGGCTACCAGCATCGCCACGGCCGCGCTGGCAATGCGCGAGCGCACGCTGTCGGCACGGCTGGTGAGGATGACCGGCACGCGCGCGCCCAGCACGATGCCCGCGCTGTCTGCCCGGGCGAGGAACGACAGCTGCTTGGCAAGGATGTTTGCCGCCTCGAGGTCCGGTGCCAGCAGGATATCGGGATCGCCGGCCACCTCCGAGCGGATGCCCTTCACCGCGGCCGCCTCGCGGCTGATGGCATTGTCGAAGGCAAGCGGGCCGTCGAGAATGCCGCCGCGGATCTGCCCGCGCTCGGCCATCTTGCACAGGCAGGCGGCATCGACTGTGGCCGGCATGCGGGAGTTCACCGTTTCCACCGCGGCCAGCACCGCGACCTTGGGCACGGCCACGCCCATGGACACGGCGAGATCGATGGCGTTCTGCACGATGTCGACCTTGTCCTCCAGGGTCGGCGCGATGTTGATGGCGCCGTCGGTGACCACCAGCACCTTGTGGTAGGTCGGGATGTCCATGATGAAGGCGTGGGTCAGCCGGCGGCCGGCGCGCAGGCCGGTTTCCCGGGCCACCACCGCGCCCAGCAGTTCGTCGGTGTGCAGGCTGCCCTTCATGAGCAGTTCCGCCCGGCCTTCGCGCACCAGCGCCACGGCGCGGGAGGCGGCTGCCGGGCCGTCGGCGGATTCGATGATCTCCACGCCGTCGAGGCCCAGGCCCTGTGCGGCGGCAAGTTCCCGGATACGCGCCGCGGGGCCGACCAGCAGCGGGCGGATGAGGCCGGACTGGCCGGCCTCGATGGCACCGGCCAGCGCCGAGGCCTCGCAGGGATAGGCCACCGCCGTCGCCACGGGTTCCAGTCCCTGGCAGCGCTCCAGCAGACGCTCGTACTTGCCTGTCCCGGTCGTGGCGGTCATGGGTTCTCCCTGTTGGTCCGGATGGCGGCCGGACCGGTTTCCTTCAAGAGCAATGTCAGCACGACGGCGAGGGCGACGCCATAGAGCATCGGCGTGAAGGCCGCCTGGTAGTGGCCGATTTCCCTGCTGCCCGCCCCGGCTGCTGCGCGGTGCAGAGCACTGGCAAAAACCGGGCCGAGCAGTGCGCTGAACGTGAAATTGAGGAAATTGACCACGCCGGTGGCGGTCCCGCTCAACGGCGCGGGATTGGCTTCCTTGATGACCGTATAGGGCAGCATGGCTGCGCCGGAGGTCACACCCGTGGCGAGGCCCAGCAGGTACGGCGGCAGCAGGTCCCTTGGGCCGTAGAGGATCCAGGCCAGGCAACCGAGCAGGCCCAGTGCGCCGGCGAGAATCACCGGCTTGCGGCGCCCGAGGCGGTCCGAGATGAAGCCGAGCAGGGGGCAGCCGATGATCCAGCCGAAAGGCACGGTGGCCGAGCGCAGTACCGCATCGGCGAAGTCCATGCCCATGCCCTCCTGCAGGTAGCTCACGCCCCAGACCATGTCGAAGATGGTCGTGGGAATGAACAGCAGCCCGGCGATGAAGCCGCACAACAGGGATTGCGGGTTGCGGAACACCGTGGCCAGCGCGCCACCTGCCTCACGCAACCAGGCGCTGCGCGCCGGCGCCTCGCTCCGGACCGGCAGCAGCAGGTAGAGCACCACGGAGATGACCAGCCCGATCACGCCCATCGCCGACCAGAAGCTGCTCCAGGGCGCGCCGGCGGTCATGGCCGGGCCGACGACGAACTGGCCGGCCGAGCCGCCCGCCATGCCGAACATCTGCGTGGCGCCAATGAGGGTCGCGGCCCGCGACGGCGGGAAATTGGTGGTGGCAATGTAGGCCGCGCCGATCAGCGCGAAGACACCGCCTGCGCCCTGCAGCAGGCGGCCAGGCCCGGCCAGTCCGACGATCCCGGTGGCGAACAGCAGCGAGCCGATACCGACCAGTGCCGCGCCGATGGGCACCACCTTGCGCGGCCCGAACTGGTCCATGGCGACGCCGGCGACCAGGCTGAACGGCGAGTAGCCGTAGTAGAACAGCCCGACGAGCGAGGCCACGCCCATCGCGCTCATGCCGAAGGCCTCGGACAGCTGCGGCATCATCACCGCCGGCGCCGAGCGCAGCATGTACTGGTAGAAGTAATAGACGGCAGCGATCAGCCAGGCGATCGCCGCCGTGCGTGCAGCCGTCTTCAGATGAAAACTCCGATCCCGGGCAACCGCCGCACACTCGGCCGGCGGCTGCTGCCGTCAGCAGAGCACGACGGAGACGGCCAGCCCGCCTTCCGAGGTCTCCTTGTACTTCGAGTTCATTTCCTTCGCGGTGAGCGCCATGGCGTTCACGGTGGTATCGAAATCGAGGCGGCGGTTTGCCGGCACTTCGTTGCGCGCGATCATGTACCCGGTCCATGACTTCACCGCGCCGTAGGCGCAGCGTTCGATGCAGGGCACCTGCACGAACCCGGCGACCGGATCGCAGGTCATGCCGAGGTGGTGTTCGAGCGCGGACTCGGCGGCATTGGCCACCACCTGGTGCGGCTGGTCGTGGGCCTGCGCGATCAGCGCCGCACCCATGGCGGAAGCCACCCCGATCTCGGCCTGGCAGCCGCCCTCGGCACCGGCCAGCGTGGCATTGTGCTTGCAGAGGTAGCCGACGCAGGCGGCGGCCAGCATGCCCTCGCGCAGCTTCTCGCGCGGCAGCTTGCGGCCGCCCTCGCCCAGGGCATAGACCAGCGCCGGGATGACCCCGGCCGAGCCGCCCGTGGGTGCCGTCACGACCAGGTGGCCGCGTGCATTCTCCTCGGAGCCGGCCAGGGCGTAGGCGGCGACGACGCCGATGCCCTGCTCGCGCACGTACTTGTCGTCGGAAATGGCGCGCTTGTAGACCTCGCCGGCCTTGGTCTTGAGCTTGATGGGGCCCGGCAGCGTTGCGGACGGGGCATCGAGGCCCGACTTCACGATGTTGACCATCGCGTTGAGAATCTTGTCGAGGAAGGCGTTGATCTCGGCCTCGCTCCTGCCGGATACCGCGACCTCGTTGGCCATGGCCACCTGGGCGATCGACAGCTTGTTCTTCGTGGCGTGTGCCTGCAGCTCGGCCATGGTGGCGTAGGGGTACTTCGGCTGGCCCTTCTTCGGCGGCTGATAGCCCTTCCACTCGATGAAGCCGCCGCCCACGGAGTAGTACTCCTGCTCCAGCAGCACCTGGTCGCCGGCCATCAGCCTGCAGGTCATGGTGTTCGGATGCGGGAAGTCCCCCTTGGGGGCGTCGTAGACGATGTCCTTGAGCGAGGCCTCGATGGTCTTGCCGCCGAGCTTGACGGGAAAGACCTGGTCCGGCTTCTCTGCCAGGCCGTCGAGAAAGGCCGGCTCCACCGTGGCCGGTTCCTTGCCGACGATGCCGGCCAGCGCGGCGCGCTCGGTGCCATGGCCCTTGCCCGTGGCGCTGAGGCTGCCGAAGAGATGCACTTTCAGTGACGTCGCCTTGGCCAGCTGCCCGGGCGGCAGCTTGCTGCAACGCTGGTAGAAGTCGTAGGTGATGCGCATGGGGCCGATGGTGTGGGAACTGGAGGGGCCGGGTCCCACCTTGTAGAACTCGTCGATCACCGTCATGACCGGGCCCTTGGACTGCTTTACCACGTTGAGGCTGGGTGAGAGGGTTACGGTCGGTGGTGGGGCGGTGGCCGCGGCCTTCTGTTCGGCGGCGGAGACCACACGCCCGGTCATCACGGCCGCGGCGCCGATCACCGCGCTGCGCATCAGGAACGTGCGACGGTCGACGCCCTCGGGGACGATGGCGGCGTCATAGGCAGCGTCGGCAAATACGGCGTCAGCGTTGGGGTCGCGGCTCGCGGTCATGGTCCGGCTCCTTCGAGGTTCCTGTCACATCCGTCAGTGGGTACGAACAGCAACGTGACGGCTGTCGTCCACTGCGTCGCCAAGGTGCTCCGGAAAAAACCTTGGAGCAAGCGGTTTTACCCCGCTGGCACTCAGGCAGGCGTGGCGGGCTTCGCCTTCCCGGCGGCAGGCATGCGCCGCACGTTCCAGATGCCGCTGCAGTATTCCCTGATGGCCCGGTCCGAGGAAAAGTACCCGCTGCGTGCCGTGTTGAGTATGGACATGCGGGTCCACCGTGACCGATCGTGGAAAGCCTGGTCGACGGCGGCCTGGGCATCGAGGTAGGCCCGGTAGTCCGCCAGCAGCAGGTAGTCGTCCTGTGCGAGCAGGTGGTCGAGCAGGGGGCGGAACAGCGTGGTGTCGCCGCGCGCGAAGCTGCCGTCGCCCAGGGCATCGAGTGCCCCGCGCAGCTCGGCATCCCGCTCGTACCACTCCCGTGGCCGGTAGCCGCCGGCGCGCAGGGCTGCCGTCCCGGCGGCGTCGAGGCCGAAGAGGAAGAAATTGTCGTGGCCGGCGGCATCGCGGATTTCCACGTTGGCGCCATCCAGGGTACCGATGGTGAGGGCGCCGTTCATCATGAACTTCATGTTGCCGGTGCCGGCAGCCTCCTTGCCGGCAGTGGAGATCTGCTCGGAGAGATCGGCCGCGGGATAGATGTGCTGGGCACTGCTGACATTGAAGTTCGGCAGGAATGCCACCAGCAGGCGCCCGCGCACGGCGGGGTCGTTGTTGATCACGTCCGCCACGCCGTTGATCAGGCGGATGATGAGCTTGGCCATGCGGTAGCCGGGGGCCGCCTTGCCCGCGAACACGAAGCAGCGCGGCGCGATGTCGAGCCCGGGGTTCCGCAGCAGGCGCTGGTACAGCGTGATGATGTGCAGCACGTTGAGGTGCTGGCGCTTGTACTCGTGGATGCGCTTGACCTGCACGTCGAACAGCGCGGCCGGATCGGCGGCCGCGCCGGTCGCCTCGCGGATGCGGCCCGCCAGCCGTTCCTTGCTCCATTGCCGCGCCGCGCGCCAGCGCGCCTGGAAGGCGCTGTCGCCGGCCAGCCGTTCCAGTCCCTGCAGCCGGCGCGGATCGGTGGCCCAGCCATCGCCGACGGCCTCGTCGAGCAGCCCCGCCAGGGGCGGGTTGGCCAGCAGCAGGAAGCGCCGTGGGGTGACCCCGTTGGTGACGTTGCTGAAGCGCTCCGGCCACATGCCGGCGAAGTCGCAGAGCACCGTCCTGCGCAACAGTTCCGAATGCAGCGCCGACACGCCATTGATGGCGTGGCTGCCCACGGTGGCCAGGTGCGCCATGCGCACGCGCCTGCCACCGGCCTCGTCGATCAGCGACATGCGCCGTACCCGCTCCGCGTCGCCGGGGTGGCGCCGGCGCACCTCGTCGAGGAAGCGGCGGTTGATCTCGAAGATGATCTCCAGCGGGCGTGGCAGCAGGTCGCGGAACAGTGCCAGGTCCCAGGTCTCCAGCGCTTCGGGGAGCAGGGTATGGTTGGTGTAGGCGAGGGCCCGGCGGGTGATGTCCCAGGCATCGTCCCAGGGCAGGCCGTGCTCGTCCACCAGCAGGCGCATCAGCTCGGCCACGGCGATCGACGGGTGCGTGTCGTTCAGCTGCACGGCGCAGAGGTCGGCGAAGCGCGTCACCGGCTGGCCCTTCATCTCCAGTTGTCGCAGCATGTCCTGCAGCGAGCAGGAGGTGAAGAAATACTGCTGCGCCAGCCGCAGCCGCTTGCCGATTTCGGGCTCGTCGTTCGGGTAGAGCACCTTCGACAGGGTCTCTGAAGTGACCTTCTCCGCCACCGCGCCGTAGTAGTCGCCCACCTGGAAATCCTCCAGGTCGAAGGATTCCACCGCCTCGCTTTTCCACAGGCGCAGCGTGTTGCAGGTTTCCACGCGATAGCCCGGCACCGGGATGTCACAGGCGACACCCCGTACCTGCCGGCCCGGTACCCAGCGCACGCGGTGCTGGCCGGCGCTGTCGTCGGCCGTGGTGTAGCCGTTGAAGTTCACCGTGTAGGCCACCTCCGGCCGCATGACCTCCCAGGGTGTGCCCCGCTGCAGCCATTTGTCCGTGCGCTCCACCTGCCAGCCATCACGGATGCCCTGCTCGAAGATGCCGAATTCGTAGCGGATGCCGTAACCGATGGCCGGCACCTCCAGCGTGGCGAGCGAGTCGAGGAAGCAGGCCGCGAGGCGGCCGAGGCCGCCGTTGCCGAGGCCGGGCTCGGCCTCCAGGGCGATCAGCGCGTCGAGGTCCTGGTCCAGCGCGTGCATGGCCTCGCGCACCTCGTCCCCGATGCCGAGATTGAGCAGGTTGCTGGCGAGCTGCGGGCCGATGAGGAACTCGGCGGAGAGGTAGCAGGCCACCTTCACGTCGGGTGCGGCGTAGGCCTTCACGGAGGCGATCCAGCGTGCCAGCAGCCGGTCGCGCACGCTGTAGCCCAGCGCCATGTACCAGTTCCACGGCGTGGCGATCTCGGGGAAGCGCGCCTGCAGCAGCGCGAGGTTGTCGAGGACGGACTGGCGGATGGCATCCGCGCTCAGGCCGGTGCGTACGGATTCGGGTGCCAATTTCAGCTCCTCGCTCGGGGCGGCGCTAGCCACCACCATCCCTGCCCTGTCGCGCCTGCTCCGCGGCGGAGATGGCCTTGTAGGCGACATAGTACTTGTAGATGTTGCTCACGTAATCCACCGTCTCCCGTCCGATGCGCCGCGCAGCCACCACTTCGACGTTGCGGAACCAGACGTTCGGGTCGAGGCCGCGCTCGCCGGCCTCCTGGCGCAGCTGCGCCACCCTTGCCGGGCCTGCGTTGTAGGACGCCATGGCCAGCAGGGTGCGATTGAGGCGGTCGATGCCTGGATCGTCGAAATAGCGGTCGGTCATGAAACGCAGGTACTTCACGCCGGCCTCGATGTTGCGGTCCACGGGCCTGATGTCGCGGATACCCATATCGGCAGCCGTCGCCGGCTTGATCTGCATGACGCCCACGGCGCCTGCCGCGCTGCGCCTGGCGTTGTCGAGCTGCGACTCCTGGTAGGCCTGGGCACCGATCAGCAGCCAGTCGAAGTCGTACTGGCCCGCATAGCGCTTCAGGTAATCGACGATGGCGCGGAACCTGCGCACTTCCTCGGCGGTCCCCGGATTGCGCAGGCGGGCAGCGGGGTCGAGGTAGCGCTTGAGCAGCACGTTGCCGAACAGCGTGCCCTCGCGATGCCTGCGCACGAAGTCGTTGACTGCCGCCAGCAGTTGCGGCGCGTCCTGCCGCACTGCCCAGGCCAGGTGGCCGCCCGAGCTGAGCACGATGTCCTCGTGGACGGCGATGCCGTCATAGGCGCCGGCCCAGGCGCGGGCGATGTGGGCGTCGGCGACGGTGGCCGGGATGACGCCCGCGTCCACCATCTGCAGCAGGTCCTCGGTTTCGAGCAGCTCGTCGGCGCCGACGATGTGCGGTGGCTCGAGGCCCGCAGCCTTCAGCCTCCCGGCCAGCTGCGTGAGGCTGTGGTGGTAGGAACTCGAGCGGCGCACGTGGATCTCGCGACCCGCGAGGTCCTCGATGCGCGTCACCGGACGCGGATCCGCCTTGCCGGTGACCAGTACCTCCCGGACATCGTCCAGGGTGGGCACGGAGAATGCCACGAGACGGGCCCGTTCCGGCGTGATGGTCAGGCCGCCGACGGCGATATCGCCCAGTCCCTCTGCGAGGGCCGGCAGCAGGCGATCACGGCTTGTCGGAATGATGACGATCCTGGGTGGTGTGGCACCCTTCGGCGCCTTCGCGGCGAGCGCGCGCTCGAATTCGCGCAGCGCCTCGAAGGCGACGCCGGCCTGTTCCGCCTGCGACAGGAAGTAGAGCGTCCTGCTGTAGGGAACGAGGGCGCGGATGAAGCGGCGCTCGCCCGAGGCCACGGCGTCGTAGTCGCCGTGCCAGGCCCGGTGGAGATCGAGGTATTGCTCGGTGTCGAGGTCGAGCAGCGGCGTGACACCGCCGTCTGCCGCAGGCGTCACCGCAGGCGCATCCGCCGGTGCCGTCGCGACGGACGGCGCCTCCGTTGGCGGCGGTGGCCCGGCCTCGCGGTCGCAGGCGGCGATGCCGGCCGCTGCCAGCAGCGCCAGGACGATGCAACAGGCAGTCCGGATTGCCGGGGCCATCGACATGCGCTCCCAATGACCGACGCGTCCCCGGCCTGCGCGCCGGGTGGGTCCAGTATAGGGCCGGCCGCTTCTCCTCGGACGGCTGGTTCCAGGAGTATCGTTGGGCCGTCGGCAATGCCCGTCCGCTCACGACGGCCTGCAGCGAAGGAGGAGCCATGGAGAAGCCATTGACTAAGAAGGATCTCGAGCTGATCGATGCCTGGTGGCGCGCCTGCAATTATCTGGCGGTCGGCATGATCTATCTCAGGGACAACCCGCTGCTCAGGGAGCCGCTGAAGCCGGAGCACGTCAAGCACCGACTGCTCGGTCACTGGGGCGCGAGCCCCGCGCTGTCCTTCGTCTGGGCGCATCTCAATCGCATGATCGTCAGGCACGACCTCGACATGCTCTTCGTCGCCGGGCCCGGCCACGGCGCCCCCGGGGTGCTTGGACCGGCCTATCTCGAGGGCACCTATTCCGAGATCTATCCCGACAAGAGCCAGGATGCGGAGGGCATGCAGAAGTTCTTCAAGCAGTTCTCGTTTCCCGGCCACATCGGCAGCCACGTCACGCCGGAAACCCCGGGCTCGATCCACGAGGGCGGCGAACTGGGCTACAGCCTCTCGCATGCCTACGGCATGGCCCTCGACAATCCCGATCTCATCGTTGCCTGCGTCGTCGGTGACGGCGAGGCGGAGACCGGCCCGCTCGCCACGGCCTGGCATTCCAACAAGTTCATCAATCCCGTTCGTGACGGGGCGGTCCTGCCGATCCTGAACCTCAACGGCTACAAGATCGCCAATCCGACCATTCTCGCGCGCATCAGCCACGAGGAACTGGAAGCGCTGTTCATCGGCTACGGCTACAAGCCCTTTTTCGTCGAGGGCGACGATCACGCCGGCATGCACCAGAAAATGGCGGCCACCCTCGAGCAGGCGATCGGCGAGATCCGCGCGCTGCAGCAGAAGGCCCGCAAGGCCGGAAAGGCATTCCGCCCGCGCTGGCCCATGATCGTGCTGCGCACCCCGAAGGGCTGGACGGGGCCGAAGTCCATCAAGGGGCACAAGGTCGAGGGCTCCTGGCGTTCGCACCAGGTGCCGATCTCCGACGTGCGGGACAACCCGGCGAACCTCAGGCTGCTGGAAAGCTGGCTGCGCAGCTACAAGCCGAAGGAGCTGTTCGATGCGGCAGGCCGGCTGGTTCCGCAACTCCGGGCCCTCTCGCCGAAGGGCACGCGCCGCATGAGCGCCAACCCGCATGCGAATGGCGGCTTGCTGCGCAAGGAGCTGAGGTTGCCCGATTTCCGCAAGTATGCGGTCAAGGTGCCGTCACGCGGCGCGGTGGAGCACGAGAACACCAGGCCGCTCGGCGAATTCCTGCGCGACATCATGAAGGACAACATGACGAGCTTCCGCGTCTTCGGCCCGGACGAAACTGCCTCGAACCGGCTTCAGGCCATCTACGCGGCGAGCAAGAAGACCTGGATGGCGGACCTGCTGCCGGAAGATGCCGATGGCGGGGAACTGTCCCGCGACGGGCGCGTGATGGAGATGCTCTCCGAACACACGCTGCTCGGCTGGCTGGAGGGCTACCTGCTCACCGGCCGGCACGGGTTCTTCCATACCTACGAGGCCTTCGCCCACGTCATCGACTCGATGTTCAACCAGCACGCCAAGTGGCTCGACATCTGCAAGAACCACGTGCCCTGGCGGGTGCCGGTTTCCTCGGAAACCATCCTGCTGTCCTCGACGGTCTGGCGCCAGGACCACAACGGATTCTCCCACCAGGATCCCGGCTTCATCGACCTCGTCACCAACAAGGGTCCGTCCGTGACGCGGGTGTATCTGCCCCCCGACGCCAACACGCTGCTCGCCGTCGCCGATCGCTGCCTGCGCAGCACCGACTGCATCAACGTCATCGTGGCCGACAAGCAGAAGCACCTGCAGTTCATGGCGATCGACGAGGCGATCATCCACGTCGCCAAGGGGCTGGGCATCTGGGCGCGTGCGAGCACGGATGCCGGCGAGGAACCCGACGTGGTGCTGGCGTCCTGCGGTGATGTCGCCACCATGGAAGCGCTGGCGGCCGCGGCGATCCTCCGGGAACGGGCAGCGGACCTGAAGCTGCGTTTCGTCAACGTCATCGATCTGTTCAGGCTGCAACCGGTCTCCGAGCACCCGCACGGTTCCACGGAACGGGAGTTCGACAGCCTGTTCACCACCGACAAGCCGATCATCTTCAACTTCCATGGCTATCCCTGGCTGATCCACAAGCTCGCCTACCGCTTCAGGGGGCACGACAACATGCACGTGCGCGGCTACAAGGAGAAGGGCAACATCAACACCCCGCTCGAGCTGGCGATGCTCAACGAGACCTCGCGCTTCCACCTGGTCATCGACGTGATCGACCGCGTGCCGAAACTGCGCACCAGGGCGGCTCACCTCAAGGAGGAGATGAAGAACGCCATCATCGAAAACATGCGCTACGCGCACGAGCACGGCACAGACCGGCCGGAACTCGCGCACTGGATCTGGCCGTACTGAGTCCGTGGCGCGGACGGCGGACGCCAGGCACTGGCCGACGAGGATCGTGCAGGCGGCTTGCCCGCCCCGGCTCAGTTCAGGTCGTCGTCCTTGTAGTACCTGGTTCCCTTGGCGGTCAGCTCCAGGGCCAGGCCGTCGTCGGTGATCTGGTAGAGCCAGACGCCGGGTTTCACCGACATGGCGCCGGCGAAGGCATCGCCCTTGTCGGCGGCCTTCGCGGCGGCGGTCGCCTGCGCGCCCAGCTCCCAGCCGGAGTCGATGAAGGCATCGAGGTCCGCCTTCTTCTCGAAGACCCACACCAGCCGGAACTTCTTCACGCCGATGCCGAGACCGGCCTGCACTTCCACCATCTTCATGTAGGTGATGGCCCTGGTCTTGCTGTTGACTGCGATGCCTTCACCAGCGCCGCCGCCGGCCACGAATATCTTGGTGCCGAAGGCGCTGAAGACCGCGTAGCCGGCGGACTTCTTCACGGCGGCCCGTGCTGCCGGTTGCGCTGCATAGAGCTTGTCCAGGGTCTCGTTGGAGATCTTGCGCACCTCAGCGCGCTCCTCCTCTTTGGACGCGGCCGGGGCCGTCGGCATCCAGGCCACGGACGCCAATGCCAGCGCAAGGCCCAGGAAGGTCCGGGTTGTCGTCGTGCTCGGCATGGGGATGCTCCCTTGATGTTGTGGTTGCCTGCCGCCCACTGGTCGGCAACGCCATGACGGTGGCGAATCCATGGCCTGCCCCGGTGCCGGAGCACCGGGCGTTCGCGTCAGGCCTTGTCGCCCGGCTTCCGTGCAGCAGGCGCGTTGCGGACGGCGCCGAGGTAGTCGCGGGCGGCGGCGCCCAGCCAGGCGTCGTAGCTGGCGTAGAGGAAACGCACGCCGAGCGCCAGTGTCGCGGCCACATCGGCGGCCCGCGCGATGTTCGCCCCGGCGACGGCATGGCCGGGACCGAGCGCGGCGATGCGCGACAGCGTCGAGGCCATGGCGCGCTGTACCTCCGGATGGCCGGGGTTGCCGAGATGACCCATGGACTGCGCGAGGTCGTTCTGCGCGACCATGGCGACGTCGAGGTGCTCGACGGCGGCAATTGCCTCGGCATTCGCCAGCGCCTCGGGGTCCTCGAGCTGCACGACCACGACCGTCTGCGCGTTTTCCTCGTGGAGGAACTGCGGCTGACCGTAGGACCGCCGGCCGAGGGTGACGCCGCGTTCGCCGACCGGCGCGAACTTCACCGCCCGCACGATCGCGCGGGCCTCGTCCGCAGTGCGCACGCCAGGGACGACGATGCCGTGGGCGCCGAGGCTGAGCGCGCGCACGATCAGCGAGGCATCGAGCCGCGACACCCGCACCAGCGCGGACATGCCCCAGAGGTCGGCGGCGCGGGACTGGTCACCGAGGCGCTCCCAGCTGAGCGGCCCGTGTTCGCCCTCGATCCAGAAGCCGTCGAGGCCGAGGCTGCCCATGAGGTCGATGGTATCGGCCGATCCGGAGTGCCCGGCGGTGACGACGGCCACCTCGCCGGCACTCAGGCGGCGCTTGACGGCATTGGGCGGGCGGCGGACTGCGGTCATCGGGCGGAGCTACAGGGACACTGACTGGCGTAGCGTAGCATGGCCCATCCAGGCAGAAAAAATATGTCAGGCACCATTTACGCCAGAAAAAATATGTCAGGCACCATTTACGATTTACGCAGGCACCATTTACGCACGTCCCACTTGTGGTTTCACCCCGGGTTTGCGTCAATTCGCCCTGCATGAGCCAGACTCCCGTATTGCCGGAACCCACGACGCTGACGTCGGTGGCGCGCGTCGTCGCCGACACCTTGCGTGAGGCCTACGGCCAGGATCCGGCGCCGGTGCTGGCGGCGGCGGGTCTGGACGAGGCAGGGCTGCACGCGCCCCGGGGTCGCTCGGTGGCGGCAGCCATGCAGCGCCTCTGGCAGGGGGCGGTCCGGACGACGGGCGACGCCGGCTTCGGGCTGCGCGCCGGCGAGCACATCCGTCCCGTGACTTTCAGCGTGCTTGGCGTCACCTGGATGGCCAGCGGCACCCTGCGCGAGGCCCTGCAGCGCCTGTGCCGCTACAGTCACGTCATCAGCACCCAGCCGCACCAGCTGCGGCTCGATACCGACACCGATCCGGCCTGGCTGCACTTCGAGTATCCGGCGAAGCTGCTGCTCGAGCCTGCGGTGATCGTGGACGCGCTGTTTGCGGCCGTCGTCACCCTGGCCCGCATGGTGACGCGGCCGGCGTTTGCGCCCGCGGCACTGCGTCTGCGCCACGGCGACACCACCCGCAGCGGCGCGTACCAGCGCCTGTTCGCCTGCCCGGTGAGCTTCGGCGAGACCACGGATGCCATGGCTTTCAGCGCCGCGCAGCTCGACACGATCCTGGTCGGGCATGAGAGCGAGGTGGTGCGTACCGCCACGCTGGAGGCCGAGCGCTACCTGCAGGGCATGCGCTTGAGCCCGCTGGCCACCGAGGTCCGCCACCTGCTGGTGCAGCTGCTGCCCTCGGGGGATGCCGCCCTGGAGGAGATCGCGCGGCGCCTCGATCGTGGCGTCAGCACCGTGCAACGCCAGCTGCAGGACGAGGGCCTGAGCTATCGGCAGTTGCTGGAAGCCACGCGGCGCACCCTGGCCGAGGGCTACCTGGCCGATCGGCGCCTGTCGCTGGGCGAGGTCACCTACCTGCTGGGCTTCGCCGACCAGAGCAGCTTCTCCCGGGCCTTCAGCCGGTGGTACGGTGCCAGCCCGCGGCGCTACCGCGATGGCCTGCACGCCGGACCCGCCGGGGGCCGATGATCGCACCTCCCAACCAGCCACTGGAGATTACCCCCATGAACAGATCCATTGCCTTGTCGGCCGCTGCCGTCGTGCTGCTGGCCGCCTGCGGCGGCAAGCCGCCTGCCGAATCAGCCCAGGCGCCGCCCCCGGCGCCCGAGGCCGCGTCGCCCGCCCCGGCCCAGCCCGCGCCGGTCACGGTCGAGAACATCGTCGAGAAAAGGGCCGTGGTCGAGGCCATCAACCTGGAGAAGCGCCTCGTCACGCTGAAGGCAGACAACGGCGAGGTGGTCACCATCGAGGTCGGCGACCAGGTGCGCAACCTGCCCCAGCTCAAGGTTGGCGACCATGTGGTGGCCCGATACTACGAGGCCATCGGCGCCAGGATCAGCACGGCGAAAACGCCGGACTCGCCGACCATCGACCTGGCCGCCGAGCGCGCGCCCGAAGGCGCCATGCCGGGCGCTGCGGTTGGCCAGCGCGTCACCGTGCCCGTCACCATCGTCAGCGTCGCCAACGACGGCAAGGTCGTGTCGTTCTACGGCGACGATGGCCTGCAGCGTGTCATCGAGGTCCAGCGGCCGGAAGGCCAGGCCTTCGCGCGCGGCCTGAAGGAAGGCGACATGGTCGAGCTCACCTACACCGAAGCGCTGGCCATCAGCGTGGAGCCGGTGGCAGCCGGTAGCCAGCCCTGAATGGCGCCAGGACGCCTCCCCATCGGGGGAGGCGTCCTGGCGGTCAGAACCGGTAGGCCACGCCGGCCAGGAACACCTTCACGTCGTCGAAGTTGAAGCCGTACTCGGCCATGCCTTCCCAGTGCGGGGTGAAGCCCACGGAGGCGCCCACCGACGGATTCCAGGGATTTTTCGGCCCCTGGTCGGCCTCGAAGGTGATGCTGCCGACGCCGGGAACCTCCACGGTCGATCGGGCGATGTTGCGCGTGTCCCAGTACATGAGCCCTGCCCACGCCCGTACCGGCATGTTGCGCACCCGGCCGTTCCAGCCGGAGCGCATCGATACCACCAGCGCGCGGAAGCTGTCGTCGAAGCCGATATCGGTCTGCGTGTAGTTGGCATCGGCCATCAGGAAGAACTCCTTGTAGCCTGCCGCCACCGTCAGCCCGCCGCCACCCACCATGCCGGTGAGGCTGGTCTTGCCGGCGAATTCGAAGCTGCGCATACCCGGGCCGGGACCGGGCAGGGGAATCGTCACCAGGGCATGGGTGGTCGAGGTGTTGTCGATATCGCCGAGCAGCGCGTAAAGGTTGAGGAAAGGCAGGATCCAGACGTCGAACCGGGCCAGCACCACGTTGACGCGGCTGGTGGAACCGAGTTCGACGTAGTTGCTCACGCTTTGCACGGCTGCACCGTCGATGCCGATGCCGAGGTCGGTGACCTCGATGTCCCGCTCGAGGTAGTTGTAGATGGCAGACGCGCCGAAAGGCAACGGCAGGTCGTAACCGCGCATGCGCGCTTCATCCGCCATCAGGGGAAGGAAGGATGACCAGCGCTCAGCGTCGCCCGCATCCGGGCTGGCCATGGCCGGCGCTGCCGGATCGGCCGGGGCGGATTCCCGGGCTGGCGCGGCGTCTGCGCGCTGCATGTCGGCCAGCAGGGCTGCGGCGCAGACCGCCATCGCAAAGCGTCGTATTCCGGTCACGGTCGCAGCCACGCACTGCCAAGGACGACGTAGATTACAGGGTCGTCGGGTCCCAGGGCGAGGTCCAGGCCCATGTGCAGGCCGTAGCGACTCGCCACCAGGTATCGCAGGCCGGCGCCTCCTGCGAGGACCTCGGACTCGCGATCCGGCGTGGCATCGCCACCGCGGGCGATGCCGCCACCGGCAAATCCCGCCAGGCTGAAGCGTGGATGAAACTGCCAGCGCAGCTCACCCTCGACTTCCGCCGCCTTCTCGCCTTGGTAGGCGAGTGCCTGCACGCCGCGCAGGGCCACGTAAGGACGCAGGAAGAATGGCGTGCCGCTGCTGCTGGTCTTGCCGGTTGCGCGGGCGGCGAGGAACAGGTTCGCGCCCAGCGGCCGGTAGTACAACCCTGTCAGCGTCCACTTTTCGAAATCCCGGTCGCCGCCGAGCCAGTCGCGGAAGACCTGCGGGGACAGGTCCAGGTACCAGCCCCGGGTAGGCGTGAAGAAATTGTCGCGGGTATCCAGCGTGATGGTGGGGGTCAGCATGCCCAGCCGCAGGTCACGATCCTCGGGCGTGAAGCCGGGGAATCCCGCCGGCGGCTCGCCCGGCGAAACCGTGGTGTTCACCAGCGCGTAGCGCAGGCCGACCCACAGGGGCAGGGTGCCCCAGCGGTAGCTGCCGCCGGCGAGGCCGCCCCGTGCTTCCACGGTGTAGTCCAGCGGGTTGTCCGCGCTGACGTGATCGCCGCCGAGTCCGAAGAACTCCAGGTCGACATGCGTGCTGGCCATGCCCGCGATGGTGTGCAGCCGGTCGTCGAGCCAGCTGCCCAGGTGCAGCGCAAACACGCCGCCGGTGCCGTTCTCGGTGGCGAGGCCACCCACAGCGGTGATATCTGGCCGTGCATAGCCCGTCGCTTCACCCGGCGCATTGCGGTCGATGAAGACCAGGGCACCCAGGGCGCCATAGCCCACGGCGGGTTCGGTGATGGGCGTGACCAGCGGCAGGAAGCCGTGGGCATGGTCGAGGAAATCGCTGGCGTCGAACCAGCCGTCGCCAGCATCGCGTGGCGTGGTGGCTTGCCGCGCCTGCTCTGCTGCCGGGGCGGCCATGGTGGCCGCCAGTGCGGAAATGACTGCCAGGCAGAGCCCGGCACCGCCGCAGGTGCGCCTGCCTGGCACATGGCGCGTCCGGTCGGGTTGCCACGGGGCGTTCCTCACCGGCCGGCAGTATACGGCTAGAATGCTTGGCTTCCGCCATCCGGAGATGGACCGGACAGGACCGCCATGAAGAGTTTCGTCACCGAATCGGCCGCCTTCGTGCTGCTGGCCTTTCCGGCCCTGTTCTCCATCATCAACCCCCTGGGTGGCGCCTTCATCTTCCTGTCCGCCACGCAGGGCATTTCGCGCAGTGCGCGCCGCGCCCTGGCTCGCAGGGTGGCGATTTTCTGCTTCGCGACGCTGGTGGCGTCCATGGTGGTGGGCATATTCGTGCTGCGCTTCTTCGGCATTTCCATGCCGGTGCTGGGCGTGGCCGGCGGCATCGTCATCGCGCTGTCGGCGTGGAAGATGCTCAATGCCGAGCAGGACAACAGCGGGCGTGAATCGATGCTGCAGGCCTCGGCCGAGCGGGACGTGGAGAACATGGCCTTCTACCCGCTGACCATGCCGATCACCACCGGGCCTGGCACCATTTCCGTCGCGGTTGCGCTCGGTACCCGGGGGGTCGCCGAAGGCAATCCGGTGCTGTTCGCCTTCCAGGTGCTGCTCACGGCCGTGCCCATGAGCCTGCTGATCTACCTGCTCTATGCCTCCTCGGGGCGGCTGGCGCGGGCCGTGGGCCCGACCGGCACCACCATCATCGCCCGGCTGTCCGCCTTCCTCCTGTTCTGCATCGGCATCCAGGTGATGTGGGGCGGGATCGAGGAGCTGGTCCGCGGGCTGACCACGACCCACTGACCGGAGTCGCGCTAAGATACCGGCGGATTCCGTAGCTGAGGGGGAGAAGTCCATGAACCGTCAGTGCCGTCTGTCCGCCGTGGTTTCCGCCGCCATCCTGGCTGCCATGGCCACGTTTGCCGCCCTTGCCCTGCCGACCGCCGCGCTGGCGAAAGAAGAACTGCCGAAGCAGACCGAGGACGGCCTGGTACTCCAGAAGGGGGAGGAGGCCGCCGTACTCTACGTCCGCCCGGGTGTGGATTTCAGCCAGTACAAGCGCGTCGCCATCCTCGATTGCCCGGTGGCCTTCCGCAAGAACTGGGACAAGGACCATCGGTTTGGTCCCGACCGCGTGACACCGAAGGAAATGGATGCCATCCGCAGCTGGCTCTCGGCCGAGTTCCTCAAGGTGTTCACCGAGGAGCTGCAGAACAAGGGTGGCTACACCGTGGTCAAGGACGCGGCGGAGGATGTCCTGGTGCTGCGCCCGGCCATCATCGACCTCGATGTCACCGCGCCCGACACCATGAGCGCGGGGCGCAGCTACACGCTGAGCGAGGGCTCCGGCGCCATGACGCTGTACCTGGAGCTGCATGATTCGGTCACCGGGCAGATCCTGGCCCGGGCCATCGACCGCGGTGTCAGCCGCGGCATGGGGCGGATCCAGTGGCAGACCAGCGTGACCAACAGCGCCGAGGCGGACCGCATCCTGCGGCGCTGGGCCGACGCGCTGCGCAAGCGCCTGGACGAGGCCCATGCGGTGGCGAAGGCGACGCCCTGAGCATCGCCGCAGCCTCTGCACTGCCGGCAGCATCACAACACAACAGGAGTACACCGGTGAAACACAACCTGCTTCCGTTCCTGGCGATCGTCGCCGCCTGCTTCACGGCCGCCACTGCCGACGCGCAGTCCTTCGGTGCCAGCAAGCCCGGCAACCGTGCCGACCACTGGGAGGCCTATGCCGGCGGCCGCTACATTTTCAGCGAGACCGTCGATTTCAAGGGTGGCTCCACCATCGACAGCGACGACGACCTGGGCTTCGCCTTCGGCATGGGCTACAACATCGACGACCACTGGCTGGTGGGCGGCGAGCTGAACTGGAGCAATGTCGACTACAAGGGCGTGCTGAAATCGGCCAGTTCTCCCGGGGCCACCAGCAAGCTGTCGGGCGAGTACGAGACCTTCGCCCTGTCGGCGAACCTGACGTATCACTTCATCGACGGTCCGCTGACGCCCTATGTCAGCGCCAACCTGGGCTACACCTGGGTGGACTCCAACATCGCCGATGGTCCGCCGCAGACCGGCTGCTGGTGGGATCCGTGGTGGGGCTACATCTGCGACACCTGGGTGGACACCAAGAGCGCCGAATCGCTGTCCTACGGCCTGGGTGCCGGCGTGCGCTGGGAATTCAGCCGTGGTGGCTTCCTGCGCGCCAGCTACAACCAGCGCTGGCTGGATTTCGATGAAGCCAGCGGCACGCCGAACTTCGGCGGCGTGTTCCTCGATATCGGCAGCAAGTTCTGAGCGAGACCGTGCCGCGGCATCAGCCGCGGCACGGTTTGCCTTCGTCGGCGGGATTTCGCGGGGAGGGGGCCACGCGGATGGTCAGGCGGACGGTGCGCAAGGCAGCAGCGGTCCTGGTGATCCTGGTGGGTGCCTCGGCCGCCGGGCCGGCATGGGCGGCGCCGCCTGCCGCGACCGCGGCGGGCGACGACATCCCCTCGGCGGCGGTGCAGGTCGACGGCCGCACCGTGTTCACCGTCCGTGGCTCACCCTCGGTGCCGGCGAGCGAGCGTGCCGAACGCATTGCCGGGCGCATCCGCGAAGCGGCGCGCAATCCGGCCATCACGCCGGCTGACGTCACGCTGCTGCCCGTGGCCGGCACCTGGCAGATCATGGCCGGGGCCGAACGCATCATGACGGTGTTCCAGGCCGACGGCGATTTCGAGTCGGTGGCGCCCGAGTCGCTGGCGGGGGTGTACGCCGAAGGGGTCCGCAGGGCCATCGATGGCTATCGCGCCAACCGCTCGGACGAGCACCTGGTGCGGGGCGCCCTGGTGGCGCTGGCCGCCAGCGCCGGCTTCGTCGCGCTGCTGTGGTTGCTGAACATCGCCTTCAGGCGTCTCGAGCGGCTGGTCGAGCGCCTGTTCCGTGCCCGCGTCGAGTCCCTGCCCATTGGCATGGGCCACGGCAGCCAGCTGTCGCTCTGGCGGCCGATGGCAAGCGGCCTGCGCGCCACGCGCCTGCTGCTGCGGCTGGCGCTGGTGTTCGTCTGGTTGCAGCTGGTGCTGGCGCAGTTCCCCTGGACCGGCTGGATCGCCGACAACCTCGGGCTGTTCGTGGTGCAGCCGGTGGTGCACATCGGCGAATCGCTGGCGGCCTACCTGCCGAGCCTGTTCTTCCTGCTGGTCCTGTTCGCGATCACCCGGTACAGCCTGCGGCTGCTCAAGGTCTACTTCGGCGCCGTGGAGCGTGGTGCCACGGAGCTGCCCCGGTTCGACCGCGAGTGGTCCTGGCCCACCTACAAGATCGTGCGCGCGGTGGTGCTGGCGCTGGCCCTGGTGATGGCCTATCCGTACCTGCCCGGCTCGGGTACCGAGGCGCTGAAGGGCGTGTCGGTCTTCGCGGGGTTGCTGATCTCGCTCGGCGCGAGTTCCGCGGTGTCAGGAGTGATCTCCGGCTACCTGACCACCTTCGGCCGTGTGTTCAAGGCAGGGGACCTGATCAAGGTCGGCGAGGTCATGGGCGTGGTCACCGAGGTGCGGCTGCTGACCACGCGGGTGCGCACCATCCGCAACGAGGAGGTCACCATCCCCAACGCCACCATCACCACCAGCAGCCTGGTCAACTACAGCGTGCTGGCGCGGACGCGGGGCCTGGTCCTGCAGACCGAGGTCGGCATCGGCTACGAGGTGCCCTGGCGCCAGGTGCACGCCATGCTGGTGGATGCGGCGGCACGCACGCCCGTGGTGCTGAAGGAGCCGGCACCCTTCGTGCGGCAGAAGCAGCTCGGCGACTTCGCCGTGGTCTACCAGCTCAACGCCTACAAGGATTCGGCCGAGGGCCTGATGGACGCCTATTCGGCGCTGCACCAGAACATCCTCGATGTCTTCAACGAGCACGGCGTGCAGATCATGACGCCGGCCTACGAGGGCGATCCGGCGGAGCCGAAGATCGTGCCGCGCGAGCAGTGGTACGCGGCGCCCGCACAGCCGCCAGCGGCGCGGGGCGAGGGTCCGGCCGGTGCCACCGACCGGACCCCGCGGAGCTAGCCGCCCGGCTGGGAGAGGGGCTGCCCGGCCGGCGCCTGCGGGATCAGCGGGATGCTGCGGGCGAGGGCGAAGGCAGTGATGGCGTCGAGCTTGTTCTCGAGCTGGTAGAAGCGCGCCACCTTGGTCTCGGGCAGCACCTTGAGGAACTTGCGCAGGTAGCTCTTGCGAAGGTCCAGCAGCTTCTCCTGGTACTTGAGCCCGTCCTTGGTCAGCTGCCTGGCCACGTCGTCGCTGAGGTTGTCATAGTGGGCAGCGTAATCGGTGATGACCTTGACGCGCAGGTCGCCGATGGCCTTCGCCTCGGCGGCGTACTTGTCATAGAGCGGCCAGAACGCCTGGCTCTCGGCCGAGGTCATGGCGAGGCCCTGGCTGATGATCATCTTCCTCTCCGTCTGCACGATGGTGCGCGCCTGCTCGGTGGCCTCGGTGAGGTCGGAGAACGTGGGATTGACCTGCGCCGGGGCCAGCGCGGGCAACGCCAGGGCCACCATGGCCAGGGTGAACAGTCGGGAACGCATGGGGATTCATCCTCTGTGGGGAAACGACGGCCGCAGTCTATACCGCACCTGAACCCGGGCCAATGCGGCCGGCGGGCACAGGCTAGAATCAAGGGACGGAGGACTCGATCATGGGGAAGCCTGCCTGCCTGGGATGCCAGGCCTTACTTCTGACGGGCCTGCTGGCGCTGGCCGGCGCAGCCGTTGCCGATGCGGTCGCACCTGCCGCCGCTGCCTCCGCGACGCCTCGCCCGCGCATTGGCCTGGTGCTCGGCGGCGGCGGTGCCAAGGGCGCGGCCCACGTCGGCGTCCTGCAGGTGCTCGACGAACTGCGCGTGCCGGTGGACTGCGTCACCGGCACCAGCATGGGTGCGCTGGTCGGTGGCACCTTTGCGGCCGGCATGCCGGCGGCGGAAATCGAGCGCGAGGTGCTCGCCATCAACTGGGCGAAGACGGTGGGCACCGAGGGCCTGCGTGACCGCACGCCCATCCGCGAGAAGCTCGCCGGCGAGAACTACACCAACAACATCGAGTTCGGCATCAAGCGCGGCAGGTTGCAGGCACCGGGCGGACTGCTGAAGACGCAGGACATCGAGGACGTCATCCGCGGCCTCGTCGCCCATGCGCGCGTGGTCCGCGATTTCGATGACCTGCCGATCCCGTTCCGCGCCGTGGCCACGGACATGCTCGGCGGCCAGATGGTGGTCCTCGACAGCGGCGACCTCTCCGTGGCCATGCGCGCCAGCATGTCGGTGCCGGGGGCCTTTGCGCCGGTCACGCTGGATGGCCGCGTGCTGTCTGACGGCGGCATGATGCGCAACCTGCCGGTGGACATCGCGCGCCACCTCTGTGCCGACGTGGTGATCGCGGTGTCGCTGGCATCGCCGCCGCCGAAGGCCGAGGACCTGCTGTCGGCGGTGGCGCTGGCCGGCCGCTCGCTGGATGTCATGATCGATGCCAACCAGAACGCGCAGCTCGCGACACTGGGCCCGCAGGACGTGAGCATCGTGGTGCCCATGGGGAACATCGGCTCGGCCTCCTTCGAGCGGGTACCCGACGCCATTCCGCTCGGCCGGGCAGCTGCAGAAAAAATGAAGGCCGAGCTCGGCCGTTACGCCCTGCCGGAAGAGCAGTACCTGGCCTGGCGCCATGGCATCGACCGGGCCACCCGGCCGACCACGCGCCTGGCCGAGGTGCGGCTGGAGGGGCTGCGGCGGGTCAACCCGGGGTACGTGCGCGCGCAGCTGAAGCTCGTGAAGCCGGGTGCCGAGGTCACCAATGCACAGATCGCCGAGGACACCGGTCGCGTCTTCGCGCTGGGCGACTTCGAGCGCGTCGAGTACGACATCAGCGGCCCGCCGGATGCCGCGACGCTGGAAATCCGTGCGGTGGAGAAGGGCTGGGGCCCGAACTACATCCGCTTCGACCTCGGCCTGGCGGCCGATGGCGACGGGCAGTTGCAGGCGCTGCTGCGCGCCGACGGCAGCCGCACCTGGGTGAACGCCTACGGAGGCGCGTGGAACAACACCCTGCAGATCGGCACGCAGAGCCTGGTGCAGACCGACTTCTACCAGCCGCTGGACGTGCGCCAGCGGTTCTTCGTGCAGCCGCTGGCGCGCGTGGAGATGAACATCGAGGACATCTACAGCGACGGCGAGCGTGTCGCGCGCTACTTCCAGCGTGAAGGCTACGGCCAGCTGGACCTGGGCATGAACCTGGATTCCCGCGCGCAGTTCCGTATCGGCTTGCGCAGCGGCTGGTACGAAGCCAAGCGCGACACCGGCCTGACGGTGCTGCCGGAGAAGGGCTGGACCGGCGATTCGACCATCCAGGTGGGCATGGTCTGGGATACGCGCGATGCGGTCGGGGTGCCGACCCGCGGCACCTTCATCAACGCCAAGTATGCGCATGGCGGCAACTGGCTCGGCGGCGACGAAGACTACGATGTCGCCGAGGGGGTCA
Organism: Gammaproteobacteria bacterium; assembly: GCA_015709695.1. Lineage (NCBI taxonomy): Bacteria > Pseudomonadati > Pseudomonadota > Gammaproteobacteria > Gammaproteobacteria bacterium. The sequence goes on along the minus strand of CP054183.1, from coordinate 2,063,412 downwards.
TCACCCGGGTCATCCCTTTCCGCGGCGACGCCCTGCAGCTCATGGTCGGCGGTGGCAAGGAGCTGTCCGGCGACCTGCCGCTCACCGACCAGTTCCGCATCGGCGGCATCCGCACCTTCCCCGGCCTGCAGCGGGGCGAGCTGCGCGGCACCAGCTACTGGTATGCCGGCACCTCCTACAACTGGAAGCTGGCCGACATCCAGTCGCTGTTCAGCCAGGCCCTGTATGCCGGGCTGCGCCTGCAGGCGGGCCGCATGGGGGACCGCATCGACAACGTGAATGACGGCGCGCTCTACGGCATCGCCGGCTCGCTGGGCGGCCGCTCGCCGGCCGGTCCATTCATCCTCTCGCTGGGCTACGTCGACAACGGCAGCTGGCAGCTGCAGCTCGCCATCGGCCGCCCGATCCCGGAGGGTTCGATCCTCGACGAGGTCCGCTGAACCCGGGCGGGCCTTGCATTCCGCGCCACCCCGTTTAGGATGGCCGCCCCGAAGTCTGCCTGCCGTTCGCTGTCATGCCCATCCGCTGCGGAATCGTCGGCCTGCCCAACGTCGGCAAGTCCACCCTGTTCAACGCCCTGACGGCGGCCGGCATCGCCGCCGAGAACTACCCGTTCTGCACCATCGACCCCAACGTCGGCGTGGTGGCCGTGCCGGACCCGCGCCTGGCGCAGCTGGCCGAGATCGTCCGGCCGCAGAAGATCCTGCCCACCACGGTGGAGTTCGTCGACATCGCCGGGTTGGTGGAGGGCGCCTCGAAGGGCGAGGGGCTCGGCAACCAGTTCCTCGCCAACATCCGCGAGACCCATGCCATCGCCCATGTCGTGCGCTGCTTCGAGAACGCCGACGTGGTGCACGTCGCCGGCCGCGTCGACCCGGTGCATGACATCGAGGTCATCAACACCGAGCTGATGCTCGCCGACCTCGCCGCGGTGGAGAAGGCCGTGGAGCGTGCCGGCAAGCAGGCGAAGACCGGAAAGAAGGAAGACGTCGCGCGGCGCGAGTGCCTGGAGCGGCTGCGCGACCACCTCGGCGCCGGGCATCCGGCGCGCAGCTTCGAGGTGCCGGAGGACCACAGCCAGGCGGTGCGCGAGCTGTTTCTGATCTCCGCCAAGCCGGTCATGTATGTCGCCAACGTCGACGAGCAGGGCCTCGGCGGCAACGGGTACGTCGAGCGGGTGCAGGCACTGGCCGCTGCGGACGGCTCGGAGGTGGTCGTGGTCTGCGCCGCCATCGAGGCGGAGATCGCCCAGCTGGACGACGCCGACAAGCAGGCCTTCCTCGACGACCTCGGCCTCGAGGAGCCCGGCCTGAACCGCGTCATCCGCGCCGGCTACCGGCTGCTCGGCCTGCAGACCTTCTTCACCGCCGGTGAAAAGGAAGTCCGCGCCTGGACCGTGCGCCGCGGCGCCACCGCGCCGCAGGCCGCCGGCGAGATCCACACCGATTTCGAGAAAGGCTTCATCCGCGCCGAAGTCATCGCCTTCGACGACTTCATCAAGGGCCGGGGCGAGCAGGGCGCGAAAGAAGCCGGCCGGCTGCGCCTCGAGGGCAAGGACTACCTCGTCCGCGAAGGCGACGTCATGCACTTCCGCTTCAACGTCTGAAAAAGGTGTCAGACTTATTTTTGAAAAAGGTGTCAGACTTATTTTCGCGGTATCGTCTTAAAGGTGCCTGACATATTTTCCCGCCGCGGCCGCCCCCTGCCGCGGTTCTCGATCCGCAGCCCCGTGCGCTGCTGGATCTCGGCGACGAACCGGTCGCCGCCGGTCAGCCGGTTGCGCTGGACGGCACCGCGGATCAGCTCAAGCTCGGTGATATCGGGCTCGGCGCCGAGATAGCGGGCGTAGGCTTGCCGCCGGGCCTCTGGTGTGTCGCCGAGGCCGTCCATCCCCGCGTCCGGATCGAGCAGGCCCGGTGGCGCCAGGCCCATCCGCTCACGGCAACTGCTCCAGAGGTAATCCCGCGGGTGGGCGGCGATCCCTGCGCGCACCGGGTTCATCTCGACGTAGCGCAGGCAGGCCAGCAGGTAGGCGTCCGAATCCAGCACGCTGCTGTGGAAGCGTCCGCACCACAGTGTGCCGAGGCGCCCCTCGACGCGGTTGACGTAGCGACCCTGCCGGGCGGAGAGGCGGCGCATCAGCCCGGAGATGCCGGCGCCTTCCCGGCGGGGCACCAGCACCAGGTGCACGTGGTTGGTCATCAGGCACCAGGCCTGCACCGCGACGTCGAAGACCTGCTTCCAGTGCGCGAGGTTGGCGAGGTAGACCTCGTAGTCGGCCGGTTCGACGAAGACGGCGTTCCGGTTATGGCCCCGCTGCATCACATGGTGCGGGAATCCGGGCAGCAGGACGCGCGGCGGCCGCCCCATGGGGCTTCACTCCCGGTGGCGTGGACCGGACCACGCTAACGCCCGGGCCGCCGCTCGTCATGCCGTGAAACCGTCAGGAGTGGCCGGAAACGGAAAATATGTCAGGCACCTTTTTCGGGCACCTTTTTCGGCACCTTTTTCAGAAGGTCCAGGCTGCGCCGATGGAGGCCAGCGACACGTCGTCGGCGGCGCTGATGTCGAAGTATTCGTACTCGGCACGGACTTCCACGGAGCCGAACTTCATGCGCAGGCCGACGCCGTAGCCCGGATCCGTGCCGTCGTCGCTGCCGGAATAGCCGCCGCCCGAGGCGTCGGCATCCCACTGCACCATGCCGAGCTTGCCGAACAGCCCGACCGGGCCGAGGTTGACGCCGACCAGGCCGAAGAGATCCCAGCCGTTGGCATCGATGCTGAGCCCGTGGTCATCGGGCTTGCCGAAGTCGATGTAGCCACCCTCGATGGCGAGATCCACGAAGGGGATCCAGCCGAAGTTGTAGCCGGCGAAGGCCTTCCAGCCGGTGTCCGTGCCGTCGAAGCTGAGGTTGCTGCCCGTGCCGATGGCACTGGCATCGATGTCGCCCACCTTGGCCTGGCCGGCGGCGCCGCCGATGTAGAAGCCGCTGTCGGTACCGGCCAGGCCGGTGGCCGGCAGCATGGCCGCGGCGAGCAGGGCGAGGAGGCATGAAACATTCCGCTGCATGTGAAGGTCCTTTCGCGGCCGGGAACGGCGTGCCGGGGATTATGGCGCATCCGCGGCGCCTGGGGTATCGTCGACGACGACCGGCCACGACCCGGCATGCGGCCCCAGCGATGAGCTACGACACCGTCCTCGTCTTCGGTGGCGACACCGACCCCGGCCTCCGCCTCACGCAGCGGGCCGTCGCCGCAGGCTACAAGGTGCTCTCGCTGCTGCGCGGTCCGCGCGAGCTCGACTACATCACCCGTGCCGGTGCCACATCGATGCTCTGCGACATGACCGACCGCGCCGCCGTGGCCCGTGCCTTCGCCGGCCGCGACGGCGCGGCCTGCGCGGTGGTCGCCATCCTCGGCGGCTCGCCGCAGATGAACACCCAGGGCAACATCAACGTGATCGACGCCGCGGTCGCCGCCGGCGTGCGCCGCTTCGTGCTGACCAGCTCCATCGGCTGCGGCGACAGCGCGGCCGCCGTGGATCCCTTCGTCAAGGCCATCGCCGGCCGGGCATTGCGCGCCAAGGAGTGGGCGGAGAACCGCCTGCGCGGCACCGATCTCGACTGGACCATCGTCCGCGCCGGCGGCACCACGCGCCGCCCCGGCACCGGCACCGCCATCCTCACCGCCAGCAACACCGTCAGCGGCTACATCTCGCTCACCGACCTCGGCGAGATGCTGTTCCTCGCGCTGCAGAGCCCCAGGGCCATCCACCAGGCACTCGCCGCCGTGGACAGTGCCCGTGCGGTCAACATCGATGGCTCCCCGCTGGCGCCGGCGGAGCTCTAGGCGCCCGGCACATCCCGGGTATTTGCTGATTCTAAAAGGGTTTCTTGACAGCGGAGGGGGGTGCAAAGACAATGCGCCCCACGCTCGCCCAGGGCCTGCCCGCAGGCCCATCTAGAACCGGGCGTCGCCAGCGTGGTGATGTAGCTCAGCTGGTTAGAGCGCGGCACTCATAATGCTGAGGTCGGTGGTTCAAGTCCACCCATCACCACCACCACCACTTATCTCTTCCAATACAAATACTTATTCTCTATTGCAGCTTTCGCCACGGGCGTACCCTGGCGTAGCACTGTGGGGAATAGTCCCACAATGGACAAGTGACACTTGTCACTATAAAGTGTTGGCTGCTCTGGCCGGCGAGCCTTCTGTTGATCCGCAGTTTCCGCCACAAGGGCTTGTCCCGGCTCTATGCGCAGGGAAATGCCAAGGGTATTTCGGCGTCGCTCGTGCCGAAGGCCCTGCGAATTCTGGCGCGGCTCGACGTGGCACAGGTGCCGGAGCAGGTAAACCTCCCAGGCTGGCGGCTACATCCGTTGAAGGGTGAACTGAAGGGCTTCTGGTCCGTCTGGGTCTCCGCCAATTGGCGGATTATTTTCAGGTTCCACGGCGCCGATGTCGTTGATGTGGACCTGATCGACTATCACTGAGTATTCGAGGAGGGAATCTGTATGGCCATGAAGGAACCACCGCACCCGGGGCTGTCGATTCGCTACGACTGCCTCGAGCCCCTGGCGCTGTCGGTCACCGAGGCGGCCAAGGTTCTTGGGGTGACAAGGCAGGCGCTCAACAACGTCGTGAACGGCAAGGCAGGAATTTCATCGGACATGGCCATCCGCCTCGACAAGGCCTTTGGCGGGAGTGCCGAGGCGTGGCTCGCGTTACAGACGGCTTACGATCTGGCCCAGGCGCGCAAGCGCGCACGCGGGCTGTCGATCAAGCGCTATTCCGCCGCGCGAGGCTCTGATCGATCCGCGGTTCGTTGAGCCCTGCATGGCAACCAAGATAGCCACTGGGACCTGGAGCGACATCAAAGCCAAACTGGCCGAATTCGACCGGGCCGATTTGCTCAAGGTCGTGCAAGACCTGTACGCCGCCAGCAAGGAGAACCAGGCCTTTCTGCACGCTCGGTTCTGTTTGGGCGACGATGTGCTCAGGCCCTACAAAATGCCACTCGCGCGCTGGTTGTGGCCTGACATGATCAAGAACCAGGACATATCGGTTGCCAAGGCGAAAAAAGTTATCTCGGACTACAAGAAGGCCATCGGACTCCACATCACCCAAATGGGTGATTCTTGTTGCGTTATGACAAGTCGGCGTATGCGTATAGGAAATTCAAACCACGCCATCGGCCGAGTCTGCCAGCCCGCCACCCCGCCTGTCGCGCGCCCCGGGCACACATTGCCCCAGCTCTGACCAGCTGCGGTTCAGTGAATCTGGAGCGGGCGTACTCCAGCGTGGAACTGTGGGAGATGCCCGCCAACCGGGCATTGCACGTGCAATTCCCGGAGTTGACGTATAACGTTATCCGTTATAAGCTCCTGACGTGATCAAGAGCTTTCGCTGTTCCGACACGCAGGCGCTGTTCGAGACCGGCAAGTCAAAGCGTTTCGGGTCGATCCTGAAGATTGCGACACGAAAGCTGACACAGCTCGAGGCGGCTGTAACACTCGAGTTCCTGGCGTCACCGCCGGGCAACAAGCTGGAAGCTCTCAAGGGCGACAGGAAGGGGCAGCACAGTATTCGCATCAACGACCAGTGGCGGATCTGTTTTCACTGGACAGCGGCAGGGCCCGAGGCTGTGGAAATCGTCGACTATCACTGAAGGAGGCGTTATGGCAGGCAGGAAGAATGGCATGCGGCCGGTACATCCCGGCGAGGTGTTGCGCGAGGATTTCCTGATTCCTTCGGGCCTGAGTGTGAACGCGCTCGCCAAGGCGCTACGGGTGCCGCCACCCCGGATCAATGATGTGGTGCTTGGCCGCCGCGGGATCAGCGCCGACACCGCCATGCGGCTCGCCCGCTATTTTGGTGGTGATGCCCATTCCTGGCTGAATCTGCAGGCGATCTATGACCTGCGCGTTGCCGAGATCGCAAATGCCAGGAAAATCGAGCGCGAGGTCCTGCCAATTGCGATGTAGGACGAGTGCCCTCGGATTGCCGGGTACGGTGCTCGCAGCAGAGACTCAGCACTGGAGACTGTGGAGATTTGTGGGGGATCCCCACAAGCCCATATCACCGCATTTGAAGTGCCAACGAGCGCCAGCCGGCTACGTGTTGACGAATCAACGCTTTGGATCGGTGATTCGCCGGGGAAGTGCGGGCGCAGCCTGGCGCGCAGGTTCTTCACATGGCTGTCGATGTTGCGTTCCCAGGCGCCGGGGCCCGCGCCTCGCGGTCGCCCTGCTCAGAACCCCGCCGTCAGCGCCAGCCGCAGCGTGCGCGGCTCCACCGGGTGGAAATGGATGTCCGCCACCGGTGCCGGCTCGCCCGGCAGCTGCGACTCGTAGTAGTAGGTAATGTCGTTGTCCTCGGCATCGAAAAGGTTGAGCAGCGTGGCGGTCAGCTTCACACGGGGCGTGAGGCGGTAGCCGGCCTCGAGGTTGACCACCGTGGTGGCCTCCGAGCGTACGGAGTTGTCCTCGACCAGCGGTGCCGGGCCGAAGTGGCGGATACGCAGGCCGCCGGTCCAGCCGGAGGGATGATCGATGGCGATGCCGAGTGCCGCCACGCTGTCCACCGCACCGGGGATGCGGTCGCCGGCGGCCGGGTCGTTCGGGTCGGGCTCGTCGAAGCGCGCGTGGGTCCAGGCGAGGTCGAGGTCGAGCACCAGCCAGTCGAGCGGCGAGTGGATCACGGAGAACTCCAGGCCGCGGCGCTCGCTCTTGCGGTTGGGCTCGGTGATGCCGGCGTCGCCGACGAACAGCAGCTCCGAATCCAGCCGCAGCTGCCACAGCCCCAGGCTCAGCTGGGTGCGCGGCAGCAGTGCCGTGCGCAGCCCGACCTCGCTGCCGAAGGCGTCGACCAGCGGATCGACCTTGCTGACCGGCACCGACGGATCGGTCGGGTCCACGCGGATGGTGGTGCCGCGCGCATCGTTGCTGTGAAAGCCCTTGCCCGCGTTGGCGAAGAACTCGGTCTGCCGCCAGGGCCCGAACACCACGGAGAGCTTCGGGCTCAGCTCGCTGGCCGATTCGGTGCCGGAGTTGGCGGCGATGTTGCTGTCGACGTCGAAGTGGAAGTAATCGGCCCGCAGCCCGAGGTTGGTCCGCAGCCAGTCGAGCCAGCGCGTGTCGAGGCTGGCGAAGGCGGCGATGCTTCCGTGCTTCACGGCATCCTCGCGCACGGTGCCGGTGCGCCGGCGCGCCACGGTGTTGTAGAGGCCGACGGTGCCGATGTCGTCGTAGCGCAGGTCTGTGCCGAGTTGCAGGGCGCCCGATTGCCCGAGCGAAGGCAGCGGCAGGCTCCAGCTGGCGCTGCCGCCGTAGATGCTGCGGTCGTCGAGTTGCTCGAACTGATCGCCGTCGACCGGATCGGTGGCATAGGTGAAGTTGGAGTACAGCGCCATGCGGTAATCGACCGCATAGGCCAGGGCGCGGTAGTGCCCGGCACCGAGCGCGCCGTCCGCATGGGCGGCGAGGCTGTAGCGGTGGCTCGCGCCCCCGTCGCTGCGGTCGATGGCGCCGAAGCGGTCGATCAGGCCGGCGTCCACGGCGCGCCGGGGGATCTGGTCGGTGGCATCCCAGTCCGCGTCGTAGGCCTGCAGCGTGAGGCTGAGGCGGCCGCTGTCCGTGGCCCGGCTGTAGCGGCCGAGCGCATTCAGGCGCGACAGGTTCTCGTCGAGATCCCAGGGCCCGTCGTTGCCGGTGTAGTCGGCGGCCAGCAGCAGGTCGCCGCCGGCCAGCCCCAGGCTGCCGGCCAGCAGGGCGCGACGGTAACCGTACTCGCCACCTTCGAGCGTGGCGAAGGGCTGGTCGAGCCGGTCGCGCCAGGCGAGGTTGACGGTGCCGGCCGCCGCGAAGTTGCCGGCATCGGCGTAGTAGGTGCCCTTGCGGTACTCGACTTCCTGCACCAGCTCCGGGATGACGAAGTTGATGTCCGTATAGCCCTGGCCGTGGCCGTGGGTCGGCATGTTCACCGGCACGTCATCCACGCTGGTGGCGAGGTCGGTGCCGTGGTCGAGGTTGAAGCCGCGGAGGAAATACTGGTTCGCCTTGCCGTCGCCGCTGTGCTGCGTGACGATCAGCCCGGGCACCACCTCGAGGATCTCGCCGGTCCGGCCCAGCGGCCGCGCGTCCAGCTGTTCCTGCGTGACCACGCCCTCGGTGGCCGCCAGGGGTGCGCCTTCCAGCACATCGAGCCGGCCGATGACGACGACTTCATTGCCGGGTGCGGTGGGCACGCCACCAGCCAGTACCGTGGCGGGGCTGGCGAGAGCCAGGGCGAGGGCGAGCGCGGGCAGGAAGCCGCGTGCGCGGGTGTTCACCAGGGGCATTCTCCGGGCAAGCCGCTCCCGTCGCCGCCAGGTTCGGGCCTGGCGGCGTACGGGCAGGATGGGTTGGGGTCAGGTGAGGTCGGGGCTCAGGCGAACAGCAGCGCCAGCCCGGACACGGCGATGGCCGAGCCGCCGATGCGCAGCAGCGTGCCGCCGCGGCGGCGCTGGTCGGCCAGGCCGAGGAACAGCCCGAGCAGGTGCAGGGCGATGGTCGAGCCGATGAAGCCGGCGGCATAGGCCGCGACGTTGCCGCCCGCCGGGAGTTCGGCGCCGTGCGCGTAGCCGTGGGCCACGGCGAACAGCGCGACCATGGCGCCGCCCGCCGCCAGGGGCAGCTGCAGGCGCGCGAGGATGGCTGCGCCGAGCACGATGACCGAGAGCGCGATGACCGGCTCCACCGCCGGCAGCGCGATGCCGGCGAAGGCCAGCGCGGCACCGGCCACCATGGCGACCGGGAACAGCGCCGGCAGCATCAGCGCGGCGCGGCTGCGCAGCTGCGCCGCCCACAGGCCCACCGCCAGCATGGCGAGCAGGTGGTCGATGCCCGTCAGCGGGTGCAGGATGCCGGCGAGCAACCCCGCCTGTTCCGCATGTCCCGGGTGCGCGAGGGCGAGGCCGGGGCTGGCGATGGCCGCCAGGGCCAGGACCAGGCGGAGGGCTGACGAGGACAGGCGGCGCGTGCTTAGATGGGTCATTGTTCTTGTCCGTATGGTTCCAGGGAGAGGTATGAGGACTTTATATATTCCTCATACCGCTCCTGTCAACGAATGGTGAGCAGGAGTTCCCATGCAGCGCGTGACCATTTCCCTCGATGACGAGTTGCTCGCCGAGCTCGACCAGTTTGCCAGCGGGCGCGGCTATGCCGGCCGTTCCGAAGCGCTGCGCGACCTGGTGCGCAGTGGCCTGCAGCAGCTGAAGGCCGATGGCGACGGCCAGCGCGAATGCGTGGCGGCGCTGGTCTACGCCTTCGACCACCACTCACGGGAACTCGCCAGCCGGCTCACCGCCCGCTTCCACGAGCACCATGACCTGGCGCTGGCCTCCCTGCACGTGCACCTGGACCACGAGAGCTGCATGGAGATCGCGGTGCTGCGGGGACCGACGGCCGCGGTGCAGGCCTTCGGCCAGCAGGTGGCCGCCGAGCGCGGCGTGTTCCATGGCCGCCTGGTGACCCTGCCGGTGCAGGTGACCAGCGAGCGCCATACCCACGGTGCGGGGCCGTCGCACAGCCACGAGCACACCAGGCTCGGCAACCGCTAGAAACGACGGTGCCGGGCGGGGGGGGCGGAAGGCATCCTGATTGCCTTCCGCCCCTCCCCCCGCCCGGCACTCCCCGGTCGCGTGCCTACTTCTCGGCGCCGCCGAAGCGGATCTTGGCGTCGATGCCGAAGGTGCGCAGGCTCGGGTAGCTGATGGTCATGCGCATCGGCGGGAAGTCGTCGAAGTTGGAGACGTTGCGGATGGTGCCGGTACCCGGCGGCACGGTGGCGTACATGTCGGAGTCGTTGGACCAGAAGATGTCGCGGAACGCCGACAGCGGCTTGTCGTTGTCGAACAGGTTGCGCACCCAGAACTGCAGCGTATAGCGCGGTGATTCCACGCCGATGTTGAAGTTCACGTTGCTGTACGACGGCACCCAGCCCTGGTTCTCGTTGCCGGTGAACATCTTGCCGGTGTAGTTGCCGGTGATGCTGGACTTCACGTCCCAGTCGCCGACCAGCTGGTGCCGGTAATCCAGCGACAGGCTGGCGGTCCACTCCGGCTGGCGCATCTGCGTGTTGCCCGAGACATCGCCGGAGATCTGCCGGCAGGCCGCCGCCTTCGCGTCCTGCTGGTTGGCAGGCAGCGCCTGGATCGCCGCGGGGGCGCAGCTCGGCTCGGTGGTGTAGAAGCTCGGAAACAGCGCCAGGGTATCCAGCCGTCCGTTCTTCACCTGCGAGTTGGTGTAGCCGACGGTGAGGCGGCTGGTGAGCGATTCGGTCAGGCCGACGTCGGTGGTCAGTTCCCAGCCGAACACATGGGCATCGCCGGAGTTGACGTTCAGCCCCTGCGGCTGGCGGAACTGCAGGCCGCTGACCGGGTCGGTCATGGTGAGCTGGCGCAGCACGATGTCGCGCCAGTCGTTGAAGAACACCGCCATGTCCATGCGGATGCGCCGGTCGGGGGTGTAGCCCTTGATGCCCAGCTCGTAGGCGGTGATCTTCTCCGGATCGAAGTCGTTGAAGATAGTGCTGGGGCGTACACCGCCGCTGGGGTCGATGACTTCCTTGGCGGCCAGCACGTTGATGCCGCCGGGCTTCTCGCCGTAGGCGACGGAGCCGTAGACCATCCAGCCGCTGTCCATCTTGTAGTTCAGGCCGACCCGGCCGGTGACGTTGTCGAAGCGGGCGCTGCCGCTCTCCACGCCGGGGATGTGCACCAGCTGGTAGACGCCGTTGATGTCCTTGACCCAGGTGTCGTAGCCGACCGGCTCCACGACGCGCAGGTCGAACAGCTCGTCACCGCACTCCGCCGGCAGGTCCGTGGCCAGCGGATAGGCGCTGCCAGGGGTCGGCGACACGCAGCGGGTGTGATTGAAGCCGTAGGCGTACTTGTGGTCCTGGGTGTAGCGCAGTTCCACGCGGGCCTGCAGCTGCTCGGTGACGTCGAAGTCGGCCGAGCCGAACACCGACCAGGACTTCTCGTTGTTCTCGACGAAGGGCCGGTTGAGCGGGTCCAGGCCGCCGTCCGGCAGCAGCGAGGCACCGAAGATGTAGGTGCCGATCGACAGGTTGGTCGGCAGCGCGACCGGGCCGATGCCGACGTTGCCGCCGGGGCCGTAGTTGAACCCGGGCGGCAGCGGCGTCGAGGGCGAGAGGGCGGGGTTGCCCTGGCGGTCCTCCAGCGTGGAGTGGAAGTAGTAGCCACCCACCTGCCAGCGCAGGCGCTGGTCACGCGGGCTGGTAAAGCGCAGCTCCTGGCTCCATTCCTCGACGCGGGGACCCGGCTCGGGGTCCAGCACGCCGACCGGGATGCGCGACCAGGAGAGCGGCGAGTCGCAGGTCGGCGGCTCGGTGGTCGTGGCCGGGAAGCAGTAGACCAGCGGCGTGGCATGCCCCGTGATGCGGTTGAAGTCATACATCGCGCTCTCCTTCATGAAGGAGTAGCCGGTGAGCGCGGTCAGGCTGCCGTAGTCGGTGTCCCAGTTGATGTTGAGGTTGCCGCGGGTCAGGTTGCGGTCCTGGCCGGTGCCCAGGGCGTCCTTGGGCATGGAGTCGCGGGTGAGCATGTGGGGCTGCGGCACGCCCAGCGGGAACTGCGCCGGGTCGAGGGGCTTCGGCAGCTGGTCGAGCTTGGGGATCCGCCCGCAATAGTTCAGCAGGCGCTGGCCGGGACCTTCGCTGGCATTCGTCGAGGTCTGCTCCACCTCGTCCTCGCAGTTGGCGAGGACGGCGCCGATGGCGGGCTCGTCGATCTCGTCGTTGGAGCGGTAGAGGCCGAGCGTGATGTCCAGGTTGTCGGCCGGCTGCCAGCGCAGCTTGCCCTGGAAGCTGCGATAGCGGTAACCGCCGATGTGGTTGTCCGGGGCCAGGGTGTTGTCGTAGGAGCCATCCCACTCGTCGTACAGCGCAGAGAAGCGGCCGGTCAGGGCATCACCCCAGATGGGGCCGCTGACCTCGCCCATGATCTTCTGCTTGCCGCGGTTGCCGCCGGTGGCCTCGGCCTTGGCCTCGAAGACATCGCTCGGCGCCTTGGTGACATAGTTGATGGCGCCGCTGAAGGCGTTGCGGCCGTAGGTGGAGCTCTGCGGGCCCTTCAGCACCTCGATGCGCGCGATGTCGAGCTGGCTGAAGTTCAGGCCCTCGCGGCCGGCGACATAGACGCCGTCGACGAAGATGGCCGCGGCGTTCTCGCCGAAGATGTCCTGCGGCACGACGCCGCGGATCACCGGGGTCGGCAGGGTCTCGCCGAGGGGATTGAAGAACGACAGGCCGGGGGTGAGGTTGGCCACGTCCTGGAGGTTGCTGATGCCCTTGGATTCGATGGCATTGGAGTCGAAGGCGGTGATGGCCAGCGGGGTGTCCATCAGTTTTTCTTCGCCCTGGCGGCGCGCCGTGACCACGATCTCGGCGATTTCCTGGGCCACGACCGGCTGCAGCGCCATGGCGATCGACAGGCCGAGCAGCGTGCCGGCCGCGCGCATCTTGTGGATCCTCATTACCCCTATCCCCCCGGGAAGTCGGACAGTCATCCGAAAGAAACCAAAAGCCCCGGCACGACGGCGACCCCTGCCGCAATCGTGCTCATCCTGTTGGTGCCGTCACCGTCTGCGCCAGCGCCGCGGGCGACGTTGATCACGTGGTGGCTGAAGTCCGCGGGCTCGGGATCGCTCGTCCCGTTCCCCCGCGGGCACACCGGGCGAAACTTAGCGCATTAGCGGACGGGCGACAAGCGCGGGAGCCGGTGCTGTGGCAGCGAGTCGCGGCGTTGCCCGGGCACGGCAGCCGCGTTGTCGGTTGCCCGCAACGTTGCTGCGGCCGCGTGCGTAAGGGCGGGGAAGTCCGGTGAGGGAGGCCGGCACGGGCGGGCGTGGTCCGCCCGTGCCGGCACGAGGCGGGTCTACTTCTCGGCGCCGCCGAAGCGCACCCGGGCGGTGAGGCCGAAGGTGCGCAGGCTGGGGTAGCTGATCGACATGCGCAGCGGCGGGAAGTCCTCGAACGTGGACGCGTCGCGGATGGTCGTGCCCGTGACCGGGGTCTTCGCCAGCATGTCGGAGTCGTTGGTCCAGTAGATGTCGCGGAACGCGGACAGCGGCTCGTCATTCTCGAACAGGTTGCGCACCCAGAACTGCAGCGTGTAGCGCGGCGATTCCAGGCCGATGTTGAAGTTGACGTTGGTGTGCGCCGGCACCCAGTTCTGGTTGTCGTTGGCGGTGAAGATCTTGCCGACGTAGTTGCCCGAGATGCTGGACTTCAGGTCCCAGTCGCCGAACAGCTGGTGCACGTAATCCAGCGATACGCTGGCCGTCCACTCCGGCTGGCGCATGTTGGTATGGCCGCTGACGTCGCCCGACATGGCGCGACACTCGCCGGCCCTGGCGTCCTGCTCGGCCGTCGGCAGGGACTGGATGGCCGAGGGAGCGCAGCTCGGGTCCGTGGTGTAGAAGCTCGGGAACAGCGCGTAGGTGTCCTGCCGGGCATCGAGGAGCTTGGAGTCGGTATAGGCCGTGGTCAGCCTGCCGGTCAGGCTGTCGGTGATGCCGACGTCGGCGGTCAGCTCCCAGCCGAACACATGGGCGTCGCCGGCGTTGACGTTCAGGCCGCGAGGCTGGGTGAAATGCAGGCCGGTGGCCGGGTCGACCTCGGTCAGCTGCCGCAGCACGATGTTGCGCCAGTCGTTGAAGAAGGCGGCGATGTCGACGCGGATGCGGCGGTCGGGGGTGTAGCCCTTCAGGCCGACCTCGTAGGCCGTGATCTTCTCCGGATCGAACTTGTTGGTCAGCGTGATCGGCCGGGTGCCCGAGCCGTCGACGACGTCGATATTGGGGCTGATGCTGAGTCCACCCGGTTTCTCGCCATAGGCGATGGAGCCGTAGGCCATCCAGCCGCTGTCCATCTGGTACTTCAGGCCGAGGCGCCCGGTGGTGTTGTCGAAGCGGGCGCTGCCGTCCTGGATGCCTTTGCGGAATTGCAGGTTGTCGTTGCCGTCGTAGTAGTAGTAGCCGGTGGCTTCGCGCACGCGCAGGTCCCAGGCGTCGTCGCCGCAGCCCGGGTCTGGCGTGCCGATCGGCAGGGCGACGTTGTCGCCCAGGCCATCGCCGTAGTCGCCGTCGCCGTCGCCGTCGGTGGCGCAGGGCGTGTAGCTGAAGGCCAGGCTCTTCTTGTGGTCCTTGTTGTAGCGCAGTTCGAAGCGGGCTTCCAGCTTGTCGGTGATGTCGAAGTCCGTGGAGCCGAACACCGACCAGGACTTCTCCTTGTCCTCGTACAGGGTGCGGTTGAGCGGGTCCATGCCGCCGTCGGGCGTGAAGGACGTGGCAAAGATATAGCTGCCGATGGCGAGCCAGGTGGGCGCTGCCACCGGTCCCAGGGCGATGTTGCCGCCCGGGCCGATGTCGCCGGGAAGCGGGCGCGTGGCGATCGGGTTGCCCGAACGGCTCTCCAGGGTGGAGTGGAAGTAGTAACCGCCCACCTGCCAGCGCAGGCGCTGGTCACGCGGCCCGGTGAACCGCAGCTCCTGGCTCCATTCCTCGACCGTGGAGCCGAACTCCTCGTCGATGAAGCCCATGGGCACGCGCGACCAGGTGTAGGGCGGGTTGCAGGCCGGCGGATTCTCGTTGGTCGACGGGTAGCAGTAGGCGAACGGCGCGGTGTCGCCGGAGCTGCGGTTGAAATCCGAGATGCTGTTCTGCCGCAGGTTCGAATAGCCGGTGATGCTGGTCAGGGTGCCGGCGTCGGTGTCCCAGGCGATGTTGAGGTTGCCGCGGGTCAGGTTGCGGTCCTCGCCGGTGGCCAGCGCGTTCTTCGGCATGGTGTCCTTGGAGATCGAGCCGGGGACCTGCACGCCGTTGGGGAACTGGCTGGCGTCGAGCATGCCCGGCAGTTCCTTGAGCTTGGGAATCCGGCCGCACCAGTTCTGCAGGCGCTCGCCGGCACCGCCGTTCACGTCCTCCTGCGTCTGCTCGACCTGGTCCTCGCAGTTGGTCAGCAGGCCGGCGACGCCGGCCTCGTCGATCTCGTCGTTGGAGCGGTACAGGCCGAGCGTGATGTCCAGGCTGTCGGCCGGCCGCCAGCGCAGCTTGCCCTGGAAGCTGCGGTAGCGATAGCCGCCGATGTCGTTCTCCGGGGCGAGCGAGTTGTCGTAGGAGCCGTCCCATTCGTCGTACATGGCGGAGACGCGGCCGGTGAGCGCCTCGCTGAAGATCGGGCCGCTGATCTCGCCCATGATCTTCTGCTTGCCGCGGTTGCCGCCCTCGGCCTCGACCTTGGAGGAGAACACGTCGCTCGGCGCCTTGGTGACATAGTTGATGGCGCCGCTGAAGGCGTTGCGGCCATAGGTGGAGCTCTGCGGGCCCTTCAGCACCTCGATGCGCTCGATGTCGAGCTGGCTGAAGTTCAGGCCCTCGCGGCCGGCGACATAGACGCCGTCGACGAAGATGGCCGCAGCGTTTTCGCCGAAGATGTCCTGCGGCACCACACCGCGGATCACCGGGGTCGGCAGGTTCTCGCCCAGGGGATTGAAGAAGGACAGGCCGGGGGTGAGGTTGGCCACGTCCTGGAGGTTGCTGATGCCCTTGGATTCGATGGCATTGGCGTCGAAGGCGGTGATGGCGAGCGGGGTCTCCATCAGTTTCTCTTCGCCCTGGCGGCGCGCCGTGACGACGATTTCGGCGATTTCCTGCGCGCCGGCCGGCAGGGTCATTGCCACCGCCAGGCCCAGCAGGGCCCCCGCCGCCAGATTCCTCTTGATCCTCATTGCCCGGTCTCCCTGGAAAAACCTGAAATGGAAACGGGGATTTGCCGTGACGCGGGTGCTCGCGCGCGCACAGGTCCGGCGATGGGCCTGTGGCTGTGCGGTCCGCTCATGGTTCGGCTGCTCCCCGGTCAGCGGGCGGTCCCGCGGCCTGTGTCGACGGCCGCCGGGCCTGCTCTATGCATATGTTGTCTGATTCACGCCGGCAACCCGGGACCTTCCGTCCCGCCCCCTGCCAGCCTGCACGACGGAACTTATCCCAATCGACATCAGGGAACAAGCCGCACCGCCGATGCAGCGCGGCCCGATGCGGCCGCGCCACAGGCGGCCGCCTCGCGGGGCGTGATGACGATGAACCAAAAAAAAGCGCCCGCGGCCGGAAAGCCGCGGGCGCCCCTGGGACGCTTCAGCCAGGCCTCAGCCTGCGCGGCGCCGGCGCAGCCAGAGTCCGCTCGCCAGCAGCGAGAGGGCCCAGGCATCGAGCGAACCGCCGCCACCGGGCAGCAAGTTGGCGGTCGTGCCGCCACCACCGCTGGGCGGTGCCGCGTTGACCGTCACGCTGACCGTGCCGGTGCCGGTAGAGCCGTCGCCGTCGGTGACGGTGATCACGCAGCTGTCGGCACCCACGTAGCCGGCACTGGAGGTGTAGGTCACCGAGGTGCCGCTCACCGCGCAGTTGCCGTTGGTCGCCTGGGTCGTCACCGCCAGCGTGTGCTGCGACACCGCGCCGTTGCCGGCGGTGATGGTCAGCGCCTTGGGCGCGGAGGCGCTGCCGGAGGTGGCGGTGACGGTGGTGTTGGCGAGCGACGGCGCCACGTTGGCGATGGTCACCGTGATGGTGCCGCTGGCGCTGTCGGGCGTACCGGGATCGGAGTCCGTGATGGTGTAGCTGAACGTATCCGTGCCGGAGAAGAACGTCGCCGACGGCGTGTAGGTGATGACGTTGCCGGCGACGCTGGTGTTGCCCTTGCTGCCGGCGCCGGCGGTCACCGTGGCCGGGGTGTCACCTAGGCTGTTGCCGGCGATGCTGCCCACGTTGACCGTGCCGCTGGTCGAGGACGGGTTGGCATTCGCGGTGGAGATGGTGATGCCGCCGGCATTGGCCACGGGCACGTTGTTGTTGACCGTCACGGTCACCGTGGCGGTGTCGGTCAGGACGCCGTCGGTGATCTGGTAGGTGCAGACTTCCGTGTACGAGGCAGAACCGGGTGCCGTGGTGGCCGGCGTGTAGTTGATGCTCGCCGAGGCAACCGGGCCCACCGCGCCGGGCGTGAAGCTGCCGCCCTGGTCACAGGAGCCGACCTGGGTGACAGTCACGTTGCCGGCGGTGAAGCCCGTGTCGTTGGCACCGACGTTGATGGTGATGCCCTTGTTGCGGGTGGTGGTGCCGGTGTCGGGGTTGGCGCCGACGTCGAGCAGCGTGATGGTCACCGTGGCGGTGTCGCTGCCGTTGGCATCGGTGGCGGTGTAGGTGAAGGTATCCGTGCCGGTCGCGCCGCTGTTGCCGGTGTAGCTGATCGAGATGCTGCCCGGTGCACCCGGGCTGCCGACCACCGTGGCCGTGCCCTTGGTCGGCGCGGTGCCGATGGCCACGGTGACGGGGTCGGTGAAGGCCAGGTCGTTGGCCATCACGCTGATGGACTTCGGCACCGTCGCGATGGCATCGGCGGCGTCGTCCACCGCATCCGGCGCGCGCGTGAAGATCAGCCAGGAGGCGCCGCTGTTGACGATCGACCCGTTGGAGATGACCAGGTCGCCGGAAGCGTCGCCGGTGCCGTCCTGCTCGATGGTCCAGAGGTTGAAGGCGCCGTCGCCCGCGTCGCAGCCACCGCCGCCGGCGGTGTTCATCAGCGTGCGCACGTTGCCCGTGCTGCTGTCATCGCCGCCGATGGTGCGCTGCACGCAGTTGGCGTTGCCGCCGACGTTGTAGACCACGGAGCTGTTGAGGACGCCGTCGGCGCCGAGGTCGAGATTGAGGCAACCGTTGGCGCCGACGCCGGCGAGGAAATTGCCCTCGAGGCACTGGTAGGTCGCGGCTGTCGTGGTCTGGGTGCCGGTGTTGATGATCAGGTCGGTGACCTTGTCACCGTTGACCGCGCTGGCCACCGCCGAACCGCTGCTGCCGATGGTCGAGGCCGCATTGAACATGCCGGTCATCGACAGCACGCCGGTCGTCGGGTTCCAGTCCCATACGGCGGTCGAGGCCGTCAGGCCCATGTTGGACAGGTTGTTGTTGGCCGGGTTGATGCAGCCCGTGGCCGACGTGTAGGTCGTGCAGCCCGACCACTTCAGGGTGCTCAGCGTGCCGCTGCTGGCGCGCTGGTGGACTGCGGTCATCCGCACCGGATAGGCCTGCGCCGTCTCGACGAGCGCCAGCGCGGCCAGCGCGATCAGTGAAAATGTTGTCTTTCTCACGAAACTACCCTCGGAAAAAGTGAAAACGGGGATCAGTTGGCGGATGCGCCGCAGTTCGTGCGGCGCAGGACGACGCGGCGGTTCTCGGCGCGGCCCGCCTCGGTGCTGTTGTCGGCCACCGGGTCGGCTTCGCCCATGCCGACGGCGGACAGCCGGCCGGCGGCGATGCCAAGGCTCTCGAGGTAGGCGGCGACAGCCTGGGCACGGCGCTCGGAGAGCCGCTGGTTGTAGGCTTCGTCGCCGACGCTGTCGGTGTAGCCGGTGACCGTGCCCTCGATGAACTTCAGGCGGGCGAGGTTCTCGGCGACCTTGTCCAGCGTGGCCTTGCCTTCATCGGTGAGCTCGGCGGAATTGAATGCGAAGCCCACCTGGCGGGTGATGTCGCAGGAGCAGCCCTGGGCGTCGACGCGGTCGCCGCGGGCGGTGTCGGGGCAGAGATCCGCGCTGTCGGCGACGCCGTCGTGGTCGCTGTCCTCCGGCTCGGGCGGGGGAGGCGGCGGCGGAGGAGGCGGCGGGGGCGGGGCGGCAACCGCGGCAGCCACCGGGACAGCGGCGACCGGGGCGGCCTTCTGGCCGAAGAAGTACTCCAGGCCGATGTTGACGCTGCTGAGGTCGCCCACGTCGGCGTCGAACCAGTCGAAGTCCAGCCGCACGCCGAGGTTCTCGGCGATCTTCAGCAGCATGCCGGCGCCGGCGACCAGGCCGCGCTCGGAGGAGTTGGAGATATTGCTGCCGTTCAGCACCAGCTCGTCGCTGAAGTCGTAGTAGCCGGCCTTCAGGTAGGCCTGGAAGTCCTCGATGGTGGTCGGGATGTAGACCAGGCCCTGTGCGGACCAGCCGTCGAAGCTGAGCTTGAGCTGCCCGGGCGGCAGCGAGGAGCTCTTCTGCTTGTCCTTGAAGTTGTTGGTGTAGTGGTAGGCGCCCTCGATGGCGAACCAGTCGTTGAGCGGGTACTGGCCGTAGATCTTGAAGCCGACCGCGTCGTCATCGATGAACTTGTTGCCGAGGGTGCCCGCCGGGTTCTCTTCGCCTTCGAAGCGGCCGAAGGCGGCCGCGGCGCCGATACGGGGTTCCAGGGCACTCTCCGCCGCCTGGGCGGCGAGGCTCGCCAGGGCGAGCAGACCCAACACTGCAGTACGCTTCATTGCAAGACTCTCCTCAGGAAAAACGGGTGGAACCTGGGCCTGCCGCCGTGGAGGCTGCGGTCGCGTCAGTAGGCCGGCACCTGCGGGTTGACGGAAACATCCGGGAGGGCGAACGGCTGCCGGGGCGCAGGGCCGGGAATGGGCCTGACGCTGTGCAATCCGCTCATGGAATCGTACCCCCCTCGGCCGACGGGCCGGTCCGGGGTTCCGCTGCCTTTCCCCGGCCTGCCGCTTCTCTATGGATGACTGCGTCGCGCCGGTGGCCCGGGACCCCTCGTCCCGCCCCCGCCGGTACACCGGGCGAAACTTAGCGCAATAAGCGGCGGGGGACAAGCCGCAGCCGGATGCTCTGTGGCAGCGGGGATGTGCGTCGCGGGGCCGCGGCAGCCGCTGCTGTCGGCAGCGCGCGACGTACGCATGCCGCGACCTTTTGCCGCACCCGTTTTGCCTTCGCGACGCAGCTTAACAATATGTTAAGAAACCCTTTACGCGATTTGGCGACGGGGTATAGAGTCGGCCTACCGTGTGAGAAGGAATACGCTCATAACCGACATACGGCAGGGGGCAAGAGGTCTGGGACAGACGCTCGCAGACGCCTGACACGACGCGAGCGAGGGGAAGCCAAGCCAGACCGCCTTTCCAGACGGCGAACGAAAGATACTTTCAACAATCGCTAACTCTCGTTTGGAGGACTCATGAAGAAGGTAATTATCGGAGCAGCGCTGCTGGCTCTTTCGAGCCAGGCCGGCGCCATCTCCCTGACGATGACCGCTGTCAACCAGCGCAGCAGCTCCGGCTCGCTGAGCACGCTGAAGTGGGACGGCTGCACGACCTACACCAGCGCCACGGGCTGCATCAACCCGGCCAACAACAACCTGTCCAACATGGGCCTGACGGCCTCGACCGCCGTATGGGACTGGAACCCGACGACCGGCGTGCTGTCGATGACCGGCATGTTCAATGCGGCCTCGACCATCGGCAGCAGCGGTTCGGCGGTGGCCAGCGCGGTCAACGGTGACAAGGTCACCGACCTGATCATCAACACCGGCACCCAGACCACGACAGCCGCGACCTACCAGTGCCTCGAGGGCAATTTCCTCGCCGGCGTCGGCGCCAACGGTTGCCTCAATCTCGACCTCGGCGCCGACGGCGTCCTCAACAGCTCCGTGGTCTACAACGTCGGCGGCAACGCCAACTGCGTGCAGCGCACCATCGGCGGCGATGACAGCAGCACGGGCAACGTGCGCACGCTGATGAACACCGCCGGCGGCGGTGGCTGCGAAGCGGGCGACGGCGCCTTCAACATGTGGACGGTGGTCTCGTACACCGGCCCCGGTGGGCAGCTGATCGTGTCCAACGGCATTCCGCTGGCCAGTGCTGGCACCAGCTACCTGACCTTCAGCGTCGCTGCCGTGCCGGTGCCGGGCGCCGTGTGGCTGCTCGGCTCGGCCATCGGCCTGCTGGGCCTGGTGCGCCGTCGCATCGCGGCCTGATTCCCGGACTCCGGGTACTGAACCCCGGGCGTGCAGGTTCTCCTGTGCGCCCGGGGGACTCCCGGAACCGGCAATGAATCTCCATCAGGAGGAATCATGAAGAAGATCATTTTCGGAGCCGCGCTGCTGGCCCTGTCGAGCCAGGCGGGGGCGATCGCCGTCAAAATGACTGCGGTCAACCAGCGCGCCAGCAGCGGCACGCTGAGCACCCTGAAGTGGTCGGGCTGCACGACCTACACGTCGGCCACGGGCTGCATCAACCCGGCCAACAACAACCTGTCCAACATGGGCCTGACGGCCTCGACCGCCGTATGGGACTGGAACCCGACGACCGGCGTGCTGTCGATGACCGGCATGTTCAATGCGGCCTCGACCATCGGCAGCAGCGGTTCGGCGGTGGCCAGCGCGGTCAACGGTGACAAGGTCACCGACCTGATCATCAACACCGGCACCCAGACCACGACAGCCGCGACCTACCAGTGCCTCGAGGGCAATTTCCTCGCCGGCGTCGGCGCCAACGGTTGCCTCAATCTCGACCTCGGCGCCGACGGCGTCCTCAACAGCTCCGTGGTCTACAACGTCGGCGGCAACGCCAACTGCGTGCAGCGCACCATCGGCGGCGATGACAGCAGCACGGGCAACGTGCGCACGCTGATGAACACCGCCGGCGGCGGTGGCTGCGAAGCGGGCGACGGCGCCTTCAACATGTGGACGGTCGTGCAGGACAACCTCGGGTCGGGTGGTACGCTGATCATCTCCAACGGCATCCCGCTCAATGCCTCGGGGACCAGCTACCTGACGTTCGCGGCAGTCCCGGTCCCGGCCGCAGCCTGGCTGCTCGCTCCTGCGGTCCTCGCCGCGGGTCGCTTCAGCCGCCGCCGCAAGGCCGCCTGACGCACCTCGACGCTTCCCTTCCGGGAAAAGAAAACCCCGCCCTCCGGCGGGGTTTTTTTTGGAAAGGAAAAGGTGTCAGAGAAAAAGGTGTCAGACATATTTTCCGGAAAAAGGTGTCGGAAAAAGGTGTCACGGAAAAAGGTGTCAGACTTATTTTCCTACGAAGGTGTCAGAGTCATTTTCCATCTTCACTGCAGAAAATAAGTCTGACACCTTTTTCCGTGACACCTTTTTCCGACACCTTTTTCCGGAAAATATGTCTGACACCTTTTTCTCTTTTTCCCCTCTTTCCGCTCAGGGCCGGATGCGGCGGATGGGGACCTCGATGTCCTGCTCGACACCGCCGCGGCTGATGCGGGCCTTGGCGCTGTCGCCCCAGCGGTAGCTGGAGAAGACACGGTTGAGGGTATTGCTGGAGTCGATGGCGGTGCCGTCGAGGCTGAGCAGGATGTCGCCCACCTTCAGTCCGGCGCGATCGGCCACGGAATCCTTGCTGACCTGGATGATCTGGCCCGTGGCCTTGCCGAAGGAGCCCATGAGGGAGACGCCGAGCGACGGGTAGACGGTGTCGCGCTCCTCGGGCAGGCCCCAGACGAAGTTGGCGTAGGAGGCCCGCACCTGCTTCACCGGCTTGCCTTCGTCGTCGACCACGGTGACCGGCACCAGCGAGCTGATGCGCCCGTCGTAGTAGGGATCGATCTGTCGCTCGGCGCCGAGGCCGTAGGTGACGTGCCCGGCGCCGATCATGACCACCATGATCGCGTCCTTGCCGCCCTGGTTCTTCAGCGCCTGCAGCGCGTTCCAGCCCATGGTGGCGTCCCACATCGTCTGCGCGCGGTACAGGCCCTCGAGCATCGGGCCCTTCATGTGCAGCGCGTCGTCCTTGCTGAAGACGCTGCGGAACAGGGTCTCGTAGGCCTCGGTCTGCGGCGCGATCTGCGGCGGCAGGTGCGCGCGCTCCTCGGGGGAGAGGGCGTCGAAGCCCTTGCTGCGCACGGTGTTCACCGCCGGCCGCGGGCTGTTGAGCGCCACCATGCGCAGACCGTGGTCACGGGCGTAGAGGAAGATGTCGCGGTAGTAGTTCCAGTTGTAGCTCCAGTTGTCGTACCAGCGGCCCAGCGCGAGGAAGCCCTCCTCGGTGTAGCGGCCGGCGACCCAGTTGTCGAGCACCGCCTGCTCGGTGTAGGGGAACATCTCCAGGCCGATCATGACCTCGCGGCCGGCCTCGTGCAGCGCCCTGATGCTGCGGAACTGCACGTGGTGGAAATCGAGGTTGGTGTGGTTCTCGCCGATGAAGAGGATGCCGGTGCCGGCGAGGCGCCGCGCCATCTCGTCCGGCGTCACCAGGTCGCCCCTGGCGGTGTCGCGGATGCCGTCGAGCACCAGCGGCAGTTCATGGCCGCTGCGGGCCGGGTCGCCGATCTTCAGGTGCAGCGAATCCTGGTTGGCCCAGGCGGCGGCAGGCAGGGTGGCGATGATCGCCGCCAGCAAGGTGTTGCGCATTGGCTTCATTGAGGGGTCTCCCTGAGAATCGTGCGATCATGCCACGGATCGGGTGATTTCGGAGCCTGCACGGTGGCCTCCTGGCCGGGCCGTGCTGCACCGCCATCGGAGGAGAAGATCCATGCGCCTGCTGCCTGCCATCCTCGTCCTTGCCGTGCTTTCGGTCCTGCCTGGCGGTGCACGTCCTGCCAGCGCTGCGGAGACCGCGGACGCGAACCCGCCGGTGCCCACCGGGCGGCTCGGCACGGCGGTCGTCCCCAGTGCCTATCGCCTGGACTTCACGCTGCTGCCGGATCAGCCGACCTTCTCCGGGCACGGCCAGATCGACGTGCGGATCGCGGTGCCGACGCGGGTCATCTATATCCATGGCAACGGGCTGGACGTCAGCCGCGCGGTGCTGGTGCCCGCGGGCGGCGGACAGCCGCTGGAGGCCCGCTACGAGCAGGTGGACCCGCTGGGCGTGGCGCGTCTCGGCTTCGACGCACCCGTCCCGGCCGGCGGGGCGACGCTCGAGTTCACGTGGACGGCGCCGTTGCGCGAGCGCGCCGACGGCCCCTACCGCTCCACGGTGGCCGGCCAGTCCTATGCCTTCACGCAGTTCGAGGCCATCGACGCCCGGCGCATGTTCCCCGGCTTCGACGAGCCGCTGTTCAAGACGCCCTTCGACATCACGGTGACCACCCGCGCGGACAACACCGTGGTGGGCAACGCGCCGGTGTCCCGCGAGGAAGCGGCGGGCGAGGGCCTGAAGCGCGTGGTGCTGGAGCGCACCGCGCCGCTGCCGACCTATCTGGTGGAAGTCGCCGTCGGACCCTTCGACGTGGTGACGGCCGGCCCCGTGCCAGCGAATGCCGTGCGCCACAGACCGCTGCCGCTGCGCGCCGTCGCCACCCGCGGCAAGGGCGAGCGGTTGCACTACGCGCTCGACAACACGCCGGCGATCCTTTCCTACCTCGAGGCCTATTTCGACCGCGAGTATCCCTACGCCAAGCTCGACCTCATCGCCTCGCCCGAGTTCGGCACCAACGCCATGGAGAACGCCGGTGCCATCGTCTACGGCGACCAGCGCATCCTGCTCGATGCGCGCAGTTCGCTGGAGCAGCAGCGCGGCTTCGGCGTCATCCACGCCCACGAGATCTCGCACCACTGGTTCGGCAACCTGGTGACGCCGAAGTGGTGGGATGACATCTGGCTCAACGAGAGCTTCGCCAACTGGATGGGCAACAAGGCCGCCAACGCCTGGCGACCGGAGCTGCAGCTCGAGGTGCTGCCGCTGCAGGAGGCACTGGCCGCCATGCAGCTCGACAGCCGCATCGCCGCCCGGCGTATCCGCCAGCCGGTGGACAGCAACATGCAGATCGGCAGCTCCTTCGATGCCATCACCTACCTCAAGGGTGGCGGCGTGCTGTCCATGTTCGAGGGCTACCTCGGCGAGGACGCCTTCCGCGCCGGCATCCGCACGTACATGCGCCGCTTCCCCTACGGTGTCGCCGATGTCGAGGACTTCATGGCATCGCTGGCGCAGGGCTCGGGACGCGCGGACGTGGTGCCGGCTTTCCGCAGCTTCATCGACCAGCCCGGCGTGCCGCTGGTCAGCGTCGGCGTTCATTGCGACGGCAAGGGTGCCAGCCTCGAGCTGAAGCAGGAACGCTACCTGCCGCTCGGCTCCCGCGGTGACCGCAAACAGGCCTGGCAGATCCCGATGTGCCTGCGCTACGGCCAGGGCACTGCGCTGGAGAAGCAATGCGTGCTGCTCAAGGACGCCTCGGCCCGCGTTCCGCTGGCCGGCAGCGGCTGCCCGACGGTGGTGATGCCCAACGCCGGCGGTGCCGGCTACTACCGCTTCGCGCTCGATGGCGCGGGCTGGCGGGCGCTGCTCGCCGATTTTCCGGCGCTGACCCAGCGCGAGGGGCTGGTCCTTGCGGACAGCCTGTCCGCCGCCTACCAGGCGGGGCAGCTGAAGACGGACGAGCTGCTGGCCGCGTTGCGCGTCATCGCCGCTGCGCCCCAGGCGGCGCTGGCGCTGGCGCCGCGCGCGGACCTGATCCGGCTGCGCGATGCGCTGGCGCCGGCCGCCGACCGCGGGCGCATCGAGGCGCTGATGCGCGAGTTCTACCGCCCGCGGTTCGAGGCGCTGGGTCCGCAGGCGGCCGAATTCGCCGTGCGCGACACCGCCCCGCCGGCGACGGCGGACGCCATCAACGCCGCATTGCTGCGCACCGGGCTCATCCGCCTGCTGGCGCTGGAGGCCAACGACACAGCACTGCGGGGCCGGCTGGCCGCGCAGGCGCGGCAGTACCTGCGCATGGGCGAGGCCGCCGGGCTGGACGAAACGGCGCTGCAGCCGGGACTGGTGGAGACCGCGCTGCGCGCCGGGGTGCAGGACTACGGCACGCCCTTCGTCGATGCGCTGCTGGCGCGCCTGTTCGCCTCCAGCGACGCGCAGTTCCGCGCCGAGGCCGCGGCCGCGCTGTCCAGCACCGACGACCCGGCGCTCGGCGCGCGGGTGCGTCAGCTGGTCCTCGACCCGCGGCTGCGGGCCCGCGAGCCGACGACGCTGCTCTTCGCGCTCGCCGCCCGTGCCAGCCAGCGGCGCGCCACCTTCGACTGGTTCAAGGCCAACCAGCCGGCCTTCACCGCGCAGCTCTCGCCGTTCGCGCTGCGCAACCTGCCACGCCTTGCGGAAGGCTTCTGCTCCAGGGCCGAGGCCGAGGAGGTCGAAGGCTACTTCAGGCCGCTGGTCGCCACCTGGCCCGGCGCCGCCCGCAGCCTCGCCGAAACCGTCGAAGGCATCGAACTCTGCGCCGCCCTCCGCGCCGCCAGACAACCTGATTTTTAGGTGCCAGGCCGGGCTTTTCGGGCTTTTCGGGCTTTCGCGTGGTTGCCTGAGTTCGCAGGCCAACAGGAAGCCCGAAAAGCCCGAAAAGCCCGGCCTGGCACCGTATTACGGTATTAGCGTGCGGTCAGCTCGGCTTCGCCTTGCTGGGGGGTGCCGTTGCGGGTCCACTCGAGGTGGACGCGGTCGCCGGGCTGGTGCTTGCGCAGCAGCTCGTTGAAGCCGCCGAGACCGGCGACGGGTTCACCGCCGAAGCGCAGCAGGATGTCGCCGGCCTTCAGGCCCGCCTTCTCGGCGGGTGAGCCGGGCACCACGCTGTCGAGGCGCAGGCCGGGGCCCTGGAAGGCGAAGTCCGGCATGGCGCCGAGCGAGACCTTGCGACGGTCGCCCGAGGCGACGGGCGGCGGCACGCCGCTGCCGACGCCCGCGCCGGTGAGCGTGAGACGCTTGTCGGTGGAGGCGAGGTATTCGATCGCCTCGGTCACCACCGACGCCACCTTCACCATGCCGGCGGCGTCGACGGTGTCCGGCGTGTCGCTCGGCCGGTGGTAGTGCAGCGTCGCGTTGCCGAACACCTGCACGCCCGGGATGCCCTGGTCGATGAACGCTTGCTGGTCCGAGGACACGCTGGCGCCGACCACGCTGCGCGTGGGGATGCCGGTGGTCGCGGTGATGCCGCTGAAGACGAACGGCCACTCGCGCGCGCTCTCGGTGGCGAGGATCGACACCGGATGCTCGCCGAGGCTGCCGACGGTGTCGAGGTTGAGGTCGGCGATGATGCCGGCGAGCGGCACCGGCGTCGGGTGCTTGACGTAGTAGCGCGAGCCGAGCAGGCCCGACTCCTCGCCGGTGAAGGCGATGAAGACGATGCTCCTCGGCGGTGGCGGGCGGGCGGCCAGCGCGCGCGCCACCTCGATCATCACCGCCACGCCGCTGGCGTTGTCGTCGGCGCCGGGATGGATCTTGCCGATGTCGCCGGTGCGCGCATCCGGCCAGCCGAAGCCGAGGTGGTCGTAGTGCGCGGTGAGCAGCGCGGCCTGTCCCGCGAAGCGCGGGTCCGAGCCGGGCAGCACGCCGATCACGTTGCGCAGCGTGCGCTCCTGCTTGTCGACGCCGCCGACGGCGGTGAAGGTCTGGAACCAGCCGCCATCGCCGGCGCCCGGCTGCAGCCCCGCCGCGGCGAACTGGTCGCGGATGTAGTCGCCCGAGGCGGCGAGGCCGGCGCTGCCGAAGCCGCGGCCCTCGCGTTCCGGTGCCGCCAGCCAGTCGACGTGGGACATCAGCCGCTGCGCCGAGTAGGCCGGCGGCGGCTCGGCCAGCGGCGCGCGCTTCGGCAGCCGCGCCATCACCACCGGCGTGCCCGCGCCCTGCAGGTTGACCAGCAGCGGGGAATCGGTCGCCAGCCACTCGCCCTTGGCGAGGCTCGCCGCATCGGCGCCGCTGAATGCCAGCCAGGAGTACTTGCCGTAGTGGGGCAGCTTGCGGCCCAGCGCGGCGATGGCGGCCGGCGGATCCGCGGTGATCCAGCCGATGGCCAGGCGCGGGTCGGCCGGATGCCGGCGCGTGATCACCAGCGAATGGCCGGCATAGGCGATGTCCTGGCCGCCGATGGTGACGCCGCTGGCGCCGACCTTCAGCCCCTGGGCGGCATCGCTGCCGAAGAGCTTCGCGGCCAGGCGGTTGCCGCGCCCGAGGATCCAGGTGCTGCGATCGGGCGGCAGCGCCTTCGCCTCGCGGTCGCTGACGATGGTGACGTGGCTCGCCGGGCTCTCCCAGCCCTTGAGCATGGCGCGCCAGGCGTCCTGCTCGGCCTCGGGCACCACGGCGGTGACCTCGCTGGCGCCGAACAGCTGGCCGATGCTCGGCGCGGTCTCGCGCGGATCGAGCACGCGGAAGACGTCGAACTCGGGATCGACCTCGACCCCGAGCGGCTTCGATGTCGTCTCCACGCGGAACGGCGTCGCGGCCTCGTGGCTGGCGATGCGGGTGATCACCGGCTCGCCGGTGGTGGCGACGACCAGCGGCACGGCGAGGTCGTAGGGCCCCGCCTGGCGCTGGCGCAGCGTGCCGGTGACGACGAAGCCGTTGCCGGCCTTCGCCACCTTCACGCCCTCGACGGCGATGTCGGCGGCGCCGGTGCGGTTCACCCATTCGTCGAAGAAGCGGCCGAGGTCGCGGCCGCTGACCGCCTCGAAGGCGCTGCGCACGTCGGCGAAGCTGGCGCGTCGGCCGCGGTCGTCCTTGTAGAACCGCACCAGCGCCTGGCGGAACAGGTCATCGCCCAGCGCGCGGCGCAGCATGTGGAAGCCCATCAGTGTCTTGCCGTAGCCGACCGCCTCGGTGGCGGCGCTGTGGCGCGAGCGGAAATCCTTCAGCGGGAAATCGCCGTTGCTGGCGGCGAAGTCGCGGTAGCGCTTGAGGGTGTCGCGGCGGTACTCGGCGCCCTGGCCCTCGACTTCCTTCAGCAGGTGGTCGGCGAGATAGGCGGTCAGGCCCTCGCACCAGTTGCCGGTGGCGTAGTCGACGTAGACGGAGTTGCCCCACCAGTTGTGCAGGATCTCGTGCGGATAGGAGGAGGTGAGGATGAAGGGGAAGCGGATGATCTGCGGCCCAAGCAGCGTGTAGGAGGGCATGCCGTAGCCGGTCTCCCAGAAGTTCTCCACCAGCGCGAACTTCTCGTAGGGGTAGGGGCCGATCAGCTCGCTGTACATGCGCAGGTAGCGGCCGGTGGCGTCGAGGTACTTCTGTGCCAGCGCGGGGTCGGCCTCGTGCAGGTAGACCTGTGCCTGCACCTTGCCGCTGCGGGCGCTGTACTCGGTGAGCGGGCCGCCGGCCAGCGAGATCTCGTCCACCGCCGAGGGCGTGCTCCAGCGCGCCTTGCCGTCGGCGCCCGAGGACACACCGTTGCCGGGCGCGATCAGGTGCCACCCGGAGGGCGTGTTGACCTCGAGCGAGTAGGTCATGAGCTCGCTCGCCACCGGCTTCACCAGCTGCGGATACCAGAGCGTGCTGCCGGCGAGATAGACGCCCTTCGGGTCGATGATGCCCGGCGTCTCGGCGAAGCTGCGCGCGTATTCCTGCTTGCTCACCTCCGGCTGCATGTCCACGAGGCCGGCGTAGTGCAGGCTGAAGCTCGTGGCACCGGCGGGCAGCGTCACGCGGTAGCGGCTGACGCCGCGGCGGCGCGCGGTTTCCTCGCTGCTGCCGTTGATGCCGGAGAAGGCCTCGTCGCCGGCCGCGGCCGGCAGCTTCTCCAGCGCCGGGTTCGCCTTGTCCACGGCGAGATTGCCTGCCAGCACGAACTCCACCGCCTGGCCGGCGGCCGCCGGCGGCACCGTCACGGTGACGTCGGCCTCCAGCCGGTGCGTGGCCGGGTCGATGCGGGCATCGATGCGGTAGTCGGTCCATTGCGTGGGCGCGGCGGCCTGAGCCAGCGGCGCGAGCGCGCTGGCCAGCCACAGCACGGCGGCGGCAGCCCGGCGCTGCGCGGTGGACGGATGGAGGAGGCGGCGGTTCCCGGCGGGGTCGGACATGTTGATACCCTGGTGTCCCATTCGTGGATGTTATGTCGCCAGTTTGCCACGGGTGGATGGCCGGTACTTGCGTCATGCTGTCGCAGCCCGCAGCGGGCTGCTTGACAGAAGACAAGCCTGGTGAAGTTTGTGCTTTCCGCGGGATGCCGCGCTCCAGTACCATCGGCTCGTCGACGTGACCAGAAGAAGGACCCGAGGCGTGCCAACAGCCCAAGGTTTCCTGCGGCGCCCGCTCGCCGCGCTGATCGCCCTCCTGTTCGTCTCCATCGCCGCGCTGCCGGCCCTTGCCGCGCGGCCCGCGCACGTTCCGCAGCGCTTCGATCGCGCCTGGCAGACCCAGCAGCGCTTCCAGCGCGTGCTGCTCCAGCGCAGCGGCGTGGTGGGCGTGGCGCTCGGCGAGAACGCCGCCGGCGAGCCGGTGCTGAAGCTGTTCCTCGAGCGCGCCGGCATCACCGGCCTGCCCGACTACGTGGACGGCGAGGCCGTGGAGACGCTGGTGACCGGCCATTTCCGCGCCGGCCAGTTCGCGCCGCAGGCCGGCGAGTCACCCGCGGGACGCTGGCCGCGCCCGGTGCCGATCGGCGTGTCCATCGGCCACCAGGACGTCACCGCCGGCACGCTCGGCTGCCAGGTGTTCCAGGGCAGCGGCTGCCACGTCACCAATTACTACATCCTCAGCAACAACCATGTGCTGGCCAACTCCAATGCCGGGCAGATCGACGACCTGATCCTGCAGCCGGGCAAGGTCGACGGCGGCAGCTACCCCGGCGATGTCATCGGCAAGCTCTACGACTTCCAGCCGGTGGAGATTTCGACCACCGCGAACAACATCATGGATGCCGCCATCGCCTATGCCGTGCCGAGCGACGTCGGCTTCGCCACGCCGGCGGATGGCTACGGCGCGCCGGTCGGCTCCACCGTCAGCCCGGTCATGAACCTCAAGGTGCGCAAGTACGGCCGCAGCACGCGCATGACCGGCGGGCGCATCACCGCCATCAACGCCACGGTGATGGTGGACTATCCGGGCGGCACCGCGCAGTTCGTCCAGCAGTTCATCGTCAGCGGCGACAACAGCCAGCCGTTCAGCGGCGCCGGGGATTCCGGTTCGCTGGTGGTGGTCAACGGTGGCAGCAACGACCGCAAGGCCGTCGGCCTGCTGTTCGCCGGCGCCGGCAACCTCACCGCCGTCAATCCCATCGGTCCGATCCTCGCGCGCTTCAACGTGCAGATCGCCGGTGACTGAGCCGGCGGCGGACGTCGATCAGGTCATCGCGCGGCATCGCGCGGCGCTGCTGGCGCTGCCCGGGGTGATCGGCGTCGGCCGCGGCGAGGCCGATGGCGCGCCCTGCATCGTCGTCTTCGTCTCCAGCCATGAGGCGACGCCGCCGGCGCTGCCGGCGGTCATCGAGGGCTTCCTCGTGGTGGTGCGGCGCACCGCGCCCTTCCGTCCCCAGGGCTGAACGCCGCGCTGCTCAGCGGTTCTCGTAGCGGTTGAGGTCGAAGATGCCGGCCTCCAGCGGCTGCAGCCGCCGGTAGGCCGCCTGGAACCAGTCCGCCTGCGCCCAGAACCCGGGGTTGGTGCGGCGCAGGCCGTAGAGCGCGACGAAGCGCTCGTAGTCGTCGCGGTCGCGGATGGCGGCGAAGCGCGCCACGAAGGCATCGATGCCGGCGGCATCCACGTCGAGGAAGAAATTCGGATAGCTGGCGACGAAGCCGGGCACCACCGTCAGGCTGTCGTGGTCGGGATTGCGCCGGTCCTCGTCCTCGAGCATCGACACCAGGTTGCGGTAGTCCTTGTTCAGCACCAGGGTGTAGGCGAGGTCGCCGGCCGGGTCGGCCCCGGTGCGCACGCGCAGGAAGCTCGCGTCCGGCAGCGGCAGCAGCTGGCGGCCGCGCAGCGCGCTGATGCGCCGCAGGGCCTCCTCCACCCGCGCCCGCACCGTATCGTCGGCCGGGAGCAGCGCGCAGCCGCTGCCGCAGCGGTTGATGCTGTCGTGGCCGGCCAGCGGACCGAGGTGCTGTTCGATCCGCCGGTAGAGCTCGCGCTGCGGGTCGTCGCCCTGGTAGCCGGTCACCGACTCGACGCTGAGCCAGTCCAGCGGCTCGGAGAACTGCTCCTGGCGCCGCTCGCGGATGCCGAGGTACCAGCTGTCGCGGATGGCGCGGCGGTGGCTCGCGGGCAGGAAGGCGAGGAAATAGTCCTCGCCCTCCATGCGCAGGAAGTCCATGTAGACGCGCGTCAGCAGCTGGTGGCCGACGTTGCCGTAGACATCGAAGCCGGCAACCAGCAGGTAGTGGATGCGCTCGAGCAGCGGGTAGTCGATGACCCAGGCGGTCTTCGGGTAATCGCCGACGAGGCCGTTCATGACGAAGGCACTGTCGGTGTGGCGGAAGATGGTGAGCGCCGCGTTGGGGTTGCTGCCGGCGCCATCCCAGATGTAGGCGAGCGCGGCATCCAGCGGTACCGCCTGCCGGCTGGCGAACAGCCGCTGCTTCGCCTCGAGGTAGGTTTTCTGGCCCTTCCAGTACTCGGTCCACAGGCTGGCGACATTCAGTGTCTGGGTGCCGCGGTCTGCCGGAATCCGCAGGTAGGCGGCGTTCTGCGCGATGAACTCCGCCTGTTCCATCACGGGCAGATGGTCCGGCGAGAGGAACAGCACCCAGAAGCGGTCGTCGATGACGTTCAGCGCCACCTGGCCGCGGCACACCGGCCCCTTGATGAAGCCTTCGATGAAGTAGCGGGCATCGTCGAGCAGGAAGCGGTAGCGGGAATCCATGGGGATGGCGGCGAAGGTGAGCAGCGGATTGCCCGCGGTCTCCGCCGTGTAGCCGGGCAGTTCGGCGATGTCCCAGTGCGTCGCCAGGAACAGCTCGGTGTAGCGCGCCATGCGCGCCGCGGACCACTCGTAGACGATGTGGTCCTTGGCGACGATGCTCTGCGGATCGAGCCACAGGCGATACCAGAAGCTCGTGCCGGGATCGTCCAGCGGCCGCACGGTGGGGATCTCCTCGATCGGCAGGCCGGGCGGGGTGCGCGAGCGTACCAGGCGGTAGAACTCGCGGTCGCCGGTGCCGGCGAGGTGCAGGTGGCCGATGAACAGGTGTTCGTAGAGGTAGCGGCTCATCAGCCGTTCGCGCGGCGTGCTGCCGTTGAGGAAACGTTCCCAGCCGGCGATCTGCTCCTGTGCCGCGGGCGACGGCCGGGCTGCCGGAGGTGGCGGTGCGCCGGTGGCGATCCAGCGCACCAGCTTGCGGTACTCGGCCTCGCCGAGGTTGGGCAGGCCATAGGGCATGCCCCACAGCGGGTTGTCGCGCGCGAAGTCGTCGAAGCCGTCCTCGGTGGTGCAGACCTGCTCGCGGTCGAGCCCGGTGGTGACGGCCCCGGGCAGCATGCCGGTGAGCGGCTGCGGGTGCAGCTGCTTGAGTCGCAGCATGCGGTAGAGCACCGACTGCTCCATGCGGCCGGCTGCGGTGGCCGCGGCCGGGCTCATCACCGGGTGGAAGCCCTTCGCCTGCCATTGCGCGGGCGTGTGCGCGTCGATGAACAGCCGGGTCGGCGCCGCGGCGCGGATGCGCGCGCCGTCGTAGACCTTCCCGGGATTGGCGCCGCGGTCGAGCCCCTCCCAGGAGGAGAGCTTCAGCTGGCAGGGCGCGTCGTAGCAGGCGTGGCAGACGACGCAGCGGCCTTCGAGCACGGGTTTCACGTCCTCGTTCCAGCGCACCGGGGCGGCGGCCGGGTCGAGCACCAGGTCGTAGTCGACCACCGCCTGGCCGGCGGTCACCGGCGGCGCCGATCCGGCACAGGCGCCGAGCAGGGCCGCGGCGGCCAGCGGCATCAGAAAGCGCAGCATCGCGGCCGCAGCGCTCCACCGGTCATGGTGCCGCATGTCGCGGTCCTCAGCGCGAGCGCAGGCGCTGCATGGCGCGCTCGTGGCAGGGGGCGAACTTCTCCTGGTCGACATCGCGCTCCATCAGCTTCGTCATGTAGCGGGTGGCGGTCATCGGCGATTCGGCCCAGTGGATGTAGCGCCAGCCGGCCGCCGTGCGTCGCAGGACGGCGCTCACCCGCACCTCCTCGCCGATGGGCGGGCGGCCGATGATCTTCATCTCGAAATGCATCCACCAGGCGGCGATGGCGAGGCCGGGCGCGGGGAACTTCACGTGGATGTCGCGCATGTCCTCGCGGATGCCCTGCACCGCCGGGCTCGGACGCGGCGGAGCCAGGTAGGCGCGCAGCGCATCCCAGCCGATGAACCAGTCCTGCTGTTCCTCGGCGAGGTAGAAGGGCAGGGGCTCGTCCGCGTCCCACAGCGCGAGCACGCGCGAGAAGTCCTGGGAGTTCCAGGCCTCGGCGGTCGCGTGGATCAGCGCCTGCACCTCGGCGCGGTCGCTCGCCGCCGCGTCGTTCTCCGCTGCCATGGCTGTCTCCCCGGCGCACCGGCGCCGCGGGGCCTACGGTAGAATGCCGGCGCCCTCGCGGGCAACCGCCCGCCCCGACAGGAGTGCCCGCCATGCCTGGTGCATCGCCTTCCGGCAGGACGCCTGCCGCCTTCGCCTGGGACGATCCGCTGCGGCTGGAGGACCAGCTCTCCGCCGAGGAGTGCCAGGTGCGCGATTCGGTGCGTGATTTCGCCGCGAACGAGCTGGCGCCGCGGGTCATCGCCGCCTTCGAGAAAGGCGAGTTCCAGCGCGAGCTGCTGCTGCGCATGGGCAGCCTCGGCCTGCTCGGCGCCACCATCCCCGAGGAATACGGCGGGGCGGGGCTGTCCCAGGTCGCCTACGGGCTGGCGGCGCGGGAGATCGAGCGCATCGACTCCGGCTACCGCTCTTCCATGAGCGTGCAGTGCTCGCTGGTGATGCATCCGATCCATGCCCATGGCAGCGAGGCGCAGCGGCGCCGCTACCTGCCGAAGCTCGCCAGCGGCGAGTGGGTCGGCTGCTTCGGCCTCACCGAGCCGGACTTCGGCTCCGATGTCGGCGGCATGCAGGCACGCGCCGAGAAGGTCGCCGACGGCTACCGCCTCACCGGCACCAAGCTGTGGATCAGCCACTCGCCGGTGGCCGACGTGTTCGTGGTCTGGGCGAAATCCGCCGCCCATGACGATGCGGTGCACGGCTTCATCCTCGAGAAGGGCATGAAGGGCCTGAGCGCGACGAAGATCCCCGGCAAGCTGAGCCTGCGCACCTCGATCACCGGTGACGTGGTCATGGATGGCGTGATCGTCCCGGAGGAGAACCACCTGCCCGGTGCCCACGGGCTGTCCGCGCCCTTCGGCTGCCTCAACCGCGCCCGCTACGGCATCGCCTGGGGCGTGATGGGCGCGGCGGAGTTCTGCTGGCATGCCGCGCGCGACTACACGCTGGCGCGCCGGCAGTTTGGCCGGCCGCTGGCGGCCACGCAGCTGGTGCAGAAGAAGCTCGCCGACATGCAGACGGAGATCGCGCTGGGGCTGCAGGCGGCGCTGCGGGTCGGACGGCTGGCGGACGCGGGCGCGCTGATGCCCGAGGCGATCTCGCTGATCAAGCGCAACAACTGCGGCAAGGCGCTCGACATCGCCCGCCAGTCACGCGACATGCACGGCGGCAATGGCATCACCGGCGAATACCAGGTCATGCGCCACATGATCAATCTCGAGACCGTGAACACCTACGAGGGCACGCATGACGTGCATGCGCTGATCCTCGGCCGCGCGCAGACCGGGCTGCAGGCGTTCTTCTAGGCGGCCGTGGCCAGCTTGCTGGATCGGGCCATGGAGGCCCACCGCGCCGGGCAGCTGGCCGAGGCCGAGCGCCTCTACCGCCGCGCCGTCGAGGCCGATCCCGCCGATGCGCAGGCGCAGCGGCTGCGCGGGCTGCTGGCCCGCGAGCGCGGCGACCTCGTGGCCTCGGGCCGCTACCTGGCGCGCGCGGCGGAACTGGCCGGCGCGGACCCGCGGCCGGCGGCGGAGCTGGGTGTCACGCGCCTGGCGGCCGGCGATCTCGATGGCGCCGAGGCGAGCCTGCGCGCGGCGCTGGTGCGGGACCCCGGATACGCCCGGGCCCATGCCAACCTGGGTGCGCTGCTCCAGTACCGCGGCCACATCGAGGCGGCGATCGCGCATCACCAGGCCGCGCTGGCGGCGGATGCGGATGATGTCGAGGTGCGCTGCAACCTCGCCCGCGCGCTGGTCGACGCCGGCCGCGGCGAGGACGCGCTCGCCTGCTGCGACGATGGCCTGGACGCGGCGCCTGCCCACCCGGCGCTGCTGGCCGCGCGCGGTGCGGTGCTCTGCGACCTCGAGCGCTGCGCCGAGGCCCTGCTGCCGCTCGAGGCCGCGCTGCTGCGCTACCCCGATGACGACACCGCGGGCATCAACCTCGCCTATGCGCGCGCGACGCTCGGCGACCTGCCCGGCGCCATCGAGGCGCTGCGCCTGGCCCTGCGCGCCAACCCCGACAGCGGCCGCGCCACCGCGGATCTCGTCAACCTGCTCGCCGCCAGCGCGGCGATGGACGAGGCGCTGGCGCTGGCCGCGGCCTTCCTCGAGGCGCATCCGGGCGAGCGCCAGGTGCTCGCCGCGCAGGGCCTTGCACTTCGCGATGCCGGCCAGGCCGCGCAGGCGGACGCGCTGCTCGATTTCGGGCGCATGCTGCGGGTGGTCGAGCTGGCGCCGCCGGCGGGCTATGCAGACCTCGACACTTTCAACACCGCACTCTGCGCGGCCATCGAGGCCGATCCCTCGCTGCTCGCCAGCCCCGCCAGCAAGGCCACGCGCGGCGGCAGCCAGACCGGCGAGCTGCGCTTCGACGCCGGCGGCGTGCTCGCGGGCTGGCGCGACGCCGTGGATGAGGCGGTCCGCGGGGTCGTCGCCGACTGCCTGGCCTCGGGCTATGCCGACCACCCGCTGATGGCCCCGGCTGCGCCGGACTGGACGCTGCGCGCCTGGGGCACGGTGCTGGAGGAGGGCGGCCACCAGGCCTCGCACATCCACCCGCTGGGCTGGCTCTCCGGTGTCTACTACGCGCGGCTGCCCGCGGGGATGTCGGCCGGCGCGGCCGGCGCCGGCTGGATCGAGTTCGGCAGGCCGCCACCGCGGATGCGGGTGGCCACGGAGCCGGTGACGCGGCTCATCGAGCCGCGGCCGGGACGGCTGCTGCTGTTCCCGTCCTGGGCCTGGCACCGCACGCTGCCCTTCGCGGCGCCGGGCCGGCGCATCAGCCTGGCCTTCGACGTGATGCCACGGCGGCGCGCCTGAGCGGCCGTCAGCGCAGGTCGCTCTCGGGCACCGGACCGAAGTACATCTCGAAGCCCAGGCCCACCCCGGGGTTGATCTCGCGTTCCTCGGCCAGCGTTTCGCGTGGCCAGGTGAGGCTGCTGCGCGCTTCGAGGAACAGCCACTTGCGCAACACCCGCACCCGGTAGCGCACTTCCACGCCGTAGTCGCGCACCGGGATGTCGGTGTTCATGACGCCGCGCACGAAGCCGGTGTAGGCGAGCGCGCGGCGGTTGCCGAGGCTCTGGAAGGTGACGAGCGAGCTGTACCACTCCAGGCGGCGCACGTCCTCGGCCAGCGTGGCGCCGTTGTCCCAGCGCAGCAGCAGCCGCTCGGTGAGCAGCTTGTCGACGCTGACCTCGGTGGTCTCGCCCCAGCCGCGGCTGTCGCGCCAGAACAGCGTCTGCCGGGCGCGCAGCGTGACGTCGTCGCTGAAGACGAAGTTGTGCCGGTAGGTTGCCTTGCTGTACGGGTCCACCGGCGTCCTCAGGCGCACGCCGGTGCTGAAGTCGAAACCGTTGTGCAGCTTGCCCTGCTTCGAGTAGCCCAGGCCCAGCAGCCAGGATTCATCCGCCACCTTGCCGAAGCTGCTCGGCAGGTTGGTGCCGGCCTCGGACTGCGAGTCCTGCTCGATCTCCTGGTCGTCGACGCGGCCGAACAGCAGCTTCAGCCGCTTCTGCGCCGTGGGCAGGGCGATGCGCGCGCGCAGCCGCACGCGGGTGCGGAAGTCGTCGCGGTCATCCCAGAACTCGGTGACGCCGAGGCGGCCGAAGGTGGCATCGGAATCCTGGTCGTAGCGACGGGTGCCGAACAGGCCGTCGAACCAGCGCGCGGTGCCGCAGACGCTCAGGTAGACCCCGCGCTGTACCAGGTCCAGCATCTCCTGGCCGTCGGAGCCCGGCTGGTCGCACTGGTACTCGGCGGGCTTGCCGGGGTCCGTCGTCGCGGCGTCGGGCACCGGGCCCGCCGTGGTATCGGGCACCGGGTCCGCCGTGGTATCGGGCACCGGGCCCGCCGTGGCGGGTTCGGGCCCGGCCGCCGCCGGCTCGGGCGTGACGGGCACCTCGGCCTGCGCCGCCGCCATGTCGGCGGCAGCGAAGCACAGCGCCAGGCCGGCAGCCGAGGCGCAGCACAGGCGATGGAAGTCGTGACGCGCACCGTCCATGACGAACAGATCCCCGTGGCTGGCCTCATCCTACCCCGGCCCGCGTCCGGCGGAATACGACAGGGTTCCCCATTGCGCTGCCGCAAGCGTGACCCGCCGCAGCGGTTATGATGTGCGACCGCAACCGTCCAGGCCGCCGGCGCCGCAGGTGCCCGGGCCCGCATCCGCATGACACGCAGCACCCGTCCCTGCAAGCCGCTCCTGCCCTGCGCGGGCCGCCGCGTCCCGAGTCGTGTCCTGAGCCGTGGCCAGGAAGGCTAGGACTCCGGGGCGACGCGGCCTGGGTGCGCGCGTCCGGGCGGGCATCCGCGGCATCGGCCGCGGCGCCTGGTGGTTGCTGCGCCTGCCGCTGGTGTGGGTACCGCTGGTGCTGCTGCTCGCGGGCTTCATCGGCTATCTCTTCTACCTCGATCATCTGGTCACCAGCCGCTTCGACGGCCGGCGCTGGAACCTGCCGGCCCATGTCTACGCCCGCCCGCTGGAACTCTACGAGGGCCGTCCGCTGACGGCCGACGGCCTCGCGGCCGAGCTGCGCCGCCTCGGCTATCGCAGCGTGGCCGTGGCGGACCAGCCGGGCAGCTTCCATCGCAGCGGCGGACGCATCGAGCTGATGACGCGGCCGTTCCGTTTCTGGGATGGCGCCCAGCCCGCGCAGGCGGCCAGCGTGGCCATCGCCGGCGGCACGGTCGGCTCGCTGCGCGGCCCGGCGGGCGGCCCGCTGCCGCTGCTGCGGCTGGACCCGCTGCTGATCGGCAGCGTGTTCCCGGCCGATGGCGAGGACCGCATCATCGTCGAGCCCGGCGATGTGCCGCCGCTGATCCCCACCGCCCTGCGGGTGGTGGAGGACCGCCGCTTCGACCAGCATCCCGGCGTCGACCTGCTGGCGATCCTGCGCGCGCTGGCGGTGAACGTGGCCTCGGGCAAGGTGCGCCAGGGCGCGAGCACGCTGACCCAGCAGCTGGTGCGCAGCTACTTCCTCAGCAACGAGCGCACGCTGGCGCGCAAGGGCCGCGAGGCACTGATGGCGCTGCTGCTGGAGGCGCACTACAGCAAGGCCGACATCCTCAATGCCTACCTGAACGAGATCTACCTCGGCCAGGACGGCAGCCGCGCGGTGCACGGCTTCGGCCTGGCGAGCCAGTTCTACTTCGGCAAGCCGCTGGCCGAGCTGCAGCTGCACGAGATCGCCACGCTGGTCGCCATCGTGCGCGGGCCGTCCTACTACGATCCGCGGCGTCACCCGGAGCGGGTGCTGGCACGGCGCAACCTGGTGCTGAAGCTGCTGGCGGAGGATGGCGCCATCACCGCCGCCGAGGCCAGCACGGCCGGGGCGCGCAAGCTCGGCGTGGTGCTCGACCGCAATGTCGGCGCCACCTATTTCCCCGCCTTCATGGCGCTGGTGCACCAGGAGCTCACCGAGCACTACCGCGAGCAGGACCTCACCACCGAGGGCCTGCGCGTGTTCACCAGCCTCGACCCGATGCTGCAGTCCACGGCGGAAGACGCCCTCGCCGACGGCGTGCGGCGCCTGCAGCGGCCGAAGAAGCCGGCACTGGAAGGCGCCGTGGTGCTGGTCAACCCGCAGACCGCCGAGGTGCTGGCCGTGGTGGGCGGCCGCCGCTCCGGCTTCGAGGGCTACAACCGCGCGCTCGAGGCACGCCGGCCCATCGGCTCGCTGATCAAGCCGGTGGTCTACCTCACGGCGCTGGAGGCCGGGCGGACACTCGCCACGCGCATCGACGATGCGCCCATCGAGGTGAAGCTCGCGCGCGGCAAGACCTGGCTGCCGCAGAACTTCGACCGGCAGGCCCATGGGGAGGTGCCGCTGCTGCGCGCGCTCGCCGAGTCGATGAACATGGCCACCGTGCGCCTGGGCATGGAAGTGGGCGTGCCGAAGGTGGTGAAGATGCTCGGCAGGCTCGGCGTCGGCGTCGATGTGGATCCCAATCCTTCGCTGCTGCTCGGCGCGCTGGACCTGGCGCCGCTCGACGTCGCACAGCTCTACAGCACGCTCGCCAGCGGCGGCTTCCGCTCGCCGTTGCGTGCGGTGCGCGCCGTGCAGGGCCCCGATGGCGCGCCGCTGTCGCAGTTCCCGCTCAGCACGGAGCAGGCGGTGGACCCGGCCGTGGTCTACCAGCTCGACCATGCGCTGGTCGAGGTCCTGCGCCGTGGCACCGGGCGCGCGGCGGGCAGCCGCCTGCCGCCGGGCATCGTCGCCGCGGGCAAGACCGGCACTTCCAACGACCTGCGCGACAGCTGGTTCGCCGGCTTCACCCAGGACCTGCTGGGCGTAGTCTGGATCGGCTACGATGACAACCAGCCCACCGGGCTCACCGGTGCCAGCGGCGCCATGTCGGTGTGGAGCGCGATCTTCGCGAAGGCGCCGCTGGTGAGCTTCACGGCACCGCTGCCCGATGGCCTGGCGATGCTGAGCATCGATTACCCGACGGGACTGGCTGCCAGCGGCAGCTGCGGTGATCCGCTGTGGGTGCCGGTGCCCGCGGGCACCGAGGTGCCGCCGCTGCCGGGCTGCGGCAGCGGTCCGGCCGGCATTGCGGAGAAATCGATCGAATGGTTGCGTGGCCTGATCCAGTGATGAATCGCTCGTCGTTCCGCGCCCGGCGTCCGCTGCGGCTCCTCGCCGCGTTGCTGCTGCTGCCGGCTGCCTGTGCGGTGCCCGTCTACGAGCCGCCGCCGGCGCAACCGGTGCCGCGGGTCGAGTCGACGCCCGTCCCGCCGGCGCCCGTGCCGGAGCCGGTGCCGGTACCCGAGCCGCCACCGCCCGCGCCGCCGCCACCGATCCCGCCGCCACCGCCCCCGGCGAGCAGCGGTGCCACCGCCTCGCTGCTGCAGCAGGGCCGCCAGTACGCCGCTGCCGGCAATTACCCGCTGGCCACGTCCTCGCTGGAGCGCGCGCTGCGCATCAACCCGAACGATGCCGACATCTGGTACGAGCTCGGCCGGGTCAAGCTCCGGCAGGGCGACCGCGCACAGGCCGAGAGCATGGCACGTCGCGCCCTCGCCCTCGCCGGCAGCGACGCCCAGCGCCGCGCGCGCTGCGAGGACCTCATCGCCGAAGCACGCCGCAGCAAATAGCGGCGATAACGGTGCCAGGTCGGGCTTTTCGGGCTTATTTTGTTGATGACGCACACAGCACAGGTCTTCGGACAATAAGCCCGAAAAGCCCGACCTGGCACCGTGATGCCCTCAGCAAAATAAGCCCGAAAAGCCCGACCTGGCACCGTGATGCGCAGCAAAATAAGCCCGAAAAGCCCGACCTGGCACCGTGATGCACCGTGATGCGGGCTACCAGTGCACCAGGCCGAGTGCCGAGGTGGCGAGCACGAGGCCGCCGAAGACGATGCGGTACCAGGCGAAGGCGGCGAAGCTGTGGCTGCCGACGTAGCGGATGAAGCCACGCACCGCGAGCAGGGCGGTGATGAAGGAGCACACCGCCGAGAGCAGCAGCGGGCCGAGGCTCGCGCCGGCCAGCAGCTGCCAGCTCTTCAGCAGTTCGTAGCCGGTGGCGGCGAGCAGCGTCGGGATGGCGAGGAAGAACGAGTACTCGGTGGCCAGCCGGCGCGACATGCCCATGCTCACGCCGCCGATGATGGTGGCGGCCGAGCGCGAGGTGCCGGGAATCAGCGCCAGCGATTGCCACAGGCCGAGGCGCAGGGCCACGGAGGGGCTCACCTCGTCGGCGAGCTGCAGCCGCGCCTCGTCCTCGCGCCGGTCCACCAGCAGGATGGCGATGCCGCCGACCACCAGCGCCGTCGCCACCGGCACCGGATGGAACAGGTAGCCCTTGATGACGTCCTGGAAGGCGAGCCCCAGCACCGCCATCGGCAGGAAGCCGAGCACCAGGTTCAGCAGGAAGGCGCGTGACTTCGCCTCGTGCACGAACGTCAGCGCCGTGTGCGTCAGCATCCGCCGGTACTCCCAGCACACCGCGAGGATCGCCGCGCCCTGGATGACGATCTCCACCGCCACCGACTGCTCGCCCTGGTAGCCGAGCAGCGAGCCGGTGAGGATCAGGTGGCCCGTGCTGGAGACAGGCAGGAACTCGGTGAGGCCCTCGACGATGCCGAGGACCAGGGCGGTGAACCAGTCGAGCTGCATGGGCAGGGGCGCCCCGTGTGGATGATGCCAAGCGCCTTGTAACCGAGGCCGCGGCGCGCCGCAACGACGGCGTTCAGGTTTCCGCCGCCGCGCCCTGGCGCACCGACTCGATCCAGCGGCGGATCTTGCCCTCCAGCACGGCGAGCGGCATGGGCCCGTCCTCCAGCACCGCGGCGTGGAAGGCGCGCGGGTCGAAGCGCGCGCCCAGCGCCTGCTCGGCCTCGCTGCGCAGCCGGCGGATGCCGAGCGCGCCCATCTCGTAGGCCAGCGCCTGGCCGGGCCAGGCGATGTAGCGTTCCACCTCGGCGGTGGCGTCGCTGCGGGCCATGGCGCTGTGGGCCAGCAGGTAGTCGATGGCCTGCTCGCGGCTCCAGCCCCTGGCGTGGATGCCGGTGTCCACCACCAGCCGCGCCGCGCGCCAGGAGGCGTTGAAGAGGTTGCCGAGCTTCATCCAGGGGTCGGTATACAGGCCGAGCTCGTCACCGAGGCCCTCGGCGTACAGCGCCCAGCCCTCGACGTAGGCGGTGGTGATGTCGGGTTCGTTGCCGAAGCTGTCGTCGCTGCCGAAGCGCTGGAAGCGCGGCAGGCGCGTGTTCTCCACGGTGAGTGCCAGCTGGAAGTGGTGGCCGGGGATGGCCTCGTGCAGGAAGGTGGTCTCGACGTCGTAGCGGGGGCAGGCCGCCAGGTCGGAGGTGTTGACGTAGAAGATGCCCGGGCGCGAACCATCGGCCGCCGGCGCGTAGTACTCGGCCGCGGCCGCGGAGCGGGCGCGGAAGGCTTCCATCGGCCGGATCTCCAGCCGCGCCTTCGGCACCAGGCTGAACAGCCGCGGCACCGCGGCCAGCACACGCTGCTCCTCGTGGCGGTAGGCATCGAGCAGCGCGGCCTCGCTGCCGAAGCGCTGCTGCGGGTCCTGGCGCATCGAGGCGGCCAGCGCCGCGACGCTGCCGCGGAAGCCGGCGCGCCCCATCTGCGCGGCGATCTGCGCCTCGATGGCCTCCACCTCGCGCAGGCCGATGGCGTGGATCTCCTCCACCGGCGTGTCCGTCGTGGTGTAGGCGCGGGCGAGGA
The DNA here is from genome assembly GCA_015709695.1 of Gammaproteobacteria bacterium. Lineage (NCBI taxonomy): Bacteria > Pseudomonadati > Pseudomonadota > Gammaproteobacteria > Gammaproteobacteria bacterium. The sequence goes on along the minus strand of CP054183.1, from coordinate 2,020,198 downwards.
AGGCATACCACTGCCGGCCGTCGGGCAGCGCCTCCAGGCCGATGCTGGCGCGGGCCTTCCACAGGTACTGGTCGCGGAGGAAGGCGAGGAGGCGCTGGTAGGCGGGCAGCACCGCGCCGCCGATGACATCGCGGTAGGCGCGCGTGAGGCGGGCGCGATCGGCCGCGGAGAAGGTCTTCGGCAGATTGGCGATGGGTTGCCAGAACACGCTCTGCTCGGCAGTGGCGGCGGCAATGGCGGCGACCTGCGGGATGCTGCGCTCCACCACCACCCGCGGGGGCACGATGCCGCGGGCCATGCCGGCGCGCATGTTGGTGATCGCCTGGTTCACCCAGGCCGAGAAGTGGCTCATGCGGGTGGCGAAGCGCTCGTAGTCCTGCACGGTGGCGAAGGGCTGCACGCCGTCGCCCGAGCCCAGCTGGGCGAAGAAGGCCGCCGGATTGTTGAACTGGTCGATCGGCAGCAGCAGGCCCGGGTACCGGTGGTTCTCGAGGGCGGTGCGCCGCGCGTAGTCGAAGATCTCCCAGGTGATGCGGTCGGAAGGCTCCAGCGCGGCCGGGTCGATGCCGGCGAGGCCGTCGAGTCCGCGCTGCTGCAGGGCCTTCGACGCCGCCTCGTGGGCCGCATCGGGGATCGCCAGCAGGGCGTCGTAGCGGTGGTCGCCGATGAAGGTGGCTGCCACCGGATTGAGCTTCAGGTAATCCTCGAACCAGCCCTCGACGTGATCGCGCAGCCGCTGGCCGGCCGGTGCCTGCGGTGGGGCCGGCGCCGGGGCCACCGCGGGCGGTGGCGGCGGCGCGCCACAGGCAGCGAGCAGCATCAGGGCGCCGAGCGCCAGCATCCTTGGTTTCATGTGCACGGGTCTCCGGTCGCGGCCAGGCCTCGAACGCGCTGCGGGGCGAAGTTTGACATAACCAGTGCAGGAGGCATTGCCCGGCACCCGGCAGTGGGCTAGCGTGATCACATCAATCATAACGATTCGCCATCGGGTGACCCTCATGCGTGCTTCCCTCGCGACGATTTCGCTGCTGGCCCTGGCGCTCTCCGCCTGCGGCGGTGGCGGCGGCAGTGCCGGTGTGCAGGGCGATGCGGGCACGGGTCCCGCCGCCAGCCATGCCACGGTCAGCGTGCTGATCACCGATGCGCCCACGGCCGGCTGGGATCAGGCCATTGCCACCATCACCTCGGTGGAACTCATCGGCGGTTCCGGCAAGGTCTCGCTGTTCTCGGGCAGCCGGACCGTCGACCTGCTGCGGCTCCGCGATTTCTCCGAGCTGTTCGCGGTATCGGACCAGGTGCCGGCCGGCAGCTACAGCAAGATCCGCCTGCAGCTCGCGGACCTGGTCCTCAATCGCCTGGATGACGGCGGCCATGTCGTCGAGAGCACCCGGCCGCAGCTCGTCGGCAACGGCAAGATCGACCTGAACCCGCGTGGCCCGTTCACCCTGAGTGGCGGTGACGTGATCTTCGTCGAGCTCGACTTCGACATGGACAAGGCGCTCAAGCTCACCACCACAGGCAACGGCAAGATCATCCTGCGACCGGTGGTGTTCGTGAACATCCGTACCGCGCAACTCGGCGGCCGCCTCACCCGCATCCACGGCGAGATCACCGACATCGATGCGGTGGACGGCGCGCTGCGCCTGTGCCAGAGCCGCTTCGCCTCCGGTGGCCCGGATGTGCAGCCGCTGCATGCAGGCCAGGACGCCGATGACGATGACCATGATGACGACGAGGGCAACCACGATCCGGCCGGCACGCGCTGCGTGACCGTGCGCAGCGATGCCGCCACCGGCATCTTCGACGCCGATGGCCTGCCGCAGGACTTCGCCGGCCTGGCAGTCGGCGAGGAGGCCACCGTCGTCGGCCGCCTGCGACCGCTCGATCCGCAGCCGATCCCCCACCACGACGACGATGACTTCGGCTACGACCATCGCCTGGCCCTGGACGCCGTGGTCATCGAGGAAGGCCCGCTTGGCACCTATCGCCGCATCGCCGGTGTGGCCAATTCGGGCGTCGATTCCAGCCAGGTGTTCGGCCTGGACGTGGCGGCCGGCCAGGGTTTCGGCACGGGGACCATGCTGCCGGTGCAGCTGTTCGACAGCTCCCGCATCTTCAATCGCGCCGGCCACGAGCTGCAGCCTGCCGACATCCGGCCGGGCGTGGCCGCGCTGGCCGACGGCGTGCTGCAGATCGGCAGCAGCGACCTGCTGCGCTCGCCGCTGGTCATCCTCGACGCCGGCCCGGCGCCCGGTGCCGCGCAGATCGAAGGTCCGGTGGTCGACATCGATACCGTGGAGCACAGCCTGCGGGTCAATGACGGCAGCGCCGATCGCTGCGTGGACGCGGCGCAGGCGGCCATCTTCGAGGTGACCAGCGGTGATGGTTTCAGCTCCAGCCGCGTTGGCCTCGGCGACCTCGTCCCCGGCCAGCAAGTCTCGGTGTTCGGCGTGGAGCGGCTGGACGGCTGCCTCGCGGCGGACACCATCATCGCCGACGGCGACTGAACCGGGCGGCGGGCCCCGCGCGGCGGGGCCTGCGGCGGGCGGCCGCCGGCGGGATGGCTAGAATGGCGGCGTGCAGCCGCCATCCTTTCCCTCACTGCCGCCGCTCACGCTCTACGTGCACCTGCCCTGGTGCGTGCGCAAGTGCCCGTACTGCGACTTCAATTCCCACGAGCATCGCGGCGCGCTGCCGACGGCCCGGTACGTGGACGCGCTGCTGGCGGACCTCGACGCCACGCTGGAGGCGGCACAGGGGCGCAGCCTGCAGGGCATCTTCATCGGTGGCGGCACGCCGAGCCTGTTCCCGGCGGAGGATGTGGCGCGGCTGCTCGCCGGCATCGGCGCGCGCCTGCCGCTCGTCGCCGATGCCGAGGTCACCCTGGAGGCCAATCCGGGCACGGCCGAGGCGCAGCGCTTCCGCGCCTATCGCGAGGCGGGCGTCAACCGCCTCTCGCTCGGCGTGCAGAGTTTCGACCCGGCGCGGCTGAAGAGCCTCGGCCGCATCCACGACGAGCGCGAGGCGCAGCGGGCGGTGGAGCTGGCGCAGGCGAGCTTCGAGCGCATCAACCTGGACCTGATGTACGCCCTGCCGGGCCAGGACCTGGCCGGTGCGCTCGCGGATGCCCGCAGGGCGCTCGCCACCGGGGTGGGGCACCTGTCGTTCTACCAGCTGACGCTCGAGCCCAACACGGCGTTCTTCAGCCGGCCGCCGCCGCTGCCGGATGACGACGAGGCGGCGGCCATCGAGGCGGCGGTGCACGCCGAGCTGGCGGCGGGCGGCTTCACGCGCTACGAAGTCTCCGCCTGGGCGCGTCCGGGCGCGCAGTGCCGCCACAACCTCAACTACTGGTGGTTTGGCGATTACCTCGGCATCGGTGCCGGGGCGCACGCGAAGATCACCTGGCCTGGCCGCATCCGGCGCGAGGCCCGCACCCGCGTGCCGGCCGACTACCTGCGTCGCGCGGCAGCCGGCGAGGCGGTGACGGAGCAGCGCGACCTGGTGCCGGCGGACATCGTCTTCGAGTTCATGCTCAATGCGCTGCGCCTGCCGCAGGGCTTCCCCGAGAAGCTCTTCGGCGAGCGCACCGGCCAGCCGCTGGCCGCCGCCGAGCCCGGGCTGAGCACGGCGCTGGAACGGGAGCTGCTGCTGCGCGAGCGGGGCACGATCCGCCCGACGGCGCTCGGCCTGCGATTCCTCAACGACCTGGTCGGCCTGTTCCTGCCCGGCGCCGGCTGACGCCGGCCGCGGCCGGCATGGCGCTACAGCTCGCTGGCGCCGAAGGTGTCGCAGCTGTCGGGGTCGCCGCTCTCCAGGCCGCGGCGGAACCAGCGCACGCGCTGCGCCGAGCTGCCGTGGGTGAAGGAGTCCGGGGTGACGTAGCCGCGGCTCTGCTGCTGCAGGCGGTCGTCGCCGATGGCCGTGGCTGCCGCCAGCCCTTCCTCGACGTCGCCCTGCTCGAGGATGGCCCGGGCCTGGTCGGTGCGCCGCGCCCAGACGCCGGCGAAGCAGTCGGCCTGCAGTTCCAGCTTCACGGATTTCGAGTTGGCGCCTTCCTCATCCATGGGGCCGCGCTGCCGCTGCATGCGCGAGGAGATGCCGAGCAGGTTCTGCACGTGGTGGCCGACCTCGTGGGCGATGACGTAGGCCTGCGCGAAATCGCCGGGTGCCTGGAAGCGGTCGCGCAGCTCGCGGAAGAAGTCGAGGTCGATGTAGACCTGCTGGTCGGCCGGGCAGTAGAACGGTCCCATGGCGGCCTCGCCGAGGCCGCAGGCGGAGCGCGTGGCGCCGGTGAACATCACCAGCCGCGGCGGCCGGTAGCTCTGGCCGGCATTGCGGAAGATGGCGGACCAGGTGTCCTCCGTGTAGCCGAGCACCGTGGCGACGAATGCGGCCTGCGGGTCGTCGGCGGCAGCCTGGCCGGAGGCCTGTCCCGCTTCCGGCCCGGCGGGCGAGGGCGCCGTCTCCACCGGCAGGTTCTGCAGCAGCATGGTCGGGTCCATGCCGGTGAACCAGGCGAGCAGCAGCACCACGACGACGGTGCCGATGCCGCCGCCGATCATGCCACCGCGGCTCACCGGCATGCCGCGCCGGTCCTCGATGTTGTCGCTGCGCCTGCCGCCTTCCCACCGCATGATCGACTCCTGCCGCCGGGGCCGGCGGCCATGGTGCGCATCCTGCCCGCGTTGCCGCCCCCGCATCAAGGCGCGGGCGCCGCGGGCGCTGTCGTATGATGCGCCCATGCAGGATTTCGAGAAACTCGGCGTCTTCTACCTCGGCCGGCGCCTGGACCCGGCCGCCGGCAAGCTCACCGACGACCTCATCCTCTACGACTCGAAGGACCTGACCACCCATGCCGTCATCATCGGCATGACGGGCAGCGGCAAGACCGGGCTCGGCATCGGCCTGATCGAGGAAGCGGCGATCGACCACATCCCGGTGATCGCCATCGACCCCAAGGGCGACCTCGGCAACCTGCTGCTCGGCTTCCCGGATCTCGCGCCGGCCGATTTCGAGCCCTGGGTGGATCCGCGCGCCGCCGCCGAGGCCGGGCAGACACCGGCGCAGTTCGCCGCCGCGCAGGCCGCCGCCTGGAAGCAGGGGCTCGCCGACTGGGGCCAGGGACCGCAGCGCATCGCCGCGCTGCGCGCCGCCGCCGACTTCGCGCTGTACACGCCGGGGAGCACCGCCGGCCTGCCGCTCTCGGTTCTCAAGGCCTTCGCGCCGCCGCCGGCGGCCCTGGCCGAGGATGCCGAACTCTGGCGCGAGCGCCTGCAGGGCACCGTGACCGGCCTGCTGGCGCTGCTCGGCGTGGCCGCCGATCCCATGACCAGCCGCGAGCACATCCTGCTGTCCACCATCCTCGACGGCGCCTGGAAGCAGGGCCAGTCGCTCGACGTGGCCGGCCTCATCGGCCTGGTGCAGAAGCCGCCGTTCGCGCGGGTCGGCGTGCTGGACCTCGAGAGCTTCTACCCGGCCGCGGATCGACAGGCGCTGGCGCTGCGCCTGAACAACCTGCTGGCGGCGCCGGGCTTCGACGCCTGGACCCGCGGCGAGCCGCTGTCGGCCGATGGCCTGCTGTTCACCGCGGCGGGCCAGCCGCGCGTCTCGGTGCTCAGCATCGCGCACCTCGACGATGCGCAGCGCATGTTCTTCGTCACCCTGCTGCTCGCGGAGCTCATCGCCTGGATGCGCCGCCAGCCGGGCACGCCGTCGCTGCGCGCCATCCTCTACATGGACGAGGTGTTCGGCTACATGCCGCCGGTGGCCAATCCGCCGACGAAGCTGCTGCTGCTGACGCTGCTCAAGCAGGCGCGCGCCTTCGGCCTCGGCATCGTGCTGTCGACGCAGAATCCAGTGGACCTGGACTACAAGGGGCTCGCCAACGCGGGCACCTGGTTCATCGGCCGGCTGCAGACCGAGCGCGACAAGGCCCGGGTGCTCGACGGCCTGCTGGGCGCCGCGGGCGGCGAGCGGCTGGATCCGAAGGCGCTGGAGCAGACGCTGGCCGGCCTCGGCAAGCGGCAGTTCCTGCTCCACAACGTCAACGAGGAGCGCCCCGAGGTCTTCGGCACGCGCTGGGTCATGAGCTACCTCGCCGGGCCGCTGACCCGGGAGCAGATCCGCCGGCTGGGTGCCGGGCGCGCGGCATCGGCCGCGGCAGCGCCGCCGGAGGCGCCGGCCGCGCCGCCGGCGCATGCGCCGCTGGCGCGCAGCCGCCCGGTGCTGCCGGCCGCGGTGAAGCAGTTCTTCGTGCCCGCCGCGCGCCTGCCCCATGCGGGCGAGCGGCTGGTCTACCAGCCGCAGGTCCTGGCCGCGGTGGCCGTGGGCTATGTCAATGCCGCGCTCGGCGTCAACGAGCAGCGCGAACTGCTGCTCGCGGCGCATCCCGGCGAAGGTGCCGCCGGTGTCGACTGGTCCGGCGCCGCGGAGCTGAGCGTGCGTGCCCGGGACCTCGAGGCGGAGGCCGAGCCCGATGCCGCCTTCGGCGAGCTGCCCGGCGCCATGGCGCAGGCGGCGAGCTACCGGGAATGGGAGCGGCAGCTGCGCCGCTGGCTCGGGCTGGAGCGCGCGCTTACCCTCTACAAGTGCGCGAAGCTCGGCGTCACCTCGCGGCCCGGCGAGGGCGAGCGCGAGTTCCGCATCCGCCTGCAGCAGCTCGGCAACGAGCGGCGCGATCTCGATGCCGCGAAGCTGAAGCAGAAGTACGCGCCGAAGTTCTCGGCGCTGGAGGCCCGCGAGCTGCGCGCCCGCCAGGCTCTCGAGCGGCAGGCCGGCCAGGCCACCGATGCGAAGCTCGGTGCCGCCGTGGCCGTCGGCACCGCCGTGCTCGGCGCGATCTTCGGCCGCGGCCGCTCGCTCGGCTCATTTTCGCGGGCCGGCACCGCGGTGCGGCGCACCGGCAGCATCCTGCGCGAATCCGGCGATGTCGCGCGCGCCGGGGAGCTGCTGGAGAAGGTGCAGGCCGACAGGGAGGCGCTGCAGGCGCAGTTCCAGGAGGAGCTCGATGGCCTGGCCGGCAGCTTCGACGCGCAGTCGGAGCCGCTGGCGGAAACCGTGCTGCGGCCGAAGGCCGGAGACATCGACCTGCGGTTCCTCGGCGTGGGCTGGGTGCCCTATATCGAGGATGGCGCCGGCGAGCGCCAGCCCGCCTGATCCCTCAGCAGCGGCCGTCCGCCGCGCCGTTGCAGCTGGCGGCTTGCGTCGCCACCCCCTGGAGCCGCCCCGCGCGCACGAAATGATCGTGATACCAGGACTGGTCGAGGCTGCCGATCTCGACGTTGCGGCCGGTGAACGGGGCGTGCACGAAGCGGCCTTCGCCGAGGTAGATGCCGACGTGGGCGCTGCTCTTGCTCCGGAAGAACAGCAGGTCGCCGGGAGCGGCGTCGGCCAGCGTCACGGCCGTGGTGGCGCCGAGCTGGTCGCGCGTGGTGCGCGGCACGCTGAGGCCGGCGCTGCGGTAGGCGTACTGGACGAGGCCGCTGCAGTCGAAGCCCGTGGGTGTCGAGCCGCCGTAGCGGTACGGGGTCCCCAGCATCTGCAGGGCAGTGAAGACGATCTGCGAGCGCACGGGGTCGGGTGCCGGCGCGGCGCTGGCCGGCGGCGCCACGACCACGGGATCCGGCCTGTCGGCGGGCCGCTGCGGGGCCGTGGAGCAGCCACCGAGGACCAGGCCCAGAGTGGCGGCCAGCAGGGCGATCTCTGCGCGAAAATGCCGACGCATCAAGGCATCCCGGAATCGAACTCAGGGCGATTCTAGCCGAGCCGCGGGCACGGGGTTGCGCCGGGCGTCACAGGCTGCGGGGACGGGGCCGCATCCCTGGGCCGGGCAGGGAGTCGGCGAGGCGCTTGCGTATACTCGGCGCCGTCCCCTGTCCGGAGCCTGGCCCCATGCCCAAGCCGCTGCTGCCCGTGGTCCTGTCGATGACGCTGCTCGCCACGCTGCTGGCCGCCACCGGCCGGGCCGAGCCGGCACCCGCTCCGGCGCCCGCGCCGCCGGCCAGCCCGGCACCCGAATACGGCTCGAGCCTGGGGCTGGGCAGCAATCCGGGCCGGCCGCCGCCGGATCTCGCGGCGCTGATCCCGCAGGTGGACATCCGCGGTCGGCCGATGCTCGGCGACCCGGCGGCGCCGGTGACCATCGTCGAGTTCATCGACTACGAGTGCCCCTTCTGCCAGGGCTATGCCCACGACACCTGGCCGAAACTGAAGGCGAACTACGTGGACACCGGCAAGGTGCGCTACGTGGCCGTGGATTTCCCGCTGCGCAAGCACGACCGCTCGCGTCCGGCCGCCATCGCCGCGGCCTGCGCCGGCGAGCAGGACCGCTACTGGGAGATGCACGATGCGCTGCTGGATGCGGGTGGCCTGCTGGGCGACGCGGAGCTCGCGGCGCAGGCGCGGCGCCTCGGCCTGGACGCCGACCGGTTCGATGCCTGCCGCGCGGCCGATCACCACCAGGCGTGGCTCGACGCCGGCATCGCCGCGGCCCGCGCCGCCGGTGCCCGCGGCACGCCGAGCTTCCTGGTGGGCGCCAGCGCCGGCGATGTCGCCCGCGGCCGGCTCCTGCAGGGCGACGAGGACTACGCCGCCTTCGAGAAGGTGCTGGCGCGCTATCTCGGCACGGCCGCGCGCTAGCCCGTCCGCGTATTGACACCCCTCGCAGCTGACCTATAGTGCGCGGCCTTCCCGCGGGCATTTGGCCCGCGACTGTCTCCACTCCGGCCGGTGACGGACCGGATGCCAAGGGGTGATCCAGCGCATGAGCAGCGCCACTTCATCAGCGCCGACGCCCGCCGCCGGCGGCTACCGCATGCCGGCGGAGTGGGCCCCGCACCAGGCGACCTGGCTGTCCTGGCCGCACAACCCCGACACCTGGCCGGGCGCGCTCGCCGCGGCGGAACGGGCGCTGGCCGGTGCCGTGGCGGCGCTGAGCGAGGGCGAGAGGGTGCACGTCAACGTGCTCGACGAGCGCCACGAGCGCCATGTCGCCGGCCTGCTGGCGGCTGCCGGCGCCAGCGCGGGCCAGCTGCGCCTGCACCGCCAGCCGACCAACGACGCCTGGTGCCGGGACCACGGCGCGATCTTCGTCACCCGCCCGGATGCCGACACGCCACTGCTGGCGCTCGACTTCGGCTACAACGCCTGGGGTGGCAAGTACCCGCCCTTCGACCTCGACGACGCCATGCCGCGCCACATGGCCGCCCGGCTCGGCGTGCCGCACCGGACCGTGGACATGATCCTCGAGGGCGGCTCCATCGAGGTCAACGGCGCCGGGACGCTGCTCACCACCGAGCAATGCCTGCTCAACCCCAACCGCAATCCGCGGCTGTCGCGGGCGGACATCGAGCGGCGCCTGCGCGAGAATCTCGGCATCGACCAGGTGCTGTGGCTGGGGGAGGGCATCGTCGGCGACGACACCGACGGCCATATCGACGACCTGACGCGCTTCGTCGCCGAGGATACGGTGGTCACGGTGGTGGAAGCCGACCCCGCGGACGCCAACTATGCCGCGCTGCGCGAGAACAGCGCGCGCCTCGCGGCGATGCGCCTGGCGGACGGCCGCGCGCTGCGGGTCATCGAGCTGCCGATGCCCCGGCCACTGGAGCGGGAGGGCATGCGCCTGCCGGCCAGCTATGCCAATTTCTACATCGGCAACCAGGTGGTGCTGCTGCCGGTGTTCGGCTGCCCCGCGGACGAGGCGGCGGCGGCGACGCTCGCCGGCTGCTTTCCCGGGCGGCGCGTGGTGCCGGTGGACTGCCGCGACGTCGTCGTCGGCCTCGGCACCCTGCACTGCCTGACGCAGCAGGTGCCGGCGTGAGAGGTGGTGCCGGTGTTAGCTTATTGACTTTCGCTTGGGCGAAAGTCAATAAGCTAACACCGGCACGCTGCTGCAGCTGAAACAGCGAGTGAGAGGACAGATGGGCACGATCAGCGAGTTCATCCACCACCATTACCGGCATTTCAATGCCGCGTCGCTGGTCGATGCGGCCGACGCCTGGGTCCGCCACCTCGACAGCGGCGGGCAGATGCTGGTGACCCTGGCCGGTGCCATGAGCACGGCGGAGCTCGGCCGCTCGCTGGCGGAGATGATCCGCCGGGACAAGGTGCACGCCATCTGCTGCACCGGGGCCAACCTCGAGGAGGACATCTTCAACCTCGTGGCCCACGAGCACTACCTGCGCATCCCGCACTACCGCGAGCTCACGGCGGCCGACGAGGAGGCGCTGCTCGCCCGCCACCTCAACCGGGTGACCGACACCTGCATCCCGGAGGAGGAGGCCATCCGCCGCCTGGAGAAGGTGGTGCTCGACGAGTGGATGGGTGCCGACCGCCGGGGCGAGGCGTATTTCCCCCACGAGTTCTTCTACCGCATCCTGCGCTCGGGCAGCCTGCGCCAGCACTACCAGATCGATCCCCGCGACAGCTGGCTGCTCGCCGCCTGCGAGAAGAACCTGCCGATCATCGTCCCGGGCTGGGAGGACTCCACGCTCGGCAACATCTTCGCCAGCCACGTGATCAGCGGCGAGGTGAAGAACGTGCACACGGTGCGCACCGGCATCGAGTACATGATGGAGCTGGCGAAGTGGTACCAGGCCACCTGCCGCCGGCACTCCATCGGCTTCTTCCAGATCGGCGGCGGCATCGCCGGGGATTTCCCCATCTGCGTGGTGCCCATGCTGGAGCAGGACCTGCGCATCCACGACATCCCGCGCTGGGGCTACTTCTGCCAGATCAGCGATTCGACCACCAGCTACGGCTCCTACTCCGGCGCGGTGCCGAACGAGAAGATCACCTGGGGCAAGCTCGCGGCCGAGACGCCGAAGTTCATCATCGAATCGGACGCCACCATCGTGGCGCCGCTCATCTTTGCCTGCGTGCTGGGGCAGTAGACGCCAGGGGAGACCGCGCAAGATGGCCAAGTCCCGCAGCAGTGCCGCCAGCCGTGAGGAAGTGCCGCCCCCGGCCCCGGAGCCGTGGTCGATCGAGCGCTCGGCAGAGCTCTATCGCATCGACGCCTGGGGCGAGGGGTTCTTCTTCATCAACGAGCAGGGCCACGCCTCGGTGCGTCACCTGCCCGACAACGACGTCGCCATCGACCTGGTCGAGGTGGTGGCCGAGATCCGCCGGCGCAACGCCGGCTTCCCGGTGCTGATCCGCTTCCAGGACGTGCTGCGCGCCCGCGTGCGCCGCCTCAACGAGGCCTTCGCCGCGGCGGTGGCCGAATCCGGCTACGGCAATGTCTACCGCGGCGTGTATCCCATCAAGGTCAACCAGATGCACGAGGTGGTCGAGGAGGTGCTCGACGCCGGCAAGCCCTGGGGCATGGGCCTGGAGTGCGGATCGAAGGCGGAGCTGGTGGCCTCGCTGCCGCACATCGACAACGGCCGCCTGCTCCTCTGCAACGGCGTCAAGGACCGTTCCATGCTGCAGCTGATCCTCTCGGCGCAGCAGCTCGGCCAGAACGTGCTGCCGATCGTCGAGAAGTATTCGGAGTTCGAGCAGCTGATCGCGCTGGCGGATGCCGCCGGCGTCAAGCCGCGGCTCGCGGCGCGCATCCGCCTCGCCACCCAGGGTTCCGGCCGCTGGTTCGAGTCCGCCGGCGCGCGCTCGAAGTTCGGCATCGCCATGCCCGAGCTGCTGCGCATGGTGCAGGAGCTGGAGCGGCGCGATTGCCGCGACGGCCTGCAGCTGCTGCACTTCCACCTCGGCAGCCAGATCGCCGACATCCAGGTGCTGAAGAAGGCCGTCACCGAGGCCTGCCAGGTGTACGTGAGCCTGGTGAAGCGCGGTATCGGCGTCACCCACCTCGACGTCGGCGGCGGCCTGGGCGTGAACTACGGCGCCGGCTATGCCCGCGACGAGGACGGCATCAACTACGGGCTGCAGGAATATGCCAACGCCGTGGTCTACGCCGTCAAGGAGGTCTGCGAGGCACGCGAGGTGGCCCCGCCGGTGCTGGTTTCGGAGAGCGGGCGCGCCATCACCGCGCACCACTCGGTGCTGATCGTGCCGGTGCTCGGCACCCACCACCCCGACCAGCAGCAGGATGGCGAGCTGCCGGACAAGCCGCACAAGACCGCCAAGGGCATGAAGAAGATCCTCGACGGCCTGCGCCGCCGCCACAGCAAGCCGGAGGAGCTCCTCGAGGCGTACCACGATGCCAAGGACCTGCGCAACGAGGCCGACCAGCTGTTCTCGCTCGGCTACCTGGCGCTGGAGCAGCTGGCCGCCGTGCAGCGCCTGTACTGGGGCGTGTGCCGCGAGATCCTCCCCGGGCTGCGTGCCGCCGAGCTCGATCCGGTGCCGGCCGAGCTCGCCGAGCTGGAGGAGCGGCTCACCGACCTCTACCTCTGCAACTTCTCGGTGTTCCAGTCGATGCTTGACCACTGGGCCATCGGCCAGGGCTTTCCCATCATGCCCATCGACCGCCTCGAGGAGAGCCCGGGGCGCCGCGGCGTGGTGGTCGACCTGACCTGCGATTCCGACGGCAAGGTCAGCAACTACATCTCCGCGCTCGACGACAAGAGCTTCCTGCCGATGCACGCGCTGCAGCCTGAGGTGCCGTACTACATCGGCATCTTCCTGGTGGGCGCCTACCAGGACATCATGGGTGACACGCACAACCTCTTCGGCCGGGTGCCGGAGGTGCACGTGTACGCGGATGCCGAGGAGCCCGGCAATTTCTGGATCGAGAAGCAGATCCCCGGCATGACCGTCAACGAGATGCTGGCCCAGGTGCAGTACTTCCCCAACGAGCTCAGCCGCCGCATGAGCGAGCTGGTGCGCCGCAAGATCGATGCCGGCCAGGTGCGTCCCGGCGTCGGCATGCAGATCCTCGACCAGTACACCGCCTGCTTCAGCGAGACCACCTACTGCAACGCAGGCTGAGGGACCCGCAGATGGCAAAGCTCAGGCTGGCACTGGTGCAGATGCGGATGGGCGCGGACCCGGCCGCCAACCTGCAGCATGCGCTGGACCTCACCGCCGGCGCCCTGCGCGACGGCGCCCGGCTGGTCTGCCTGCCGGAGCTGTTTCGCTCCCGCTATTTCTGCCAGACGGAGGACGCCGGCCAGTTCGGGCTGGCGGAGGCGATCCCCGGGCCGAGCACCGAGGCCTTCGCGCGGCTCGCCGCCGCGCACGGGGCGACCATCGTGCTGTCGCTGTTCGAGCGGCGCGCACCCGGGCTGTACCACAACACCGCGGCCGTGCTCGACGGCGCGCGCGGACTGGTCGGCACCTACCGCAAGATGCACATCCCCGACGATCCGCGCTACTACGAGAAGTATTACTTCACCCCGGGCGACCTCGGCTTCCGCGTGCACGACACCGCGGCCGGTCGCCTCGGCGTGCTGGTGTGCTGGGACCAGTGGTACCCGGAGGCGGCGCGCCTGACGGCACTGCAGGGCGCCGGCATCCTCATCTATCCGACCGCCATCGGCTGGCACCCGGAGGAGAAGGCGGCGGTCGGCGAGCGCCAGCATGCGGCCTGGGAGACCATCCAGCGCGCCCATGCCATCGCCAACGGCTGCTTCGTCGTGGCCATCAACCGCAGCGGCTTCGAGCCGGAACCGGGCGGCACGGGCGGCATCGAGTTCTGGGGACAGAGCTTCGTCGCCGGGCCGGATGGGCGCGTCATCGGCCGCGCCGCGGCGGACCGGGAAGAGGTGCTGATGGCCGAGATCGATCTCGACGAGATCGAGCGCCAGCGGCAGGGCTGGCCGTTCCTGCGCGACCGGCGCATCGACGCCTACGACGGCATCACGCGGCGCTTCATCGACGAGGCGGGCTGAGCGGGCAGCGCGCCTTGCGCCAGGCCGCTCAGCGCGGCTTGGCGGCGAAGTACAGCTGCTCGACGCGCCGGTCGAGGCTCATGCCCCAGCTGCGGACCACGCGGCGCACCTCCTGGGTGACACCGACGGCGTTGCCGCGCACGGCGCCGAAGTCGCCGTAGCCGCCGCTGCCCTCGGCATTGCGCCGGTCGGTGGCGGTGCCGAGCACCTGGCCGCTGGCGCCGTCGACCAGCGTGACCACCAGCGTCGCCTCGCCGACGCTGTCGAGCAGCACCTCGGAACGTCCCGGCGGCTCCTCCGGCGGCATCCGCGACACGATGTCGCGCAGCGCCGGTTGCAGCACCAGCACGCCCGCGCCCGCTTCCTCGACCAGGCTGAAGTGCTTCGACTTCGACAGCTCCTCGCGGAAGATGCGGTTGACGTCGCGGCCGAGCGCTTCACGGTCGCGCCCGGTGACCGGAAACTCGCTGCGCGTGCCAGGCGCCCCCGGCGGGCCGGCCAGCGGCGCCACCTCGCGGAACTGCAGTTCCACCGGCGCCAGCATGATCTTGTCGAACGACGCCGGCCGCACATCGCTGTTCCAGCGGATCTCGAGCCGGGGATTGCGCACATCCAGCCCTGCTTCGGCCGGGGTCGCGGCCTGGCCGGCCGCGCCGGCGCCCAGGTCGAGCAGGGTGGCCAGCAGCACTGCAGCGAGGCGGATATTCATGGCCATGTACCTCCGGTAGCGCCTCTGACCGCGCGCCCCGCGCCGCGTTCCCGCCGCTTCAGGCGGGGAGCGGCTGCACGCCGCCAGGCTTGTCCAGGACCAGCTGCACGTCGCTGATGCTGCGCTCGAGGAAGCCGCCCTCGCAGTAGGCGAGGTAGAACTCCCACATGCGGATGAACTCCTCGCCGAAACCGAGCTGGCGCACCGCCGGCAGCTGCGCCATGAACCGGCGCCGCCACTCGCGCAGCGTGCGGGCATAGTGCTCGCCGATGTCCTGCAGCCCCACCGCGCGCAGCTCCGTGCTGCGAGCCACCGCGGCCTGGATGGCGGCGAGCGAGGGCAGGGCGCCACCGGGGAAGATGTATTGCTGGATGAAGTCCACCGAACGGCGTGCCTGCTCGTAGAGCTGGTCGGCGATGACGATGCCCTGCAGCAGCATGCGTCCGCCCGGGCGCAGCCGCGCATTGCACACACGGAAGTATTCGTCGAGGAAGCCGAGCCCCACTGCCTCGATCATCTCCACCGACACCAGCTTGTCGAACTGGCCCTCCAGATCGCGGTAGTCGCGGTCGAGCACGGTGACGCGCCCTTCCAGGCCCGCCGCCCGCACCCGGGCCTGCGCATACTCCCGCTGGCGTGCGGACAGGGTGGTGGTGGTGACGCGGCAGCCGCAGCGGCTGGCCGCGTGCAGCGCCAGTCCGCCCCAGCCGGTGCCGATCTCGAGCAGGTGGTCGCCGGGCCGAAGGTCGAGCTTGCGGCAGATGAGGTCGAGCTTGTGGACTGCGGCTTCCTCGAGGCTGCTCGCCGGACCCGGGAAGATGCCGGCGGAGTAGCTCATGGTGGCGTCGAGGAACAGCGCGTAGAACTCGTTGCCGAGGTCGTAGTGGGCGCCGATGTTGCGCCTGGCCTGCCGCCGCGTGTTGCGCCGCCACCAGTGCGACAGCCGCTGCACGGGCGCCACGAGGCGGGCCAGCCCGGCCTCGATGCCCTCCATGGTCTCGCGGTTCGCCACCATCAGGCGCACCAGCGCCGTGAGGTCGCTCGCCGTCCACTTGCCCTGCATGTAGGCCTCGGCGGCGCCGATGGTGCCGCGGCGGACGATGTCGGCGTAGGCCGAGAGATCGGCGATGCGCAGCCCGGCGCTGTTGCCGTCGCCGCCGCCGAACTCGGCGCGGCCCATGGCATCGGTGACGGTGAGCCGGCCGCGCTCCAGCCTCGCCAGTCGTGCCAGGACCTGGCGACGGAAGAAGCGGAGCAGGGCGCCATCGGGCGCGGCTGCCGGCCGCTTGTGGAGAGCCTCGTCGGAACCGGCTGCCATCGCGACCTCGCTGGTCGGCGTGCCATTCCCCGCCCCATGGTAGGAGCCCGGCCGACGGGGTCAAGTCGGGCATGTCCGGCAGCCGGTCTTGCGCCGGTCGATGGATTTTTCCGCCCGGCGCCTATAACGTCTGCCCCGACATGCCCGCCCTGTCCCTCAACGCACTGCGCATCCGCAGCATCGCCGGCCGCCGGGTCTGGGCGCTGGCGCTGCTCGCCTGGCTGGGTGTCATCGCCCAGCCCTGCCTGGCCGCGCAGGCCCCGCAGGCGATGTCCCACTGCCATCATGCGGGCGGTGCCGAGCATGCCGCGCCCATGGCCGGCATGCCCTGCCACACCATGGTCGCGGCGGATTGCGGTCACGACGGGGCGCTGGCGACCGCCGGCCTGGCAATGCCGGCCGCCACGTTCCAGCACGCCGGCTTCACCATGGCCGACGCCGGCCGCCTGGCCCTGCGTACCGGCGAGGCCGCACCCCGCGGCGGAACCGGGCCACCCGCGCACATCCTCTTCTGCAGCCTGAGCAATTAGCCCTCCTCGCGACGCGTTTCCGTTCCGCGTTTCCAGCCGAGGAGGTCAGTCATGAACATCGAGCGGGGCCCGCGTGCCCCATCCATCCACCCTGCCGGCCTGAGCCGCCGCCGCTTCGTCCAGGGGATCGCCCTGGCCGGCGTCGCGGGGGTTGCCGGCCGCAGCCGTGCCGATACCGGCATGGCCTCATCACCGGGCGTGCTTTCGGGCACGGAGTTCGACCTGGACATCGCCCCTGCCGCCGTGAACTTCACCGGCAGGCGCAGCATCGCCACGGTCATCAACGGGCTGCTGCCGGCGCCGCTGCTTCGCTGGCGCGAAGGCGACACCGTGCGCATCCGCGTCAGCAACCATCTCGCCGAGCCGACCTCCATCCACTGGCACGGCATGCTGGTGCCGGCGGCGATGGACGGCGTGCCGGGTTTCAGCTTCCCCGGCATCCTGCCTGGCGGGAGCTTCGAGTACCGCTTTCGCGTCCGCCAGGCCGGCACCTACTGGTACCACAGCCACTCCGGCCACCAGGAGCAGACCGGAGTCTACGGACCGCTGGTGGTGCTGCCGCGGGATGCCGACCCCGACGGCGTGGAGCGCGACCATGTGGTGATGCTCTCCGACTGGAGCGACGAGGACCCGCGGCGCATCGTGCATCGCCTCAAGGTGCAGGGCGACTACTACAACCACGGCCAGCGCACCGTGGGCGACTTCTTCCGCGACATCGGCCGCGACGGCCTCGGTGCCACGCTGGCGGACCGCATCGCCTGGGGCGGCATGCGCATGACGCCGACGGACCTCGCCGACGTCGGCGGCGGCGCCTACACCTACCTGATGAACGGCACGACGCCGGCAGGCAACTGGACCGGGCTGTTCCGGCCCGGCGAGCGCGTGCGCCTGCGCTTCATCAACGCCGGCGCCATGACCTATTTCGACGTGCGCATTCCCGGCCTGCCGATGACCGTCATCGCCGCCGACGGCCAGCCGGTGGAACAGGTGACCGTGGAGGAATTCCGCATCGGGCCGGGCGAGACGCTCGATGTCGTGGTGGCGCCGCCGGATGCGGAGGCCTACACGGTGTTCGCGCAGTCCATGGACCGCAGCGGCTTTGCCCGCGGCACGCTCGCGCCGCGCCCCGGGATGAGCGCCGCGGTGCCCGCCCCCGATCCGCGGCCGCTGCTGACCATGGCGGACATGGGCCACGGCGGGCATGCCGCGGCCGATCCGCATGCCGGGCATGCGGGGCACGAGGGCCACGAGGGGCACACGATGCCCGGCGCGGCGGCCCCGCAGGCACATGCAGCGACGGAGTTCGGCCCGACCGTCGACATGCGCGCCGAGGCGCCCTCGACGCGCCTCGATGACCCCGGCGTCGGCCTGCGCGACAACGGCCGGCGCGTGCTGACCTACGCCGACCTCGCCAGCCGCTTCGCCGACCCGGATGGCCGCGACCCGGGCCGCACGCTGGAGCTGCACCTCACCGGCCACATGGGCCGCTACATCTGGTCCTTCGACGGCGTGCCCTACGCCGACGCCGGCCCGCTGCGCTTCGCCTACGGCGAGCGGCTGCGCATCCGCCTGGTCAACGACACCATGATGGAGCACCCCATGCACCTGCACGGCATGTGGTCCGACCTCGAGGACGAGTCCGGCGCGTTCAAGCTGCGCAAGCACACGGTGAGCATCAAGCCCGGCCATGCGCTCAGCTACCGGATCAGCGCCGATGCGCTCGGCCGCTGGGCCTATCACTGCCACCTGATGCTGCACATGACCAACGGCATGTTCCGCGAGGTCATCGTCGACGAGGAGAGCCGCCATGGTTGATCCCATCCACAGCAGGACGGCCCTGGCGGCGGTCGCGGCGTCGCTGCTCGTCGCCATTGCCGCCCCCGCGCGCGGGGCCCCGGCGGTCACGCCGGAGGAGCGCGCTGCCGCATTCCCGGCGATGCCCGCCGGCTTCCACGACGACATGCACGGCGCGCAGATGGACGGCTCGTTGCGCGCGGAAGAGCTGGAGTGGCAGGCACGCGATGGCACCGACGCCCTCGCCTGGGATGTCATCGGCTGGTACGGCAGCGACATGCACCGCCTGTGGTTGCGCGACGAGGGCGAGCACGTGCGCGGCTCGCGGGTGGAGAACCGTGCCGAGCTGCTCTACGGGCAGCCGGTGGCGGCGTGGTGGGACTTCGTCGGTGGCCTGCGCCAGGACACCGGGGCCGATGCCTCGCGGACCTACGTGGCCCTGGGCCTGCAGGGCCTCGCCCCGCAGTGGTTCCATGTCGAGGCGACCGGCTACCTCGGCGAAGGCGGCCAGCTCGGCCTGCGGCTGCAGGCGGAGTACGAGTGGCTGTTCACCAACCGCCTGATCCTCGCCGCGCGGGCCGAGGCCGAGGCCTGGAGTGATGACGACCCGCGTGCCGGCATCGGTTCGGGCATCGGCGAAGTCAGCAGCGGGCTGCGGCTGCGCTACGAATGGCGCCGCGAGTTCGCGCCCTACATCGGCATCGAGTGGGCCGGCATCCACGGCGACAGCGCCGATCTCGCCAGGGAGGAGGGCGAAGGCACCAGCGACCGGCGCTTCGTCGCCGGCCTGCGCTTCTGGTTCTGATTCAGGGTGCGAGGCGCTCGATGCGCCAGGCGTCGCCTTCACGGCTGTAGGCAAAGCGGTCGTGGAGGCGGCTTTCCTGGCCCTGCCAGAACTCGATGTCCTGCGGGACCACGCGGTAGCCGCCCCAGAAGGAGGGCAGCGGCACCTCGCCGGCGGCGAACCGGCGCTTCATCTCGGCGAATTTCTCCTGCAGCACCGCGCGCGAGGAGATGACCTGGCTCTGGCTGGACACCCAGGCGCCGAGCTGGCTGTCGCGCGGCCGGCGCAGGAAGTACGCGAGGCTCTCGGCGCTGCTGCAGCGGCTGGCGTGGCCGCGGATCTTCACCTGGCGGAACAGCTCCGGCCAGAACAGCAGCAGCGCCACCCGCGGGTTCGCTTCGATCTCGCGGGCCTTGCGGCTGCCGTAGTTGGTGTAGAAGACGAAGCCCGAGCGGTCGTAGAACTTCAGCAGCACGGTCCGCGAGGAGGGCTGGCCATCGGCGGCCACCGTGGCCAGGCACATGGCATTGGGCTCCGGTACCGCGGCGCGGGTCGCCTCGCGGAACCAGCGGTCGAACTGGACGAAGGGATCGGCATCCAGCTCGGCACGGCGCAGGGGCTGGCCGCGGAATTCCCGGCGCAGGTCGGCGAGGTCCTGGCGGGTGTCGGCCATGTGCCTGTGCTGGTCCTGCGCGGGTCCCGCGCCGGCGGCGTCTCCGCCGCTAGCGCTGCACCACCACGCAGTCCTGGCCCGAGCGCTTCAGCGACTGGCACGCCGAGCGCGCCGCCGCCTCGGTCATGCCCGCCGACTTCACCCGGTAGACCGCCTCGCCGCCGGATGGCTTCTGCACGCTGAGCGGGCCCACCACCGAGCGGTAGCTCTTCTCCAGCCGTGCCTTCCCGGCCTGCGCCTTGTCCATCGTGCTGAAGGCACCGAGTTGCACCTGGTAGTTGCCGGCGGGCGGCGTCGCCGTGCCGCCCGCCTTGCCCGACGCCGGCTTGGCCGGTGCCGCCCTGCCGGCGGGCCGGACCGCGGGTTTCGCCTGCACTTCGGGCGCCGGAGCCGGCGGCGGATTCAGCTCGGCAAGGCGCGTGCGCGCCTGCTCGGCCTGCGGCGCATCGGCATAGCGGATGAGGAAGTCCTCGATCGCTTCGCGGGTGCCCGCGGACTGCGCGGTCTGCCAGGCCGCCTCGGTCTCGAGGTCCGAGATGCGCTGGCGCGCCTCGCCCATGTGGGCGCCGGTCGGGTGTGCCAGCAGGTAGTTGTTGTAGCCCTCGATGGCATCGGCGCTCTGGGCGTTCTCCCAGTCGCGGGTGTCCTTGATGGCGTCGAGCTGGGCCTGGGCCTTCTGCGCCCACTCGCCCTCGGGGTGCCGGTCGAGGAAGGCCTGGTAGGCCGCTTCGGTGTTCTCGGCTTCGGCCTTCTTCCAGTCGCCTTCGGGACTGCTGCAGGCTGCAATGAACGCGATCGCCGCCGTCGCAACGGCCAGCCGCCATGTCTTCATGGATCTTCCTCCCCCGTGGGGCGCACACGACAACGGCGGGGATTATCTGCTTCGGCCGCGTCTTTGAACAGACGCCGGCCGGGACTCAGGCCGCCGTGCGCGAGCTGCCGGCGCCGGCCTCCAGCGGCAGGCGGATGATGAACTCCGCCACCACGCCGTGGTGCGCCGCGCCACCGGTGTCCAGCGTGATGCTGCCGCCATGCTTCTGCACGACGACCTCGTGCGCCATCGCCAGCACCGGATTCTCCGGCCCGACACGCCGGTCGAACAGGGCGCGGCGCGCCTCCGGCGACAGGCCGTGGCCGGTATGGCCGATGCGGATCTCTGCCCAGTCACCCAGATGGCGGGTGCCCACGGTGATGATGCCCTTGCCGCGCAGCCCGCCGGCATTGCCGGCGGCGATGGCGCCGGCGCAGGTCACCAGCAGGTCGAGCAGCATCAGGCTGATGTCGGCCACCACGCAGCGCACGGGCGGCAGCCGCGGATCGAGGTCGGCGTGCAGCTCCGCCACCGGTTCCCACTCGGCGGTGGCCACGGTGACGGTGCTGCGGATGGTGCGGTTGAGGTCGGCCGCAGTCTTCTCGTCGCCGTGGCTGGTGCCGGCGATCTCGCGCATGGCCTCGACGATGCCGGCCACGCGTTCCAGGCCTTCGCCGGACTGCGCGAGCATGCCGCGGATCTCGCGGCGCAGGAAGTCGGCATCCGCGCGCTGCAGGCAGCCGGCCAGCGTGGCGGGAGGCACCGGCCTGCTGTCGCCCGCGAGGGCGGTGAGGTCCGCCAGCAGGGCATCGAGGCCGCCGAAGGCGCGCTCGAGCCTCTGCAGCCGCTCGCCGATGGCCCGCAGCGGGTCACCGATCCCGGTGGCGATGCCGCCGGCGATTTCGCCGATGGTGTGCAGCTTGTCGCGCTGCCGGGCCTGGGCCTCAAGGCGGCGGCGTTCCGCGGCATCGCGCTTGACGACGATGTAGCCGGTGATGCGGTCACGGTCGTCGCGCATCGGCGAGACGGTCGTGTCCTCCTCGCGCAGCTCGCCATCCGCGGTGATGACCTTCAGTGTGCCGGACCAGGCGCGGCCACCGCGGAAGACGGTATTCAGCATGTCCTCGTAGCTCGCGGCGTCGGCGCCGAAGTCGCGCAGCGCTTCCGGGCGGCTGCCCCGCACCTCGTCCAGGCGCTGGCCCGTGCTGGCCTCGCAGGCGGCGTTCAGGTAGACGATGCGCCCCTGGGCATCGATGATCTCGATGCTGTCGGCGCAGTGGCGCAGCGCTTCGGCCAGCCGGTGCCGCTCGAGGTCCGCCTCGATGCGCCGGGTGACGTCGCGCAGCACCGCAACATAGGCCGACAGCGCACCGCCGGCATCGAGCACCGGCGTCACCGTCAGCTCCTCGTCGTAGCTGGACCCGTCGCGGCGATGGCTGCGGACCCGGCCGGTCCAGGCGCAGCCCTGGCCCACGGCGTCCCGGATGCCGGCATAGACCTCGTCGGCGTCGCCACCGTGGCCCGGCTTCTGGCCCAGCACCTCGTCGCGCAGGTAGCCGGTCTGGCGCTCGTACTGCGCGTTGACGTACTGCATGCGCTGGTCGGCACCCATGATGGCGATGGCATCGCCGGCGCATTCGATCGCCGCCGCCAGGCGCCGCAGCCGCGCCTCCTGGTCCCAGCGCGCGCTCAGGTCGCGAATGGTGCAGCTGAACAGCTGCCTGCCATCCACGCTGAAGTCGCTGATGGAAATCTCCAGCGGGAACAGCGTGCCGTCACGCCGGCGCCCGGCACGCGGATGCACCCAGCGCCGGCGCGTGCGGGGCTGGGCCGCCATCCAGTCGCTGCGCTGGTTCCAGTCCTGGCGCGCCGCCAGGCCGCCGTCGTTGATCAGCAGGCTCACCGGCTGGCCGATGATCTCCGCGGCCGGCCAGCCGAAGACTTCCTCGGCGGCCGGGTTGAAGCTGCTGACGATGCCGCGGCGGTCGACGACGAGGTGGGCATCGAGCATGGCGTCGACGACCGCGCGGTTGCGCGCTTCGCCGTCGCGGACTGCCGTGCCGGCCCGGGTGAGCCGCGCCTGCAGGGCACGGATGGTGCGCCAGACGAGGAAGGCGAGGAGCAGGCAGCCGGCGATGGCGACCAGCCAGGCCGGTGAACGGGCAAGCGACGGGATCAGGGCGATGATCCCTCCGAGGCTGTCCTGGTCCGCAAACCGCCAGAAGTCCACGCGCCCTTGCTCCCTGCCACGGCTGGCCGGGTCGCGGCGGGTCAGGGGCTGGCCCGCCGGCGTCCGGTCCTTTTGACAGAACGCAAGGATGCCGCAAGCCGGTCAACGGCTCCGTGCGGCAGTTCACGCGGGGCGCAGGTGCCGTTCAGCGGAGCCGGGCGCGGCGCAGGCGTGCCGTGACGTGGCCGGCGATCTTCACGTTGCCGCTCAGTTGCAGCGGCAGCCGGGCGACCGGATCGACCAGCAGCTCGAGGTCGCCGCGCAGGCCGAGCAGCTCGAAGTCCTCGTCGCCATCGGCGCCGGCGTCGATGGGCTGGCCGCGGATGCGCATGACGATCGCATCCACGCTGTCCTTCCTCTGGCGGCTGCCGGTGGCCGAGCGTTCCTCGAAGTCCACGCGGACGGCGCGCCGGCCGGTGACCTCGATGGTGACGCGGTTCACGCGCTTGCGCGAGAAGGTCAGCACTTCGCCGCGGTCGCCGGCGCGCTGGTAGTCGCCGGCCGCTGCCAGCCACAGCAGCATGGTCGGTTCGGTCACGGCCTGGCCCACGGCCGCGGCGGGGTAGGCGCGCAACCCCTGCGTGCGCTCGGTCCAGCGTTCCGGCGGCAAGGGCTTCTCGGCGTCGGTGGCCGGCCAGCGGCTGAAGTGGTAGGCGCCGATGTCGGTGAAGCGGTAGCTGCGCCAGCGCTGGCGGCTGCCGCTGTCGAGTTCGGTCCTCTGCAGGGTGGCGCCGCTGGCCGGGTCGGCCCACAGCGTGGTGACCGATTCGCGGCCGAAGCCGCTCGCCCGGTAGACCAGCTCGAGCACCTCGCTGCCGGGCTGCACCGGACGACCCTCGGGCGTGGCGAGCAGCGCCGGGGTGACTTCGGCCGCGGGCAGCCGGCGCACCTCGACATCGGCCCGGGCCGTCATGAAGAACTTCGCGGCGACGAACTCCA
This sequence comes from Gammaproteobacteria bacterium, assembly GCA_015709695.1. Taxonomy (NCBI): domain Bacteria; kingdom Pseudomonadati; phylum Pseudomonadota; class Gammaproteobacteria; species Gammaproteobacteria bacterium. The sequence goes on along the minus strand of CP054183.1, from coordinate 1,996,614 downwards.
GGCGGGACCAGCCCGGCACGGTGTTCGCGCCGGCCGCGGAGGCGGCGAACAGGCCCAGCCACGCCAGCAGGCGCGCCGGCCGCGATGACATGTGCATCATGGCGGCAGTTAACCCAAGCGTGGGAGCCGGGTCAACGGTGTCGGCGGCCGGGCCAGCGGGTATGCTGGCTGCAGATGCTTCCGCCGCGAGCCGCCACCGGTTTCTTCTGTTGCCTCCTGCTTGCCTGGACCGCCGCCCCGGCCAAGGTCGAGGTCAGCGGCGTGCGCGGCAAGCTGCGCGACAACGTCATGGCGCATCTGACGCTCGCCGCAACGGCCTGCGATGCGCCCTCCTGGCGGGTGCGGCGGCTGACACGCAAGGCCGACCCGGAAATCCGCGAGGCGCTGGAGGCCTACGGCTACTACAACCCGACGATCCGCATCGACAGCAGCGTGAAGTCCGGCTGCTGGCTGGTGAACATCGGCATCGAGCCCGGCGAGCCGGTGCGGCTGCGCAAGGTCGATGTGGCGGTGACCGGCGAGGCGGCCGGCGACCGGGAATTCCAGCGGCTGCTCAGGTCCGGGCAACTGGCGCCCGGCGACCAGCTGGACCATGCCGACTACGAGCGCCTGAAGAAGGCCCTGGGTGACCTGGCCCGGCAGCGCGGCTACTTCGCCGCCCGCTTTCCCGAGAGCCGCATCGACATCTACACGCGGGAGAACGCCGCGGACATCGTGCTGCACTACGATTCCGGGCCGCGATACCACTTCGGCGCGGTGACCTTCCACCAGGACGTGGTGCGCCCCGACCTGGTCGAGCGTTTCGTCGATTTCCGGCCCGGCGATGCCTACGACGGCACCAAGGTCAGCGATTTCTACAACGCCCTGCTCGCCACCGGCTATTTCTCCTCGGTGGACCTGCGCACCAGCCCCCAGCCACCGCCGGACCTGACGGTGCCCGTCTCGGTGACGCTCGCGGCCGCCAAGCGGCAGGTCTATACCCTGGGCACCGGCTATTCCACGGACAAGGGCCTGAAGTTCCGCGCCGGCTACACCAACCGCCGCCTGAACGAGTCCGGCCACCAGTTCGACAGCAGCATGGACCTGTCGAAAGTGGAGTCGATCGTCGGCGTCAGCTATCGGCTGCCGCGCCGGGACCCGCGCGTCGAGTGGCTGAGCATCGACGCGGGCTTCAAGTACGAGGACACCGCGTCCAAGCGCGCCGACACCTACAAGATCGGGCTCAAGGAGTTCCGGCGACGTCCCGCGGACTGGATCGAGACGCGGTTCATCGATGCCAGCGTCGAGGAATACACCATCGCCGACGACAAGAGCCGCGAGTTCCTGCTGATCCCCGGCCTGAGCTGGACCCATGCCTTCCCGAACAGCCCGGCCATCACCCGCCCCGACAAGGGCCATCGCTTCAGCTTCAAGGTCAGCGGCACCACGGAGCTGATCGGCTCGGATTCCGAGTTCCTGCAGGCGGACATCTTCGGCAAGCTGATCGTGCCCGTCTGGCCGGGCGGGCGCCTGCTGCTGCGCGCCGAGGCGGGCGCCACGCTCATGGACCAGTTCCGCACCCTGCCGGCCTCGGTGCGCTACTTCGTCGGCGGCGACTACAGCGTGCGCGGCTATGACTACGAATCGCTCGGTCCCACCGACGACCAGGGCCTGGTGGTCGGCGGCAGCCACAAGCTGGTCGGCAGCGCCGAGGTGGACCAGCGTGTCTGGGGCAACTGGTCGGTGGCGGCGTTCATCGATTCCGGCAACGCCTTCGACGACTTCTCCGGCCTGACGCTGAAGACCGGCGTCGGCGGCGGCCTGCGCTGGTATTCACCGCTCGGCCCGATACGCGTCGACATCGCCGTCCCGCTGGACAAGGATGCCCCGGACAGCTGGCGCCTGCACGTCACCCTGGGGCCCGACCTGTGATCGGCCGCTGGCTGGCCGCGTTGTTGCTGCTGCTGGTGGCCGTGCTGGCCGGCGGCGTGCTGCTGCTCACCGGCACCAGCGCGGGTGCCCGCTGGCTGGCGCAGCGGGCGGAGGCGTTCAGCGGCGGCGTGCTGGCCTTGCAGGATGTCGACGGCAGCCTGGCCGGCGGGCTGCGCGTCGGGCGCATGGAGATCCGCGCCGGGGGGCTGGCGGTGCGCGTCGAGCAGCTCGAGCTGGTGCTGCGCCCGTCGGCATTGCTCCGCGGCCGCCTGCAGGCCGACCGGCTGGCGGCGGGGCGCGTGGCGGTGGACCTGCCCCCGCCCGGCCCGGATGAACCGTTCCTGATGCCCACACTGCGCACGCCGGTGCCGCTGCGGCTGCGACAGCTTGCGGTGGCGACGCTGGAAATTCGCCGCGGCGATGAATCCTGGACGCTCACCGGGCTGCATGCCTCGGCTCGCCTGCGCGGCTCGCAGCTGCTGCTGAAGCAGGCGCGCGGGGAGTTCGCCGGCCTGGTCGTGCAGCTGGCCGGCCAGGCGGAGCTGCGGGCGCCGCTGCCGCTGCAGGCGCGTCTCGGCTGGAGCCTGCCGGCGCAGCAGCTGTCGGGTGCGGGCACCGTGCAGGGCAACCTCGACGAGCTGCGGGTGGCGCAGGCGATCCGCGTGCCGGAGCCGGTCACCGTGCTGGCGACGCTGCATGACCTGGCGACGAAGCCACGCCTCGTGGCCAGCGCGAGCTGGGCGTCGCTGGCGCGCGAGCTGCCGGGCCTGGGGCGGGTCGAGGCGCGCGCCGGGCAGCTCGGCCTTTCGGGAGTGCTGGACGACTGGCAGGCCACGCTGCAGGCGCAGCTGGCGGGTGCCCTGCTGCCGCCGCTGGCCGCGACGGCGCGGGCCCATGGCAACGCCAGCCAGGTCGTCATCGAGCAGGCCAGGATGGAGGGCGCGAGCGGCCGGCTGGCCACCCGCGGCGTCGTCGACCTGCCGGCCGCCGGCGCCGCCGCGGGCCCGCGGCTGCGCCTGGACATCATCGCCCGCGAGGTGGATACCGCCGCCTTCCGCCCCGGTCTCGATGGCCGCCTCTCCGGCCGGTTGCGGCTGGCGATGGCGCCCGAGCTGCCGCTGCGCCTGGATATCGTGCAGCTGCAGGGCCGCCTCATGGGCCGGCCGCTGGCCGGAACCGGGGTGCTGAGCTATGCCGATGGCACGCTGGGCTTCGACAGGCTCGCCCTGCGTGCCGGCCCCAATCACCTCGATGCCCACGGCAGCATCGGCACGCGGCTGGCCGGCCGCTTCGCGTTCGATGCACCGGACCTGGCGCTGCTCTGGCCGGGGCTCGCGGGCCGGCTGGCGGGCCATGCGACCCTGGCGGGCACGCGGCTGCGTCCGGTGGTCAGCCTGCAGGCGCAGGCGCGCTCGCTGGTGTTCGAAGGGAACAGCGTGGCCGAGGCCGAGCTGCGGCTGCAGGTCGATCGCCGCCAGCAGACGGACCTGGACCTCGACGCCCGCGGCATCCGCAGCGGCGACCAGGCGCTGGGCGACCTCGAGGCCCGGGTCGATGGCACGCTGGATGCGCACCGGCTGCACGCGGCATTGCGCGGCGGTCCGGTGGCGCTGACGCTGGCCAGCGAGGGGCGCTGGGACGGCACGGCGCTGCGCCACCGGCTCGAGGCCGCATCGATCACCGCCGATGCGGCCGGAACCTGGCGCCTCGCGGGCGAACCCGAGCTGGTGCTCGCCGCGACCCAGGCCGAAGTCGGCGCCCATTGCTGGGAGCAGGCGCCCAGCTCGCTCTGCATCAGCCGCGCGCACTGGACGCCGCGCGAGGCGGTGCTTGCGGCCGGGCTGCGCGAGCTGGACCTGGCGCGCTTCAACCGCTGGCTGGGCGAGGACCTGGCCGTCACCGGCCGCGCGCAGGCGGATCTGCTCGCGAGCCTGGCGGCGGACGGCGCCCGCGCCGAGCTGCACTGGCGGCAGCAGGGCACCACGGTCTACTACACCGGCGGCGACGAGCCGCTGGTCACCACGCTGCCGGTGGTCGAGGCCGACGCCAGCCTGGCGCCGCAGGCCGGAGAGCTGCGCTTCAGCATCCAGGGCCAGGAGGGCCTGCAGCTCTCCGCCCAGGCGCGCATGCTGGGGCTGCCGGGCGTCGACGCTCCGCTGGAGGCACAGCTCACCGGTGGCCTCCCGGACATCGCGCCGCTGGTGCCGCTGCTGGCCGGCGACGTCGATATGTCGGAGGTGACGGGACGGGTGACGCTCGATGTCCAGGCGAGCGGCAGTCTGCGCGCGCCGCGGCTTGCCGGCGCCGCACGCCTGCGTGACGGCACGGTCGCCCTGCCGGATCTCGGCGTGAAGCTCGAGGCCATCGAGCTGGCGCTACTGGGTGATGGCAGCGAGACGCTGCGCATCGACGGCAGTGCCATGGCCGGCGGCAGGCTCGGCATCGATGGCGAGCTGCAGCCGCTGGCCGCGGGCGGGCCGCGGGGCTGGCTGCGCGTGCGCGGCGAGCGCGTGGATGCGGTGCGCCTGCCCGACCGCCATGTGCAGGTATCACCGGAGCTGCGGCTGGACTTCGCGCCCGGCAGCCTGGCCGGCTCGGGCCGCATCGTCATCCCGCAGGCGGAGATCGTGGTGCGGGAGCTGCCGCAGAGTGCGGTATCGCCGTCGCGCGACGCCGTGGTGCGCGACCGGCCGCCGCGCGCCGATGCATCCGCGATCGGCACCGTCATCGGCGGGGAGATCGAGATCGAGCTCGGCCGCAAGGTGCACATCGAGGGCTTCGGCCTCGACACCCTGGTGGAAGGCACCCTCAAGGTCTCCCAGGCGCCGGATGGCACGCCGCGCGGCTTCGGCGTGCTGCATCTGAAGGAGGGCCGCTTCGGCGCCTATGGCAAGGAGCTGGTCATCGAGCGCGGCACGCTGGGCTTCTCCGGGCCGCTGGACGATCCGGCGGTGGATATCCGCGCCAGCCGGCGCGTGGACTACGAGGGGCGCAGCGTCACCGCCGGCATCCAGCTGTCGGGCACGGCGAGCCGGCCGCAGAGCCAGGTGTTCTCCGACCCGGCCATGTCGCAGGCGGATGCGATCTCCTATCTCATCGCCGGCCATCCCATGCAGGGCGGCAGCCAGAACGACCAGTCGGCGGTGGCCGGCGCGGCGCTGGCGCTGGGCATCCAGCAGACCTCGCCGCTGACGCAGGCGATCGGCAGTGCCGTGACGCTCGATGAGCTCGGCGTGGAGGGCGGGGCGCTGAACGAGGCCCAGGTGGTGGCCGGCAAGCAGCTGGGTTCCGACCTCTACCTGCGCTTCAGCTACGGGCTGTTCAACCAGATCGGTACCGTGATGGCGCGCTACCGCCTCAACCGCCATCTCAGCATCGAGGCCTCGAGCGGCGAGGACCAGTCGCTCGACCTGGTCTATTCGGTGGAGCGCGACTGAGACGCGGCTGCCGCGGCTCCTTCAGTGCAGTTTCTTGCGCACCTTGCCGATGAGCGCGCTGATCTCGGCCTGGCGCCCCGAATCGGCCAGCTCGCGGCCAGGCCGCGGGGGCGCCTGCTGCGCGACCTCCAGGTAGCGGAGCGCCTGGGCATAGTCACCCTCGTCGTAGAGGAACTCGCCGTAGAAGTAGTTCGGGTCTATGCCCCGGGGACTGATTGCCAGCGCCTTCTCCAGGTACTGGCGCGCCTTGTCGTCATTGCCGAAGCCGATGGGCCAGCCCGGCACCTTGTGGTACAGGGTGCCGAGGCTGGTACAGGCCGAGCCATCGAGCGCGCGCTCGTCGATGGCCAGCGCCGCCTCGAAGCGGGCCTTCGCACGCCGGGCAGGGCCGAGGGCGCCGAGGCCGCCATTCACCCCGGCGTAGGTGCTCTGCACGATGCCGTCCCAGATCAGGGCCTCGGGTCGCTGCGGGTTGTGGTCCGCGAACGCCGCCGACCGCGCCATCAGCTGCTTGAACGCCGCCTCCTGCTGGTCTGCGGGCAACTGGTAACGAGCGGTGGCCCAGGCGTCGCGCACGGCGTCGAATTCGGCGTCGAAGGCGGCGTCGGCGCGCGCAGCGCCCCCGGGCAGGACCAGCATCGCGGCAAGGGCCAGCAGGGCGAGGGCGAGGAGCGGGCGAGGGTTCATGCGGGGTGACTCCCGGGGTTCGGGGCCGCCGTGGCGGCCATGGATGGCGTGTCCTGCCGGCGCGCATGGCGGCGGATCACGGGCAGTTGCCGGCGGATGGCGCCATCCACCACGCCAGGCAGGAGCGCATTCACGCGCGCGAAAAGCTTCTCGGGCCAGCCGATCACCGCGCTCGGGATTTCGCGCTGCAGGATGCGGCGCACGGCGCGGGCGACGACTGCCGGCGGGTCCATGGCCACGTGCAGCTCGGCGTTCATGCGGGTCACCGCCGCGGAATTCAGCGGCGTGCGCGTGGCGCGCGGCGCCAGGTAATGCACCCGCACGCGGCTGTCCGCCAGCTCGCGGCGCAGCGCCTCGCTGAAGCCGCGCAGCGCGAACTTGCTGGCCGAGTAGGCGGCGTAGCCCGGGTAGCCGATATGGCCGAACACCGAGCCCATGTTGAGCAGCTGCGCCTGCGGTTGCTGCTTCAGGTGGGGCAGCAGCTCGGCCACCAGCAGCATGGGTGCCAGGATGTTGATGGACAGCGTCTGCGCGTGCTGCGCGGGCGTCAGCTCCTCGTGCAGGCCGAAGTGGCTGACGCCGGCGTTGTTCACCACGACGTTCACGCCCCAGGCGATGGCCTGCTGGCAGAGCCTGGCGCGGCTCGCCGTGTCGGTGAGATCGGCGACCGCCGTGGCGAGGCAGCCGTCGGCCGCGCCGAGTCTGCCGGCGACGCCATCGAGCGCCTCGCCGTTCACGTCGGCGAGCATCACCCGGGCGCCGGCGGCCAGCAGTTCCGCGGCGATGGCCGAGCCGATGCCGCCGGCACCGCCGGTGACCAGCACCCGTGCCTGGCCGAGGTTCATGCGCTCGCCTCGCGTGGCGCGGCCGCCATGGGCGCCCGGATCTCGTCCAGGGCCCGGAACATGTGGCCGTAGAGCCAGTACACGCTGCGCGCGCAGCCGATGACGGCCGCCTGGTCGTCGGCGTCGCCGAGGCGGACGAGGATCGCCTCCAGGTCGCGGACGTGCTCGCGGTCGAGTTCGCCATGGCTGCGCAGGTAGCGGAAGGCGCTGTCGGGCAGGCCGAGCGTCGCCTGGATGCAGTCGGCGGCCTGCAGCGCCAGCGCGGCACTGGTGCCTTCCAGCACATGCACCATGCCGAAGATGCCCACGGGGTTGCGCCGCTGCACCTGGTCGTAGACGCGGGCCACCAGCGCGTCGGTCGCCGGGTGGGGCCAGGCATCGTGCACCGCCTGCGCATCGCCGCCGGCGGTGCGGATGTCGTCGAGGATCCAGGCGTCGTGGCCGGCTTCCTCCTCGATGTAGTGGAGCACCCGCGATTGCAGCCAGCCGAGGCGCGGCGGCAGCCGGCTGCCGGCGGCCATCAGCAGCGGCACCGTGTGGCGCACGTGCTGGTACGCCTCGCCGAGGAAGGCCAGGTAGCGGGGCAGGGTGATGACGCCGGCCAGCGCGTCGCGGATCGGGCCCGCCGACAGCAGGAACTCGCGCTCCCGCTGCGTCGCCAGGCCGAGTCGTTCAGGCAGTGAGGTGGGCACGTTCATCCTCCAGGCAGAGTGATTCGATGATGGCGCCATGCTGCGCGAGGATGCGTTCGCGCCGCGGGCGCCCGTTGGCGGTGAGCAGCCCGGCCGCTGCGCTGAGCGGCTCGCGCAGCAGGTGGTGGCGGGAGACCCGCGCGTAGGCGGGCAGGCGCAGGTTGGCGCGTTCGACGGCCGCCGCCACCGCCGCCGCGGGCAGGCCCGCGTGCGCCGGCGCCAGCAGCGCCACCAGGCGCTCGCGCGCCTCGCCGAAGACCACCGCCTGGCCGATGGCCGGCTCGGCGCACAGTTCACTCTCGATCCATTCCGGCGACAGGTTGCGCCCGAGCGAGGTGATGATCTGGTTCTTGATGCGGCCGCTGACGCGCAGGTAACCCGCCTCGTCCAGTTCGCCGAGGTCGCCGGTGGCCACCTCGGCCGGCGCGGCGCGATCACCGACGTAGCCGGCCATGATGCTGCCGGCGACGTGGATCTCGCCGCGCGCATCGACGCGCACCGCGGCGTGCGGCAGCGGCCGGCCCGCCGTGCCGGGGCGCGAGGCGCCCGGCAGGTTGAGGCAGACCACCGAGCCGCATTCGCTCAGGCCGTAGCCCTCGAACACCGGCAGCCCGGCCTCCGTCGCCTGCTGCAGCAGCCCTGGAGCGACCCGGGCGCCGCCCACGGCGATGAACTTCGCGCCGGCCGCGGTCCAGCCCTGTCCGGTGGCCGCGACCAGGATGCGCAACAGCTCCGGGACCAGGATCAGGCTCTCGGGCGCCGCGCGGTCGATCTCCGCCAGCAGGATGCCGGGAGTGAGCGAGCCCCGGGCGATGGCGCCGGCCGCGGCCGCGCCGAGGTCGCAGCAGGCCCCGGCGAGCCAGGCCGCATGCAGGCCAGCGACATTTTCCAGCAGCGTGGCCAGCGGCAGCACGCAGAGGTGGCGGCGCAGGCCGAGCCGGCGGCCGACGCCGGCAATGGAAGCCGCCACCGCGGCGAGGTGCTCGCCGGTCAGGCAGACCCCCTTCGGTTCGGCGGTGCTGCCCGAGGTGTAGGTGACCTTGAGCGTGCCGGGCGGCAAGGCGACCGCTGCCAGCCGGTCCCGCTCCCGCGTGAGCAGCGTCAGGCCGGTGCCCGCGCGCTGCCCGCGGATGGCGAAGCCGGCTTCGAGCTCCAGCAGGCGGCCCGGCTCGTCGCTGAGCACGGCATCCACGCCGGCGCTGTCCAGCGCATGGCGCAGTTGCCGGGCCCCGAAGTGCTGCGGCAGGGGAACCATGGCCCGGCCCGCGGTGAGCAGGGCGAGATCGGTGATCGCCCAGCCCCGCCCGTTGTCGGCCAGCAGGCCGAAGCGCTGCGCACCAGAGGCGGCGAGCCAGCGGCTTTCGCGCGAAACCTCGTCGAGCAGCTCGCGGGCGTCGAGCGTGCCGCGGGCATCGATGAGCGCCGTCGCGCCGGGCGGAAAGCCCGCCAGCGCGCGGTGCAGGGCATCGGCCAGGTTGCGCATCGTCAGCTGCGGCCGGTACGCCCGATCGCCGGGTCCCATGAGGGCACGTAACCGAGCATCACGCGCGGGTCCTTGTCGTAATAGCGGCCCCAGTCGTCGGCGGCGACGAGCTGGCTGCGCTGCGCCAGTGCGAGCTCGGTCAGGCGCAGGCCCATGTGGTGCATGATGCCGCGCACCGTGCGGGTGGCCGTGAACACCACCCAGTCGTGGCGCCGCTCGCGCAGCAGTTTGGCCAGCACGCCCACCATGGTCGCGGCGGTGGCGCAGTCGCGGCAGGCGAAGTTGCCGATCTCGGCGATCGCCGTCCGGGCAATGGCGCCGGCGCCGAACCGGCTGGCGATGATGTCCTCGACCGGCCAGGCCAGGTACTGCTCGAGATACAGCGGTCCTTCGGCGCCGGGCCGGTAGCCGGCCACGCCGGCCAGCCCGCCGGCGGCATCGCGCAGGCCGACCAGCACCGGCAGGTAGGCGCGCACCGTGGCCCCGTGCTGCCGGCGAAAGGCGGCGCCGACGAAGGCTTCCAGTTCGGCGCGGTCGGCAGCCTGTGGTCCGGAGAGGAAGGCGCCCGGAGAGGGAGGGAGGGCGCTCCGCAGGGCCCAGATCGGCTCCGGGGCGGGCGGGGGTTCGGCAACGTCTTGAAAGTCCAGCATGAATCCCTTCGATGCCAGAGCGGTGCTGGCGCCGGCATTGCGATCCTTCGGGCTTTTGACGTCCACAGCCAGAGTGATCAATCGGCCCCGCGCAACCGTCGCGCCGGACTATGTAATGATGCCGCCGGAGCACCTGTGCGGCGGTTGATCCGCCGCGGTGCCATCGTCTAAACCCATGACAGCAGGACGGCGAGTGGAGCACGACTTGCAGGATGAACAGCAACTGCTGCGTCGCATGCTGGCTGGCGACGAGCGGGCCTTCAGTGAGTTCTTCAACGAGTATTTCGCCCGCTTGTACCGCTTCGCCCTGCCGCGGCTCAACGGCAATGCGGACGTTGCCCAGGAAGTGGTGCAGGCCACCCTGTGCAAGGTGATGCGCAGGCTCGATACCTTTCGCGGGGAAGCTGCCTTGTTTACCTGGATCTGCCAGATTTGCCGCCACCAGATCGCCGATTACCTGCGGGAGAACCGCCGCCACACCGAGCGCGTGGTGCTGATCGACGACAGCCCGGCGGTGCAGGCGGCGCTCGATGCCATCCAGGCCCCGGACGAGGAGCGGCCCGAGCAGCACTACGGCCGGGGGCAGACCGCCGCGCTGGTGCGCGCGGTGCTGGACCGGCTGCCGGCGCGCTACGGCGATGCGCTGGAGTGGAAGTACGTCGAGGGCCTGTCGGTGGAGGAGATCGGCGCCCGCATGGGCGTGGGCACCACGGCGGCGCAATCGCTGCTGGCGCGGGCCCGGGTGGCATTCCGCGACGCCATCGAGCAGGTCTTCGGCGCCGCGCGGGCAGCGGAGATCATCGCCGGCGAGAATCCCGGAGGATGAACCCATGAGTGAGCGACGGCACATCGATCGCGAAGCCGACGACAGCAGCCTGGGCGGCCTGGTGCGCCAGGCCGGTGCCCGGCCGCAGCCCGACGCGCGCCTGCGCGAGGCGGTGCGCAGCGTGGTGGAGGTCGAGTGGCGAGCCGTCGTCGCGCAGCGCGCGCGCCGCCGGCGCCAGCGCTGGACGCTGGCGGCTGCAGCGGCAGTGGCGGGCCTCGCCGTGCTGGTGGTGGTGCCGCGCCTGCTGCCCTCGGGTCCGGTGCTGGCGACCGTGGCGCGCGTCGAAGGCCCGGCCGGTTTCACCGCGGCCGGCTGGCTCGCCACGCGGGTCGGTGCCCGTGCGGGACAGCCCCTGCGGGCCGGCAGCGACCTGCGCACCGGCGCCGGTGGCCGCCTGGCGCTGGAACTCGGCGGCGCCAGCCTGCGCCTGGACCAGCACAGCGAACTCGCCATCGTCGCCGCCGATCGTGTCGAGCTCCGGCACGGCGCGCTCTACCTGGATTCCGGGCCGCCGGGCACGGCAGCGTCCCGGCTGGTGGTCGCCACCCGTTTCGGCAGCGTCGAGCACCTCGGCACGCAGTACGAGACGCGTGTTTCCGACCAGGGCCTGCGACTGCGGGTGCGCGAGGGCCAGGTACGGCTCCTCTCCGGCGACCGCGTGCTGCAGGGCGTGGCGGGCGAGCAGGTCTCGCTCGGCGCGGATGGCACGGTGAGCCGCGAGCCCGTGTCGCGCTCGGGTGCCGACTGGGCCTGGGTGCACGCGGTGGCGCCGCTGTACGACATCCAGGACCGGCCGCTGATCGAGTTCCTCGGCTGGGTGAGCCGCGAGACCGGCCGCGACCTGGTGTTCGATTCCCCGGCCGCCGAGCAGGCGGCGCGCGAGGTGGTGCTGCACGGCTCGGTGCAGGGCCTCAGCCCCGAGCAGGCGCTGGCGGCGGTGCTGGTGACCACGGGGCTGCAGTACAGCGAGGTGCCGGGCCAGCTGCACGTGCGTTCGAATTCGGGCGATTGACCGGCGGCGACTCCCCGATCCCCGGAGCAGCCTGACGGTGTGGCTCCACCTTCGCCCGATATTGTGGGCGGCAATCTTCTCCCCCTGGATCGCCGCCCTTTTTTCTGCACGCTGCGGTCCGCTGCAGGAACTCGGCTAGACTTGCGCCGCAGCGACTGGCGCTGGGCCGGGAACCGGCAGGGACATGGGGATTCCTTCTTGCGTGGCTGCGGGGCGCGCCCGCACCGCCCTGCTGGCGGCGACGCTGCTGTGGGTTTCGCTGGCGCTGGGCGCGCCGCTGGCCGGACGGCCGTTGCAGGACGTGCTGCGCGAGTTCCAGGCGCAGGGCCTCAACATCATCTTCAGCAGCGAGCTGGTGACGCCGCAGCTGCGGGTGCTGGCGGAGCCCGCCGGCGGCGGCATCGCCGCGGCGCGCGAGGTGCTCGCGGCGCATGGCCTGGTGCTGGTCGATGTCGGTGCCGGCGCCTGGGCGGTGACCCGCGGGCCGGGCGTGGCAGCGGGCGCCTCGGCGGCTCCACCCGCGGCTGAGCCGGCCGCGGCGGTGCCCGCGCTGTCGGAGATCGTCGTCACCACCAGCCGCTACGCCCTGGCGGGCAGCGAGGCCGATCCGCATGTGTTCCTCAGCCAGGCGGACCTGCAGGCCCTGCCGAAGCTGGCCGACGAGCCGCTGCGCGCCGTGCAGCGGCTGCCCGGCTCGGCTTCCTCGGGGCTCTCGGCGCAGACGCACCTGCGCGGTGGCGAATACGACGAGGTGCTGATGGTGTTCGACGGCCTGCCGTTGAACGAGCCCTTCCACCTGAAGAACTTCCTGGCGCCGGTGAGCGTGTTCGATGCCGAGGCCATCGGCGCCATCGATGTCTCCTCCGGCGGCTTCACCGTCAACCACGGCGACCGCATGAGCGGCGTCATCGACATCACGCCGCTGACGCCGCCGCAGGACCGCTACACCGTGCTGGGCCTGTCGCTGTTCCACCTGAACGGGCTGAGCGCGGGCCGCTTCGACGACGGGCGCGGCCAGTGGCTGGCCTCGGCCCGGCGCAGCAACCTGGGGCTGCTCGCCGATTTCGCCGAAGGCGATGTCGGCAGCGTCGAGTATCACGACCTGCTCGGCCGGGTGAGCTACGCTGTCGCCCCCGGCACCACGCTGCTCGCCGGCCTGCTGTCATCCAGCGACGAAATCAGCGGCAACACCTCGGATCACAGCGAGCGGACCTCGGCCAGGTACCAGAACCAGTATGTCTGGACCGGCTGGCAGCAGGACTGGGCCGATGCGCTGTCGAGCCGGCTGCTGCTGGCGCTCACCCATATCGAGAGCCGCCGCTCCGGCACGCTGGACCAGCCCGGCCAGCAGCTCGGCTGGCTGGAGGACGACCGCGACCTCGACGTGGTGATGGCCCGCCTCGATGTCGAGCACCACGGTGACCGTCTCTACAGCCGCTTCGGTGCCGAGTACCGCGAATCCCACGGCAAGTACCGCTACCGCAGCGAGGTGAGCTACCTGCCCGGCTGGCCCTTCCCGGGCGATGCCGGCAGCAGCGTGGCGCGCGATCTGCGGCCCTCGCCCGAAGGCCACCAGGCCGCGCTCTATGCCACCGGCCGCCTGCGGCTGACCGGGCGGCTGAGCGCCGAAGCCGGCCTGCGCTGGGATGACCAGACCTACGACGATGCGGGCGGACCCGAGGAATTCTCCCCGCGCATCAACCTGCTGTACGACCTCTCGCCGCGCAGCCGCCTGCGCCTGGCCTGGGGCCGGTTCTGGCAGTCCCAGGCGGTCAACGAGCTGCAGGTCGAGGATGGCGTGGAAACCTTCCACGAGCCGCAGCGGGCGGATCAGCTGATCGTCAGCCTCGAGCAGGCGCTGGCCGACGGGCTGGACCTGCGCATCGAGGCCTACACCAAGGACTACGATCACGTCAGCCCGCATTTCGAGAACCTGTTCGATCCGCTGCAGCTGTTGCCGGAGCTGCAGCCCGACCGTGTGCGGGTGGCGCCCGAGGCGAGCCGGGCGCGTGGCGTGGAGGCCCTGCTGCGCGGGCGCGGCGACGGGCCCTGGTCCTGGTGGCTGGGCTACGCCTGGTCGCGGGTCACCGACGACATCGATGGCCGCGAGGTGCCGCGCAGCTGGGACCAGCGCCACAGCGTCAATGCGGGGTTGCGCTATGCCGGCCGGCACTGGGAGTTCACCGTGACCGACAGCTACCACACCGGCTGGCCCACCACCACGCTGGGCCTCGCCACCGATCCGGACACCGGCCTCGCCATCGCCGACGTCGGCCCGCGCAATGCGGTGCGCTTCAGCCACTACAACAGCGTCGACTTCCGCGTGCTGCGCCGCTTCGCGCTGCCGGCCAGCACGCTGGAGGCGTTCTTCGAACTGACCAACGCACTGGCCCGGCGCAATCCCTGCTGCACCAGCTACGAGGTCCAGGGCAGCGGATCCGCTGTGACGCTGGATCGCGACGTCGATTACTGGCCGCGCCTGATCCCGAACCTCGGCGTGGCCTGGCGGTTCTGAGCGCGCGGCTGCCGGGTGCCGCCGGGCCTGCTCAGTGCGGCGAGGCCAGCCGGCCGGCCGGGGTGCGCAGGGGCACGATGCGTGGCAGCAGCTCGGCGTCGTCCATTTCGGCGTTGGCGATCAGCCGGCCCACCGCGGGTGGCCGCAGGCGGTCGAACATCAGTCCGACGCCTTCGCCGGTGCGGCGCACCACCATGGCCTGCCAGCGGTAGCTGCGCAGCCCCGAGGTGCCGGCGACCGTGAGCTCGATGTCGATGACGCTGTTGGTGACGAAATGCGCCGACGCCACGTCGACGAACATGCCGCTGATGCTGACCTCGCGCGTGTGGCCGCGGACCGGGGCGCCGCCTGCCGCGTACAGCACCACGAGCGTGCGCAGCGGGTGGCGGTTGCCGCAGCGGTGTTCCATGCGGCGGTCCACGGCTCAGGCCCGGGCGTCGTCGTCGGCATCGAGCAGCGCGCAGATCTCCAGCTCCGCCGCCAGCCAGTCCTCGAGCTCGCAGCCGGGCACGAAGCCGCGTTGTTCGGCACGGAAGTAAGCGGCCTCGGCGATCAGCCGGTGGCGGTCCTCGCCCGCCATCGCCTGCTTCTTCGTGCCCGCCAGCACCGTGCGCTTGACCGACACGTCCTTGCGCGCACCGACCAGCCGCTCGGGCGGCGCCACCACTGCCTGGCCTTCCTGGATCATGGCAAGTTCCTCCGCGACAGAAACCGAACCCGAGCTGTCATCTTGTCGGCCATCGTCGCGGCACGCCTTAACTTATGTTAATAAATGCCGACAAGTGATCCTGCGGCCGGTGACTGCCGGGCCGTGCGCTTCAGCCACCGGAGAGTGCGCGCCATGGCGACGCCGCTGGTATCGAAACTCGCGAGCGTGGTGGATCTGGCCCCGGCCGACATCGCGGCGCTCGACGCGCTCGGCGGCAAGCGCCGCCACTGCGTGGCCGGCCAGATGCTGCTCGAGCCGGGCGGGCGGGTCACCGCGGCGCTGCTGATCCACCAGGGCTGGGCCTTTCGCCATCGCACCCTGAGCGATGGCCGCCGCCAGGTCATCAATTTCGACCTGCCGGGCGACCTCTGCGACCCGGCGGTGTTCGTCACGCCCCGCGCCGGGCATTCCATGCAGGCGCTGACCGACATGAGCTATTCGCTGGTGAAGGCCGAGGAGGTCCTCGACCTGGTGACGCGGTTTCCGCGCATCGGTGCCGCGTTCTGGTGGGCGGAAGCCCATGAAGAAGCCATCATCCGCGCACACCTCGTGGCCGTCGGGCGCATGAGCGCCTTTGAGCGGGTGGCCTACCTGCTCTGGGAACTCTGGGCGCGGCTGCGGGTGGTGAAGCTGGCCGACAGCAACGGCTTCGAGCTGCCCGCGGGCCAGGATGTCATCGCCGATGCGGCAGGGTTGAGCTATGTGCACGTGAGCCGCATGCTGCAACGGCTCGATCGCGAGGGCCTGGTGCGACGCTCGCAGAAGCACTGGCGGGTGCTGGATGCCGGCCGGCTGCGCGCCCTGGCGCAGATCTCGGATGCCATCGACTTCGCGCCGCTGGCGCGGCGCATCCAGGACCGGCTCAGCCGATGAAGCCGCGGCCGATGTCATGCTCGTGGCTGGCGATCACCTGCCCGGCGCGCCGCTGCGTGACTTCCCAGCGCAGGCCGATGCCGGCCTCGCCGCCGCCGGTCTCCATGCCGATGTCGATGGCCAGCTCGTCACCCGCCGCGCAATCCAGCGCTTCGGCCACCGGTGCGTAGACCTGGTCCCAGTGGGTCGGTGGGCCGAATGGGCTGGTGCCGAGACGCACGCCGGCCACCAGCTCGCAGTCCCACCACAGCGCGAAGCCGTGGATGCGGACGGCCGCGGGCAGCGTCCAGCGGGCGCTGCCGTGCCGCCGGCCGTCGGTGACGCTGGCGAAATCGAGCGCGTCCCAGCGGCGTGCGCAGTCGCCGGCCAGCAGGTCGGCCGGGACGATGCGCCGCACGTAGACGTTGTCGAATGACAGCCTGCGTGCCGCGCTGAAATCGAGGCCGAGCGGCACGCGGTCCCAGCTGCAGAGTTCCTCGCGAAACGCGGCGTTGCCAACCGGCGCGACGAACTGCTCGATGCGCACCGGAACCAGGGTGCCGCCGTCCCTGAGGAAGCGCCGGGCATCGGCCAGCGTTTCCAGCGCGTTCTCCTCCAGCGCGAGGTTGCCGAGGATCTCCGCGACCACCACGTCCACCTGCGGCGGCTCGAGGATGTCCGCGGAATGCGCCTGCCAGAAGTGCAGCCCGGGGATGGCGTTGGCATCGGCCAGCTGCGCCGCGAGGCCGATGACTTCGCCCTGCTCGACGAGGTGCACTTCGCGGGCACCCAGCCGTTGTGCCATGAAGCCGAGCAGGCCGGTGCCGGCGCCGATGTCGGCCACCGTGCTCTGGCCGGGCGTGATGACCCGGCGCAGCGCGGCCTCGAAGGCCGCCGAACGCACCTGGTCCGCCAGCATCTTCCTGTGGAACTCGATGATCATGGTGTGGATTCCGCGGCGACTGTAGCACGAGCTGCCGCCGCCACCGCAGCAGGCCGTGCTATTCTGCCGCCCGCGCCGACTCAACGGATGAGGTCGACATGATTTCCCAGGTTTCAGGAGACATCCTGCTCAGCGGTGCCCAGGTCATTGCCCATGGCGTGGCGCCGAACGACGATTTCCACCAGGGCCTGGCCCTGGCCCTGCGCGAGCAGTGGCCGGCGCTCTACAAGGACTTTCGCCACTACTGCAAGACCACCCACGCCCGGCCGGGGTCGCTCTGGACATGGGCGGGACCGGGTGGCCGGCGCATCGTATGCCTGTTCACGCAGGAAGGCGCCTATGGCCGCGGCGAGAAGCCCGGCAAGGCCACGGTGTCCTACGTCAGCCATGCCTTGCGCAACCTGCGCGAGCTGGCGATCCGCGAGCGCTTTGCCAGCCTTGCGCTGCCGCGGCTTGCCACCGGCGTCGGCGGGCTGCAATGGAGTGACGTCGAGCCGCATATTCACGAGACGCTCGGTGTCCTCGACATCCCGGTGATTGTTTACACCATCTATCGCAAGGGCGTCCGTGCCCGCGAGAACCTGCCTGCCGACAGCGCGCGCTAGTGTTTCGCGGCGGAGGCGGGTAGCGCGTAGGCGCGAATCAGGTCGCCGGGCTTCGGGTAGACGAAGGCATGGCCACCCGCGGCCACCACCACGAACTGGCGGCCGTCCACTTCGTAGGACATCGGCATCGAGAAGGCGCCGGTGGGCAGGCGGGCACTCCACAGCTCGCGGCCGCTCCGCGTGTCGAAGGCGCGGAAGCGCTCATCACCGGTGGCGCCGATAAAGGCGAGCCCGCCGGCGGTGATGAGCGGTCCGCCGAAGGTGGGCGTGCCCCATTGCAGGGGCAGGGGCAGCGAGAAGGGCGCGCCGGCCATGGGCGGCGGCAGGCTGTGGTCCCAGGTGCCGAGCGTCGTTTTCCAGACGATGCTGCCCTGCTCGAGATCGACGCCGACGAGCTGCGCGTAGGGCGGCGCGGTGCAGAGCGAGGCGGGCGGGGCGATGAGCGCCATCTGCCGCAACGCGTAGGGTGTGCCCCGCAGTTCGCCCGGCGCGCCCATCATGTTGTCGGCGATGCTGCCGCCGGCCGGCTGCCGCAGCTGGTCCAGCGGGATCAGCTGCGCGTAGTGGGCCATGCGCAGCACGTTGACCACCAGCAGCTTCGACAGCGGGTCGATGGCCACGCCGCCCCAGTTCACGCCCCCGGCCGTCGAGGGCACGATGATCGTGCCCTCCAGCGAGGGCGGGGTGAAGATCGGCCCGCGGCGCGCGCCCTTGAAATACTCCATGCACCGGTTGCGCTCCCAGGGCGTGATGCCCCAGAAGTCCGCATCGTCGAAATCCTGCGGCACCAGCGGCGGCGGCTTCACCGGGAACGGCTGCGTCGGCGACAGCCGTTCGCCCGGCACGCCGCCCTGCGGGACCGGCCGTTCCTCGATGGGGAAGAAGGGCTCGCCGGTCTCGCGGTGGAAGATGTAGAGCATGCCGGTCTTGGTCGCCTGCACGACCGCCGGGAAGGGGCGGCCGTCGCGGGTGAGGTCCACCAGGGCCGGCTGCGCGCTGTTGTCGTAGTCCCAGACGTCGTGGTGGATGGTCTGGAAATGCCAGACCAGCTCGCCGGTGGCGCCGCGCAGGGCGACGATGGAGTCGGCGTAGCGGTTGTCGCCCGGCCGCGTGCCGCCGTAGTAGTCGGGTGATGGCCCCGAGGTGGGCATGAACACCAGGTCACGCGCCTCGTCTGCGCTCATCATGCCCCAGACGTTGGCACCGCCGGTGCTGGCCGCGGACTCCGCCGTCCAGCCCGCATGGGCGGGATCGGCGGCACTGCGCGGTACGGGATCGAAGCTCCAGCGCGCCGCGCCGCTGCGGGCATCGAAGGCGCGCACGGTGCCGGCGGGCGCGTCGGCGCGATTGAAGTCGCGCACCGTGCTGCCCACCACCACCACGTCGTTCACCACCAGTGGCGGGCCGGGGAATTTCACCTCGCCGATTGCCGCGGCCGGCCGCGAGGCGAGCACCAGCGGTTCGATGTTGACGATGCCCTTGTCGCCGAAGCCCGGGCAGAGCCGGCCCGTCCTGGCATCGATCGCCATGAGCCGGAGATCGTGTGTCGCCAGCAGCACGCGCTGGCTGCAGGCCGCGGCCGGATCGGCCGCCCGGTCGGCCCAGTAGGCGACGCCGCGGCAGTTGGCGAAGGCCGGGCTCGCCAGCCCCTGCGGATCGCCCGCCGTGGCGTAGCCGCCGATGCGGATGTTGGGCTCGAACACCCAGCGCTCGCTGCCGGTGGCGGGGTCGAGCGCGACCACACGGCTGAACGGCGTGCAGATCAGCAGGTGGCCGCCCGCCTCGGGTGGCAGCAGGATCGGATTGAGCTCGACCTTGGCCGACTCGTTGACGAAATCACCGCGCCGCTGGATCTCGCCGGTGTGGTAATCCCAGGCGACCACCAGCTGGTCGACGTTGCCGGCGTTGATCTGCGTGAGCGGCGTGAACTTGCGGGCGCCTTCGCCTCCGACCTGCGGCCACTGCGCGCCCCACGCCGTCATGCCGGCCAGTGCCAGCAGCAGGCACAGGCAGGCGGTCGGGCCGGGGGCGACGACGGCGCGCTCGGGCATGGCGGGCATCTGCGTGGCTGGGATGCGCGGATCTTAGCCGTGGGCCGCCCCCGTGTGCCATGACTTGACGACCCGTCGCGCGGGCGGCACCGTGCAGCCGGTGCGGGAGCAACCGCAGGCGACAGGGGAAGCGCGGCATGAACATCGTCATCACCGGCAGCACCCGGGGCATCGGCCTCGGCATGGCACGGGAGTTCCTCCGGCGCGGCCACGCCGTGACGGTATCGAGCCGGGGCCGCGAGGCCGTGGATGCCGCCGTCGCCCGGCTCACCGGCGAGTTCCCGCAGGCGAGGGTCGCCGGACATCCCTGCGACGTCGCCGAGTACGCGCAGGTTGAGGCCTTGTGGGATGCGGCGGCGGCCGCGCACGGCCGCGTCGACATCTGGGTCAACAACGCGGGACGTGATGGCAGCAAGGCGCCGTTCCTCACGCTGGCACCGGAGGATTTCCGTGCCACCGTCATGACCAACGTGCTGGGCCTGATGAACTGCAGCCGGGTCTGCGTGGCTCGCATGGTCCAGCAGCAGGGCGGCTGGATCTGGAACATGGAGGGCTTCGGCAGCAGCGGCGAGGTGCGTCCCACGCTCGCGGTCTATGGCGCGACCAAGTGTGCGCTGCGCTACTTCACGCGGGCCCTGGTCGCGGAACTCAGGCAGACGCCGGTCAAGGTCGGCTTCCTCAGCCCGGGCATGGTGCTCACCGAACTGTTGCTGCCGCGGCCGGAGCAGCGCGGTGCGGGCTGGCAGCAGACGCGCAGGATCCTCAACATCCTGGCGGATACGGTGGAGACCGTCACGCCGTTCCTGGTGGAGGGCATGCTGGCCGCGCGGGAGAGCGGCGCCAGCGTGCGCTGGCTCACCGGCAGCAAGATCCGCGGGCGGTTCCTCAGGAGCCTGTTCGTGAAGCGTGACATCCTCACGCCGCTCGGGTACTGAAGCCGCGGCTCAGGGCGCCGGCTCGAAGCGCAGGCGCACCTGGGTGCGGCGCTCCACCGGCTGGCCGTCTTCCAGCACCGGCGCGAAGCGCCAGCGCTGCACGGCGCGCAGCGCCACCTCGTCGTAGTCACCCGCCGGTTCGGAGCCCGTGACCTGCACGTCGCGCGTGTGGCCATCGGTTCCCACCACGAAAGCCAGGCTGACCCAGCCGCGGCCCACCGAGCCGGGCAGCAGCTGCGGTTCGGCCGGCTTCACGTAGCGCAGCAGTTCGAGGTCGCCGAGCGGAACCTCGCGTGGCCCGGCCTCGGCTGCCGGAACCGGCGCCGGCGGGCTGGCGGTGACTTCGGCGGCTGCCACGAGGGCTGGCGCGGCTGTTGGCCCGGTGCTGGTGCTGGCGGCAGACGTTGTCGCATCGGTGCCTGCCAGGCCCGGTGCTTCCGGTGCCGGTACTTCCGGTGCGGGTGCAGGCGCCGGGAGCAGCGATGCGGCGGGCGGCATCGGCTCGGCCGGCGCGACGGGGGGCGGCGTTGGCACCGACGGCGCTGCTTCCTCAGCCTGCTGTTGCGGGAGGCGATGCGTTGCCGGGCGGTCCGTGGCGGGCGGTGTCGCGGCAGGTTCCGTTGTCGTGGCTGCCGTGGCGGCTGCGGGGGGCGTGGCAGCCGGCGGGGCAACATCGAGGGGCGGGGGCATGGCCGTGGGGCCCGGCGCGGGCATCGCCGTACCGGCGGGCGCCGCTGGCGGTGGCGCTTCGCCTGGCCGCGACAGCAGGATCAGCCCCGCTGCCGCCAGAACTGTCGCCATCGCAGCCGCCACCTGCCATGCGGGTCTGCGTGGGCGCCGCGGCTTCGGCGTCGGTGCCACGGGCGCCGGTGCAGGCTCCGCGGCGGGCGAGATGGCTGCTGCAGGACGGTAGGTTGCCGTGGCCACCGGTGGCGTGGCGCTGAATGCACTGATGAAGGAGGCGATGTCCGGCGTGCGCGCCTCGCGGCGCAGGGCGAGCGCCTGTGCGAGCGCCTGCCACTGCGGCCCGGGCAGGTTGCGGATCGCGGCAGGCTTGCGGCCGGCCTGCTCGGCGGCGAGGGCATCGTGATGGCCGAAGACGCGCCGACCTGCGAGCATGCGGTAGGCCACGCAGGCCAGCGAGTAGACGTCGTCCTGCGGCGTGGGCGGCTCGCCCTCCAGGACCTCGCAGCTGGCATAGGCCGGGGTGCGCGCCGTGGCGGGCCGCGGGGGATCGGCGCTGGAGCGCGCCACGCCGAAATCGAGCAGCCTGGCGCTGCCGTCGCGGCAGATGAAGATGTTGCCGGGCTTGATGTCGGCATGGGTGATGCCCTGGCCGTGCGCGAAGTGCAGTGCGTCGGCCACCTCGCCGAGGATCTGCCGCGTGTGCGCCAGGGTGAGGGGGCGATAGCGCTGGCGCGTGAGCAGTTCCGCCAGCGACTCGCCATCGAGCCATTCCATCGCCAGCAGCGCGTGCCGGTCGTCCTCGGCGAAGCCGAATACCCGGGCGATGTGCGGGTGCTGCAGCGCCTGCGCGAGCGCGGCTTCACGTTGCAGCATCTGCCGCGATTGCGCGTGATGCGCCGTGCCGGGGACCACCAGCTTCAGTGCCACCCAGGGGTTGCCGGCATGCGCCTGCTGGCGCTGCCGGTCGATGGCCTTGAGGACGTCGCTGGTGCCGGTGGCGCCCAGGCGGCCCTGCAGGACGAAGCGCTGCATGAGCACCGCACCAGGCTGCAGCCCGGTCCCGCTGCGGACATCGGTGGCCTGCTGCGTCTCGCCCGGGCTCAGGGTGTCGCTGCCGGGAGCGGCTTCGTCGACGAGTTCCTGGGACCACTCCGTCGGCACGTCCTCGCCGAGGTAGCGGTTGATGTCGGCCGTCAGCGCCGCGTACTCCTCGGCGCCGAGCCGGCCCGCCTCATGGGCATCGTCGAGCAGGTCCTGGGCCGCGGCCGCACCTTCTTCCTGGTCGAGGGTGGCTGCCAGCATCCGCCGCGCCAGCTCCAGGCCGGCGACGCCGGCGATCACGCCCTCGAGCGCGTCGGCGAAGCTGTCCGGCATCACCGGTGGTGGCAGGTATGGCGAGGCAGTGGCCATGGCGGGCGGAGGCGTGCAGCCGTGACGGGATCGGGTCGAGTCTAGCGACCGCAGGCGCGGCGACCCGGTGACCGTGCTCACGCTTTGCCCGGCGCCCGGGCGGGGCTGAGAACTGGATCACGGCACGCGGCCATCGCCCGCGGCCGGTGCGGTCGCCTCAGGTAGCGTGGGTGGCGAGCAGCCCGAACTGCGGGGCCCCGGCCATGCGGCGCATGTGCAGCCTGCGGGCGAGGCTGCGCGATTCCTCGATGCGGCTGAGGAGATCCCCGTAGCGCTGGCGATCCTCATCGGCACGAATGTCGGCCGGCGCGCCGTTGAGGTGCTGTTGCCAGAGACGTTCTTCCCAGGCGGCCGTGCGGGTCTTGTTCTTGTAGTCCAGGTAACCGAGTACCTGGCCAGGTGCCTCGTTCATGGTGTGCTTCTTTTTCTTGTTGTTGGCAGTGAACGCCGCTGATTCTAAGCCGGTTGTCGTGCGCGGCGAGGAAACGCGTCACGGCATTCTGGCAAGAACCGCGCCGTTGCCCGCCATTTGACGTCGTGCTTACGTCGTTATGTCGGCAGCGGATGCGCGCGGATCATTCCGGCTTGATGGCGAGGACCCCGGCGTTCTCGCGGCCGTCCAGCGCACCCAGCCCGCGGAAATCGGCGCGGTCGATGAAGCTGGCGCGTTTCACGCGCAGCCCGGCTTCGGCGCAGATGCGCGCCAGCAGTTCCGGATCCATCAGGTTGAGGAAGGCGGGCCGGTCGATGTAGCGGTGGATGCCCGGGGTCGGCAGGTAGTGGTGCAGGCCAGTCATCATGCCGGGCCAGCGCGCACCGGCGCGCCGCGCGGCCTCGAATGCCGGGATGAAGTTGCGCCAGATGCCGTAGGGCGTGTCGGCCACCAGGTAGAGCCGGCCGCCGGGCCTGAGCGCGCGGGCCATGGTGGCGACGGCGCTGTCGATGCCGGCGCCGTCGAGGAAATGCAGCACCCGGGAGCAGAGGATGGCGCCGAAACGCTCGCTGCCGAAGTCGGCTTCGGGCAGCGTCGCCGCGAGGCAGGTCAGGCGCTGGCGCATCGACGGCGTGGCCCTCCCGGCGAGGATCGCCAGATGCCGGGGTTCCATGTCGCAGGCCACCACCCGGGCACCGGCCTCCAGGGCCTCGAGGGTCGCCACCCCGTAGGCGCAGCCCACCTCCAGGACCGGGTCGGCGATACGGCCGGCATGGTGGATCCATTCCTCGGCGTAGCCGTCCAGTACCTCGAACATGAATCCGGTGCCGTTGAGGGTCGGCACCATGTGCTCGATGGCGAAGCGGGGAATGGCGGGGTTGCGGGCGGCCTCTGGCATGGGCGCGAAAATACCCGGCGCCCCGGGATGGCACAAGGCAGGGGGCGCGCAACTGCCACGCGGACAGGTTGGCCTGCTCCATGCCGCCCGGCACCATGGGCTCTTATATACTGCGCACCGCCGTAGTCCGGCCTGCAAGCCAGGGAAACCCAGAAGATGACCGAACAGAACCCCGCCGTGGTGGAATACAGCGCCGTCGCGCTTCAGGTTTCCGTCAAGGGTGTCAATCGCTGCAAGGGCAGGGAGGCCTCGCGGGCGCGGATCGGCGAGAACCTCCAGCGGATCGGCGAGTACGCCAGCGCCGCGGCGGGCTTCCTCAAGTTCTTCTATGGGGCGCCGGTGCGCCTGGTGGCGTTGCCGGAGTACGCGGTCACCGGCTTCCCGCTGAAGGAGTCGCCGGCCGAGTGGCGCGACCGGGCCTGCCTCGAGCAGAACGGCCCCGAGTACGAGCAGCTCGGCCGGATCGCCCAGTCCAACAACATCTACCTCTCCGGCAACGTCTACGAAATCGATCCGAAGTTTCCGGAGCTGTACTTCCAGACCTGCTTCATCATCGCGCCCAACGGCAACGTCATCCTGCGCTACCGTCGGCTGACTTCCTGCTTCGAGCCGACGCCGCACGATGTCTGGGACCGGTACCTCGACATCTACGGCGCGGACAGCATCTTCCCGGTGGCACGCACCGAGATCGGCAACCTCGGCACCATCGCTTCGGAGGAGATCCTCTACCCGGAGATCACGCGCTGCCTCACCATGCGCGGCGCCGAGGTCATCCTGCACCCGACCAGCGAGCCGGGCAGCCCGGAGGCGACCATCAAGGAAATCTGCCGTCGCGCGCGGGCGATCGAGAACCAGGTGTTCGTGGTGGCGGCCAACACCGCCAGCATCGACGACATCCCGATCCCCGCCCACACCTGCAGCGCCATGTCCACCATCATCGACTACAACGGACACATCCTCTGCGAGGCGGCGCAGGGCGGCGAGGCCTTCAACGCCAACGCCGTCATCGACATCGGCGCGTTGCGGCGTACGCGCCGGCGCACCGCCATGGCGAATGTCATGTCGCGCCAGCCATTCCAGGTCTACGCCGACAGCTACGCGAAGGCCCGCTTCCACGAGGGCAACTTCCTGCTTCGCGACGGCAAGGTCATCGAGCCGCCGGACCGCGACAGCTTCCGTCGCCGCCAGGAGGCGAACATCGAGCGGCTCGTCAAGGCGGGGCTGCTGTAATATCCGGGAACGCTGATCGCAGGGGACGTTGCATGACCGCCATGTTGACCGATCGCCGGCAGGTGCTCGCCTCGGGCGGCGCCATGGCCCTCGGGCTGTCGCTGAAGTACGCGCCGGCGGGCGCGCAGGATCCGACCCAGCTCGCCAGGCCCTACGCCCGCTGGGAAGACCTGATGCGGCAGAAGTGGACCTGGGACCGCGTGGTGCGCGGCAGCCGCGGCATCAACTGCACCGGTCACTGCGCCTTCAACGTCTACGTCAAGAACGGCATCGTCTGGCGCGAGGAGCAGCAGGGCGAGTACGGCCGCTCCGGGGACGACACCCCCGACTACGGCCCGCGCGGCTGCCAGAAGGGCATCCGCCAGGCCAAGTACATGTACGGCAAGCAGCGCGTGCTTTATCCGATGAAGCGCGTGGGCAAGCGCGGCGAGGGCAAGTGGCAGCGCATCAGCTGGCAGCAGGCCACCGCGGAGATCGCCGCGAAGTTCATCCAGCACGCCACCGAGACCGGCCCGGGCTCCATCACCTTCGCCATGGGCACGCAGATGATCCTGAAGAGGGCGTCGTTCGCCGCGCTCTTCAGGCTCTGCAACATCACCGGCATGATCTGCCCGGAGACCTTCGCCGGCGTGGGCGATCTGCCGGCCGGCGCCTGGATGACGCTCGGCAACGACCTGCCGGGCGACAGCATGGCGGCGGTGTTCAAGTCGAAGTGCTGCCTGGTCTGGGTGTGCAACCCGGCGGTGACCCGCATCCCCGACGCGCATTTCTTCTGGGAAGCGCGCTACAACGGCACCGAGCTGATCACCATCACCCCGGACTTCAACGGCTCGGCCATGCACTCCTCGAAGTGGCTGAGCCCGAAGCCCGGCACCGACACGGCGCTCGCCATGGCCATGGTGCAGACCATCATCGCCGAGCGGCTCATCGACTGGGATTACGTCCGCGAGCAGACCGACCTGCCCTTCCTGGTGCGCACCGACACCCGCAAGTTCCTCCGTGGCAGCGACCTGGGCGTGGAGGGCGAGGGTGCGGCCAGCACCTTCTATATATGGGACGAGGCCACGGGCGGGCCGGCCGTCGCCCCGGCTACCGGCATCGTGCCGAAGCCGGGTCCGCCGGGCACCCCGCCCGCGGGCAGCCTGAAGCTGGGTGCGCTCAGGCCCGCGGTGGAGGGCCGCTGGACCATCACCACGGCCGACGGCCGGCGGGTGGAGGTCACCACCGTGTTCGAGCTGACCCGGCTGCTGTGCAACAGCGACTACACGCCGGAACTGGCCCAGGCAACCTGCGGCGTGCATCCCGACGTGACGCGCTTCGTGGCCCGCAAGTTCGCCAGGTCCGGCGCCGGGATGATCTTCGCCGGCTACCGCTCCTGCAAGTGGCTGCACGGCGACAAGCTGCATCGCGCCTGGCTGCTGATGTGCGCGCTGACCGGCAACACCGGCCGCGAGGGCGGCGGCATGCAGGTCACGCAGCTGTCGAAATCCGATGGCGTGCTGAAGTTCGTCTTCGACGGCGTCGGCCCGCGCCTGAAGGTGGCGGCCATCTCGGTGTGGGACTACGCCCATGGCGACGGCAAGGCGCTGAACGAGAGCGCCTACAGCCGCGAGCTGGCCGAGCACTTCGACCGCTACTACCGCGAGGCCATCAACAACCGCTGGCTGCCCGATTACTCGCGCACGCCGTGGAAGATGGCGATCATGGCGGGGAACAACCCGGCCAACTGGCGGGCATCGGGCACCCGCTGGCGCCACGACATCTTCGAGAAGCTCGACTGCATCGTCGCCATGACGCCGGACATGAGCGTCACCGCGATGTATTCCGACTACGTGCTGCCCATCGCCCACCACTACGAGCGCCACGACATCACCATGGAGGGCCGCACGCCCTACCTGCAGGTTCTTGACCAGTCGGTGCCGCCGCTCGGCGAGTCGGTCGACGACTACACCGCCATGCTGCGTCTGGCGACGGCCATCAGCGACCAGGCGAAGGCCCGCAACCTGCCGCCGATCAAGGACAGCTTCAACGGCCAGCCGATCGAGCACGACTACACGAAGCTGCATGAGCTGATGACGCTGGGCGGCAGGATCCGCGACAACCGCGACATCGTGCAGTTCCTGCTCGACAATTCCTTCGGCATTCCGAAGACCAGCTACGCGGAGCTGGCGAAGAAGGGCTTCGTGCGGGTCAACGACTCCAGCTCCACGCAGTTCGGCCCGCAGTCGCCCTACTCCTACAAGACGCTGGCCAGCACCCGCGACAAGGTTCCCTACGAGACCCTGACCCGGCGCCAGCAGTACTACATGGACCACGACTGGTTCCTCGCCGAGGGCGAGCAACTGCCGGTGCACAAGGCACCGCTGGCCAATCCCGGCCACAGCGGCCGTCTGCTCATGGGCCACGCGCGCCACGGCATCCACAGCTGGTGCCGCGACGACTGGCTGATGCTGCATCTGCAGCGCGGGGAGCCGGACGTCTACGTCAATGCCGAGGACGCCAGGGAGAAGGGCGTGGCGGACGGCGACCTGGTCCGCGTCTTCAACAACCACGGCTCCTTCGTCGCCATGGCGCACCTCAGCGGCGGCCTCGGCCGCGGCCAGCTGTTCATGTACCACGGCTGGGACCCGATGATGTTCCGCAACCGGCAGAACTTCAGCGCCGTGATCTCCACCGATGGCCTGCTCAAGCCGACCTCGCTGGTCGGTGGCTACGGGCACATCGGTTACCGCGCACCGAACTACGTGCCGAACCTGACTTTTCATGATACGACGGTGAGCTTCGACAGGTACGAAGCACCGGCCCGGGCCTGAGCCCCCAGAGGACGCCGACATGACCACGCGCCAAGTCGCCATGGTGATCGACCTGAACAAGTGCATCGGCTGCCAGGCCTGCACCGCCGCCTGCAAGAGCCTGTGGACCGACGAGCCGGGCCAGGAGTACATGCTCTGGAACAACGTCGAGACCAAGCCCGGCCCGGGTTATCCCCGCGACTGGGAGGAGCACGGCAAGAAGGCCGGCTGGAAGGACGGCGTGCTCCAGTACGGCGGCCTTCACGACGACAAGGACTACGGCACCCCCGCGCAGCTCAACCACGAGGCCGTCTATTTCCAGGGCACCGAGGAGCGCCTGCAGCGCCCCGAGCCGATGGAGTATGGCCCGAACTGGAGCGAGGACAGCTCCTCCGGCGAGTTCCCCAACAACTACCACTTCTACCTGCCGCGGCTGTGCAACCACTGCACCAAGCCGGCCTGCCTCGAGGCCTGCCCGGTGCGCGCCATCTACAAGCGCGAACAGGACGGCATCGTGCTGGTGGACCAGGACAAGTGCCAGGGCTTCCGCCTCTGCAACCAGGCCTGCCCGTATGACAAGGTCTACTTCAACTACATCAAGCGCAAGACGCAGAAGTGCATCTTCTGCTTCCCGCGCGTGGAGCAGGGCATCGCGCCGGCCTGTGCGCGCCAGTGCCCGGGCCGGCTGCGCTTCGTCGGCTACCTTGAGGACGACGGTCCGATCCACAAGCTGGTCAACGAGTGGAAGGTGGCGATCCCGCTGCACCCGGAATACGGCACCGAGCCCAACGTCTATTACATCCCGCCGATCCTGCCGCCGCGCTTCGATGCCGAGGGCCGCTTCGACGAGGAGAATCCCCGCGTGCCGATGGAGTACCTGCGCTACCTGTTCGGCCCCGCCGTCGATGCCGCGCTGATCACGCTGCACGAGGAGATGGAGAAGAAGAAGGACGGCAAGCCCAGCGAACTGATGGACCTGCTCATCGCCCGGGACTGGAAGAGCCTGTTCAACATCCCCGAGGTGAAGATCGCCTCGACCCTGGACGGCACGTTTCCGGGAACCGTGTAGCCGGGCGGGGCCGGGTGCAGCATGAGGCGCGAGGAAGTCGCTACCTTCGCCGCGCAATGGGCAGCGGCCTGGAACCGCGCCGATGTCGAGGCGGTACTGGCCCACTTCCACGATGACATCGTCTTCACCAGCCCGACCGCGCTGGCGGTGGCGGGCACGGCGACGGTCCATGGCAAGCCCGCGCTCCGCGCATACTGGAGGGCGGCGCTCGCCGGCATCGGCACGCTGCATTTCACCGTCGACCGTGTGCTGTGGGACCCGGCGAGCCGTGAGCTGGCCATCATCTATGTCTCGCGGGTCGATGGTCGGGTCCGCAGGATGTCGGAAAACCTGCGCTTCGGCGAGGACGGGCTGATCATCGCCGCCGAGGTGTTCCACGGCGTGGCCGGGGAAGACTGATGCCGGCCACCGAACTCATCACGCGCCTGCTGCTTGCAGCCCTGCTCGGCAGCCTGATCGGCCTCGAGCGCGAGCGCCTGCACTGGGTGGCGGGCCTGCGCACCCACATGCTGGTGTGCGTCGGCTCGACACTGTTCATGATCGTCTCGGCCTACGGCTTCGCCGGCGTGCTGGGGCAGGCGAATGTCACCCTGGACCCTTCGCGGGTGGCCGCCCAGGTGGTGAGCGGCATCGGCTTCCTCGGCGCCGGCACCATCCTCCTGCGGCAGGAAATCGTCCGCGGCCTGACCACCGCGGCCAGCCTGTGGGCGGTGGCGGCCATCGGCCTCGCCGTCGGCGGCGGGCTCTATCTCGCGGCGGTGAGCACCACGGTGCTGATCCTCGCCATCCTCGTCGGGCTCAAGCCGCTGGAGCGGCGCCTGATGATCCGCCGCCAGCAATACCAGCCGCTGGTGCTGCGCATCGATGCGCGCATGACCTCGCAGGCCGACATCGAGGCGGCGCTGGTGAAGGGCGGCATGGGGTTCCAGCATGTCGAGGCGCGGCCGGGCAGCGGGCCCGCGCAACAGGAACTGCACCTGGTGATCCGGGCGGGCTCGGCGGAGGAGATCGCCGAAGTGACCCGGTACCTCGCGGCCCTGCCTGGCGTGCAGGATGTGGCGATGGACGATCAATGACTGGCCCAGTTTGAGGAGGACCGCCCACATGAACCGACACCGCGGCCTGTTCGGGGCGCTGCTGCTTCCCCTGGTGCTGGCGTTGCTGCCGATGCTGGCCGGCGTGCCGGCCACGGCGACGGCGGCAGCCGAAGCGCCGCGGGATGTCATGGTCTTCGGCGGCACCGGCCAGCTCGGTGCCGAAATCGTCCGTCGACTCGTGGCCCGTGGCGATCATGTCACGGTGTTCACCCGTCCCGGATCCGACCGGCGGCGCCTGGACAGCCAGGCCGTCCGCTTCGTCGAGGGCGATCTCATGAACCCGGGCGACATCGACGCGGTATTCAGGGGGCGGCACATGGACGCGGTCATCACCGCGGTGCGCGTCGAGGATGGCGATACGCACTTCTACGGCAAGCTGATGCCGCCGCTCACCGCAGCGGCGAAGGCCGCCGGAGTGCGCCAGTTCATCCACAGCAGTGCGGTCGGCGCGGGTGCCAATATCGGCAAGTTTGCCTCCGCGGGCTGGGAACGCGTGCCCGGGTTGCTGGACCGGCTGCAGGACCAGGGCGTCGGCGAGGACGTGCTGCGCCAGAGCGGCCTGCCGTTCACCATCATCCGCAACACGCGCTTATGGCCGGATGGCACGCCGCCGACCGGCAAGGCCGAACTGACCGAGGACGACGGCTGGATCGGGCCGATGACCCGCGCGGATCTCGCGGCGCTCACGGTCTCCTGCCTGGGCCAGGCCGCCTGCCTCGGCAAGACCTACCACGTCCGCGACACCTCGCTCGCCTGGCCGCCGCCGCGCTGACGGCAGGGCCGGGCGGCCTCAGGCGGGCTGCCCGCGGTTCTCGCGGTCGCGTGCCGCCTTCTGGTGCTGCGGAGTCAGCACGGCGACCGTCGCCGCGACGATCAGCGCGCCGAAGAACAGCGTCAGTTCCAGCCAGTACTTGCCGGGTTCCACCCAGATGTCGGCGAACAGGTTCCAGCGGCCGACGATCTCGTAGGCGCTGTAGGCGATGATCGCCGTCGGGATGGCGTAGCGGATCGCGGTGGTGACCTTCCACATCTGGCGCAGGCGGTTGATCAGGTACAGCGACCAGGCGGTGGTGACGAAAAAGATGGCGTAGGTCACCGGATGGCGGTCGCCGAGGATGTTGTCATCGTAGATGAAGAGCAGCACCAGGTAGCAGAACCAGATGACGTAGATGGTTTCCAGGCAGGTGATGTAGCCGAAGTTGCGCTCGTAGCCGTGGCTCGGCTTGCCGGTGCGCAGCCGCAGGTTGCGCTGGAACCAGGCGAACATGTTGCATTTCGTCTCGCGATTCATCAGCAGCGGGAACAGCGTCGCCAGCAGCACGCCCGCCGAGGACATCATCACCAGGTACTCGGCCTTGGTGGCGATCTGCCCGGGCGCGTACTTGTCCATCAGGTCCGGGACGTTGAGCATGTTGGCGGACCACACGTAGGTGAACTCCACCCAGCCGGTCCACAGGCAGGTTCCGGCGAAGAAGCCGAGCCAGGTCGCGGTGACCTCGCTCCTGCTGCGCATGGCGAACCACAGGCAGATGGCGCCGATGAGGCCGGTGAGGAAGGCGGACTCGTAGACGTAGCGCTCGCCGAAGATGGCCTCCATGAGGACCATCTGCGTGTGGCCCAGTCCCTGCATGAGGAACACCACGAAGAAGGCGAGCATGCCCACGAAGGGCGGCCGGTAGAACACGCGCTTGAAGCTGCTGCCGACATGGGGAAGGGTGGCGGTGGTCATGGCTATGCCTCGGGTTTGATGAGCAGGCCATTCATGGCCTGGTGGAACAGGGTGTCGATGCGTGGATGGTCGCGGTAGACCTCGAGTATCGGCACCGCGGTGCGGGCGATGATCCGCGCCGAATTGATGCCACTGTCATTGAGGAGCAGCCCGGCGGTTTCCACGCGCCGCATGGCATCGATCAGCTGCTCGCGGAAGCGGCGGTGCAGGTCTTCGAACAGGCGGAAATACGCACCACCGGTCCGCGTGACCAGCCGCAGGGTGTCGGGGCTGGCCGACCAGAGGCGCAGGTAGACGTCGCAGATGCCACCCATGACCTCCCGGGGTGGCCGCTGCCCGACCTCCCCCATCATGCCGATGCCGGTCTCGAATACCGGGCGCATGATGCTGGCCAGGACTTCCTCGCGATTGGAGAAGAACCGGTAGAAGCTGCTGCGCGCCACCTCGGCGGCCGCGACGATGGCATCGACGCTGACGCTGTCGTAGCCGCGCGTCAGGAACAGCCGGGTGCTTTCGGCGAGGATGCGCTCGCGCGTGCGGCTCTGCCGGCTGGCGACCTTGCTGCTGGTGACGGGCGACGGGAGGGCGGCACTGCTGGACACGGCTGGCTTCCGATGCTGGGACAGTGATGTATCAAATCGTACACCTCTGTCCCAGAACCGTCACTGTGGCAATCTGCCACAGCTACCAGCCAGGGAAAACGCCCGTCTGGTCAGCGTGATGGCGCTCCGCGGGTTGCTCAGGCAGGCCCGGCTACCGGTGCCTCGTCGATGAACGCGGTCCGCCCGCGGTCGACGCCGTGGATGATCGTCAGGGTGATCAGCAGCCAGGCCATCCACTGGTGCATGGTCAGGAACATCTTGCTGGTTGCCGGGTTGTCGGCGGCCAGCGACGAATAGGGGATGAAGCCGAAGCCCAGGATCGGGATGTCCACGAAGGCAGCCTGCGCGACGCCGATCAGCACCTGCGTCACGACCAGCGGGTAGAACACCCACTGCAACACCATCGTCGGCCGCTTCCACCAGCGTGGCGGCTCATAGAGCCTGTTCGACTTGCGCCACCACCAGCGCACCAGCATGAGGATGAAGATGGTCGTGCCGACGCTGGAATGGACCATCATCAGCACGATCTTGATGTCCCGCTCGAAGTTGTCCAGGCGCCAGCCTGAAAGCAGGTTGAAAACGATGAAGACGAAGGCAATCCAGTGAAGGATCTTCGCGATCTTGTAGCTCTGTGCTTTCGTGCGCTTGGCCATGGTGCTGCCTTCCGTCCAGTCTGCTGCTAGGTTTACCGGAGGGGGGGCATGGTCAAAATACGTGGAATCCGCAGGCGGCCCGTGATGTCGCCATCCGTACTTGCCGCAATCGGCGCAATCAGTGGCCACGGCCAGTCGCCGACATGTCAGGATTCCGCCATGCGTCAGCGGAGGAGATGACCATGAACGGTCTCATCGCAGTCAGCGTCGTGGTGCCCTTTGTCTTCCTGGTCCTGTGGTTCCTGGCAAGCCTCTGGCTCGCCCATCGCAAGGATGCCGAGCTCAATCGGCGCCTGCCGGATACGCTTTCCTACAAGTGGGGCTACTTCCTCGGCTACAGCGGCGTCATCGGCGCCGTCGGGCTCGCCGTCAGCGCCGTCGCCGTGCTGCTTGCCGGCGTCGGTGACGGCTGGTCGCTGGCGGTACTCGCCTGGGCCCTGCTGTTCGGCGTCGCCAGCTATGGCGTGCTGCAACGGCGCAGGTGGGGCTGGCTGTTCCACATCCCGCTGTCGCTGAATCCGGGGCTGTGGGCGTTCAACAGCGTCTACGCCAGCAATCGCTGGCGGGAACTGGTCCGCCAGTGAGGGTGGCCGCGCCGGCCACATGAAAGAAAAGGGCGCCAGCCTCGCGGATGGCGCCCCTCACGGTCCGGGCGATGGCCGGCGGCTGCCGGCCTCTCAGAAGTTGGCGCTGAGCATCAGCCAGTACTTGCTGGTATCCGCCGCGAAGTCATCGGCGTCGTAGCTGGCGCCCTTCAGCAGCACCGCGTAGTGCTTCGCCAGGGGCCAGTTGGCGGAGAAGTCGAACTCCGTGCCCCAGTCGCTGCTGCCTGCCTCGGCGCGGAAGTCGTGGAAGCGCAGCAGCAGGTCGGCACCCAGCGCCTTGCCGGTCAGTGCGACGTAGAAGTCCTCCACGCCCTGGTTGGGGGTGGTGGCGAACTTGTCCGCCCAGCCCTGGAAGGCATGCGGTGTCGCCAGCGGCGTGCGGAAGGCCTTGCCGGCGACGCGATCGCCGTCGAGCACCTCGTAGCCCGCCTTGACACCCACCTTCGCGGAGCTGATGCCGATCTCCGCCAGGTAATAGTTGGCGTGGTAGGAGACCGGGTTGTCGGCATTGTCGCTCTGCGTGGCGAACTCGGCGGCCCAGGGCATCTTCCAGGTGCCGTCGAGGGCGAAGCTGCCGGTGCCGCGCAGGCCGACGGTCTGGTTGGACGACGTGTCGGCGTTGCTGAAATCCATCAGGTACCAGTAGCCGGACAGCGTCAGCGCCTGCCCGAAGGCGTAGCTGGCATCGACCAGGTGCGTGTTGCTGTCATAGTCGGCCGGTGGCGTGCCGTCGTCCGGGCCGTTGATGCGGTTGACCTGGCCGATCCAGGCGTAGGACGCGGTCAGCCTGTCATCGAACCGGTGGCTGATGCTGGCTGCATCGAACGTCTGCTCGTTCTGCCGCCAGCCGGAGCCGCTGATGAAGCGCTCGTTGTTGCGCTGGATGCGCTGGCGGCCGAGGATGATGTCCGTGCCCTCCAGGCCCGTGTAGCGCAGGTAGGCCTGGTTGACGTCGGTGCCCTCGGGATCGGCGACGGTCGGCCGCGTGGTGACACCGTTGCGGGTGTCGTTGAACTGGCCTTCGGTGCCGATGTCGCGGACATCGTCCACTTCCAGCAGCACGCCGAAGCCGCTGATGGGCTTCGGCGCCACCGTGAGGCGCGTGCGCAGGGTGCTGGCCGACGCATCCTTGCTGAAGGCGTCGTCATCCACCGACTCGAAGCGATAGCGGAAGCCGAGGTTGACGGTGCTTTCCCTGACCGAGGTCGCCAGCTGCTCCGTGAAGCTGTCGGCCCGGGCACCCGGCGCGGCCGCGAGGATCGCGGCCGCGAGGGTGCTGAGGGTACGGATGGTACCGCGCGCCATGTCAGTAGACGTCGTGCACGGTGTTGTAGACGTTGAACTTGCCCGTCGGCGTGATGACCCTGGGGTCCTTGATCACGGTCTTCAGCTTGCGGGTGCGGTCATCCACCACGACGATGGCGGACTTCTCCTCCTTGCCGCTCCACACCGAGAACCAGATCTCGTCGCCCCGGCTGTTGTATTCGGGCTGGACGATGCGCTTGGGGCCCGGGCCGAGGTTGGCCCAGTCGCCGATCGGCAGCACCTGGAAGCCGGCATCGAGGTTGTCGATGTCATACACCGCCACGCTCTGGCTGATTGCCGGTTCCGGGTTCAGTGGCGTGTCGACCCAGAGGTTGCGTGACTTCGGGTGGGTCTTGACGAACAGCGAGCCGCCACCCTGGCCGTGGAGCACCTTGACCACCTTCCAGGCGTACTGCGGGTGCTTGTCCGGGTCGGTGCCGATCAGCGTCACGTTGTCGTTGCCGAGCGCGCTGGTCACCCACACCGGGCCGTACTCCTTGTGGTTGAAGTTGGCGCCGCGGCCCGGGTGCGGGGTCTCCTCGACCGGGATCTTGGCGACCAGCTTGCGCTCCTTGGAGTCCACCACGACCACGGAATTGGACTTGTTCGCCGCGGTCAGGAAGTAGCGCAGCGTGGAGTCCCAGCCGCCGTCGTGGAGGAATTCCTTGGCATCGACGGTGGTGATGGCGAGGTTGCCGATGTCGCTGTAGTCGACCAGCAGGATGCGCCCGGTCTCCTTGACGTTGACGATGAACTCGGGGTTCTGGTGCGAGGCGACGATCGCCGCCACCCGGGGCTCGGGGTGGTACTCCTGCGTGGTCACGGTCATGCCGCGGGTGGAGACGATCTTGAACGGCTCCAGCGTGGCGCCGTCCATGATCACGAACTGCGGCGGCCAGTAGGCACCGGCGATGGCGAACTTGTCCTCGTAGCCCTTGAACTTCGAGGTTTCCACCGAGCGGGCCTCCAGGCCCATGCGGATCTCGGCGACGGTGCGCGGCACCTTCATCCACAGGTCGATCAGGTCGATCTTGCCGTCGCGGCCGATGGTGTAGACATAGCGGCCGGAATGCGACAGCCGCGAGATGTGCACCGCGTAGCCGGTCTTGATGGTGGTGACGATCTTCTTGGTGTCGCCGTCGATCAGCGCCACCTCGCCGGTGTCACGCAGCGTCACCGCAAAGATGTTGTCGAGGTTGAGGTTGTTCTGCTTGCTGGTCGGCCGCTCGCCCACCGGCACCAGGACCTTCCACGAGCCGCGCATCTCCGCCATGCCCCACTCCGGCGGCTGCGGCGGATCGTGCTGCAGGTAGCGGGCCATCAGGTCGACGTCGGCATCGGTGAGCTGGCCCGAGGTGCCCCAGTTGGGCATGCCGGCCGGGGAGCCGAACTTGATCAGCGCCTTGAGGTAGTCGGTGCCCTTGGGGATGGTGATGTCCGGCGTCAGCGGCTTGCCGGTGGCACCTTTGCGCAGCACGCCATGGCAACCGGCGCAGCGCTCGAAGTACACCTGCTGGCCCTTCTGGAACTCGGCCTCGGTCATCTTCGGCGCGTTGCTTGCCTTGCTGACGTGGAACTCGGTGAGCTGCGAGGGCTGCGACTGGTAGGCCTGCTCGGCCTCGCCGGTGCCGGGATGGCGCTCGCCGGCGGCCTGCTTGGCTTCCATGCTGGTGCCCTTGCGGAAATCGGCCACCTGCTCCGGCGACACCATGCCGCCCGGGTTGCCCCAGCTGTTGAGCACGTAGCCGATGATGTGGCTGAGCTCCTCGTCGCTGAGGTAGCTCATGGCCGGCATGACGTTGTTGTATTCCTTGCCGTTGACGACCATCTTGCCCTGCCGGCCCTTGACGGTGGTCTCCAGCACGTTCATCGGGTTGGCGGCGATGAAGTCGGACTTGGCGAGCGGCGGGAAGGCGCCCTCGAGGCCCTGGCCGTTCGGCTGGTGGCAGGCGGCGCAGTTCTTCTTGTAGAGATCCGCGCCCCTGGCCATCGCTTCGGCGCCCGGCTTGCCCTGGGCCACCTCGGCCTGGTGCTCGAGCGGTGCGTTCTTGTCGGCGCCGGCGGCCAGCGCGCCCAGCGTGGCCAGCAGGCCCGCTGCGGCGAGGAGGCCGACACGGCGTGATCGTGATCGGGGGAAGACATTCATGGCCCAGCTCCCATCGTGTTGTGAGTTGCGATCAACCCGGATTGCCCTGTTCAGGCGGGTGAAGTATCCAAGGCGCGGCCGTACCGAGCGATACGGGAAACCACTAGGCGGCGACTGCGGCAAATCCGTATTGTGGAATCCGCTGCTGCGCGGACGAGGCGCTCAGCCACGGAGGGCGTGGAACAGGCCGCGCAGCGGTGTCGTCGCCTGCCTGCTGTCGCCAGCCTGCATCAGGCTGTGCGCCACCGCGCGGCGCAGGGGTGGGAGCGAGCCGGCGGCGGACAGCACTGCCCGGCGCAGCAGCCGCGCCGGTGGCGCGTCGTTGGTGTACAGGCGCGTGATCAGCAGGGTGGCGAGATAGAGCGGCCGGGTGGCGCGCCGCAGGTCACGCCCGTAGCGCGCCAGCATCCGCGCGTCGCCCGGGTCGCGAGTGTAGCCGGTGCCGCCACTGGCGGCTGCGAGCCCGAGCACCTCCCGGGCGAGCAGGTCCTGGCCGAGCAGGCCGAAGTTGAAGCCGTGCGCCGTGACCGGATGCATGCCCACCGCGGCATCACCGACCAGCGCGAAGCGCTGCGCCGTGAAGCGCCGGGGATAGACGCCGACCAGCGGGTAGGCGTGGCGCGTGGTCGTCAGCTGCATGCGGCCGAGGCGGCCGTGGAAGCGTTGTTCCATGGCGGCGGCGAAATCGGCCTCGGTGGCGGCCATCAGGCCCTGGATATCCGTGTGCGGCAGCGTCAGCACCACGGATGACTCCCCGTCGCCGAGCGGCAGCAGCGCCAGCGTCTGGCCGTAGCCGAACCACTCCCAGGCGACCTGGTGATGGGGCTGGTCATGCCGCATGCGGCAGACCAGCATGGTCTTGCCGAAATCGTGGCTGTCGGCGGGGATGCCCATGGCGCGCCGGGTCTCGGAGAAGCGGCTGTCGGCCGCCACCACCAGCCTTGCCCGCAGCGACTGCCCGTCGGAGAGGCGCAGGCGCGAGTGCTCCGCACCCGGCTCGATGCCGGTGACGCGGCGCCCGCAGAGGAGCGTCACGCGCTCCTGGCCGCGCAGCACGGCAAACGTCGCCCGGCGGATCAGCTGGTTGCTGACCAGGTAGCCGAGCTGGGAACGCGGCCCGTCGCTGTGGTCGATGCGCATTCCCGGCAGCGCGGTGCCATCGAGAACCTGCGCGTCGCGCAGCGCGTGGATTTCCTGCTGGGGAATCTGCGCCCAGGTGCCGAGCTGGCGCAGCAGGTGCACGCTGTGGTGGGTCAGTGCGATCTCGCGGCCGTCGAATGGCGGATCGGCGAGGTCGGGCTCGGCCTGCGCCTCGACCAGTGCGACCTCGAGGCCCGAACCCGCCAGCGAACGCGCGAAGCACAGGCCGGCAGGGCCGGCACCGACGATGACGATGTCGAAAACCACGATAGGAACAGCCGCTGCGCCTGACGGGCGCATGATGCACCGGATCGCCCGACGTGGTGATGACCTGGATCACCCGGGCGCCTGATGCAGGTCAAGATGCCGGCGCGGACGCCATGCATAGATGCGCTGGCAGCCAGGCTCGGCGGCACCGCATGCAGGCGGCTTTCCTGCGTCATCACCGGCATCCCGGGAGGATCATTCCATGTACATCAATTTCTGGTACGTCGCCGCGCGCAGCGGCGAGATCACCTTCGGCGCGGAGCGCCCGGTGAAGGTGAAGATCCTGGGCCACCACTTCGCCCTGTGGCGCGACCGCAGCGGCAAGGTCTGCTGCATCAGCGATACCTGCAGCCACCGCGGCGGTGCCCTGGCGGATGGCAGGGTCCGCGGCGACTGCGTGGAGTGCCCCTACCATGGCTGGACCTTCAATGCCGAAGGCCAGTGCGTGCGGCTGCCGTCGCTGGGCCCGGATGCCAGGATCCCCGAGCGCACCCACGTGGATGCCTATCCCGTGCAGGAAAAGTACGGCCTGGTGCATGTATTCCTCGGGGATCTTCCCGAGGCGGAGCGGCCTCCCGTCATCGACATCCCGGAGTACGACGATCCGGCCTGGCGCTTCATCAACCTCGAGATGACCTGGAACATCGACTACAAGCGTTCGATCGAGAACACCATGGACCCGGGTCACAACGAGTTCACCCATCCGACCCATGGTTTCCTGGGCGTGAAGCCCGACTACCACGTCAAGGATTTCGACCTGAAGGACGAGCCCTGGGGCACGGGTTGCTTCATCCGCATGGATGCACCGACCCTGGCCCAGCGCGACATGAATGCCGCCGCCGGACGCAGCGGCGACAAGGTGATCGAGAACGGCGTGGGCAATTTCGGCCCGCACTGCACCTGGACCTACATCCACCCGTCTGACCAGGCGCGGATGCATGGCTTCGCCTTCCACACGCCCGTGGACGAGGTCACGGATCACATCTACGTGCTGTTCGGCCGCAACTTCCTCGGCGACCCGAAGTACGACCAGACCTTCGAGCACCGCGCGCTGTACGTGGCCGAGCAGGACCGCTACGTGCTCGAGCCCCTGCACCCGAAGCTCACGCCGCAACAGACCAACCGCGAATTCTTCGTGCCGGCCGACAAGTGCATTGCCCGCTACCGGGAGTACTGCCGGCAATGGGAGGAGCGCGGCTGGCGCATCGACGTCGCCCGCCTGCGCGCCGACCGCGACACCGTGGCCTACGCCATTCCCGGCCCGGCCCGCCGCCAGCAGAAAGGCTGGGTACTGCCCCCGGTGCCGCTGCTGGCGCCCGCGGCAAGCAGCGCGGCGGCTCGCCGCGGCAAGGGCTGACCCGGTTCGAGATGTGCAGACACGTCGCCGCCAGGCCAGCTGCGGGCCTGGCGGCGAGTCTGGCGCTGTGCCCGGCGTTCACCGACAATGGCGCCCCGCCTCTGTTGCCCGGCGCCAACGTCCATGAACCCGACCCGCAGTTCCGTGCTCTTCAGCTTTGCATTCCGTGCTTTCTTCCTGCTTGCCGGCGCCTATGCGGTGATCGCCCTGGTG
The DNA here is from genome assembly GCA_015709695.1 of Gammaproteobacteria bacterium. Classification (NCBI taxonomy): domain Bacteria; kingdom Pseudomonadati; phylum Pseudomonadota; class Gammaproteobacteria; species Gammaproteobacteria bacterium. The sequence continues at coordinate 1,956,828 of CP054183.1, read as the reverse complement.
CTGTGGATCGCGGCATTCCATGGCCTGCGCTGGCCAGGGGCGCCGGCTGCGCTCTCGTCGCTGTGGCATGCGCGCGAGATGGCGCTGGGATTCTGCGGGGCCGTGGTCGCCGGGTTCCTGCTGACCGCGGTCGCCACCTGGACCGGACGCCCGCCGCTGCGCGGTCCGCTGCTGATGGTGCTGGTGGCCAGCTGGCTGCTGGGACGCTTCGCCGCCATGATCGGCGGCGGGCTGCCGCAACCCTGGCTTGCCGCGGCCGACCTGGCGTTCCCGGTGCTGCTGGCGGTGCTCGCAAGCCGCGAGATCCTCGGTGGCGCCAGCCGGCGCAATTACGGCATCGCGGCCATGACCTGGGTGCTGGCCGCGCTCACGCTGCTCTATCACCTGGGCGAGGCGGGCTTCATCCGCGGCGGCGAACAGCTGGCCACCTCGCTGATGGTCCATCTGCTTGCGGTGCTGATCGCCGTCGTCGGCGGCCGGGTCATTCCGCTGTTCACGGCCAACTGGCTGCGGATGCGGGGTGACACGCGGCTGCCCCTGCCGCGGCCGCGGCTCGACCAGGCCGCCATCGGCCTGGTCATCGCTGCCGGGGTCGCCGATGGCTTTGCACCCGGCACGGCGCTCACCGGTGTGCTGTGCATCGCCGCGGGTGCCGTCAACCTGTGGCGGCTCGGCGGCTGGCGCGGCAGCATGATCGTCGCCAACCCGCTGCTGTGGTCCCTGCACCTGTCCTACGCCTGCGTGGCCGCGGGCTACGCGCTGCTGGGCGCCGCGGCCCTGGGCCTGCCGCTGCCGCGCACCGCGGTGCTGCATCTGCTGACCATCGGCGGCGTGAGCGGCATGATTCTCGCGATGATGACCCGTGTCTCGCTGGGCCACACCGGGCGGCCGCTGGCGGTCGTGCGCCCGGTGGCGATCGCCTACGTGCTGGTGGCGGTGGCCGCGCTGCTGCGCAGCCTCGGGCCGGCCCTGCCGGGCCCCTACATGGCGATGATCGACACCGCAGCGCTGCTCTGGGTGATTGCCTTCAGTATCTTTCTGGTGGTCTACACGCCAATCCTGACCGGTCCGCGCGTCGACCAGAAGTAGGCCGCAGCCACCGGGAGGAATCCGGGTACAGGCCCGGCCACGAAAAAAAACGGGCGGCCCGGAGGGGGCCGCCCGTCATCTCGCCTTCCCTGACGAAGGCCTGGAGGATCAGGACACCTTGGCGGCCTTGCGGGCCTCCCGGTTCTTCAGCATCGGCACCGGCTCCAGCACCCAGTTGCCCGAGGTGCGGCGGCCGGGGCAGGGGATCGCGAAGGCGATGTCACCCTTGCCATTGCGGGCCTTGAACTCGTTCCAGTCGATGCGCCAGCCGTTATCGTCGAACTTGGCCAGCCACTCGCGGTAGCCCACCACCGCCTTGTCCGCCGGCATGTGCACTTCCTTGGTGCTGGAGATCGGCGTGCGCAGCGGGTAGACCTCGCTGAGGATCTCGATGTCCTGCTGGGCGATGACCTTGTTGCGGGCGTGGATGGGGCCATCGTTCTTCGCGTCGAGCATGAAGTTGCGCATGTTGACGAAGAAGATGCGCGTGCGGTTGTCGTCCACCGGCTGCTCGATGAAGTACTGGCGGAACATCTTGCCCGGCGAGACCTCGATCTGCGTGATCATCGCATTGGGGCCGAAGGTCTCGGTGCCGGCATAGATGTCGGCGGCCGGGGCATCGACGCCCTTCCAGGTTTCGTGCTTCAGGCCGGGGGCCGCGTAGCGGTGCTTGAAGACGATGCCGAGCTTCTGGTCGCCCTCGACGACGTCGTGCTCGCGGACCTTGTATGTCTCGCGGTTGATCGCCGAGTGACCATGGGTCGGATGCACGAATTCGTTGTGCGCCGGGTCGATGCCGTTCTCGATGGAGCGCTCGTAGTAGTAGGGCACGTCGAGCACCAGCACGGAGTTGGCGCGCCAGTCGGGGTGGCCCCACTCCTTGACATCGATCATCGGTGGGCGCTCGTTCTCCGGCAGGTCGCCGAGGAAGGCGAACACGATGCCGTACTTCTCCACGGTCGGATAGGAATCGACCTTGGCGCGGGCCGGGGGCTTGGTGCCGTAGCCGATGGAGGGGATGTTCTTGCATTCGCCGTCGCCGCCGAACTCCCAGCCGTGGTACGGGCAGACGACACAGCCATTGACGATGCGCGGCTGGGTCGGCAGTTCCCACGGGCCGCTGATGGAGCCGCCGCGGTGGGTGCATGTGTCGCTCAGCGTGCGGGCGATGCCCTCGCTGTCACGGAACACCGCGAAGTTCAGGCCGAGGACCTTGACCTTCTCGGGCTTGTCGGGGCTCAGGTCCTCGCTGCGGACCATCGGATACCAGAAATTGATGTACATGGACTTCTCTCCTGCCAGAGGTTTTTCTTGGACGGGATTTTTATAGCAGACGCTCCGGCGGCTCGATCCCGTGGAATGTACCTAGGAAAACCCTTGAAATTACCGTACAAAACGCTGTTTCCCTGTCCGGTGAAGGACTACCATCTGCGCCATGGAGACCAGCGAGAGAAAGCCCCGCGCACCCTTCCGCCGCTCGCGCAACAAGGTGATCGCCGGCGTGTGCGCGGGCTGCGCCGACTGGCTGCGCTGGGATCCGACCGTCGGCCGGTTCTTCTTCTCGCTGATCACCGTGATGAGCGTCGTCGTGCCAGGGATCATCGTCTACCTGTTGCTGTGGACGATCATGCCGAAGCCGGCTCCCGGAGAGGGACCCGGCGGCTGAGCCTGGCACGGTGCCGGCCGCTCAGTGCTCGCGGCGAAACCAGTAGCGTCCGACCAGCGCGCTGCGCCCCATGAACAGCGGCATGCCGCCGAGCAGCTCGGGCTGGTAGGCCCTGAGGACGAGCTCGGGCGCCAGCAGGCGCTCGATGGTGTCACGGGCGATGCGGTTCGGGCCGACCGGCCAGCGGTCCCACCAGCCGCGGCTGGCGCAGTGCACGAGGATGAAATCTCCGCCTGGCGCGAGCCACTGCAGCAGGCGCGCCTTGTATGCCGCGCGCTGCGCAGCGCCGAGGCTGTGCAGGCAGCCGACATCGAGCACCACGTCGAACGGGCTCGGCGCGGCCCAGGTGGTGACATCGGCCCTGACGGCGGTGATGTCCAGCGATTCCCTGGCCGCCTGCTGCGTCAGCAGGCTGACGGCTTGCGGCATGAAGTCCACGCCGGTGACCCGGTAGCCGCGCTTGGCCATGTACACCGAGTAGGTGCCCGCACCGCAGCCGACGTCGAGGGCGAGGCCGGGCGCGGCACGCGCATCGAGCGCCTCGACCAGCAGGGCAGGGGGCTGCGCCCGGTGCCATGGCAGGTCCTCGGGCCGTTTGGCCTTGCCGTAGAGGCGATCGAAAACCTTGCGGCTCTGTTCTCCCATCGTCATACCTCCCGCCGGAAAAAATGGGGGCCGGCACCGGCCTGCCTGCCGGCACCGGCCCCGCGCCTCATCTTACTGCGTCAGGCGGCTTCCTCGCGGTCCTTCAGGTCGCGCTCCGCGCGATCCTTCAGCAACGGCACCGGATCGAGCACCCAGTGGCCCGAAGTGCGGCGCCCCGGCGAGGGGATCGCGTAGGCCTTGTCGAGGCCATGGCGCCGGGTGAATTCCTTCCAGTCGATGCGCCAGCCCCGGTCATCGAACCGGCGCAGCCAGTCGCGGTAGGTGGCGATGGCCTTGTCGGCGGGCATCAGCACCTCCTTCGCCTTGCTGAGCGGCGTCATGGCCGGGTTGACCTCGAGCAGCAGGGCGATGTCCTGCCCGGCGATGACCTTGTTGCGCGCATGGATCGGTGCATCGTTGTCCGGCTCCAGCAGGAAGTTGCGCATGTTGAGGAAGAAGATCCGCGTCTTGTGCGCGTCGACCGGCTGCTCGAAGAAGTACTGGCGGAACATCTTGTCGGGCGCCAGGTTGATGTAGGTCGGCATGATGTTCGGTCCGTAGGTGCCGCCACCGGCGAAGATGTTGGTGCGCTGGGTCTTGGAGTTTCCCCAGGGCGTGTCGCTGTCCTTCGCGGTGACATGGCCCTTCTGCGGCAGCGGCGGGGAGTCGAACTTGTGCATGAACCAGAAGCCCCAGCCCTGGCGATGGTTCTCGACCTCGTACTCGTTGACCTTGTAGGTCTCGCGGTTGACACCCTGGTGGCCGTGGGTCGGGTGCACGAACTCGTTGTGTGCCGGGTCGAGGCCGTTCTCGATGGAGCGCTCGTAGTAGTAATTGACCTCGAGCACCAGCACCGAGTTGGCGCGCCAGCCGGGCTGGCCGTATTCCTCGATCTGCAGCAGCGGCGGACGCTCGTTCTCCGGCAGGTCGCCGAGGAAGGCGAACACGATCCCGTACTTCTCCTGCACCGGGTAGGAGTCGACCTTGGCCCGCGCGGGCGGCTTGGTGCCGTAGCCGATGGAGGGGATGTTCTTGCACTCGCCGTCGCCACCGAACTCCCAGCCGTGGTACGGGCAGACGATGCAGCCGTTGATGATGCGGGGCTGGCCGGCGTTGGACCAGGCTCCGCCCAGCGAGGCGCCGCGGTGCGTGCAGGTGTCGCTCAGCACCCGGGCATGGCCCTGCTGGTCGCGGAAGGCGACGAGATCGCAACCCAGCACCCGCACCTTCTGCGGGACGTCCGGCGCCAGGTCTTCGCTCCGGACGATGGGGTACCAGAAATTGATGTACATGTGCCGTCTCCTTGTGAAGGCATTGCGCCCACTTCGAGACTGCCGGATGGTCCGCCCGTGAAGATGATCTGGATCATCGATCGCCGCGCCGGCGTAGTGGCTTGTACGTAGGCGGCCCGGTCATTGCTGACGGTCTGCAGCAGGCAATGGCCGGCGCCGCCCGGGCACGGGCTGATGTACATCAGGGTTTCGCGGGAGCCGAAGGGCGTATGTTCCGTGCGTGGGACGGTCGCCCAGGCGGCTGTCGGGACCAACTGAACCATGGAGAGCAATCATGCTGATCAACAACTGGTACGTGGCTGCAGCCGCCTCCGAAGTGCGCAAGGACAAGCCGCTGAAGGTGCGCATGCTGGCCTGCGATTTCGTGCTGTTCCGCGACGAGAAGGACAAGGCGGTCTGCCTGAGCGACGTCTGCTGCCACCGGGGCGCGTCGCTCGGCAAGGGCGAGATGAGCGGCTGCAACGTCGTTTGCCCCTACCACGGCTGGGAATTCAACGGTGACGGCCGCTGCACCCTGATCCCGGCGATGGGTCCCGAGATCAACATCCCCAAGCGCGTGCGCGTCGACAGCTATCCGACGCAGGAGAAGTACGGCTGGGTCTGGGTGTTCCTCGGCGACCTGCCCGAGAGCCAGCGCCCGCGCATCCCCGACCTGTTCCCCGAGTACGACGACCCGGTCGGCTGGCATCGCATTCCCTACGGCTTCGAGGCCAAGACCAACTGGATGCGCTTCGAGGAGAACTCGCTGGATACCGCCCACACGCAGTTCGTGCACCGGCAGTTCGGCGCCCGGCGCACGCCCAAGCTGGAGAACTTCCCGCTGGAGGAGTCCGAGTGGGGCGCACGGGTCACGCGCCGCAAGCCGGCGCCGAAGCCTGACCAGAAGACGGGCGAGATGGCCAAGATGCTGGGCGAGGAGCGCCTGAACACCAACGTGGCGCTGGAGTTCAGCCTGGTGGGCCTCTGCCACCGCATCCAGCCGACGTTCAAGGAAGGCATGACACAGATCAACTTCACTGCGAGAACCCCGGTGGATCGCAAGCTGAGCCGTGCCATCGGCTGGCAGGCGCGCAACTACCTGAAGGAGCCCCAGTTCGATGCCGAGCGCATGGCGGGCATCCAGCTGGCAGTGGTGGAGGATCTCTCGGTGGTCGAGGATCTCAAGCCGCCCATCACGCCGTCGAAGCTCTCCGACGAGTTCCTCACCGAGACCGACAGCATGGAGACCGCCTTCCGCAAGCGCTGCTTCAAGTGGGCTGCCCAGGGCTACGAGATCGATCTCGACGAGTACGAGCGCCGCAGCCAGACGGAAATGCTGGTGATCCCGTCGCCGGGCCGCCGTGAGGACCCGAAGAACTGGGTGCACAAGACGGTGCCGCTGAAGCCGGCCTCGAAGGAATCGCGCGACTGAGGCGCGGACCTCGCGTCCGCACCGGGGGGAGGTCGGCGGCGAACCTGCCACGCCGCCGTCCTCCATGCCCGGTGGAAGGCTCCCGGGGCGTCGGGTAGCATCGCACCAGGAGGTTTGGCATGGCAGGGCACGGGTCCGCGGTGGCGGACGCCAATCAGGGAGCCCGCCTGGCGGCACGGCGCAACGCCGAGTCCGAGGGCATCCAGCCGTGCACCCGCTGCCCGGTGGCGGGGGTCTGCCTGCCTTCGAGTGTGCCGGAAGGGCAACTCGCGCAGCTGGAATCGATGGTCACGCGCCAGCGCGTGCTGCGCGCCGGCACGGTGCTGTTCCGTGCGGGCGAGGAGTTCACCTCGCTGTTCGCCGTGCGCTCGGGCTGCCTGAAATCCACGGTGATCGATGCGGACGGCCGCGAGCACATCCTCAATTTCCACCTGCCGGGCGAGGTCCTCGGCTTTGCATCGATCTACCAGCGGCGGCACGCGGGCAACGCCATCGCGCTGGCCACTTCCACGGTGTGCTATCTCTCCTTCAGCGAAATCCTGAGGCTGTCGCAGCAGTTTCCCGAACTGGTCCTCGGCCTGCTGCGCATTGCCAGCCGTTCGGCGCTGTACACCGGCCGATTGACCGGCGACCACAATGCCGTGGTGCGCGTCGCCGCCTTCCTGCTGAGTGTGTCGGGCCGGCTCAGGGCCCAGGGCAGGCAGTCCTCCGAGTTCGGACTGGTCATGTCGCGCGAGGACATCGCCAACCACCTGCGGCTGGCGCCCGAGACCGTCAGCCGGGTGCTGACCCAGCTGCGCAGGCAGGGCGTGATCAGCGCCAGGGGCAAGGCAGTCAGGCTGCTCGACGAGGACCGTCTGCAGGCCCTCGCCGGACCCATGCTGCCCTACGGCTAGGAACCCGGTATTGGCGCGTCTCTTCGAGCCCTGGCGACTGTTCTTCCCTTCCGCCCTGCTGCTGGCGCCGCTCAACGTGCTGGCCTGGCTGGCGGTGCGCCAGGGTATCGTCGACTGGCCTGCGGCCTCCGCATCCTGGCATGGGCGCGAGATGGTGTTCGGCTACAGCTTCGCCGTGATCGCCGGCTACCTGCTGCCGGCGTTCCCGCTGCGGCGGGTCGTCGGCCTCTGGTTGCTGTGGCTGCTCGGGCGGCTGGCCTGGATCGTTCCCCCTGGAACCCTGCTGCCCTGGCTCCAGCTGGCGGCGGGTGCGGCGTTCCCGGCAACGGTGGCCATTCTCGGCTTCCGCCGTTTCCACGCGGCGAAACGCGCCCGCAACCTGGCTTTCCCGATGATCATGCTGGTACTCGGCGCGGCTGGCGTGGCCACGTACGCCGCCGAGGTGGGCTGGCTGCCCATGCCGGCGCAGAATCCGGCCGTGCTGTCGGTCTACGTGGTTTCGTTGCTGGTGATGGTGATGGGCGGCCGTGCGGTGCCGACGGCGACCGTGGGGTCGCTGCGGGCGCAGGGCCAGGTGCTGCGTGTCGTGCCGCGCCCACGACTGGAGGCGGCCGGCATCTTCGGCATGCTCTCCCTGCTGGTGCTGGACATGCTGGGACTGGGGCTTGCGGCAGGCCTGGCAGCGCTTGCGGTGGCCGTCGTGCTGGCGCTGCAGATGGTGCGCTGGCACAGCCTGAGCGTGCTCGGCGATCCGGAGACCTGGCCCCTGCACCTCGGCTTCTTCTGGCTTGGGCTGGGCCTCACGCTCATCGGCCTGCAGCGCCTCGGGTTCATCCTGCCGCCGGACGCCGGTGCGCTGCATGCACTGGCAGCAGGCGGCATCGGCACGGTGACGCTGGTGATGCTGCTGCGTGTTGCGCGACAGCGCTCCGGGATACTGCCTGCCTCGCCGACGCTGCTGCAGGCACTGCAGCTTGCCCTGGTGGTGGCGGTGACACTGCGCGTCGGCGGCGGCTGGGTCTTGCCGGGGCATCGCGAACTGGTGCTCTGGCTGGCCGGGATGGCGTGGCTGGTTGCCTTCGGCCTCGGTACCGCCGTGCTGGTGCCGGCGGCGCTGCGGGCGGCGCGATGAGCGTGCCGGCCCGGCCGCGTGGCAGGCTACGGACTTTCCCTATTCCCATCTCCCGGGCTGCCCTGCAACATGGCTGCTCATCAGGTCACCGGCAGGTCCCGGGACGGGCAGCAAGGAACCCCCAATGATCCAGCGACTCGGTCCGTGGCAGCGCTTCTGGGGCATGTTCGCGCTGGTATTCCTGGTCTCGACCATCGTGCTGATCATCAGCATCTGGCCGTCGCACGATGCGGCCGTCGTCGCCGATCTGCAGGCGCCCGGCTGCCGGGAGTGGCGGGAGATGGCGGACACGGGTGGGCCGTACTACTACCCGGAGCCCGGCGTGCCCTGCCGCGCCATCCGCCTGTTCCTCTACGAGCAGCATCTCACACTGCGCTCGGAGGCCGACTACGATGCCTTCCTGCTGAAGGCGGGCATGCGCAGCGCCTTGCTCAGCCTTGGCGTGTGGGCGGGCTTTTCGGCGCTGATGTATGCCCTGGGCCTGTTCGCCAGGAAGTTCGTGGTCAACGTGCTCGACCGGGGCAAGCGCGGGACCGGGTGATGCTGTTCGCCATCATCCTTGGCACATTTGGTGGCGCCGTGCTTGCCTACCTGTCGTCGCGCTGGCTGCTCGTCAGGGCGGCCGATCGCTTCGCCACCCGGCCCCAGGGGCGCAGCGCCATCTTCGTCTGCGGCCTGGTGTTCGGCGCCATATCGCTGGCGCCGGCGATCTTCCTCTCGGTCATGGCTGGCGGCACCCTGGGCATGCGCATTGCCGGCGGCATTGCCTCTGCGCTGGGAATGGGCGGGTTCTTCGCCACCCTGGTACTCGCCCTGGAAGTCGTGCTGGGCACCGTGGTGACCGTGATCGGCAATGTCATCATCGGTGCCGCGCTGGGTGTGCTGGTGGCGCGCAGCGTGTTCGGTGGCCCGCCTGGTGGCGTGCAAGGGCCGGCGTCACGCGGCAGCGGTCCCGGGTAGCCGTCCCGGATAAGGGATTTCCACCATCGCCGTGCCGTGCTTCATGGCGATAGCCTGTCCCTGGCGGCTGGGCGCATGCCCGGCCCGCCAGGACGAGGTGAAGCACCATGGCACTAGTCGTCACCGAGAACTGCATCAACTGCAAGCACACCTACTGTGCGGATGTCTGCCCCGTGGATGCGTTCCGCGAGGGGCCCAACTTCCTGGTGATCAACCCCGACGAGTGCATCGATTGCGGCCTGTGCGAACCGGCCTGCATCGTCGGTGCCATCATGGACGAGCATGCCGTCCCCGGCCAGTTGCGGCAATTCATCCAGCTCAATGCCCAGCTGGGCGAGGTGTGGCCGAAGATCCGCGCCGGGAAGCCTCCACCGCCGGATGCCGAGGAATGGGACGGCGTGCCGGGCAAGCTGGCGCTCCTTGAGCGCTGAGCTGTCCGTCTCAGTAGAACGCGCCAGCGTCGTCGGTCTTGAAATTGTGCTGGCGGGTCAGCCGGCCGGCCTCGTCGAAGTATTCCCAGAGCCCTGACCGCCTGCGGTTCATGAACCGGCCGCGTTTGCGGATCTGACCGCATGGATAGTAGAAGTGCCACAGGCCCTCGGGCCGGCCCTCGCGGTAGCGGCCGGTTTCGGCGAGTCGGCCATTCTCGTGGAATTTCTCGTACAGGCCTTCGAGATCACCGGCCTTGTAGTTCAGCCGCTCGTAGAGCTGTCCGGTGGCGTCGAAGCGTTCGAAGAGGCCATCGGGTTTGCCCTCGCGGGAGCTGCCGCGCACCTTGAGGCGGCCATTCTCGTGGAAGATGCGCCAGGGGCCATCGCGCTCGCCATGCCGGTAGGTGCACTCGATTTCCAGCTGGCCATTGGGATAGTAGAACTCCCAGGGCCCTTCCTCCCTGCCGTCCCTGAACGTGCCCCGGAAGCCGATGTTGCCGTTGTCGTGGAGGCCTTCGGCCGGCCCGTCGGGTTGCCTGAACCGGGATAGCCAGCGCCTGATGTAGTACCTGAGGTTCAGCATGGCCGTGACCCCATGGCGCTATTGCCGCGCGCCATTGCGGAACTCACCCATCTCCAGCAGCTGGCCGTCGCTCGCGTAGGTCTCGAAGCGGCCATCGAGCACGCCGAAGCGGTAGTGACCGCGGCTCTTCAGCTGGCCATTCGCATGATAGGACTCGCAGCTGCCGTCGCGCTTGCCGTCGCGGTAGTTCTCCCGCAGCTGCAGCTGGCCATCGTCGTAGAAGAGTTCGAGCGTGCCATCGACGACATCGTTCCGGTAGCTGGCCTTCAGCCGCAGTTCGCCGTTCGGGTGGTATTCCTCCCATGGACCGGAGCGCTTGCCTTCGCGAAATTCGCCCCTGGCCTGCAGCTGACCATTCTCATGGTAGGACTCGTATGGTCCCTCGCGCAGGTCGTTGCGGTGGGTGCCGCGGGAACGCAGCTGTCCGCTGATGTAGTGGACCTCGAACGGCCCGTTGCGCAGGTCCGCGACGAAGGTTCCGCTCGATCGCAGCTGGCCGTTCGGGTGATACAGCACCCAGGGCCCGTCCTTCCTGTCGTGCTTGTACTCCTGTCGTTCACGCAGCGCGCCGCTGGCGTGGAACCACTCCTGCACGCCGTGCAGCTGGCCCTTGAGATAATTTCCCCTGAAGCCGACCTGGCCGTTGGCGAAGCGGGTCTCGACCACGCCGTCGGGTGGGCCACCGGCGCCGTTGGTGGCCGGCCGCGCCTGGGCATCGCCTGGCTCCCCGGGCTCGCCAGCCGCGGGCGGTGCAGTCGCTCCGGGTGCCGCCCAGGCACGGATCAGCGACTTGAAAAAAGCCATTTTCCCTCCGTCCTGCCGGGAGCGGTGTGTGGCGTCCACGCGACCGACCAGCTCGCACGGCATTGCACATCCCGATTCTTGTGAGCCCTCTGTCTCGGGTCAATAAGTAGAGAACCCAAGTTGTCGACGCCGCGGCCGGTGCCGCCGACGCACCATGCGGCTTCCTGCGCTACGTAATATCCCGTACAGCAGTACTCGTTATTCCACTCGCAAACTTGATCTAGATCATGACCAGAAATGCAGGGGCGATGCACCCTGCAATCACCATTTCGGTCGGGAGTGGCGACCCTAATCGCAGGAGCCATAGTCATGAGTACAAAAGCAGCAAACGTGAGTACCGGCGACTCCAATCTGGCAATGTGGTTGCTGAACAAGAAAAACTGGTTCACGCATTTCCTGATTGTCGCCATCATCAGTATCGCGGGCCTGGTCTACCTGGGCAGGGAGACCTACGTCGGGGCGCCGCCGCTGGCCAATTTCGTCACCTCGAACGGCCAGGTGTTGATGACGACCGAGCAGCTGGCACGCGGCAAGGAGATCTTCCACCTCCGCGGCCTGATGCTCTACGGCTCCTTCTGGGGCGACGGTGCCGAGCGTGGCCCGGACTTCACCGCCGATGCCATGCACCGGATCGGCGCGTCGATGCGCTCGTATTACGAGGAAGAGACGAAGCGCCGCACCGGTGCCGAGTCCCTCACCGGCTACGAGAAGGATGCCATCGCGCAGCGTGTCCTCCGGGAGATGCACAACAACACCTACAACGCCGAGGCCGGGACCATCGTCCTGAACGACGCCCAGGTCTTCGCGTTCGACGAGTTGCTGCAGCACTACACCCGGATGTTCACCGACCCGACCTATCCGGATCGCATGGATCCGATCAACCAGGTATCCGGTGAGCAGAACCTGCGTGACCTGACGACCTTCTTCTACTGGGGCGGCTGGGTCTCGGCGGCCAACCGGCCGGGCGAGGAGTACAGCTACACGCACAACTGGCCTTATGAACCCGAGGTGGGCAACGTACCGACCACCGCGACGTTCATCTGGACCTTCATCTCCATCTTCGCGCTGTGGATCGGCATCAGCGTCGTGCTGTACGTCTACGGCCAGATGAAGGAGCAGCCGGTCGACGTGTTCTCCCAGGAAGGCGCCAACGGGCACTCGCTGACGACCTCGGACCTCGAGAATGGCTACGTCCGCGAGACCCAGCGCAGCACCTACAAGTTCTTCGCCCTGGCGATGATCGTCTTCGGCCTGCAGGTGCTGGGTGGCGTGGTGAGCGCCTGGGACTTCATCCGGCCGTTCGGCATCAACCTCAACGAGCTGCTGCCGTTCACGGTTTCGCGCAGCTACCACGCGATCCTGCAGATCTACTGGTTCTTCATGTGCTGGGTGGGTTACACGATCTTCTTCCTGCCGCGCCTGACGAAGGTGCCGAAGGGGCAGAAGTTCCTGATCAACCTGCTGTTCTTCCTGTCCTGCGTAGTCGCTGTCGGTGCCGTGGGCGGCATCTATGCCGGCCAGCGCGGCTGGATCGACGACACGATGTCCTACTGGTTCGGCAGCCAGGGCTGGGAGTTCATCGAGCTCGGCCGCTTCTTCCAGTGGGTGCTGCTGCTCGGCTTCTCGCTGTGGATCTACATCATCTACCGCGGTGTGAAGCCCTGGATCAGCGTGAAGAACGTCTGGTCGGTGCCGGCGTGGCTGCTCTGGGGCAGCGGCGTGATGGTGCTGTTCCTGTTCTTCAGCGTCCTCATGACGCCGGATTCCAACTTCGCCATCTCCGACTACTGGCGCTGGATGACGGTGCACATGTGGGTGGAGGTCACCTTCGAGGTCTTCACGACCGTGATCGTGGCCTACCTGCTGGTGCAGATGGGCCTGGTGACCCGGATGATGGCCGAGCGCGTCATCTTCCTGGCCGTCATGCTCTTCTTCGTGACCGCCATCAACGGCATCTCCCACAACTTCTACTGGATCGCGAAGCCGACGGGCATCATCGCGGTGGGCAGCGTGTTCTCCACGCTGCAGGTCCTGCCGCTGCTGCTGCTCACCCTTGATGCCTGGCAGATGCGCCAGGAGGGTGGCCGTGCCCACGAGTTCCGCGTCCAGGGCAAGCAGGTCGTGGTGATGGAAGGCGTGTGGCTGTTCATCCTCGGCGTCAACTTCTGGAACATCTTCGGTGCCGGGGTGTTCGGTTCGCTGATCACGCTGCCGATCGTCAACTACTACGAGCACGCCACTTACATGACCGGCAACCACGCGCATGCCGCCATGTTCGGGGTGAAGGGCAACGTCGCCCTGGCCGGCATGCTGTTCTGCCTCCAGCACCTGTTCCAGAAGACTGCCTGGAACGAGAAGCTGGTGCGGACGGTGTTCTGGTCGTTCCAGATCGGCCTCGCGCTGATGATGTTCCTCGACCTGTTCCCGGTGGGCCTGTACCAGATCTACGTGGTGCTGACGGAAGGCCTCTGGTATGCGCGGTCGACCGAGGTGATCATGGGCCCGGTGTTCGCGACGCTGACCTACCTGCGTACGATCGGTGGTGCCGTGTTCATCTTCGGTGGCCTGCTGCCGATCATCTACTTCGTGCTCTCCGGTGCGAGCCGGCTGCGCAAGGAAGTGGATGTCACCACCGACGAGTGGGCGCAGTACCACAAGGAGTATGGCAACGAGGGTGGCAAGGAGTGGGCGGCCCAGGAGGAGCCGAAGGTCTCCCGCTAAGCCGCTGACAACCTGAGTCCTCCGGCCGGGCCCTGTGCGGGGTGATGAACCCCCTCAGGGCCCGGTCCTTTTTCCGGGCCCGGCTGCCGCCGTGGCTATTCCGTTTGTGGCGGCTTCGTGCGATGGTGTCGACGCCTGCAATGTCCGGCCGACGCTGGCCGGACCAGGCGCTGACGGGCGAAGGTGCAGATGGAAGTCATCTACTTCACGCTGACCGCGATAGTGCTTTATCTGGCGGCAGACTATATAGTGCGGCGTCTGGAGGCCGCCTCGGCCCTGGTCACCGAGTATCGCGCGGTGGTTTTCTTCGCCGTGCTGCTGGGACTCGCCCTGGTGAGTTTTGCCTTCATGCGCAGGGTGCTTTCCTGAGACGGGGCGGGTTACGTACAACTGCTGATTTCAAGAGCCAGCGGGTGGAGACAAGCTAGCCGCAAATTTTTGGCTGGCGTTGGGCAAGTCAGGGGGGATGACACCATGAGTGAAGACGGCGCCAGGGGCGGCATGCCCCAGCCGGGGCAGGATCCGGACGAGCGGGTCCCGGTGTGGCAGCGGGTCTGCGACAACCACTTCCTGTTGCTGTTCATCGGAGTCGTGGTTCCCACGGTTCTCTACCTCATCTGGGGAATCATGGAGATCGCACAGATTCCCGTTGCGCCGTAACCGATCCCCGGGAGCACTTTCATGGCAATCACGTCTCCGGCCAACCGCCTGTGGTGGAAGGAACCGATCCATCGCGTCGAGCTCACCTGGATCATCATCGCCTTCCTCTGGGGCCTGGCGATGTTCTTCACGATGGTCTACTGGCATGCGGTGGGCGAGCAGAACCTCGCCAACACCACCTACAAGATCACGCCGGCGGCCTTTGCCGCCAAGGCCGAGCGCATGGCCGAGCAGTACAAGGTGCGCGACGAGCTCGGCATTCCCGTGGTGCGGCCGCCGCCGGGCGGCGATGTCTATCTGCTCGGCCGCATCTGGATGTGGTGGCCGATCCTCGAACTGGAGAAGGGGCAGAGCTACCGCATCCACCTCTCGGCGATGGAGTATTCTCACGGCTTCTCCCTGCAGCCGGTGAACATCAACATCCAGGTGCAGCCGGGCTACGAGCACGTCTTCACCATGACCCCGACTGACAGCGGCGAGTTTGCCATCCTCTGCAACGAGTACTGCGGCTTTGGCCACCACACCATGGCCAGCCGCATGTACGTGGTTGATTCGGGTACGGCCAGGAGTCCGCAGGAATGAGCGCCCCCCAGCAGTTTCGCGTTTGCCCCACCACAGGCCTCAAGGTCTACAGCGGCGCACAGACGCTCATCAAGGCCAATGCCGTCGCGGCGGTGATCTTCCTGGCCATAGGCGGGCTCTTTGGCCTGTCTGTCGCCCTGACGCGCTGGCCCGACGTGCACCTGCTGCCGATGGACTGGTTCTACCTGGCGCTGACGGCACACGGCCTGGACGTGCTGCTGTGCTGGATCATTTTCTTCGAAGTGGCGGTGCTGTATTTCGCCTCCGCGGTATTGCTGAACTGCCGGCTGGCATCGCCGCGATCGGCGTGGGTTGCGTTCTGGCTGATGATCATCGGCGCCGTGCTCACCAACATCACCATCCTGCAGGGCAACTCGACGGTGATGTTCACCTCCTATACGCCATTGAAGGCAGAGCCCAACTTCTACCTGGGCCTGATCATCTTCGCGGTCGGCGCGCTGGTGGCCTGTGGCGTGTTCTTCGGTACCCTGGTCATCGCCAAGGATGAGCGCACCTATGAGGGTTCCGTGCCCCTGGTCACTTTCGGTGCGCTGACGGCAGCGATCATCGCCGTGTTCACGCTTGCCTCCGGGGCCATCATCCTGGTGCCAACCTGGCTGTGGTCGCTGGGATACATCAGCAACATCGACCCGCTGATGTACAAGCTGGTCTGGTGGGCCATGGGCCACTCTTCCCAGCAGATCAACGTCTCGGCGCACGTATCGATCTGGTACGCCGTCGCCGCCATCCTCCTGGGGGCAAAGCCGCTGTCGGAGAAGGCAAGCCGGCTGGCCTTCCTGCTCTATATCTTCTTCCTGCAGCTGGCGAGTGCACACCACCTGCTGGTGGAGCCGGGTGTCGGCTCGGAGTGGAAGATCTTCAATACCAGCTACGCCATGTACCTCGCCGTGCTCGGCAGCATGATCCACGCCATGACCGTGCCCGGGACCATCGAGGCGGCACAGCGGCGCCTGGGCTTCAACAAGGGCATGTTCGAGTGGCTGCGCAAGGCGCCCTGGGGCAACCCGGCGTTTTCCGGCGTGTTCCTCTCGCTGGTGATGTTCGGTTTCCTCGGCGGCATATCCGGCGTGGTGCTGGGCACCGAGCAGATCAACCTCATCATGCACAACACGCTGTACGTCCCCGGGCATTTCCACGCGACGGTGGTGACGGGCACGACACTGACGTTCATGGCGGTTACCTACCTGCTGGTGCCGCTGGTGTTGCAGCGCGAGATCATGTTTCCGCGCCTGGCCAAGTGGCAGCCCTACGTGTTTGCCATTGGTGCCGCCGGCATCTCGCTGTTCATGATGGGTGCCGGCACCCTCGGGGTTCCGCGCCGGCACTGGGATATCACGTTCGCGGATTCCATCTTCCCGTACCAGATTCCCTCGGCCGGCTTCCTGATGATGGCGCTCAACGGCATCAGCGCGGTCTTTGCGGCAACCGGCGGCATCATGTACATCGTCAACGTCGTGGCCTCGGTGTTCTTCGGCAAGCGCACTGCCGATGCTCCCGCCAAGGCCAGCACCCCGGTGCTGTCGATGGCCAGGCCGGTGGTGGCCGAGTACGGCAGCGCCGGCACGATGTACATCCCGGGAACGATCTTCCTCGTGGGCGTGTTCTTCGTCTCCTTCGTCCTGTACTACTTCGTCAACTGGAAGTACCTGGCCGAAGTCTGGCCCCTGAGGTAGGCCGGGGATGCCGGCCGAGCCTGCCGCGACGGTCCTGGGTGCTGCCGCCGAATCGGCCGGTCGCGCCGCCAGGGCGCGGCAGGTGTTCTCGGTCTTCAAGCCACGCATCGCGCTGGAGATCACCTTGACTGCGGTGGCGGGTGCCGCCGTCACCCCGGGGCCGTCGCTGAGCCTCGGCGAGGTGCTGGCGCTGGCGCTGGCGGTGTTCCTCTCGGCTGCGGCCGCCGGTGCCTACAACCAGGTGTCGGAGCCGGATATCGATGCCCGCATGCTGCGTACCCGCCTCCGGCCCTTCGCGACCGGGCAACTGGCGCCGGGCCCGCTGTGGCTGGTGCTGATCGCCGGGCTCACGGCATTCTCGGTGGTGCTGGCCGCCACCGTGCTGAACACCATGGCCGCGGCGCAGGTGTTGCTGGGTGGGCTGACCTACGGCTACATCTACACCGCATGGCTCAAGCGGCGCACCTGGCTGAACATCGTCATCGGCGGGCTGGCCGGCAGCTTCGCGGCACTGGCCGGCTCGGCGGCGGTGGATCCGCAACTGCCCGCAGCCGCCTGGGTATTCGCGGCGGCGCTGTTCTTCTGGACGCCACCCCATTTCTGGAGCCTGGCGTTCTACAACAAGCGGGACTACGCCAGGGCCGGCATTCCCATGCTGCCGAACTTCATGGCCGACCGGCCGCTGGCCATCGTGGTCCTGGTTCACACCGTGGTGCTGGTGGCGCTGACGCTGCTGCCGGCGCTGCTGGTGACGGGCTGGTTCTACGTGCTGTGTGCCGCCACAGGCGGCGCTTACTTCATCTGGACCAGCGCGGTGTTCGTCCGCAACCCGACCCGCGGCAATGCCATGGCCACATTTCATGGTTCGCTGTGGCAGCTCGGCCTGCTGCTCCTCGGTGCCATTGCCAGCGCGGTGCTGTCCGGCCACCTGGCGGCCTGAGTGATGGCCGCCCGGTTCCTGCGCGGCCGCCTTCGTTCCGGGCCGCTGGCAGCGGCAGTCGCCACGGTGTTGTCTGTCATCGGCGCCCCTGCGGCAGCACTCGACGAGGCACAGGCCCTGGCCACCAGCCAGGCAGCCATCGGCCGCGAGACCGGCAATCACCGTTTCACGGACCAGGACGGACGGCCGCTGGAACTGGCCACGCTGCGGGGCCGACCGGTGGTGCTGAGCTACATCTACACCAGCTGCGCGTTCATCTGTCCGACCCTGACCTCGAGCCTCGCGCAGGTGGTGCGCGTGGCGCGCGAGACACTGGGCGACGGGGCCTTTTCGGTCGTCACCGTGGGATTCGACACGCGGGTGGACACCCCCGAGCGGATGCGCCTGCATGCCGCCGAGCGCGGCATCAGGGATCCCCGCTGGTACTTCCTGAGCGGTGACGAAGCCGAAGTGGCGGCCCTGGCCCGGGAGACCGGCTTTGTCTACGCGCCCGTCGCCGGTGGGTTCGACCACCTGACACAGGTTACAATCCTCGACAGCGCCGGACGGGTGTACCAGCAGGTCTACGGGCCTGAATTCCAGCCGCCGATGCTCGTCGACCCCCTGAAAAGGTTGGCGCTCGGCATGCCGGTGGCCGAGCGGCCGCTCGCTGATTTGTTGTCCCGGGTACGCCTGTTATGCACGTCCTACGATCCGAAGAGCGGCCGATACCGTTTCGATTATTCGCTCATCCTCGAGATTGCCATCGGGCTGAGCTGCGCCCTGCTGGTGCTCGGCTTCGTCCTGCGTTCCTGGCGACAGGGGCAGCCCGGTCCGCGTCCGCGCTCGTAGCCGGTCAGGCACCGGTATCGGGAGTGCTGGCATGAACGGGCTGAAGCGCCTGATCCGTGGCGGCTTCGAACGCCTGGAAAGCGGTCTCGATGCCGTCTGCGGCCCGCAGCTCAATCCGCTGGTGCAGCTCGGTGCCCTGGGCTGGCTGCTGTTCTGGCTGATTGCCATCAGCGGCATCTACCTCTACATCTTCTTCGATACCGGTGTCACCCAGGCCTATGCCTCGGTGGAGGCGCTGACCCACGACCAGTGGTGGGCTGGCGGCATCCTGCGCAGCATCCACCGCTATGCCTCGGACGCGCTGGTGGTGGTGACATTCGTGCACATGCTGCGCGAGTTCGGCATGGACCGCCTGCGTGGCGTGCGCTGGTTCGCCTGGGTGACGGGCCTGCTGCTGATCGGCTTCATCTACGTCTGCGGCATCACCGGCTACTGGATGGTCTGGGACCAGCTGGCCCAGTACGTGGCGCTGACCACCTCGCGCTGGCTGGATGCGCTGCCGATCTTCGCCGAGCCGATCTCGCGGAACTTCGTCAGCAATGCGGGCCTCAGTGGCCGGTTCTTCTCGCTCATGGCCTTCGCGCACATCGCCGCGCCGTTGCTGATGCTGCTGTTCATGTGGGTGCACATCCAGCGCTACAGCCATGCCAGGGTGTATCCGGCGCGCAATCTGAGCATTGCCACCGTGCTGGCCCTGGTGGCGCTGTCGCTGGTCGAGCCGGCCCTGAGCCAGGGTGCCGCCAATCTCGACGCGCTGGCCGCCTCGGTCGGACTCGACTGGTTCTACCTGGCGTTCTACCCGCTGATGGATGTCATCGGCGCCGGCGGACTCTGGGCGCTTTCGCTGGGCTTCCTCGTGCTGATGGCCATCCTGCCCTGGGCGCCTCCGTTGCGGCGGCCGGCGCCGGCCGTGGTCCACCTCGACAACTGCAATGGCTGCGCACGCTGCTTCGATGACTGCCCGTACAGCGCGATCACCATGCAGGCGCGCAGCGACGGTGCGCCGTTCTCGCAGGAAGCCGTCGTCGATGCCGATCTCTGCGTGAGCTGCGGCATCTGCGCCGGCGCCTGCCCGACGGCGACGCCGTTCCGGCGCGCCACGGCGCTGGTGCCGGGGATCGAACTGCCCGAGCATGGCATCGCGGCGCTGCGCGACCGCGTGGCCAGCGCCTGCCAGAATCTCGCCGGCCAGCCCGGCGTGCTGGTGTTCCGCTGCGAGCACGGGGCGGATGTTGCCCAGCCGTCGACCGGCTCGGCGGCCGTGGTCGACGTGCCCTGCGCGGGCATGGTGCCGCCGTCGTTCATCGACCTGGTGATCACGCGGAAGATGGCGGCCGGCGTGATGCTGGCCGGCTGCCACGAGGTCGGCTGTTACCAGCGCCTCGGGACGGAATGGACCAGCCAGCGCGTCGCCGCCACGCGCGATCCCTACCTGCGCCAGCGCATACCGCGCGACCGCGTGGCCCTGTCCTGGGCGAATGCAGCGCAGCGGGGGGCGAGGGCGGATGCCGTCGAACGGTTCATCGGTTCGCTGGCCGGGCGCGGCGACATGGCCTTGCACACCCCTGCGCCTGCCGACGCCGCGGTCCAGACTGCCTGGCAGGCGCCGCCGCGGCGCCTCGCCGGCTGGCTGCGCTGGCCGCTGCAGGCCCTGCTGCTGGCCGCGGCCATGTGGCCTCTGGGCTTCCTCTCGGCAAGGCCGGAGGTGGCGCTGCGGGGCGACAACGAAGCCGTGGTGACGTTGACCTTCAGCCACGCGGGCCGTCCCCTGCAGGAGTGCCGGAAGCAGACGCCGGAGGAACTGGCCAAGCTGCCACCCAACATGCGCCGGCCCGTGGATTGCGCGCGTGGGCGCTGGCCGGTATACATTGAGCTGGAGCTGGACGGCCGCACGGTGTTTGCCGGCACCGAGGAACCGGCAGGCCTGTGGAACGACGGTCCCTCCAGCCTGTTCGAGCGGTTCCCGGTCCCCGCTGGTCCAAGGCAGGCAGTGGTCCGGCTCCGTGACAGCGGGCGCGAATCCGGTTTCGACTACAGCGCCACCGCGGACCTCGACCTTCGCCCTGGCCAGAACCTGGTCGTCGAGTTCCGGCAGCCGGGCGGCTTCACCTTCAGATAGGCACGAGTTGCGTCAGATGACCCGCATCGATTGGCGACCGGAGTTCTCGATCGGCATTGCCGATGTCGACCACGAGCACCAGGAACTGATCGCCTGGATCAACCGCACGCTGGTCGCCAGCCTCGATGCGGCGGGCGACAGGTCGGTGGTGACGGACCTGCTGGGGGAAGTGTTCGCCAAGGTCTCCGCGCACTTTGCCCTGGAAGAGCGTGTCATGCGCGACCAGGGCTACGACCAGTTCACCGAGCACAAGCGTGATCACGAGCTGCTGCTCGATGACATCCGCGACATCATGGATGACTTCGAGGCCGGCGGCGAGCTGGTCGAGGAGCGGTTCGCCACGCGCCTCAGCGAATGGTTCGGCGTGCACTTCCGGACGATGGACGCGCGTTTCCACCATCGAATGTCGGGCGCCGGATAGCGTGCGAGGCAATCCCGCAGGCGGGGCACTGCCAGTCCCGCAGGGCGGACGCATGCTGGTGGCTGCTGCGTGGCCGCCGCGCCTGCGCCACCAGGCTGCGATCGGACTGGTGATAGCGGGCGACCGGCCTGGCTGCCGGGAGCGGGACGGCAGGCGGTGCAGCGGCGGGAAACCGCAGCGCAGCCAGGGCGGCACGGCCGATGAGGCGCGCCGCGAGGATGGCGGCGACGAGGATCGCCGGCACCAGCAGCAGGGCAGTCGCCAGTCCCGCCAGCGGACCGCCGAGGCCGCGCCAGGCCCTGGCCCGGCGGCGGGCGCTCCTGTCCGAAACCCTTGTTCCTGTTCGCGTCGGCATGTCGGCGATGCCCCGGCTGCTTGCCGTTCCCGCCCGGAAATCCAGCATCTCCAGGCTTTGGTGCAACGCTATGCCGGCGGATGCCGAAGGCGCTGTAGCGGATTGTGCGTAACGGGGGGACGGTCAGACGCGATAGCTGCCCGTGCTGCGCGCCTGCCCGGGCCGATTGGGCGGATAGCTGGCCCACTTGTCGCGGTAGTAGCGCAGGCGCAGGTCGCCGGCCGATTCGCGGTTGAAGGTCAGGTAGATGTTGCGCCGCTGGCGATTGCTGGTATTCGGCGGTGAACCGTGGGGCACGTAGCAATCGAAGAACACCACGTCGCCCGGGTCGGCCTCCAGCAGCTGGTAGTCCCCGGCCGGCTCGTAGGGCGGATCGGCCTCGGTGAGCGGCTGCCACTCCGGGCCCATGAGCGCGCGCTCGTAGTTGCCGGTGGCAAGGAAGCTCAGGGCGGCGTTGTCCTTGCGGTTGGCGTCCACCACGATTGCCATGGTGACGAAGAAGTCGGCGTAGGCATTCCAGCCGGCGGCCTGGTCCTGGTGAAGCTTGTCCGCGCGGCAGCCGGGCAGCTTGAAGTTGACCTTTTCCTTGAACAGCACCGCGCGCTCGCCGAGCAGCGCCGCGAGGGCATCCATGACCCGCGGCGACAGCATCAGCCGGGTCATCTGCGGGTTGTGGTCGCCGAGGATATGCTCGGCCCGCACCAGCAGCGTTTCCCCGGAGAGCGGGCTTTCCTCGTAGTAGCAGGCCTCGGCGCCTTCGCGTGGCGGGTTGCTGCGCAACCTGTCGAGGTAGTCGGACATGCTGCGCATGTCTGCGGCATCGAAAAAGCCGCGACGCACGCAATAGCCGCGTTGCCTGAAGTCGCGGATGTCCTGGGCCGTGATGTCCATGCCCGCCATTGTCGCCTCCACGGGCGGGCAGGGGCCTAGCTGTAGAAGTACCTATTGTTCTGTCACGGCGGCCCGACACCCGCCTACGGCCGGTTCCGGCCCGGGGCCGGCATGCTATCCTCGGACCCGTTCCAGCTGACCCCCTGTCATGGTGCCAGGATGCCCGATCAACCGGCCGGTACTCCAACCGCCGAGTCACTGCGCCAGTCGCTCAGGCAGGTGGTCGATCCGGAGGTGGGCCTGGACATCGTCGAGCTCGGGCTCGTCTACGACATCCGCTTCGCCGGCAACCGCGTCGAGGTCGACTTCACCATGACGACGCCCTCCTGCCCGATGAGCGCGATGATCGAGGACGACATCCGTGGCGTGCTCGCGGCGGCGCTGCCGCCCGGCACCGACATCGCCACCCGGCTGGTCTGGGAGCCGCCCTGGGAGCCGTCGATGATGAGCGGGCAGGCACGCCAGCACTTCGGCTGGTGATGACGCGGGACCTGGGGCGGGGCTGGCGGGTTCCACTGCTGGTCCTCGGCATGCTCTCGCTGGCCGCCGGCATCGAGGCGGGCCTGGTCCGCCTGGGCTGGGCGCTGCCCGCGCCCGGCGCGGCGACCGTGCTGGACCACGGGCCGCTGATGATCTGCGGCTTCTTCGGCACGGTCATCAGCCTGGAGCGTGCCGTGGCGCTGGGCATGCGCTGGGCCTACCTGGCGCCGCTGTCCGCCGGGCTCGGTGGCCTGGCGCTGCTGGCTGGTGCCGGGGCGCCGCTGGCGCCAGCCTTGATGCTGGCAGGCGGTGTGCTGCTCTCCGCGGCGAGCCTGCAGGTCTGTCTGCGCCAGCCCGCGCTGTTCACGCTGACACTGTTCGCCGGTGCCGCGGCCTGGGCGGCCGGCAGCGCGCTGGAACTGGCCGGATGGCCGGTGCCCGCGGTCGTGCCGCTATGGGTGGCCTTCCTGGTGCTCACCATCGCCGGCGAGCGGCTCGAGCTGTCGCGCTTCCTGCCACCCTCGCCGCGGGCCCGGCGTGTGTTCGCCGGCATTGCCGTGCTGCTGCTGGCCGGGGCCGTGGCGGTCGCAGCCGGTGTGGGTGTGGGTGGGGCCGGGTTCGCCTTCGCCCTGCTGGCGCTGGCGGCCTGGCTGCTGCGCCAGGACATCGCGCGACGCACCATCCGCGAGCGCGGCCTGACGCGCTTCATCGCCGCCTGCCTGTTGCTGGGCTATGCCTGGCTGGGCATCGGCGCGGTGATCCTGCTGCTGGATGGCGGGCTGCTACCGGGCAGCCCGGGCTACGACGCCGGCCTGCATGCCGTGCTGATCGGCTTCGTTCTGTCGATGGTGTTCGGCCATGCGCTGATCATCATTCCGGCGGTACTCGGCCTGCGCCTGTCCTACGGCGCCGCGTTCTACCTGCCGCTGGTGTTGCTGCATCTCTCGGTGGCCCTGCGCATCGGTGGCGATCTCGCCGGTTCCTTCGGGGCCCGCGCCGGCGGCGGCCTGCTCACTGCGGTGGCGCTGCTGCTGTTCGTGCTGACGCTGCTGCTCGCCGGTGCGCGCGGGATCCGCCCGGGACAGGTCGCGCCGCGCTGAGCGCGGATGACGGCTTGCGCCCCGCTCAGAAACGGTAGGAGACGGTGGCGCCCAGTTGCCGGCCGCGTGGCAGCGGGATCGCGAAGCCGCGTGGCGTGCTGCTCGGCCGCGAGCCCTGGTACGGGTATGGGGGCAAGGTCTCGTAGCGGCCATCGAAGAAGCGCAGGACGTCCACCGGCGTGTCGTCATCGAGCAGGTTCTTCGCCCAGAAGGAAAAATCCCAGCGCTCGCGGATCAGGCCGGCACGCAGGCCGACCAGGCTGCGGTCGCCGGTTTCGATGAGGTTGTCCTCGGCGGCATACCGGGACGATTCGAAGCTGTAGTCGACGCTCCCGTACCAGTCCAGCGTCGGCGTCAGCGGGCGCTGGTAGCGCAGCACCAGCGAGGCCATGTGCTTCGGCACGCGCGGCGAATCATGGCCGGCCACGCTGCCGAGCGCCTCGTTCTCGGCGAAGCTGCCATCGCTGCCGCGCAGGTCGGCCTCTTCCTGGCTGGTCCACTCCCTGATCTCGGAGTCGGTCCAGCTGTACGTCCCGCGCAACGTGAGGTTCTCGCCGAGCGCGGCGCTGGCCTCGGCTTCCAGGCCCCAGACCCGGGTGCGCCCGGCGTTGGTGAGGATGGAGGCGGTGCCCACACCCGGTATCTCCAGCAGCTCGGTGACCTGCTGGTTCTCCACGTCGAGCCGGTAGGCGGCCAGTGCCAGGCTCAGGCCCTGCTCCGGCAGCAGCGCCTTCATGCCGATCTCGTAGTTCCAGGCGCTTTCCTCGTCCACGGCGCGGTAGCGTTCGTCCGGTACGCGCGGGTTGAAGTCAGGCGGCTTGGTGCCCTTGGAGACGTTGATGTAGTAGGTCGTCGAGTCCAGCGGCCGCCAGTCCAGGGTGAAGCGCGGCGTGATGTTCTCCGGCACCGTGCGGTAGCGGGCGGACGGCGCGTTCACCGGCAGGTTGGTGACGGTCACCTTGTCCTCCGCCCAGCGCAACTCGACGCCGGCCGTCCAGCGCTCGGCGAAGTCCCAGGCAAGCGCGCCGAACACCGCGCGGTTCTCGACCTCGTCGCGCTCCCGATCCACGGCGAATGCCTCGTTGATGCAGGGATCGATGCGATCGCGCGCCGCGACTTCGGCTTCGCCCTTGTAGTAATAGGCGCCGGCGGTGAAGCGCAGCGGGCCCGCGGCATCCGACGACAGCCTGATCTCCTGCGAGAAGTCGTCGTAATCCATGCGCTCGTGCAGCAGGAAACTGCCACGCGGCGGCAGGAACGGTGGCATCGGCGTGGCGCAGGTGAAGGTGCGCGGCACGCTCGGGTCGTAGCCCGCCTGCGAGGTGTCGTACCCCTGGCTGTACTCGTCGCGGATGAAGCCGGTGAGACTGGTGAGGGTGAAACCGGCCAGCTGCCAGTCCACCGCGAGGCTGCCCAGCCGCCGGTCGAGTTCGGTGCCGGCACCGCCGTGCTGCTCCAGCAGGTCCGTATAGAGGTTGACCTGGTCCTCGGGCATGGCCTTGCCGACGAAGTATTCGCGCGCCCGTGGCGCCTCGGCCGAGCGGAAGCAGCAGTTGTTCAGCGTGGAAGGCTGCAGGTACATGGCGTAGTGGTCGTCGTCCGTGCCCTGCCAGCCCAGCTTCAGCGTGATCTCCAGCCCTTCGGCGGCCTCGAACAGCAGCTTCGCCGAGACCTCGTCGGATACTTCGCCGCCGATGTCGCTGTCATCGCGCTGGTTGGTCCACTCGCCACCGTACTCGTGGTGCCCGGCGCCGAGGGAGTATCGCAGGCGTTGCGTGCCGAGCGGGCCGCTGACCCAGCCCGAGAAATCCCGGCTGTCGTGCTCGGCAATGCCCGCCTTCAGCTGGCCTTCGAGCTGCGCGGACGGCTTGCGTGTCACGTAGTTCACCGCACCGACATAGGTGTTGCGGCCGAACTGCGCCGACTGCGGGCCGCGCAGGATCTCCACGCGCTCGAGGTTGTCGAGGTCCGTGGTGAGCAGCGCCGCGCCGACGTAGACGCCGTCGACGAAGGTGTTGCCGGCGTTGGAGTTGGCGACGCCGTTGCGCATGGTGGTGACGCCGCGGAACACCGGCCGGTAGGAGGCCGGCTGGCGGCCGGTTGCGGAGTTCAGCGCGAAGCCCGGGGTGAAGCGCGCAATGTCGCCGAGATCCGCCAGGCCCAGTGCTTCGATGCTGCTGGCAGGGAAGGCAGTGATGGCGACCGGGACTTCGAGGATGTTCTCCTCGCGCTTGCGTGCCGTGACGATGATCTCCGGCATCTCCGCAGCGTGCGAGGCAGGGGCGGGCAGCCCGGTGACCGCCTGGGTGCCGAGCGCCGCGGCAGCGGCCGCGAAGACGGTCAGCAACATGTGCAACCTCCCCCCGAAAACCGGCCGCCATGATCCGCTGCGCAACCGGTTCGCCGCAACCGTGGAATGTCCCCACCCGATGATGACCCGCCAGCGGGGCAGGCACTACCCGGCTGGACATGCCGCACAAACTGGGCAACCCTGCGCCGGTCGATTCGCAGCCCGGAGGCAGCGCATGCCCGCATTCGCCCGCCCGCATTGCTTTGCGTCCGCCCTGCTGGCTGTGCTGCTGGCGGCGACGGCGGCCGGGGCCGGTCCGCAGACCAGGCTGGTGGCGGGCACGGACGGTGTGCCGATCTGCGTGGCCGAAGCCGGTGACCCGCAGGGTCCGGTGCTTCTCCTGCTGCATGGATTCGGGCAGTCACATGCCGTGTTCGCGCGCCAGTTCGGTGGCGAGCTGGCCCGCGACTTCCGGCTGATCGCGCCCGACATGCGTGGCCACGGCTGCTCGGGCAAGCCCTGGACCGACGCGGCCTATGCCGGTCCGGCGCCCTGGGCCGGGGATCTCGCCGCCGTCCTGCACGCCAGCGGCGTGACCCGGCCGGTGGTCATCGTCGGCTGGTCGGCCGGTGGTTACTGGGCCATGGACTACCTGCGGGTGCAGGGCGTGGCTGCCGTCGCGGGCCTGGTGCTGGCCGGATCCCACGGCGGGCTGGCGACCGCGGAAATCGATCCGGGCCTCGAGGCAAGGCTGGCGACCGGCCGTTCCGCCGCGGCCGCCTATCCGCTGGACATCGACCAGGCCATCGCCCAGGCCCGGCAGGCCCCGGGCCGGATGGCTGCGCAGCCGCTGCCGGAGGACATCGCCCGCGTCATGTCGGCCAGCACGCTGATGCTCCCGGCCTACGTGCGCCGGCACATGAGCGGCTGGAACCTCGACAACACCGACCTCGCCGCGCGGCTCAGGCTGCCGTTGCTGTTCATCGTCGGCAGCGCGGATGCCGTTGCGCCGCCGGCGCAGGTCGAGGCGGTGGCCGCAGGCCTGCCCGCGGCCGAGGTGCGCGTCTACGCCGGTGCGGGCCATGCGACGTTCGCGGAGCAACCTGCCGCCTTCGATCGCGACGTGGCCACCTTTGCCCGCCGGGCCTACGCCGCCACCGGGATGCCGCAGCCATGATGCCCGGCAGCCGGCGCCGCTTGCTGGGCGGACTCGCCGGCCTGCTGGCGCTCGCCATGGCTGCGGTGGGCCTGTTCGCCTGGGCGATCAGCCATGGATGGCTGGAACTGCCGATGAACGAGCTGGAGGCACGCTACCGCCTGCCGCAATCCCGGTTCCTCGATGTCGACGGCGTGCGGGTGCACTACATCGCCAGCGGCACGGGGCCGCCCGTGGTGCTGCTGCATGCGTCCTGGCTGAGCCTGCGAAGCTGGGACGCACTGGCCGATATCCTCGATGACCGGTTCCAGGTGATCCGCCTCGACCTGTCCGGTGCCGGCCTCACGGGCGACGATCCCGGCGGACGCTACGGCATCGAGCGCAACATGGAACTCATGGAGGGCGTGCTGGCCCACCTTGGCCTGGAGCGCTTTGCGGTGGTCGGCACTTCCTCCGGCGGCGTCACGGCGTTCCGCTACGCCGCGGCCCATCCGGAGCGGATCGAACGCCTGGTGCTGATCAATTCCGCCGGGCTGCCGCGCACGCCCGCCAGCAACCCCAACAAGCCGCCGCCTGGGGGCATCCTTGGCTGGTTCCAGACACGCTGGCGGCCCTGTTCCTTCTGGGAGCGGTCGCTCGGCGCGAACTTCGTGCCGCCGCACCGGCCGTCGCCGGAGCTGGTGCAGATGACCTGCGACATGAACCGGCGCAGCGGCTGGCGCGATATCGGCATGCGATACCTCGCGGCGTTCCGGACCGGCGATCCCCAGGCGGTGCTGGCGCAGGTCCGGGCGCCGACGCTGGTGCTCTGGGGCCTGGACAACCGCACGCTGACCCACCTCGAGGCCGAGGTGTTTGCCTACTGGCTCACGGGCACCACGGCGATGATCCGCAAGTATCCGGGACTCGGCCACTACGCCTACATCGAGGAACCCGCCGTGGTGGCGCGCGACCTGCTGGCGTTCCTGTCGGGCGACCGCGCGGCGATCGCCGATGTCGCGGCGCAGGGCGTGGACCGCTAGGCCGGCGGCTCAGCCGGCCGTCACCCGTCGCCGGATTCGCGGAGCACAGGCGAGCAGCGCCGCCGCTGCCAGCCAGCCGGCGGCTGGCAACGGTATGGCTGGTACCCCGGCCAGGTTCGAGAAGTACACGGTGGTGTCGAGGGCCGCGTCGGAGGTGTCGGCGACGATGAAGCGCAGCGTGTTGCCGGTTGCATTCACCGTGCCGCCGAAGGTGAGCAGCGGATTGCCACCCGGCGCCAGCACCGCATCGAGTTCGGTGCCGGCGATGTACGCCATGTCGGGATGGCGGATATTGACCGGCCTGCCGCCGGTGATGGCGATATTGGTGCCGTTGAGGAACAGGCCGAAGCCGTCGATGTAGGGCGAGTCCACGTACTCGGGCCATTCCTCGGAGCCAAACACCACGTTGAAGGCCACGTGGTCGTAGCCCGGCTGCATGTCGAAGTGGATGATCAGCTCGGTGACGTCGAAGTGATCGAAGGTGTTGTCCGGTGGATCGAGGTCGGGCCGGTCGGTGATCGGATCGAGCAGGTCCTCCTGCCCGGGGGTTGCCGGCACACCGATTTCTGGGTTGTTGGGGTCAGGGGGGAAAACCCCGCCGTAGGCCCAGGTGGTGCCGCCTTCCGCATTCGGTCCATCGGCGTATCCCGTTGCCAGCGTACCCGTGAGCGACGACCCCACGGTGCTGACGCTGCCGGTGCTGAGCACGACGCCGGCGCCGATGCCATAGGTGCCGCTGGCATTGGCGTAGGTGCCGGAGGACAGGATCTCGAGCGGCGGTTCGTCGGGAATGGCGAAGCTGTCCCGGTTGCCGTTGAGGCTGATGCTGGTGACGACGATGCCCGAGCCACCGCCGCCCAGCAGGGCGTCGAGGAGCTGCTGAGTGTTCTGCGTGGCGGTGACGACGACGGCATGGGCCGGTGTCGCGAGCCAGCAGCCGGCGCAGAGGACGAGGGTGGCGAGGCGAAGTAACGGTGCGAGGGCATTCATTGTTGTTCTCCCGCGCGAGCTCCGGGCCGGTGGCCCGGGCAGCCTGTGGTATCGACTCTATTCCTGCGTTGCGGCTGCGTAAAGCGCAGCATTTCGATGTGTGCGACGCTTCAGAGAAAGATCACCCAAGCTATGGATTTCAAATAGGAAAACAAATGACTGGAAAGAGTGGGCAACAACCGGCTGGTGATCCCGTGTGGCGTCATGCCGCGTCGCTGCCGCATAGGCGGCTGACGCAGGGGGGCAGTGTAGAATCCCGGCATCCATCGGTATCTGGTTGCAGGGCGGCGCCATGCGCTCCGTACACATCGAGAGGCATCGCGCGGACCGCGTCGGCTGGCTGCGCGCGGCCGTGCTCGGGGCGAATGACGGCGTCGTGTCGGTGGCGAGCCTCGTGGTCGGTGTCGCGGCCGGGGGTGCGGACCCGGCGACGGTGCTGCTGGCGGGGATGGCCGGGCTGGCGGCTGGCGCCATGTCGATGGCGGCGGGCGAGTACGTGTCCGTCAAATCGCAGGCCGACACCGAACATGCCGACCTCGAGCGCGAACGCCGTGAGCTGATCGAGGATCCGGCCCATGAACTCGACGAGCTCACCGAGATCTACGTGAGCAGGGGACTCGACGAGCCCCTGGCGCGCCAGGTCGCCGTGAGGCTGACCTCCGTGGATGCACTGGGTGCGCACGCACGGGACGAACTGGGCATCACCGAGACCCTGCGCGCCCGGCCTGCCCAGGCCGCACTGGCCTCGGCACTGGCCTTCGCGCTGGGAGCGTTGCTGCCCCTCCTCGCGGCCGTGCTCGCGCCGACGTCCCGGGCAGGGATCGCCATCGTCGTGGTCACGCTGGCGGCCTTGCTGCTGCTGGGTGCCACCGCGGCCTGGGCGGGCGGCGCGGCACCGCTGCGCGGCGCCCTGCGCGTGACATTCTGGGGCGCCATCGCCATGGCGCTGACTGCGGGGGTCGGGCGCCTGTTCGACCTCGTCGGCTGACACGGGAAGGAGCGAGGATGCAACTCGGGATGATCGGCCTTGGCCGCATGGGCCGGAACATGGTGCAGCGGCTGCTGCGTGCAGGCCACGCCTGCGTGGTCACGGACCGGAATCCGGGACCGGCTGCCGAGCTGGCCCGCGAGGGTGCCACCGCTGCCGCCTCGCTGCCCGAGCTGCTGCAGCGGCTGGCGCCGCCGCGAGCCGTGTGGATCATGGTGCCGGTGAATGCGGTGCAGGGCGTGGTGGACGAACTCGCGCCGCTGCTGCAGCCTGGGGATTGCATCATCGATGGCGGCAACTCGCCCTTCGAGCATGCCATCCGCCGCTCCGGCGAGCTCGGCCCCCGCGGCATCGACTACATCGACGTCGGCACCAGCGGCGGCGTCTGGGGCCTGGAGCGCGGCTATTGCCTGATGATTGGTGGCCCCGTTGCCGTCGTGCGCCGCCTCGAGCCGCTGTTCCGTGCACTGGCACCCGGCCGCGGCGAGGTGGTGCCAGCCGCGCCGCCGGCCGCCGGCAGCACGGCCAGCGAAGGCTATCTCCACTGCGGCCCGTCCGGCGCAGGCCACTTCGTGAAGATGGTCCACAACGGCATCGAGTACGGGATGATGGCGGCCTATGCCGAGGGCTTCAACCTGTTCCGGCATGCCAACGCCGGGACGGGCGATGCCTTGCCAGACAACGCGGCGCGCTACCGCTACGACCTTGACCTGCCGGCCATCGCCGAACTCTGGCGTCGTGGCAGCGTGGTGTCCTCCTGGCTGCTGGACCTGACGGCGGCTGCCCTCGCGGCCGACCCGAAGCTCGCCGGTTTCCACGGACGTGTTGCCGACTCCGGTGAAGGACGCTGGACGCTGAAGGCGGCCATCGACACGGCGACTCCCGTGCCGGTGCTGTCCGCCGCGCTGTACTCGCGCTTCGATTCCCGCGGCGAATCCGACTTCGCCAACCGCCTGCTGTCGGCCATGCGCCAGCAGTTCGGTGGCCACAGGGAGCCCGGCCAGTGAGCGTTCCCCGCAGTGATGCGCTGGTGCTGCTGGGCGCGACGGGTGATCTGGCGCATCGCAAGATCTACCCGGCGTTGAAGGGGCTGGTGCGACGCGGTGCGCTCGATGTGCCGGTGGTGGGCGTGTCGCGCTCCGGCTGGGACCTCGGGCAGTTCCGCGAGCGCGTCCGCGACAGCCTGGTGCAGCGTACCGGGGAGGCCGATTCTCCCGAGGCCACGAAGCTCCTCTCCCTGCTGCGCTACGTTGATGGCGACTACAACGATGCCGCGACGTTCTCGCGCGTGCGCGAGAGCCTGGCCGGTGCGCAGAGGCCGCTGTTCTACCTGGCGATCCCGCCAAGCCTGTTCGGCCCGGTGGTGAAGTTCCTCGGCGCCAGCGGCTGTGCGGCCGGCGCGCGCGTGGTGGTGGAAAAGCCCTTCGGCCGGGACCTGGCCAGCGCGCGCGAGCTCAACCGCACCCTGCACGAGGTGCTGCCGGAAGCCTCCATATTCCGCATCGACCATTTCCTCGGCAAGGAACCGGTGCAGAACCTGCTGTATTTCCGCTTCGCCAACTCCTTCCTCGAGCCGATCTGGAACCGCAACTACGTGGAGAGCGTGCAGATCACCATGGCCGAGACGCTTGGCATGGAGGGCCGTGGGCGCTTCTACGACGAGGTGGGCGCGATCCGCGACGTGGTGCAGAACCACCTGCTGGAGGTCGTGGCGAGCCTGGCGATGGACCCGCCGGTCGGCTACTGGGGCGAGGCGCAGCGCGACGAGCGCATCAAGGTGCTGCGTGCCATCAGCCCGTTCAGCGGGCAGAGCCTGGTGCGCGGCCAGTTCCGCGGCTATCGCGAGGAAAAGGGTGTGGCGCCGGATTCCGAGGTGGAAACCTTCGCGGCCCTGCAGCTGCACCTCGATTCCTGGCGCTGGCAGGGTGTGCCGTTCTTCATCCGCGCGGGAAAATGCCTGCCGGTGACGGCGACCGAAGTCATGGTGATCCTCAAGGCACCGCCCCAGCAGGTGTTCGACGAGCCCGTGCCGCCGCAGTCGAACTACTTCCGCTTCCGGCTCGGTCCGGACAAGGTGGCCATCGCCGCCGGGGCCCGTGCCAAGGCGCCGGGCGAACGCATGGCGGGCGAGGAGGTGGAGCTCTATGTCTGCAATTCCTCGCCGGAAGCGCGCGAGGCCTACGAGAGGCTGATAGGCGATGCCATGGCGGGCGACGCCACGCTGTTCGCCCGCGAGGACGGCGTGGAGGCGGCGTGGGCCATCGTCGATCCCATCGTCAACCATGACGGCCCGGTCTATCGCTACGAGCCGGGCAGCTGGGGCCCGCGTGAGGCCGACCGCATGGTGGCGCCCTTCGGCGGCTGGTACGACCCGCCCGCAGACGGCGCTGGCCCGCGGGGCTGAGCACGCCGATGCGGGTGGTTGCCGGGCCATCGCCTGAAGCCGCTGCCGCAGGCGCCGCGGAATTCATTGCCCAGAGCCTGGCCGCGGCGCTCGTGGCCCGGGGGCGGGCCACGCTGGCGCTGAGCGGTGGCCATTCGGCGCTTCCGCTGCTCGCTGCGCTGGCACGCCAGGTCCTCGACTGGTCGCGGGTGGCGGTTTTCCAGGTCGACGAGCGCATGGCGCCCGATGGCGACACGGCGCGCAACCTCACCGCCCTGCAGCGCGCGCTGGTGGCGGAGGGACCGCTGCCCGCGGCGAACCTGCACCCGATGCCGGTGACAGACGCTGAACCGGCCGCGGCTGCTGCCGCATACGCGCAGCAACTGCGGGAGCGGGGAGGCAGCCCGCCGATACTCGACCTGGTCCATCTCGGTCTCGGGGCCGACGGGCACACGGCCTCGCTGTTCCCGGGTGACGCCGTGCTGCAGCTCACCGCCCGGGAGGTTGCCGTGACCGGCCCCCACGCCGGCTACCGGCGCATGACCCTGACGCTGCCCGTCATCAACGCAGCGCGTGCGCGGGTCTGGCTGGTCATCGGCGCCGGGAAGGCGGGTGTGCTGGCGGAGCTGGAGGGCGGGACGTCCGGCATGCCCGCCGCGATGGTCGCGCGCAAGGACGCGACGGTGTTCGCCGATGCGGCGGCGAGGCCGCTCAGGCCAGCAGGTCGATGACGGTACCGCGTGCCTGGTCGGCGCGCTTCACGGCATTGGCGTTGGCTTCGGCCGCCATCTCGGCCTGACGGCTGCGCACCAGGGCGCCACCGAGGTCGGCGGCGCCGCCGTCCACCGCGGCATGGGCAACGGTCCGGGCCTGCTGGCGCAGGTCGGCCAGCGAGCGGCGCATCCCGGCCATGCCGATGGAATAAGTGGCGAAGATTGCATCCGCCATCGCAGCCCTCCACACAACGACAGGGCCGATGATAGGAGCCGTCGTGCGGCGATGCCGCCGCCACCGGACATAAACGCGGACCCACGCGGCATTATCCGCAGCGAAACCGCGCGCCGGATGCGACGCGGCCTCCCGGGGACATAATGCGCCCGCCTGCGCGCTCAGGCCTGGCGTCGCTGCGGAAGGAAAATGGTGATGACGAACAGGGCGGCGAAGAGGCCGAGGATCGCCAGCATGGCCCGCGGGTAGTCGAACGGGTGCAGCCAGACTTCCTCGTAGAGGCCGTATTTCGGCAGGGATTCGCCGAAGGTCATCCAGAGTATGGCCTTGGTGGGGATCGCATAGCGGATGGCGGCCATGACGCGGGTGAACTTCAGCAGGCGCCACAGCAGGTAGAGCCCCCAGATGGTGAGGCCGCCCACCACGACATAGCTGGCGGGGCTGGAATAGCCGATGAAGCGGGGGTCGGCAAGGAACAGCGCGGCGCCGTAGCAGAACCAGGTGACGTACACCGTCTCGATGAAGGTGATGCGGCAGAAGTTGCGGCCCTGTGCCGATTCGGGCCGGCCGAGATCGATGCGCAACAGCCGCTGCAGCCACAGGAAGGCGTTGCAGCGGGTGTCGCGGTTCAGCGCGAAGAACAGCAGGGTGACGATGCAGATGCCGATCGAGCCCTGGATGAACAGCAGGTTGCTCGGCCAGCGTGTTTCATCCGCCAGCACCGGCATGGGCAGGCCGAGCGAGATCTCGTTGAAACGGAAGGCATACGCCGCCCAGCCTGTCCAGGCCAGCATGCCGGTGGCGAAGCCGATGAGCGTTCCGGCGACCTCCGAGCGCTGGCGGATGCCGTAGACCAGCAGTGCCAGTGCCAGCAGGCCCATGGGCAGGTACACCAGGGCCGGATCGACGAAGTCGGCGAGCCGCCGTGCCACCATCGACAGGCTGTGTGTCAGCGGCAGCGCCAGCATCACCACCACCAGTGCCACCAGGCCCACCAGCGGCGGCCGGTAGAGCCGGCCAAGGGTGCCGCGTTGCGCCGGCGTGTCCTGTGCTGTTCCCGCTGTCATGCCTGCCACTGCATTGCCTCCGTGGGATGGTTGATACACCGGCCTCCCTCGTGGCGTCAATCATGCGTGGCCATTGCCGCCGGCCCTGTCGTGCACGTACGCTGGCGGCCAGCGCATGAAACAAGGGTCGGCAACATTCCGCGGCGTGGTGTACTCCACGGGGCAGGGGCGCATGTGCCCGGCCTGCGGCCGCCCGCTGGCGCAGTGCGCCTGCGGGCAGGGAGTGTCGCGACCGGCCGGCGACGGCGTGGTCCGGGTGTCGCGCCAGACACAGGGCCGCAAGGGCAAGGGCGTCACGGTGATCACCGGCCTGCCGCTGGACGATGCCGGGCTGCGGGTGCTCGCGGCAGAGCTGAAGAAGCGCTGCGGTTCGGGTGGCACCCTGCGCGAGGGCACCATCGAGATCCAGGGGGATCACCGTGACCTGCTGGTCCCGCTGTTGTCGCAGCGCGGTTGGACGGTGAAGCGTGCGGGAGGGTAGCATCCGCCCATGACGCATTTCTTCCTCCGTGCCGCCATCGCCTCGCTGGGCCTGTGGCTGGCGAGCAGCCTGCTGCCCGGGCTGCACTTCGACTCTGGCGGCTGGCTGATTCTCGCCGCCATCCTCCTCGGCATCATCAACGGCCTGGTCCGGCCGCTGGTGGTGATCCTCACGCTGCCCATCACCCTCATCACGCTCGGGCTGTTCCTGCTGGTGGTCAACGGCATCATGCTGGCGCTGGTCGCGGCCTTGCTGCCCGGCTTCGGCATCACTGGTTTCTGGGATGCGGTCTGGGGTGCGCTGATCGTCAGCATCGTCAGTGGCATCGGTTCGGCACTGTTCGGTCCACGGGGCGGCATCCAGGTGACGATAGACCGCCGATGAGCACAGGTTCCGTCCTCAGCCTGACCAGCCAGTACTGGAAACTCGCCGTCGGCGTGGCCGGATTGCTCGTCGGCAGCATCGCGCCGCTGTTCGAGGCCAGCGGCATGTCGTGGACCGTCGGCACGATCGTCGCCTGCGTCGGCTATGCCTTCACGCTGCTGGCGGTGCGCTGCCCTGATTGCGGCAGCCGCTGGTTCTGGCAGGCGGCCCTCGATGCCAGCGTCTATGGCCCGCTTTTCAAGGGCACCGCCTGTCCTGCCTGCAAGCACGACTTCGCGGACCCAGGCTGACCGCCGCCCGATTGCACCGGAGGAATCCCGCATGAAGACCGCCAGCGCACGCCACATCCTCGTCGCCGACGAGGCCACCTGCCGGAAGCTCCGCGAGGACATCGAGGCCGGGCAGGATTTCGCGACCGTGGCCCGGGCCCGGTCGCTGTGTCCGTCGGGCAGCGAAGGCGGCGACCTTGGCAGCTTCCGGCCGGGCGAGATGGTGCCCGAGTTCGACCAGGTCGTGTTCAGCGCCGAAGTCGGCCGTGTCCACGGGCCGGTGAAGACGCAGTTCGGCTATCACCTCATCGAGATCACCCGCCGCAGCGACTGAGCGGCATGGCGGCGCGGCAGCCGGCCATTCCGCGGGAGAATCGCCTGGAATACAGCGAGCCCAAGCCGTCGACAGCCTGGTTTGCCCTGGCGGTCCTCATGGTGGCGTATGCGCTGTCGTTCGTCGATCGACTGATCCTCAGCCTGCTGGTCGAGCCGATCAAGCAGGATCTGCAACTGACCGACCTGCAGGTGAGCCTGCTGCAGGGCCTGTCGTTCGCGGTGTTCTACACGCTGGCCGGCATCCCCATCGGCCGGCTGGTCGATGTCGGTCGTCGCACCGCGATCATCGCGATCGGCATCCTGTCCTGGAGCCTGATGACGGCCATATGCGGCGTCGTGCAGCATTACTGGCAGCTGTTCCTCGCCCGGGCCGGCGTCGGCCTCGGCGAGGCGGCCCTGGGTCCGGCGGCCTACTCGCTGCTCGGCGACCTGTTTGCGCCGGAGCGGCGCGGCATGGCGCTCGGCATCTTCTCGGCAGGCAGTTCGATCGGCGCTGGCCTGGCGTTGATCGTCGGTGGCCTGGCCATCGGTGCCATCGAAGGAGCCGGTGCACGGTCGCTGCCGTGGATCGGCGTCCTGCAGCCCTGGCAGCTGACCTTCCTCTATGTCGGCCTGCCCGGCCTGCTGGTGGCGGGGCTGGTGATGCTGATCCCCGAGCCGGCACGTCGTGATGAGCGGCCCGCATCCGCTGCGGGCACCGTGGCGATGCCGCTGCCCGAGGTGATCGGCCACTTCCGGCGACACGCGACGACCATCAGCCTGCACCATCTCGCCATGGGCCTCTCGGCCATGGCGGCCTACGGCATCCTGTCCTGGGCACCGGCCATGCTGATGCGCGTGCATGACTGGGGGCCGGCCCAGGCCGGCACGATGATCGGCAGTTGCGTGCTCGTCGCCGGCACCCTTGGCGTGGTGGCCGGTGGCGCGTTCAGCGACTGGCTCCTGCGCCGCGGGCGCGAGTCCGGCCGGCTCGACGCCGCGGTGCTGGCCATGGTCTGTGGTGCCACGGGCGCGGCCTGGTACCCGCTGCAGTCGTCACCGGCGGCGATCGCCGCCGGCTTCACGCTGGCGATGTTCGGCGCCTTCATGGTCATCGGCTGTGCCGGTGCGGCGCTGCTCGACATCACGCCCAACCGCCTGCGGGGCCAGTCCACGGCGGTGTTCTTCTTCGTCACCAGCGTGCTCGGCATCGGTCTCGGGCCGACTGCCGTGGCCCTGGTCACGGACCGGGTGTTCGGCCATCCGGACGCGGTCGGCAGCGCCCTGGCGATCGTCCCGGGCACGGCCTTCCTGCTCGCCGGGCTGTGTTTCCTGGCAGTGCGCGCACCCTTTCGCCGCAGCTGCCGCTCGCTGGCGGACGCGGCCTTACAGGCGCGGTGACCAGGCGGCAAAGGTCGGCGGCAGGAGGATGCCGGGCGCGGCGCGAACCACCTCCGGTATCGCGCGGATCACGGGGCCCGCGACGGCATACTGCATCGCCTTCGAGCGGTCGGGCATGCCCTCCGGCTCCACGAGGTCGATGCGCACGTCGATGCCCGGTGCGCCGCGGATGCGGATGTTCCAGCCATCGCCGTGGTCCCATCCGGGCAGCGAGCGGTCGGCGATCCACAGCATCTCGGTGGTGAAGAACGGCACGCCGTTCCTGCGGCCATGCCAGCGCCAGCGGAAGTTGACGACGCCGCCTGCCGGCGCGACGCCGGCAGGCAGGGTGACGTCATGATCGGCTATGCCGAACTCGTGGTCGGGAACGATATCGTCGAATTCGACCCGCAGCGCGTGACCGACGTAGGCAACCACCTCGGTGAAGATGTGGCGGAATACCCGCTGGATGCCGGTCTCCGTGCGGAAGGCGCCAGGCGGTCGGCCGATGCCCATCAGTTCGAAGAGGAAGCCGGGGGAGCGCACGGCGGAGACGTCGTAGATCTCCGTGAAGATCACGCGGTCGACCCGCGTGCAGGCCGTGGTCAGCGCCACCGACAGCCGCTCGGCCATGAATCCCGGATTGATGCCGGTGCCGAACAGGGTCGAGCGGCCCTGCCGGCAGGCGTCCTCGAAGCGCCCGGCGTAGGCCGCGCCGTGCGCCAGCGGATAGGTGTGGGCGGTGGTGGTGATGACGTTCTTGCCGGAGCGCAGGAGGCGGATGATGTTCTCGTCGTGGACATCGAGCGAGTCGGCTGCGTTCAGCGGCGTGTACAGCACGACATCCGCCGGGGTCGCGATGATGTCCTCGACCGAGCGGGTGGCGCGGATGCCGGTCGGCGGCCGGCGGGCAATCTCGCCGGCATCCTTGCCATCCTTGGCCTCCGAGTAGACGAGCAGGCCCGCCAGCTCCAGGTCCGGGTGGTCGATGACCTGGCGCAGGCAGGTCTTGCCGATGGCGCCGGTGGCCCACTGGATGATCCGGTACGTCATGGTGGCTGCTCCAGCCAGGCTGCACGCCAGCCTCCGGAAACATGCCGGGCACCATGGCCGTTGTCAAATCGATTGACAATCAGCGCCGTGGCTTCCTATCGTCCGGGGCACATGTCGCGGCTGCTGGAGGCGATCCATGGGTGACTTGAGCGGACGCACGGCGCTGATCGTCGGTGGCTCGGCGGGGATCGGGCTGGCCACCGCCAGGGAGTTCCTCGCGGCCGGCGCCCGGGTGGCCATTGTCGGGCGACGGCAGGAGCCGCTCGCTGCTGCACGGAATTCGCTCGGGGCGGATGTGCTGGCCATAGCCGCTGACGCGGGCGACGACGCGGCGGCGGCGCGTGTCGTCGACGACGTGCTGCGGCGCTGGGGCCGGCTTGATATCCTCGTCAACAACGCCGCAGTCAATCCGCAGGATGGCGCGCTGATCGACATGCCGCTCGACGACTTCGATGCGGTGATGCGCCTGAACCTGCGCGCACCCCTGGTGTGGAGCCAGTGCGCCTGGCGCGCCGCCATGAAGGAGCACGGCGGCGTCATCCTCAACATGGCCTCGCTCGGCGGCCTGATGCTCTACCCGGATATCGGCGCCTACAGTGCCAGCAAGGCCGCGCTGATCCATCTCACGCGGGTGCTGGCCGCGGAACTCGGTCCGGGCGTGCGGGTGAACGCCCTGGCGCCTGGCCTCGTCAGGACCGGGATGTCGGCCAGTGCCTGGGAGGGCGGGCGCGGCGAGCGTTTCGCGGCGCGTCTGCCGCTGCAGAGGCTGGGCGAACCAGTGGATGTCGCGCGCAGCGCCCTGTTCCTGGCGAGCGATGCTGCTGCCTGGATCACCGGGGAAACGCTGACGATCGATGGCGGCACCGCGGTGCAGGCGGGGCGCGGCCGTTCGCGTCAGCCAGGTGGCGACGGTTCGGGCAAGGCGAGATAGGCCTCGCGCAGCAGCGCGCAGCGCACGGCGCCGTGGCGCGCGCCGTCCCGGCCGGTACGGCCTGGGGCGGCTCGTCGGGCGCAGCAGCCGCCGATCCGCTGGCATTGCACAGCGACAGCAGGGCACTGGCGAGGCGCACCTGGTCGATGCGGGTGAAGCCGTAGAGCGCCGCCTGCTCGAACACCGACCGGGCCAGCGTCTCGACCGTCGCGGCGGGCATCTGTGGCCGCGTGTTGTCCGTCATGTTGCCGCCGCGGCGACTAGAACGAGCGCGCCGCCGCGCGTGCCTCCTCGATGCCGCCCTGCATCAGCGCGTCCACCTCGCCGGGTACCGGATGGGCCGTCGGCTGGATGCGGATCACGCGGATGTCCTCGAAGCCCAACCAGCGCCCGACATGCAGCAGGTAGGCCTGCAGGAAATCGGTCTTGGTGCCGCCATCGGCACGGGGGAATCCCGGCGCGTAGGCGCTGCCGCTGGCGATGATCAGCTGCAGGGGCTTGCCGCGCAGCTTGCCGACGTACTCGCCTTGCCGGTTGACGTAGAAGGTGAGCCCCGGCTGCAGGATGACGTCCAGGTAATGCTTGAGCCGGTAGGGCAGGGAAAAGTTCCACATCGGCGTGGAAATCAGCACCTTGTCGGCCGCCTTCAGCCGCTCGATCTCGGCGACGACGCCAGCCCACTTGCCGACCGGCTCCACGCCCTGCTCGCCGCGCATCAGCTGCGCGATGTGCTGCATCTTCTGCGCGGCGGCCTCGGCGTCGAAGTCCGGCAAGGCATGCTCGAACAGGCGCAGCTGTTCGATCTCGTCCTGCGGGTGGCTGCGCCGGTACTCGTCGACGAAGGCTGCCGCGGCGCGCGAGGAGAACGACTCCGCGCCCCGCGGGCTCGCCTCGATGTGCAGCAGCTTCGCCACGCGCCCGGCGCTTCCCGCCTCAGCTGGTGGATGCGGGGAAGTAGAGCTCGCCACGGCTGGCCATGCGCTTCAGGCCCTCCGTCGGCGCGAAGCGCGGACCATAGGCCTTCGCCATGCGCTCGCACTCGGCGACGAAGGTGGCGGGGCCGACGGTGTCGATGAGCGAGAGCGTGCCGCCGGTCCAGGACGGAAAGCCCCAGCCGAGGATGGCGCCGATATCGGCATCCGCCGGCGCGGTGATCACCCCCTCCTCATGGCAGCGGGCGGTCTCCAGCGCCTGGATGTAGAGGATGCGGCGCTTGACCTCGGCAATATCCGGTTGCGTGGCCGCGTGCGGATACAGCCTGGCGAGTCCCGGCCACAGGTGCTTCTTCTGCCCCTTGGGGTAGTCGTAGAAGCCGCCACCCTGGCGGCGTCCAGGGCGCTTCTGCTTGTCCACCATCTCGTGCACGACATCGATGGCCGAGGGCGCCTTGTAGGCCGAGCCGAGGTCGAGCCGGGTCTGGCGGTCCACCTTCTGGATCAGTTCGATGGTCACCTCGTCGCTCACCGCGAGCGGGCCCACCGCCATGCCGGCCTGCACGGCGGCGTTCTCGATGAGCGCCGGGTTCACGCCGTCCTTCAGCAGCGCCATGCCCTCGTTGGTGTAGGTGGCGAAAACGCGGCTGGTGTAGAAACCGCGGCTGTCGTGCACGACGATCGGTGTCTTGCGGATCTGCCGCACGAAGTCCAGCGCCCGGGCCAGCGCCTCGTCGGAGGTCTGCTTGCCGAGGATGACTTCCACCAGCGGCATGCGGTCCACCGGCGAGAAGAAGTGCAGGCCGATGAAGGACGCGGGCCGCTTCGACAGCTCCGCCAGGCCGGTGATCGGCAGTGTCGAGGTGTTGGAGGCGAAGATGGCCGTCGCCGGCAGCACCTGCTCCGCCTGGGCGATGACCTTGCC
Organism: Gammaproteobacteria bacterium; assembly: GCA_015709695.1. NCBI lineage: Bacteria > Pseudomonadati > Pseudomonadota > Gammaproteobacteria > Gammaproteobacteria bacterium. Next base: position 1,915,611 of record CP054183.1, on the reverse strand, counting down.
CTTGATTTCCCGGTCCTCGAATACCGCCTCGATCACCAGGTCGCAACCCGCCAGGTCGCTGTAGCTGGTGGTGGGCTCGATGCGCCCGAGCAGGGCCTCGGCCTCCGCGGCGGTCGTGCGCGACTTCTCCAGCGCCTTCTGCGTCAGCTTGCGCGAGTAATCCTTGCCGCGATCGGCTTCTTCCCGGGTACGATCGAGGAGCACGGTGTGGATACCGGCGCCGGCGCTGCAATAGGCGATGCCCGCACCCATCATGCCGGCGCCGAGGATGCCGAGCCTGGTGACGCGGCTGGCCGGCACGGCTGCCGGCCGGCGCACCAGCTTGTCGGCGGCCTGCTTGTTGACGAACAGGGTACGCGTCATGTTGCGCGCCACCGCACCCGCCATCAGCTGCGTGAAGTAGCGCGATTCGATGCGCAGGCCCGCGTCGATCGGCACCGTCGTGCCCTCGTAGACCGCGGCGAGGATGGCCATCGGGGCGGGGTAGTTGTCGCCACCGGCGGCCTTGCCGGCAAGTGCCGTCGCCACCGTGAACAGCTGTGCCGATGCCGGGTTCTCGAAGCCCGTACCGCCTGGCAGGCGGAAGCCGCGCTTGTCCCAGGGTTGCACCGCTTCGGGGCCGGACTGCAGCCAGCGCAGCGCGGCGGCCCTGAGTTCGCCGGGCTCGACCACCTCGTCGATGACACCGAGCGCCAGTGCCTCGTCCACGTTCAGGTGGTTGCCCCGGGTCAGCAGCTCGAGTGCCTTCTGCACGCCGATCAGGCGCGGCAGGCGCTGCGTGCCGCCGCCGCCCGGCAGCAGGCCGAGTGTCACCTCGGGCAGGCCGAGGCGCGTCTTCGCCTGGCGGGCGGCAATGCGGTGGTGGCAGGCGAGGCAGACTTCCAGGCCGCCGCCGAGCGCGGTGCCATTGATGGCCGCGACCACCGGCTTGCCGCAGGTTTCCAGGCGGCGCAGCGCGCGGTTGACCGTCGAATGCGTGGCGTGCAGCTCCGCGACCGGGCGCCCGCGGGACATCTCCTGGAGCATCCACTTGAGATCGGCACCGGCGACGAAGTCCGCTTTGCCGGAGGTGATGATCGCGCCCTTGATCCTGGCGTCCGTCGCCACCTGCTCGACCAGTTGCTGGAGACAGGCGGTGAAGGCGGGGTCCATGACGTTCATCGGCTTGCCGGGCACGTCGATGGTCAGCGTGGCGATGCCGGCGGCATCGACTTCAAGGCGGATCGGTTCGTTCATGTGCGTCGTGTGCCCCTTGTTCAGACACGCTCGATGATGGTGGCGGTGCCCATGCCGGCGCCGACGCACAGCGTGATCAGCGCCGTGCGCAGGTTGCGTCGCTCGAGCTCATCGATGGCGGTGCCGAGGATCATGGCGCCGGTCGCCCCGAGCGGATGCCCCAGGGCGATGGCGCCGCCATTGACGTTGACCTTGTCCGGCGCCACGTCCAGCGCCTGCATGAAGCGGATCACCACCGCGGCGAATGCCTCGTTGACCTCGAACAGGTCGATGTCGCGGATGCTCATGCCGCAGCGCTTCAGTACCTTCTCGGTCGCCGGGGCCGGCCCGGTCAGCATGATGGTCGGCTCGGTGCCGGTGGACGCAAAGCCGACGATCCGCGCCCGGGCCCGCAGCCCGAGTGCCGCGCCGATCTCGCGGTTGCCGATCAGCGTCGCGGCCGCACCGTCGACGATGCCGCTGGAGTTACCGGCGTGGTGGATGTGCTCGATGCGCTCCAGCTGCGGATAGCGCTGCAGGGCGATGGCGTCGAAGGCGAAGTCCTCGCCCATGCGCTCGAAGGAGGGCTTGAGGCCGGCGAGTTCCTCCATGGTCGTGGCCGGGCGCATGTGCTCGTCGCGGTCGAGTACCGTCTGGCCGATCTGGTCCACCACCGGCACGATGGAACGGGTGAAGAGACCCTGCTGCCAGGCCTGGGCTGCGCGACGCTGGCTCTCCACGGCAAAGGCATCCACCGCCTGGCGGGATATGCCATAGAGCGTCGCCAGCAGGTCGGCGCTGATGCCCTGCGGGATGTAGCGGGTCCTGTGCGCCACCTGCGGGTCGGCGGCCCAGGCGCCACCGTCGGAGCCCATCGCCACGCGAGACAGCGACTCCACGCCGCCACCGATGCACAGGTCCGATTGCCCGGCCATGATCTGGGCGGCGGCGGTATTCACCGCCTCCAGGCCCGAGGCGCAGAAGCGGTTGAGCTGCTTGCCCGGCACGTTGATGGCGTAGCCGGCATTGAGGGTGGCCACGCGCGCGATGTTCGCACCCTGCTCGCCGATCGGCGTCACGCAACCGAGCACCACGTCGTCGACGCGGCTGGTGTCGAGCGAGTTGCGATCGCGGATGGCCTGCAGCGCCTGCGTGGCCAGCTCGATGGACGTGATCTCGTGCAGGCTGCCATTGGGCTTGCCGCGGCCGCGCGGCGTGCGCACGTGGTCATAGATGAAGGCGTCGATCATCCCCGTGATCTCCGGTTTGCGGAAGGGCGGCGGCCAGAGGGCAACGCCACGGCGGTAGTCAACCGCCTTGACATGCTAGCCGAGGCCGGCTCGCGGCGTCCAGTGGCGTCCGGCGGCCGGGCCCCGCGCGGTGCAGGCAGGCGCCTGGGTCGTTGAGAATGTCAATATGATTGCCTAGAATGCCGTACCAGGGCGCGGCCACGCGTCGCCGGATTGCTCCCCAGACCCATGGCCTACGGCCGCACGCACACAGCCACCGGCAGCATGGCGTCCGACGCCATCGCCTACCCGCATGCGACCCTGCCTGAGCCGGGCGGATCGGTGGCGGTTGCCGACGGAGTCCACTGGCTGCGGATGCCGCTGCCGTTCATCCTCAACCATATCAACCTCTGGCTGCTGGCGGACGGCGATGGCTGGACCATCGTCGATACCGGGCTCGACACCGCGCAGATCCGTGAACTCTGGCAGACGCTGCACGCGGGCATGATGGCGGGCCGGCCGGTCCGGCGCCTCATCGTCACGCATCACCACCCCGACCACTTCGGTCTGGCTGCCTGGCTGGTCGGGCGTTTCGGCTGCGAGCTGTGGATGACGACCCCGGAGTTCCGCATGGCCGGGCAGGCCGTCGCCGACGACAGCTTCGACAGCGACGGCAGCCGGCTGGCGTTTTTCCGCCACCATGGCCTGCAGGGCGAGCGCCTCGGGGCGCTGCAGGCCTGGGGCGGGACCTACCGGCGTGCCATCTCCGGCCTGCCAGCCGGGTTCAAGCCCCTGCATGACGGCGCCGTGCTCCGGATTGGCGGCCAGGACTGGCGGGTGATCACCGGCCAGGGGCATTCACCGGACCACGCCACGCTGCATTGTCCGGAACTGGGGCTGCTGATCTCCGGCGACCACGTGCTGCCTGCCATCACCCCGCACATCGGCGTGTGGCATGTCGAGCCCGATGCCGATCCCATCCGCCAGTACCTGGCCTCGCTGCAGCGTTTTGCCGTGCTGCCGGCCGGGACGCTGGTGCTGCCGGCGCACGGCCAGCCGTTCACGGGGTTGCAGCCACGCCTGGAGGCGCTCGCTGGCCACCATGCGCAGCGCTTCGAACTGCTGTTGCGCCATTGCGTGGAGCCGCAGACCGCGGCCGATGTCCTCGCGTCGCTGTTCCGCCGCCGGCTCAACGCGCACCAGCTGTACTTCGCGATGAGCGAAGCGATCGCGCACCTCAACCATCTGTATCGCGGCGGCCAGCTGCTGCGCGAGCGGGACGCCGGCGGCACCTTCCGCTTCCGCCGGCCCTGAGGTCCCGGCGGCGGGTCAGTCTGGACCAGGCCGCAGCCGGCGCCAGGTGGAACGCATGGCCCTCCGCCGTGCTCCACAGCCAGACAGTCGCCTCGCCCGGGTGGACGAACGGGATGCAGGGATATATGGTCCGGGGATGCCTTGCAGCAAGGCAATCATCCGCTGGCAGCCCCGCGGATGCCGGGACGGATCCATAGCACATGTACTCGTTCGCCAACATGCTCCGGCGTGCCGCACTGGTCAACCGCCACGGCATCGCCACGCGCTTCGAGGGCCGGCAGACAAGCTGGGCGGAAACCCTCGATCGCGTGCAACGCCTCGCGTCCGCGCTGCAGCGGCTGGGGCTGGCGCCCGGCGACCGCGTGGCGATCCTCGCCGCCAACAGCGAACTCTATGTCCAGCTGCTGTTCGCGATTCCCTGGGCAGGCGGCGTGGTGGTACCCATCAATACCCGCCTCGCCGGCGAGGAGATCGCCCACTGCCTGGCCGATTCCGGCAGCCGGCTGCTGATCGTCGACGATGGCTTCCTGCGCGCGGCGCGACAGTTGCAGGCCCTGGCGCCAGGTCTCGTGCAACTGGTCTACGCCGGCGGCGCCAGCGAGACCCCCGGAGACTGTCTGGGCCTGGCGGGGCTGCTCGCGGCCTGCGAACCCGCGGCGGACGCCGGGCGCGGCGGCAGCGACCTGTTCGCGCTCTATTACACCGGTGGCACGACCGGTCGTTCGAAGGGCGTGATGCTGACTCACCAGGGGATGATCACCAATACGCTGCAGTGGATCCTGGAGATCGGTGTCGGCCGCGATGACGTGCTGCTGGTCGTCGCGCCGATGTTCCACCTGGTCGGCGGGCTGAACGCCATCGCGGCGGCAGCCCTCGGCGCCGGCCTGTGCCTGATGCCGCGCTTCGATCCACGCGCCGTTCTGCAGATGATCGAGGCCGAGCAGGTGACCAAGGCGGCCCTGGTGCCGACGATGATCAATGCGATCGTGGCCCACCCCGAGATCGCGAACTTCGACCTCTCCAGCCTGCGCCGCATTTCCTATGGCGGCTCGCCGATTTCCGAAACGCTGCTGCGGCGTACGCTCGCGGTCATGCCGCAGACCCTGCTGTACCAGGTCTACGGCCAGACCGAGGGCGGGCCGAACATCAGCATCCTGAAGCCCCGGGACCACCGTATCGCCGTGGATGGCAGCAGCAAGCTGGGCTCTGCCGGCCAGCCGATCACCGGCACCGAGGTGGTCATCCTCGACCACGACGAGGCCGTGCTGCCTGCCGGCGCGGTCGGCGAGATCTGCGTGCGCGGGCTCACCGTGTCACCCGGCTACTGGAACCTGCCGGAGGAAACCGCCAAGGCCCAGCGCGGCGGCTGGCTCCACACCGGCGATGCCGGTTACCTCGACGCCGACGGCTTCCTCTACATCGTCGATCGGATCAAGGACATGATCATCACGGGTGGCGAGAACGTCTACAGCCAGGAAGTCGAGAATGCGCTGTATTCCCATCCCGCGGTCGCGGAGTGCGCCGTGTTCGGCATTCCCGACGAGCGCTGGGGAGAACGGGTGCATGCCGTGGTGCGCCTGCGCGAGGGATGCAGCGCAAGCGGCGTCGAACTCATCGCCCACTGCCGCAGGCAACTGGCTGCCTACAAGTGCATCCGCAGCGTCGATTTCCGCAGCGAGCCGTTTCCGCTGAGCGGTGCCAACAAGATCCTGAAGCGCGAACTGCGGGCGGCCTACTGGGATTCGCGGCCCCGCCAGGTGTAGGCCTGCTGGCCTCAGGCCGCGCTGGTTGGGGTACTGCCACGCAGGCTGACGACGACCTTGCCCTCGACGTTGCGCTCCTGCAGGCAGGCGAGGGCGAGGGCTGCCTGTTCCAGCGGGAAGACCTGGTGGATCGGTGGCGCGAGGCGACCGGCGTCGAGCAGGGCGCGCAGCGCGCGCATGTTGGCGGCCGCCTCCGCGGGTTGCTCGTCGCGAAAGCGGCCGTAGTACACGCCGACGACCGCGTAGCCTTTCAGCAGGGCGAGATTGACCGGGAAGCGCGGGATGGTGCCGCTGGCGAAGCCGATCACCAGCAGGCGCCCGTTCCAGGCGAGGCAGCGGCTCGCCTGGTCGAAGGCCTCGCCACCGACAGGGTCGAATATCACGTCCGCCCCGCGTCCGCCTGTCAGGCCCTTCACCGCATCGCGCAGTGCGCCGTCGCGGTAATCGATGACGGCGTCGGCGCCCTGCGCGCGCAGGAAGTCGAGCTTCCGCTCGCTGCCGGCCGCGGCCAGGACCCGCGCGCCGAGTGCCTTGCCGATCTGCACGGCGGCAGTGCCGGTGCCACCGGCGGCACCGAGCACCAGCAGGGTCTCGCCGGGCTGCAGGCGGCCGCGTTGCACGAGGGCGTGATACGCCGTGCCGTAGGCACCCGGGAAGGCGGCGGCCGCCTCGGGCGAGAGGCTGGCGGGGCGCGGGTCGACGTCGCGGGCCCGTGCCACGGCGTACTCGGCCAGTCCGCCGAGAAACGTCGCCGCCATCACCGGCTGGCCCAGCGCGAGGCCGGTGACACCGGCGCCCAGCTGATCGATGACGCCGGCGACCTCGCCCCCGGGAATGAAGGGCAGGGCCGGCCGCTCCTGGTACTTGCCGGCGACCAGCAGCAGGTCGGGAAAGTTGATGCCGCAGGCCTCGACCTGGATGCGTACCTGGCCGGTCGCGGCCTGAGGCAGCGGCACGGTGCCGGGCTCCAGGACCCCGGGCGGGCCGAGCCGGCGGCAGAGCATGGCCCTCATGCCCGCAGCCATGGTGTCATCCGGCCGCGGGCGCCGCCCCGAGGACCCACATCGCCAGCGTGGTAGCCGCCAGCGCCGGGCGGTCCGAGCCGCGGATCTCCACGGCCACCTCCGAGCGCATCAGCAGCCGGCCGCCGCCCTTGTTCTCCACGGCCAGCAGCGTGGACACGGCGCGCACCGCGGCACCCGCCGGCACCGGCGCCAGGAAGCGCAAGCGGTCGAGGCCGTAGTTGAGGCCCCAGCTGACGCCTTCGGGCTGCAACTGGATGGGCTCGAGCAGCAGCGGCAGCAGCGACAGCGTCAGGTAGCCGTGGGCAATGGTCGAGCCGAAGGGCGTGGCGCGTGCAGCGACGGGATCGACGTGGATGAACTGGTGGTCGCCGGTGACTTCCGCGAAGCGGTCGATCCGTGCCTGGTCGATCTCGAACCAGTTCTCGGCGACCAGCCGTCGGCCGACATACGCGGCGAGCCCGGCGGTGCTGACGAGGATCGGCAAGGGGGACCTCCCGTGGCTGGCGTGGCGATGCCCGCGCGTCGTTCGGTCGCAGCCTAGCAGCTTGTAAACGAAATTGACAAGCAAGGGGAGTGCAGGATAGCGTCCCCATGATGGGCGGCAGCCGTGCCCGCCCATTGACCGGGAGATGGCGGATGGCGGATTCCGGCACAGGCAGCGCGCGACCGGCGGTGGCCATCACCGGCATGGGCGTGGTGTCCGCGTATGGTTGCGATCCCGGGGTGTTCTACCGCGGGCTTCTGGACGACAGGCTGGTGATCGAGGCCGTGCCCCTGCCAGGGGACCCCGCAGGGCGCAGCGTCTGGTGGTCCATGGTCAGGGACTTCGACCCCGGCGCCTGGATGGACGAGAAGGTCTGCAGCGGCACCGACGTGCTGGCCCAGTGGACCATCGCCGCCGCCACACAGGCCCTGCGCCAGTCGGGTCTGCAGCCCGATCCGTTGCGCACCGCGGTGGTCCAGGGCACGAGCATGTCCGGCGTGCAGTCGCTGATGCGCGCCCAGCACGAGATCGATTTGCGGGGGCCGGCCGCCTTCCCGCGCAAGACGATGATGAAGGCGCTCAGCAACATGGGCGCGGCGCAGATCACCATGCTGCACGGCCTGCATGGGCCCAGCCTCACCGTCTCCACCGCCTGCGCATCGAGCATCGACGCCCTCGGCATCGCCAGCGGCCTCATCGCCGGCGGCCGCGCCGATGCCGCCATCGTCGGCGGCACCGAGGCCGGCCACAGTCTCGTCTCCGGCGGCGCCGACGGCGGGTTCGTCCCCGCCATGGTCTATGCCCCGGCCATGTTCGGCATGCAGTCGCCTTCGGCGGACCCGCGACGTGCCTGCATGCCCTTCGACGCCGAACGCTCGGGCATCGTCACCAGCGAAGGCTCCGCGGCCTTCGTGCTGGAGCGCGCCGACCTCGCCGCGCAGCGGGGTGCGCGCATATTCGGCTACGTGCGCGGCTACGGCTCTCTCGCCGACGCCTTCCATCCCTCGGCGCCCGAGCCCACGGGCCGCTGGGAGGCGCAGGCCATGCGCCTCGCGCTGGAGGATGCGCAGCTGGCGCCGGCGGAGGTCGATGCGCTCTATGCGCACGCCACCGGTACGCCGGTCGGAGACACGCCGGAGATCCGCGCCATCAACAGCGTCTACGGCGGGCGGCGCAGGCCTCTTGCCGTCACTTCCATCAAGGGCCATTTCGGCCATGCCGCGGCGGCCTCGGGCGGGCTGTCGCTGGTCGCCGCGCTGCTGGCGATGGGCGAGGGCCGCGTGGTGCACACGGCCAACACCTCGCGGCTCGACACCGAGATCGGCTTCGATGTCGTGCTCGGGCAGCCGCGAGAGATGCCGGTCGCGGTGGTCGGCATCAATGCCTTCGGTTTCGGCGGCCAGAACTCGGCGCTGCTGGTCAGCCGTGCGCCGCCCGGCCCACGCTCCGCCACTCGGCAGGGCTGACCATGCTGCTGGGCATAGCCGACAGCATCGTCCTGCGCTGCTTTGCCTCTCCGGAGCGGACCGCCATCGAGGTGGTCGGCGGCGTTTCCCTGACCTATGGCGAGGTCTGGCGTCGCATCCGCGGCCTGGCGGACGCGGTGTCGGGTTGTGCTGCCGGCCGCCACGGCCGCATGGTGGCGCTGTTGCTGCCGAACGGCGCGGACGCGGCCCTGGCGCTCGCCGCCTGCCAGATTGCCGGTGTCGTCGCCGTACCCCTCAACGGGCGGCTGACGGCACCGGAGATGCGCCACATCCTCATCGATGCCGACTGCCGGCTGCTGCTCACCGCCGGGCAGTTCCTCGGCATCGCGCGCCAGGCGGCCAGCGGCCTGCCGCTGGAGGTCATCGATGCCGCAGCGCTGCCGACCCCGGCGCATGCCGCGCGACCCGAGCTCGGGCGCCGTGATGCGGGTGCCGAACCCTGCGTGGTCGGCTACACCTCCGGCACCACCGGCTTTCCCAAGGGCGCGGTCTACACCCACGATTACTACACGATGAACAACTACCGCTGGGGCTGGGCATTCGGCCTCTCTGGCGAGCATGTCGTGCTCATCGCGGGTCCGATGTTCCACATCTCCTACGCCGGCTTCGCCCTCGCGGGGCTGACCATCGGCGCGCGGGTGCGGATCATGCCGGAGTTCTCCGCGGCCATGGCGCTCGATGAACTCGACCGGCACTGCAGCTTCGCCTTCCTGGTGCCGACCATGCTGCGCATGCTGGCCGACGAGTGGGAGCAGCGCGGCCGTCCGCCCATGGGTGCCGCCCGCCACCTGATCAGTGCCGGTGCGCCGGTGACGGCCAGCCTGCTGCGCACCATCATGCAGATGTTCCCGGCGGCGAAGATTGCCGAGATGTATGGCTGGACCGAGGGCTCGTTCGCCACCTACGAGGTCAAGCAGGCCGACGACCTGCTGCCCAACAGTGTCGGCTGGCCGGCGCTCGGCGCCGACGTGGCGCTGTTCGGCGAGGATGGCGAACCCTGCGGCGTCGGCGTGGCCGGCGAGATCGGCGTGCGCGGGCCGGTACCCTTCGCCGGCTATCTCGGCAACCCCGAGGCGACCGCGGCAGCCTTCCACCGGGGCTACCTCATGTCGGGCGACATCGGCGTCTTCCAGCCCGACGGGCGCCTGTGCCTCGTCGACCGCAAGAAGGACGTCATCATTACCGGCGGCGAAAACGTCTACACCATGGAGGTCGAGCGAGTTCTGCTCGAGCATCCCGCGGTACGCGAATGCGCGGTAGTCGGTCTGCCCGACGAGCGCTGGGGCGAGCGCATCGGTGCGCTGCTGGTGGTGGACGACCCGGCGCCGGACACCCGGCAGTTGCTCGAGTTCTGCAGGTCGCGGCTGGCGGGGTACAAGGTGCCGCGCCAGTTTGCCTTCGCCAGCGAGTTGCCCCGCAATTCGATGGGGAAGGTGCAGAAGGCGCGGGTGGCGGAGCACCTGTCGGGCAGTGGCAGGGTCTGCAATCAATGATGCCGGCACCGATTGACAGCCTGTGATTGATCAAGTAGGTTGACAAAAGGAGTGACTTAAATCATTGCATTGCTTCCGGGCCTGTCGCTTCGCGCGGCTGGCCTGCGAGGCGCTTGTATGCAGGGGTCGGGTTCACCGGGGAGGTGTCATGTCTCAGTTCAGGATGGGAAGTGTCGTTATCGGCGCAGCAGTCGCCCTGGCCACCATGGCCAGTCCGGCGGTTCAGGCCCAGCAGCAGGGCAGCAGTCTTGCGCTGCCGGAGATCATCGTCACGGCGCAGAAGCGCGAGGAACGCCTCGTCGACGTTCCCGTGTCGGTGGCAGTCGTCAGTGGCGACGTCCTCGAGGACTTCAAGATCACCGCGCTGGACGACATGGACCGCCTGGTACCGTCCCTCTACATCAATTCCACGCCGGGCAACAACGCGGTGTTCGTGCGCGGCATCGGCTCGACCGCCGGCAACCTCACGGTCGAGCAGTCCGTGGCGCTGTTCGTCGACGGTGTCTACAGCGGCCGCGCCCGGCAGTTCATGGCACCCTTCCTCGACGTCGAGCGGGTGGAAGTCCTGCGCGGACCACAGGGCGCGATATTCGGCATCAATACCAGCGCCGGCGCGGTGAGCGTCACCACGGCGAAGCCGACCAAGGACTTCGTCGCGCACGTCAAGGCGGGCTATGAGTTCGAGTACGACTCCTACGAACTCGACGGCGTGGTCTCCGGTCCGCTCATGGACGGGCTGCAGGGCCGCCTCGCGGTCAACTACAAGGACATCGGCGGCTACCTGAAGAACACCATCACCGGGGATGACGAGCCGGAGTCGGAGAACTTCCTGATCCGCGGCTCCCTGGCCTGGCAGCCGACCGATGCCATCTCGGCGCTGGCCAAGCTGGAGTATGCGAACTTCGATACCTACGGCAGCAACTACCAGCGCTACCTGATGCCGGAGTACTACTCCATCGATGACCGCAAGGAGGAGGGCGGCATGTGGCACAAGGATGTCGACCACAGCGAGGCGGCCAACTTCGAGCTGACCTTCAATTTCGACATCGGCCAGGGCATGCTGACCTCGATCTCTGCCTACTCGACCTTCAACTACGACAAGTGGATCAATGCAGACCAGATGCCGCAGAACGCCTGGCTGACCAATTTCCGCGAGGACTTCCAGCAGTTCTCGCAGGAGTTGCGCTACACCTCGCCGGCCGGCGGACTGTTCGAGTATTTCTTTGGCGGATATTTCCATTACAACGAGATCGACCCGCTGGTCGCCATGAGCCAGGTGCAGATCCCGCTGAGCACGTCTGCCACTGCCAAGCACCAGGTCACCTACCGTCAGGACGACAATGTCTATTCGCTGTTCGGCAGCCTGACCTGGAACATCAATGATCAGTGGAGCCTCACCGGCGACCTGCGCTATACCGATGACAGCAAGAGTGCCATGCAGGAGCGGCACACCATTTCCGGGGTGACGCCGCCAAGCTGGGGTGCCCAGACGCTCAATGGACGCCGGACCGACAGCACGCTGGACCCGGCGGTCAAGCTGAAGTGGGAGCCCAGCACGGACCTGATGGTGTACCTGTCCTATGCCGAGGGTTCGAAGAGCGGTGGCTGGCAGGGGAATGCGCGTGACCTGACTGCGGCCACCTGGGAAATCAAGGGTGAGTCCTCGGAGAACATCGAGGCGGGCGTCAAGGCGCAGCTGCTGGATGGCCGCGCCTTCGTTGCCGTGACGGTCTTCGACACCGACTTCGAGAACCTGCAGGTTTCGCAGTGGACGGGCACGGCGTTCTCGCTGAAGAACGCCGCCAAGGCCAATTCCAAGGGCGTGGAAGTCGACGGCTCCTGGCGCATCGCCGAGCCCTGGACCCTGCAGGGCGGCTTTGCCTACCTCGATGCCCAGTACGATGACTTCCCCGGGGCCCCATGTCCGTTCGACAACCCGACGTGCAACCCGGCGACCAACAACCTCAAGGGCGCGCAACTGGGCTGGGCGCCGGAATGGAGCGGCAACCTGTCCCTCACCTACGAGCAGATACTGGCCGACAGCATGCTGCTCAGGGCGACCCTGTCCGCCCAGTATCGTGACGATGTGTGGCTGGACACCGCTGGCGACAGGGGCCCGGCCTACAACAAGCAGGATGCCACGACCTGGATCGATGCCCGGGTGGCCGTGGGTCCCGACGACGACCGCTGGCTGTTTGCCTTGTACGGCAGGAACCTGACCGACGAGAAGACCAAGTCGCACAACTACCCGTTCCCGTTCCCCGCCAACATCATTGCGGGGCGCACCACCTACGTCGACGGTACCGACCGGTTCCGCGAAATCGGTGTCGAGGTGACCTACAACTTCTGATCAGGCGCATGATGGACGCCGGCGGGTCCGGTTCCCGCCGGCGTCTGCACGAGAAGGACGCATGCGCAGCGCACTGCCCGCAGTCGCTGCACAGGGGGGTATCGATGAACAGCAACATCTCCCGGCTGGCTGGCCTGATTCTGGCCTCCGTATTCATGATTCCCGGCGGGGCGCTGGCGGCGCAGGCCGCGGACTCCCGGGCGAAACCCGCCCCTGCCGCGGGGTCACCCGCGTCGGCGACCAGCCGGATCGTGCTGCTCGGCACCGGCGGCGGCCCCATCGCCCGCATCGGGCGTTCGCAGCCGGCCACGCTGCTGCAGGTCGGGACCCGGGCCTATCTCATCGACGTCGGCGAGGGCACGCCCCGCCAGATGGTACGGGCCGGCGTGAAGCCCAGCGCCGTGGATGCGGTGTTCTTCACCCACCTGCATCTGGACCACACTGCCGGCCTCATGGGCTTCCTTGCCCTCGACTGGACCGATCGCCGCCAGAAGCCGGTGGAAATCTACGGACCGCCGGGGACGCAGTCCCTGGTCCACGACACGCTGCAGGCGCTGAAGACCGGGGAAGTGATCTATCGGCTGCAGATCCCGGGACTGCCGGAGATGGCCTCGGTGTTCTCCGGGCACGACTGGGAGGTGACGACCGCACGCGAGGTGTATCGCGACGGCACCATCACCGTGCGCGCCGTCGAGAATTCCCACTACAGCACGATGCAAATGCCCAGGACGGACCATGGCATCGATCGTGCCTATTCCTACCGCTTCGACATGCCTGGTCGTTCGGTCGTGATCACGGGCGACACCGGCCCGAGCCGGGCCGTCGAGGAGCTGGCACGGGGTGCCGACGTCCTCGTCAGCGAGCTGATCGACCTGGATTCGGTGATCGCCAGCCTGCAGGCACGCAAGGCGGCCACCGGGGTCGACCAGCAGCCGCTGATCGACCACATGGAGAAGGAACACCTGACGCCCGAGAACATCGGCCGCCTGGCCGCAGCTGCCGGCGTGAAGCGCGTGGTGCTCACGCACTTCGGCACGGCCCCGGGGGTGGAGGCGATCGACCGCGACGCGATCATCGCCGGCATCCGCAAGCACTACCAGGGGCCGGTCGATCTCGGCGAGGACCTGGCAGCCTACTGAGCAGGCAGCCCGTCCGGGCTCAGAGATTGCTCTTGCGCCAGCGCGAGGTCCTGATCCGCGGGGTCGGTGGCCGTGATGAGCGCCTGGCGCGGGTGGTGACGATGACCGGCCCCCAGTCGGCGTAGAGCATCCGGTGCAGGTCGCTGATGGCCTTCTTGCCCAGCCGTCGCTCGAGTTCCGCTTCCATGGCGGCGATGGTGCGCAAGGCTGCGGTGTAGATGCCCTTGCCGTCCTTGCTGGGCTCGACGATCTTGGCACGCCCGTCGGCCGGATCGGGCACCAGTCTCACCAGGCCGTCACGTTCCATTTCCACGAGGGTGCGCTGGACTGCCTGCCGGCTGACGCCAATGGCACGGGCGAGGTCCGACGGCCGCGTGATGCCATCGGACAGGTTCACCATGATCATCGACTGGGTGCGGGACAGCGACGGCCAGCCATCGGCGGCCAGGCTCTTCTGCAGGCCTTCGTCGCACCAGTAGAAGGCGTGCAGCAATCCCCTCATCAACGACTTGTCAGGTACCGGCATGTGGCCTCGCGCTGGGCATGCGACCCGGAAACTCAGGTGGAACCGCGAAGCCCGGGCCGGTGATCGATCGCGCGGATCGTTCGTCCGGGGCTGCTGCGGCTGGCCGCTATGTTAATGCGTTGCGCGGCCGAATTCCGCCTGTTCCGTCCATCCGGTGGCGATAGTGCGTAAAAACAGCGGAACCGGCGGTGGCAGGTATCCGCCGGTCCCGCTGCCGTCCCGGCAGGGGTCATTCCCGCCCCATTTCTGACCAGTCGGAAGCGGCTGTCTGGCGGGCTGCACCCTGGCCCGGACTATTTCTTCCTGGTGGAGGGCTGTGCGGTACGCCGGTCGAGGGCGGCCGCTCCGAACTTGGCCTCCTTGGTGGCGCGTGTGCGGGCATTCCACTTGCGGATGTTCTCGCCGGCGACCTTCTTCTGCTCGGCCATGGCTGCGTCATAACCCGGTGCCCGCAGGCAGATTTCGGTCTGCAGGCCGTTGGGATCGTACATGTAGATCGAGCGGACGATGCCGTGGTCCACCGGCCCGTGGCAGCTGACGCCGGCCGCGTTGATGCGCTTCTGCCACTCGAGCAGCTCCTTCTCGGTGTTCACCAGGAAAGCCACGTGGCGGTCGAAGCCCGCGGTGCGCTGGAACTGCCCCTCGGAGGCGCCGTCCGGCTCGTCGAAGAAGGCGATGGTGTTGCCGTCGGCGAGGGCGAAGAACAGGTGCAGGTAGGGAATGTCCTTCTCCAGGCCGGCGACTTTCTCGTTGATGATCGCCGCCACCAGCGGCAGGCCGAGGACATCCTCGTAGAACCACCGGGTCTGCTCGGCGTCGCGGCAACGGTAGGCCGCGTGATGGATGCTGCTGATCGGCGCGAGGGCGCCAGTGCTGGCTGTCTGGGCTGCGTTGCTCATCGGTGAATGCTCCCTCTGATTGCTGCGTGGGGCGGCGCCCGGGGCAGGGCCGGGCATCCATCGCCCGGGAAGCGTCCCACGGCGCGGAAGAATTGTCAATATGGTTGACGGAATCCGCGACTGGCGTGGCTCAGCCGCCGTCGGCATCGCCGAAGTCGACCCCCGGCCCGCCGGCCCGGTACTGCTTCAGGTAGCGTCGCGCCACGGACTGGATGTGGACCTCGTCGGGGCCGTCGTAGATGCGCGCCTCGCGGGCATGCCGGTACATCCGGCTGAGCGGCGTGTCGTCGGTGAGGCCGAGCGCGCCGTGCACCTGGATCGCCCGGTCGATGACGTTGTGGAGCATGCGCGCGCCCACCACCTTGATGGTGCCGATCATCTCGCGCGCTTCCAGGCCGGCGTCGAGCTGCCGGGCGGCGTCGAGAGTCAGCATGCGGCAGGCCTGGATCTCCGCCGCGCTCTCGAATACATGACTCTGCATCAGCTG
Organism: Gammaproteobacteria bacterium; assembly: GCA_015709695.1. NCBI lineage: Bacteria > Pseudomonadati > Pseudomonadota > Gammaproteobacteria > Gammaproteobacteria bacterium. Next base: position 1,900,200 of record CP054183.1, on the reverse strand, counting down.
CTTGTGGGCGAGGGGCTCGCCGAAGGCGATGCGCTCGTTGAGCCGCCGGCACATCAGGTCGAAGGCCCGCTGCGCCTGCCCCAGCCAGCGCATGCAGTGGAAGATCCGCCCCGGTCCCAGGCGCTGCTGGGCGATGCTGAAGCCCTTGCCGCGCGGGCCGAGCAGGTTCTCCTGCGGGACGCGCACGTCGTCGTAGACGACCTCCCAGTGGCCCCCTGCGATGCCGAGCAGTGGCGTCTCGCGCACGATCCGGTAGCCCCGCGTGCTGGTCGGCACGATGATCATGCTGAAGCACTCGTGGCGCGGGCCATCGGTCTCCGTCCGGCACATGACCGTGGTGTACTCCGCATCCCCGGCGCCGGTGGTGAACCACTTGCGCCCGTTGATCACCCACTGCCCGTTCTCCAGCCTGGCGGTGGTCTGAAGCTGGGTCGGATCGGAGCTGGCGACGTCCGGCTCGGTCATTGCGAAGCTCGGGATGATCTCGCCCGCGACCAGCGGGGCCAGGTAGCGCTCGCGCCACTGCGGGGCCGCGTGGCGATGCAACATGAGCGAGTCCTGCAGCGACAGCGTGCCCAGTGCCTGCATGGCATGGAAGGAGCGGCCGATCACCTCGTTCACGTGCACATAGTCGAGGAAGGGCATGCCCTGGCCGCCGATCTCCCGCGGGTGGCCGAGGGCCCAGAGGCCCGCCGCCTTGGCTTCCTCGATGAGCCGGGCCATGACGAGGTTGCGCTGGGTGCGCGTGCCCTGGTCCAGTTCCGTCTCGGCCGGATAGACGCGATCCTCGACGAAGCGCAGCACGCGGCGGCGCAGGTCCTTCCAGTCGGGTTTGTTCACGGTCTTCTCGTTGGCTGTGAAGTGGGGACCGCCTCAGCCGCCGATCACGCCGGCCCGGGCGAGCTCATCGATCTCCGCGGCAGCGAAGCCCGCTCCGGACAGCACGTCGCGCGAGTCGCTGCCCGGCAGGGGTGGGGACTGCGGAGTGCCGGGCGGCGTGCGGCTGAAACGCGGTGCCGGCGCGTGCTGCAGCACGCCGCCGACCTCGATGAACGACTGGCGTGCGACATGGTGCGGATGGCGCGCCGCTTCCGGCCCGGTCAGCACCGGTGCGAAGCAGGCGTCCGTGCCTTCGAGCAGAGCGCACCATTCTTCGCGGGTACGGCTGCGGAAGACTGCCGCCAGTTCCGCCCGCAATGCCTGCCAGTTCTCCCGGCTGGCCTGGCCCGATTCCATGCGAAAGCCGCATGCGGCGAAGCGCGCCGGATCGAGGCCGGCCTTCTCGATCAGCAGGGCATAGAACTGCGGCTCCAGCGGGCCGATGGCCACGTACTTGCCGTCGCGGGTCTCGTAGGTACCGTAGTAGTGCGCGGCACCGGAGAGGAAGCCGGTCCCCGGGCGGTCGTCGTACAGGCCCATCGCCCGCATGCCGTGGAAGGTGGCCATGAGGGCATTGCTGCCATCGATCATCGCCGCGTCCACCACCTGTCCCTTCCCCGTGCGGCGCGCCTCCAGCAGTGCGCAGACCAGGCCGAAGGCGAGCAGCATGCCACCGCCGCCGAAGTCGCCGACGAGGTTCAGCGGCGGCACCGGCGGACCACCGGGCTGGCCGATGCCGGCGAGGGCCCCCGCCAGCGCGATGTAGTTGATGTCGTGGCCCGCAGCGGATGCCAGCGGCCCATCCTGGCCCCAGCCGGTGACGCGCCCATAGACCAGCCGCGGATTGCGCGCGAAGCAGTCCTCCGGGCCGAAGCCCAGCCTCTCCGCGACGCCCGGGCGGAAGCCCTCGAAGAGCGCGTCGGCGCCGGCTGCCAGCCGCAGCAGCACGTCGACCCCGCGCGGGGATTTGAGATCCAGCAGCAGCGAACGACGATTGCGGCACAGGGGGTCTAGACGCTGCTGTGCGCTGGTGCCCGGGCGATCGATGCGCAGCACCTCGGCACCCATGTCGCCGAGCATCATGCCGCAGAACGGCCCGGGACCGAGGCCGGCCACCTCGATGATGCGCAGCCCGGCGAGCGGACCCTGGCTCATGACGCCTTGCCGCCGCCCGGACCTGCGGATTTCTTCCGCGGGTCGAGGCCGATCGACCGGGCGATGATCTCGCGCATCACCTCCGAGGAGCCGGCGAAGATGCGCGAGACGCGCGCGTTGCGGTACATGCGCGAGATCGGGTACTCCTCCATGTAGCCGGCCCCGCCGTGCAGCTGCACGCACTCGTCGAGCACGCGCCCCTCGACCTCGCTGGCGAACAGTTTGGCGCGCGCGGCCATGTCGGCCGTGAGCTGGCCGGCGTTGTGGCGCCGCACGCAGGTATCGACGAACACCTGGGCGACATCCAGCTCGGTGCGCATGTCGGCCATCTTGAAGCGGTTGACCTGGAAGTCGGCCACCGTCTGGCCGAACATGCGGCGTTCGCGGATGAAGTCGAAGGTGATGTCGAAGGCCACCTGGGCATTGGCGACGTAGGTGCAGGCGCCGAGCAGGCGTTCCTCGGCGAGGAACTGCATGAGGTAGTAGAAGCCGCGCTTCGGGTCGCCGAGCACGTTGGCCTTCGGCACCCGCACGTTGTCGAAGAACAGCTCGGCCGTATCCTGGGCATCGAGCCCCATCTTCTTCAGCCGGCGCCCGCGCGAGAAGCCTTCCATGCCGCGCTCGACCAGGAACAGGCCGATCTGCCGCGGCACGGTCGGGTCGGTGCGCGCCGCCACGACGAACAGGTCGCCGATGATGCCGTTGGAGATGTAGGTCTTCTGGCCGTTCAGCAGGTAGTGGTCGCCACGATCCTCGGCGCGGCAGCGCATGCCGGCGAGGTCGCTGCCCGCGCCGGTCTCGGTCATGGCGATGCCGAGGATGGTCTCGCCGCGGACACAGGCAGGCAGGAAGCGCTGCTTCTGTTCCTCGGTGCCGAGCACGGCGATGTAGGGCGCCACCAGCCGGCTGTGCAAGTGCAGGAACAGCCCGGCATCGCCATGGCGGAAGTTTTCCTCCATGACGATCTGCTCGTAACGGAAGTCCTCCACGCCGGCGCCGCCGTAGGCGGGATCGAGGAACATGCACAGCAGTCCCTGCTCGCCGGCCTTGCGGTAGACCTCGCGGTCGACCTGGCCCTGTGCGCGCCAGGCCTCGGCATGCGGGGCGATCTCGTTGCAGAAGAAGCGGCGCGTGGCTTCGCGGAAGATCTCGTGGTCGTCGTCGAAGTGTCCCTGTCTCATCGTCGCTCCCCATCCTTGCCCGCCACCGACTTCGTGGCAGGACGCTTGTTGCGGAATTCCTCCAGGCGCTCGCGGAAGTATGCGCTCGCCCCGCATGCTTCCTGGAGCACCGCCTCGCGGCGGAAGACCTCGTCGAAACCGGCCTGGGCCGCCAGGCGCATGAGGCGCTTGGTGCCCGCCACGGCCGCGGGCGACAGGGCAGCCAGCCGGCCCGCCCAGCGCACGGCCTCCGCCATCAGCTCCGCCGCCGGAACCACCCGGTTGGCGAGTCCCAGTTCCAGTGCACGAGCGGCCGGGATGCGCTCGGACTCCAGCGCCAGCTGCAGCGCGCGCCGATATCCCAGCTGGCGGACCAGCAGCCAGCTGGCGCCGCCGTCGGGCACCAGGCCGATGCGGCTGAAGGCGGCGCTGAGGTAGGCGTCCTCGGCCATCAGCAGCAGATCGCAGTGCAGGGCGAGCGACATGCCCACCCCCGAGGCCGGGCCGGCGACGGCGGCGATCACCGGCTTGTCCATCGCGGCGATCGCCTCGAAGCAGGGCAGGTATTCCTCGAGCAGCTCGCGCTCGACATTCCCCGAGCCGGCTTCCTTGAGATCCGCTCCGGCGCAGAAGGCACGGCCACGGCCGCCCAGCACCACGGCGCGGATCGCCTCGTCGCCGGCAAGGCGGTGGAGCGCCTCGCCGAGTTCCCCGCGCAGCTGCCGCGTGAAGGCATTCAGCGCCTCCGGGCGGTCGAGCAGCAGTACGGCGACGGCGCCGTCGCGCTCGAGCGCGAGCTGCCGCTGCGCGCTCATGCCCTGGCTCCCAGCGCCCGGCGCAGCGAATCCTCGACAGCCTGCGGGTAGTCGGCATCGGTGTCGAAGCCGGTCACCTCGCCCCAGCGGGCGAGGACCGCCTCGGCAGTGAGTGCGTCGCCGGCGTCCAGCCGCAGGCCGCGGCTCCTCTGCCAGCGCAGGCCGGCAAACCAGCCGCCGCCCGCCTCGAACAGCGCGCCGTTCTCGCGGCAGTCCTCGTGGGCCAGCACGACCAGCAGCGGCACCACCTGCCCCGGCTGCAGCTTCGCGGCGAGTTCCGCGGGCATGACGCCGCTGGTGAAAGGCGTGGCGGCCAGCGGCGCCACCGCATTGCTCAGCAGGTTCTTCGCCGCGCCTTCCCGCGCCAGCGTGCGCATCATGCCGACGAGGCCGAGCTTGGCGGCAGCGTAGTTGGCCTGGCCGAAGTTGCCGTAGAGGCCGGCCGCCGAGGCGATGAACAGGATGCGCCCGAACTGCCTCCCGGTCATGTGCGGCCATGCCGCCCGGGTGATGCGCCAGGCGCCGGTCAGGTGCACGTCATTGACGGCCCGCCAGTCGTCCTCGGTCATCTTGCCGAAGCTGCGGTCGCGGATGATGCCGGCGTTGTTGATGAGCACGTCGACGCTGCCGAAGGCATCCATCGCCGCCGCGATGATGTGCCCGCCGTCGAGCACCGAGTCGGTATTGGCCACGGCCCGTCCACCCCGGACGGTGATGGAATCCGCCACGGCGATGGCGCTGCGGGTGCCGTCTGCAGCCACGCCGGGATCGTTGACGAGGACGTTCGCACCGCGTTGCGCGAATTCCAGGGCATAGGCCCTGCCGAGCCCGGAGCCGGCGCCGGTCACCACCACGGTGCGCCCGTCAAAGCGCAGTGCGCCGGCCGCCTGGGTCACGCTGCCGCCCATCCTGTCCCCTTGCTGCCGTTGTGGTGCTGCCGGAAGTGCTGCTGGCAGATAGTCAAATACATTGACATGCTAGACCGCCTCTCGTCTACTAGTCCAGTGTCAGCCAGCAGGCGGAAGCATTGCCGTGAACACAGCTGAAACCACGCCAGTCCCGCACCAGTTCGACCTCCACGGCCAGGTGGCGCTGGTCACCGGCGGCGGCAGCGGCCTCGGCCGCGCCTTTGCCGCCACGCTCGCCCAGGCCGGTGCCGACATCGCGCTGTGCGCGCGCCGGCGCGACAAGCTGGCCGAGACGGCGCAGCTGCTCGCCGGCACGGGCCGCCGCGTCATCTGCGTCGCCATGGACGTCACCGACGAGGCGAGCATCAAGGCGGCGCTGGACGAGGTCAGCGCGCAGCTCGGCCTGCCCGACATCCTGGTGAACAACGCGGGGATCAATCGCCCCATGTTCGCAACGCAACTCACCGCCGCGGACTGGGACGCGGTCGTGGACACCAACCTGAAGGGGGCGTTCATGACGGCGCGGGCCTTCGCCCTGCAACCGGGTCGCGCGGAGAAGGGCGGTGCCATCGTCAACGTCGCCTCGATCCTCGGCCTGCGCGCGCAGAAGGCGGTGGCGGCCTACATGGCATCCAAGGCGGGCCTGATCCACCTGACGCATGCCCTGGCGCTGGAATGGGCGCGCATGAACATCCGCGTCAACGCGCTGCTGCCGGGCTACTTCCGCACGGACATCACCGCGGATTTCCTCGATACCGAGGAAGGCCGCCGCATCGTCGCCAACATTCCGCTGCGCCGGCCCGGCAACCTCGAGGAGCTGTCGGGGCCGCTGCTGCTGCTGGCGAGCAGGGCCGGCAGCTTCATGACCGGCACGGTCGTGGTGGCCGATGGTGGGCACCTGCTGAGCAGCCTCTGAGCCGTGGACGGGGCCGAGCTCGCAGAGCGCCTGGCTGGAGCCTACCGGCGCCAGGCCGCAACCGCGGTACGCATCGATGGACTGCAGCGCCTGTCCGCAGGCGCCTCGGCCGAGACCTGGCGCTTCGAGCGCATCGCCGGCGGTGCCCGCGAGCCGATGATCCTGCAGCGGTTTACCGGCGAGAAGCAGTTCACCGCCGCACTCGACAAGCGCACGCAGGGGCTGGTGCAGCGCGCGGCCCACGATGCGGGAATCGCCACGCCACGGGTGGACCTCATCCTCGAGGCCGCCGACGGCCTCGGCGAGGGCTTCGTCTCCGCTTTCGTGGCCGGCGAGACCCTGGGCCAGCGCATCACGCGAGCCCCGGAGCTGGCGCGCGCCCGCGGGCAGCTGGCGGGACAGTGTGCCCGTGCGCTGGCCGACATCCATCGCATGGGCCGCGACGGGCTGCCGCCGCTGCCGGCAGAGCAGCCGACGGCGATGATCGGCCGCCTGCGCCGCGCGCACGATGGCTTCGGCGTCCGGCTGCCGGTGTTCGAACTGGCCTTTGCCTGGCTGCAGGAACGCCTGCCGGCGACGGTGGAGCAGCGGCTGGTGCACGGGGATTTCCGCAACGGCAACTTCATCGTCGACGGCGGCGGGCTCGTCGCCGTGCTCGACTGGGAGGCGGCGCATCTCGGCGATCCGCTCGAGGACCTCGGCTGGATGTGCCTCAATGCCTGGCGCTTCGGGCAGATCGCGCAGCCGGTGGGCGGCTTCGGCGGGCGCGAGGAGCTGTTCCAGGCCTACGAGGCGGCGACGGCAACCGCCGTGGACCGGCAGCGGGTCCGTTTCTGGGAAGTCTTCGGTACCCTGCGCTGGGGCATAATCTGCCAGTGGTTCGGCAACCAGTTCATCACCGGCGAGGTGCCGCTGATCGAACGCGCGGCGATCGGTCGCCGCGTGGCGGAGACCGAGCTCGACCTGCTCGACCTGATCGAGGGAGTGGAGTGATGCCGCTGAATCCGCCGGACCGGCTGCGCCTGCTCGATGCCATCCTCGGCGTGCTGGAGGGCGAGAGGGATGCGGCAACGGCTACCTACGAGACGCGCATCGCGCTGAGCCTGCTGCGGCTGGTGCGGCGCGAGGTGGAACACGGCGAAACGCTGCTCGCCGGCGAGCGGACACGCCTCGCGGCGATGCTCGGCGAGGATGGTGATGCCGCCGCGCTCAATGCGCAGCTCTGCGAGCGCATCCGCAGCCAGGCCATCGCCGTGGACGACCCGGCGCTGCTGCAGCACCTGCGCAAGACGGTGCTGGCGAAACTCGCCATCGACAATCCGCGCTACTCGGCGTACCTGCGCGCCACGGAGCCGCCAGGCGCAAGCCGCTAGCCCGCGGGCGGCGCGCGGCCGGCCGGCACCGGCCGCCGCTACTCGAGGACGAACGTGACGCGCATGCGCACGCGGTACTCGGTGATGCGGCCGCTGCTGACGACCACGTCCTGGTCCTGGATCCAGGCGCCGGAGACGTTCTTCAGGGTCTTGCCGGCGGTCTTCAGGCCATTGCGCATGGCGTCGTCGAAGCCCTTCTTCGAGCTGGCGATGATCTCTATCGTCTTGGCAACGCTCAAGGTCATTCTCCTCTCAGGGTGATTTGCCTGAACCCCGGGGATTCTGCGGCCGGGGCTACCGCAGCACAACCGCGCCAGCCGGCCCGGTGAAGGCATGGCCGGCCGGCGGCGACTGATCCGGGCCCGCCGGGACGTCCAACGCGCATGGATCCACCATATGCAGGCGCGCCCGGCCGCTGGGGCTGGGTGCTGGTGCTGGCCTTGCCGGCCTCGCTGGCGCTGCTGCTGCGCCCGCTGATACCACCGGTCGAAACCCGCTACATCAACGTCGCCTGGGAAATGTGGTCCCAGGGGCATTTCCTGGTCCCGGTGCTCAACACCGAGGCCTACTCCGACAAGCCGCCGCTGTTCTTCTGGATGATCCACGCCGGCTGGGCTCTGTTCGGCGTCAGCGAATGGTGGCCGCGGCTGATCCCCGCGCTCCTCGCCGCAGCGAACACCGCGCTGGTGGGAGTGCTGGCCTCGCACCTCTGGCCGCGGCTGCCGCAGCTGCGCCAGCTCGCCACCTGGATGATGGCCGGCACGCTGGCCTGGATGATCTTCGCCGTGGCGCTGATGTTCGACATGCTGCTCGCCAGCTGCGTGCTGCTCGGCCTGATCGGGCTGGTGCAGGCGGCATCGGGCAGCTGGCGCGGGCATGCGCTGTATGGGCTGGCCATCGCCCTCGGCGTCCTGGCGAAGGGACCCGTGATCCTGCTCCACCTGCTGCCGCCCGCGCTGCTGGCACCGCTCTGGCTGGCATCCGCCAGCGATCTGCGCCGCTGGTACCGGCGCACGGCAGCGGCCGTGGCGGGCGGCATCCTGCTGGCCGGCCTGTGGGTGGTGCCGGCGGCACTGTTCGGCGGCGACGCGTATCGGGAGAAAATCCTCTGGACCCAGACCGCCGGCCGGGTCACCGACAGTTTCGCGCACCGGCGCCCGTGGTGGTTCTATTTTCTGGCGCTGCCGCTGCTGGCGCTGCCCTGGTGCATCTGGCCGCGGGTCTGGTCGGGGGTGCGCCGGCTGCTGGAGCAGGGTGACCGCGGCCTGCGCTTCCTGCTTTGCGGGCTGGTGCCGGTGTTCATCGGCTTCAGCGCCATCAGCGGCAAGCAGATCCACTACCTGCTGCCCTGGCTGCCGGGCGTGGTGCTGCTGGCAGCCGCCGGGCTGGCTGCAGCCAGCCGGGATGGAGAAGCCGTGCCGCTGGCCGTGCCGGCCCTGGTCTGGATCGCCCTGCCGATTGTTGCGGCCGCTGCTGTGATCCTGCGTGCCGGCGGCGCGGCGGCGGTATCACTGCCCTGGGCGCTAGTCTGTGGCCTGGCCGCTGTCGCCGTGGCGGTGGCCCTGGCGCTGCGCCGCCTGCCGCCGCTGGCTGGCGTGCGCTGGATGGCGGCGGGGGGCAGCCTGGTGCTGACGCTGCTGCTGGTGATCTTCGTCACCGCGCCGCTGGCGACCCGCTACGACGTCGGGCCTGCGGCCCGCGTCATCGGACGCTATGCCAGCGCCGGGGCTCCGCTGGCCAGCACCTCTGCCTACAACGGCGAGTTCGGCTTCTTCGCCCGCCTGACGGTTCCGGTCCAGAACGTGGGTGCCGGTGGCGTAGCGGGCTGGTGCGCGCGGCACCCGGAGGGATTGGTGATCGACCGGCGCCAGCCGGGCAGTCCCCCGAGACCGGGTGCGGCGCCGCTCTATCACGCGCCTTTCCGCGGTCTGACCCTGCGGCTGTGGAGCTGCGGTCCCGGCCTGGCCTGGGAGGGCGAGCGGAGGCATGCAACATGAGCCCGGGCATATCGGTGGTCATCCCGTTCTTCAACGAGGGCGGCAACGTGTTGCCGCTGGCCCGCGAAGTCTTCGCTGCACTGGACGGCGAGGACTTCGAGCTGGTGATGGTGGACGATGCCAGCACCGATGCGACGCTGGCGGAGATGCACCAGGCGCGCGCGGAGCTCGGTTCCCGGGTCCGTGTCGTGCGGCACCGATGCCGCGCGGGACAGAGCACCGCGCTGGTCACCGGCGTGCGCGCGGCGCGCTTCCCCTGGGTGGCGAGCCTCGATGGCGACGGGCAGAACGATCCCGCCGACATCCCGCGGATGCTGGCGCGGCTGCGCGGGCCCGGGCTGCCGGCCAGGGTGGAGCTGGTGATCGGCGATCGCCGCGCCGGGCGCCGTGACCACTGGCTGCGGCGCGCATCGTCCCGCGTGGCGAATGCCGCGCGCAATGCGCTTCTGCACGATGGCGTCCCGGACAGCGGCTGCGGGCTGAAGCTCCTGCACCGCGACGCATTCCTGGCCCTGCCGTACTTCGACCACATGCACCGCTTCCTGCCGGTGCTGGTGCGCCAGGGCGGGGGGCAGGTGCTGTCCGTGCCGGTCAATCATCGCCCGCGGCTGCGCGGGCAGTCGAAGTACGGCGTGGCCAACCGCCTGTTCGTCGGCGTCGTCGACCTGTTTGGCGTGGCCTGGCTCGGTCGCCGCAACCGCCGTACCGAGTGGCAGGTCGAGGAACCGGAGTCATCCCCGTCATGAGCCTCATCGATGGCCTGCTTTCCCATCTGACCACCGATACCGTCTGGGTGAGCGTCGGCTTGCTGGGTCAGGCGCTGTTCGCCGGTCGCTTCGTGGTGCAGTGGCTGGTCAGTGAACGGCAGGGGCGCAGCATCGTGCCGCTCGGCTTCTGGTACCTGAGCATCGGTGGCTCGGTGATCCTGCTGGCCTACGCCCTGCACCGGCACGACCTGGTGTTCACGCTCGGCCAGGCCTTTGGCTTCCTGGTCTACGGGCGCAACCTGAGCCTCATCCGCCGCGAGCGCCGGCAGCCGCCCGCACTGCGAACCGGCGATACCGCTGCCTGACGGGCCGAGGCTGTCCGGGCTGCCCGCAGCCGGCCGTTGTCAGGGCCCGCCCGCAGGGCGGAGAATGGCCACGGGCCGGCCATCCAGGGCCGGGAAGCGGGTCAGCGGTGGTTCGCATTGCGCGCGTGGCAGCAGGAGTGCATCCCCCGGGCTGGCGGGCCGCGGCGGCTGCGCTGCTGCTGTTCGTGCCGATGGGCATGGCCGCGGCATCCGCCGCCCTGGTGTTCCGCGAGTCCGAGGCCATCGAGGCCGCAACCGGCCCGTTCCGCCAGGTGCGCGAAGTCTTCGCTGCCGGCACGGACTGCAAGGTGGTGGTGCGCGAGGGCGGCGACAGCCTGGCGCCGGCTGGCTCCTACATCATCGCCAACGGCAACGACGCCTTCCAGGTGGACCCGGGACGCAGCATGGTGACACCGCTGGATACCACCGGCATGGAGCCCGTGTCCGAGATTCCCGGTGACGCCGCCGTGCAGACGATTGCCGAGGTCAGCCTGCTGCAGGACCTGGATGAGGCCGGCCCGGTGGTCCACGGCTTGGCGACACGCCACTATGTCTATCGACTGCGCTACCTGGAGCACACGCCGCCGGCGGCCGCGGCGCCGGAAGGCAGCCGCCAGTGGGAGGAGCGCCATGAGTTCTGGGCCGCACCGTGGCCTGGCGGGGCGCACCTGGCGGCAACCTGGTTGCGCCTGCGGGTCAGCGAGGATGCCGGCATCGGCTGGGCGGCGCCGGACATGCGTGCCGCGGTGGAGCGCATGCAGGCGCACGGCCTGATGCTCAGGCAGATCATCCAGCGGGAACGCCAGGGCGGACCCGGCGGCACGCCGCCAGAGCGCGAGCGCGTGGATCGCGAAGTCGTGGAACTGGCCCAGCGCGACCTGGCGGCGGCCGAGTTCGCCATCCCCTCGGGCTACGCCCATGCGGAATTCCTCGCGCCCGCACCCGACGAGCCGGCCTCCAGCGAGGCGCCGATGGCGGTGGATCGCCCGGTGCCGGCCCCGGCGGGCACGGCGCCCTGACGGGCCATGGGCGCCGCTCCCGCACTGCGTGGCTACGACGGGAGCTGTCACTGCGGGGCGCTGGAATTCACCTTCGAGACGCGCCGCTCGCCACGCGCCTGGGTGGTGCAGGCCTGCCAGTGCGGCTTCTGCCGCGGCCACGGGGCACTCGCCACCGCGGATCCTGCCGGAGCGGTGCACTTCCGCTACGTGTATCCCGATCGCCTGCGCCGCTATCGCTTCGGCCTGCGCACGGCCGATTACCTCATCTGCAGGGAGTGCGGCGTGTGCATCGCCGCGGTGCTGATGACCGGCAGCGGCGCCGTCGCCAGTATCCACGTCAACGCGCTGCGTGAACGGCCGCGCGGCCTGGCCAGCGCCAGGCCGCAGCGCTGCGGCCCGGAGACCGTGGAAGAGCGCCGGGCCCGGCGCCGTGTTGCCTGGACCCCGGTCTACGGACCGGTCTGAGCTCAATCGAGGACGTGGGAGACCAGGCCGTCGGCCAGCTTCGGCTCGAACCAGGTGGATTTCGGCGGCATGACCTGGTTGGCGTCGGCCACCGCCATGAGCGCCGCCATGCTGGTGGGGTACAGCGCGAAGGCCACCGCCATCTCGCCACTGCCCACGCGCTTCTCGAGTTCGCCCAGTCCGCGCATGCCGCCGACGAAGTCGATCCGCCGGTCGGTCCGCGGGTCGTGGATGCCGAGCAGGGGCTGCAGCAGGTTGTCCTGCAACAGGCTGACATCGAGGCTCGCCACCGGATCCGCCGGCACATGCTGCGGCCGGATGCGCAGCCGATACCAGCGTCCGGCGAGGAACAGGCCGAACTCGCCGGCCTGGCGCGGACGCGCCTGGCCGGTGGCCGGCTCGACGTCGAAGCGTGATGCCACGGCCGCGAGGAACGCCTCCGGGCTGTGGCCGTTGAGATCCCTGACCACGCGGTTGTAGTCGAGGATCTGCATCTCGTCGTGCGGGAAGGCGACGCAGAGGAAATATTCGAAGGGCTGCTCGCCGCCTGCAGCCCCGCTGCGGCCGCGCAGCTCTGCCGCGACCCGCGAGGCCGCGGCCGAGCGGTGGTGGCCATCGGCGATGTAGAGCGCGTCCATGGCATCGAACAGGCCGGTCAGGCGCCGCTCGGTGCCGGCGTCGTCCACGCGCCAGAGCGTGTGCACGATGCCGTCGTCGGCCGTGGCCTCGCAGAGCGGCCTGCCGCGGGCGACCTCGGCGAGGATGCCGCGCACCGTATCACTGGCGCGGTAGGCGAGCAGCACCGGGCCGGTCTGGGCGTTGAGCGCCGTGATCTGTCGCACCCGGTCGTCTTCCTTGTCCGGCCGGGTGTACTCATGCTTGCGGATGCGGTTGGCATCGTAGGCGGCGACGCTGCCGGTGCAGACGATGCCGGTCTGCACATGCGCACCCATGCGCAGGCGGTAGACGTAGTAGCGGGGCGAGGGCTCGCGCACCAGCACGCCGCTGGCCACCATGGCGTGGAAATTCTCCGCACCCCTGGCGTAGACCCGCGGGTCATGGACATCGATGTCCTCCGGCAGGTCGATCTCGGGCTTCGAGATATGCAGGAACGAAGCCGGCCGCCCGGCCGCGCGCAGCCGCGCTTCGGCGGAGTTCAGCACGTCGTAGGGCGGGGCGATGACGTCGGCGGCGCGGCCATCCGCCGGGCGCAGGCCGCGCAGGGGCTTGATCAGGGTGGGCATGGTCGCCTCCGTTCTCCGGGGCGGCGCAGTGTGCAGAACGGCGATGGCGGCGTCCAGCTGCTGCCCTGTGCCCGGTTCCTGGAGTAGTATCGGCGGCACAAGAACAAGAACGGGAGCGGTACATGCGCCTGGACTCTCGGATTCCCGCCCTGGGCCTGACCTTCGCCCTGGCCATATCGCTCGCCATGCCGCGTGCCGGGCACGGCGATGACAGTCTCAGGAAGCTCACGGATATCCTCGGTGCCCTTGGCAAGGCCGGGCAGGCGGGCAACCTGATCACGAACGGGGGCTTCGAGCAGCCCGTCGTGGCCAGGGGCCGCTACCTCAGCGTGCCGGTCGGCCAGGCCTTCGATGGCTGGGAGGTGGTCGGTACCGGCATCGTCTCGCCCATCAGCGGCGACTACGCGCAGAGCGGCATCCGCTTCCTCGCCCATGGCGGCCAGCAGTGGCTGGACATGACCGGGCCAGGCACCAACCAGCCGGCGGGCGTGCAGCAGACAGTCAGGACGCAACCGGGTGCAAATTACGAGCTGGCGTTCTGGGTGGGCAACGTGGCCGCTGCCGGGTTCGGCACCTCCAGCACCATCGAGGTATTCGTCGATGGCCAGTCACTCGGCACCGCGCGCAATGACCGGTCCATTGCCGGCCAGCAGGGCTGGGGACGGTTCCGGATGCCGGTGGTCGCCGCGGGCAGCACCATGACGATTGCGTTCATCAACCGCGACCCGGCCGGTGACAACAGCAACGGGCTCGACGATGTGTCGCTGCTGCCGGTCCCCACGGCAGCGGGTGCACCGGCCGGCCCTGAATGAACGACTGGCCGGGGCACTTGCTCCGGACGAGCTGCCTTGCATTAAGATGCCGCCATGCTGCGCCGCATCGTCCCGCCGGGACAGCCTGCGGCCACTGCTGACAACCAGGGGGGTAGACAGCATGCGTACCGTGAATGTCCTCATCGCTCTCGCATCGATGATCCTGCTCGCCGCCTGTGGCGGCAAGAATGACGCGACGCCTGGCGCCGGGCCGGCCGCGACGGGTTCGGCGCCGAGGCCAGCCGCATCCGGCAATGCCACGGCCGAGGAAGTCGCCGAGGAGGTGCGGGGCGACGTCGATTGCCCGGCCGAGGTGAAGACACCGGCGCCGGCTGCCGGCGCGCCGGTCGCCGACGTGGTCGGGGTCCGGCCGGGCATGACCTACGAGGAGGCGGCCAACGTCGTGATGTGCAGCAACGAACTCATGGTCGTCACCAGCGGCGGCACCGGCGGCTTCAACATCCAGACCTACGGGACGCCGTTGCGCCAGGGCTTCACGGCGCGCCTGGCCGAGCCGAGGGTGGAGAAGACCAGCAAGCAGATCATGGAGGAGATGCAGGACGACATGATGGCGCGCAGCGGCAACGCGGTGCGCTACGACCTCAAGCCGGGGCAGGCGAAGTGGACGGTCACCACGATGGGCCTGCCCGGCGCGGAGAAGGTCATTGCCGCCGGCCGCGAGGAATGGTTCGCCGAGGGCAAGAATCCCGCGATGCCCGCCGTCGCCGATGCCCTCATCAAGAAGTACGGCAATCCGGGCATGAACATCGACCAGCCGGGCCAGCGCTGGATGCGCTGGATCTACGACCCGCGCGGCCGGCCGGTCACCGAGACCTCGCCGCTGTTCAACAGCTGCGTGGGCACGGGCGCATCCGGCGGCGTGAACCTCTCGCCCGACTGCGGCCTGGTGATCGAGGCGCACGTCATTCCCATGCAGGACAATCCTGGCCTTGCCCGCTCCATGGATGTCGGCGTGGTCGACCAGGCCGGCGGCTACCAGCTCGTGACCTCGACCGAGCAGGCCCTCGAGCAGGCCGAGCAGCAGAAGCGCTCGAAAGCGGTCGAGGAAGCGTCGAAGAACGCCGGCTCGCCCACCCTGTGAGGTCAGTCACCATGATGCGAAGACTTTCGGGACTCGCCATCCTCGCCTGCGCGATGGCCGGATGCGGCAACCCGGCTCCGCCGGCGGCCGCTCCCGGGCCGGGTGCCACCGCTGCCGATGCCGCGGCCGGCGCAGCGCCCGCGGCCGGCGCGCCTGGCTCGTCTGCTGCAGCGGCGCCGCAAGTCCCGGCGGCACTCACGGGTGGCGGTGCCTTCGCCAGCCGCAGTGGCCAGCTCGTCAACCCGGACGAGAGCACCATGGTGCTCCTCTATTACGACCTTGCGGGCCTGCCCCTGCCACTCGACCGCTGGGTCGAGGACGACAACCGCGTGAGATTCGCGCCGGCGATCGACAAGGCTGCCCAGCGTGCGGCGGTGAGGGCCGAGCTGGAGGCGGCTGCGGCTGCGGTACGTGGCGCCGGCCTGCTCCGCGTGACCATGGCCGCGAATCTGAGCGACTACGACCCGACCTACGGCGAGTTCACCGTCAGGGCGCTGGCACCGAGTTCGCTGGTGACCTACAGCGCGTTCGGGCAGAAGGTGGATGTCGGATTCGACAACGGCCTGGTCGCGCAGACCTGGAAGGTGCCGGCAGCCGAGGCGCAGGGAGTGCGGGACCGGATCGGGCCTTACGCCAACGTTTCCGCCGACGTCCTGCTGCGGATCACGGGGGTACAGCCCGGACCGGGCGGGGGGCGGATCACGACCTCCGTGGCCGAGTACGAACTGCGCAACGACCAGGCGGGTGCCACGCTGGCGCGGATCCAGGTGCCGCAGCAGTAACTCCCGCGCGCGGTCAGGGGGTCGGCGCCAGGCCGGCCGCGGCCATTTCCGTTCTTGCTGCCTCGAGGTCGGCGCGAAAGGTCGCGCTGGCAAACATCTGCGCGGCGACCACGGCGGCTGCCAGGCGGCCGGCAGCGAGGTCGGTCGGGTAGTGCACGCCGCCGACCACCCGGCTCTGGCCATAGGCGATGCCCCTGGCGAACAGCGCATCGTGCTGCGCCGGCAGCAGGTCGGCCAGCAGGATGGCCCACAGGTAGCCGCAGGCCGCGTGGCCGCTCGGGTAGGAGCCCTCGCTGACGTTGCCGATCACGGGCCTGACTTCCGCGCTGGCCCTGAACGGCCGCGGGCGATCCCAGTGGCGCTTGGCCGCCGCCACCGCGAAGCTCGTTTCGCGGCAGGCCTTGCCGGCCAGCGCGAAGCTTCGTGGCAGGTTCTCCGCGGTGAATGCGGGTCCGAGGACATCGGCAAAGTGCGCGACCGAGACGGTCTGGTCGCGACGCGCGGCTTCGACCTCCGCCGGGGTGCGCGCGGCCTGGCTCGCCAGCACGGCGGCGAGATCCCGGGCCTGCTCCGGCGAGTCGGCGGCCGGCGGTGGCGGCAGGAAGCGCAGGAGATCGGGCTGGCCCGCCTCGAGATAGCGTGTGGCCGGGGCTCGCCGGACACTGGCGGCCGACACGGCATCCGGCGCTGCGGCGGGGGCCGTGGCGCAACCGGGCAATGCGGCCAGCAGCACCGCAGCGAGCGTGGATGCAGCAAGCCGGCGGATCATCTGCCTGTCCATGGTCATGCCTCCTCAGCCGAAGCTGGCGCCTGCCGGCAGCGGCGCAAAGCGGATCAGCCGGCTGGTGAGCACCGCCGCCTGCCGGTGCACGACGGCCTGCTTGTAGGCGGGATCGGTGATCATGGCGAGGAACGCAGCCGCATTCGGGTAGGCGGCGATGAACGCCAGGTCCCATTGCTTGTCCTGCGGGCCGGTGACCATGCATTCCATGCGACCGCGCCAGGCGATGCGGCCACCGACGCTGGCGAAGACCGGCTGGCTGGCGCGCCCGTACTCGTCGTAGGCCTGGGCTCCCGTCAGGCCGCGGCCGGCATGGCCGTGTCCGGCCGGGTACTCGGCCAGGCTGCGGAACCGCAGCAGGTTCAGCATGTGGATCGGCGTGTCGCGCGGCAACGCCTTGAAGGCATCGAAGCTCGCACGGGTGGGATCGACATGGATGTCTTCGGCCATGTGACGGCTCCCGATCAGGTCATTTCACCAGCACCACCGGCACCGGCGACAGGTTGACCACCTTCTGTGCCACCGAGCCCATCACCGCCCCGGCCAGCGCGCCGCGGCCCTGGGTGCCCATGATCACTTCGGCGCAGCCGGTGCTGCGGGCGTAGTCGGCGATGACCTGGCCGGGATCGCCGACGCCGATGTGGTGCTGGCAGGCGATGCCGGCCTGCGCCAGGCGCTCGCGTGATGCGGCCAGCACCTCCAGGCCCTGCTCGCGCGAGTACTCCTGCTGGCTCTCCGCGCTGATGAACAATTTCACGTTGACGCCGCCGAGCGGCAGCTGCACGTTCAGCAGCCGCAGTTCCACGGCTTCGCGCGAGTTCGCCACCCTTGCCATGGCGTAGCCCAGGGCGCGGTCGGAGTAGGCCGAGCCATCGACGGCAACCAGCAGGATCAGCATGTCGGTCTCCTCACTCGGTATCCCGGCGCGCCAGGTCCACCGGGCCGGCCGCCGCGACGGGCGGGCGGCGGGCCGCCAGGAGCTTGCCGATGACCACCACCAGCAGCGCCCCCGCCACCGGCGGCGCCCAGGCGAGCGGACCCGGCAGCAAGCCTGCCACATGATCGTGGATGGCGACGTCGTGGGCGATCATGTCGCCGGCGATCCAGCCGAGCAGGGCTGCGCCACCGACGATGACGATGGGGAAGCGGTCCATCAGCCTGAGGACGAAGCGGCTGCCCCAGACGATGATCGGCACGCTGATGACCAGGCCGAATACCACCAGGCCGACGTGGTCCTTGGCGGCGGCAGCGATGGCGATGACGTTGTCCAGGCTCATCACCGCGTCGGCGACGATGATGGTCTTGATCGCGCCGAGCAGGTTGGCGCTGGCATCGATGTCGCGCCCTGCGCCCTCTTCCTGCGGCAGCAGCAGCTTCACGCCGATCCACAGCAGCAGCAGGCCGCCGCCCAGCTTGAGGAAGGGAACCCGCAGCAGCTGGAGCGCGAAGAAGATCAGCACCACGCGCAGCGCCACGGCGCCGAAGATGCCCCAGAAGATCGCCTGCCGGCGCTGCTCCTGCGGCAGGCGGCGGGAGGCGAGCGCGATCACCACGGCGTTGTCGCCACCGAGCAGGATGTCGATGAGGATGATCTGCCCGATGGCGATCCAGAATTCCGGGTTGGTGACATCCATGGCGTGGGGCACAGTCTACTGGATTGCCCGGGCGTGATGGGCGGGCTGCGACCCCCGCACTTGGCCGGCCGGTGCTTTGCTGTTAGGTTCGCGGGCAGCCGTCCGGCGGGGAATCACGAAAGCAGCTCATGCCACAGCCCACGGGATTCGACCACAGCTCGGACCCCAGCTTCTTCGACTACTACGCGCGCGAGAGCCTGTCCGCCGGGACGGTGCAGCGCTTCGAGCGCGTGCGTGACCGCGCGCTGGCCCTGCTGGCGCGGCGCGGCCGCCACGGACCCTTCAGCGTTCTCGACATCGGTTGTGGCGCCGGCACCCAGGCCATGCTCTGGGCCGGGCTGGGCCACCAGGTCGCGGCGATCGACGTCAACGAACCGCTGGTCGTGCTCGGCCGGCGACGCGCCGCGGAGCGTTCGCTGCCGATCCGCTTCGATGTCGGCTCGGCGACGGCACTGCCCTACGATTCCGCCAGCGTCGACGTGGCGCTGCTTCCCGAACTGCTGGAGCATGTGGCCGAGTGGGAGGCCTGCCTCGGGGAAGCGGTGCGCACGCTGCGGCCGGGGGGACTGCTCTACCTGTCGACGACCAGCTGGCTGTGCCCGCGGCAGGAGGAATTCACGCTGCCCGGATACTCCTGGTACCCGGGGCCGGTGAAGCGCTGGTGCGTGCGCCGGTCGCTGACGACGCACCCGCAATGGGCCAACCATGCGCGTTACCCGGCGGTGAACTGGTTCTCGTACTACGGCCTGTCGCGCTGGTTGCGCGCGCGAGGCTTCCAGACGCTGGACCGCTTCGATGTCCTCGCGCAGCAGCCGCTCGGCGGTTTGCAGGCGACGGTGGTGGGCGCGATCCGCGCCCTGCCACCGGCGCGTCTGCTGGCACACATGGCGACCGCGGGCACCACGGTCTGGGCCCTGCGCGACTGAGCCGCGGCCGGGCGCGACAGCGGACGGCCCGCGGCGTCGCCGGTCAGGCGGCCTGCACGACTTCCAGGGCGGCCCGCTCGCCGGACTCCATGGCGCCCTCCATGCCGCGGTTGGACACCGCGGTGTGCTCCCCGCAGAAATGCAGGCGCCCATGGGCCTTGCCGATTACCTGCGAGAAGGCGCTGATCTGCCCGGGATGCCAGACGGCCCAGTCACCGAGGGCAAACTCATCCTGCTTCCAGGAGTGATAGGCGAGCACCTCGAGCTGGCCGCGTGCGGCCGGGCGCAACTTCTCGAACTCGGCGACGACCGCTTTCCTGGCGGCGGCATCGCTGAGCCGGTCCATCTTCGCGGCATTCTGCCCCTTCAGCCATACCGTCAGGCTGGTGACTTCCTTCGGGTCGGCGCCCTTGCGCTCGGCGATCACCATGTTGATGAGGCCGTCGCTGGCCATGCCCGGCGTCGAGCCATCCTTCTCCCAGAACGGGGTCTTCGGCACGACGTGCATCAGGCTGATGCTCTGCACGCCCAGTTCACCGATCGCCCTGGCCTGCGCCGGCGGCAGCGCCGGCGTGATCCTGATCTTGCGCAGCACGGTGGTGGGGATCGAACAGACGACGTGATCCGCGTGGAACTTCCTGCCGTCCGCGCAGCGTACCTCGACACCGGCCTTGCCGGCGTCGATCGCCACGACCTTGCTGCGGAACTCCACCGGGGTCTTCAGCGCTTTGGCCATCGCCTCCGGAATGGACTGGTTGCCGCCCTTGGCGATGTAGAAGCCCGGCTTGCCCTTGGCGAGCTCGCGCTGGGTCTGGGCGAACTTCAGCGCGCCGAGGATCATCAATGTGGAGACATCGCGGGCCGAGTCGCCCCAGCCGGGGTCGATGTCGTAGCCCATGTGGATCATGGCATCGGACCAGCCCTGGCCCTTCAGCCAGGTCTCCAGCGGCACGTCGAGTGCGGAGTTGGCCGCGGCCAGCCAGGCATCGTTGGTCGTCAGCGGGTTCTTCGGGCCGATGGAGGCACCGAGGAACTGGAACGGCAGGATTTTCTTCAGCGGTTCAGGGAACGGGTTCTTCGGGTGCGTGGCCCAGGCGCTGCCGCTGATGCGCTCGGTGCCGAGGAACAGGTCGCGCTGGTTGAAGAACGGAAAGATGGGCGTCAGGTCCACCAGCTCGACGCCATGGCTGGCGCAGGCCGACATCAGGCGGGCGTAGCCCGGGGCGAACGAGGTGCCACCGGATTCCGGATTGCCAGGCACCTCACGCTGGGAGAGCACGCGTCCACCGACGCGGTTGCTGCCCTCGATGACGCGCACGTTCATGCCCGCTTCCTGCAGGATCAGTGCGGCCTGCAGGCCGGCGAGGCCGGCGCCGAGGACCAGCACCTGGCTGTGGTTCTGTGCCCGCAGCGCACGGGGCAGGGCGGCGAGGGCGGCGGTGGCGCCGGCGCCGGCGAGCAGGCTGCGGCGATCGAGGATCTGCTGATGCTTGTTCATGGCAGGAGTTCCGGTGGCTGGAGCGGTTGGCGAAGCGCGGGCTTCTGGCGGGCGAGTATACCGGGAACCGTTGCCGCGGCGTTTCGCCGCGCTGCTGTCCGGGCCCGCCATTTTTTACTATGATCCGCGGTGCTCCTTCGGGCAGCGGCCCTCACCATCGGTTCCCGAAGTCCACTCCCAACCAAGGATCCAAACAAGGGGGATTGCCGTCATGACACTCGTTTCCACCTCGAAGTGGGCTGCATCCGCCCTGGCCCTGCTGGCCGTGGCGCTGGCAGGTTGCAGCAAACCCGCGAGCACGCCGCAGGGCGACGCTGCCGGTGGTTCCGCGACACAGGCGCCGCCTGCGCAGAAGCCGGATGCCGTGTCCCAGGCCAGTGCCGACACCGGCCCGCCGCCGGAATGGGCCGGCAAGGAACTGCCGGTCCGCAAGATCCCGAACATTCCGCAGGCGGCGGAAGCGTACTACTCGCCCGACAACCTCCACGTCATCGCCCAGACCCAGGATCCGGCCGCCCAGCATCCCGAGGGCGAGCGCGTCGGTGGCGCGCTGACCTACACCTTCACCGACACCGGCGAGGAGATCACGCGCATCAACGACCATGGCCAGGACGCCTGCTCCTGGTTCGTGCTTCCCGATGGCAAGCGCCTGATCTGGACTTCCACCCGCGACCACATGGACATGCCGCTCGGTGACTGGTCGAACGACAACAACTACCCGCAGGGCGCGGAGCTCTACACCTCCGACCTCAAGGGCGGCGACATCAAGCGCCTGACCAACAACCAGTACTACGAGGCCGAGGTGACCACCTCGCTCGACGGCAAGTGGGTGTTCTTCGGCCGGCAGATCGACGGCAAGATGGATATCTGGAAGATGCGCATCGACGGTACCGGCGAGCAGCAGCTGACCTTCACCGAGGACTGGCAGGAAGGTGCGCCGTATCCCACCCCGGACGGCGAGCACCTGATCTTCCGCGCCTGGAAGACCAGCGAGAAGAACCGCCTGGAGAAGCTCGCCAAGGATACCGGCCAGCGCAACCAGACGCCGATGACGATCTTCACCATGAAGACCGACGGCTCGGACGTGCAGCCGCGCACCTTCACCTACGACATGAACTGGGCCCCGTATCCGGCCCCGGACGGCCGCCACTTCTTCTATGTCCGCGTGTTCGACGGCAACAACTGGGAGGTCGTCATGAACGATCTCGCCGGCGGCGAGCCACAGCGCATCACCTGGAGCAAGACCTTCGACGGCTTCCCGGCGACATCCTGGGATGGCAAGAAGCTGCTGTTCGCGCGCAGCGAGGGCTCCGGCATGGGGTCGGGGCTCTGGACCTACGTGATGGACATCTCCTCGCTCAACATCGGGCCGGAGAACTTCAAGGGCAGCATCCCGGCGAAGGCCGAGCGCCCCGCCGGCTGGGTCGAGGATCCCGACATCGCCGCCTTCAGCAAGCGGCCTGCCGGAAAGAAGTAGGGCCAGCCATGTCGTATGCGGCCGCCCGCATCCCAGCTGCCCGGGATCCGGCGGACGCCCGCGCGAATCCGGGCCCACCCCGTCGGCTGACCGCCGGAGGGGTGGGCCCTTTCCTTTTGGCGGCATGACCGGGGCTGCATGTCGTCTCGCCCGGAGCCTGCGCGATGTTCATCAATTTCTGGTATGCCGCGGAGTGGAGTGACAAGGTCACAGACCAGCCGTTGAAGCTGCGCATGCTGGGACAGGACTTCGTCCTCTGGCGTGACGGTACCGGCAAGGCGCATTGCCTCGCCAATGTCTGCGTGCACCGCGGCGGATCCCTCGCCGGAGGGCGCCTGCGTGGCGACTGCATCGAGTGCCCCTATCACGGCTGGCAGTTCGACGGCGAAGGCCGGTGCCGGAAGATTCCGTCGCTGGGCCCGAAGGGCCAGGAGCGGATTCCCGGGCGTGCCCGCGTGGATGCCTATCCGGTGGAGGAGCGCTACGGGCTGGTGCATGTGTTTCTCGGCGACCTGCCGGAGGCCGAGCGCCCGCCCATCATGGACATCCCCGAGTATGGCCAGCCTGGCTGGTACGCCAGCTGCGAGGACAGCATCGGCCAGGGTGACTTCCGCCGCGCGGTGGAGAACGGCCTCGATCCGGCCCACAACGAGTACGTGCACCCGACCCACGGCTTCTCCGGCAGCCGCGAGGACTACTTCGTGCCGGAGCTGAACATCGAGGAGCAGGCCTGGGGCTGTGGGTTCATCACCACCTACTTCTCGCCGCCGCTCAAGGACCCGGGCATGCAGCAGGCATCGGGGCGCAGCGAGAATGCGCTGATCGAGGCCGGCACCTTCCACCACGGGCCGACCTGCATGATCACGCGCATCCGCCCGACGGCCCAGTACGCCATCAACCAGAATTCGTTCAAGACGCCCATCGACGAACTGAGCTCGCGCAGCTTCCTGGTCCAGACCCGCAACTTCCTGCAGGGGCCGGAGCACGACGCCCGCTTCAGGGAGCGCAATGCGGTGGTGCGCAACCAGGACGTCGTGGTGCTGGCAGACCTCGAGCCGAGATTCACGCCGGAGACCAATGCGCACGAGCTGCTGGTGCCCGCCGATCGCGCCGTGGCCCGATATCGCGAGTGGCTCAAGGACTGGGAGGCACGCGGCTGGCGCATCGACACCGCGCGGGTGGCGCGCGAGCGACCGTACAAGACCTACGTGATCCCGGGCCCGGCGCGGCGCCTGGAGCCGAAGGGCTGGGTGCTGGATGCGGTGCCGCTGATGGCGGCGCGCGGTGCCGCGGCGACGGATGCCGTGGCCCGGAGTGGTTGAAGTACCGCCGGCCCGGCTACCGGGTCGGTGGGCGCGGACTGGGACGCAGCTGTTGCAGGGGAGAGGAACGATGAAGAAGAGGATTGTCACGGGCATGGCCCTGGGTTTCATGTCCGTCGGATTCGCCGCTGTCGCGGCCGATGCGCCGGCGACAGGCGCCGAACTGCCGAGCCGCATGGTGCCCATCAAGCCCAATGCGGCCGAAGCCTACTGGGCACCGGACTCGCGCCATCTCATTGCGCAGACGAACGACCCGCAGGCGGTGCCGGGCGCGCGCGGCGGGCTGGGCAATCTCACCTGGATCTTCTCCGATGACGGCAAGGAGCTGTGGCGGGTCAATGGCCGTGGCCAGGATGCCTGCTCCTTCTTTTTCCCCGATGGCAAGCGCGTGGTGTGGACGTCCACCCGCGATCACCTGGATGTCCCGGCGGGGGACTGGACCGATCCCGACAACTACCCGCAGGGCGCCGAGCTCTACATCTCGGACTGGAAGGGGAACAACGTCAGGCGGCTGACCAACAACAAGTACTACGAGGCCGAGGTGTCCGTGTCCCCGGACGGGCAGTGGGTGACCTTCGGCCGCCAGACCGACGGCCATATGGACATCTGGGTGATCCGTCCCGACGGCACCGGCGAGCAGCAGGTGACCCGCGCCGCGGACTGGGAGGAGGGCGCGCCGTTCTTCATGCCGGACAGCGACCACATCATCTTCCGTGCCTGGCGCACCGCGGACCAGAAGAAAACCAAGCCCACGCCGATGACGGTGTTCAGCATCCGTCGCGACGGCAGCGACTGGCGCCGCCATACCTTCGACGAAGGCATGAACTGGCATCCGACGCCGGCGCCCGACGGCCGCCACTACGTGTTCGTGCGCGCCGAGACGCCGACGAACTGGGAGATCTACCTCGGCGATCTCGCCGGCGGCGAGCCGCGCCGGCTCACCTACTACGACAAGATGGACATCCTGGCGCAGGTTTCGCCGGACGGGAAGAAGATGAACTGGGGCCGCGCGACCGGCGCGAAGTTCATGAGCGACATCCGCACCTTCGTCATGGATGTGTCGTCGCTGGATATCGGGCCGGAGCGCCGCGTGGACTGGAACCCGGAATGGGGCCAGCCCATGGTGCCAGGCAAGCCCTGATCCCGGGCGCCGGCGGCTACCAGGCGCGGACGCGCCCGGTGTCGAGGTGCACGAAGTCCGAGTCGGGGTAGTAGCCCACGCCGCCGCGGCCCAGGGACAGGGCCGCACGGCGCAGGTTACTGGTGGCAAGACCCTCGAGGCGCACGTCCACGGCCTGGCCCTGCAGGTGCAGGCTCTTCTGCGCGACGCCTGAGGACTTGTGCCGCAGCATCTCGTTCGTGGCCGGGGAACGGAATGCGGAGATGATTTCGTAGCGCCCGGAGCTGCCGCTCATGGCCTGCACATCATGCAGCACGTCGAGCAGCCGCGGGTCGATGGGGTGCACGGCCCCGCTGCGGAAGTCGCGCAACAGGTGGTTGATCTCGTCGAGCGCCTGCGGAATGTAGGCGCCATCCTCGGCATACACGACCGCGAGTTTTTCGCTAGTATGCGTGTGGTAGAAGCGCAGCTCCCGGGTGCGGCGCGTGCGGGCCAGCGCGGCGACGGGAGACAGTGCCAGCGGCACCGCGGGCAGCAGCAGCCCGACGGCCTTCAGCAGGCCGCGACGGTTGCGAATTTCCTCCACGCGTCCCTCCCGCATGCCTCTTTTCTGAGCCGAGGCTGTTTGACAGAAGATGGCGATTCTCCCAGAGGCCGCCTCATGCGGCAACGACGGCCTGCGCACTTCCGTGAATGAGCCGGGCCGCGGTTCTCCGCCGCGGTGGCTGTTCCTGCTGCTGACGCTGCTGCTGGCGGGGGTGCAGCCTGCCCTGGCAGATGGCAGCGATGCGCTGGTTGCCGCGCTGCGCCAGCGGGTGACCGAGTTGCGTACGGCTGGCCGGCTCGAGCTGCAGGGCGTTGTGCTGGGCCGTGAAGACATCCTCGCCGAGTTCTATGCCCGGCGCGGTTACCAGCCGGCGTGGGACGACCCGGCCCGCGTGGCGGGCCTGCGCACGCTCATCGGGCGGGCCGCCGAGCATGGCCTCGACCCGGAGGACTTCTTCGCCAGCCGATTGCAGGCGCTGGTGCCGGCGGCTGCCGGGCCGGATTCCCGGGCGGAACTCGACCTGCTGCTCACCGAGGCCCTGATCCGCTACGGCCATCAGCTGCACTTCGGCAAGGTGGATCCGGCAGCGATGGAGCCGGCCTGGAATTTCCGCCGGGGCTTCGCCAACGATGCCGATCCCGTCACCGTGCTGGCCGAGGCCGTGGCGGCGCCCTCGCTCCAGGGCTTCCTGGAAAGCCGGCTGCCTGGCGGGCCCTGGTACCGGCAACTGCAGCAGGCGCTGGCACACTACCGCGCCATCGTCGCGGGTGGCGGCTGGCCGCTCGTGGCCGACGGGCCGGTGCTGCGCACCGGGGACCGCGATGCCCGCGTGGCCGTGCTGCGCCAGCGGCTGACGCTGGAAGGCGACCTGCCGGCGGGCCCGGACGGAGGCGATGCCGGGTTGTTCGATGCCGCCCTTGCCGGCGCGGTACAGCGTTTCCAGGAGCGCCATGCCCTGGCCCGTGACGGCAGCGTGGGAGCCAGGACCCTGGCGGCCCTCAATGTGCCCGCACAGGCCCGCGTCGACCAGCTGCGCATGTCCCTGGAGCGGGTGCGCTGGCTGGCCGACGATGTGCCGGACACCTACGTCGTGGTCAACGTGGCCGGCTTTCGCGTCGCTTTCGTGCGCGAGCATGCCGTGGTCTGGAGCAGCCGGGTGGTCGTGGGCCGGGCGGCGCGGCAGACACCGATCTTCGGCGGGCTGATGACCTACCTCGACCTCAACCCCACCTGGACGGTGCCGCCGACCATCCTGCGCGAGGACATCCTGCCGAAGCTGCGGCGCGATCCGGGCTACCTGGCGCGCGAGAACATCAGCGTCATCGATCGCAACGGGCGGACGGTGGACCCGCGGGGCATCGACTGGGCGGCCTACGGCCGCGGCATTCCCTACACGCTGCGTCAGGAGCCGGGGCCGAACAATGCCCTCGGCCGCATCAAGCTCATGTTTCCCAACCGGTACGCGGTGTACCTGCACGATACGCCGGCCAGGGCGCTGTTCGACAAGCCGGAGCGCGACTTCAGCTCGGGGTGCATCCGCGTCGAAGACCCGCTGGCGCTCGCGGCGCTGGTGCTGGATGATCCGCAGTGGGACCGCAAGGCGCTGGAAGCCGCCATCGCCACCGGCAAGACGCGGCGCGTCCGGCTGCGCTCGCCGGTGCCGGTGCTGCTGGTCTACCTCACCGCGGTGGCGGACCGCTCGGGCGTGACGCGCTTCTACCGCGATGTCTATGGCCGGGACGCGGCGCTGCTCGCCGCCCTGGATGGACCGGTCAGCCTGCAGCGGCCCGACCGCCAGGTCGCCGGACTGGGGAAATTCGCACCCGATCCTTTGTGAGCCGGCCCGGGACCGGCACAATAGGCAGCTGGATTGCCACACCCCGCCTGGGCGAAGACGCGCCGGCCATGGAGAATGCAGAATGAAGATCAGGTCGCTCATCCCGCTGGCCGCGCTGCTGGCACTCAGTTCCTGCAGCCTGTTCCAGAAGGGGCCCGGGATGTCCGTGGTCCGCTTCTACAACAACAGCGGCCATACGGTCCTCGTCGAGGACAATGAACTGCGCCCGGGCCGGGAGGGCACCTTCAAGTATCCGACCGACAGCGGACGCGCACTGATTGTCTTCTGGAGCGGTTGCGTCCACACCTATATCGCCCCGGATCGCAAGCCGGACGAGTTCCGCGCCACGGACTGGATGCTGCGCGGTGCCTACCGCACGCAGCTGGAGAATGACGGCAGGCTGTACCTGCTGCCGCCGGAAGTGGACCCGCCTGCCGATACCGCCACACTTCAGCAGCCGGCCGGCTTCCCGCTGCTGCCTCGTGAAGGTTCCACCTGCCTGCCCTAGCGATCGCGACCCCGCCGGGCGGAGAAGAAGAATGAAGCGATGGACATGGATGGTGGTGCTGCTGATGGCCGGCACCGGCGGTTGCGTCAACAAGCAGGACGCGAGCAGCAGCGCCGTGCGGATCCTCAATGCGGTGCCGGACGGATCGCGCATGTCGCTGATCGTCAATGGCGCGACCCGGGCCAGCGGCTACGACTACGGCTCGGGCACGCCCTGGGTGGTGCAGGCGGCCGGGCAGACCGCGGTGCGTATCGACGAGGCGCTGCCCGCGGATGCGAGCCCGGCCTACCGCACGCTGCACGATGCCAGCCACTCCTTCGCCGTCAACGACGAGCTGACCTTGGTGGTGCTGGGACAGGCAGCGGGCCAGGCCGAGGAGGTGGTGCAGATCGCCACCCGTACCCGCGGCGTGCCCACGGGCAAGACCCGCTTGCAGTTCATCAACGCCAGCTCCGCCGTCGGGCCGGTCGACGTGTACCTGCTCGCGCCCGGGACCCTGGCCAACCCGGGCACGCAGCTCACGGCGGGCCTGGCCTACAAGGCTTACACGTCCGAGGTCGAGGTCACCGGCGGCAACAACCAGATCGTTGTCACCGAAGCCGGGCAGCCGCAGACCGTGCTGCTCGATTCGGGCCAGCTGTACCTGCCGCTGGAGGGCGCATGGACGGTGGCGATCATCGCCAACCCGGGGGTCGATTCGGCGACGCGCAGGATCAACCTCGTGGTGCTGTCGGGAAGTGGTTCTGCCCTGATCCTGGACAAGGCGGCCAAGGCCCAGGCACGCTTCGTCAACGCCTCGCCTGGCAGTTACGCGATCGACAGCTTCATCAATGCGCTCTCCGTGGATGGCACCGCGAGGCAAGCCTGCGATCCATTGACCACCGAGACCGACACCGTGCTGGAGGAGTGCGCCCAGCCCTACGGCTTCGTCGGCGCGTTCCATGGCATCGCGCCGGGTGCCTACGGCATCAAGACCCAGAAGGCAGCCGATGCCGGTGTCAGCGCCAGGACCCTGTCCGGGACGCTGGCTGCCGGCGTGGCGAGCACCATGGTGATCGATGGCCTGGTTGCCGACACCGACACGACCACCACCACCGGGATGCAGACCCTGCTGGGCACGCGGCGCATGGCCACGGCAGCGCAATTGCGCGTCGTCGATTTCTCGCTGGCCGCGTCGGCGACGCTGGAGGGCGACCCCGCCACCGACCGGCTGGAGCTCTACATCACCCCGCCCTGTGCTGCGCTCGATGACGAGGAGCCGGATTTCTACAACCTGGTGCTGGGCTCGGACATCGGCTACCGGCAGCTGGTGCCGGGCGATTACCAGGTGGTCCTGGCGCGCGGTGACACCGCGGCAACCGCCGGTCCGCCGGTGGTGCTGCTGAGCAAGCGCATGACGCTGGCCGCCGGTGGCATCTACACGGAGCTGATCACCGACAGCCTGGGTGGCGTGCTGCCGGTGGGGTTCCTTTCGGTGGATGACGACCCCGGCCTGCAGGACTGCCCGGCGCCGCCCTGAGGCGCATCAGTAGCGCGGCACCGCCGGGTCGATTTCCAGCGACCAGGCGTCGATGCCGCCGGCGAGGTTGTGCACGTTGCGGAAGCCGCGGCCGCGCAGGTACTCGGCGGCCTTCTGGCTGCGTCCGCCCTTGTGGCAGTGGAACACCACCATGGCATCGCGGGGCAGTGCATCGAGCATGCGGTCGGTGGCTTCGTCCCAGGGCCGCGCGCCGGCGATGGCGGCCTTTTCGCGCTCGTCCGGGCCACGCACGTCGATGAGCTGCAGCGCTTCACCGGCATCCATGCGCGCCTTGAGCGAGCTGACGCTCATCTGCTGCACGGGCGGCGGCGCGTTGGGATTGTCGAACCTGGCGCGGGTGCCCTGCAGGCTTTCTTCCATGCTGATGCGCAGGCCGTCGGCACGGGCCGCCGTCCAGGGTTCCATGTAGAGGTCGATGCCACCGGTGGCGACGCAGAGATCGCCCGCGGCAACCGGACCGAGGCTCAGCGCATGCTGCCAGCGGGCATCGATGCGCAGGTGCACCACCACGCCCTGACGCTGCTCCATGGCGCTGCGCATCATCGCCGCCGCGTCGGCCGCCACCTCCACGCGCGGCGTGCCACTGGCCGGCGCCTCGACGCCGAGCACCTCGGCCAGCTCGCCGGACTCGAACATCTGCAGCACGATGTCGCTGCCGCCGATGAGCTCGCCGCCGACGTAGAGCTGGGGGATGGTCGGCCAGTTGCCGTAGACCTTGATGCCCTCGCGGATCTCCGGGTGGTCGAGGACGTTGATGTCGAGGTACTCGGGCAGCAGCATGTCCAGGGCCGCCACGGTCTTGGCCGAGAACCCGCACTGCGGCTGCTGGCGCTGGCCCTTCATGAAGAGCACCACGCGGTTGCTCCGCAACACGTCTTCGATGATCTCGCGGGTCTGGGTATCCATGGTCCTGCAGGTCCTGGTGCTATTGCACGCTGAAGCTTTCGCCGCAGCCGCACTGGCTGGCAGCGTTGGGATTGCGGAAGGTGAACTTCTCGTTCAGGCCTTCGCGCACGTAGTCGATCTCGGCACCGTCCAGGAACGGCAGGCTGTCCGCGGCGACCACCAGCCGGACACCGGCCGCGTCCATCTCCACGTCCCCGGCACCCACCGCCTCGGCGAACTCCACCGTATAGGTCCAGCCCGAGCAGCCCGACTTGCGCACGCCGAGGCGCAGCCCCACGGCAGCGGCGTTGCGGGCCAGGTAGTCGCGGACCCGGCGGGCGGCAGTTTCGGTCAGGTGGATGGCCATGGCAGGGGATCCTGGTTTCGGCTCAAAACCATGTGCGCATGTTACCGGATATCGGGCCGGAGCCGAAATTGTCAACATTTTGGGGCTCCGCTACCATCGGCGCATGGCCAGGCAGAAACTCAGCGCCGAGCGGCGCGTGGCCGAGCTGGCGCTGCAACTCGGCAGGGCGGCCTACGGCGAATCCTCCGCGGCGAGCCTGACGCCTGCCCAGTGGATGGCGCTGCGATTCTTCGCCCGCGCCAACCGTTTCTCGCGCACGGTATCGGCCTTCGCCGAGTTCCATTCCACGACGCGCGGCACCGCCTCGCAGACCGTCAAGAGCCTGGTGGAGCGCGGCTTCCTGACCCGCGTGCGCTCGACGCGGGATGGGCGCAGCGCCACCTTCAACCTCACCGACAAGGCACGCCGGCAACTGGCCAGGGATCCGTTCGAGGCTGTGGTCGACGCGGCCAACACCCTCACCCCTGCCCAGCGCGATCGCACCGCCAGCGGGCTGCGCCTGATGCTTCACCGGCTCTCGGTGGAACGCGAGCGCCCGGTCCCGGGCATCTGCACCCTGTGCGGGCACCTCTCGGGCTGCAGTGACACGGGATTCACCTGCCGGCTGATGCACGAGCCGCTGACCGCTGCCGAGCTCGAGCAGCTGTGCGTGCACTGCAAGGATTGTGGTGCCGGCGGCAGGGAGAAGCCGGCGAGACGCTAGACCGAGAAGGAGGAGCCGCAGCCGCAGGTCGTGGCCGCACCCGGGTTGCGGATCACGAAGCGCGCGCCCTCGAGGTCTTCCTTGTAATCTATCTCCGCACCGGCGAGGTACTGGATGCTCATGGGGTCCACCAGCAGCGTGACGCCCTGGTTTTCCACGTGGGTGTCGCCTTCCTCGGAGTTCTCGTCGAAGGTGAAGCCGTACTGGAAACCGGAACAGCCGCCACCCGAGATGAACACCCGCAGCTTGAGGTTCGGATTGCCTTCGTCACGGATCAGCGTCGAGACCTTGGCGGCCGCCGCGTCCGTGAACACCAGCCCGGGGGCATCGTCGCTCGTGGAAGTATCCATGCCGCATAGTCTCCGGGGGCTGGGCGGGCACTGTCAAGGAAGCCGGGCGTGGGCGCCATGACGCCTGCCGCGGCGCCTGCCGCAGGCCTCGAGCCGGTGCTGGCGGCCTATGGCGCCGCGGGCAGCCCGGTGGCGCCGCTGGGGGCGGGCCTCATCAACCAGACCTTCGTCGTGGATGCGCCGCAGGGGAGGTTCGTGCTGCAGCGGCTGCACCCCATCTTCCAGGCCGCGATCAATGCCGACATCGACGTGGTCACGCGCCACCTGGCCGGGCAGGGGCTGGTGACACCGCTGCTGGTCCGCACCGCGACCGGTGCGCTCTGGGTGGAGCAGGACGCTGCGGTGTGGCGGGCGCTGACCTGGATCGATGGCGTGGCACTGGACCGCCTCGGGCTTCCCGGCCAGGCACGCGAAGCGGGCCGGGTGCTGGCGGGCTTCCACCGGGCGCTGGGCCCCCTCCGGCATCGCTTTCAGAACGCGCGGCCGGGCGTGCACGATACGGCGCGGCACCTGGCCAATCTGCGTGCCGCACTGGCCCGCCACGCCGGTCATCGGCGCTACGCTGCGGTGGAACCGCTGGCGCGGCGCATACTGGCTGCCGCCGCAGGCCTGCCCGCCCTGGAGGCGGTACCCGAGCGAATCGTCCACGGGGACCCCAAGGCCGGCAACATCCTCTTCTCGCACGATGGCCAGCATGCCCTCTGCCTGGTCGACCTCGATACGCTGGCGCACATGCAGCTGCCGCTGGAACTCGGCGACGCGTTCCGCTCCTGGTGCAACCCCGGCGGCGAAGACCATGCCCAGGCCTGCTTCTCGCTGGAGTTGTTCCGCGCGGCGGTGACCGGCTACGCGGAAGCGGCCGCCGGCTTCGTCACCGCGGCCGAGTGGCGCAGCCTGGTGACGGCCACGCACAGGATCTACGTCGAGCTGGCGGCGCGCTTCTGCGCCGATGCCCTCGAGGAGAGCTATTTCGGCTGGAACGCCCGCGACTTCGCCAGTGCCAGCGAGCATAACCAGCGGCGCGCCGAGAGCCAGATGGCGGCAGCCGCGTCGCTGGCGGCCCAGGCGACGCAGGCCGAGGCGGTAGTCAGGGCGGCGTTCGACGGCTGAAGCAGGGGCGTCCTCAGCGCTGGTCCCAGCCCTCGGCCTCCAGCATGGCGGCACGATACAGGCGCAGGTTGGTGGCGAGGAAGCCGAGGGCGAGGATGCCGGCGCCGGCACCCACAACCGCCAGCGAATAGCGCAGCGCCTGCGGGTCGCCGAAGCCATAGTCGGTGATGAGCGCCACGGCCGTCGGCCCGATGGTCAGGCCCAGCGCATTGAGCACGAAGTAGTAGAGGGCCGTCACCTGCCCCCGCAGCTGGTTGGGCGTGATCATCATCAGCGCCGCCACGCCCGTGGCGGTGATGGCGGCGCCAGCCAGGCTCGACGGGATCAGGAACAGGACGGCACCGGCTGCCGTGGGCATCAGCGGTGCGATGACCGAAGCGGGCACGAAGACCAGCGCGGCAGCGAACAGGCTGGTGCGCATGAGTCCATCGCGCATGCCGCGGGCGTAGAGGCGGTCGGCGATCCAGCCGCCGAGGTTGACGCCAAGCGGGCCGCAGACCAGGGTGATGAGGCCGTAGGCATAGCCGCTCTCGGGGATCGTCCAGCCCCAGCTGCGCACGAACATCGTCGGCACCCAGAAGAACAGCGCATAGCCGATGATGGTGACCACCGACATGCCGACGAAGTGCGTGGCGTAGGTCTTCCAGCGCGCGCCGAGGAAGCGCAGCGCGTCTGCCACGGAGAGCTGTTCCTGGACCGTGCCGTCGGCGCCGGCGAGGCGCAGCCGGTCGCGGCGGGGCGGCTCGCGCACGGTGAACATCAGCAGCGCCACCAGCAGGCCCGGCAGGCCCACGAACATGAACACCAGCTGCCAGGGCTGGAGCGGGCCGTAGCCGGGCAGCACCATCGCAGGTGCCGCGGTCGCCACGGAGATGGCCCAGGCGCCGACGATGTTGGCGATGCCGACGCCGAGGCCCACGCCCATGTTGTAGAAGCTGATGGCCTGGCCGCGGCGGTGGCGCGGGAAGTAGTCGCTGATGAGCGACAGCGCCGCGGGATTCAGCGTCGCCTCGCCGACGCCGACACCGACACGCGCCAGGAACAGGGTCCAGTAGTTGCGTGCCAGGCCGCAGGCGGCCGTCATCAGGCACCAGAGCGTGACGCCTATGGCGATCAGGCCGCGGCGGCTGCGCCGGTCGGCCAGGCGGCCGATGGGGATGCCGAGCAGCGTGTAGAACAGCGCGAAGGCGAGCCCGCCGACCAGGCTCACCTGGGTGTCGCTCAGGCCGAGGTCCTCGCGGATCGGCTGGATCAGCAGCGCGAAGATCTGCCGGTCGAGGAAGGAGACCACGTAGCCGAAGGTCAGGACGACGACCACGTACCAGGCATAGGCTGGCGCGGGGTAGTCCTGCGCGGCGTCGCTGCGCGCGGTGTCCGGCGTCAGTGGCATCGCACGCAGCTGTCCAGCTGCACGATACGCTGTGCCGCCGTGGTCGCCGGGCCGGTGCCCCATGGGCTCTT
Source organism: Gammaproteobacteria bacterium (assembly GCA_015709695.1). Lineage (NCBI taxonomy): Bacteria > Pseudomonadati > Pseudomonadota > Gammaproteobacteria > Gammaproteobacteria bacterium. Next base: position 1,866,453 of record CP054183.1, on the reverse strand, counting down.
GTGGCAGCTGTCGCAGGACTCGCCGCGTTCCACCACGAGGGCGTGGGAAACGCCGAAGTGCCAGTAGCCGCGGCGTTGCTGGGCCAGCAATGCCGGCAGATTTGCGGGCTGGGCCCGGGGAGCGACCGCGGCCGGCGATGCGTCCGCGGGAGCTGCGTCCGCTGCCTGGCGCCTGCCGAGCGCCTGCGGACCCAGGGCCTGCGCCACCGCGCTGCGGCCGGCGACGCGGCCGATGAGCACGCTCGGGCCGAGGAAGGTTCCCTCGCCGCCATGGCTGCCGTTGATGCCGGCCACGCCCGTCGCCTCGCCCGCGGCGAACAGCCCGCGGATGACCTGGCCGGCACCGCCGAGCACGCGCGTCTCGTGGTCGATTTCCAGGCCACCCATGCTCTTGCGTGTCATCGGGAACAGCTGGATGGCGTAGTACGGCGGCTGGCGCAGCGCCGGCGGCGGGGCTTCGCTCATGCCGGGGCCAATGCGGCCGAAGTCGGTGTCCATGCCCTGGTCGACGAAGCGGTTGAAGCGCTGCACCGTCTCCACCAGCGCGTCGGGCGGCAGGCCGGCTGCTGCGGCCAGCGCGGCAATGTCGTCCGCCCTGCTCACCAGGGTTGGGTTGTCGAGGATTTCCTCCTCGATGGTCTTCGCCGACAGCCAGGCCGCGCCGCGGATCGTCAGCTGCCTGGCGCCGGTGGCGTCGAACACCAGCCAGTGCGTGGCGGGCGACTGGCGCAGCACCGCCCGGTCGGTGACCTTGCTCGAGGCCGCCTCGTTGGTAAAGCGCCGTCCTGTGGCATCGACCCAGATGGCCGCCGGGTTCTGCGTCAGCAGACCGTGGCCGCCACCGGGGTCACGCGGATCCGGCAGGCCGTTGACGAAGGTGACCTGGTGATCCATGCGGGTGAGGGCGGCGCCGAAGGGCTCGACCAGCCGCAGGCCGCTGCCGGTCGCGTACTGCCCGGCGCCGATCAGCAGCCGCGCCGGCGCCGGCAGGTCACGTCGCCAGCTGCGGCGCACGAGATCGAGGTTGCTCTGAAAGCCGCCGGTGGCGAGGATCACGGCCGGCGCGTGGTACAGGCGCCGGCCGCCGCTGCGGCTGCGCTCGGTGCGCACGCCGGCAATCCGGCCGTCGCGGCGGAGGATCTCGGTGACTTCCGTATTCCAGAGGAACTCGATGCGCGGGCGGGCCAGCGCCTCGCGGATCATGGGCACGACGGCATTGACGGCGGCGCCGCGGGTGAAGTGGAAGCGCGGCACGCTGGCCTGGGGAGCGGGCACCACCACGGTGAACTTCACGCCCATGGCCGTGAGCCAGTCGTAGACCTGCTCGCGGGAATTGTCGACGTAGAAGCGCACCCACCAGGGGTCCGCATCCTCGCCCCAGGCCATGAGGTCGCGGTAGGCGATGTCGGGGGAATCGTGGTAGCCCCTGCTGCGCTGGAGCGGCGTGTCGACGAGGGCGAAACCGCCGGCGCGCACCGCATGGCCGCCGGCGACGGAATTCGCCTCGATCACCAGCACGCGCGCACCGTGGCTCTCCGCCTCCAGCGCCGCCGCCAGGCCGGCGATGCCGGCACCGACGACGATGACGTCGGCATCGGCGGCCACGGGATCGGCAGGCTGGCAGGCCGTCACCGCCAGTGCGGTGACGATGGCCAGCGCAGCCAGGCGGCGCCCGGCCGGCATTACGCGCGTGGTCCTCTTCGCGGATGCATCGTCACGGCCGCAGGCCCTCCAACCCCGCGCCAGTATACTAGCCGGCGGACCATGGCGATCTCGCGCAGGACAATCATCCTCGGCAGCCTCGCGGCCGGCGGCGGGCTGGCCGTATGGGCCATCGCCCGGCGGCTGGACGACAGCGCCGCGGCCGCGCGCTTCGCTGCCTCCACGCCGGGGGCGAAGGCCGTCAACGCCTGGGTGAAGATCGGCGCAGAGGGCGAGGTCATCCTCGGGGTGCACCGGGCCGAGATGGGCCAGGGCGTGACCACCTCGCTGCCCATGCTGCTGGCCGAGGAACTCGACGTCGACTGGCAGCAGGTGCGATTCGAGTTCACGCCGGTCGATCGCGCCTACTACAACTTCGGTCCCGCGCAGCGCACCGGACCGCTGGCGGCACTGGAGGCCGGCAGCCTCGCGGAGCGCATTGCCCGCGACGCGTTCCACGCCATGGGCCATGCCGTGACACTCGGCAGCGCCAGCATGCTGGACGCCTGGGATACCGTGCGCGGCGCCGGCGCCGCGGCGCGCGCCATGCTGGTGGCAGCGGCCGCGAGACGCTGGGCGGTGCCGGCAGCAAGGCTGCAGAGCTTCCGCGGGCTGGTGGTGGATCCCGTGACCGGCGCCAGCCTGACCTATGGCGAACTGGCCGAAGCCGCCGCGAACGAGCCGGTGCCCCGCGACCTGCCGTTGCGCGACCCGGCCAGGTTCCGCCTGGTCGGCACCTCGCCGCAGCGCCTGGACATCCCCGCGAAGGTCACCGGCGAGGCGCGCTACGGCATCGACACCGTGCTGCCGGGCATGCTCTTCGCCGCCGTGCGCCACAGCCCGCTGGTGGGCACGCGCATCGCCGGCATCGACAACGCGCCGGAGGTGAGCAGCCTGCCGGGCGTCTCCGGCGTGGTGCGCCTCGGCTCGACGGCGGTGGCGGTGGTCGCGGCGGACAGCTGGACGGCGCTGCGTGCCGCCGCCCGCCTGTCGCTGAAGCCCGAGCCGGCCGACCGGCTGGCGCTGTCCGGCGCTGCGCAGGCCGTGAGCTGGCGGCGCGCGCTGGATGACCCGGACCCGGCGGTGTTCCGCGAAGAGGGTGATGTCGCCACCGCGCTGCAGGCAGGCGCGGTGGTCGAGGCCGTCTACGAGCAGCCGTACCTCGCGCACCTGTGCATGGAGCCGATGAACTGCACCGCGCGGGTGGACGACAGCGGCGTCACGCTCTGGGTCGGCACGCAGGCGGCGAGCATCGCCCGCGACGTCGCGGCGCAGGTGGCGGGGGTTCCGGCGGCGAAGGTGACGGTCTACAGCAGCTTCCTCGGCGGCGGCTTCGGCCGGCGCGCGGAAATGGACTTCGTGCGCCATGCGGTCGGTGCTGCGCGGGCCTGGCCGGGGCGACCGGTGAAGCTCCTCTATTCACGCGAGGAGGATGTGCGCGCCGACATGTTCCGCCCGGCCACCGTGGCGCGCGCCCGCGCCAGGCTCGATGCCGGCGGGCGCATCGCCGTGCTCGACTACGTGCTGGCGTCGCAGTCGGTCGCCGCCAGCTATTTCCGCAGGACGCCGACGCCACGCGGTGGCGACGCACGCGCCGACGCCGCCGCCATGTCCGGCGCGGCCAACCTGCCCTACACCGGCATCCGCCACCTGCGCTGCGCCTTCCAGCCGCGCGAGACCGGCGTGCCGGTCGGCTTCTGGCGCAGCACCGGGTACTCCCAGAACTGCTTTGTCATCGAGTCCTTCATGGACGAGCTGGCGCATGCCGCCGGCCAGGATCCGCTCGCTTTCCGCCTGGCGCACCTCGACGGCCGCCCGAAGCACCAGGCGGTGCTGCGCGAGGCCGCGCGGCGCGCCGGCTGGGGCCAGCCGCTGCCGGCGGGGCAGGGCCGCGGCCTCGCTTTCATCGAAAGCCACGACAGCCTCGTCGCCCAGGTGGTCGAGGTGGCGGTGGATGCCGATGCCGGCAGCGACAAACCCGGCTTCCGCGTGCTGCGCGTCAGCTGCGTCATCGACCCGCGTGTCGTCATCCACCCCGACACCGTCGTCGCGCAGATGGAGGGCGGCATCCTCGACGGACTCTCTGCGGCGCTCTACGGGCGCATCAGCATCCGTGGCGGCGTAGTGGAGCAGGGCAACTTCGACGACTGCCGGCTGCTGTCCCTGGCGGAGACGCCGGAGATCAGCGTGCAGCTGCTACCCCAGGGCGGGCGTCCCGGCGGTGTCGGCGAGCCCGGCGTGCCAGGCCTGGCACCGGCGCTCGCCAACGCGCTCTTCGCGGCGACGGGGCGGCGGCTGCGCAGCATGCCTTTCAGGCTCTAGTCCAGAAGCCGTCGATTGCCGTGGCGACAAATCTCAGGTGAAATCCCGCGGCAGACTACGAAGCCGTCTACTTGCCTTCGAGCGCCGGCTGCCTTTCCCTCTCCGCCGATGGCGCTTGCTCGTCGGATGATGTGGCTGGTGGTTCCTGCGAGCCGGTGTGCGATGCAAAAACGCTGGTGGCACCGTTTCGCTGGAATGCAATCACATCATAGGGCTCCGACCCGGGGCCATCCATTCCGGGAGCGCCCTTTGGCATGCCCTTGATTGCTAGTCCCATGATATTTGGTTTTTTTGTCAGCAACTTCCGGATTTCATCGGCTGACAAGTGACCTTCGAGCAAGTAGCCGCTGATCCTGGCGACATGGCAACCCGCTACTTCCATGGGAATGCCGTACTCTTGCCGGAGCGGCACGAGATCATTCACGTCAAAGCTGGTGACACTAAACCCGTTGGCTTGAAGGTACTTCATCCACGTCCGGCAGCATCCGCAGGTGGGAAGTTTGTATAGAACCAGGTCAGTTGGCCCGCTTGGCGGAGCGGACGCATCCCCTGCGAGCGTCGGTGACGTTAAGATTAGTGATACTAGGATGGCCAACACCATGCATGCAGATCTCTCGATGCCCTGCCGTGTTGTCGAGCCACCATCAGATTGGTGAAAAGAATGACCTCTGAATCGCATGGCGGCGCGTCGTTGGGGGAACGCTTCAAGGTGATGAGGTCTGTGGCTTTTGATTGGTGTTCCAAACACCACCAAGTCGCTGACAGCCTGTGGAGAGAGAGGACGACTTGCCTGAGTAGAAAAAACGCTGCTTGTCGCCCGTCGTGCACTCGCCAACTACCCCTTGCGTTGCACAGGCACCTTCGGCATATTTGACCTCGCTTATCCCTTTTGAGACCGCGAGCGTTTCACAAGTGCCATTACTTGCTGGCATCTGGCACATCGGAAACCAGCGATTGAGGCGCGGCGAGAACTGCTTATAGTCGCAGTGTCCACTGGCCCGCACGCCAGATGCCGTAATTAACGAGAACAGCAGCGTAACCGCGGTAATTGTCCGACGATTCGACCAGACACTGATCAGCACAACGATCTCCCCAATGTACTGCAGCCGAGTGAGTTCGGCAGGCTTCATGTCTATCGGTTATGAACCTACAGCGGTTCTCCCTGTACTGTCAATCTTCGCAGTCGCGTCTCGGAATAGCTGCGAGTGCCGTCTCACCCAAATGGGTGAGGCAAACATGACCAAATTGAAACGAGAGAAGGCGTACGGGCTGGAGTTCTCGGGGATTGATGGACAGGTGGAGGTGGTGGCGAGAACCGACAGACATGTACCCTTACTGCATAGACTGCATGCACTGGTAGGTCACAGGGTCGGTAATTTTTATGGTGCTCTCTGGTTCCGATGACCTTTCCGCTACGGTTTCTGCCGACATGATGAGTGGTGCAGCTAGGGTGTGGCTGAAGATTGCTCACCGACATATGAGCTTGCGGAGTGTCGTGCTACCGGGAATTGTTCTGCTAATTTTGGCAATTGCACTCGGTTTTGCACATGCTAAGGAGCCGGGTGAGCCAGTGCACGCTGCGGAGCCCGGCGATGCTGCCGCCACCGCCCAGCGGGACGTTCGCGCAGCGATGGAGGCGCTTTACTCAGGTGATATAGATGGAGTTCTGAAATTCACCTTCGCCGACATCCGCGCCGCTCCAGGCGGCGCAGATGCGCTGCGTTCTGCTGCCGCCATGGCCGTCAAACGGATCAGGCAGGGGAACATGCGTATCGAGTCATTCACGTTCCCTGAGCCGCCCACAGTGGTGAATTCCAAGTTTCATGATTTCGCGATAGTACCAACTCTGATCATCATTTCAGCTAACGGCTTGCGCATCGAGAGCCGTAATTTCCAGTTCGGAGTGCGTAAGCCAGGGGCAGGGTCTTGGGCATTCATAGACGGTGCGCACGTTGACTCGTCCATCCTGCATCAGATATTTCCCGACTTTCCCGGTGTGGTGCAGCTACCGCTGGTGACCAAGCGCAGGCTATGAGATGTGGTGGTGGCTCCCCTACTCACAACCAACCAGCTAGCAGCCCAAGGCGATACCGATCCGGCCCTGGCCTCACTGGAGGCGCTCCTCGCCAACGCAGAGCGATCCTACAGCCAGTCCATCAAGCTCAACGCGTCGGAGAACCTGCCTACCCCTGGGGTTCAATTCTGCGGGCAGTGCAATGGCCGGTGCTCGCGGCAACGACTGTGGAGAGCGCCATGGGTGCCAGATTCCAGGGAGCATTATCGAGTTTGGATGCCGTCGAACAGAAGGCAAACGACGCTGCGTGCCGTTTGTTCGGGGCCAGCAGCGCTAAGGAAATTCTGATTTACCCCCGCCCGCTGAGGCATGATTGCTTAATCGTGCGGAGGTCGTGATGAAGCAGCAGACACTGGGTGGATTTGAGAAGTTCGGCAAGACCACACGCCGTGCGAAGTTCCTTGGCGAGATGGAGCGGATCATGCCGTGGAAGGAGCTGGCCGCGGCCATCGATCCGGTGTACCCGAAGGGCGGTGGAGCATCGGGCGGCAGACCGCCGGTGCCGCTGGAGCGGATGCTGCGCATCTACTTTCTGCAACTGTGGTTCAACCTGTCCGATCCCGCGGTGGAAGAGGCGCTGTACGACTCGGCGACGATGCGCAGCTTTGCCGGTGTTGATCTGGGAATCGAAGCGGCGCCGGACGAGACCACGATCTGCAAGTTCCGCCACCTTCTGGAGCGCAATGGGCTGGGCAAGACGCTGCTGAAGGCGACCAACCAGTACCTGAAGGAGAATGGAATGAAGATCGGCAATGGCACCATTGTCGATGCCACGATCATCAGCGCGCCCAGTTCGACCAAGAACCAGGACAAGGAGCGGGACCCCGAGATGCATCAGACCGCCAAGGGACAGCAGTGGTACTTCGGGATGAAGGCGCATGTTGGGGTAGACAGCAAGACGAAGTTCATCCACACGATCCTCGCTTCGGCCGCCAACGTGGCCGACAGCGATGCACTGCCTCACCTGCTGCATGGCGAGGAGACGCGCGTGTGGGGCGATCAGGCGTATCAAGGGCACGGAGATGAAATCCGCCGGGCTGCGCCCCGAGCCAAGGACTTCACCAACCGGCGATACCGCATCGGCGGGCGGATCGATGAGCAGATCAAGGCGTGCAACCGGCGCAAGTCCTCGGTGCGCGCGAAGGTCGAGCAGAGCATCGCCATCATCAAGCGCGTGTTCGGCTTCAAGAAGGTGCGCTACCGCGGGCTGGCCAAGAACCGGCATCGGTTGGAAGTGACCGCGGCGTTGGCCAACCTGTTCATGGCGCGCAGGAAATTGCTGCATGCACGAGCGTAGGATCCGTGTCGATGAATGTCGCCAAAAGCAGCGTTCAGACCCGCAATCGGGGTCGAAATCACCGACAGGCAGCGACAGGCATCGCGTTCGGTTCGAAATCCCCATTCTCATGACCGGTAGATCAGAGCTTCCCTAACGTGCAGCCTGTCACCGCCAATGGCCAAATTGGCGGTGTTGAGCGCACTGCGAGCGATGAGTCGTGACTTTCGGGTGCTGGTCGTGAACCACCTCTGCGGCGGGTGGCAAACGAAATCGGTGCGTTGCTGGTTATGGATATGGTCCACATTGCTAGCCTAGTGGCTGCCGGGACTTATCTCGCGCCCATCAACTGCTCCCATCCCACCACGGCAAGCACCTACATGACGCTGTGCGGACAGGATTTCGATTTGGCGTTCAGCAGGGAGTTGATCAGCGCTGTCAATAGGACCCTGTTTCCGGGGCTGCAGATCTCAAAAAATATGGCGTTACTTGCCGGGAGGGCAGCTTGCTTCATGGAAAGCGCGGGCCCGGCATTTCGGCGCTACGCAGAAGCTTTCGTGGGCAACGCCAGGACCTTGGCGGCGACCCTGTGTGAAGCCGGTCTGCCAGCGGTCATGGGTGGCACCGATACGCATGTGGTGCTTGTGGAAGTTGGGAGACTTGGCTTGGCGGCCTCGGAGGCCGAGCAAGCGCTGGCAACTGTGGGCGTCACCGTCAGCTATGCTTGGGTGCCCAGTAGTGTCAATGACATGGCTGTACCCCGCGAGTTGCGTCTCGGTGCGCCGTTGGCGACTGCACGTGGACTTCCAAACGAAACGTTCGCCGAGCTCGCACGGCGCATAGCCCGCATACCGTCGGTAACGGCTGCATGCCGGACAGGGGGTGAGTGCCCGGGCGCCTTCGTTCTGAGGGAGGCGGGTGCGGCAATAGGGGAAAAGGCTGCCGCGTACCCGGCTGCGGCGGCTTGGCGATAATGGATCGCGTGTCTTCCGCAACTCGGCGGCAATGCGCCAAGTCGGATCGCTGCTTGCCATGAAGAGCGTGCGAAAGAAGCTGTTTCATGCCGCCAGCGCGCTGGCGCTCCGCTCGTTCGAGCGCCGTCTGCCGCACGCCGATGCAATCAACTTGCGCGAATTGCGGTCGATTTTGCAACGGAATCAAGCGAGCGAGTTTGGACGGCGGCACGACTTTGCCGGTATTCTGACCAGTCCGGACATGGTCTCGGCGTATCGGGCGGCAGTGCCCCTGTCGGCGTACTGTGATTACCTTGATCCGGTCGCCAGAATCTCTCGCGGCGAAGCCAATGTCCTAACCGCCGATCCCGTTACAACCATTGTCGGCAGCGCCGGCACCACAGGTACGCCGAAGCGCATTCCGCGCTCGGCGCGAGCAGTAGGAAAGACGGTGTTCATGGTGGCTCTTGTGGAGCAGGGGGTGCTCGATCGAGGGGTCGAAGGAGCGCGAGGCCCGGGGCGTGGAATCAGCCTGATGGGCACCTACCAGGCGCCGGCGGAGCCAGGATTGCAGGTGCCCCTCGTTTCGGGCCCCAATGCCGGAATGGCGCGAATCCGGCGGCAGATACCGGTGCTGTGGACCTCACCTGAGGCGGTGTTCGCAGTGCAGGATCCAGCAGCAATGCTGTATCTGCATGCCCTGTTCGGTCTTGCCGATCGGGATGCGATGTACATCTCGACCCCGTTCGCCCCGCAGTTGACGGCATGGTTTAGACTTCTTGACCAGCATCGGGACGAGCTGGTCGATAACCTCAGATCCGGGACCATACCATCCTGGCTGAAACTCACGGCGGAAGAGCGCGGGGCCGTGCTGCGCGTCTGCGGCTCTCGCCCGCAACGCGCTGCCGAGGTGGAGCGGGTCTTAGCAGACGGCATGGAGGGCATGGCCCGGCGGCTCTGGCCTGGGATGAAGTACTTCAGGACCGTGACCTCCGGTTCCTTTGCGCTTTCCGTACCCCGGCTGCGGCAGCTCGCTGGCGATGACATCCTTTTCTATTCAGGCTGTCATTCATCTACCGAGGGGATCCTGGGCATCAACCTCAAGCTGGACGGCCGCAATGACTATGCCCTCGCCGTGGGGAATGCATTCTTCGAGTTCCTGCCGCTCGAAGGGCTCGATGCGGCCGTACCGAGGACGGTCGACCTGGCGGATGTCCAGTTGGGACACGAATACGAACTCGTGCAGACCAGTTGCGCGGGTCTCTACCGGTACCGGATGGGGGACATCGTCCGCGTAGTCGACCGGGTGGGGCAGGCGCCGGTGTTCAACTTTCTGTACCGGCGCGGCACGATGATCAACCTCGTCGGCGAAAAGGTCACGGAGCATCAGACGGCGCGTGCTGTCGAAGAGGCGCTGGGTGCATGGCGTCCTGCGGGTTCAGGCGTGCGTGACTACTCCGTGATGGGCACCATCACGCCGCTCGGCCAGGGTGAGTACACCTTCTACATCGAATTGGAAGGGGCATTGCCACAGGTGGACGATATAAGGGAGCTGTCGGTACATCTGGACCGCAACCTGAAGGAAGTCAACCCATACTACGACTTGATGGGCCGATCGGTGGAGCGCCTTGTCGAGCCGAAAGTGAAGATCGTCAGGAGCGGTACGTTTTCCGAGCTTCTGCAACTGCAGGCGAAAAAGGAAGGGAGCGTGCCGGGCGCGCCGGTCAAGGTTCCTCGTGCGGTCTTGGGTGACGAGCAGCGGGATCTGCTTGAATCCTGCGTCGTGGTGGAAGTCGGGGATGGCTGACATGCTCGGTTTGGCGTGCGTGCCGAGGGTGGTATGGGGTGCGCGTAATCTTGCAGTCGTTGTCGTGCTGTTTGCTTCAACGGCGGGGAATCCCGCGTTTGCTGCGGTCGTCGAGACGCCGGTGGAGGGAACCTTCAATCGCAGTCAGGAGAACGGCTGCATCCACATCTCATTGTTCTGGTACAAGGTGGATTGTTCCTACGAGCATGCTCATGGCGAATTGGGCGGCCAGGCCATTCCCTGGGTCGGGCCTACGGTGAATACGGTCTACTATGCGCTGGGGAGCCCCGAGGCGCTTATTTCACACGTGCCATCGCCGGCCGATGGCCGGATTGCGCCCGTGGTCAGCGGAGTGGTTACCGTCGATCCAGGACCTCCGGGCGCGCCGGGAAAGGCAGTGATATCGGCAGTCTTCGAAGTCGGTCCCGCGGTCCGAAGCGTGGCAACAAGGGTTGGTGCCGCCACGAAAGTGCTGAGGGCGGTTGAAGAGTGGCGCACCATGACTCACCGGCTGGCTGCCACCCGGGTCACGAGCGCGACGAGGAACGACTCAGGTGGTTTCGACTACGTTATTGGATCGAGGGGATATCCAAAGAGGATTTGTCGTACGAAGGACCCGGGCGACTGTTACCCGAGCGCCGAAGCGGCGCTGACTACCGATGGGAAGTGGGGTGAAGGCACCTGGCAGAGTCCGGGAGAATTGCCTGTCGGGCGCAGCCCGGCATTGGGAGGCAATGTTGGCGCCGTCACGACCGCGGAGTTTTCTGGCTACCAATGCCATGACAACACGGGCGGTGGAGAGTGTACGAAGGGCATCAGCATCTGGGGAGCCGGAGAGAATCCGGGACTGGATAACCTGCTGCTCCGGGTGACCACCGACAGTGAAAGCCGTGTGACGTCTATTCAGGGCTTCTGGACGCAGGAGTATCGCATTGGGGTTGGTCCGCCGAATCTCCAGGCGCCCGCGGGCCAGGATGACTCGTGGCTCGGCGGGTACATGGAGCTTCACCGATCTGGGCTGAATTAGGCCAGGAGTCCGATGGTACGGACTCACGTTCGCGGTTTGTTAACAGGGTGATGCAAAACACCGCTCGCGACGTCGTTCACAGCGGGTAATAATCGGGCCAGCATATCTGTCGGAGCGCGAACGATGCGCGGCGAAGTCAGCCCCCAGTCCGGTCTGTTTTCCTACGTGTCGCCGGAACGCCGGATTCCGGCAGATCACCCGCTGCGCTCGATCAAGGCATACGCCGATCAGGCGCTGGCAGCGATCAGCGGGGAGCTTGACGAGCTGTACGGCTCGACCGGCCGCCCCTCGATCGCCCCGGAGCGGCTGCTGAAGGGGCAGCTGCTGATCGCGCTGTACTCGGTGCGCTCGGACCGGGCGTTCTGCGAGCAGCTCGACTACAACCTGCTGTACCGCTGGTTCCTCGATTTGAGCCTGGACGACCCCGGGCTCGACCAGTCGAACTTCTCGCGGCTGCGCGAACGGCTGGTGGCGACCGATATTGCCCGGCGCTTCTTCGAGCAGGTGCTGAAGCTCGCCCGGGGGCAACAGCTGCTCGGCTCCGAGCACTTCACGGTGGACTCCACGCTGATCGAGTCCTGGGCCAGCCTGAAGAGCTTCAGGAAGAAGGGCGGCCCGCCGCCGAAGGACGGCGGCGACGGCACCGGCATGGTGGACTTCAAGGGGGAACGGCGCACCAACGCCACCCACGAGAGCAGCACCGACCCGGAGGCCAAGCTCATGCGCCGGGGCTGGGGCCAGCCGGCCAAGCTCAGCTTCGCCGGCCATGCCCTCATGGATAACCGTCACGGGCTGTGTGCCGATCTGCAGATCACCGATGCCCGGCTCGCCGAGCCGGTGGCGGCCGCACAACAGCTGGCCCGCCAGCGGCGCAAGCGCGTGCCGATCGACACGCTCGGTGCCGACAAGGGCTACTGCAATAAGGCGTTCGTCGCGCACCTGCGGGAGAAAGGCATCCGCCCGCACATCGCCCGCATCGAGAGCCGCCGCACGCCGGGCCTCGATGCCCGCACCACCCGGCATGCGAGCTACCGGCTCAGTCAGCGGCAGCGAAAACGCATCGAAGAGATCTTCGGCTGGCTGAAGACCGTCGGCGGGCTGCGTAAGAGTCGCTTCGTCGGCATCGAGCGCAACCAGTTGTACGCCTACCTCGCAGCCAGCGCCTACAACCTGCTCAGGATGGCGCGGCTGGCGCCGCTGGTGACGTAGGAACAGCGGCCCGACCGGGCGGCATGAACGACCAGCGCCGGGAACAACGGCGAGTCCTGCTGAGGTAACCATGCGAATCGATGACAACCGCTTCGAATCCGTCAGTTCTGCATCACCCTGTTAATCTCCATATTGGCAGGCCGGTCATCGTCGATCCTGAGTTTGAGCGTCTGCCCACGCCGGTCGATGGTGAAGGTAAGCGACGTTTCTGCGGCGAGGCTCTGAAATGGAGCGGTGGGATCCGATGCCGTAAGCTTGCGGCCATCGATCTCCGTAATGATATCTCCAGGCTTGAGTCCAAGCCTGGAAAAGTCCTCGCCGCGTTCACCCGGATACACTTCGAGTCCCGAGAATCGCCCGCCCGTGACATGCGGTCGGGACGTCATGATGTCGGCGAGGCGGGGCGGAGATGGAGCTGTCTGTTCCGGGTGGCCTCCTCCGGATAATTCCTCCGGGTCCGTGGCTGTGGGTGCGCCTGCGAGGCGATCAGCAGTACGCCGGGAATCGCCGTACTCTGGCAGCCGCAATGTTTCATACTGGCCCGCGTGATTCAGAATCACCCTGTCGGTATAGATGGCCGCCAGTTTGATACCCTGAGAAATATCGCTCTCGAGAAAATAGATTCCTTCTCGGCCGGAGCCGTCTGCGATGAGGGCATGTGAGAAGCGGGCATCGGTGCTCGCCACCACGCCATGCAGGCTGAACGACAGCGTCGTTAGCGGTGCTTCAATGACATCGGCAGGTGCATTGACGCGAGGTGCCGGGGTGCCGAACAGGTGTGAGGACCAGATGGCCTTGTAGTCCGAAGCGCCAGGGACTCGGGCCGCATCATATGGGCTCGACGGTGGCGTCCAGTGAACCGTTTCCTCATCAGCGAATGAGTGCGCCAAGCGGATGGTGACCAGTGCCACAGCCGGTACCAGCAGGAGCGTGACCGCCGAGGCGGCCTTGCGATTGAGCCACAGGGTTCGTTCCAACTCCGACATGCGCCGCCAGGCTAGTCCAGTGGCGTCGAGACGGGCTCGAATTGCGGTTGCGATAAGGGTGTAGTAGTTCGCAAGACAGACTATGGCACCACGGTCGGCTGCTTCTGCATGGGGCGTGGTGAGTGGTGTCATGATGCGCGCGCGTCTGTGGCTGGCAATCACGATTTGCCTGTCATCGTAACGCAGGACGTGGAGAGAGGGAAGTTCAGCCCATTGGCTTCACCCAAATGTGTGAGGCAAAAGTGACCAAGTTGAAACGTGAGAGGAGGCGTAGGGGAAGTTGCCTGGGTGGCTGATTGAGAAGCGTTGACAGGGGATGCAGAGGTCGAGTAATTAGAGCGGCGCAGGGGAAGGATTCCGAACGCTATCTGCAGCGCGGGACGCGCGCTCCGGACTCGACAGTCAGTCACCCGACCGGGTGGTGAGGAGTGAGGCTGATGAACGTCCGCGCGATCCATCGCCTGGTGTGGGCAGTCCGGTCGCTGTGGCTGCTGGCCGCAGCGTTCATGGTGGTAGCGGCTCTGCCCGCTGGTGCGCAGGCGGCGGTCGGCCGCATAGGTGGCAGCGGCGACGTAACCCCGATGGGTTCGGCGACGTACACGATACCGATCGATGTGGCGGCCGGGGTGAACGGTCTGAAGCCGGACATCGGGCTGGTCTACGACAGCCAGTCTGGAGATGGTCTGGCCGGTGTCGGCTGGACGCTGTCGGGGTTCTCCAAGATCCATCGCTGCCCGCGGACGAAGCCGTTGGACGGGTCCGCTGCCGGCGGGGTGACCTACAGTGCGACGGACCGCTTCTGTCTGGATGGCGCACCGCTCGTGCAGATCGCCAGCGGTACGTATGGCGCGAATAACATGGAATACCGCGCCGAGGTGCATTGGTACCAGAAGGTGGTATCGGTTGGCACGCAGGGGACCGGGCCGTCCTATTTTCAGGTGAGCTTGCCGAACGGTCTGACCTACCTCTACGGCAGCGACACGGACTCGCGGATCACGGCGCCGAATACCACGGAGGTGCGGGTCTGGGCGCTCAATACGATCCAGGACAAGTTCGGCAACCAGATCAGCTTCACCTACACCTCGCCGGTAACCGGGGAGTACGTACCGGATAACGTGACTTGGACGAGCAACGGCGGCACCGCACCGTACAAGATCCAGTTTACCTATGACGACCTGAACACGGTGCTCCCCGGGGCGGTGCGTGGGGGTTACGTGTGGGGCTCGCAGTGGCAGGCCACGCGGCGGCTGCATTACATCGATTACTCGTTCAGCGGCAGCACTGTCCACCGTTACACACTGAACTATACCTCCGGCAGCACCGGTAAGAGCCGCCTCCTGAGCATCCAGCAGTGCAACAGGATGGGAAATGACTGTTTGCCCCTTACAGCAATTGATTGGCAGGACGGCGCCGTTGGCTTGGCGGTCGCACAAGATGGGCCGGGGCTGCCTGCCGATAGGGCTGCCTACGGTGACTACGATGGGAATGGCACGATCGATCTATTTATCCCGGTGGCCGGCTCTTGGCATGTCTACAAGTCGGATCCAGAAAGCGGCGTATTCTCGGTTGATATTGACTTGGCGAGGCCAGTCTATGGTCAGCTAATTGGGCATACGCTCGAATTCGACGGCGATGGACTTGCAGACCTCATGGCGGTCGGTGCTGATGGAAACTGGCATGTCTATCTCGGCAGCGGAGCTGGCTGCAGCAGTGGTGACTGCAATACCAACATATCAGCATCAGCAACTTGGAGTTTCGCTCTGATAGACGTGAACGGTGACGGCCTGTCCGATATGGTGTACGCGGATAAACTCCGAATTAATGCAGGCTTGGAATTCGGTGGCGAGCAGGAGACTGGCTTGATTGGCGAAGAAGGTAGTTATGTGTCATCCAGGGGAAGACGTGGTGGAATTGACTTTGATGGAGACGGCAGGACGGATTTGATTCGAACGCTCAGCACGTACATTCCACCGCCGGTCAGTAGGACGATTACACGATTTGAGGTGTCTCGGTCATTTTGGAACCTGGAGGCGATACCAAGTGCGCGAGATGACCTTCAGGTCATGTTTATTGTCGAAGCCGGGCCGGGGGGTGGATTTCTACCGCTTGATATCAACGGCGATGGTCTAACGGATTTCATGTATATGTCAGGAACGTGTGGTGCTGGCTGCTTCACATGGCGCTACACCCTGAGTATTGGCAAAGGCCACACTGAGTGGGCGAGTATCAGTGCACCCGCAGCCTCAATGGCTGCGATTGATTACGATGGCGACGGCCGAGAGGATTTGCTCTATGCATGCGGATCCCAGTGGTGCATCCGGCGTTCGAATGGTGATGGTTTTGAGTCGATATCTATTGGAGTGGGTGGTGATAGCCCGGCCGTGGTGACGACATTGATGATTGCGGACACAACTGGTGATGGCTATGCCGATGTGATCATGCACAACGGTTCCAAATGGCGCCATCGAATCCGGAACGGGAATCGTGCTGACCTGCTAGCAAGCGTCACCGACGGTTTGGGTGGCACATTCAAGCCGACGTATCACGCGCTGACGAACTGGGCGTACAACGCGGGGACCGGTGAGGGCTATACGGCGAACGCGACGGTGAATCCGCCGACGACGCGGCTGGTACGCGGCGGGGCGACGTATGTGGTGAGCCAGACGGAGGAGACCACCGGGGTCGGGACGGGGACGTTCCTGACGCATTACGCCTATTGGAACGCGAAGGTGGACGGCACGGGCCGGGGCTACCTCGGCTTCGAGTCGGTGAAGGAGACCGACTCGCGCAACAGTGTGGTGACCGAGACGCTGTACAAGCAGGGCTTCCCGTTCATCGGCCGGCCGGAGAAGGTGACGGTGTGGAACGGCGCCAACAAGGTATCGGTCTACGACCCGACGTGGACGGAGCAGACGCCGGTACCGGCGGGGGTGGCCGACAGTAATCACGGCGCTGGCAGCGCCCACCAGTACCACTTCGTGCACCTGGACCAGGAGGTGACGGAGAGCTACGAGGTGGACAGCGGCGGGGCGCACAACGGGCAGCTGGCGCGCACGGTGACGCACAAGACCAACGTGTCCGGCTACCCGTGGAACTACACCCACGGGGCACCCGGCCACGAGGAGGTGGCCACCACCTCGCCGCAGAGTGTGACGACCCTGAGCAGCACGACGGACCGAACATTCTACAACGGGGTATCGGCCTGGTGCCTGGGGTTGCCGGCGACGGTCAGTGTGACGAAGAGCGACGGGGTGACGACGCCGCCGGCACGCCAGGTGGCCTTCAGCTATTACAGCAACTGCCGCCCCTGGACGGAGACGGTGGGGACGACGACGGCCAAGCAGCTGCAGACCACCTACGCGTATGACAGCCTCGGGCGTCTGCAGACGATGATGCAGGATGTGGCTGGAGCGGCCACCCCGAGCCGCCAGGTGACGGTGCAATACACCGATACGGCGAACATCCGCCCGACGAGCGAGACGATCCAGGTGGGTGGGGTGGCCCACGCGGTGGGCCACGCCTGGAACAACGCCCTTGGCCTGGAGAGCGGGCGGACGAACGTGCAGGGGCAGTCGACGGGCTGGGCGTACGATGACTTCGGGCGGCTGATCACGGAGACGCGGCCGGCGGGCAGCTCCACGATCACGTACACGGCGTGCTCAGGGTGCTGGCCGTCCAATGCCGTCTACAAGATCCGCGAGACCCGCACGGACGGGTTCTGGTCGGAGTCATACCGGGACGCCTACGGGCGGGTGGTGGGTAAGGCGAACCTGCTGGCGAGTGGATCCGGGCAGGCGCGGCAGATCCTCATCTATGACGATATGGGTCGTCTCGTTTACGAGACCGTACCGTACCGGGTGGTCGACGGCATGTATTACGGCCTCACGCGGACCTACGACCTGGTGGGCCGGATAAAGAGCGAGAGTCGGCAAGTGAGTGAGGCGGACACCAGCCTGCAAACGACTAGTTGGATGTACGACCGACTGACCACGACGGTCACGGATACGGAGGGGCGTACCCGAGTGTTCGTGGTGAATCCACAAGGCAACCTCGTGACAGTACAGGAACCGTTTCCGGGAGGGACGACAAGCTACGGATACACGCCTTGGGGCGAGTTGAAGTCGGTGACCGATGCGGCCGACCACACGACAACGATGACCTATGACGATGAGCGGGGCTTCCTTACGGAGGTGAGCGACCCCGATGCGGGCAGCTGGACCTATGAGTACACGGTGTGGGGCGAGCTCTACCGGGCCCGTGACGCGCGCACGGCGTGGCCGAACTGGACGCTGACCAACACCTATGACGCCCTGGGGCGGCTCACGAACCGGGTGGACTACGACCCGGTGACGACGCAGAGCGCGACGACGACGTGGAGTTATTACGACAACACGAACGCCGGCACGGGGGCCCGGCTGGGGCTGCTGCAGACGGCAACGACCTACGCCGGGGCGGTGGGCAGCACGATCGAGTTCCAGGAGACCTCCAAGTACAACAGCCTGGCACTGGTGAGCCAGACGGTGACCAGCATCAACGGCGCGCCACAGGGCTCCTACACCACCGACTACACCTATGACGGCGAGGGGCGGCCGGGCACGATCACCTACCCGACCACGGTGAGCGGCCTGCGGCCGCAGTTCGTCTACACCTACAGCAACGGGTATCTTGATACCGTCACGCAGGTGGAGAACAGCGTGAGCTATCCGCGCTACGACCTGGTGGCGATGGACGCGCGGGGCTGGGAGATGCAGGCGAGCCTGGGCAACGGGGCCCTGGACGTACAGACGCTCTACGACCGGGTCAACGGGCTGGTGAACGCTATCAAGACCGGTCCGGGGCTGACCACGGGGGTGCAGAACCTGTCGTTCACCTGGGACAAGGTGGGCAACCTGAAGAGCCGCACCGACAGCAACCAGTCGGGGCTGACCGAGACGCTGACCTATGACGCACTGAATCGGCTGACCGATGGTGCCCGCAACGGGATCACCAATCTGGACACGAGCTACACGATCGACGGTAACATCAACTCCAAGCGCCGGCCGGACGGATACACCGACTACTACACCTACACCACCCCGGGCAAGCCCCACGCGGTGTCGAGCACCGCCTACAGCTATCCGAGCGGCTGCGGCAGTGCCAGCAACATCTACTACTACACCTACGACGCCAACGGCAACATGCTGACCCGCGCTTTCAACGGCACGACGGCGTATGACCGCTGGGTCACCTGGACGGCGTTCAGCAAGCCGAAGCAGATCAGCGTGGGCAGTGCCAACTGCGGTGGGGACTGCACCACGTTCACCTACGGGCCGGACCGGCAGATCGTCAAGCAGGTGGCCAAGGCCGGGGGGGCGACCCGGACGATCTACTACGTGGGGCCGCACTTCGAGGTAGAGGTGGGGCCGAGCGTCACCGAGTACCGCAGCCATGCGCTGGCGAACGGGCAGGTGGTGTACACGCAGGTCGAGGACAGCGGCGGGGTGGGCTGGGAGGCGTACTACCCGCTGCGTGACCACCTGGGTAGCGTGGCCTCGCAGTACCGGACGATCGGCGCCGGTGCCCAGACCCTCAGCTACAGCTACGACCCGTTCGGGCGCCGTCGCAATGCGAACTGGACCGACGACGGCAGCGGGTCGCAGATGACGGCGACGCTGTGGAACCACCGCGGGTTCACCGGGCACGAGATGCTCGACAACGTGCAGTTGATCCACATGCAGGGGCGGGTGTATGACCCAACGCTTGGCCGGTTCCTGTCGCCGGACCCGCTGCTCGATGACCTGCAGATGCCGCAAAGCCTAAATCCCTACAGCTACGTGGCCAACAACCCGCTCTCCTACACCGATCCGACGGGGTATGGGTTGTTCAACTTCTTCAAGCGGCTGGTCAGCTTCAAGTGGGTCAAGAACGTAGGGCCGGAAATCATCGCTTTCGTGGCATTCGCAGTCTGCGAGGTAGGAAGTGACGCGACGGCCTCGCCGGCCTGCACCTCCATCCTCAAGTCCGTGGGTCTGACCGCTGTAGCTACTACGGCCGGGCACAGTTGGGGATCAGCTGGGAGTCGGAATACGGTGTCCTCCGGGCACGGCAGCTGGGGAGAGTCTGGCACCTTCGGATCTGGTGCCTGGGGCAACGGGTCGCTGGCGATGAGTGCCGCCGATGGTCGCATGGGCTTCGAACCGGACTGGAGGGAGGTTGACTGGACCGGAATAGGTGCAGACATGATCTGCAACTTTTTTCCGGGCTGCGGCGAGGCGGTGGATATCTGGCTGATCATCGATCCGGAGTCGACCGACCGTGATCGGCTCCTTGCGGCAGTAAGCCTTGGCGCCAATATCCTCACCGCCGGTGAATCGCCAAATTATGGAGTGATGCGACGAATTGCGAAGAAGGCGGCGGATGCGGAGGCTGGGGCGGCGAAAGCCGCAAGGGCGGGAGGTCGACTTGGTGGTACGGCTCACCGCGCAACTGTCGCCGAGCGCGCGGCGCAGCTTGAGCGAGAAGGCCATACGATTACGGCGGGTGGAGGTCGTTTGCCGGAGCGCTCGGTGATCACGCCGGAGGGCAAGCGGCGCTTCCCCGACATATCGTCGCGAGATCCATCGGGGAACCCATACCACGAGAACGTTGGTCGCAGTACTGCTTCGGGCGACCCGATCGCGCGGGAGAGACGAGCGCTCGACGACATTCGGCGTGCGACCGGAACCGAGCCGGGCTATACGCCCTACGACCGGTAGCTGCCGATGAGCAAGCTAAATCAAGAGTTCTTCTGGATGCCCGATGAGTTGGCTGCTTGGGTCAAGCACGTCTGCGCGGAACTCGGATTGTGGCTTGTTATCTGGCAAGTCGGCCGCAACGCAGATCTGGTCAAGCCTGCGGCACTGCAGTCGTCTTGGTTTACGGGGGCTGATGACTCGGTTCAGCTCTTCTTGGGCGACCCGCGGCTGTGCCCAGAGCCTCATTGGCGAGTTGCGGGTGATCGACGCGAACTGGACTTACGGCGCACGTACGCCGTGCAATTGGTTCCAAGCCTGCTCGCGAAAGATGGCCGTACGCTACTTCAGGGACGCCTCGCGATCATGCGGGAGTCCGACTACGGTGACGACTCGCGCTACGCCGCCTTGGGTGCCCTCTTCAGACGGCTCAGAAGCGATCTGAAGCGCCGCTCGGACAGTAGTCACGTCGTCGTGCAACCGCTATCCGGTGGAGGTCAAAAGCGCTGGAACGACATCCAAGTCGGCGCTGCCGTCCCTGGCTCCGCGAAGGTCTTGAAGCAGTTCTCTGGAGGAGAAGTCGAGTTCCGCGTCGAGCCGGCGTAGTTTGTTGCCGCAAGGGGAACAACGACCGTTATTGGTCGCACCAAGGACCTTGGGAATCTGGCGAAGGGCGAGCGATCACTGTTGGATCGCCTGAAGGGTGACCTTGGCAGCCCGCAAGCTAACTGGAAACGAAACTCCGGTGTTCTACGAGAGGAAATGCGACGAGGGCAGCCGATTCGAGATGCCTCGCCCGGCGACAGCGGTGGCGTGTTCCTGAACGCGGAGCGGAATCTACTCAGGGATCGAGGCTGGACCTTCGACTCGAATTCAGGCTACTGGATGCCGCCGGTGCCATGAACATGAGCGCGAGCAATCAGGTCGGGCGTGAGAGAACGCGACTAAACTTCGCCGATGCCGTGAGCAAGCACTTTGCTTTCCTCGGCGGGTTGGGGTTCAGTGAAGTGGAGTCGTTACCGACCCTTGTGCGCTACGCAAGTGGTGATCTCGAAGTCGCTATCTACCATGGCCGGCAGTCGTTCGAGATCGGCTTCGAAATCACCCGGTCGGGGACTCGCTACTCAATCGAGGAGCTGATCCGGATCGCGGACCCAGAGGCGGCGGCGAAGTACCGGAACTTTCAGTCGACCACCGCGCAGGGGATCCAGGAGGGCCTTGCGCAGCTGGAAGGGTTGGTGAAGCAGTACGGCGAACGGGCACTGAGCGGCGATCCGGTTTTCTTTGCGGCTCTCGATCAACAGCGGAAATCGTGGGCGGAAGGGTACGCATTGGATGTGCTTGCCGGGCAGATGCGCCCGAAGGCCGAGGCTGCCTTCCGCAGCGGCGACTATCGCCAAGCCGCTGACCTCTACGAGAGAATCCTCGCGCGCCTTACTCCCGCGGAACTAAAGAAGCTGGCGCTCGCCAAGGAGCGCGCCGGGTTGTAGGTGTGCGCCGTTGGTTGAGCGATGCAGGATAGCCATCGGCTAAGCGTTGTGGCCCAAATGGCCCCAGGGGCGGCTCAGCGTGCGGCGGTGGCGATGAGGTCGAGCGTCTCGCGGGCGGCGAGGATGCGGATGTCGCGGAACGTGCCGAGGGTGAGCAGATCGCGGTCGCGGGTAACGATGAGGGCGGCCTGTGCGCCGAGGGCGCAGGCGAGGACGTGATCATCGTCAGGGTCGTGCGCGGTGGGATCGATCACGGCGGGCCGCACGGGCGTGGCCAATGCGCGGTAGCCGGCGATCATCTGCGCCGCGGAGCTGCCGACCTGGGCGATGCGGGCAGCGAACTTCTCACGCGCGAGTACGTCCTCGAGCTCGGCAAGCAGCGCGGCGCTGGTGAGCAGCGTGATGCGCCCTTCACGCGCGGTGACGAGGACCTCGGCGGGTAATCCACCCCAGAGGAACGCCGAGACGACGGTGTTGGTGTCAGCGACGACGCGCACGGTCGGCGCGGGCGGCGGCGATCTCGGCGTCGATCTCGGCCTCGGTCAGGGCAGGTTCGAGCGTGGCGAGCTTGCCCATGGTGTCGAAGAGCTGGTCGACCTGGCGCTTGCGCATCGCATCGCGCAGCAGCGCGGCGATCGCCTCATCGCGAAGCAGTCCGGCGGACTGGGCCTGGCGGGCGAGATCGTCGGGCAGCCGGACAGTGATGTTGGTCATGGCGGTCTCCTTCAGGCGCGCGCTGCGGCGCGTTCACCGAGTCGTTCGTTCGTGCGCTCGCCCTGGGTGGCGCGGCGCTTGAGTTGCCCGCGCTCGATGAACGCATCGACGAGCTGCAGGATCTGGTGGCGCTCCTCCGGCGGCAGACTGGAGATCTGCTGCAGGCGGCGCTGCATGCGGGTATCAATCGCCTTATCGAGCATCCTCACCAGGCTTCGATCTCGCGGGCGAGCTCGTCGGCGCTGACGGTGCGGCCGGCGTCGATGTTCTTCAGGCCCTGCTGAATCTTCCCCATGACGTAGAGCCGGTGGACGATCTCATCGAGGGGCACGTCGTCGGGGAGCCGCTCGATGGCGTGGATGGCGTCTTGCTTGGCAGAGTGGGCGTGCATGGTGGCTTCGATTATCGTGCGGCCCGGGCGAGCGTGCCGTCAAGCATCTCCAGGACGTGCTGCTGCCTGGGCTTGGGGGCTCAGGCGCTCGATCTGCTCCAGACGCCGCTCCAGGCACAGGCTCAAGGCTAACGGGCGGCGCTCGTCGGCGCCGATCTGGCCGAGCAGGGCATTGGTGGTTGTGTGGCGACCCCGAAGGGCAATGGAGTCGACAGGCCCGGATTGCCTGTCGCGCAGGCAACTATTCCCCTCGTTTAGGCGGCCGCCCGTCATCATCCATCGGGATACGCCAGGCTGGCGTCTCCAGGTCGTCGAACTGCCCGTTGCGCACTGCCCAGAAGAAGGCGGCGACCGCGGCGACCAGCAGCATGAGGCCGAGGGGAATCAGCAGGTAGAGGCTGTTCACGCGGCGACTCCGTCGGTGCTGGTGCCGGGCGCAGCCTCAGCCGCGGCGGCTGCCGGCGCGGCGGGCAGCCGGCCGAGCCGCAGCGCATTGAAGGTGACCAGCAGCGAGCTCGCCGACATGCCGATCGCCGCCACCCACGGCGCCAGCAGGCCCAGCGCGGCGAGCGGCACGGCGATGGCGTTGTAGGCCAGCGCCCAGGCGAGGTTCTGGCGCACGATGCGCAGGGTGCGCCGCGCCAGCGCCACGGCCCGCGGCAGCGCGCCGATGCCGGCACCGACCAGCACGCAGTCGGCGGCGTGCTGCGCCAGCGAGGTGCCGCTGCCGATGGCGATGGAGACGTCCGCGCCGGCCAGCACCGGGGAATCGTTGATGCCATCGCCCACCATGGCGACGGTGCGGCCCTGCTGCTGCAGGCCGCGCACCAGGGCGAGCTTGTCCTGGGGCTGCAGCTGCGCGGTGTAGCGCCCGATGCCGAGACGGCGTGCCACGGCGCGCACCGGGCCCGGCTGGTCGCCGCTGGCGATGGCCACCGTCACCGACTCGCGGGCCAGGGCCTGCAGCGCCTCGGCCGTCCCGGGCCGCAGCTGCTCGGCGATGTCGAAGCGCGCCCGCAGGCCGCGGGCGTCGCCGAGGTAGACGGACTGCAGCTCCTGTTCCGGCTCGTTGCCGGCAGCAGCCGTGGCCTGTGCAGCAAGACCGAGGGCGAACTCGCGCGAGCCGAGGCGCAGCGGCTCGCCGTCCACCCGGCCTTCGATGCCGCGGCCGGGCACGGCACGCACCCCGGCGACATCGGGTGTTCCCGCGGGCTTCGGGAAGGCGCGCGCCAGCGGGTGCTCCGAGCGGGACTCCAGCGCCGCGGCCGCCGCCAGCGCCTGCTGCGGGTCGCCGCCGTCCAGCGCCTCGATGTGCTGGATGCCGGTGGCATGCTCGGTGAGCGTGCCGGTCTTGTCGAACACCATGTCGGTGACCCGGCCCAGCACCTCCAGCGCTCCGGCCCGGCGCAGCAGCACGCCCTGGCGTGCCAGCGCGCTCATGCCCACGGTGAAGGCGGCCGGCGTCGCCAGCGCCAGCGCGCAGGGGCAGGTGACCACCAGCACTGACAGCACCACCTCGAAGGCCCGGTCCGGCTCGATGGCCCACCAGGCCACGCCCACCAGCGCCGCGAGCACCAGCACCGCCGTCACGAACCAGGCGCCGACACGGTCGGCGAGCTGCACCAGCCGCGGCCGCTCGGCGCGCGCCGAGGTGATCAGCTGGCTGATCTGCGC
Organism: Gammaproteobacteria bacterium; assembly: GCA_015709695.1. Taxonomy (NCBI): domain Bacteria; kingdom Pseudomonadati; phylum Pseudomonadota; class Gammaproteobacteria; species Gammaproteobacteria bacterium. Next base: position 1,842,119 of record CP054183.1, on the reverse strand, counting down.
GAGCACGGTCCCGGCGCCGGTGCGTTCCACGCGCACGGTGGCCGCGGCGAGCAGGTTGATGCTGCCGGCGATGATGCGCTCGCCGCGCTCGCGCCGCAGCGGGCGGGATTCACCGGTGAGCAGGGATTCGTCCACGCGCGCGCCGTCGCTTTCGAGCAGGCCGTCCACCGGGAAGGCCTGCCCGGGCTGCACCAGCACCAGGTCCCCGGGTTCGAGCTCGGCCACGGCAACGGCCTCGCCCCGGCCTGCCACGAGGCGTGTCGCCACCCGCGGCAGGTGGCGTGCCAGGGCACCGGTCAGGCTCGAGGCGCGGTGGCGCCCGGCCATTTCCAGGAAGCGGGCGGCGGAGAGAAAAAACACGAACATCACTGCGGAGTCGAAATAGACCTCGCCCTCGTTGGCGAACGTGTTCCAGACGCTGGCGGCGTAGCTGGCGGCGATGGCCAGTGCCACCGGCAGGTCCATGCCCGGGTGCAGGTTGCGCAGCCCGCGCCAGGCGCCGGCGAAGAACGGCGTGGCGGAGTAGAACACCACCGGTGTCGCCACCAGCAGGCTGACCAGGCGCAGGAAGTGCGCGGTCTGCGCGTCCATGCCCTGGGTGGCGCCAAGGTAGATGGCGGTGGCATAGCTCATCACCGCCGACATGCCGAAGCCGGCGACGACCAGCTGCCGCAGCGCCTGGTTGCGTTCCTGCGCCGCGGCCCGGTCGCCCTCGTCGTCGGTGAAGGGGCAGGGGTCGTAGCCGAGCGCCGCGATGCGTGCCAGCAGCGTCGACAGCGTCGTCCTGGCCGGATCCCAGGCCAGGCGGGTGCGCGTCGTCAGCGGATCGACACTGATGCCGCGCACGCCCGGCACGCCGGTCATGGCGCGCTCGATCAGCCATGAGCAGGCGGCACAGCGCACGCCCTGCACCAGCAGCTGTGCCTCGCGGCTGCCGTCGGCGCGATCCACCACGAATTCGCGCTGCAGGACCGGCCGGTCATAGGTGGCCCAGCGCGTCGCCTCGGCTGCTGCGCCACTGGGCGGCACCGGGCCGCTGCGGAAGCGGTAGAAGCCCTCGAGACCGTCTTCGACGATGCGGCTCGCGATCTCGTGGCAGGCCGGGCCGCACAGTGCCACCTGCCGGCCGTCGACCACCAGCCGGTGCACGGGCGCCTCGCGCAGGGCCGCGCCGCAATGGAAGCAGTGGCTGGCGCCGGTCATGGCATCAGGGGCGCCGGGCGCGGGGCTGCTGGATGAGGGTGGGGATCATGGAGCCTGCTGCCGGTCGGAGCGGCAAATTCTACGCGAAAGGAAAAGGGGCGCCGTGGCGCCCCTGTTCCGTTGGCTGCTGCTGCCTCGCGGCGGTCAGTACCTGTACTTGAAGGTCAGCATGAACTCCGACGGCGGCAGCGGCGTGCGGATGTTGGTGAAGCCCGGGACATAGATGCCCGACACCATGTCTTCCTCGTCGGTGATGTTGCGGCCCGTCAGCACGACCTGCCAGTGCTGGTCGGGGGCGCCGATGCCGACCTGGCCGTTCAGCCGAGCGTAGCTGTCGATCTTCAGCGAGTTGTCCGCCGTCGTGTAGTAGTCGTCGCTGTAGAAGATGTCGGCGCCGTAGAAGAACTCCACCAGGTCGGAGACGCCCATGGTGTAGACGAAGCCGACCTTGCCCTGCAGCTTGGGGTTGGACGGCAGGTCGTAGTTCTTCTTCGCCTGCGCGGCCGGTGCCAGGTGGTCGTAATCGCCGCTTTCCTGCCAGCCCAGGTGGCCGAAGATGCTCAGCGCATCGCTCGGCGTCCAGTTGGCTTCCAGCTCGATGCCGTAGACGTCGATGTCGCCGACGTTGGCCTGCGGGAAGGCGCCGAAGCGCTGCTCGGTCTGCTGGATGTCGTCGTACATGGCGTAGAAACCGGCCGCATTGAGGCGCAGCTTGCGGTCGAACAGCTCGGTCTTGACGCCTGCTTCGTAGGAATCGACGGTCTCGGAGTCGTACACCACGCCGGCGCAGCTCATGTTGCCCAGGCACAGGGTCTGGTAGCCACCGGCCTGGAAGCCCTGGGCGAAGGTCAGGTAGAGCAGGGTGGTGTCGTTCAGCTGGTAATTGGCGCCGAGCTTGAACGTGGTTTCGTCGAAGGAATCGTCCAGGTGTACCGCATTGGAGCCATCCGGCGCCGCCACGCAGCTCGTACCCGTGCAGACGCTGTCGAGGTCCTTCTCACTGTCGGTGTAGCGCACGCCGGCGACGACGGAGAAGCGGTCCGTGAAATGCCAGGTGCCCTCGGCAAAGGCGGCATAGCTGTCGGTGTCGGACTGCGAGGCTTCGGTGAAGTCGCTGATGGCGAACGGCCCGGCCACGGTCCAGTGGCCGGAGTATTTCTGCTGGCCATCCTCGTTGAGGTAGAAGAGCCCGACCAGCCAGTCGAGGCGCCTGTCGAAGGCCGAGCCGAGCAGCTGCAGCTCCTCGCTCCAGCTGTTCATGCTGGCGTCGGAGGCGATCAGCAGGCCATTGTTGCCGGTCTCGAGGCCCGGCGAGGGCAGCGGGAAGCTGCCGGTGCCGCCGCCGGCCAGGTCGAAGCCGAACTGGTCATCGGTGCTGGTGAGGCCGGTGATGGAGCGCAGCGTCACGCCACCGAAGTCGTAGGACAGGTTGATCGAGCCACCGGCCTGGTCGCTGTTGCCGTAGTTGACGCTGTCCCTGGCGACCAGGGTGTCGTAGAAATGGCCGCCCAGCGGGCCACCGCTGTCCTCGCCCGAGGGCGCGGCCGCCGGCGCCGTGTCCCAGGGCACGCCGTTGTAGCCGTCGTTCTCGAGGTTGGCGCCCCAGGCGCTGACGACGATGTCGAGCCCCTCGGTGCCGTACCAGTGCAGCTTGCCGCGGACCACGAAGTTCTCGTGCTCGCCCGGCTCGTTGCCGGTCACGGGGTTGTCCTGCCAGCCGCGGCCGCGATCCTCGTACACCGCGGAGATGGAGCCGGCCAGCGCGCCGTCCTCGATGGGCCCGCCCACCGACCCGGTCAGCTTCAGGGTGTCGTAGTTGCCGTAGCCGGCCGAGGCATTGAGCCAGGTCTCGTCACCGGGTGTGCGGCTGACGAGCTTGATGGCGCCGGCAATGGTGTTCCTGCCGTAGAGGGTGCCCTGCGGGCCGCGCAGCACCTCGATGCGCTCGAGGTCGGTCAGGTCGAGGTTGGCGCTGCCCAGCCGCCCGAAGTAGACATCGTCGATGTAGATGCCGACCGGGGACTCCGCGGTGTTGAACGCCGGGTTCTGCACGCTGGCGCCGCGGCTGAACACCTGCATGGACTGCGAGCCCGCGGTCACGGTGTAGGTCTGCAGGTTGGGCACATTCTGGCCGATGTCCTTCACGGTATTGATCTGCAGCCGGTCGATGGTACCGCTGTCGAAGGCGCTCACCGCCAGCGGCACCTCCTGCAGGTTCTCGGCGCGACGCTGCGCGGTGACGACGATTTCGTCGACGGCGAACGCCGGGCCGGTGCCGGCTGCGGCCACCATCACTGCTGCCAGCACGGTGACCTGACTGCGGATCTTCATTGGTTCATCCCCCTGAATTGGACAAAGCCGCGACATGCAACTGCGCGGCCGAAGCCGGGCATGGCAGAAATACCACAATCCCTCCGCGCTGGCCGGCGCCGGGATGGTAGCAAATGTTGCAGGGCCGGGCAGCAGCCGGACCAGTCAGTCGACGAGCCCGACGGTGATGGTGCCGTCCGCAGCGATCGGCGAGACGTCGAGCTCCACGCCCATGGTCCGCGCGTAGCCCTGCAGCCGCGGACGGGTCCACTGGTCGTGGATCTCCTGGACGGTGAGGTCGAACTGGCCGATCTTCCGGCACTGCTCCAGGACATGGCCGAAGGGTTCCTTCCAGCTGCGCTGGCGCCCGTCGCCACCGGAGGTCAGCGCCAGGCCATAGTGGCAGGCGGTGCGGTCGAAGAGCGCGACCAGCGCAATCTCGCGGATGCCCGTCTTCTCGATGATCCCCTTCATGCGCAGCGTGACCGGCTCCATGGTCCTGATGTCGTGGGCAACGTATTCGGCGAGCTCACCCCGGTTCTTCGCGAACTGGATGGCCAGCAGGTGCGCCTTCACCAGCGGATCGTTCATCTCGTGGGCGTAGCCGGCATCGTTGTGCAGGACTTTCAGCAGCACGGACAACGAGCGGCCGAGCTCCTCCTCGCGGCCCTCGAAGCCGCTCAGGGTCTTGTATCTGTCCGCCTCGCCGCGCGCCCCCGCCGTGGCATGGATGGCGGGCCTGGTCTGGGTCTGGGCCATGGGACACCTCCTCGTCCCGGCCATGATCTGCGAGACCGGCGACCCGCAGCCAGACCATCCGGCCTTCCAGCCACGCAGTGGTCAGGCAGGCCGTTGCCGGCTTGCAGCCACATGCCGTCCGTGGAAGGATGCGGAGGATATCCACGAGCACCACATCCGCTGCGCAGCGTGTCCGGCACCTGCCGGGCGGCGGCAGGTGCCCCAGTCATCCCGGGGAACGAGCATGGCCAGAAAGAAGGCAGCCACCAGCAAGAATGCATCCGGCGTCACCGCCAGGCAGAACTACGCCGGAGTCTGGGGAAACCGCATCGGCTTCGGCAGGAAGGCGGCGGTGATCGTCATCGACCTGCTCCAGGGCTACACGCTGCCGGGTGCGCCGCTGTACGCGCCGGGTGTCGTCAAGTGCGTGAAGGAAGTGCCCGAGCTGCTGAAATGGGCGCGCAAGAAGAAGGTGCCGGTGATCCACACCCGGGTGCTCTACAACCCGAAGACCTTCGAGGACGGCGGCGTCTGGATCCGCAAGGCGCCGGTGCTCAAGTCGCTCGTTCCTGGCAGCAAGTACGCCGAGTTCTGCCCGCAGGTGAAGCCGCCCAGGGGCGAGACGGTGATCGTCAAGAACTACGCCAGCTGCTTCTTCGGCACCTCGCTGGCCGCGACCCTGACGGCCATGGGCGTGGACACGCTGATCATTGCCGGCTGCACCACGTCGGGATGCATCCGCGCCTCGGCGGTCGATGCGGTCCAGCACGGATTCCGGCCGATCGTGGTGGAGGAGTGCGTGGGCGATCGCCACGAGGATCCGCACAATGCCAATCTTTTCGATATCAACGCGAAGTACGGTGATGTCGTCAGCAAGGCGGAGGCCATCAGGTATCTGAAGTCGCTGCGTTGATGTCGCGGCGGACCCGTAACCACGATCCAGTATCACCGGGAGGTAGAGGCATGGCGAAGAAGCCCGTGAACAGGGTGACTGGCGGAAAGCGCCGCGACGACCTGACCCAGAGCCCGCACTACGACTACGTGCCGATCATCGACCGGCCGAAGCTCAGGATGCCGAAGGGCGCACGGGTCGCGGTCATCCCCTACATCAATATCGAGCACTTCCCCCACGACATCCCGGGCACCGCCATCATCCCGGGCACCCAGCGCTTCAATCCGGACCCGCTGAACTACGGCTGGCGCGACTACGGCAACCGCGTCGGCCTGTGGCGCATGATGGAGCTGATGGACCGCCTCGGCATGCGCGGCACGGTATGCCTGAATTCCGAGATCATCCGCGAGTACCCGCGGATCATGGACGAGGCCATCCGGCGCAACTGGGCCTTCATCGGCCACGGCATCAACAACGCGCCGGCCAATTTTCTCTCGGGGATCGACGAGAAGAAGGAGCGCGCGATCATCGGCGGCGTGCTGAGCGCGATGGAAAAGCGCATCGGCCGCAAGACCAGGGGCTGGCTGTCGCCGTTCCTGACCCACACCAACAACACGCCGCGGATCCTCGCCGAGCTCGGCGTCGAATACCTCTGCGACTACACGGCCGATGACCACCCGTTCCCGCTGAATGTGCCGCGAGGCAGCCTGATCTCCGTGCCCTACACGGTGGAGCTGAACGATATCCCGGCGTTCCAGAACGTCGGCGTCAGTTCCGCGGCGTTCGGCGACGCCATCGTCGACCAGTTCGACGTGCTCTACGATGAGGGTGCGGACAACGCCCGATGCATGCCCATCTGCCTGCATACCTTCTGGGTCGGCCAGCCAAACAAGTTCAAGCACCTGAAGCGCGCCTTTGCCCACATCGCCAGCCATGACCATGTGTGGTTTGCCACGGGTGATGACGTCAACGACTGGTACCGGAAGAACTACCTGCAGGCGCCCCGGACGTGAGATCATTGCCAAGTCCACTGAATCGAGGATGAGCCATGGCTAAACGAGTGCAGGACCTGAAGCCGGCGCGCAAGGCGGACGCGAAGGCCTGGATGAAGGAGAACGTCGCGGAGCAGAAGAAGCGCTACGCGGCCATCGTCAAGGAGCAGGATGAGCTGGGCCCCGAGCGCGAAAAGTGGGTGGCCGGATTCCTGCAGGTCATCCAGACACGCGGCTTCAACGTCACCGGCGACACGCGGCGGATCATCAAGCCCGGCGAAATCCCGAAGAAGCCCAAGGGCATGAAGAAGCACCAGGTGGTTTTCTAGGAGCAGTACCGTGGCACGACCGCATATCGAACCCTACGTCGAACTCGACAACCCCTACAAGACATTCGACCTCGGCGGCTTCAAGGGCAGCCACTACAAGGTACTGTCTCTGGACACCGACACCGGAGCCTGCACGCTGAAGGTGCGCTTCGACGGCGGCTACCGCCGCAAGCCGGGCCTGAGCTACTCCGATATGGAGATCTTCCTGCTGAACGGCTCCATGCAGGTCGGCAAGGAGACCTGGCGTGAAGGCCACTATGCCTTCCTGCCGGCGGGCACGGCCCTGGGCGCCATCCGCGTCTCCCAGGGTGCCGAGGCCCTGGTCATGTACAACGACAGCGAGCCGACCTTCGTGGAATCCGATCGCCATCACCCGCTGGTGCTGGGCGATGCATTCGTTTCCGTCAATTCCTACGAGGACCGGCCCTGGGGTTCCGGCAGCATCGTGGCGCCGTCGGTGGCCACCGGCTGCATGATCAAGCTGCTGCACTTCGACCCGATCACCGAGGCCATCAGTTTCCTCTACTGCATGACGCCGCGCTACGCGCAGGACAACATCTCGTATCACGACTGCGCCGAGGAGTCCTATCACATCTGGGGTACCTCGTGGATGATGCAGTTCGGCGACCTGCCGACCGGTGGTTACTTCTGGCGGCCGCCCTACATCAACCATGGCTCCTTCCGCTGCAAGTACGGCACCCTTGCGTTTGGCCGCACGGACACAGTGCTGTTCAACTATTTCCACTACAACCCGTGGACCAACCCCGACGAGAACAAGCTGCGTGCCGCGGCCTTCCAGTACCGCAAGCGCCCGCAGCTCTTCCAGTGGACGGTCTCCGACGGCCACAACCATCCCCACGGGCCGCCTGACTTCGAGACGCCCGACTACGGCGACGAGGCCCAGGTGCGGCTGCTGCACGGCCAGCCGGTGGGCGGTTCCACGGGCCGCAGGCGCAGCAAGCGCCTCTGAGGCTCCGCGGCCCGGTCGGCCGCAAGGCGACCGGGCCCGTTTTCCCATGGAGTGACGAGGCGTGGCACGCCCGCATATCGAACCCTACGTCGAGCTCGACGACCCCTACCGGAAATTCGACATCGCCGGATTCCGCGGCAGCCTGTACAAGGTGTTGTCGCTGGATCCCGACACCGGCGCCTGCACGCTGAAGGTGCGCTTCAACGGCGGCTATCGCCGCAAGCCCGGTCTGTCCTACTCCGACCTCGAGGTCTTCGTCCTCAACGGCGAGATCCGCGTCGGCCGCGAGCGCTGGGGGGAGGGCCACTACGCCTACGTCCCGGCCGGCGTGGCCCTGCCGGCGCTGTCCGTGCCGCAGGGAGCCGAGGCGCTGGTCATGTTCAACGACAGCGAGCCGAACTTCGAGGAATCCGCCGAGAACCATCCGCGCGCGCTCGCCGAAGGACTGGTGTCGCTCGACGCCTACGAGGACCGGCCGTGGTTCGCGGGTGGCCGCGTGCAGCCCAGCGTCGCCACCGGCTGCCTCAGCAAGGTGCTGCGCATGGATCCGCTGACGGGTGCGTACACCTTCCTCTATTGCATGGTGCCGCGCTTCGAGCAGGACAACATCTCCTACCACGACTGCGCCGAGGAGTCCTACCACATCTGGGGCACGTCCTGGATGATGCAGTTCGGCGAGCTGCCGACGGGCGGCTACTTCTGGCGGCCCGCGTACATCAACCACGGCTCCTTCCGCTGCACCTACGGCACGCTGGCGCTGGGCCGCACCGATTCGCAGCTGCACAACTACTTTCACTTCAACCCCTGGACCAACCCGCAGGAAAACCTGCGCCGGGCCGCGGCCCGGCACTACCGCCAGCGGCCGCAGCTCTACCGCTGGCAGGCGACCGACGGGCACAACCATCCCCATGGTCCAGCGGACTTCGAGGCGCCGGACTACAGCAACGATGCCCATGTCCGCGCCCTGCACGACCGCTAGGCAACTGGCACGCCGGTCCCGGCCTCACCTTCGGCGGTAGCACGCGGCCCGTCGGGGCCGCCCTTGCGGGGGAGAGCCGATGCCGATACTGCTGGCAACCGTCGTCCTTTCCGGGCTCGGCTTCGGCCTGGTGCTGCCGGGCATGCCCTTCGTGGCGGAGAACCTCGGCGCTTCCCCGGCCCTTGCGACCTTCATCCTCGGGCTCTACGCCTGGGGCCAGTTCTTCGCCACCACCCTGTGGGGACGGCTCTCCGACCGCTTCGGCCGCAAGCCCATCCTGGTGATCACCAACGGTGGTGTGGCACTCGCCTACCTGCTGATGGCCCTGGCGCCGAATGTCTGGGTGCTGGCGGCGGCGCGCGCCCTGACCGGCCTCATGGGCGGGCTGGCTCCGGCCATGGCCTATGTGGCCGACGTGACACCGTCCGAGAAGCGTGCCCAGGGCATGGGCTGGGTCGGTGCCGCGACCAGCTTCGGCTTCGTCATCGGCCCGGCCCTGGGTGGCCTGCTCGGCGGAGAAGACGCGGGCTCGGCTTCGCTGCTGATGCCGGGCCTGGCGGCCTTCGGCATCGCGGCCGCTGCGACCCTCGCCACGCTGTTCCTGCTGCCCGAGAGCCTGCCGCCGGAGAAGCGGGTACAGCCTGCCGCCCGCGGTGCCGCGAGCGGCGAGGCCGGTGTGGGACTGAGGCAACTGCTGCACCGGCCGCTGATGGCCCGGTTGCTCGTTCTCGGCTTCGGGGTGTATGTCGCCATGGCGATGTTCGAGACCATCTTCGCGTTCTGGGCCAAGGCGCGCTTCGGCTGGGGGCCGCGCGAAGTCGGCCTGACCTTCACCTATCTCGCCATGGTGGTGGGCCTGATGCAGGGATTCGTCGTCGGCCGCTTCGCACCCCGCCTCGGCGAGGGCCGGCTCGCGATTGCCGGTCTGACCAGCTACGCTCTGGGGCTGCTGGTGATGACACAGGCACCGCGCTGGGAATGGATGATGCTCGGCGTCACGCTGACCGCCGGTGGCGGCGGCACCTTCCTCACCTCGATGTCGAGCTTCGTCTCCAGGCTGGCCGGGGCCGGGGAACGCGGGCTGGTGCTGGGAACCTACCAGTCGGCCAGCTGGGGCGGCCGCTCGGTGGGGCCGGCGCTGTCCGGCGCGATGTTCAACAGCCTGGGAGCGGACAGCCCGCTGCTGGCCGGCGCGCTGGTGATGATGCCGTGCATTGCCCTGCTGGTGACCATCACGAATCGCAGTTGTCGGGACGGGATACGGTCGCCGGGATGAGACGCCGGGTCACCGCGGCTGCCAACAGGAGGACAGCATGCTGATCAATTTCTGGTACCCCATGGCGACGTCGGGGGAGCTTACCGACAAGCCCATGGCGGTGCGTGCCCTGGCGCAGGATTTCGTGGTGTTCCGCGATGCGCAGGGCCGGGCCCACTGCCTCGCCAATACCTGCACGCATCGCGGCGGGGCACTCGCTGGCGGCAAGATCGTCGGTGACAACATCCAGTGTCCGTACCACGGCTGGCAGTTCGCCGGCGACGGCCGCTGCAAGCGCATACCCTCGCTGGGCGTCGATGCCGCCATCCCCGCCCGCACGCGCGTGGATGCGTACCCGGTGGACGAGCGCTACGGCATCGTCTTCGCCTTCCTCGGTGACCTGCCCGCGGACGAACGTCCCCCCATCCTCGCGGTGAGGGAGTGGGACCAGGCCGGCTGGCGCGCCACGCTCCAGCATTTCGGCATCAGGGGCTACTACGAGCGCTCGGTCGAGAACGGCATCGATCCGGCGCACAACGAGTACGTGCACGACACCCATGGGTTCAGCGGCGAACGCGAGCAGGAGTACCGCGTCGGCGACATGCGCATCGAGGAGGCGCCGCCCTGGGGCAGGGGCTTCTGGCACACCTTCAAGGCGCCGCCGCTGCAGGGCGAGCTGAAGCAATACCGCCCTGGCGAGGGCAGCCTCGAGGCCGGCACCGGCTACTTCGGCACCAACCACGTGTGGACGTTCATCCACCCGGCACCCAATTACCTGATCCACCAGTACCTCTACGAGAGGCCCATCGACGAGGAGAGCACGCATCTCTACCTGGTCTGCATGCGCAACTTCGCGCTGGAGGAGAAGAGCGACGCCTACGTCATGGAGCGCAACCTGTACGTGGCGAAGCAGGACATGGCGATCATCGAGAACCTGCACCCGGTGCTGACGCCGGACACCAATACCCGGGAGTTCATGGTGAACTCCGACAAGTGCATCCTCTACTACCGCGAGTCACAGAAGGAGTGGGAGCGCAGGGGCTGGCGCATCGACATGGACGAGGTCAACCGCAACCGCGGCAAGCTGGCCTATGCCATCCCGAGCCCGGCGCGTCGCGAGCAGAAGGGCTGGGTGCTCGATCCGGTGCCGCTGCTCGGGGCTGCCGCGGTGGCCGGTACGGGAGCCGCCGATGACCACGGCCGACGATAGCCGCATCCGGCGCCTCACCGCCTGGTACCAGCCCGTCGTCGACCTCAACACCGGGCGGGTCGCCGGTTTCGAGGTCCTCAGCCGCCTGGTGTCGGCGGACGGCGGCGCGGCGTCCGCCGGCCGGCTCATGGAGGAACTCGAGCGCGAGCCGGAGGCGCAGTACGTGCTGATCCGGCGGCTGCTCTCGGCGGTGCGCAGCGACATCGTGCCGCTGTTCGAGCGCCGCCCCGAGTTCTACGTCAGCGTCAACATCCCGCCGTCAGTACTGGGCACCGGGCGCATCGGCCAGATCGTGCAGGACCTCGGGCTGGAGCCCTGGCTCACGCGGCTGGTCGTGGAGGTGACCGAGCGTCAGGCGCTGAGCGACATCGGCCGCACCGGCATCGACGTCGCGCGCTCGCTGGGCATCGCCGTGGCGCTGGATGATTTCGGCACGGGCCACAGCGGCCTGTCGCAGTTTGTCGGCCTGGACCTGGACATGCTGAAGATCGACCGCAGCCTGCTGCTGCCGATCCTCGAGAACCGGGCCGCCGCGCGCATGCTCCGCGGCATCGTCGGCCTGGCCGCGGCGTTGCGACTGCGCACCGTCGCCGAGGGCGTGGAAAGCTGGGAGCAGGCTTTCTTCCTGCGCGCCGCCGGTGTCGACCAGGGCCAGGGATATTTCTGGAGCAAGGCCGTGCCGGCGCGGGAACTGGAGGCCCTGCTCGACCAGGGCTTCGCCGGAACGTTGCTGCGCCCGCCTTCGCGCTGAGCCGGCCGGCGGGTTGATGCGGCCGGGCCGGCCTGCGGCAAGTTGACGCCGCCGGCACCGGGCGCTCCCGCGGCGGTTAGGATGACGGCAGGACTTCCACCGCCTGAACCAACCGGAGACCGACATGACCGCCTTGCAACGCCTTGCCGCGATCCTCGGGGCCCTGCTGCTCGTCACCGGCGCCGTCCGCGCCGCCGATGCCCCGGCACCCACCATCCTCATCACCGGCGCCAACCGCGGCATCGGCCTGGAGTACGCGCGCCAGTCCGCGGCCCGGGGCTGGAACGTCATCGCCACGGCGCGCCACCCCGCGCAGGCTGCCGACCTCAGGGCGCTGGCCGAGGCCAATCCGCGGGTGGTCATCGAGACACTCGACGTCACCGACTTCGCCCAGGTCGATGCGCTGGCCGCGAAGTACCAGGGCAAGCCGATCGACGTGCTGGTGAACAACGCCGGGATCAGTGGTTCGATGCAGGACCAGAACTTCGGCAAGCATTCCGACTGGGACATGTTCGAGCGCATCCTGCGCACCAACACCATCGCACCGCTGAAGATCGCCGAGGCCTTCCTGCCCAACCTGCTGGCGAGCCAGCAGAAGAAGCTGATCAACATCTCGAGCAGCGAGGGATCGATCGGCAGCGTGACCCATCCGCGGAATTACTTCTACCGCACGAGCAAGGCCGGATTGAACATGGAGATGCGCAACGTCGCGCTGTCGCAGAAGGGCAAGGGCTTGCTGGTGGCCAACATCAATCCTGGAATGGTGGATACGGACATGCTCGCCAGTCTGCCCAAGGCCATGCTGCGCCCGAAGGAGGACGCGGTGAAGGACCTCATGCGCATCAGCGACCAGCTCACCGCCGACAACACCGGCCGCTTCTGGGACTACAGCGGCAAGGAGCTGCCCTGGTAGCGGCCTGCAGTCGCTGCCGGCCAGCCGCGGTGCGCCGTGCCGGCGCCTGAGATCGTGCTGCGCCCCGCGCAGGCAGCGGACGCGCCGGCATTGCATGCGCTGGTTACACAGGCATTCGGCCGCGAGTCCGAGGCGGTGCTGGTCGGGCGCCTGCGGGCCTGGCCCGACACCGTGGTGCTGCTGGCGGAGGCCGATGGCGAGCTCGCCGGCTGCGTGGTGTTCAGCGAGGTCACCCATGCCGGCAGGCAGCGCCTGGCGGGCCTGGGGCCGATGGCCATCGCGCCGTTCTGGCAGGGGCAGGGCATCGGCACGCTGCTGATGCAGCAGGGCCTGGCGGACTGTGCCGGACGCGGCATCGATGCGGTGGTGGTGCTCGGCCACCCCGACTTCTACCGGCGCTTCGGTTTCCGTCCGGCCGCCGAACGCGGCATCCGCTGCAAGTGGGTGGTGCCCGAGGACGCCTTCATGGTGGCGGAGCTGCACCCGGGCGCACTGGCCGGCGTGCGCGGCCAGGTGAGCTACCGGCCCGAGTTCGACGAGGTCTGATCAGCCGGCGAACTGCGCCAGCCCCGCCAGCGAGCGCTGCGTGCCCGTCTCCGCTGTCGCCAGCATCTCGCCGCTCGCCAGGCTGAACTTGCCGAGCTGGCCGGTGAAGAAGTTGCCGATGAGGATGGTGTCCTTCTCGATGGACTTGCCCATGTTCGCCCAGCCGGGACCGGGCAGCGTGTAGCTGCGGATCACCTCGCCGGTCTCGCTGAGCTGGTCGAGGAAGAAGCCTTCCCTGCCCTTGGCGCGGACGTGCAGCAGCCGCCCGTCGGGTGTGTACATGATGGAGATCACCATGGTGCCGCTCTCCGGCGGATAGGTGACGAGGTTCGGCAGCGGCCTGTCGTTGACCAGGTCGTAGACGCGGATGCTGTCGGAGAGCTCCGAGAGGTAGAGCATGGTCTTGCCGTCGGCGCGCAGCGCTGCGCCGGTCAGGCCGAGGAAGCCCGGCATGCCGCCGTGGACGGGCGTGGCGAATTCCCGGAGCAGCTTGCCGTCCTGCGTGAACTGGTAGAGGCGGCCATCGCCGAAGCGGTCGGTGCCCGGCAGTTTCGGCAGCGTCGTGCCCAGCGTGCTGCCGGGGCGCAGGCGCACCGTGTTGCCGACCAGGTGCTCGCCCAGGTAGATGGTGCCATCGGCGGCGAAGTTGATGTTGGAGAACGCGCGGTCCGCGAAGCGGATCCGCGGCAGCTGCCTGCCCTCGGGGCTGACGCGGATGACCGTGAAGCTGTTGCTGTCGAAGGCCCACAGCGTGCGGTCCGGCGCGAAGGCGAGGCCGCCGACGAGGTGCGTGGTGCCCTCGGTCCAGAGCACGCCCTTCTCCCGCAGGTTGCTGTCGTACTGGATGATGCGCCCGTCGCCGGCGTGATCGTCGTCCTTGCGGTTGAGCAGCGTGGAGCCGGCGAAGATGTCACCCCTGGCAAAGGGCTTCATGGTGGAGGCATTGGCCATGTTCTTGTTCTCCGGTGACCGAGGCTGGCCATTCTAGCTGCCGTTGCCCGGCCCGCCTAGGGAACGGGCAATCCTCGCCGCCTGGTGGCACAATTCGCCCATGAGCGATTCAATCTACAACATCAACGTCGTCTCCGAGACGGACCTGCCGCCGCCGGCGGCCATCAAGGCGCAGCTGCCGGCGGCGCGTGCCGCCACGGCAACCGTGGTGCGCAGCCGCCGCGCCCTGCAGAACATCATCGACGGCATCGACCCGCGGCTGTTCGTCGTGGTCGGTCCCTGCTCCATCCATGACATCGGCGCCGCCATGGAGTACGCGGGGCGCCTGAAGCCGCTGGCCGAGGCGGTGCAGGATGCGCTGCTGGTGGTGATGCGCGTGTACTTCGAGAAGCCGCGCACCACGGTGGGCTGGAAGGGCCTGATCAACGATCCCGACATGGATGACACCTTCCACATGGAGAAGGGCATCCGCACCGCGCGCCGTCTGCTGCTCGACCTGGCGGACATGGGGCTGCCCACGGCCACCGAGGCGCTGGACCCGGTGATGCCGCAGTACATGGGCGATCTCATCAGCTGGACGGCGATCGGCGCGCGCACCACGGAATCCCAGACCCACCGCGAGATGGCCAGCGGCCTGTCCACGCCGGTGGGCTTCAAGAACGGCACCGATGGCGGCCTGCAGGTGGCGGTCAACGCGCTGAAGTCCGCACGCCAGCCGCATCATTTCCTCGGCATCAACCAGGACGGGCGCCCGGCGGTGATCCACACCAGGGGCAACGCCTACGGCCACATCGTGCTGCGCGGTGGTGGCGGGCGGCCGAACTACGATTCGGTCTGCATCGCGCTGGCCGAGAGGGCGCTGCAGGGTGCCGGTCTGCCGGCGCGCATCGTCGTCGATTGCAGTCATGGCAATTCCAACAAGGACCCCGCGTTGCAGACGCTGGTGGCGAAGGACTGCGTGGAGCAGGTGGCCAACGGCAACCGTTCCATCATCGGCCTCATGCTCGAGAGCCACCTCAACTGGGGCAACCAGGAAATCCCCGCCCGGCTGGCGGACCTGCGCTACGGCGTGTCGGTGACCGATGCCTGCATCGACTGGGCGGCCACCGAGAAGGCCCTGCAGGACGCTGCCGCGGTGCTGCGGCCGGTGGTGAAGGCGCACAAGAGCGCCTGAGGGAACGCCCCCGGGCTCAGCGCAACACCACCGTGCGCCGCCCGTTGAGGAACACCCGGTGCTCGAGGTGCAGCTTCACGGCGCGGGCCAGGGTGAGGCACTCGACGTCACGGCCCACCGCCACCAGGTCCTCGACCGACTGCTTGTGGTCGACACGCTCCACCGACTGCTCGATGATCGGGCCCTCGTCGAGGTCCGCCGTGACGTAGTGCGCCGTGGCGCCGATCAGCTTCACGCCGCGGGCGTGGGCCTCGAAATAGGGCTTGGCGCCCTTGAATCCCGGCAGGAAGGAGTGGTGGATGTTGATGATCCGGCCGGGGAAGCGCTCGCAGAGGGCGGGGGAGAGCACCTGCATGTAGCGGGCCAGCACGATCAGCTCCGCCTTGGTGTCGTCGATGATCTCCAGCAGGCGCGATTCCGCCTGCGGCTTCGTCTCCGTCGTGAGTGGCACGTGGAAGAAGGGCACGCGGTGCCATTCCGCCAGCGACGCCAGGTCCATGTGATTGGAGACGATGGCCGGGATCTGCATCGCCAGGGCGCCGGTGCGGTAGCGATACAGCAGGTCGTTCAGGCAGTGGTCGTGCCGCGACACCATCACCAGCACCCGTGGCAGCACCTTCAGGTCGTGGACCTGCCATTGCATGCCGAAGCGCTCGGCGATCGGCCGGAAACCCTCGGCGAAGGCCGTGCGCGAGAAGCTGCCGGCGGGCGTGAACCGCGTGCGCATGAAGAAGCGCCGCGTCTGCGGGTCGCCGAAATGCGAGGACTCGTCGATGAAGATGCCCTGGGCGCTGAGGTAGCCGGCCACCGCGGCGACGATGCCGGTGGTGTCCGGGCAGACGATGGTGAGGACGTGCATCGCTCGGGTGGATCCTGTGAACCGGTAGACTGTGGGCCGGCAGCGCATGGTAGCAGGCCCGCGGCGGGCCGGCCGCTGCCACCCCGGACGAACCGCCACCGATGCACCAGTCCTTTCCCGATGACATCGAACGGCTGCGCGGCGTCTTGCCCGGCCTGCGCCAGGTCGAGCTGCTGCTGCCGGACATCAACGGCATCCTGCGCGGCAAGCGCTGCACACTGGCCGAGTTTCGCAGACTGGCCCGGGATGGCCTGCCGTTTCCCGCCACCGGGCTGATCCTCGACAGCCGCGGCATGCTGGTCGGGGGCCTGCCCCACGGCCACGAGGACGGCGATCCGGATTTCCCCTGCCACCCGGTGCCCGGCTCGCTGGTGCCGGTGCCCTGGTCGCGCGCGCCGCTGGCGCAGGCGCTGCTCGGCATGCAGCAGCGCGACGGGGCGGCGCATTTCGCCGACAGCCGCCAGGTGCTGGCACGGGTGGTGGCCCGCTTCGCCGAGCTCGGCCTGACGCCAGTGATCGCCGTGGAGTTCGAGTTCCACCTGCTCGAGGATCCACGTGGCACGGCGCCGCGCCCGCGCCGGGGCCGCGTCCCCGGTACTGTGGCGCCGGCGGTGGGCCCGCGGGCCTACAGTATCGAGGACCTGCACGAGCTCGAAGAGCTGTTCGACGCCATCGCCAGCGCCTGCGAGGCGCAGGGCATCCCGGCCGGCAGCGTGGTCTCCGAGTACGGCGCCGGACAGTTCGAGGTCAACCTGCAGCACGTGGACGATGCCGTGCTCGCCTGCGACCACGCGGTAATGCTGCGCCGGCTGGTGCGCGGCGTGGCCGCGCGCCAGGGGCTCGCCGCCACCTTCATGGCCAAGCCGTTCGCCGGGGCGGACGGTTCCGGCATGCATGTGCACGTCAGCCTGCGGGATGCCGCCGGGCGCAATGTCTTCGCGACGCAGGCGGGCGCTGGCGACGGCTGCGCAGCGCCCCTGCGCCATGCCATCGGTGGCATGCTCGCGGCCCTGCCGGAGTCGCTGGCGGTGTTCTGTCCCAATGCCAATTCCTTCCGGCGCATCCAGCCCGGCTGCTTCGCGCCCGTGGCGGCGGACTGGGCGGCGAATCACCGCGGCGTCGCCATCCGCATCCCGGTGTCCGACGACGCCAACCTGCGCTTCGAGCACCGCGTCGCCGGCGCGGACTGCAACCCCTACCTGGCGGTGGCGGCGCTGCTGGCCGGGGCTCATCACGGGCTGGTGCGGCGGCTCGAGCCGCCGCCGATGGCCGTGGAGGGCACGCCGCCGGGCCGCGCGCTGCCGCTGGCGCGCCGGTGGGAGCCCGCGATCGATGCCTTCGAGGCCGGCGGGATCCTCCCGGGCTACCTCGGCGAGGCGTTCTGCCGGGTCTACGGCGCCGCCCGGCGCTTCGAGGCCGAGGCCTACCATGCGCAGGTGCCCGGGCTCGACTTCGACTGGTACCTGCCCGGCATCTGAGGCCCAGGTCATCGCGGCGCCGCGGAGTTTTCCCCTAGAATACGCGGCCCCCGATGCACGGAAGGGATCTGCCCCGACATGTCCGAGTACCACGCCCCCGTCAAGGAGATGCTCTTCGTCCTGCGCCACGTGGCGGGACTCGACACCGTCGGCCGCCTGCCCGGCTACGAGGATGTCACACCGGACCTGGTGGAATCCGTACTGACCGAGGCGGCGCAGCTCGCCGCCAATGTCATCGCCCCCACCAACCGGGTCGGCGACGCCCAGGGCACGCGGGTGGAGGACGGCCATGTCATCGTGCCGCCCGAGTTCGTCGCCGCCTACCGCGAGTTCGCCAGCGGCGGCTGGCCCGGCCTGTCGCAGAGCCCGGAGTCCGGCGGCCAGGGATTGCCCTACCTGGTGGGCGTGGCCGTGGAGGAAATGTGGCAGGCCGCCAACCTCGCCTGGTCACTGGGTCCGCTGCTGACCCAGGGCGCGGCCCGTGCCATCGAGGCCCATGGCAGCGAGGCGCAGCGTGCCCTGTACCTGCCGCGGATGGTGGCCGGCGAGTGGAGCGGCACCATGAACCTCACCGAGCCGCAGGCCGGTTCGGATCTCGCCGCCGTGCGCACCCATGCGGTGCCGGATGGCGACCGCTACCGCATCACCGGCCAGAAGATCTTCATCACCTGGGGCGACCACGACATGACCGGCAACGTGGTGCACCTGGTGCTGGCGCGCCTGCCTGACGCGCCGCCGGGGACACGTGGCCTGTCGCTGTTCCTGGTGCCGAAGTTCATCCCGGGGCCGGACGGCCAGCCGGGCGCGCGCAATACGGTCCACGTGGTGTCCGTGGAGCACAAGCTCGGCATCCACGGCAGCCCGACTTGCGTGATGGCCTTCGAGGGCGCGCTCGGCGAACTGATGGGCGGGAAGAACCAGGGCCTCGCCTGCATGTTCACCATGATGAACCACGCCCGTCTCGGCGTCGGCATGGAGGGCATCGCCATCGCCGAGCGGGCCTACCAGCAGGCGCGCGCCTACGCGCGCGAGCGGGTGCAGGGCCGCGTGCCCGGCATCGAGGGTCGCGCTGCCATCATCCACCATGCCGACGTGCGGCGCATGCTGCTCACCATGAAGGCGCAGATCGAGGCCATGCGCGGCGTCGCCTGCGTCGCCGCCGCGTCGCTGGATTTCGCCCATCGGGCGACGGACCCGGCCGAGCGCGCGCACCACCAGGCGCGCGTGGACCTGCTGACGCCGGTGGTCAAGGGCTGGTGCACCGAGACAGGCCAGCAGCTCACCTCGATCGCCCTGCAGGTGCACGGCGGCATGGGCTACGTGGAAGAGACCGGCGCTGCACAGCATTTCCGCGACGCGCGCATCACCACCATCTACGAGGGCACCACCGGCATCCAGGCGGCGGACCTGGTCGGACGCAAGATCCTCGGCGATGGCGGCGCGGCGCTGCAGGCACTGGTCACCGACATGACCGCTACCGTGGCCGAGCTGGAGCGCGCCGGTGAGCCCCTGGTCATCGTGCGTGCCGCGCTCCAGGAAGGCGTGGAGTGCATCGTCGCGGCGGGTCGCTGGCTGGCTGCCAACCATGCGCGGCACGCGGGCGTGGCAGGTGGCGTGTCATGGAACCTGCTGATGCTGATCGGCACCGTGGCCGGCGGCTGGGCCATGGCACGCGCGGCGCTCGCAGCCCGTGCGCAGCTGGCGGCCGGCACCTCCGACGTGGCGTTCTGCGAGGCGAAACTGCTGACGGCGCGCTTCCACGCGACCCAGGTCATGCCGGCGGCGGCCGCCTGGCGGCGCGGCATCGAGGCCGGCTGCGAGGCGCTCCTGGCGATGCCCGAGGAGCAGTTCTAGCGCGCTGCCGCGCCCGGCAGGCGCAGGACGCGCGGCGGCTCAGTGGCGCCCGGCGCGCCCCGAGGCGCTGAACAGCGTCAGCAGCGTCAGGTCCTTGCGGATGTCGACGAAGGCGTGGCGGGCATCGGCGGGGATGAACAGCACCATGCCCGGGCGGACTTCCTGCTCCGCCGTGTCGATCCGCAGCCGCGCCTCGCCCTCGAGCACCACGTAGACCTCGTCCTCGAGATGCGGCCCCTGCAGGTCGGTGGCGCCGGCGGGCAGCCGGTAGATCGCACCGGACAGGCGCCCGCTGCCGAGGAACTCGAAGAAGCGGGGCTCGTGGCCCTGTACGCGCTGCTTCAGGTCGGCGAGATCGAAAGCCTGCCAGGCCGGCTGGTTCATGGGGCCATGATCCCGGATCGGGGCAGGGGCTGCAACCGCGCGCTGCGGCGAGCCGCCCGGCGCCACAGCGGGTAAACTAGCCCATCCCCGTCGAATGCATGGCCTGGCTGCAGGCCTGAAGAAAAGGACGCCCCATGGGCTTCAACACCCGTCAGATCCACGCCGGCGTGACTCCGGATCCGGTGACCGGCGCCATCCTCACGCCGATCTACCAGACCACCACCTACGTGCAGGATTCCGTCGACGAGTACCTCGCCAAGGGCTATTCGTATTCGCGATCCAGCAATCCCACGGTGCGCGCGCTGGAGAACAAGCTCGCCGACCTCGAGGGCGGTGTCGACGCCACCTGCTACGGCACCGGCATGGCAGCCCTGCAGGCCGTGTACCTGGCCTTCCTCAACGCGGGGGACCACGCCATCGTTTCCGACGTCGTCTACGGTGGCACCTACCGGCTCTCCACCAGGGTGTTCAGCCGCTTCGGCGTGAGTTTTTCCTTCGTCGATACCTCGAAGCCGGAGCAGCTGCGCCAGGCGCTGCGGCCGAACACGCGCCTGATCCTCACCGAGACGCCGGCCAACCCGACGCTGAAGCTCACCGACATCGCCGCGGTCTCGGCCATCGCCCGCGAGGCGGGCGTGCTGCACGCCGTGGACAATACTTTCCTCACGCCCTATTACCAGCGCCCGCTGGAACTCGGCGCCGACCTGGTGGTGCACAGCACCACCAAGTACTTCGACGGCCACAACGCCACCGTGGGTGGCGCCGTGGTGGCACGCACGAAGGAGCTGGACCAGGCGCTGCGCTTCGTGCAGAACGCCGCGGGCATGATCCTCTCGCCGCAGGCGGCGTTCCTCACGCTGCAGGGCTGCAAGACACTGTCCGTGCGCCTGGAGCGGCAGTCGGCCAACGCCATGGCGATCGCGCGCTTCCTCGAGGGGCACCCGCAGGTGGCCCGCGTCTGCTATCCCGGCCTCGAGTCCTTCCCGCAGCACGAGCTGGCGCGCCACCAGGCGAGCGGCTTCGGCGCCATGCTGTGGTTCGAGGTGAAGGGCGGCGTCGCCGCGGGCAAGGCGCTCATGGACGGCATCCGCGTCTGGAGCCTGGCGGAGAACCTCGGTTCGGTCGAGTCGCTGATCACCCACCCGGTCACCATGACCCATGGCGCGGTGGAACCCGCCGAGCGGCTGCGTGTCGGCATCACCGATGGCCTGGTGCGCGCCTCCGTGGGCATGGAGGACGCCGAGGACCTGATTGCGGCCCTCGACGCGGCCCTCGCCCTGACCCGCCGCTGAACAGCGGGCATGGGCGGGTATTGAAAACCCGCCGCCTGTCCCCATCTCCCTGTCCAGGGCCGGACGCGATCCGGCCGGCGAATCAGTTGGTACTGGACAGGAGACAAGCCCATGACACTGGTCAACTGGAGTCCGTTGCGCGAGTTCGACGATATCTTCGAGCGTTACAACCGGCTGTTCCATCGCCCGGCGGCAGCGGCCGCCAGCGATACGGGCGAGGTGGTGCAGTGGCGCCCGGTCGCCAACATCTCGGAGACCGACAAGGAATACCTCATCAAGGCGGAATTGCCCGAGGTCGAGAAGAAGGACGTGCAGGTGACGGTGCAGGAAGGCGTCATCACGCTGCGCGGCGAGCGCCGCTTCGAGCGCACGGACGACAGCGAGAAGCAGCATCGCGTGGAGTCATTCTACGGCAGCTTCGCCCGCAGCTTCTCGTTGCCTGCGGATGCCGACGAGGCGCGCATCTACGCCGAGTCGAAGGACGGCGTGCTGAAGGTGCACATTCCCAAAGCCCAGGCTGCCAAGCCGAAGCAGGTCGAGATCCAGGTGAAGTAGCACCACGCGGCAAGGGTTGATGCCGGGACCGGCCGCAACGGCCGGTCCCGGGCCCGCGCTGGCGGCGCCGGGTGCGTGGCTTGACCTAAGCGGCGACGCCGCTTGACCGAATCCACTGGACATATCAACGCCGCCTGAAACGGTGACGCCGTTCACCGTGGCGCTGCCCGGCCGCGCCTATGTTGGGCCCGAGTCGAGACGACCAGCGGCCGCAATGGCCGGGGTACGCGGGCCATGAAGACGGGCATCGCCTTTCGTGCAACAGTTCCCGGCCGCGGGGCCATGGTCCCGCTGCTGGCCCTGCTGGCCTCCGTCGCCACGGCGGGCGAGCCGCCGGTACTCCATGACTTCGACACCCGGCTGGCCGCGTCCCATGTCGTCGCCCCGCTGGAGATGGGCGGCGGCCTGGGTGCCCACGGCCTCGCCAGTGCCGTGATGCCCGGCAGCGAGCTGTCCGACGATGCGGAGGCCGCGGCACCCGCCGCGGAACTCGCCGCAGGCCTGGACCTGCAGGTGGATCGCAACCGGCGCAAGTTCCGCACCCGGGCCATCGACTGGGTGATGGACCAGTCGGTGGCCGCGGGTTATCTCGCCGACTTCCTCGTCGGCGGTGCGGATTCAGGCTGGCACTTCACCATGGACCCCCGTGGCGATGACGAGTACAGCCTGCAGTGGAAGGTGAAGTTCCGCTGAGTCAGCCGAGGTTCTTCTCGACGAACTCCCAGTTCACCAGGTGCGTCAGGAAGGTGTCGATGTACTTCGGCCGGTCGTTGCGATAGTCGATGTAGTAGGCATGTTCCCAGACGTCGATCGTCAGCAGCGGGGTCTGCCGGTGGGCGATCGGCGTATCGGCATTCGCGGTCTTGGCGATCTTCAGCCGACCGTCGGCGTCGCGCACCAGCCAGGCCCAGCCGGAACCGAATTGCGTCGCCGCGGCACTGCTGAATTCCTCGCGGAACTTCGCGAAGCCACCGAAGGCCTCGTCGATGGCCTTGCCGATCCTGCCGGACGGCGTGCCGCCGCCGCGCGGCTTCAGGCAATGCCAGTAGAAAGTGTGGTTGTAGACCTGGGCGGCGTTGTTGAAGACGCCACCCTCCGAGTTGCGCACGATGTCCTCGAGGGACTGCTTCGCCTGCGGCGTGCCGTCGATCAGTTTGTTGAGGTTGTTGACGTAGGCGTTGTGGTGCTTGCCGTAGTGGAAGTCGATGGTCTCCGCGCTGATGTGCGGGACCAGCGCTTCCTTTGGCCAGGGTAGCGGGGGTAGCTGGATTGCCATTGCTTCTTCTCCTTGGTTCCTGGGTTCGGGATTACTTCAGAGTGGATGGGTGCCGCTGGAGTTCCTGCGCATGGATTCCCGGCAGGTACTGCGTGCTGATCTGCGCCCATTCCAGCTGCAGCCAGGGCGTGTACTGCTCCGGATGGGTGGCGATTGCCGCGGTCAGCTCGTCGGGGGCGACGTAGCGCCAGTCGGCGACCTCCGCGGCATCGGCGCGCGGCTCGCCGTCGGCGACTCCGGCGAACACCCAGCAGAGCTCGTGCTCGACGCCGATGCCGCGATACTCGGCGCGGTACTCGAACTTGTAGAGGAAGCGCAGTTCCGCGCCCAGTGCCAGTTCCTCGGCGATGCGCCGGCGCGCCGCGGCTTCCACCGCCTCGCCCTGGCGGGGATGGCTGCAGCAGCTGTTGGACCAGTACAGCGGCCAGAGCGGCTTCGCGGCGCTGCGTTGCTGGAGCAGCAGCTCTCCCTCGCGGTTGAACAGGAACACCGAGAACGCACGGTGCAGCCGGCCGGCGCCCTGGTGGCACGCCTCCTTGGAGAGGAAGCCGGTCTCGCGGTCCGCGGCATCCACCAGGATCAGCATGTCGCGCGGGTTGTTGGCGGCTGCGCCCAGCGCGCTCACGGCGGCGTCCCGATGGCCAGGGCCATGGCGCGGAAGCCCTGCCTTTCGGCTGCCTGCTGCACGCGGCCGGCATCGGCTGCGCTCGCGCACAGCGCCACCATGGCGCCGCCGCCACCGCCGCCGGTGAGCTTCGCGCCCAGCGCTCCCGCGGCGCGGGCGATGCCGATGAGCCGCTCGAGTTCCGGCGTGGAGACCTGCAGGGCATTGAGCAGGCCCTGGCAGATGTTCATGAGCTCGCCGAGTGCCCGGTGGTCGTGGTCGCGCAGGGCGGCCACGGCCTGCAGCACCAGCGCGTCGATGTCATCGAAGATCTTCTCGTACAGGCGCGGGTGGCGCTCGCGCGCCTCGCGCACGTTGCCCACGGTCTTGGCGGTGAGTCCCTCGCTGTGCGTCATGCCGATCACCAGCTGCAGCGGCTGGTCGATCTGCAGCGGCTCCATCAGCGGCGGGTTGCCACGACGATAGAGCAGGGCCCGGCCATGGGTGGCCAGCGTGTTGTCGATGCCGCTGGGCCGCCCGTGGGCGACCTCCTCGGAGAGGAAAGCCAGCTCGTTGATCTCGGTGTCGTCGAGCCCCAGGCGGAAATGCCGGTCCAGCGCGCGGATGATGGCCACGGCCACCGCCGCCGAACCGCCGAGACCCATGCCGCGCGGCACGTCGGGAAACACCTCGATGCGCAGGTTGCGGTCGGTGAGTCCCAGGCGGTCGAGGATGGCGCCGGCGGCACGCTCGAAGGAGCGCCGCTGCTCCGGCGGCTTGGCCAGCTGGTACTCCACGCCCCAGCGCGGGATGATGAGTTCCACGCCGTGCCCTGCATCCGCCACCACGGCGCGGGTGGTGACCGGAAGGGGCAGGGCGATGGCATGGCGACCGTAGACGACGGCGTGCTCGCCGAGCAGGATCACCTTGCCGTGGCCGACCCCGGCCTCGGTGTCCGGCGCGCGGCGCAGCACCGTGCCGCCCGCCGCGGCCTGGCGCTCGCGCTGCAGCTCCGCCAGCAGCTCCTGCGCCTTCCACACCTTGATGTCGCCGTCGCGCAGCACGCGCTCCAGCACCTCGTCGAAGAGTTCCGGCGGCGTGCCCGCCGCCTTCACCACGCTGCGCGCGTGCAGCGTCATGTGGCCGGTCTGGATGCCTTCGGTGGCGAGCGCGCGCAGTGCCGCGAAGTTCTGTGCCAGGCCGACGGTGGCCATGACCTCGGCCAGCTCCTGGGCGCTCTTCACGCCGAGCAGGCGCATGTTCATGGCCACGCCGGGGTTGGATTCGAGCGGGCCGCCGACGATGCCCACCTTCATGGGAAGCTCGAGGCGGCCGCGCAGGTTGCCCTGGTCGTCCTTCCACCACTGCGACAGCGAGCTGTAGCGCCCGAGGCGGGCGGCATAGGCATGGGCGCCGGCCTCGATGGCGCGCCAGTCATTGCCGGTGGCGAGCGCCACGGCATCGATGCCGTTCATGATGCCCTTGTTGTGCGTGGCGGCGCGGTAGGGGTCCACGCAGGCGAAGTCCGAGGCGATGATGATGCCGTCGCGCACCCGTTCGCCGGAATAGCCCTTGCCGGCGAGGGCCGCCGCCGGCAGCGTCACTTCCGCGCTGGCCAGGGCGCGGTCGGCGAGGTTGGAGAGGATGCGCAGGAACACCGTGCCCTCGGTGATGGATTCCACCAGCGAAGCCACGCCCTCGCACATGCCGTTGACGAGGTTGGCGCCCATGGCGTCGCGGGTGTCCACCAGCAGGTGCATCACCAGCATCTCGCCGTCCATGGTGGTCATCGGGTGGCTTTTCACCTCGATGTCCACGGCGCCGCCGCCGCGTGCGGCCATGCGCGGATGCAGGCTGTTGGCGAGGTCGAGGATCTCCTGGCGGCGTTCCAGCAGGGCCGCCATGGCGCCAGCCATGTCCGGCACCTCGATCACCTGGATCTGGCCGATGAGGATCGGCGCGCCCGCCCGGGCGCGGAAGCCGCCGGCGCCGCGCGCCAGCTTGGCCGCGGCACTCAGCGCGGCGACGATCGAGGGTTCCTCCACCGCCAGCGGCACCACGTAGTCGCGGCCGTTGATCAGGAAGTTGAGCCCGAGGCCGATGGGCATGCCGAGGACGCCGATGACGTTCTCGATCATCTTGTCGGCGGCGTTGACGTCGAGCGTGGCCTCGCCGCGCGCCAGCCGCTCGAGGTCGGCGTCGGTGAGCAGGCCGCGCTCGTGCACGGCGCGGACGCGCTCGGCAGGCGACATGCGGTAGAAGTGGGGGATTCTCGATCGGGTCAAGGTGGCGATTCCGGGCAACTGCAGCTGGCGCGCCGCCAGGGCCAGCCGGCGCGGAGCCGGCCCGCAACCTGGCAGGCCAGACGTGATTATGCCATTTGCGGCTGGCCAACCCGATGCCACAATGGCTCCGGCTCTCCGGAGGAATCCGCCCGACATGACCCGGCGCTTCGTGATGGCAGCCCTCGCGGCTGCCGCCCTGGCCAGCGTCGCCGCCGCCCCGCGGCCGGCGCAGGCCGACGAGGGGATGTGGACGTTCGACCAGTTCCCGCGCGACGCGGTGCGCAGCCGCTACGGCGTGAACATCGACCAGGACTGGCTCGACCGCGTGCGCCGGGCGACGGTGCGTATCGAGGGCGGTTGCACCGGCTCCGTCGTCTCGCCTTCCGGCCTGGTGCTGACCAACGAGCACTGCGTGCGCGACTGCCTGCAGCGCCTGTCCGGCCCGGCGCGCGATGTCGCCGGCGCGGGGTTCCTCGCCGCCGATCGCGCCGGCGAGGAGCGCTGCGCGGCCGAGCAGGCGTCCATCCTCGAGCGCATCGAGAACATCACCGCTGCCGTGCAGGCCGCCGTGGGCGACGGCGCCGGACCGGCCGCGAACGAGCGGCGCAAGGCGACGCTCACCCGGCTCGAGCAGGCCTGCGAGGACGACTGGCGCCACCGCGGCGACCCGCATTCCTGCGAGGCGGTGACGCTGTATGGCGGCGGGCAGTACTTCCTCTATCACTACCGCCGCTATGCCGACGTGCGCCTGGTGCTGGCGCCGGAAGCCGACATCGCCTTCTTCGGCGGCGACCTCGACAACTTCCGCTTCCCGCGCTGGGACCTCGATTTCGCGCTGCTGCGCCTGTACGTGGATGGCAGGCCCGCGCAGACGCCGGACTTCCTGCGCTGGCGCCGCGCCGGCGCCGCGCCCGGCGAGGCGGTGTTCGTCGCCGGGCATCCCGGCAGCACGCAGCGCCTGCAGACCGTGGCGCAGCTGCGCTTCGAGCGCGAGTACGAGCTCGGGCACTGGCTGCTGCGCGCCGCCGAGCTGCGCGGCCGCTACCTGCAGTTCGCCAGCGGCGGCGCGGAGCCGGCGCGCATCGCCGAGGCGCCGCTGTTCTCGCTGGAGAATGCGCTGAAGGTCCGGCGCAACCAGATGGCGACGCTGCTCGACCACCGTTTCATGTCCGCGCGCGAGAAGGACGAGCAGGCGCTGCGGACCGCGGTGGCGGCCGATCCGCGCCTCAGGGCCGCATCCGGCGCCTGGGCGGACATCGACAGGGCGCTGGCAGGCTACGCTGCGTTCTACGACCGCTACCTGTTCCTCGAGCGCGGCGCAGCGCTGCAGGGCGAGCTGGCCTCGGCCGCGCGCCTGCTGGTGCGCGCGGCGATCGAGCGTGAGAAGCCCAACGAGCAGCGGCGGCGCGAGTTCAGCGAAACGGCCCTCCCGCAGCTGCGCCAGGAGCTGCTGGCGCCGCAGCCGGTGTACCCGGCATTCGAGACGCTGCGCCTCGGCTACTCGCTGGAGAAGCTGGTCGAGTACCTGGGGGTGGATGACCCGGCGGTGCGCCTGGCGCTGGGGCGCGAGGCCCCGCGCAACCTGGCCGCCAGGCTGGTGCGCGACACGCGCCTGGCGGATCCGGCCTTCCGCGAGCAGCTGTGGAATGGCGGGCTGGCGGCGGTGGAGGCGGCGGACGATCCGCTGCTGGCGCTGGCGCTGCGGCTCGAGCCGGAGGCCGCGGCCCTGCGGCGGCGCCATGACGACCAGGTCGAGGCGCCGATACGCGCCGCGGAGGAGCGGCTGGCGCGGGCGCGCTTCGCCATCCACGGCACCCGCAGCTACCCCGATGCCACCTTCACCCTGCGCCTGAGTTACGGTGCGGTGCAGGGCTGGCGCGAGGGCGACCACGACGTGGCGCCGTTCACCCGGCTCGACGGGCTCTACGCCCGCGCCACCGGCCAGCCGCCCTTCCGCCTGCCGTCGCGCTGGCTGCAGGCGCAGGCGCGGGTCAACCTGGACACGCCGTTCAATTTCACCACCACCAACGACATCATCGGCGGCAACTCCGGCAGCCCGGTCATCGACGCGCGCGGGCGCCTCGTCGGGCTGATCTTCGACGGCAACCTGCATTCCATCGGTGGCGACTATGGCTACGACGCGGCGCTGAACCGCGCGGTGGCGGTGCACCCGGCCGTGATGGTGCTGGCGCTGGGGGAGATCTATGGCGCCGATGCGCTGCTGCGTGAACTGACCATCGAATAGGAGCCCTGGGAATTTCATGGACAGGATCTGGCTGCGGAGCTACCCGCCCGGGGTTCCCCCGGACATCGAAATCGATCCGGCGGACTCGCTGGTGGGCATGCTGGAGCGCGCCTGCCGGCAATTCGCCGCGAGGCCGGCGTTCAGCAACCTCGGGCGGGACATCAGCTTCGCCGAGCTCGACCGCCTGAGCGAGCGTTTCGCTGCCTTCCTGCAGGGCGGTCTGGGTCTCGCGCGCGGCGAGCGCGTGGCGATCATGCTGCCGAACCTGCTGCAGTTCCCGGTGGCGCTCTACGGCGTGTGGCGCGCCGGACTGGTGGTGGTCAACGTCAACCCGCTCTACACGGCGCGCGAGCTGGCGCACCAGCTCAGGGACTCGGGCGCCACGGCGATCGTCATCGTCGCCAACGCCGGCGCCGTGCTGGAGGAGGCACTGGTGCAGACCGCGGTGCGCCATGTCATCGTCACGGAAATCGGCGACATGCTGGCCTTCCCGCGCCGTCAGCTGGTGAACTTCGTGGTGCGCCATGTGCGCCGCATGGTGCCGCGCTACCGGCTGCCGCGCGCCATCCGCTTCGACACGGCGCTGCGCCATGCCGGTGCGCTGCAGCCGGTGAAGCCGCGCGCTGCGGACCTGGCCTGCCTGCAGTACACGGGCGGCACCACCGGCCTCGCCCGTGGCGCCATGCTCAGCCACGGCAACCTGCTGGCCAACGTGCGCCAGATCAATACCTGGTTCGCGGGCGTGCAGCGCCCGGGCGAGGAGGTGGTGATCACCGCGCTGCCGCTCTACCACGTCTATGCGCTGACCTGTAACTGCCTGGCGTACACCGAGCAGGGCGGGCTCAACGTGCTGATCACCGATCCGCGCGACATGGCGGGCTTCATCCGCGAGCTGCGGCGCTGGCAGTTCACGGCCATCACCGGCGTCAACACGCTGTACCAGCACCTGGCGAACCACCCCGAGCTGAAGACCGTGGACTTCTCGCACCTGAAGATCGTCTCCGCCGGCGGCATGGCGGTGATGGAGGCCACCGCGAAGCAGTGGGCCGCGGTGACCGGCACCGAGATCCTCGAGGGCTACGGCCTGTCGGAGGCC
Organism: Gammaproteobacteria bacterium; assembly: GCA_015709695.1. Taxonomy (NCBI): domain Bacteria; kingdom Pseudomonadati; phylum Pseudomonadota; class Gammaproteobacteria; species Gammaproteobacteria bacterium. The sequence goes on along the minus strand of CP054183.1, from coordinate 1,812,978 downwards.
TCCCCTGTGGTCAGCTCCAACCGTCCGGATCTCGCCGCCTGGAGCGGCAGCATCGGGCTGGCGTTGCCGGGCACGGATGTCTCGCTGCGCAATGACGAGGAGCGCGAGATGCCGGTGGGCGAGCCCGGCGAGATCTGCGTGAAGGGGCCGCAGGTGATGCAGGGCTACTGGGGCAACCACACGGCCACCGGTGAGGTCATGACCCGCGACGGCTACCTGAAGACCGGCGACATCGCGGTGATGGACGCCGACGGCTACATGCGCATCGTCGACCGCAAGAAGGACATGATCTCGGTCTCCGGGCTGAAGGCCTATCCGAACGAGATCGAGAATGTGGTGATGCTGCACCCGGCGGTGCTGGAAGCCGCCTGCATCGGCGTGCCCGACGCCGGTACCAGCGAGGCCGTCAAGGTGTTCGTGGTGCTGCGGCCGGGCAAGACGGCAACCGCCGACGACATCCGCAACATCTGCCGCGAGCACTTGGCCGCGTACAAGGTGCCGAAGCACGTCGAGTTCCGCGACTCGCTGCCGAAGTCCAACGTGGGGAAGATCCTCAGGAGGGAGCTGCGGGGGAAATAGGTCAGGCACCTCTCTTCATGGGGCATCGCAGAAAAATAAGTCAGGCACCTTTTCTCATTTTCTCAGGGCAGCGACGGCGGTCCAGTGGGCCTCGCTGGTCCAGCTGGCGATGAAGTGTTGTTCCTCGACGGGTGCGAGTTCGGCGTGGGCGCGGCGGCGGGCGGCGGCGACGGGGGCCTTGCAGCCTTCGAGCACGGCGCGGGTGCGGCAGAGGTAGGGCTCCAGGAAACTGTCGAGGCAGGATTCCAGTGCCTGGCCGGGCGCGCAGATCCAGTCGACCAGGCCGATCTCGAGCGCGCGCGCCGGTGCGATGCGCGCGGCGGTGGCGAGGATGCGCAGCGCGCGCCGGTCGCCGACGGTCAGGGCGAGGTCGATACCGCCGCCCCAGGCGGTGGTGACGCCGAGCTGCGCCTGCAGGAAGCCGATCTCGGCGTGGGGCGCGGCGATGCGCAGGTCGCAGGCGAGCGCGAGTTCGGCGCCGCCGCCGAGCGCCGGGCCGTTGAGCGTGGCGATGACGGGCACTGGGAAGGCGCGCACCTGGTCGAGCGCGGCGCGGCCGCGGCGGCTCATGGCGCGGGTGTCGTCCGCCGAACGGATGGCGTCGAGTTCCTGCAGGTCGCCGCCGGCGGCGAAGCACTTGTCGCCGGCGCCGCTGATGACGGCGCAGAGGATGCCGGTGTCGGCGGCATGCTCGCGGAGCGTGGCGCCGATCTCGTCGAGCAGGGTCAGCGCCAGGGCGTTGCGCTTCTCGGGGCGGTTGAGGGTGAGGTGGAGGACGGCGCCGCGGCGCCTGACGATCAGATCACTGGACATCGGCAGCGGCCCTCAGAAGTACAGCCGCATGACGCATTCGGCGACGCAGGCCGGCCGCGACTGGCCGTCGATCTCCACCGTGTATTCCTCGGTGAGCTCGATGCTGTTCTTCACCTCGGCCACCGCCAGCAGCCGGCAGCGCGCGCGGATGCGGCTGCCGACTGGCACCGCGTTGGGGAAGCGCAGCTTGTTGATGCCGTAGTTGATGATGTTCTTCACGCCGGGGAACAGCGGCTTCGACGCGTCCACGAGGCCGCGAAGGTAGGGATAGAGCGAGAGGGTGAAGTAGCCGTGGGCGATGGTGCCCTTGTAGGGTGATTCGGCGGCGGCGCGCTTCGCATCGACGTGGATCCACTGCAGGTCGCGGGTGGCGCGGGCGAAGTCGTCCACCATCTCCTGGGTGATGGTGAGCCAGTCGCTCAGGTGCACCTCGGCACCGGTCTTGCTGCTGAGATTGGCCAGGTTGCTGGCCAGGGCGTCGGCGGGTGCCATGGGCGACTCCTTGCGGGCGATTTGACGATTTCCGGCGGGCCGGGATGCTAGCAGATGCCCGTCGGGGCAGCGATGCATCGCCAGGCGTTCCGGGCGGGGAACCCGCGCGGCCGGCGCGCTTCCAATGTTCAGGAGGATGTCACGTTTCCGGCCGGCCCCGCGCCATTGGCGACCGATGGGCCTGCGGGCCTGACGATATAATCGTCACCATGATCGCCGTTTCCCGCAACGCCCCGCGTCCCGGCGGCCGCCTGGCCGGTACCGGGCTGTTGCTGGCGGTCGTGCTGGCGGCCTGCAGCAGCGCCAGCCAGCAGTCGCCCTCCGGCGGGGCGGGGCAGCCCCCGTCCGGTGGCATGGGCAGCCCGCCCCCGGGCAGTTCGGGCAGCCAGGGTGCCTCCGGTACCGCGGGCAAGCCGGGTGGGCAAACGGCGGGTCTGCCCGGCGCCCAGGGCAGTGGCCAGGCCGGTAGCCAGGCAGGCAGCCAGGCAGGCAGTCCAGGCGGCACCCAGGGTGGCCGGCAGGGCCAGTCCGGCAGCCAGTCCGGCCAGAGCAGCCAGGGCGGCTCGAGTGGCCAGACAGGCCAGGTTGGCCAGGCCGGGCAGTCGGGCCAGTCGGGCCAGTCGGGCCAGTCAGGCCAGGTCAGTCAGCATGGCCAGTCGGGCCATGGCGGCCAGGTTGGTCAGGCTGGGCAGGCGAGCCAGTCCGGCCAGGTCGGCCAGGCCGGTGCAGGCGGCGGTGGCGATGATCCGCAGGGTGCCTTCGACAAGTCGCTCGGTGATTTCGACGGTGAGATCGCCCGCGAGCGGGAAGTGCTGGCTTCGGCGGGCAAGGGTTCGGGCCAGGGTGCGCAGTCACGCGAGGCGGCGGATGCCGGCGCCGTGAAGGGCACCGGCGTGGCGGGCGGCCGCTTCCCCGGCGGTGTCGCGGATACCGGTCCGGGTGGTGCCGCCGGACCGGCCGGGATGCCGGGCGGTAACGCCGGCGGCGGCACGGCCGAGGCCGGTGCCGCCAACACGGGCAGCAGCGCCGGTGGCAGTGAAGCGGGCGGTCCGGGTCAGCAGCAGCCGGGCAATGCCGGCAGCGGCACCTCGGGCAGGGGCGCGGAGCAGGCGGGCAGCGCGGCGCCGGACATTCCCGCCGACATTCCCCAGGACGGCACGGGCGAGGACCAGGTGGCCCGGCAGCTGCGCGAGGCGGCGCTCGCCGAGAAGGACCCCAAGGTACGCGAGGCGCTATGGGACCAGTACCGCCGGCATACCGGCATCCGCAAGTGAGGCAGCCGTGGCGGCCGTGCTGAACCGCCGCTGGTTGCGTGCCGCTGCCGTGGTCGCGGCGATGGCGGCGGTCCTGCTGCTCACGGCGTGCTCGACCTCGCGCAACATCAAGTACGACACGGTGGCACTGGAGCGCACCGAGCAGCAGGTGCCCGAGGCCGAACTGCTCGACGTCGGCATCGTGCTGTTCGATCCCGGTGTCGCCGAGGGCGACGCCGATGCCGACAGCCTGGTGTTCCCGGAGGTGCGGCGCGCCGAGGCGCGCTACATGCCCTTCCACCTCAAGACCACGCTGGAGGCGAGCGGCCAGTGGGGCCCGGTGTGGGTGCTGCCGGAGAAGTCCGATTCGGTGGACCTGCTGGTCTGGGGCCGCATCGACCAGTCCGATGGCCTGGACGTGGTGATCCGCGCCGGCGCCTGGGACGCCACCGGTCGCGAGTGGCTGAACAAGACCTACCGGACGCGGGTTCCCGAGAAGGCCTACTCGAAGTACCGCGACCGGACGCAGGATCCGTACCAGAACGTCTACAACGAGATCGCCAACGACCTGCTGGAAGCGCGCCGCAAGCTCTCGGCGCGGGAGCTGCAGGCCGTGCACGAGGTGGCGGAGCTGCGCTATGCGGCGGACCTGGTGCCGAGCGCCTTCGAGGGCTACCTGGCGAAGGGCCGCAACGGGATCTACAGCCTGCAGCGGCTGCCTGCGGCCGACGACCCGATGCTGGTGCGCATGCGCGCCGTGCGCGAGCGCGAGTATGCGGTGGCCGACACGCTCAACGAGTACTACGCCTCGCTCTACTACGACCTCACCGGGCCCTACGAGGACTGGCGCAAGGTGTCGCGCGAGGAGACGATCAAGTACCAGGACCTCAAGCGCTCGGCGATGCTGCGCTACCTGCTCGGCGGTGCCGCCATCCTCGGCGCCGTGCTCTACGAGGGCTCCGGTGGCAGCAACAGCGCCGTCACCATGGTCGGCGTCATGGGCGGCATCGAAGGCATCAAGGCGGGCATGGGCAAGTCCGCCGAGGCCAGCATTGCCCGCGAAGGCCTGAAGGAGCAGGGCAAGTCGCTGGAGGCGGAGGCCGAGCCGCTGGTGGTGGAGGTCGAGGGCCAGACCCTGCGCCTGACCGGCAGCGCCGAGGAGCGCTACAAGGAATGGCGGCAATTGCTGCGGCAGATCTATGAAAAGGAAACCGGCCTGCCGCCACCACCCGCAGCCGCCGCGCCGGCCGCCAGCGGCTGAGCGCCAGCGCGCATGCCACAGCTGACGGCGGGAAGCACCGTGGCCGGGCGGTTCCGGCTGCTGCGCCTGCTCGGCCGCGGCGGCCACGCCGAGGTCTGGGCCGCCGAGGACGGGGCAGAGGCCCGCCCGGTGGCGCTGAAGATCGCCGGTGACGAGGCCGCTGACGCGCAGCTGCTGCGTGCCGGGTTCCTGCAGGCGCGCGCGCTCGTGCATCCGGGCATCCTGCGTCCGCTGGAGTTCATCGACGGGCCGCCGGCCTGCGTGGTCATGCCCCGTGTCGAGGGCGGGGACCTCGGCCAGCTCCGCGGCGCCGGGTGGCGCAGCGTGCTCGCCGCGCTGCTGGATGTGGCCGAGGCGCTCGATCACGCGCACCGCCAGGGCATCGTGCACCGCGATCTCAAGCCGGCCAACGTGCTGCACGAGGCGGATGGCCGCTGGCTCATCAGCGATTTCGGCACGGCAGCCGGGGACCGGGGCGGCACGCTGCCGGCGATGAGCCCGCAGCAGCTCGATGGCGCGCCGCCCGCCGTCGCCGATGACGTCTATGCCCTGGGCGCCATGGCCTGCGAGCTGCTGGCGGGTGAGCCGCTGTTCCATCCCGCCGTGGACGCGATGCGCATCCGCAGCGAGGCGCCGCGCATCCCGATGACCGACCTCGGTGGCGCGGCGCTGCCTGCGGCGCTGCGCGCGCTGCTGGCCGCGACACTGGACAAGGATGCGGCGCGCCGTCCGGCGAGCGCCGCGGCGCTGCGTGCCTCGCTGGCGGCGATTCTGGACGATGCCCAGGCCGCTCTTCAGGCCAACGACCCGGCGGCCGCTGGCGGCATCCTTGCCGTGGCGCGACGCGCCACGGCGCAGGCGCCCGCCGCGGCGGGCCCGCCGCGCCGCCGGGGCCTGCCCGCGGCGGCTGTGTACGGCGGCCTGGCGCTGCTGCTGGTCGTGGCGGTGCTGGTCATCGGCTTCCTGCCGGACTGGATGCGCGCGCGCGCGCCGCGGGTGGCACCCCCGGCAGCGCCGGTGCCGGCCGCGTCGCCGGCCGTCGCGGCCGAATCAGCGGCAACGTCGAACCCACCGCCGGCGTCCGCGCAGCCGGTATCGAGCGCCGAACTCGATGGGGCGCTGGGCGAGTTCCTGCGCCTCGACGACGAGTTGAAGAAGGCCGGGGCCGAACGCTGGGGTGGCGCCGACTGGACTGCCCTGCGCGAGCAGGCCCAGGCTGCCGATGCGGCCTATCGCGGGCGGGACCTGGCCGCGGCGCTGGCGGGCTACCGTTCGGCCACGACACTGGGCCGCGCCTTGCTGGCGAGCGCGCCACGGCGGCTCGCCGATACCCTGGCTGCCGGCGAGGCGGGATTGCTCGCCGGTCGGCAGGCCGAGGCCACCGCGGGCTTCACCGCGGCCCTGGCCGTGGATCCCGGCAACGCCGCCGCCCGCCGCGGGCTGGAGCGCGCCGGCCACCTCGACCAGCTGCTGGCGCTGCTGTCGCGGGCCCAGGCAGCGGAAGGCGCCGGCCAGCGCGCGCAGGCGCTCGAGCTGTACCGCCAGGCGGCGTCGCTCGATCCGGCCTCGGCGCCGGCCGGCGAGGGCGTGACGCGGCTCTCCCGCGCCGTGGCGCGCGACAGCTACGAGACGCAGATGGCGCGCGGCCTCGCCGAGCAGGCCGCGGGCCGCAGTGGCGCCGCGCGCGCGGCCTTCACCGCCGCGTTGCAGGCGCAGCCGGGGGATGCCGCGGCACAGGCAGCCCTGGCGCAACTCGATGCCGACAGCAAGCTCGCCCAGCTCGCGGCACGGCAGGCCGAGGCCCGCGCCTTCGAGCAGGCCGAGCGCTGGGGCGATGCCGCACGCAGTTACGAGGCCATGCTCGGCGTCGATGCCAACCTCGTGGCCGCGCGCGAAGGCCAGGAGCGGGTCCGCGCGCGGCTGGACCTCGACACGCGCCTGCGCGCCGCGATCGCCAACGCCGACCACTTCAACGACGACGCCGTGCTTGCCGCGGCGCGCAGCCTGCTCGCCACCGCCAGGGAGACGGCGAAGGAGACGCCGCAACCGGGCCCGCTGCTCTCCGGGCAGGTTGCCGAACTCGAGCGCCTGGTCAGCGTCGGCGCCACCCCGGTGCCGGTGCAGCTGGAGTCCGATAACCTCACCGAGGTGACCATATTCAAGGTGGGGCGCCTCGGCGCCTTCAGCACGCGCACGCTGGCGCTGCGCCCCGGCACCTACACGGCCGTCGGCGCGCGCGCCGGCTATCGCGACGTGCGTCGCAGCTTTCGCGTGGTTGCGGGCGGCGCGCAGCCGCCGGTGGTAGTGCGCTGCGAGGACGCCATCTGAACCGCCCGCTGGTCATCGGTTCGCCGGCGGGCACACGGCGGCTCACGGACGCCGAGCTGCCGATCCGCATCGGCAGCGGCTCGGCGGCCGACATCCGCGTACCCGGTCCCGTCACCGGGGAGATCCTCGGCCTCATCGGCTGCCTCGATGGGCGCCCCTTCCTGCAGGCCACGGCCAGTGCGGCCGCCGGTGGCACGACCCTGGCCGTCAACGCCGCGCCCGCAGCCGCCACCGGCTGGCTGGAGGACGGCGATGTCATCACCGCCGGCGCGCTGCGCATCGAATGCCATTTCGATGCCGAGGCATTGCGCTTCTCGGTGGCCTACACGGACACCGAGTACGCGACGCTGCCGCCGGTGGCAGCCACGGCGGCCGCCGCGCCCGGGCCGGCCATCACGGCGGAGCGCCTGCGGGCGCCGCCACCGGCCGGGCGCCGCCGCCGGCCCTGGTGGCTGTACGGCAGCCTCGCGCTGCTGGCCCTGCTGGCGCTGGAACTGTTCACCGCGCGGGCCGTCGGCATCCAGGTGACGCCGGCGCAGGCGCGGGTGACGCTGCGTGGCAGCTGGCTGCCACTGCAGCTCGGTGGGCGCTACCTGCTGCACCCGGGCCGTTACACCGTGGAACTGGCGGCCGATGGCCACGAACCGCTGACGGCGCCACTGGTGGTGGGCGAGGAGCGCAGCCAGGATTTCCATTTCAGCCTGAAGCCGCTGCCCGGGCGACTGGTGCTGGAGGGTGCTCCGAGCGGGTCCCTGCAGCTGAGCGTCGACGGCCAGCCGCAGCAGCCCGCGGCCGATGGCAGCTATGCCGTGGCCGCCGGCAGCCACCGGCTGCGCGTGGTGGCCGCCCGCTACCAGCCCTACGAGACCACGGTGGAAGTCACCGGCCGCGGCGAGCGCCAGGCCGTGCGGGTGGCGCTCGTGCCCGACTGGGCCGATGTCGACATCCGCAGCGAGCCGCCCGGCGCGCGCATCAGCGTGGGCGGGGAGGCGCTGGGCGTCACGCCGGCGACCGTGCCGGTCGCCAGCGGCCAGGCGCAGATCGAGCTGCGGCTCGAAGGCTACAAGCCCTGGCGCCAGTCGCTGCAGGTGACGGCCGGGCAGAAGCTGACGCTGCCACCGGTGACCCTGCAGGAAGCCGATGGCCTGCTGGAGGTGGTGAGCCTGCCGGCGGGCGCCGCGGTCAGCATCGATGGCCGCTACCGCGGCGTGACACCGCTGGAGACGGAGATCGCCCCGGGTCGCTCCCACACGGTGCTGGTGGCGAAGCCCGGCCACGAGACCGCCACGCGCAGCGTCGCCGTGGAGCGCCGTGGTTCGGCGTCGCTGCACGTGGAACTGGCGGCCCGGCTCGGCGTGGTGCGCGTGGAGAGCGAGCCGCCGGATGCGGAGGTCCTCGTCGATGGCGTCGCGCGTGGCCCCGCCGGACAGGAGCTGCAGCTGCTCGCGGTGCCCCATCGCATCGAGCTGCGCAAGGCGGGCTATGCCAGCTACGTCACCGAGGTGACGCCGCGGCCGGGCATGCCGCAGCGGGTGCAGGCGCGCCTGCTGACACCGCAGCAGGCGGTGATGGCAGCGGTGCCGAAGACGGTCACCACGAAGCAGGGCCAGGAGCTGCGGCTGGTCGGTCCCGGCGAGTTCGAGACCGGCGCGCCGCGCCGGGAGCAGGGCCGGCGGCCCAACGAGACCCAGCGACGGGTGCGCATCACGCGCGCCTACTACATCGGCCTGCGCGAGGTGACCAACCGCGAGTACCGCGAGTTCCGGCCCAGCCACACCTCGGGTGCCGAGAAGTACAAGCAGCTCGCAGGCAGCGATCACCCGGTGGTGATGCTCGGCTGGGAGGACGCGGCCAGCTACTGCAACTGGCTGAGCGACCGCGAGGGCCTGCCGCCGGCCTACGTGCTGCGCGATGGCGCGCTGCGCCTGGCCGAGCCCGCGACCCGGGGCTATCGCCTGCCCACGGAGGCGGAGTGGGAGTGGGCGAGCCGCTACAATGGCGGCGGTGGCGAGCGCCGCTACCCGTGGGGAGACCAGATGCCGCCTGAACCCGAGTCCGGCAACTTCGCCGACAAGTCCGCCAGGGGTATCGTCGCCAACGTGCTCGGCGACTACGACGACGGCTATCCGGTGACCGCGCCGGTCGGCCGCTTCCGGCCGAGTCCGCTCGGCTTCTTCGACCTCGGCGGCAATGCCGCGGAGTGGGTGAACGACCGCTACAGCGTGTACGGCGCGGGCGATGCCGTGCTCGTCGACCCGCAGGGTGCCGATACCGGCCAGTACCACGTGATCCGCGGCTCCAGCTGGCGCCAGGCCAGCATCAGCGAGCTGCGCTTCGCCTACCGCGATTTCGGCGACCAGGGCCGGCTGGATGTCGGCTTCCGCCTCGCCCGCAACGCCGACTGAGCCCGGGGCGAGGCAAGGGGGAACGACCATGCAGATATTCAAGGTGGGACTGGTGATGGCGGCCGGGCTGGGGTCCACCTGGGCGGCGCGTACGGTCACCGATGCCTGGCTCGGCCCGCAGCCGGCCGCCGCGGCCCTCGCGCAGGCCCCGGCTGCGGAGCCCGCTGCACCAGCCGGCGGCGCCGGTGGCGCCGCGGCGCCGGCAAAGCCGCCCGAACTCAGCCGCGAGGAACTCGATGCCGAGCTGCGCCGCGCCCAGGCCGAGCTTGCCGGCAAGCCCTCCGCCGATGAGCTGCAGGAGTTCCGGCCGTCGAAGCCGCTCGCCGCCGACCTCGCCATCGCCCTGCCATCCGACATCTGAGCCGCCGCCAGCACCCCGATCATTTCCGAGGTCAAGCCAGCATGAACCGCACCTTCAGCCAGGAAGCCGTGTTCCAGATGTTCGCGCTGGTGATCGCCGTGATCGTCGTGCACGCCCTCTACGTCACGGTGATCTACCCGAACGCCGAGGCCATCCTCGCCGCGCAGCTCGCCGCCATGCGCAAGGACCCGAACTACGAGGCGCCCGCCTCGCTGTTCGTCACCGTGCGCGACTTCGAGCCCGAGGCCTGCCTGATCCTCTCGGTGTGGTGCCTGGCGCTGATCGGCTACAAGTGGCGGCTGGTGGCGCAGGAGCGGCGGCTGTTCGAGCAGCCGCTGCTGCCGATCGCCGAGGGCATGCGCATCCTGCCGGAGGACAGCCGCGAGTACGTGCGCCACATCGAGGCGCTGCCGGCGGGCCAGCGCGAGCTGCTGCTGCCGCGGGTCATCACCCACACGCTGCGCCGCTTCGGCGCGGTGCGCAACCTGCAGGATGTCGCCACCTCGATGCACCGGCTGGTGGAGTCGGAAGCCAACCGCCTGGATTCCGAGATGGCGATGATCCGCTTCATCGTCTGGGCCATCCCCGCCATCGGCTTCGTCGGCACGGTGCGTGGCATCGGCCTGGCGCTGCGCATGGCGCACCGCGCCGTGGAGGGTGACGTGACGCCGGTGACCCAGTTCCTCGGCTCGGCGTTCAACGCGACGCTGGTGGCGCTGCTGACCTGCATCACCCTGATGTTCCTGGTGCACCAGCTGCAGCTGATCCAGGAACGCCTGGCCCTGGATGCCGAGGCCTGGTGCGAGGACAACCTGATCCGCCACCTGCATGTGAGCTGAGCGGCCGCAGCGGGAGCAGTACGGGCATGGCGACTGCCGCAGTGGACCTCAACGATGCCGCGCTGACCCTGGCCGCGGCGGGGCGTGTGCTGTGGGCGGAGCCGGGGCTGGCGGCGGCCACGGGGGCGCTGGGCAGGGCAGCCGGCGAGGCGGCGGCGCCGGTTTCCACGCGCCACTGGCGCGACCTGGACGATGGCCCGCTGCCGCGGCCGCTGGGCTCCTGGCGCAGCAGCGCGGATATCGTGCAGGCGCAGCTCCTGCAGCTGCGCGCCGCCCTGCCATCCGGCTGCGAGGCGCTGGTGGCCGCGGTGCCGTCCAGCTGGTCGGCGCGCCAGCTCGGGCTGTTGCTCGGCCTGGCGCGCGATGCCGGCCTGCCGCTCGCCGGCTTGGTCGACTCGGCGGTGGCGGCTTCGCGCCGGCCCGCGCCCGGCCGCGAGCTCTGGCACCTGGAACTCACGCTGCACGATGCCGGCCTGACGCACATCGGCCAGGCGGACGGTGCCTCGCGCGATACCGCGCAACGCCTCGACTGGCTGTCCTTCCAGGCCCTGGATCGCGCCTGCGCGCGGGCCATCGGCGCGGCGCTGCTGCGTGCCAGCCGCTTCGATCCGTTCCACGATGACGGAAGCGAGCGCCAGCTGTACGCCGGCCTCGCCGGCTGGCTGGCCGACCTGGCGGGGCATGAATCGCGCCGGGTGTCCATCAGCTACCGCGGCAGCGAATTCGCCGCCGAGGTCAGCGCGGCGGAGCTGCGCGCGGCGGTGACGCAGGCGGCCGAGCGGCTGCTGCAGCGGCTGCGCGCGCTGGCGCCGCCCGCCGCCGGAGCGGTGCTGCAGGTACCCGACCGCCTGGCCGGCTATCCGGGACTGCTGGAAAGCCTGGCAGGGCTGCCGGGCTGGGAGATCGTCACGCTGGAGCCGGGCGCGGCGGCGCTGGGCGCGCTGCGGCTGGCACCCACGGCGCCGTCCGGGGCGCTCGCGCTGGCGACGCAGCTGCCCTGGGACCGTCCGCCCCTGCCGTCGCATCGGGACAAAGGCAGCGTCCTGGCCGTGGTGGCCGCCGCGCGGCCCAGCCACCTGTGTTACGGCCATCGCCTGCTGCGGCTCGACGGCCGGCCGTTGCGCATCGGCTCGCAGCTCGCCGACGGCGAGTACGGCCTGCAGCTGCCCGCTTCGCTGCAGGGCCTGTCGCGCCGGCATTGCAGCCTCGTGCTCGAGGCCGGCCGCGTGCTGCTGCACGACCACAGCCGCTACGGCACCCGCCTCAACGGCGTGGCCGTGGAAGGCTCCGCCGTGCTGCATGCGGGCGACCGCATCGAGATCGGCCAGCCGCCGGTGGAGCTGCGGCTGCTGGCCGAGGAGGGCGTCGATGCGCCAGCGCCGTGAGCTGAACGTCTTCAGCTGGTCCTTCCTCGACGCCATCACCTGCGGCTTCGGCGCCGTGGTGCTGACCTTCGTCATCATCAACTCCCAGGTGTCCAGCAATGCCCGCGACGCCAGGGCGGACCTGCGCAGCGAGACCACGCGGCTGGAGCAGGAGGTGCTCGATGCGCGCAAGAACCTGGTGCGGCTGCGCAATTCGCTGGACGACGACCAGAAGGACGAGAAGGTGCTGGCCGAGGAGGCAGCGCGGCTGGCGGTGATGCTGGCGCGCATGCAGGCCGAGGTCTCGCAGGCCCAGGGCGACAGCAGCGCACGGCGCGAAAGCATCGAGCAGCTGCGCGCCGACGTGAAGCAGCTGGAGGAATCCAACCAGCGCCTGGCCGCGCGCACCACCGAGAAGGCGGGCAGCGGGCAGAAGCTGCGCAGCTTCACCGGCGAGGGCAACCGCCAGTACCTCACCGGTATCCGCATGGGCGGCAGCCACGTGCTGATCCTGCTGGATGCCTCCACCAGCATGCTCGGGCGCACCTATGTCAACGTGGTGCGCTTCCGCAACATGGCCGATGCGCGCAAGATCCGCGCGCCGAAGTGGCAGCAGGCGGTGCGCACGGTGGACTGGCTCACGGCGCAGATCCGGCCCGGCACCAGGGTGCAGATCTATGCCTTCAACGAGCAGGCGCAGGCGGTGCTCGACGGCACCGGCGGGCGCTGGCTCGAGGTCCGCGACGGATCCGAGCTGACGGCGGCCGTGGCGGCGGTGCGCAAGCTGGTGCCGGACAAGGGCACCAGCCTCATCAACGCCTTCGCGGTGGTGAAGCAGCTGCAGCCGCAGCCGGACAACATCTTCCTCATCACCGATGGCCTGCCGACCCAGGGCGAGAAGCCGCCCGCGCAGGTCGAGGACGTGAAGGAGGAGCGGCGCGTGAAGTTCATGGTGGATGCCGTGCGCTCGCTGCCGCGGCGCCTGCCGGTCAACGTGCTGCTGTTCCCCATGGACGGCGATCCGGATGCCGCCGGCTACTTCTGGGATCTGGCCTACGCCAGCGGCGGCTCGCTCATCACTCCCTCGCAGGACTGGCCCTGATGCGCCGCAAGCGTCGCGAACTGGAGATCTTCAGCCTGTATTTCCTCGACGGCATGTGCTGCGCCTTCGGCGCGGTGATCATGCTGCTGCTGATCACCAAGGCGGCCGAGCCGCGCATCATCGAGCAGGCCCGGGCGGACGAGCGCGGGCTGATCGCGGCACTGCAGAAGGAGCTGTTCGACATCCGTGGCGAAACCACGGAACTCGACCGGCAGATGAAGAGCGCGCAGGGCGACCGCCAGCGCGCGGATGCGACCATCGCCCGCCTGCAGGCAGACCTCGGCCGCATCCGCGGCCAGTACCAGGCCAGCCGCCAGCCGGCCGTGGACAGCGAGCTGGAGGGCCAGCTGCTCGCCACGCGCCAGCGGCTCACCGAGGAGATGCGCCGGCTGCTGGCCGGATACCGGGCACCGGAGAAGGACGCCACGGTGGGCGGCATCCCCGTCGACAGCGAGTACATCATCTTCGTCATCGACACCTCGGGAAGCATGTTCCAGGGGCCCTGGCAGCTGGTGATGCGGAAGATCTCCGAGGTGCTGCGCGTCTACCCGCGCATCAGGGGCATCCAGGTGATGAGCGACGAGGGCAAGTACATGTTCCCCAGCTATGCCGGCAAGTGGATCCCCGACTCACCGACGGCGCGGCAGCAGATCCTCGGCACGCTGGCGAACTGGAGCCCCTACAGCGACTCGAGCCCGGTGGAGGGCATCGCCGAGGCGATCAGCACCTTCTACGAGCCCGGCAAGCCGGTGAGCATCTACGTCTTCGGCGACGATTTCCCGACCGGGCAGGTCGAGGCCGTGGCCCGCTACGTGGAGCGCATCAACAAGGCCGATGCCAGCGGCAACCGGCTGATGCGCATCCACGGCGTGGGCTTCCCGACGCAGTTCGCCGGTGGCCGCATGGGCAACGGCCTGCGCTTCGCCAACCTGATGCGCACGCTCTGCGAACGCAACGGCGGCACCTTCGTCGCGCTGACGACGCTGAACTGAGCGGGCCGGCCCCGCGGCCCATTTCCCCACCAACCGGAGGAGCAAGCCATGACATCGAGCACGGACCTCACCAGCCGCCGCTGCAAGCCCTGCGAAGGCGGAGTGCCGCCGCTGGCACCGGCGGCGATCGCCGCGCTGATGCCAGCCCTGCACCCGGACTGGAAGCTGGCGGCGGACGGCAAGTCCATTCGCCGCGTCTTCGAGTTCTCCGGCTACAACCGCACCATCAGCTTCGTCAATGCCGTGGCCTGGATCGCCAACACCGAGGGTCACCACCCCGACCTCGAGGTCGGCTACGGGCGCTGCGCGGTGGCCTGGTGGACCCATGCGATCGGCGGCCTGTCGGAGAACGACTTCATCTGCGCGGCCAAGGTGGACCGTCTGGTCGACTAGGCATCCCCGCCGGGCCTAGAATGCGCGCGCGCGGCCGCCAGGCGGCCGGGAAAGCGCGCCGGATCCAGCCAGCCACCCGCCATGACAGACACCTCGCAATCGCAACGCCAGCTGGCGGTGCTCGCCCTCGGCGTGGTCTTCGGCGACATCGGCACCAGCCCGCTCTACGCCTTCCGCGCCGCGCTCGCCATCTCCCCGGCCATGGCCCAGCCGGAGAACGTGCTCGGCGCCCTGTCGCTGGTGGTCTGGGCGCTGATCATCGTGGTCTGCATCAAGTATGTCGCCGTGGTGCTGACCGCGGACAACCGCGGCGAGGGCGGCGTGCTGGCGCTGGCCACGCTGGTGCTGGGCGGCCGCGTCGCCCGCGGGCGCGTCCTCATCGGCAGCATGGGCCTGCTGGGGGCGGCGCTGTTCTTCGCCGATGGCGCCATCACACCCGCGATCTCGGTGCTGAGCGCGGTGGAGGGCCTGACGGTCAGCCGGCCTTCCCTCGACTGGCTGGTGGTGCCGCTGACGCTGCTCATCCTGCTCTGCCTGTTCCGCTTCCAGGCGCAGGGCACGGCGCGCATCGGCAGGTTGTTCGGTCCGGCGATGCTCGCCTGGTTCCTGACGCTGGCGCTGCTCGGCCTGGCGGCCATCGCCCGCAAGCCGGCGGTGCTGCAGGCGCTGAACCCGGCCCATGCCGCCGGCTTCATCCTGCACCACGGAGAATTCAGCCTGGCGGTGGTCTCGGCGATCTTCCTCGCGGTGACCGGTGGCGAGGCGCTGTTTGCCGACCTCGGGCACTTCGGCCGGCGCCCGATCCGCCTCGCCTGGTACACGCTGGTGCTGCCGTCGCTGCTGCTCAACTACCTGGGCCAGGGTGCGCTGGTGCTCGCCGACCCCGCGGCGGCCGCCAACCCCTTCTTCCTGCTGGCGCCATCCTGGGGGCTGCCGGCGCTGGTGGTGCTGGCCACGGCGGCGACGGTGATCGCTTCGCAGGCGGTGATCTCCGGGGTGTTCTCCGTGGCGCACCAGGCGGTGCGCCTGAGCTACGTGCCCCGCCTGGAAGTGCGGCATTCGTCGGCGAAGGCCTACGGCCAGGTCTACGTGCCGTTCGCCAACACCCTGCTCGGCATCGCCACCATCGTGCTGGTGCTCGGCTTCGGCAGTTCCGAGTCGCTGGCCGGCGCCTACGGCGTGGCCATCGCCATCGCCATGGCCATCGACACGGTGCTGATCCTGATGTGGCTGGCGCAGCGGCCATCGGCGCCCGATCGCGCGCTGATGCTTTTGATGGCGCTGATTTTCCTGCTGGACCTGGCCTTCTGCTTCTGCAACCTGCTCAAGGTTCCCGATGGCGGCTGGGTACCGATCGTGGTCGGCGCGGCGCTGTTCATCACCATGAATACCTGGACCAGGGGCCGTGTGATCATCGCCAGCTACATCGCCCGCGAGCATCGCAGCGTCTACCAGCTGCAGCAGCTGCTCGCCTCCGACAACCCGCCGCTGCGCGTGCCGGGCACCGCCGTCTATCTCGCCAGCAACCGCGAGGGCCTGCCCCGCGCGCTCTGGCACAACGTGCGCTTCAACAACGTGCTGCACGAGCAGGTGCTGCTGGTGACCATCGAGACCGAGGAAGTGCCGCGGGTCGGCCGCGACCGGCGCATGGAGATCACCGAGGTGCTGCCGGGCATGACCCGCATCGTCGCGCGCTACGGCTTCATGGAAAGCCCGCAGATCACCCAGGTGCTCTACGACGCCGACAAGGAGGGCCTGCGCTTCGACCCGGCGCAGGCGACGTTCTTCGTCGGCACCGAATCGGTGTTCTACGGGCGCAGCACCCTGCGTGCCTGGGAGAAGCGCCTGTTTGCCTTCCTGATGCGCAATTCCCGCCGCGCCGCCAGCTTCTACGGCGTGCCGGACACGCGGCTGGTGGAGTTCGGCACGCGCCTGCGGGTCTAGCCGCACCTGCCGGCCGTGGCAGCGGGCTTCCGTCGCTCCCGGTGTTTGCTAAGCTTGCGCCTTTCCACAGGAGAACCGCGATGACCCATCGTCTGCGCCCGTACGCGTGGTGGCTGGCCCCGGTCCTGCTGGGCCTGGCCGGTGCCGGCACCGCTGCCGACCTGAAGCTGGACACCGCCCAGGACAATCTCGCCGCCGCCCGCCGCATCCAGTGCTCGACGAAGGATGGCGAGGCCGTCACCTGGTACTGGAAGGGCCATGCGTACAGCCGCGTGCCGGGCGAGGCCGACCGCCAGCTGTTCGCGGTGGAGGGCATGAACATCCGCCAGTGCGGGCCGCTCAACGGCGCCACCGATGGCAGCTTCATGATGGCCACGCGCGAGGTGCTGGTGTACGAGGATCCGAAGACCGGCAAGGTCCTCGAGACCTGGGAGAACCCCTGGACCGGCAAGCAGGTCAAGGTGGTGCACGTGGCCAACGATCCGGTCAATCAGCGCATCGGCGCCACCGACCGCGCCGGGCGGCCGTTCAGGCTGCCGCTGGAGGTCATCGGCGGGCAGTGGTGGATGACCGCCACCGTGCCGCTGTTCTACCGCAACCCGCTCGCCGGCGACTACCAGGACTACATCGGCGGCAAGTACCACGCCACCGAGATGTTCAACTTCTTCGGCAGCGTGCCCGAGCTGGCCGACTCCCGCCGGCGCTCCGTCGGCGTCAGTGTCGGCTGGGTGCGCATGTCGGGCTGGCTGCCGTGGATGGAGATGGGCGACCGCGCCGGGCTGATCTACTTCAGCACCGCGGGCCGCAAGCTCGACCGCTGGGAGGACATGCCGGAGGCTTTCCGCAACGAGATCAAGGCCAACTACCCGCTGTACCTCGCACCGCCGCCGCTGGATGACCCGCGGCCGAACGAGACCAGCTGGTCGTACTTCAAGAAGGTGACGCCGGTCGGCAAATGAGCGCGCCGATGCAACAACCCGGGCGGCAGCTGCCGGTGCGCAATCCACGCACCGGCCAGGCCGACTACGTGATCCATCCGCCGGATGCCGCCGCGCTGGCGGTGCTGGGCGACCGGTTGCGGCAGGCGCAGCCCGCCTGGGCGGCCGCCGGCGTGGCGCACCGTGCCGGCGTGCTGCGCGAGTGGGCCGGCGCGCTGCTGGCCGATCCCGGGCCGGTGGTCGACGCGCTGGCGACCGACACCGGGCGCTACCGCCTGGCGCTGAGCGAGATCCAGCCGCTGCGTGGGCTGGTCGAGGGCTACGCGGCCATGGCCGCGGCGCTGCTCGCGCCGCCGGCGGAGCGGCCATCGGTCGCCCCGGGCATCGCCATCGGCACGGAATCGGTGCCGTACGCGGTGGCCGGGGTGATCAGCCCATGGAATTTCCCCTTCCTGCTGTCCACCCTCGATGCCATCCCGGCGCTGATGGCCGGCTGTGCCGTCATCGTCAAGCCGAGCGAGGTGACGCCGCGCTTCATCGCGCCGCTGATGGAGTCGGTGCGCCGCGTGCCGGAGCTCGCCGGCGTGCTGGCCTTCATCGAAGGGGATGGTGCGACCGGCGCGGCCCTCATCGAGGAGTCCGACATCGTCTGCTTCACCGGCAGCGTGGCGACCGGCCGCAAGGTGGCCGAGGCCTGCGCGCGGCATTTCATTCCCGCCTGCCTGGAACTCGGCGGCAAGGATCCGGCCATCGTGCTGGCGTCGGCCGAGCCCGCGAGGGCGGCCGAGGTGATCCTGCGCGCCTCGGTGCAGGCCACCGGCCAGGCCTGCCAGTCCCTCGAGCGGGTCTACGTGCAGCGGTCCATCTACCAGGCCTTCCTCGACCATCTGGTGGCCGCAGCCCGGCGCATCGAGCTGAATTACCCGGACATGCGCCAGGGCCAGGTCGGCCCGCTGATCTTCGCGCGCCAGGCGGAAATCATCGCCGGCCAGCTGGCCGATGCGCGGGCGCGCGGCGCGCAGGTGCTCACCGGCGGGGAGATCGAGTCCCACGGCGGTGGCAGCTGGCTGCGGCCGACGGTGGTCACCGGCGTCACCCAGGACATGAAGCTCGTGGCCGAGGAAACCTTCGGGCCGGTGATCCCGGTGATGCCCTTCGACGACATCGACGAAGCCGTGCGCCTGGCCAACGACTCGCAGTACGGCCTGTCGGCCGCGGTGTTCGGCGATGAAGGCGAGGCGCGGCGTGTGGCGAGCCGCCTCGATGCCGGCGCCGTCAGCATCAACGATGGCGGCCTCACCACCGAGGCCTTCGACGCCGAGAAGAATTCCTTCAAGTTCTCGGGCATGGGACCCTCGCGCATGGGTCCGTCGGGCCTGCTGCGCTTCCAGCGCAAGCGCGCCATCCTCATCCAGCGGGGGCGGGCCAAGGTCATGGCCGACCTCGACGAGCGCGGAGCCGGGCCCGTCAACTGAGCATGAATCCGGCCTGGCATCTGTTCGTGCCGAAGCTGGTGACGACGCTCCGGCAGGGCTACGGCGCCGGCGATTTCCGCCACGACCTCATCGCCGGCCTCACCGTGGCCATCGTCGCCCTGCCGCTGGCCATGGCGCTCGCCATCGCCTCCGGCACCACGCCGGCCAATGGCCTGGTCACCGCCGTGGTCGCCGGTTTCCTCATCTCGGCGCTGGGCGGCAGCCGCTTCCAGATCGGCGGGCCCACCGGTGCCTTCGTCGTCATCGTCTACGGCGTCATCGCCCGCCACGGCTACGATGGCCTGCTGCTCGCCACGCTGATGGCCGGCCTGATGCTGGTCGCGGCCGGGCTGGTGCGCCTGGGCACCTGGATCAAGTACATCCCGGAGCCGGTGGTGACCGGCTTCACCTCGGGCATCGCCGTCATCATCTTCTCCAGCCAGGTGAAGGACCTGCTCGGACTCGAGCTGGGCGCCGTGCCGGCGGATTTCTTCGCGAAGTGGGCCGCGTTCTGGGATGCGCGGGCGAGCTGGACACCGGCCGCGGTCGCGCTGTCCGCCGGTGCGCTGGCCCTGATCCTCGTGCTGCGCCGCCATGCACCGCGGGCGCCGGGGTTCCTGCTGGCCATCATCGCCGCGGCGCTGGTGGCGGCGCTGGGCGGCCTGCCGGTGGAAACCATCGGCTCGCGCTTCGGCGGCATCAGCGGCAGCCTGCCGGCGCCGTCGCTGCCGGCCATTTCCCTGGTGCGGATCCAGGAGCTGCTGCCCAGCGCCTTCACCATTGCCTTCCTCGCCGGCATCGAATCGCTGCTCTCGGCGGTGGTGGCCGACGGCATGACCGGCCGGCGCCATCGCTCCAACTGCGAGCTGGTGGCGCAGGGCGTGGCCAACACGGCCTCGGCGCTGTTCGGCGGGCTGCCCGCCACCGGCGCCATCGCCCGCACCGCCACCAGTATCCGCTCCGGCGCGCGCTCGCCGGTCGCCGGCATGCTGCATGCGCTGTTCCTGCTGCTGTTCATGTGGTTCCTGGCGCCGCTCGCCGCCTGGATTCCCATGGCCAGCCTCGCGGCGGTGCTGGTGATGGTCGCCTGGAACATGAGCGAGGTGGAGCGCTTCCGCCACCTGCTGCGCGGCCCGGTGGGCGACCGCGTGGTGCTGCTGGTGACCTTCGGCCTCACCGTGGCGGTGGACCTGACGGTGGCCATCGCCGTGGGCGTGGTGCTCGCCTCGATGCTGTTCATGCACCGCATGAGCGAGGTGGCCGCAATAGCCAGCGGTGCCAGCGCCGCCTCGCTGGGGCTGGTCGAGAACGACGTCGATGATTTCAGCCGGCCGCGGAGCGACACCTACTCGCAGCGCGATGCCCTGCCGCCGGGGGTCGAGGTATTCCAGTTCCGCGGGCCGCTGTTCTTCGGCGTGGCCGACCGGCTGTCCGAGGTCATCGATGCCATCGGCGGTTCGCCTCGGGTGTTCATCCTGCGCATGCGCGAGGTGCCGCTGGTGGATGCCACCGGCGCCGCGCGGCTGCGCGATTTCGTCAGCAGGGCCGGCCGCTGCGGCACCCGGGTGCTGATCTCCGGCCTGCAGCCGCAGCCACGGGAGGTGCTGGCGCAGGCGGGGGTCATCGGCGACGCTTCGCAGGTGACCGCTGTCGCGGATTTCGCCGCCGCAGTGGCGCTGGCGAGGCAGATCGTGGAATCCTGAGCCCCGGCGAAGCAGAGCGCCGGCGGATGGGCCGGGCATTGGACCAGCAGATGTACTTCGACCTGCTCAGGGCGAGCCGTGTCGTCTGGCTGCTGGCCGTGCTGGGCCTGCCGCCTGCAGCAGCGGCGAGTACCGAGGGCAACCCGGTGCCCGCGCCACCGGCCGCCACGGCACCCGTCAGCCGCATCCTCGTCGGGCTGCGCCCACCCGCTGCCACGGTGGACGGCCCGGCCGACGGCCGGGTGCAGGCACTCGCCTGGCGCAGCGGCCTGGATCTGCGCCGGCAGCAGGCCATCGGGCCGACGCTGCGGCTGCTCGAGCTGGAGCGGCCGGTGGCCGGCGGCGAGCTGGCGGAACTGCTCGCGAGGCTGCAGGCCGACGCCACGGTCGCCTTCGCCGAGCCCGACGCCCGCGTGCGGCGTCACGCGGTGCCCAACGACCCGCTGTACGCCGGGCAGTGGTACCTGAAGGGCAGCGAGGTGGCCGCCATCGATGCCGAGGCGGCCTGGGATGTCAGCCAGGGTGCGCCGGACATCGTCATCGCCGTGCTGGACACCGGCGTGCGCTTCGAGCATCCCGACCTGCTGCGCACCAGCCAGGGCGGCCGCCTGCTGCCCGGCTACGATTTCGTGCAGGCCGATGCGGATGGGGCCTTCCGCGTCGCCAACGACGGTGACGGCTGGGACGCGGATCCCGCGGATCCCGGCGACTGGATCAGCAGCAGCGATGCGCAGCTGCCGGTGTTCAGCGGCTGCACCGTCGAGGACAGCTCCTGGCATGGCACCCGCGTGGCCGGCCTGGTCGGTGCCCGCAGCAACAACCTCGCCGGCATCGCCGGCGCAACCTGGCAATCCTGGATCCTGCCGGTGCGCGTG
This sequence comes from Gammaproteobacteria bacterium, assembly GCA_015709695.1. Lineage (NCBI taxonomy): Bacteria > Pseudomonadati > Pseudomonadota > Gammaproteobacteria > Gammaproteobacteria bacterium. The sequence goes on along the minus strand of CP054183.1, from coordinate 1,791,861 downwards.
CTCGGCAAGTGCGGCGGCAGGAATTCCGACATCCTGCAGGGCATGCGCTGGGCGGCGGGCCTTCATGTCGATGGCGTGCCGGACAATCCCTATCCGGCCCGTGTCCTCAACATGAGCCTCGGCGGCGAAGGCAGCTGCACGCAGAGCTATCGCACGGTCATCGGCGAGCTCGATGCCCTCGGGGTGGTCGTCATCGCCTCCGCCGGCAACCTCGGTGCGCCCGTGGACTACCCGGGCAACTGCCCGGGCGTGGTGGCCGTGGCCGGCCTGCGCCACATCGGCACCAAGGTCGGCTACAGCAACCTCGGCCGGGAAGTGGGCGTGTCTGCCCCGGCCGGCAATTGCGTGAACACCAGCGGCCCCTGCCTGTTCTCGCTGGATACCACGGTCGACCAGGGCACGACCACGCCACTGGGCCCGGCCTACACCAGTCCGCTCGATCCCAGCGTCGGCACCAGTTTCGCGGCACCTCAGGTGAGTGCCATCGCGGCGCTGATGCTCGGCGTCAACGGCAGCCTCGGTACCTCGCAGCTCATTGCGCGCCTGCGCGCCAGCGCGCGGCCGTTCCCGGCACCGGGCATGGGCGTGCCCCTGTGCCACGTCCCGACCAGCGCCAGCGACATCCAGGAGCTCGAATGCGGCTGCACCACCAGTACCTGCGGCGCCGGCATGGCGAACGCGCCGGCGGCGCTGGCCGAGGCCCTGCGGCCGATCGCCCGGGCGACGGCGACGCCGGTGTCCGTGCTGCCGGGGGAGGCGGTCACGCTCGATGCCGCGGCCAGCCTGGCCGCCAACGGGCGCAGCATCGCGTCATACAGCTGGGTGCCGGTGAGTGGCACTGCCGACATCGATCCGGTGGATGTCCCTGTCGCGAGCCTGCGGGCTGCCACCAGCGGACTGGTCACGGTGCGCCTGACCGTCACCGACGACCAGGGCGCGAGCGACAGCACCGACCTCGTGGTAACGATCCGCTCGCCACCGGCGCCGGCTGGCGGTGGTGGTGGAGGCGGGGGTGGAGGTGGCGGCTCGCTCGGCTGGGCCGGGCTGCTGCCGCTCGGGCTGGCTGCATTCCGTCGCAGCCGCGCAGCCTGATCAGAACATCGAGTTGCCGGATGGCGCGCCGGGCTCCGGGCCGCTGCCGCGGCTGGCGATGTACTCGCCGGTGATCATCTGGTCATAGGCCATGCCCGGGCCGATCATCGGATAGACGCCGGCATCCGGGTCGATGATGACCTCGAGGAAGGCCGGGCCGCGGTACTCCATGAATTCCTGCACCACGCGCGGCACGTCGGCCTTGCGGTCGAGGCGCGCAGCGTAGCCGAAGCCATCGGCCTGGGCCGCCTTGACGAAATCCTTGCGGCGCAGCGACTTGTCGCTGCCGGAGAGCCGCCCCTTGTAGAACAGCTTCTGCCACTGCTTGACCATGCCGTCGCCGAAGTTGTTGAGGACCAGCACCTTGATCGGCAGGCCGTAGGTGGTCACGGTCTCCATCTCGCCGAGGTTCATGCGCAGGCTGGCGTCGCCGTCGACATCGATGACCAGGCGGTCGGGCCGGGCGATCTGCGCGCCGATGGCTGCCGGCAGGCCGAAGCCCATGGTGCCCATGCTGCCCGAGGTCAGCCACAGGCGGGGCTGGCGGAAGTCGAAATACTGCGCGGCCCACATCTGGTGCTGGCCGACGCCGGTGGCGATGATGGCCTCGCCGCGCGTGTGGCGGTTGATCTCCTCGAGCACGTAGTACGGCTGGATGAGCGTGCTGTCGTGGTCGTAGCCGTAGGCATAGCGGCGCTTGAGGCCGGCCAGCTCGGCATGCCATTCGCCGAAGTCCTGGGGCTGGTGGTGGCGCTGCCCCCAGGCGGTGAGCGCGTCGAGGTCGCGGTCCAGCACGCCGACATGATGCCAGTCGACCTTGCGGACCTTGCCGATCTCGGCGGGGTCGATGTCGAAGTGCGCCACGCGGCGGGCCCTGGGCGCGAAGCGGTCGGGGATGGCGGCGACGCGATCATCGAAGCGCGCGCCGACGGCGATGAGGAAGTCGCAGTCCTCCACCGCGTAGTTGGCGAAGGCGGCACCGTGCATGCCGAGCATCTGCATCGACAGTGGATCGGTGGTGTCCACGGCGCCGATGCCCATCAGCGTGGTGGTGACCGGCACGCGGAACTGCTGCACGAAGCGGCGCAGTGCCGCCGAGGCGTTGGCATTGACCACGCCGCCGCCGGCATAGATCAGCGGCCGCTTCGACTCGCCCAGCAGCGCGAAGAAGGCCTTGCAGTCGCTGGCGGCCAGGCGGTTGTTGCTCACGGCCTCGATGCGCTGGCGATAACCTGGCGCGGGCAGCAGCCCGCCGCCCTGGAACTCGCCGATCCAGTTCTGGATGTCCTTGGGCAGGTCCACCACCACCGGCCCCGGCCGCCCGCTGCGGGCGATCTCGAAGGCGGTGCGGATGGTGGCCTCGAGCTTGAAGGGATCGGTGACGAGGAACACGTGCTTCGCCACCGGACCCATGATCGCGGAGACCGGCGCCTCCTGGAAGGCGTCGCTGCCGATCATGGCGGTGGGCACCTGACCACAGAGCACGACGATCGGGATGGAATCCGCCATGCTGTCGCGCACCGGCGTGACGGTGTTGGTGGCGCCGGGGCCGGAGGTGACCAGCACCACGCCGACCCGGCCGCTGGCGCGCGCGTAGCCCGCGGCCATGAAGCCCGCGCCCTGCTCGTTGGCGGGCACGAGGAGCGGCAGCGGGTCCTTGCTGGCGCCGTTGCGGTGCTCGTCGTTGAAGCGGAACACGGCGTCGTAGGTCGGCAGTATGGCGCCGCCGCTGTAGCCGAAGATGATCTCCACGCCCTCGTCGGCCAGCACCTGGACGATCATCTCCGCGCCGGTCATGCGTTTGCCGGCGAGGGGATGCGGCGAGGTCGCCGCAGCTTGGGGTGCTGTTTTCATAAGCATGGGCTGGCGGATGGGCAGGTTGAATGCCGGCGGGCCTGTGGACCCGAAGGACGGACCTGCCCTGCGAGTCTCTGCCAATCGTGTGTGCAATGCAAGGGTTTTGCAGGTTTTTCCGTGCATTGCGCGGCTATCGGGCGCGTCGGTTGATCCACCGGTGCCCACACGTCTCACCCGCAGCATTCACGGAGCGGGCGCAATGGGCGAGCACGGGGCAGGGGACATGGGCACGAGTGCGGCAGCGGTGCGCGACGAAGTCTTCCGCGAGCAGCGGCAACAGGTCGCCGACTTCCGGTTCGGCAGCGAGGTGGCGCAGGTCTTCGACGACATGCTGCTGCGCTCGGTGCCGTTCTATGCGGAGATGCAGCGGATGATCGCCGAGATGGCCGGCGACTTCGCCGTCAGCGGCAGCAACGTCTATGACCTCGGCTGCTCCACCGGCACCACGCTCCTGCACCTGCACCCGCACCTGCCGAAGGACATCCGCTTCGTCGGCGTCGACTCCTCGCCGGAGATGATCGAGAAGTGCCGGCAGAAGCTGGCCGAGGCAGGGTTCGACCGTCCCCACGAGATCACCTGCGCCGACCTCGACCAGGGCTGCCCGGTGCAGAACGCCTCCATTGCCCTGCTGGTGCTGACCCTGCAGTTCATCCGCCCCCTGAACCGCGACCGGCTGCTGGCGCAGATCCACGAGGGGCTCAACGACAACGGCTGCGTGTTCCTCGTCGAGAAGGTCATCGGCGAGGATTCGCTCTTCAACCGGCTGTTCATCGAGCACTACTACGAGATGAAGCGCCGCAACGGCTACAGCCAGCTGGAGATCAGCCAGAAGCGCGAGGCGCTGGAGAACGTGCTGGTGCCCTACAAGTTGCTGGAGAACCGCGAGATGCTGCTGCGCGCCGGCTTCCGCCATGTCGACGTATTCTTCAAGTGGTACAACTTCACCGGCATGGTGGCCGTCAAATGATGGTGGCCATCGGCAACTTCGCCTTCCGCTTCCGCAATTACCTGTTCCCGCTGGCGCTGCCGCTGGTGCTGCTGCCGGGGCCGCGGATCTTCGATGAATACTGGTGGGCGGCGCTGCTGGGCCTGCTGGTGGCCCTGGCGGGCCAGTCGGTGCGCGGCATGACCATCGCGCTGAAGTACATCATCCGTGGCGGGCGCGACCGGCGTGTCTACGCCGAGGACCTGGTGACCGACGGCCTCTATGCCCACTGCCGCAACCCGATGTACGTGGGCAACATCCTGATGATCTCCGGTGTCGCCATCACCTCCAACTCCTGGTGGTGCGTGGCCATCGTCATTCCCCTGTTCACGTTCCTTTACCTGGCCATCATCGCCGCCGAGCAGGCCTACCTGGAGCGGAGGTTCGGCGACGCCTTCCGCGCCTATTGCCGGGACGTGCCGGCCCTGCTGCCGCGGTTCCGCGGCCTGGCCGGGACCATCGGCCGCATGGAGTTCCACTGGCGCCGCTTGCTGGTGAAGGAGTACGGCACCGTGTTCGGCTGGGTGTCGCGCTGGATACTGGTGGTGGCCTGGAACCTGTGGCGGCTGGATCGGCTGCACCTCGACGACGCGGCCGTGCAGGGGCTCGTCGCCGGCTTCCTGGCCGTGCTGGCCTTCTGGCTGACGGTGCGCAGGCTGAAGCACCGGCGGCTGGTGGTGGCCGACTGAGGCCGCCGGCACCCGCATTGCATTGCCGCCCGTTCTGGGCGACGATTGCCAATCCAATCAACGTTATAGGCGGCCCGCCCGGCGGGCGGTCGCAAGTCCATGCGCCATATCATGTCCATCCTGCTGCAGAACGAGGCGGGCGCCCTGACCCGGGTGGCCTCGCTGTTCTCGACCCGCGGCTACAACATCGAGTCGCTGAGCGTGGCACCCACCGAGGACGCGCGCTTCTCCCGCCTCACGCTGGTGACCCACGGCTCGGACCAGGTGGTGGACCAGATCAGCAAGCAGCTGCTGAAGCTCGTGGACGTCGTCAACATGGCCGACATGACCGGTGGCGACCACATCGAGCGCGAGCTGCTGCTGCTGAAGACGCGGGTGGCCGATGCCGCCTGGGAGAAGGTGGCCGAGCTGGTGAAACGCGAGGGTGCGCGGGTGCTGGATGACAACCGCGCGACCTTCACCGTCGAGCTGACCAGCACCTGCGGCCGCATCGACGAATTCGTCGAGAAGATGTCGAACCTGGCCACCATCCTCACCGTCGTGCGCAGCGGCCCGATGGCCATCGGCCGCGGCGCCCAGACGGTCACCGCTGCCGTCGACTGACGCCGGCAGCGAGTCTCAGCATGGCCAGCCGCGCGCGCCGCCGCAGGGATGATTCACGCCTCCGCGAGGCATCCCGCGTGGTGGTCAAGGTCGGTTCCTCGCTGCTGGTGGAGAAGTCCACCGGCAGGCTGCACCGCAAGTGGCTGCAATCGCTGGTACGCGAGATCGCGCGCATGCGCAGCCGCGGCCAGCAGCTGGTGCTGGTGTCCTCCGGCGCCATCGCCCTCGGCCGGCGCTACCTCGGCCTGCGCCCGGAACAGCGCAAGCTCGAGGAACAGCAGGCCGCCGCCGCCGCCGGGCAGGTCATCCTCGCCCACGCCTACCAGGAGCTGCTCAACCGCCACGACATCAAGGTGGCGCAGGTGCTGCTGACCCTGGAGGACACCGAGAGCCGGCGCCGCTACCTCAATGCCCGCAACACCCTGCAGACCCTGCTGGAGCTGGGCGTGGTGCCGGTCATCAACGAGAACGACACGGTGGCCACTGCCGAGATCCGCTACGGCGACAACGACCGGCTCGGCGCCCGGGTGGCCGAGATGGTGAGCGCCGACGTGCTGGTGCTGCTTTCCGACGTCGATGGCCTCTACGATGCCGATCCCACACGCCAGCCCGATGCGCGCCTGATCCCGGAGGTGCGCGAGATCACGCCGGACATCGAGGCGCTGGCCGGCGCCTCGGGCACCGAGTTCGGCTCCGGCGGCATGGTTACCAAGCTGGCGGCCGCGCGCATGGCGCTCTCCGCGGGCTGCGACACGGTCATCGCCAGCGGCAAGCGGCTGCGGCCGCTCGCCGCCATCGAGGCCGGCAAGCCCTGCACCTGGTTCGTCAGCACCGGTTCGCCGCTGGCGGCGCGCAAGCAGTGGATTGCCGGCACGCTCAAGCCGCGCGGGCATCTCACCATCGATGCCGGCGCGGAGCGCGCGCTCGCCGGTGGACGCAGCCTGCTGCCGGTCGGCGTGGTGGCGGTGGAGGGGCGGTTCGGCCGCGGTGATGCGGTCACGGTGCGCAACCGCGAGGGGCGGGATCTCGCCCGCGGCCTCGTCGCCTATGACAGCGAGGAGGCGCGGCGCATCCAGGGGCGCCACAGCGAGGAGATCGGCGAGCTGCTCGGCTACCGCGGGCGCGAGGAAATGATCCACCGGGACAACCTGGTGCTGCTGAACGGGACGAACCATGAGCACAGCCACTGACGCCGGCGCCGTCGCGCTGCCGGAGCTGATGCGCGACCTCGGCCTGCGGGCCCGGGCCGCGGCGCGGGAACTGGCGCGCGCGACCACGGCGCAGAAGGATGCGGCGCTGCGGGCCGGCGCGGCCGCGATCCGCGCGGGCACCGCGGAGATCGTCGCCGCGAACGCACAGGACATGGCCGCGGCGCGCCAGCGCGGCCTCTCGAAGGCATTGCTCGACCGCCTGCTGCTCGATGCCGGGCGGGTCGAGGCGATCGCCCGCAGCATCGACGAGGTCGTGGCGCTGCCCGACCCCGTCGGCCAGGTGATGGCCGAGTGGACGCGGCCGAACGGCCTGAGGATCCGCCGCGTGCGCGTGCCGCTGGGCGTCATCGGCATCATCTACGAGAGCCGGCCCAACGTCACCGCGGATGCCGGCGCGCTGTGCCTGAAGTCGGGCAATGCGGTGATCCTGCGTGGCGGCTCGGAGAGTTTCCATTCCAGCAGCGCCATCCACCGCTGCCTGCAGCAGGGGCTGCGCGAGGCGGGGCTGCCGCAGGATGCCATCCAGATGGTGCCGACCACGGACCGCGATGCCGTGGGCCTGCTGCTCGGGCAGATGCAGGAGTTCGTCGACGTGGTGGTGCCGCGCGGCGGGCGCAGCCTGATCGAGCGGGTGCTGAGGGATGCGCGGGTGCCGGTCATCGGCCATCTCGAGGGCATCTGCCACACCTATGTGCACCGCTCGGCGGATGTCGCCATGGCGACGCAGGTGGCGCTCAATGCCAAGATGCGCCGCACCGGCATCTGCGGTGCCACCGAGACGCTGCTCATCGACCGGGCCTGCCTGGCGACGCACTACGCACCCATCGCCGATGCGCTGGTGGCGGCCGGCTGCGAGCTGCGCGGCGACGCCGAGGTCTGCGCGCGCGATCCGCGCGCGAAACCGGCCACCGAGCAGGACTGGCGCACCGAGTACCTCGACGCGGTGATCTCCATCCGCGTGGTCGCCGGCGTGGAGGAGGCGGTCGACCACATCAGCCGCTACGGCTCGGGCCACACCGAGGCGATCATCGCCGAGGACCAGGCCGCCGTGGCGCGGTTCTTCCGCGACCTCGACAGCGCCATCCTGCTGCACAACGCCTCCACGCAGTTCGCCGATGGCGGGGAGTTCGGCATGGGGGCGGAGATCGGCATCGCCACCGGCCGGGTCCATGCGCGCGGCCCGGTGGGCGCCGAGCAGTTGACCAGCTTCAAGTACCTGGTACTGGGCAGCGGCCAGACACGGCCCTGATCGCCGCCGCCTGTGACCTGCCTATCAGTCCGCACGCCTGGCTGAAGCAGGGTGCGGCACCTGCGACCTGTGCCGCAGAATCGCCCGCGGCGGGCGCGCTAGCCTCGGGGCCATGTACGGGGCCTTCATCTTCATGGGCGCGTTGTTCGGCGTGGCATTGAGTGTCACCGTCGGCCTGTTCTACGTGCTCAGCCTCGGTGGCGACTTCAAGTCCAGCCTGCATGATGTCGCCGGGCAGCTGCGCGACCGCCTCACCGGCCGGCGCCGTTACCAGCCGCAGGTATCCGGCGAGCGGCGCGTGGAGAGCGACAACCGCGTGCGCTCGCTGCAGGAAGAGCTGCGGGTCGCCAACCGCCTGCTCGACCAGGCCCGCGCCGAGCGCGAGGCCAGGGAACAGCAGGCCAGCCAGGGGGCCGACCAGCTCCGCGAACTCCAGCAGCAGGTCCTCGAGCGGGACGAGCGCATCCTCGCGCTGGAAGGCCAGCTCGGGCAGCAGGCTCCGCAGCTGCAGGCCTTGCGCGAACAGCTGGCGGAACGCGCCTCGCAACTCGCCCAGGCGCAGCGCCAGGCCAAGGACCTGCAGATGGAGATCGAGGTCCTGCACTCCGGCGTCGACGTCGTCAGTCCGTAGCAGCGCCCGGCCGGGCGTCGTGCCCGGTGTCATGCTAGGCTCGCCCCGCGCGGGGCGGGAGATCCACGGTTGGACTTCGACGTCATCATCATCGGCGGCGGCATCAACGGCGCCGGTATCGCCCGCGATGCCTCGCTGCGCGGCCTGCGGGTGTGCCTGCTGGAGCAGGGCGACCTCTGCGGCGCCACGTCGCGCTGGTGCAGCCGTCTCGTCCACGGCGGCCTGCGCTACCTGGAGTTCGCCGAGTTCGGGCTGGTGCGCGAGTCCCTGCACGAGCGCGAGGTGCTGCTGCGCACGGCGCCGCACCTGGTGCGGCCGCTGCCGCTGCTGATCCCGCTGCTGGCCGGGGCACGCCGTGGCCCGCTGACCGTCCGCGCCGGCATGTGGCTCTACGACCTGCTGTCCGCCGGCAAGTCCCTGCCATCGCACCGCATGCTGGATGCCGCGGCCACGCGCCAGGAGATGCCCGGCCTCGATGTCGCGGGCCTGCGCGGTGCCGCGGCCTACCACGATGCCCAGGTCCGCTTCCCCGAGCGGCTGGTGCTGGAGAACCTGCTCGCGGCCAGCGCCGCCGGCGCCGTCATCCGCCTGCACACCCGGGTGCAGCGCGTGCTCGTCGAGGCCGGCCGGGTGAGGGGCGTACTGGCGAGCGACCTGCGTCGCGGTACCACGGAGACGCTGGCGGCTCCCCTGGTGGTGAACGCAGCCGGGCCCTGGGTGGATCAGCTGCTCGACAGCCTGGCCGGCCGGCGCCAGCGCCGGTTCATCGGCGGCTCGAAGGGCACTCACCTCGTCACCGCGCCGCTGCCAGGGCTCGGCGCGAGCGCCTGTTATGCGGAGGCAGCGGCCGATGGCCGGCCCTTTTTCATCATCCCCTGGAACGGCATGACGCTGATCGGCACCACCGACATTCCTTTTGCCGGCAATCCCGGCGAGGTGCGCAGCGATCCGGCCGAGGTCGACTACCTGCTGGCCGAGGCCCGCAGGCTGTTTCCCGGCGCCCCGCTGTCACGCGCCGGGGTCCACTACAGCTACGTGGGTGTGCGCCCGCTGCCCGCGGCGGCGGGCAAGGACCAGGCGGCGATCACCCGGCGACACCAGCTGCGCCACCACCGCACGGTGGCCCGCGGCCTGTATTCGGTCATCGGCGGCAAGCTGACCACCTACCGCAGCCTCGCCGAACAGGTGGTGGACCGGCTGGCACGGCGTATCGGGCGCGATCTCGCCGAATGCAGCACGGCCCGGGAATCGCTGCCGGGCGCGCTCGCCGATCCGGTGCCGCTGGCGGCCGACATCACGGCCCGCACCGGCCTGGATGGCGCGGTGGCGGCGCGCCTGGTCGGTCTCTACGGCAGCCGGGCGGACGGCGTTGCCGCGCTCGTCGCCCGCGAGCCGGCGCTGGGTGCCACGCTGGGCAACGGGACCGCCATCGCCGCCGAAGTGGTGCATGCCTTCGAGGAGGAGTTCGCCACCAGCCTGGCCGACTGCCTGATGCGGCGGACGATGCTGGGGCTCGGCGCCGATCTCGGTGCCAGCGTGCTCGACGAGGCGCTGCGGGTCGCGGCGCGGCAGCTCGGCTGGGATGCGGGACGCTGCGAGGCGGAGCGCGCCGGCTTCCTCGCGGAAACCGCGGCGCTGCGCCTGCCGGTTCAGCGCTGAGGCGCCGCGTCCCCCGCGGGGGCGGCGCCAGCCGCGGGGGGCGGCTGGTCGCTGAGGGTGATGCCGCGCTTGCGCAGCTCCTCGACGATGATGGTGGCGTTGGCATTGCCGCCCTTGGCGAGCCGGGCGATCCGGCCGGCGAGGGAATCCATGCGCTCGCGCAGCCTGGCCGACTGGTCGACCTGGGCTTCCTGGCCGCTGATGGCTTCGCGCAGCTTGCCGCGCTCGATGACCAGCTGCGTGGTCTGGAAGCCGCTCCAGCCGATGACGGCGATGGCCAGCAGCATCAGCGGCAGGAACGCGTTCTGGTTGCCCTCGCTCATCGTGGCGCCCCGCCCGCAGCCGGGTCGATCTTGATGCCCTCGGCCGCCAGCAGGTCGCGCACCTGCTCGTCCTGCGTGCGTACCGCGCGCTGCGCCAGCTCCTGGACGATCTGCCCGTAGAGCTGCTCCATGGCGATGCTCTGCTGGATGTACTGGGCCCGCGAAGCGGCCTCGGTCTTCAGCGTGGTGTTGGCCTGGACCATGAACATGTTGGTGACGGCCAGCGCCACGGCGAGGATGCCGGCGCCGGTGAGGATCCAGTACTGTGCGGGCTTCAGCATGGGCGGGGAGCCTAGCGCTTTCCCGCGCGGCTGTCACCCGCGCGGGAGCCTGCTACAGGTTCTGGATCAGCCGGTCGCCGAACTCGGAGCACTTGACCTCGCGGGCGCCGTCCATGAGGCGCGCGAAGTCATAGGTCACCGTCTTCTGGCCGATGGTCTTGTCCATGGCGGAGATGATGAGGTCGGCGGCCTCGGTCCAGCCCATGTAGCGCAGCATCATCTCGCCCGAGAGGATCACTGAACCCGGATTGACCTTGTCGAGGTTGGCGTACTTGGGCGCGGTGCCGTGGGTGGCCTCGAAGACCGCGTGGCCGGTGACGTAGTTGATGTTGGCGCCCGGGGCGATGCCGATGCCGCCAACCTGGGCGGCAAGCGCGTCGGAGAGGTAGTCGCCATTGAGGTTCATGGTGGCGATGACATCGAACTCCTTCGGCCGGGTCAGCACCTGCTGCAGGGTGATGTCGGCGATGGTGTCCTTGATGAGCACGCGGCCGGCCTTCAGCGCCGCATCCTGCTCCTCGTTGGCGGCCTTCTCGCCCTTCGCGGCCTTGGTCTTCTCCCACTGCTCCCAGGTGTAGACCTTGCCGCCGAACTCGCGCTCGGCGAGCTCGTAGCTCCAGTTCCGGAAGGCGCCTTCCGTGAACTTCATGATGTTGCCCTTGTGGACGATGGTGACGCTCTTGCGCTGGTTGGCGACGGCGTACTCGATCGCCGCGCGGAACAGCCTCTCGGTGCCGTCCTTCGAGACCGGCTTGATGCCGATGCCGGAGCTGGCGGGGAAGCGGATCTTGCCGAACTCCTTGGCGAAGTTGGCCTTGAACAGCTCGAGGAAGCGGCGATTGGCCTCCGAGCCCGCCTCGAACTCGATGCCGGCGTAGATGTCCTCGGTGTTCTCGCGGAAGATGACCATGTCGACGCTGGCCGGGTTGCGCACCGGCGAGGGCACGCCCTCGAACCAGCGCACCGGGCGCAGGCAGACGTAGAGGTCGAGCAGCTGGCGCAGCGCCACGTTGAGCGAGCGGATGCCGCCGCCGATGGGCGTGGTGAGCGGACCCTTGATGGAGACCAGGTACTCGCGGCAGGCTTCCACCGTGGCGTCGGGCAGCCAGTTGTTGAACTGGTCGAAGGCCTTCTGGCCGGCGAAGACTTCCACCCAGTGGATCCTGCGCTTGCCGCCGTAGGCGCGGGCCACCGCCGCGTCGAGCACCCGCACCGATGCGCGCCAGATGTCCGGACCGGTGCCGTCACCCTCGATGAAGGGGATGATCGGGTTCTCGGGCACGCGCAGCTTGCCATTCTGGATGCTGATCTTCGCGCCGCCCGCGGGGGCAGTGATCTTCGGCTCGGCCATGGGAACGGACTCCTTGAATCGACAGATTACAAGGGTGCCGGTGTTCACTTGTTGCCTTGTTGGTCTGCCAAGGCAGGCCAACAAGGCAACAAGTGAACACCGGCACCGTCAGAGGGCGCCAATTATCGTGAGTTGGGCGGGTCCTGCCAACCGCGTCGATGCCCGCGGGGCCGGTCCCTGGGCCGGCCTACGTACATTTCCCGATCCCGGCAGGGGATCTCAGCGGGCGATGTCCTCGACGCGGGACGGCTCGGCGAGGAAGCGCAGCAGGGCCGCGCGGACCAGCGGCTGGCGGAAGCTGTCGATATGCCCGCCGTCGTAGGCCAGCAGGGCGCTGGGCGGGCGTGCCGCTGCCCGCAGCGACTCGGCGTGGTGGAAGCCGACGATCGGGTCGCTGCGGCCGTGGATCAGCAGCAGCGGCACCGGACTGATGTGGCCGACCTGGTCGAGCAGGTCGTAGCCGTCGGGCATGCTCCAGGCGATCGGCCACTGCAGGGGCCAGGTCAGCCAGCTGCGGCTGGCGACCTCGCGGGCGATCCAGCCGTAGCGGGCGAAGCCGGCGTCGAGCACCACGCCGGCGAAGCGCGCGCGCACCGCCGGGTCCGAGCCGGCGAGGTAGCCGCCGAGCGAGGCACCGAGGCTCTGCCCGAGCAGGTAAAGCGGCCGGCCGCGGCTCTCCGGGTCGGTCGCCAGCCAGTCGAGCGCGGCACGGATGTCGCCGAACACCGCGGGCAGCCGCGGGCTGCCCTGCGAGTCGCCGAAGCCGCGGTAGTCGAGCAGCAGCACCTGGTAGCCCGCGGCCGGCAGCCACCACACGCTGGCGATGTGCGTGCTGATGTTCTCGGCATTGCCGTGCAGGAACAGCACCGTGCCCTGCGGCTCGCCCTGCGCCGGCAGCCACCAGGCCGCGAGCCGGGTGCCGTCGGCCGCCTGCAGTGTCACGTCCCGGTACTGCAGGCCGAGCTCGGCGGGCGTGCGCAGCAGCGGCTTCATCGGCACGAACAGCAGCCTGCCGCAACTGCCGAGCAGCAGTGGCAGCAACAGCAGGGAAAGCCGGCGGAGCAGCGTGGCCATGGGCTCAGAAATGGTAGCGCAGCGCGAGGCTCGCCTCGTCGACGCGGTCGTGGTCGTTGACGCGCCGCACGAGCTGCAGGCGCAGGCCGAGGTTGGCGCCGAGCACCACTTCGTGGCGCAGCGCGAGCTCGGTTCGCTCCTCGCCGCCGGTGAAATGGTAGTAGTCGGCGCTGGCGAGCGTGATGCCGGCGCCGCTCTCCAGCCTCAGGCCGACGGCCAGGCCGGGGGCGAGGTCCAGGGAATGGTCGAGCGCGTGGTTGGCCTCCAGCCGCCCGGTGCCGAGGGCGTAGAGCAGCAGCGCCGGCCGGGGCGCCCAGCTGCCGCCGAAGCCGGCGTTGGCCTGGGTGGCGAGCACGTCGTCGCCATCGACCCATTGCCGCTCCAGGCCCGCGTTCACCCGCCAGGACCAGCCGCGGAAGAACAGGTCGCGCGCTGCCAGCGAGGTGATCTCGAGCGCGTCGAAGCGCTGCAGCTGCAGGGTGCCGCCTTCCCTGAGCCGCACGACGAAGCGCGCCATGTTGAGCGAGGCGCCGGCGGGATAGCCCGGTGCCGGGTCGAGCAGGTCGTGGTAGCTGATGCGCCACTCCAGGTCGCCGAAGCCCCGCGATTCCTCCAGCCCGGCCGCGACCGCGACCAGCCCGGTGCGGTGGCCGGTCTCCGGTGCCGCCGGCCGTGGCGCCGGCGCCGGTGCCGGTGCGCCCGCCGTCTGTTCCAGGCGCTGCAGCAGTGCGAAATTCCGCCGGCCGAGCGCCTCGGTGGTCGGCGCATGCACGGCGCGGTCGCGCAGGTACTGGTAGGCGACTTCGGCCACCAGCCGCTGGCGCGCGGGGGCCAGCGCGGCAAACGCCCGGGGATCGGCGTCGGGGTCGTCGGCCAGCTGCCGGGCCAGCTGGCGCTCCGCGGCGTCGAGCTGCGCAATCTGCCAGCGCAGCGTGGTGCGCGTGGCCGGCCGCCAGGCGACATCGGCGACCATGCCCGCGTCGATCACGGCGCGCACGGTGTCGATCGGGATCGCGTAGTTCGGGAACCGGTCGGCGAGGTCGTGGCCGGGGCGTGCGACGTCGAGCAGTTCCAGCAGCCGCAGCGAGCAGTTCTCGTCGAAGAAGTAGTAGTCGAAGTTGATGTCGCGCAGTTCCCAGGCATGGGCCAGCAGGCGATCGAGTTCGGCGGCGTCGAGATCGAGGCGGTATTCCCAGAGGTCGCGGCTCTCCAGGCGGGAATACTCGCGCAGCTTCTCGAAGTACGGGCCGGCGGCGAAGCGCCCGGGGTAGCCGCCGAACAGCCCGCGCCAGGCGTAGACGAAGCCGTTCTCGTCGGGCGGCACCGTGGCGCCGAAATTCAGCGCCCAGGAGAGCAGTGGCGTGCGCCGTTCAGGCGTGGCCGAATCGAAGCGCAGGAAGGTGTGCCCGTACATCGACGACGGGCTGTTGAGGTAGCTGGAGGCGAACACCAGCACGGCTTCGCGCACCGCCAGCACGCTCCGCCACTCCTCGTACTCCGGGCAACTGGCGGGCGGCAGCGTGGCGGCCAGCCCCGGCAGGCGTGCGCGGAGCCACTGCGTGCGTGCCGGGAAGCGGCACTGGGTGGCGGCATCGATGCGCAACGCCGCGAGCGTCGCCGCGAGTTCAGCGGCCGGGTCCTGCGCACCGCGCGGGCTGAGGAAGAAACCGGGATCGTCGACGAAGTTGCGCAGCCGGCCGGGAATCCAGGACGGCGTGTAGTGCAGCAGCTGCAACCATTCGCGCTGCCCGGCCAGCGCCGCCACCTCCGGGCCATCGGTGTCGATGACGGGGGCGGCGGGTGCCGCCGCGGCCAGCAGCAGCCCCAGGGCCAGGCCCGCGTGGCGGGCACGGCCGATGCGCGCGGACGGCGGGGGCACCTCGGCGAGCCGCACCGGAGCGGCCCCTGTCGGGGCCGCTCCGGCGGGCCATCAGGTCAGGATACGTAGTGCGCGAGCTGCTCGTGCCCGCGCATCAGTTCCACGACGCGATCGCTCACCTGCTCGGCGGTGACATCGGCCGAGGGAAACAGGGTGGCGAAATTGTCGTGCATCAGCTGCTTGAACGCGGTGCGGTCGGCTTCGTCGACGCCCATGGCGACGGCCACCGCCGTCAGGGCCTCGCCGTCACCACGCGCCACGTCCTCGCTGAACTCGTCCATCACGGCGCCGATGAGCGACTTGCCGCCGTAGGTCAGCTTGCCGTTCGCCGAGCAGCCGTTGGTTCCGGTGGTCATGCCGAAGGTGGCATTGCCGGAAGTGCCGTTGGTGAGGCTGGCGACGATGTGGGCGCCGAGGCCGGACTGCCCGTTCATCAGCATGTTGCCCCAGCCGCAGTTCGGTCCGCCCGGTGCTTCGGCGAACGCCACCGCAGACGTGCCCATGAGGGCCGCAACCATCAAGATTCGCTTCATGTGACCTCCCGTGTGAAACAGAAATCGCGGACCCGCATCATCCCCGGATGATGTATCGCGACCGCGCGGGGGAGACTAGCACAGTCGCGGCATGCCGCGAGCGGCCTGGTGCACGGTCGTGTGACGCCATCGATCCGGTGGGCTGCGCTCAGGGCGTGCGCCAGGCGATTTCCAGATACAGCTCGCGCTCCCGCCCCGGGAAGTAGCGATAGGTTGGAGCCGGGAAGGCGACATAGTCGGCGCGTTCGGCATAGAGCCTGTCGGCCAGGTTGTCGATCCGTGCCGTGAGCGTCCAGTCCGCCGACAGGCGCCAGCTGCCGCGCAGGTTGAGCAGGTCGTGGCCGTCGTAGCGGGTGGTGTTGCCGACATCGAGGCTGTAGCTGCCGATATGGACCCACTCCAGCTCGGCGGTGGCGCGGCCCCGGGCGAAGCCGAGATGCGCGCTGCCGAGCGTGCGCGGTGCCGTGTCGATGTCTTCGCCGGAACGAATCGGCTCACCGCCGGGCGTGACGGCATCGAAGGCGTAGGTCTGGCGGGAGTAGCTGCCGGCCAGTCCGGCATAGAGGCCGGATGACCATTGCCGCTGCGCCTGCAGTTCCAGGCCACGGTGGCGCGTGCGGCCGTCGCCGACGTTGAAGCGGCTGGCGTCCTGGAAGATGACATGGTGCTTCTTCATGGTGTAGCCGACGGCCTCGATGCGGGTGGTGGCGCTCAGCCAGTGCAGGCCCAGCTCCGCGCTGTCCAGCGTCTCGGATTCCAGGTCGGCGCGCACCTGCTGCGATTGCAGGCGATAGAGCTCGGCCGCCTGCGGCGGGCGGAAGCCGCGGGCGAGGCTCGCATAGGCCGACAGGCCTGGCGTGATGTGCCACAACAGGCCGGCGTTCGGCGCCAGGTTGAAGAAGTCGTCCTGCCGGTCGGCCGGCCGGCTGTAGCGGCAGGGACCCGGGGTGCACGGCGTGCCATCGTCACGCGTGTTGCCATCGATCATGTGGTTGTCGTAGTCGTAGCGCATCATCTCGGCGCGCAGGCCGGCCTCGGCGAACCAGCCGGTGCCGAGCGGCAGCCGCAGCTGAGCGAAGCCGCCGGCAAGGTAGCTGGTGGCGTCGTAGTCGTAGTGGCGGCCGGCCGGCAGGCTGCCGATGCCGGAATCGCCGGCCTGGGTTTCCTTCAGGTAGCCGCGGGCGAGCTCGAGGTCGACGCCGGAGGTGAGTGCCCGGCCGCCGCCGAGCGGGACGTGGCGGGTGGCCATGAGGCCGGTGCTCCACTGGCCGTTTTCCTCGCGGGGCTTGCCGGGCAGGAAGTGCTGCAGGAAGTCCATGCCCGAGCGGTGCAGCCAGGCGCGCAGGTCCGTGCCGGCCAGCGGCTGCCCCGCGGCCGGCGTGAAGCGCAGGTCGAGCCGCTCGCTGTCGGCCTTGCGGTAGGCCTCGGGATTGAGGTTCTGCCGCCGCAGCGTCTCGTCCTTGTAGGCGTCCTGGCCGACGATGTACCCGGCAGTCTCCTGGTCGAGCACCGTGCCGGCGAAACCGGCTTCCAGCGTTCCGGCGGCGCTGTCGTGTGCGAGCCGGAAGAAGCCCTTGGCCTGGTCGTAGCCGGCATCGTCGCGGAAGTCGCCGTCGTGGTTGAGCAGCAGGCCGGCCACCGCCGCGTCATCGCCGAGCGGGCCGCGCCACTGGCCGATGCCGCGCCAGTAATCGTATGGCCCCGCCTCGAGGCTCCCGGAGAATCCCGCCGGTCCACCGGGCGCGGGCAGCAGGAAGTTCAGCGTGCCGTGCAGGCCGTTGGCGCCGTAGGCGGCCTTCGCCGGTCCGCGTACCACTTCCATGGCGATCGCCTGCTCGGTGAGGATCTCGAACAGCTCGTTGACGTTGCAGAATCCTGCGGGCCTTACCGGGATGCCATCTTCCAGCATGAGGAAGGCACCGCAGGAGCCGGGGCCGGTGAGCACCGGCGAGCGGATCGCCGGCAGGCTTTCCTGGCCCGAGCCGCGCTCCAGCCAGGTGCCGGCAGCCTGCATGCCGAGCTCCACCGGATGCGTGGCGCCGACCAGGCCGATGCGCCCGGCGTCGATGCGCGCGGTGTTGCCGAGCAGGTCGATGCCGGCAACCGGTTCGCGGGTGGCGGTGACGAGGATCTGCGGGGAGAGGGGCCCGTCGCTGCCCGCGGCGGTGGCGCTGGCCAGCCAGCACGCCAGCAGGACCGTGGCCAGTGCCCTGCCAGGATGCGACCGGCCCCGCACGCGCGGTCAGCGCTCGATCGGTTCCAGCACCACGCTCGGCAGGTCGCTGCCGCGCGAGTAGCGATGCCGCGAGCCCATGTCCTGCAGCACGCTGTCGCGTTCGGCACGGGTGGCGTACCAGTGCTCGGTGTGCCAGCCGGCATCCACGAGCCGTGTGAAGGGATCCTCCGGCGGCGCGCTGACGCGGATGCCGAAGCGCAGTTCCTTGGCCGGCGGGTGGCTGGCGTTGTTGGGCTGGGAAACTTCCACTGTCATCACTCCTGCCTTGCCCGGCTGTCGTGCCCGAGCCAGCCGCGAAGTCTGCGGCCGAGCGGCTGCAAGGTCCAGCGCCAGGCGCGTGCCGCGGCACTGGGCCGGGCCAGCAGCCGGCGCTGCCGCGCGGTGAGCCGGTCGGGGCAGTACTGGCGCTTGTGCTTGAGGAGGTGGCGCAGGTCCTCGCGCGCCATCAGCCGGAACAGCCGTCCTCGGCCGGGATCGATCCAGGCGAGCTGGAAGTCGATGAGCGCAGGCGCGCCGGCATCTGTCACCAGCCAGTTCGGCTCGCGGGCGAGGTCGTTGTGGGCCACGCCGCGCCGGTGCATGCGCACCAGCAGCCGCAGCGCGAAGCGGTAGTAGGCCGGGTCCACGGGCCGGGCTTCGCGCAGGGTGCGGCCAGCGATGGCACTGCGGGTCAGTCGCCGGCCGTCCCAGCCGAGCAGGCGGGGGACGCCATCGAGGCCGGCCAGCCGCCGCAGCGCCCGCGCTTCCCGGGCCGCCAGGCGGCGCGACAGCGGCCGGGCCCACCAGCGGGCCGCGTCCGTGTCACGGCAGGCCACCGCCGGCTCACCCGGGAGCAGGACGACGGTGCCGAGGATGGCGGTACTCTGGATGGGCATGACAACCGGCCGGGGAAACACGCAGAATCCGGGCGATCCCCCGTCTGCAACCGGCACGCACAGCGGTGCCGGCATGAGGAGTCACCATGTCAGAGCATACCGCCCTGGTCCGCTGGCAGAACACCGGCGATGCCATGGAGCCCGAGGACTATCCGCGCGACCACCGCTGGGAATTCGCCGGCGGCCCCGTCGTGCCCGCATCCGCCGCGCCGGCCTACAAGGGTGGCGCCGGCTGCATCGATCCCGAGGAGGCGCTGGTGGCCGCGGTCTCCTCCTGTCACATGCTGACCTTCCTGGCGATCGCCGCCAGGAAGAAACTCGTCGTCGTCAGTTACCGGGACCAGGCCGTCGGCCACCTGGAAAAGGACGCCGACGGGCGGCTGGCGATCACCCGCATCGAACTCAGGCCCGTGGTGGAATTCGCCGCCGGCATGCAGCCCGGCGCCGAAGACCTGCGGCGACTGCACGAGTCCGCCCACCGCAACTGCTTCATTGCCCATTCCATCAGGGCGAGCGTGACGGTGGCGTAGGCGGCTGGCACGGCACGAACCCGCCGCCCCATGGGGTTTGAACATACTATTCCCACAAGCGGCGGTGATGGGTTACATTCGGGATGCTGGCGATGAGGATGCCAGCCGTTGTGACGGGGGCGCCGAGGGAGTCGCAACAACCATTTTGGGGAGGGCCGAAGATGGCCGCAGGATTCGTGATGCAGGGGCGCAGTCTGCTGGTGGCCGGGTGTGCGGCATTGATGCTGGGCACCGGCCTGGGCAGCGAGGCGATTGCGCAGGAGACGAAAGCCAAAGGCACGCTGGACGAAATCATCGTCACCACGACCAAGCGCGAGGAGACGCTGCAGAGCGTGCCCATCTCGGTCGGGGTCATCGGCGGCCAGGCGATCGAGGAGTTCGGCCTGAAGGGCCTGGAAGACGTACAGAACTACGTGCCCAACCTGGTCATCCAGGAAACCCTCGGCAGCTACTCCATCCGCATCCGCGGCATCGGCTCGGGCGCCAGCCAGCTTTCCTTCGTGAGCGCGGTCGGCACGTTCACCGACGGCGTCTACTGCGGGCGGCCACGCTGCTTCCAGAACCCGCTGTTCGACGTCGCGCGCATCGAGGTGGTCCGTGGCCCGCAGGGTGCGCTGTTCGGCAAGAACACCATCGCCGGCGCGGTGAGCACCATCTCGAACGGCCCGACCGAGGACCTGTATGCCGAGGTCAGCACCGGGGTTGAAGTGGCCGAGGGCGGCTACAACCTCAAGGGCATCCTCTCGGGTCCGATCACCGATACGCTCGGCTTCCGGGTGGCGGCCCAGGGTGAGTACCTGGACGGCTACGTCAAGAACACCACCACGGGCAAGGACGAGAATGCCGTGGATTCGCAACTGATCCGCGGCATCCTCGAGTGGAAGCCGACGGATAACCTGCGGGTGCAGTTGAAGGCCGAGCAGAGCAGCCGGGACTATGATGGTTACACCAACCAGTTGATCGCCTGGGGCGGCAATCCCGGTACCGCTTACTACAACCCGCTGACGGCCGGCGTGCCGTTTTCCAAGGTCGAAAAGCTCGACTGGAAGACCTCGGCGCTGGTGATCTGGCCGGATGGCCAGTACGACAACACCGATGGCTCGAACTATGCGCTGCAGGCCGACTGGGATATCGGCGGTTTCACCCTGACGTCGATCACCGGCGCCGTCGGCTTCGACTTCAAGCGGCGGACGGCAGCGACGGTCGCCACCGTGCTGGCGATCGACAGCCAGATCATGGAGGACTACGAGCAGTACAGCCAGGAACTGCGCCTGCTGTCGCCCACCGGCGGGGTGTTCGACTACGTCATTGGTGCCTACTACTCCAAGGACAACTCGAAGATCGAGCAGACCGGTGTCTACATGCCGTCGTTCGGCACGCTGTACACCAACCCGCCGAACCTCGACAGCATGAGCTTCGGCGCAACCCCGCGCTCCTACCGGGGCGAGGGTGACAGCTATTCGGCCTACGCTACCGGCACCTTCCATTTCATGGATGATCAGCTGCGGACCATCCTCGGCCTGCGCCTCGGCAAGGACACGATGGATGCGCACTCCTGGATCAGGAACAGCACCTACAGCCGGGTCACCGACTCGACAACGCCCATCGGTCCGCCCGGACAGCTGGGCGCCAACTATCCGGAGTTCAACCTCTATGGTGACCGCGAGGAGCGCTACACGCTGCCGTCTCTCACCGTCCAGTACGACCTGACCGACGAGATCATGAGCTACATCTCCTATGGAGAGGGCTTCAAGGCCGGCGGGTTCATTGCCAACGACCAGCTGGTCGGCGCGAACGTGCTCGCCCAGGTCGCCGCCACCACGGTGGGCGGTGTCAGTTCCTGGGCCATGGAATACGCCGGCATGCCGACCATCACGCCGGCGCAGCTGCAATCCGGGGTCTGGCTGAAGCAGAACAACGGTGTCTGGGACTACAAGCCGGAGAAGTCGGAGAGCTGGGAGCTCGGCGCCAAGATGAAGTTCCTCGATGGCGCCCTGAACTGGAACATCGCGCTGTTCCACACGGAGTTCAAGAACATGCAGTCGTCCCAGTACGACGGCATCCGCTTCATCACCCGCAATGCCGCCCAGGCCACCACCAAGGGCATCGAGACCGATATCCAGTGGCGGGCGACAGACAACCTCACGCTGGGCTTCAGTGGTGGCTATGTCGATGCCACCTATGACGAGTACAAGAACACCTTCTGCAAGGTCATCAAGGAGGATGGCACCCTGGCGGTACCGGGCTGCACCAACGGCAACGGCGACCTGTCCGGCGAGCCGCTGGAGCGGACGCCGAAGGTCGAGGGCACGCTGACCGCCGACTGGGACAGCCAGATCAGCTCGTCGCTGCGGCTGCTGGTCAACGGTGCGGTTTCCTATTCGGGTGACTACTTCATCACGCAGGACATGTCGCCCCTGTACGAGCAAGGCAAGTTCACCAAGATCGACCTGCGACTGGCCCTGGCCGACGTCGATGACCGCTGGGAGGCAGCGATCATCGGCCGCAACATCACCGACCAGGAGACGATCAACCATGCGTTCCAGGTGGGACGGGCCCATGCGGCATCGGTGTCTACTCCGCGGTACGTCACCCTGCAGGGCACCTGGAGGTTCCGCTAGAACGAGGCAGGAACGGCATCGACAAGTCGAAGGGCGGGCATTGTGCCCGCCCTTCTTTTTGGTTCATCGCAGGCTGGCGGGGTAATGGCCTGTCGTCGGCTCTCCAGGGCAGCGGGAGAGCCGGGATGGAACGGGAAGTCATCGACCACCCTCGTCGAGGGCATCAACAACCGCATCAAGGTCATCGAGCGGATGGCCTACGGCTTCCGCGACCAGGAGTACTTCTTCCTCAAGATCCGGGCGGCCTTCCCCGGAGTTGCGCGATGAACCAAAAAAAAGCGGCCCGGGCTTGAAGCAACGGGCCGCAATGCGGAGGAATCGTCGCCGGGGCGGGCTAGAAGACGCCACCTTCGGCCGGGGCGGCGCTGCCGTCCTCGACACCGAAGGTGCGCGCACCGCTCGGGGCCGGGGTGGTCATCTCCGGGTCCGCAGCCGCTGCACGGCTGGCGCCCTGGCCCGGCAGCGCCGGGGCGATGGCCGCCAGGGTGTCGATGAAGCGGCGGCCGGAGGCCTGTGCGGGAATGCTGGTGTCGGTGAGGATCTTCGCGGCGCTGCGCTCGCCCTGGTAGTACTCGCCGTTGGCGTCGCTGTCCATGGACAGCACGCTGCCGTCCAGGGAGACGCCGGCGAAGAAGCCGCGGCTGCGCGCGTAGGAGTAGATCTCGCTCTGCATCTGCAGGTCGGTCGCGGCGCTGGCCTGGCGGCCCACCGGGCCGGCGGCGATGGAGGCATCCCCGCCGAGGGTGATCTTGCCGCTGGACAGGCCGTCCAGGGCGCGCTGGCTCTTGAATACCAGCACCAGGTCCGTGGATTGCAGCCCGGCCTGGAAGCCGATGCTGCCGCCGGCCAGCTGCACGAAGGCCGGGTTGCTCCACTGGCCGTCGGCGCGGCGTGCGACGACGATGCCGCGCCCGTAGGTGCCGCCGAGGACGAAGCCGCCCTTGAGCACGCCGGGGATCACGGCCACCGCGTAGGCCCGGCTGAGCAGGGCCGGGGGCACGGCGTTCTCCGGGATGCGTTTGAGGTCCTGCAGGATCTGGGTGGCGGTATCCACCCGGTAGTCGAGCTCGGAGGCCGTGGCGGCGCTGCTGGCAGCGGCGCAGGCCAGGGCAAGCAGAATGGCAGTCAGTCTCGTCATGGTCGTTCCCTCCTGGTTTGGGAGCTCGCGGACCTTCTTGACGAGACCTTCCGAGCGTTGGCCTTAATTTACTGCAAATCATGCCGTTAGGAAAGAGTCTTTTTAATCGAGGTGAGCGGAGGAGGATAGACCCCTGTCAGGCTTGGGTTGACGCTGGCGAGGCCCGCCGGCCCGGCGGGACGCACCCGGGCGATTGCGACCCCCGGTTGGGCCCTCTAGGATGCCGCGCATGACCGGCGAGGCGACCTTTCCGTGCCGCCTCTGTGGCGGGCGCAACCTGTACTTTTATTTCTCCCTCGGCAACGACGGGCGGTTCCGCTATTACCGCTGCCCCGACTGCGCGCTGGTCAACTACGACCTCGCGACGGGGCTTGACCAGGAACAGTACACCCTCGAGTTCATCGACCCGACCGACGACCGGGCCCCCAGGAACCTCGACAAGGACCAGTCCTGGGCCTTCATCCAGCGCCAGCTGCCCGGCCCAGGGCGGCTGCTGGACATCGGCTGCGGCACCGGCCGCCTGCTGTACCTGGCGCAGCGAGCGGGCTGGCAGGTCAAGGGCCTGGAGCTCTCGCCCGCCATGGCGGCCTTCGTGCAGGACAAGCTCGGCGTAGAGGTGATGGTGGGGGATTTCCTCGCCAGCGATCCGGCACCGGACGATGCCGGGGCATACGACATCGTCTGCCTGCGCCATGTGCTGGAGCACTTGCCCGATGGGCTCGGCGCCATGGCGCGCATCCGCGCCCTGCTGCGCCCGGGCGGGTATTTCCTCGCCGAGATGCCCAATGTCGAGGCGCTGTCGAAGCGCTGGCGGCGCTTCGCCGAGGGCGCCGGGCTGCACCGGCGGCGCTTCCCGCCGGATTTCGTCGCCGGCCACTGCAACGAGTACTCGCGCCGCGCCTTCGGCGAACTCTGCCGGCGCAGCGGCTTCGAGCTGCTGCGCTGGGAGACCTACTCGAAGAAGCCGCTGGCCAACTGGTTCCTCAATCGCGTTGCCGTCGGCACCAAGGCGCGGGCGCTGGCACGGCTCGCCTGAACGGCGGCTCAGCCGCGCGTCGCGGCCTCGGCGTAGGCGGCGCGGGTGGCCTGCGCGGACTTTTCCCAGCTGAAGCCGCGTGCATGGCTGGCCGCCGCGGCGCGCCGGGCGGCGCCCATGTCCAGCGCCCGATCCAGTGCCGCCGCCATGTCGTCGACATCCATGGGATCGGCGATCTCGGCATGACCCGCTGCCACTTCCGGGGCTGCGCCGAGACTGCCCGCCACCACCGGCAGGCCGCAGGCCATGGCTTCGAGAATCGGCAGCCCGAAGCCCTCGTAATAGGTCGGGAACAGCAGTGCGGCCGCCGAGCGGTACAGCGCCTCGATCTCCGCGTCGCTGCAGAAGCCGAGCAGTCGCACCCGGCTCTCCAGGCCAAGCCGGGTGACGGCCTCCATTACCGTCTCGCCGCCGAGCGCCATGGGTCCGGCCAGCGCCAGCATGCGCCCGCGCGCCGCGGCTGACCGGGCGAAGGCCTCGACCATGCGCGCAACGTTCTTGCGCGTGGACACGCGACCGACGAACAGCACGAAGCCGGCCGCCAGGCCATGGCGTGCCGCCACCGCGGGATCGGCCGCTGCGTCGTGGCGGAAGCGCTCCTCGATGCCATGGGGAATGACACGCACGCGCTGCGGGTCGTAGCCGAACAGCTCGAGCAGGTCGCGGCGGGTCACCTCGCTCGGTGCAATGACGAGGTCGGCCGTCTCCCGCAGCTCTTCGTAGGCGCGCTGCTTGCGCGCGCGGAAAGCGGCCGGGGCGAACCAGTCCTCGGCGACCCGCAGGGCGGCAAGGTCGTGCACCGTCACGACGCCGGCCGGCTCCTTCCAGGCGGGCAGCCAGGCCTCGGTGCCGTGCACCACCTCGGGGCGCAGCCAGGGCGAGCGCAGCCAGGGGCCGTGATAGCTGCGCACGGGCAGCTGCGCGGGATTCGGCAGCCAGGCGCGGCGGCGCCAGCGCGAGAGCCGGACCAGCAGCTCCAGGTGGTCGTCGGGAAAGGTCGCGGCGAGCGCTTCGCTCAGGAAGCGCGCGTAATGGGCGACCCCGGTGGGCTCCCGCAGGCAGGCCGTGGTGACTTCGATGCCGATGCGCATGGTCGCTGCCATGCTACAGGAGGGTGGCGTCCCCTGCCGTTCATCGTGCAGGGGGTGGAGAAGCTGCCTGGATCGGCGCCGTGCGGCCTAGATCGTCCCGTTGACGATGGGATTGAAGGCCATCAGTGAATCGCGCAGCGACGGCGGGCCGAGGCCGTGCATGGGGAACTTGCTGGCGAACTGCGCCTGCTCGCCGTGCAGGGCCATGTAGTTGAGCGCCACGGTCTCCACCAGCAGGTTCACATTGTTGGCGGCCGGTGTGCCGGCGGTCTCCACGGAGCCGTCGGCGCGGAACCAGCCGAGCTGCTGGTGGCGCTCCGCCGGCCGGCCGTCGCCGGTGAAGAGCGTGGGGCGGCCGCCCGGGTTGTAGACCAGGAAGAAGCTCGCGGCGGTGTTCTGGTCGTCGCCGGTCCACACGCCCTTGCCGCGGCCATTCGGCGAGTTGTCGAGCATGCCGCTGGAGTTCACCGAGCCGTCGCTGAACACGTAGAGCATCAGCGGCACGCCGACGCGTGCCGCGTACTCCAGGCAGGCGCCCATGCAGGCGCCGGCACGGAAGTCGCGCAGCTCGCCGGTGGAGCGGTCGCCGGTGTGGTAGTCGAAGCCGCCCATGGTGATGGTGCCGGCACCGGCGTAGCCGTTGACGACCATCTTCATCACCGCGGCGGTCTTGCGGAACTCGCCGTCGCCATCGAACTCCGCATCGCTGAAGATGCCGGTGGCGCCCTTGATCTGCGCATCCAGCTCCGGGTTCAGCGCCGAGGGGTTGCCGTAGCGGTCGGTGATCGATGCCGACTTGACGTAGCCGCAGCGCACCAGGTCCTTGATGACCGCATCGGCGCTGACCTTGGTGTCCACACGGCCGAGCTTGCTGTGGCTGATGCGCTCGATGGACTCCATCACCGCCACCGCGTCGTCCTGGTTGAGCAGTCCCACCAGCTTGCCGGTGTCCACCAGGCCGGTGACGTCGCTGGTGCGGTCCACCTTGGTCGGGCGCACCGAGACATCCATGGTGGCGGCGGGGGCCATGGAGTTGCCGCCGGAATCCGAGCTCTGCGAGCCGATCAGGGTCAGCAGCTCGCCATCCGCGCCCGCGCGCCAGATGGCATACATCGGGTTGTGCGGATTGTTGCCGGTGTCGTTCTCCGAGCGCGCCGGGATCACAGCGCCGTTGATCGCGGCCATGGTGCCGGCCGAGAGGCGGGTCTTCATGCCGCGCAGGAACGAGCTGTCGCTGTGGAAGGCGAGGCCGAGCGTCGTGTCGATGAAGCCGGGCGCCGCCGGGGTCATGTCACCGGGCAGGCCGAGCTTGCCGTAGCCCGCGGTGGTGAGGAAGTCCTGCTGGCCGCCCTGCTGGCCGACCAGCACGCTGGAGCCGGCGATATTGGCGCCGCCCGCCAGGTCGAAGCAGATGAAGGGGATCTTGCCGGCGCCGAGGTTGGAGATGCCACAGGGACCGAGCAGTGCCTGGATATCCGGCGAGAGCGCGGCATGGGCCGCCCTCGGGTCGGCGAACAGGCTGAACAGCGAAGCCCCGGCCACCACGGCGCCACCCCTGGCGAAGCCCTGGGCGATGAACTCCCGCCGGCTCACCGGGCGGCGATGATCCGGGTGCCGCAGTGGCTGGTCCAGGCCGAATCCCTTGCGATTGCGCGTCATGACTTGTGCCTCGTTCCGTCCTACTGCACCAGCATGCCGGCGCTGCCGAGCGCGGCGGCACAGCTGGCCTTGACCACCACGGGGGTGCGGTCCGCGGCGCAGCTGCCGCCGCAGGCCGTGAGCCGGTCCATGAGATTGTCGAGTTCCGTCTTCATCTCCACCGAAGGCTGCGAGGCCAGGTTGCTGTTGAGCACCTTCGCCACCAGCGGATCCAGCACCAGGTCGCGCTCGCCCGCGGTGTCGAAGGCCTGGCTGGCGGGCAGGGCGAAGTTGAAGCCCGGGAAGAAGGCGGTACGCAGCGGCACGCTGTCCACCAGCGCGTTGCAGTACTCGATGGCGAGCTGCGCCACGCCCACCTGGTGCGCCGAGAGGAAGCCCTCGATGCTCTCGACGGCGGGCAGCTGCTGCTTGATGGTCGTGAAGGTCTGCTTGACGCCGGTCGCCTGCGTGCTCACGCCCGTCACCTGCGACATGGTGGCGTTGATCTCGTCGAATATGCGCACGCCGATGTCCGGTTGCGGCGGGCCATCCGGCGGCGGCGGGGGCACCAGCACGGCCGGCTCGGTGCGCACGTCGGTATGGGTGCCGAGGACCTCGAAAGTGAGGAAGAACTCGTCGCCATCCGGTCCGAGGTTGAGCGGGATCACCGTGCCCACGCCGCCGAGCGACTGCCCGGATGCGCCGATGGTGGTGTCGAGGTTGACGTAGGCCTGGCCCACCTGGGACTCGACGCCATTGACGCCGATGCGCATGGCCTTCACCGGGACGTTCAGCGTCGGCGGCGAATCCGAGAGCACGATGAACAACGGCTTCTGGAACAGGTAGCTGTAGGTGTCGAAGCGCGCCACCTCGAACATGACGTAGGCATCCGGCACGTTGACCTGGCTGGCCACCGAGAACAGCAGGAAGTACTTCTCGCCGACGCCGACCGCGAGGTTCTGCTGCACCTGGGCCTGGGTCAGCGCGCGGTTGTGGATGGCCACCATGCGCAGCACGCCCTTCCACTGGCGGTCGCCGGAGACCTCGTTGCCGAGCACGAAGGCGAAGGTGTCGTCCCAGTCGTTGAGGTTGTCGCCGCCCAGCGGGTCTGCGTCGCCGGTGTACTCGCCGTTGACGTAGATGCGCCGGCCGTTGACCTGGTCGTAGGTCACCACCACGTGCTGCAGCGTCGCCTGCAGGCGACGCGCGGCGTCGGCCGTGGACAGGCGCGGCTCGCCGTTGCCGTCGCTGAGCGCGTTGCGGTTGAGGAAGTCGTAGTTGTAGAGCGTCTGGCCGAGGGTGAAGTTGCGCGCCGTGGTGCCGGCCGAGTAGCTGACGATGCGCGCGTCCTCCTGGGTGACGTTGCCCGGGGCGACCCAGGCTTCGATGGAGTACTCGCCGGTGGCGCCGATCAGGTCGCGCAGCTTGCGGCTGGCGGTGGTCGAGCCCTGGGCCTTGCCGGACTTGACGCTGATGCCCCAGCCGCCGACCCAGCTGATCTCGCCGGACAGCGTCAGGTTGATCGCCGGGTTGACACCGCTGGTGTCGAAGGCGGTGGTGCCCGAGCCCTCCTTGAATTCCCAGAGGGCGATCTGGCTGGCCTCGTAGCGGTTGCCGCCGCTGGCCACCGTGCCGTCGGTGAGCTTCAGCGCCTTGCTCACCACGAGGTTGGCGGCCACGCCGGTTACCGGCACCTGGGCGGCGAAGGCTTCGATGGCCGCCTGCATCTCGGCGGAGTTGGCCGCGCAGTCGCTCCAGCAGTTGTGGAACTCGTCGCGCAGGCGCACCACCAGGCGCGACTGGTCGGGGTGGTCGAGGTTGATCTTCGCCTTCGCCGCCGCGTAGGCCGCCGCCAGGTCCGGGTCGGCGAAGAACGGCTGCTCGGGCGTGCGTGCCGTGGAGCTGTGGCAGGCCGCGCAGTACTCGGTGAGGATTGGCTCGTAGAGCAGCGTCTGGAACAGCGTCGGGTCGGCCGGGAAGGCACGGCTCTGGCCCACATCCTTGATCACCGGCGGCTGGATGTTGATCTGCCGGCTGCCCACCGCGCCGCTCGGGTTGGCCCAGTTCTCGATCCACTGGGCGATGATGTCGGAGCAGGCGCCCAGGCTCGCGCCATCGCTGCCGAGCCAGCAGTGGTGGCCACCGGCCACCTTCTGCGCCAGCTGCGAGGAGGGCGGGTCGCTGCGGTTCACCACGGTGTTGGCCGCCTCGTAGGCGAGGTTGACGTTGTCCTCGCGCGCGAACTGCGGCGCCTGGCCGCCCGCCTCGTGGCAGGAGCCGCAATCGGCCGGCGTGCCTTCGCGCACGTTGGCCCACAGCGCCGACATGAAGGCCTGGATATCGCTGGTCTGCGGTGGCGGACCGCCGTAGGAGGACACGCCCGGATTGCCGCCTGAGAGGTTCGGCTTGCCCACCACGTCGGCGCCGCCGCCGCCGCAGGCGGCAAGCAGCACGGCGGCGGAGGCGGCCAGCAGCGCGCGACGCAGGGCCGGGAACAGCTGCAGCAGGGTCATGCTTGCCTCGATGCGTTTCATGCTCAGTCCCCCTTGCAGTACACGGCCGCCTCGGCGAACGTGCGCTTGAGCTTGAAGCCGTTGGCCCTGAGGGAGCTGACCATGGTGTCGACCTGCCCGCGGTCGGCGCCGTTCGCCGGGTCGCGCAGGCAGACGTTGCGGAACACCTTCTGTACCTGGCAGCGTGCGAAGGCATCGCTGTTGGCCAGCTCCGCGCCGAGCGAGGCCGCGCCCTGGCCCGAACCGCTGCTGCCGCTGCCGCTGGCTGCCCAGCCCAGCACGCGGTTCTGCCCGCGACGCCAGTAGTTGACCCAGTGGTCGTCCTGGGTGACGTAGCCGGTCTTGAAGTTGTCGGCGTTGATGAGGAACTTCGGCTGCACCTGGCCGGGCGTGTACACCAGCCGCCCGGCGACCTGGTCCCAGTTGTAGTAGGCGAAGGCCTGCGTCATCGGGTCCAGCCCGGTGTGGCAGCCTGCGCAGGCATTGAGGTACACGCGGCTGTCACCGCCGGGTGAGCGCGAGACGTCCTGTGGTATGCGATCCACCGGCAGCGAGGGATCCTTGAGCTCTTCGAGGTCCTTGCACAGGTGGTTGAGTACCGTGAAACGGAACATGGCGCGGTTGGTGCCCGCGATGAAGAACGCCTCGGAGGCGGCGCGGGTGCTGAGCACGCCGGCGATCGCCGCGGCCGGCAGGTCGGTGACGGCCGTCTGCGTGGTCTGCACCAGGCCGGTCTTGAGGTCCGCACCCTGGTCGTCCATGGCCTGGTAGTGCGCATTGCTGGTCATGGAGTAGGCCGGCAGCCCCAGCCCGGGGCCGCCGACGTAGAGGATGTTGGCCGACAGCACGGTGTTGAATGGCACGTCGTCGCGCACCATGCCGACGATGGTGGCGGTGTAATCGTTCAGCGGCACGAACACCGACTGCGCCTTGTTGGTCCAGGGCGCGGCGAAGTTCTTCAGCGTGACGTTGTAGAACGACGGCGACTCCATGGCCGTGAAGGCCGCGGCCATGGCATTGCCGCCGGAGATGTCGGCCGCCATCGCATCCAGGGTCGCCGCCGTGGGCGGTACCCCCGACAAGCGGTCATGGATGCGCTTGGCCTGTTCGCGCGCGCCTGCCAGCGCGCTGCCGCTGGCCAGCACCAGCAGCAGGCCCAGCACCAGGCCGCGCGCAGCAAGCCGCCCGCGGCCGCCGGCCACGGGGTCCGTGATGCATGTCCCAAGCGAAGCCCGCGAGGGCTTCCGCGTACACCCGCCGTTCATAGCACCCGTCCGCACACAACAGCGCATTGCGCGCTGCGGGGAAGTGTAGGCCCCCGGTGACCATCCCCTTCTGTGATCGCCTTAACAGTCCGCTCATTTCGCCATGCATTACGTTAGCTCCGCTGCGTCTGTCCGCGCCGCGCGGGCTCAGACTTTCCGCGGGTGTTGGATTAATGCGGGTGTGTGCCATGGCGTACCGGCTGCGGGGCGAATGCGTGCGTATTGACTGGATGAAGACGGCTCTCCTGCTGTGGGCGGGCGCCATGCTCGGCGCCTGCGGTGGCGGTGGCGTCGGCGTCGGCAGCGGGCAGGGGCCCGACCCCGTGGTGCCGGACGTCGCCATCGCCTATGTGGTGCGGCCACTTCCCGCCAACGGACAGGGCCAGCTCGTCGCCGCCGATGCGCGCCGGCTGCGTACCTTTCATCCGGGTGCCGATCTCTGGGTGCGCGAGCGCGCCGCGCCCTCCGCGGCGGCGCGCAATGTCACCGGCAGCCTCACCCAGGGCCGGTACGACATCCGCGATCTTGAAACCTCGTGGGACGGCGAGCGGGTGATCTTCGCCATGTGCGGGCCCATCGATCCGGATGCCGACGACGAGGACCAGCCGAAGTGGGGCATCTGGGAGTACGACCGTGTGCGCGACGTGCTGCGCCGGGTCATCGACTCTGATGTCATCGCCGCGGCGGGCCACGATGTGGCGCCGCATTACCTGCCCGACGGCCGCATCCTCTTCTCCTCCACGCGCCAGCGCCAGACCGGCGCGGTGCTGGTGGACGAGGGCAAGCCGCAGTATGCCGGCCTCGAGGAGGACCGTCGCGAGCCCGCGTTCGTGCTGCACGTGATGGATGCCGATGGCGGCAACATCCACCAGGTCTCCTTCAACCAGAGTCATGATCTCGACCCGACGGTGCTGTCCACCGGCGAAGTGGCCTTCACCCGCTGGGACAATGCCGGCAGCGTCGGCGAGATGTCGCTCTACAGGATGAATCCCGACGGCACCGGCCTGCAGCTCCTCTACGGCGCCAACAGCCACGCCACCGGCACCGGCGGCGCCACGGTGCAGTTCCTGCAGCCACGCGAGATGGCCGATGGCCGCCTGCTGACCATCCTGCGTCCGTTCAGCGCGCCGAGCCAGGGCGGCAACCTGGTGGCCATCGACACCGCGCGCTACGTCGACAACACGCAGCCGCTGGCCGCCGACATCGGCATCCTCACCGGTCCGGCACAGGCGGCCGCCACCGTGAACGATGCGCTGACCGACGGCAGCATCTCCCCGCGCGGCGCCTACGCTGCTGCGTATCCGCTCCACGACGGCACCGGCCGGCTGCTCGTCAGCTGGAGCCAGTGCCGGGTTCTCGATGCCGGACGGCCGATGCCCTGCACGCCGGAGCGACTGGCCGTTGCCGGAGTCCAGGCGGCGCCGCCGGTCTACGGCATCTGGGTCTACGACCCGCGCGACAGCACGCAGCTGCCGGTGGTCGCGCCCGTGGAGGGCGTCATGGTCAGTGACGTGGTGGCCTTCGAATCACAGCCGCTGCCGCCGGTGATCTTCGACAAGGAAAGCACCGGCGAGCTCGATCCCGAGCTGCTGGCGGAGGGCGTGGGCCTGATCCGCATCCGCAGCGTCTACGACATCGACGGCACGGCTTCGCGCGACATCGCCACCACCGCCGATCCGTCCCTGACCACCGCGGACCAGCGCCCGGCACGCTTCCTGCGCCTGGAGAAGGCGGTGGCCATCCCGGACCGCACGGTGCGCGACTTCGACAACTCCGCCTTCGGCGCCTCGGCCGGGCAGGGCATGCGCGAGATCCTCGGCTACACCATGGTGGAGCCCGACGGCTCGGTGGTGGTCAAGGTGCCGGCCAACGTGCCGGTGGCGCTGAGCGTGCTCGACGCCCAGGGGCGACGCATCAGCGCGCGCCACCAGAACTGGCTGCAGCTGCGCGCCGGCGAGGTGCGCAGCTGCAATGGCTGCCACAATCCTTCCTCGCAGCTCTCCCATGGTCGCGACGGCCTGTTCGACAGCGCCTGGCCGGGGGCGGCACTCGACGGGCAGCCATTCCCGCATGCGAACCCGGCGCTGTTCGCCGACAGCGGCGAGACCATGGCCGATGCCCGTGCGCGCATCTCCTGCGCCACCGACTGCGCGGCCATCACGCCCGGCGTGGACCTGCGCTTCGACGATGTCTGGACCGACGCCGTGGCTTCGGGCCGCGCCCCCGACGCCAGTTTCGCCTGGCGCTACGCGGATCTCTCCACGCCCGCGCCCGCCAGCGCCGCCTGCCTCGCCGCGTGGACGCCCCAGTGCCGCATCACCATCAACTACGAGACCCACATCCACCCGCTGTGGTCGGTGAACCGCCAGGTCGTCGACGGCAACAACGTGGTGGTGGCCGACCACAGCTGCACCAGCTGCCACAACGTGGTGGATGGCAATGGCGCGGCGCAGGTGCCTGCGGGTCAGCTCGACCTCTCGGCCGGTGCCTCCGATCTGCGCCCGGAGTTCTTCAAGTCCTACGTGGAGCTGTTCTTCGGCGACAACGAGCAGGAGCTCAACGGCGGCGCGCTGCAGGACGTGCTGGTGCAGGTCGGCGTCGACCCCGACACCGGCGATCCGATCTTCGCGCCGGTGCCGGTGAGCGCGGTGATGTCGACGGCGGGATCGCTGCAGTCGCCCGGGTTCTTCAACCGCTTCCTCGCCGGCGGCAGTCACGCCGGCTGGCTCAGTGGAGCCGAACTCAAGCTGCTGGCCGAGTGGGTGGACCTCGGCGGCCAGTACTACAACAACCCCTTCGACGCTCCGCTGAACTGAGGCTGCATGCCAACCAGGATCCTCATCGCCCTGCTGGCCGCGCTTGTCCTGGTGGCACCCGCTTATGCAAAGCCCGCGACCCTCGAGGTGGTGGTGGCGGAGCCCTACCTGGAGATGCACACCGGGCCGGGGCGCGGCTACCCGGTATTCCACGTGGCTGATCGCGGCTCGAAGATCGAGGTGCTGAAGCGGCGCACCGACTGGTTCAAGGTGCGCACCGACCGCGGCGTCACCGGCTGGGTGCGTGACGAGCAGCTGGCGCAGACCCTCCGGGAGAGCGGAGAGCCGCTGGTCATCACCGACCCGGGCTGGGACGACTTCGCCAGCCGCCGCTGGGAGACCTCCCTCAGCCTCGGGGATTTCGACGGCGCCAGCTCCATCTCCCTGACCGGTGCCTGGCGCATGTCGGCCAACCTCTCGGTGGAGCTGCTGGCCGCCCAGCTGAGCGGCGAATACTCCGATGGCTGGATGGCCGGGCTGCGGCTGGTGCACACGCCGTTCCCCGACTGGCGGATCTCTCCCTACCTGCTGCTCGGCACCGGCGTGCTCAGCATCAGCCCGCGCGCCAGCCTGGTGAGCACGGAGGACCGCACCGACCAGTACGGCCAGGCCGGGCTGGGCCTGCGCGCCTACCTGACCAGGCGCTTCATGTTCCGCGCCGAGTACACGGGCGACATCGTCTTCACCAGCCGCGACGACAACGAGGAAGTGGAAGAATGGAAAGCAGGATTCGCGTTTTTCTTCTGAGGGCCGCGCTGCTGGGCATCGCCGCGGCGGCTGCCGGCGGCTGCGCCAGCCGCTCGCTGGACCGCGAGGCCGAGGCCGACCAGGCGCGCCCGGTGATCGACCCGCAGGTCGAGCGCCGTGATGTCAGCCGTCCCAGGGTCGACACCGAGGACTTCGAGCTCGGTGGCTATGTCGGCTTCCTCAGCGTCGAGGACTTCGGCAGCAACACCGTGTACGGGGCGCGGCTGGCCTACCACATCACCGAGGGACTGTTCGCCGAAGCCACCTGGGGCACGAGCGATGCCGGCAAGACCAGCTACGAGATCCTCTCCGGCAGCAGCGCGCCCCTGCTCACCGACGACGAGCGCCAGTTCCAGTACTACGACGTTTCGCTCGGCTACAACCTGCTCCCGGGCGAGGTGTTCATCGGCCGCAACCACGCCTTCAACAGCGCGCTCTACCTGCTGGTCGGCGCCGGCAACACCCGCTTCGCCGGCGACGACTACTTCACCTTCACCTACGGTGCCGGCTACCGGGTGCTGGCCCTCGACTGGCTGGCGCTGCATTTCACCGTCCGCGACCACATGTTCGACATCGACATCACCGGCGAGGACAAGTCCACGCACAACATCGAGTTCACCCTGGGCGCCACGGTGTTCTTCTGAGGAGGAGGGCAGATATGCAATCGATGACACGCGCAACCGCCATGCCCGCCGCGCTCGCCGCGCTGCTGCTGGTGCTGCCGCTGGCGGCGCCCGCCGCGCCCGCCACCGCGCCGGCGCCCGACTTCAGCCTGCCGGCCCGTGCCGGTGGCGATGTTTCCCTCGCCAGCCTCAGGGGCCAGGTCGTGCTGGTGAACTTCTGGGCTACCTGGTGCGGCCCCTGCCGCAAGGAGATGCCGCTGCTCGAGCAGATCTACCAGCGCTACAGGGGCCTCGGCTTCACGCTGCTCGCCGTCAACGTCGAGGAAGACAGCGCCGGCGCCGACCGCTGGCTCAAGGACACGCCGGTGACCTTCCCCGTCCTCTTCGACCGCGACAACCACGTCAGCAAGCTCTATCAGGTCACCGCCATGCCCAGCACCGTCATCATCGACCGCAAGGGTCAGGTCCGCTTCATCCACTACGGCTACACGCCCGGCACCGAGGACCAGTACCAGGACCAGGTCCGCAGCCTCATCCGGGAGAAGTCATGACACCGCGCGTCCTCGTCCTCGCCCTGCTCGCCATGGCCGCAACCGGCTGTGGCATCCAGCCCTGGGTCAAGCCCTACGAGCGTGACCGCCTCGCCGATCCCATCATGAGCTGGGACCGCAACCCCGTCTCCGCCGCCTACACGCACCACGTGCTCGAGGCGCGCGAAGCCGCCCGCGGCGCCACCGGCAGCAGCGGCGGCGGCTGCGGCTGCAACTAGGAAGAGCGATATGGAAAGGAACCTCGACGTGGAACGGGCCGGAGGCCGCTGCCCTCCGAACCAGGCGAGTATCGGGGAGCGGCTGCGGAGGGCTGCGGCCGCAAGGCCCGCCGCTGCGCTCGCCATCCTCCTCTGCGCGAGCCTCGGTGTCCGCGCAGGCGTCCTCCCCGAGGACCGCGCCGACGTCCTCTACCACTACTACGACGGCGGCGGCGTGCAGATCGACGGCCCCTCCATCCTGGTCCGCAAGAGCGCCGGCCAGGACCTCTCCTTCAACGCCAACTACTACGTCGACACCGTCAGCAGCGCCTCCATCGATGTCGTCACCCAGGCCAGCCCCTACAGCGAGGAGCGCAAGGAAACGACACTCGGCATGGACTACCTGCGCGGCGACACCACCCTGAGCGCCGCCTGGACCCGCAGCGATGAAAGCGACTACCAGGCCACCACCTGGAACCTCGGCCTCAGCCAGGAAGTCTTCGGCGGCCTCACCACCGTCTCCATGGGCTACGGGCGCGGCGCCGACGACGTCGGCAAGCGCGACTCGGACTTCAGCCAGCCCGCCGACCACTGGCGCTACCGCCTCGGCCTCTCGCAGATCCTCACCCGCAACCTGATCGCCAGCATCGACTACGAGTCGGTGGCGGACGAGGGCTTCCTCAACAACCCCTACCGGCGCGTGCGCTACGCCGACGGCAGCAGCGCCACCGGCTACAGCTACCAGGACGAGGTCTACCCCCGGACGCGCGACAGCAACGCTGTCGCGCTGCGCCTGCGCTACTTCCTGCCCTACCGCGCGGCGGTGTCGGCCGGATACCGCTACTACGACGACAGCTGGGGCATCGGTGCCTCCACCTACGAAGTGGGCTACACCCACCCCTGGCGGCGCTGGACCTTCGATGTCGGCTACCGCTACTACACGCAGGAGGCTGCGGACTTCTACAGCGACCTGTTTCCCTACGCCGACGCGCAGAACTTCCTGGCGCGGGACAAGGAGCTCAGCACTTTCGGCAGCCAGGCACTGCGCTTCGCGGTGGGCTACGAGGTGCCGATCCACTTCACCCGGATGCTGGACAAGGGGTCGGTGAACCTGGTCTACGACCACTTCATGTACAGCTACGACGATTTCCGCGACATCCGCGGCAGCGGCGCCACCCCGGGCAGCGAGCCACTGTACAGCTTCTCCGCCGGCGTGCTGCAGCTGTTCTTCTCGCTCTGGTTCTGAGCCCGTGCGCTGGGGTACGCTGGCGGCCCCCGCAGGCTGCTGGCGTCGCTGCAATGCTGATCCCCGACCGGTCCTTCGCGATTTTCGCTGCCATCCTCGCCCTCGGCTGCAGCGCGGCGGCGCACGCCGCCTGGTATGCCGACAGCCAGGACAAGATGGGCACGCGCATCGATGTCGAGATCTGGCACGAGAGCGAGCCCGAGGCGCGTGCACTGATTGCCGCGGCCATGGCCGAGTTCGACCGCATCGAGGCGGAGATGAGCACCTTCCGGCCGGACTCGGAGATCTCCCGCGTCAATGCCCGCGCCGCGGATGGCCCGGTGCCGGTGAGCGCCGAGCTCTACGGGCTGGTGGCACGCTCGCTGGAGATGTCGGTACTCTCGCAGGGTGCCTTCGACATCACCTTCGACAGCGTCGGCCAGCTCTACGACTACCGCCGCCGCATCAAGCCGACGGATGCCGAGATCGCCGCGCGCCTGCCGGAGATCAACTACCGCCATGTGGTGCTCGATCCGGCCGCTCACAGCATCCGCTTCACCATGCCCGGCACCCGCATCAATCTCGGCGGCATCGCCAAGGGCTACTCGGTGGAACGGGTCATCGCCCGGCTGCGCGCCGCCGGTGTGCAGCACGCGCTGGCGACCGCCGGCGGCGACACGCGCCTGCTGGGTGATCACCACGGCGCGCCGTGGATCGTCGGTATCCGCGATCCGGACGATGTCAGCAAGCTGGTGACGCGCCTGGCGCTGGTCGACGAGGCGATCTCGACCTCGGGTGACTACGAGCGCTACTTCATCGAAGGGGGCAAGCGCATCCACCACATCATCGATCCGCGTACCGGCAAGTCGGCCAGCGGCGTGCGCAGCGTGACCATCGTCGGCCCCGATGCGGTGATGACCGAGGGGCTGACGAAGACGGTCTTCATCAAGGGCCCGGACCAGGGCCTCGCCATCGTCGCCTCGGTGCTTGGCTACGAAGCGGTGGTCGTCGACGACCAGCGCCGGGTGCGCTACTCGAAGGGCCTCGCCTCGGGCAGCGGCAAGCGCTAGCGGGCGGGCAGTCGCCGCCGGATCACGCCGAGCAGGCCGAGCGCCGAGCCGAGCAGCCAGGCCGCGGCGGGCACCGGGACCACGGCATTGCCACCGAAGAAGGCGCTGGAAATCTCGCCGGGACCGGGATCCATGTCGTCGAAGCCGGCGACGTGGGCCGCGAAGTACCAGGCTCCCTGGGCACCGCCGGAGCCGGCCACCGCATAGTCGCCGACGACGTCGCCCGTGATACCGGTGATGCGGAAGGCCAGCGGGTTCTGCCGGTTGCTGCCGGTGCCGCCCTCGGTGACCTCGTAGGAGCCGAAGCCGTCCATGTTGCCGGAGCCTGTCGACCAGCCCGATGGGCCGACGATGTTGGCGCCCGTCAGGGTCTGGGTGGAGTTGAAGCCGAATTTCTGGATGCCGAAGTTGCTGCCGGCGTCCATGGTCAGCGAGGCGAGAGGCGTCACCAGGAATTCGATGTCCCCCGGATGCAGCGTGCTGTCGGAGATCGTCACCTGGAGATAAGGCGTGCCATCGGGCCAAGCCACCTCGGTGTTGCTCTGGTCCATGTAGAAGCTGAGCGACGCGGCCTGCGTCGCGCCCGCGGCCAGCAGCAGCGGTACCAGGGTCATGGGCAGGAATCGCTTGATCATGAAGGCGTCCCCCGTCTCGTCGCTTCTTTTGTCCGCTCCGGGCGGTGTTCAGCCGACCCCGGAGCGTCGTTTGGCCGACAGTGCGCCTGTCGCCCGGCGAGCGCAAGCAGAAAAACAATCCATTTGACGTAATCCGGGCACCGGGCCGGATTGCCGCCGCAACTCGCCCGGCGCGGTGGCCGGTGCCGGCAAACGGTGACCGCAATCACAGGCATTGTGTCCAAGCCCTGCCACCATTCCCGCCGGGAGGATGCCCGCCACGGGCGCGCGTCCTCCTGATGTTTCATGGGCAAACCCGCTGCGAGGCGGGGACGCAAAGCCTCCGGTCCGCGGCCTGCCTGTCGGCAGGGCTGCCGGATAGCGGGGTTGCCGGTGATCCGCCCGCTGCTGATGGCGTGCGCTGCCGTGTCGTCCCGATCCTCCGCTGCGTGGGCCCGCAGGCCAACCCGGGACGCAGCAGCGATGGCACCGCAGGACCGTTCCACCGAGATGCTCCACGCGCGCGCGCGCGGCCGGCGGCTGGCGCTGGCCGTGGCGACCCTGTGCGGTGCGATGCTGCTGGTCCACGCCGCACGCGAGGCCCGGGGCAGCGAGCCGGTGCCGACGGCGGCACCGGACTTCGCGCTGAAGAGCACGGGCGGGCAGAACCTGCGGCTCTCGGAGTATCGCAGCGAGGTCGTGGCGCTGGCCTTCGTGGCGAGCTGGTGCGGCAGCTGCCGCGACAGCCTGGCTGACCTGAGGCAGTTGCAGGAAACGCTGGGTCCGCAGGGGCTCAGCGTCATCGCCGTCAGCTTCGACGAACCGTCGGTGGCCACTGCCATGGCCGCCGGCGCCTTCCCCGTGCTGCTCGATCCGGACGGCGAGGCCGGCCGCCTCTATGACGTCGGCCGTCTGCCCGCGCTGGTGCTGGTGGACCGTGCCGGGATGCTGCGTGCCTCGCACCGCGACGGCAAGCCGGTGGCCGAGGCGGAACTGGCGCGGGAAATCCGCGGGCTGCTCGCCGAGTAGCGCGATCCGAACGACGAAGACAGGTGAAGCCGACATGAAACACGCATGGCGCTGGATGATGCCGTTGTGGCTGGCGAGCACGCTGGTCCTTGCCGGGCCGCAGGCGGAGCCGGCCGATGAATCCGCGGATGGCAAGGCCATGGACCAGCAGGTGCAGGGGCTCAAGGACGAGGTGCTGGACCTCAACCGGGAGCTCTTCATGCTGGAAGAGGAGCTGCTGTTCCCGGCCAACACCCAGGTGGCGGTATTTGTTTCCATGGACGTGGGCGAGTACTTCGCCCTGGATTCGGTGCAGCTGGCTCTGGACGGCAAGCCGGTCAGCAAGTACCTGTACACGGAGCGCGAGACCCGCGCGCTCAACCGCGGCGGGGTGCACCGGCTCTACCTCGGCAACCTCAAGGCCGGCGGCCACGAACTGGTGGCGATCTTCACCGGGCAGGGCACCCACGAGCGCGACTACCGCCGTGGCGCCACGCTGAAGTTCGAGAAGGGCATCGGCGCCAAGTTCGTCGAGCTGGCGATCTCCGACCGCGCCAGCAAGATGCAGCCCGAGTTCATGGTCCGCGAGTGGGAATGACCGGTGCCGCGTCCGCCGCGCTTCAGTGACTGGCTGACCGCGCTGCTGCTGGCCGGCGGCGTGGTCGGTGGTGGCGCGCCGCGCGCCGCCGAGCCGGTGACCGGCACGGTGGTGCGCGATCTCTACTACGGCGAGGCGCTGTTCCAGTTCTACCGCCAGGATGACTTCACCGCGCTGACCCACCTGCTGGTGGCACGC
Organism: Gammaproteobacteria bacterium; assembly: GCA_015709695.1. Classification (NCBI taxonomy): domain Bacteria; kingdom Pseudomonadati; phylum Pseudomonadota; class Gammaproteobacteria; species Gammaproteobacteria bacterium. The sequence goes on along the minus strand of CP054183.1, from coordinate 1,751,854 downwards.
GATGCGGACCGGGTACCGCACCACGAAGCCGAGGCTGAGCTGCTGCTCGGCGGGCTATACCTGTCCTACGGCCAGCACGAGCACGCCGAGGCGGTGTTCGAGCGGCTGCTGGCCGGCTCGCCCGATGCGGCGGTGCGTGACCGCGCCTGGTTCTACCTCGGCAAGCTGCGCTACCAGCGCGGCCTCGTGCAGGAAGCACTGGCCGCCTTCGGCCGCATCGGCGGGGACCTGCCCGAGGCGCTGGCTGCCGAACTGCCGATGCTGGTGGCGCAGTGCCACATGGCCAGCGGCGACTTCGACGGCGCCCGCCGCGTGCTGGAGGCCTGGGACGCCCCCGACAGCTGGCTCGCCTATGCGCGCTACAACCTCGGCGTGGCACTGGTGCGCCTGCAGCGTGTGGCGGAGGGCGCGGCGCTGCTCGATCGCGTCGGCCGCATGGATGCGGCCACTGCCGAGCAGAAGGACCTGCGCGACAAGGCGAACCTGGCGCTCGGCTATGCCTGGCTGCAGGCCAACGATGCGGCAAAGGCCCGGCCGGTGCTGGAGCGCGTGCGGCTGCGTGGACCGTTCGCCAGCAAGGCCCTGCTCGGCGTCGGCTGGGCGGATGCCCTGGCCGCCGACTACCAGGCGGCACTGGGTCCCTGGCTCGAACTCATGGACCGCGACCTGATGGACAGCGCGGTGCAGGAATCCTTCCTCGCCGTGCCGTACGCGCTGGGCCGGCTCGATGCCCATGGCGCCGCGGTGGAGCGCTACCAGAAGGCGCTCGCCACCTTCGACACCGAGATGGGACGGCTCGATGGCGCCATCGGCCGGGCCCGCGGCGGCACGCTGCTGCCGGCGCTGCTGCAGGATGACGATGCCGGCCTCGGCCGCTGGTACTGGCGGCTGGACGCGGTGCCGGACGGTGACGATTCCCGCTACCTCTATCTGCTGATGGCCGACAACGCCTTCCAGGAAGGCTTCAAGAACTATCGCGACCTGGTGGCCCTGGAGCACCACCTCGACGACTGGCGCCAGCGCCTGGAGACCTACGCCGACATGGTGGACACGCGCCGCACCGCCTTCGCCACCCGGCTGCCGGCCGCCGAGGAGCGGCTGGCAACGGTGGATGTGGCCGTGCTGCAGGCGCGGCGCTCGGCGCTGGCGGAACGGCTGGCGCAGGCCGTATCCGCGCGGGATGTCGCGGCGCTGGCGACGCCGGAGGAGCAGGAGCGCTGGGCAAGGCTGGCGGCGCTGGCGGCCGATCCCGGCTTCGCCGGCGCGGCGCCCGAACTGAAGGAACGCCACCGGCTGCTGCGGGGCGTGATGCTCTGGGACCTCGACCGCGCCTTCAGGGAGCGTGCCTGGCGTGCCGGCCGCGCGCTGCAGGATCTCGATCGCGAACTCGGTACTGCCGAGGCCCGCCTGGCGTCGATCGAGGCGGCGCGGACGGCGGAGCCGGCGCGGTTCGCCGACTTCTCGGCGCGCATCGCCGCGCTCGCACCGCGCATCGGCAGCCTGCAGGCGGCGGTGGCGGCCACGCTGCATCGGCAGGAAGGCACGCTGGTCGCCATGGCGGTGCGCGAGCTCGATGCGCAGAAGGAGCGGCTGGCGAGCTATCGCGTGCAGGCGCGCTTCGCCCTGGCAACCATGTATGACCGCGCGGGCACCCAGGCCGCGAGCCGCACCCCGATTCCGGCCACGGCGGGCGGCGGGAGCGCGCCATGACGCTGCCAGCGCTGGGCCTGTCCATCGCCGTGGCCGCAGGCCTGTGGCCGTTCTCCGGCGGCAGCAATGCCGATGCCACCATCGGCAGCCTGCGGCGGCAGCCGCCACAGCTCGACCTGCGCGTCAGCGTGCCCGATGGCAGCGCGCGCGCGAGAGAGGAGTACCAGCAGTTCCTGGCGCTGCCCGGCACGCCGGGCGACATGCGCGCGGAATCCATGCGCCGGCTGGCCGACCTGTACCTGGCCGCCGGCGAGGAAGCCGAGGCAGCCGGTGGTGCGACCGGCGGCAGCGAGGACTTCACCCGCGCCATTGCCCTGTACCAGCAGTACCTGCAGGAGTTTCCGCGACGTGGTGGTGCCGACGAGGTGCTGTACTCGCTGTCGCGCGCGCAGGAAGGCGTGGGTGATCCGGCTGCCGCGCTGGCGACGCTCGACCGGCTGGTGCGGGAATATCCGCGCAGTACCCTGGCCGCCGAGGCCGAGTTCCGCCGTGGCGAACGGCTGTTCGTGCTGCGCGACTATGCAGCTGCCGAATCCGCCTTCGCCGCCGTGGTCGGCGCCGGTGACGCCGGCGCCTTCTACGAACAGGCGCTGTACAAGCAGGGCTGGTCGCAGTTCAAGCTCGGGCAGTACGAGGAGTGCCTGGAGCCGTTCCTCGCCGTGCTCGGGCGCCGCCTGGCCGGCGTCACCGGGCAAAGCGACCAGCAGGCGCTGGACGGGCTCGGCAAGGCCGAGCGCGAGCTCGTCGAGGACACGCTGCGGGCCATGAGCCTGTCGGTCTCGCAGCTCGACGGCATGTCGGGTATCGATGCGCTGCTCGACCGCCACGGCGGCGTGCCCTTCGCGGATGTCATCTACGGCGGCCTCGGTGACCTCTACCTGTCACAGGAGCGCTATGGCGATGCCGCGGGGGCCTATCGCCGTTTCGTCGAGCGCGAGCCGACGCACCCGCGGGCGCCCTACCTGCAGGCGCGGGTCATCGACGCCTATGCGGCCGGCAAGTTCCCGGGCAAGGTGCTGGAGGCCAAGGCGCAGTATGTCGAGCTCTACGGGCTGGACAGCGCCTACTGGGCCAATAGCGCACCCGCCTCGCGGCCGGTGGTGGTGCAGCATCTGAAAGAGAGCCTGGCCGACCTCGCCAGCCATGACCACCAGCGCGCGCAGCAGACCCACGCAGCGGACGCCTACCAGAAGGCAGCCGGCTGGTATCGTCGCTATCTCGCCTACTTCCCGGATGATCCCGAGTCCCCGCAGCGCAATTTCCTGCTGGCGGAGATCCTCTTCGAAGGTGGCGATCACGATGCGGCCACCGTGGAATACCAGCGCACGGCCTATGCCTACGGCAACCACCCGCAGGCGGCGGAAGCCGGTTATGCCGGCCTGCTGGCGGCGCGCGAGCACGAGAAGGCACTCGACGGCGCGGCGCGCGAAGCCTGGCACCAGGCCTATATCGACGGCCAGCTGAAGTTCGCCGCCACGTTCCCGGAGCACCCGCAGGCCGCTGCCGTGCAGACCAGTGCCGCGGAGGATCTCTACCGGCGCGGCGAGCTGGCGCGTGCCGTTGCGGTGGCCGGCGAGGTGGTGACGCGCACGCCGCCGGCCGATCCGCAGCTCGAGCAGGTGGCCTGGACGGTGCTGGCCCATGGCCAGTTCGACCTGGGCCGCTACGCCGATGCCGAGCGCGCCTACCTGCGCCTGCGCCAGATCGGCGGCGGCGACGCCGCCGGGCGTGCCCAGGTGGAGGAGCGCATCGCCGCATCGGTGTACAAGCAGGCCGAGGCAGCGAAGGCGGCGGGAGACCACGCCGCGGCGGTAGCCGGCTTCCTGCGCGTGGCCGAGGCGGCCCCTGCCGCCAGCAGCGTGCCCGATGCGTTGTATGACGCATCCGCATTGCTGGTCGCCGACCAGCAGTGGTCGCAGGCGGTGGATGTCCTGCAGCGGTTTCGCCGCGAGTTCCCCCAGCACCGCTTCAACGCCGATGTCACGCAGAAGCTGGCCGTGGCGCTGGATGCCGCCGGGCGCGGCCAGGAGGCGGCGGGCGAATTCGAGGCCATTGCCGCCACCGCCAGCCTCGGTGCCGAGGTGCATCGCGAGGCCCTGTGGCGCGCGGCGGAACTCTACCGGCAGTCCGGGCAACGGGCCGCCGAGCAGCGGGTCTACGAGCAGCTGGTGGCGCGCTTCCCGCAGCCGCTGCCCGAGGCGCAGGAGGCGCGCTCCCGCCTGGCCGGGCTGGCAGGCGATGCCGGCGATACGGCCGCCCGCCGCCGCTGGCTGGGCGCGATCATCGCGGCGGATGCGGCAGCCGGGGCGCAGCGCACCGACCACAGCCGCTACCTGGCCGCACACGCCGCGCTGGAGCTGGCCGCGCCGCTGCGCGATGCATTCCTCGAAGCGCGCCTCACGGTGCCGCTGCCGAAAAGCCTGAAGGCGAAGAAGCAGCGCCTGGAACTGGCGCTGGCAGCCTACGGCAAGGCGGCGGACTACGCCGTCGCCGACGTCACCACCGCGGCGACCTTCGAGACCGCGGAGCTCTACTACGCGCTCGGCCGCGCCGTGCTCGAATCGGAGAAGCCGGCCAGCCTCGGCGCCGAGGAGCGCGAGGAATACCAGCTGCTGCTGGAGGAGCAGGCCTTCCCGTTCGAGGAGAAGGCCATCGAACTGCACGGGCTGAACGCCGAGCGCAGTGCCGATGGCCTGTACGACGAGTGGGTCCGCCGCAGCTTCGCGCGGCTGGCGACCCTGAGCCCGGCGCGGTATGCGCGCAGCGAGAGGACCGAGGCCTATGTCGCCGCACTGGACTGAACCGCGCCTGCCGCGATGGCTGCTGGCGCTGCTGGTGGCCGGCATCGGCGCCTGCAGCGGCCCGGCACAGCGCGAGGAGCCGGCGACGACGGCACAGGCCGACCCCGTGGCGGCGTCACGCTACGCCGGGGCGCTGGCGGTGCTCGCGGCGGGTGACGATGCGCAGGCCCAGCCGCTGCTGCAGGCGCTGGTGCTGGAGTATCCCGACTATTCCGGGCCGATGGTCAACCTCGCCCTGCTCCACAGCCGGCGCGGCGAGCCCGGGCCGGCGACCGCCCTGCTGGAGCGTGCGGTGACGACCTGCACGGACTGCGCTGCCGCCTGGAATGCGCTCGGCGTCCTGCAGCGCCAGCAGGGGCGCTTCGCCGATGCCGAGCAGTCCTACCTCAAGGCGCTGGCGGCCGATGCCGGCTATGCCAATGCCGCCTTCAACCTCGGCGTGCTCTACGACCTCTACCTGCAGCGCCCCGAGCTGGCGATGGAGCAATACCTGCGTTTCCGCCAGCTGCTGGCCGACGATCCGGCCGCAGGCGATGTCGACAAGTGGATTGCCGACCTCCAGCGGCGCACGCGGGGCGTGCAGCGCGCGGTGCAGGCGGAGGCGACCCCGCCATGAACCGCCGCAGGCTCCGCATCGCCCCATGCTGCGCGGTGTTCGCGCTGGCTGCATTCGCCAGCCTGGCGGCGCGCGCCGACGATGCGCCGGCCCCCGCCACGGCCGGCAAGCCGCCAGCCGCAGCGTCCGCGAAGGGGCCGGACCGGCTCGAGCTCGATGCCAGCTCGATCCGCGGCAACCAGGAATTGCCCAAGGTCCTCTACATCGTGCCGTGGAAGGAGCCCGGGCTGGCGCAGCCGGCCGGCAGGCCCCTCAACAGCCTGGTGGACGAGGTGCTGGCACCCGTGGACCGTGAAGTGTTTCGCCGACAGATGCGCTATTTCGATCAATTGTATGCGGCGCCGGCCCCGGGAAGTGCCGGTGCGGAGCAGGGGCGCTAGCGCCCGCCATCGAAGGGTTGTGCGGTTGCGGGTGCGCCCGCGTGTGTTTTCGACCAGGAGGCTGTGCACATGGAGATCTACTCGTTCGTCGTCGCGTTCTTCCGCGACGGTGGCTTCTTCCTCTATCCGATGGCGGCGGTGTTCGTCGTCGGCGTCGCGATCGCCATCGAGCGATTCGTGGTGCTGACGAAGACCAGCGTGGAGAACCGCCAGGCCTGGGAGAGAATCACGCCCAGCCTCAAGGCGGGCAACCTGCAGGAAGCGATGAAGGTCGCCGAGAAGTCCGGGTCCGCGCTGGGCACGGTGCTGTGCTACGGCCTGTCGCGGGCGCGCGCCACCTCGCGCCGCGATGACATCGAGAAGGCCATGGAGGAGAGCCTGCTGGAGATCATCCCGCGGCTCGACAAGCGCACGCACTACCTCGCATCGCTGGCCAACATCGGCATGCTCATGGGCCTGCTCGGCACCGTGATCGGCCTGATCTCGGCCTTCGGCGCCATCTCCACGGCCAACCCGGCCGACAAGGCGAGCCTGCTGGCGGCGAGCATCTCGGTGGCGATGAACAACACCGCCGGCGGCCTGGTGGTCGCCATCACCCTGCTGCTCAGCCACATGTTCCTGGAGTCGAAGACCACGGCGCTGATCGACAGCCTGGAGGTCGGTGCGCTGAAGTTCCTCAACACCATCACCGAGCGCACCGCCGGCATGGCGCCGCCGCCGGCCGCCTCGGCACCGACACCGGGCGTGGCGCGCAACCCGCTCCCGGCACGCGGCACGGCCTGAGCCATGAAGGCCTCCAAGCACGTCAGGCGCGTGCGCCGGCACCACCTGCGGCGACGCGGGGCGGGGGACCTCAACATCGTCCCCATGATCGACATGATGGTGATCCTGGTGTTCTTCCTGATCTTCACCGCCGTGTTCTCCAGGACCAGCATCCTGGAACTGAACCTGCCGGCGGCGAACGCCAGCGTGCCGGAGCTGCCCGAGGGCCTGCATCTGGAGGTCATCGTGCGTGACGGCGCCATCGAGGTCTCCGACCAGGCCACCGGCGTGCTGAAGAGCCTGCCGAAGGCGGCAGCCGGCTACGACCTCGGCGGCCTCGCCGAGTACCTGAAGCTGGTCAAGGCGCGCTTTCCGGACAACCAGGACGTGACCATCCTGCTCGCGCCCGCCATTCCCTACGACGTGCTGGTGCAGGTCATGGACACCGTGCGGGTCTACGAGGTGCCCGGCAGCCAGGGCTGGGCGCGCGTCGAGCTGTTCCCGAACATCTCCGTGGGGGATGCGCCGACATGACACCGACCCGCGTCAAGCAGCACCGCAAGCGCCGGCACACCACCGAGGGGCACCTGGTGCTGGTGCCGTTCATCGACATGATGACCATACTCGTGGTGTTCCTGCTGCTGCACACCGCCGACGTGGACATCCTGCCGAACACGCAGGACATCTCCATCCCGCAGTCGGTCTCCGACATCAAGCCGCGCGAGACCGTGGTGGTCATGGTCACCCGCGACAGCCTCTACGTCGCCGGCCAGCGCGTCGGCAGCGTGGCCGAGGTGGCCGCCAGCGAGGGCACGGTCATCGAGCCGCTGAAGGCGGCGCTGCTCGGCCAGAGCGAGCGGGTGCTGGGCGACGGCCACGCCGCCGCCCGCGAGGTCACCATCATGGGCGACCGCGCGGTGCCCTACAGCGTGCTGAAGAAGGTCATGGCCACCTGCACCAGCGCCGACTTCGGCAAGGTGTCGCTGGCCGTGCTGGAACGCGAGCGGGCACGGCCCCGCACCGCGGCCTGAGAGGCATCGGGACGGCCATGAGCGTGCACGTGCAGTACCGCATCTACGATCTGCCCTGGACCGCCGACGAGGAGGCCGAACGGCGCTTCCGGCGCATCCTGCGCAATGGCTTCATCGCCTACGTGGTGGTGGCGTTGCTGATGCCCTTCCTGCCGGTGATGGAGCGGGAGCGCCCGCGCCAGCCGGAGATTCCCGAGCGCGTGGTGAAGCTCATCGTCGAGCAGCCCAGGCCACCACCCCCGCCGCCACCGCCGGTGATCGAGCAGCCGAAGCCCGAGCCCAAGGTGGCGAAGGTCGAACCCCGGCCCGAAGCGCCGCGGCCCGTGCCCGTGGACCGGCGCGAGGAGGCGCGCAGGAAGGCGCAGCGCTCGGGCCTCATGGCGCTGCAGGACCAGCTGGCCGAGCTGCGTGACACCGATGTGACCTCGAAGCTCGCCGCCCGCCGGCAACTCGGTGCCACCGCGGGCGAAGCCCCGCAGGTGGAGCGCTCGCTGATCACCGCGAAGGCGGGCAAGGGCAGCGGCGGCATCAATACCGCGGCGCTGAGCCGCGATACCGGCGGCGCAGGACTGGCCGGCCGTGCCACCACCCGGGTGGACAGCCGCCTGGCCGGCCTCGCCGAGGCGGCCGATACCAGCCCGCGCGGCAGCGACGGCAAGGCGTCGCGCAGCCGCGAGGAAATCGAGATGGTGTTCGACCAGAACAAGGGCGCGATCTACGCGCTTTACAGCCGTGCGCTGCGGCGTGATCCCTCACTCCAGGGCAAGCTGGTGCTGCGCCTGACCATCGAACCGTCCGGGGCCGTATCCGCCTGCGAGGTCCTGTCCTCGGAGCTCAAGGATGACGAGCTGATGCAGAAGCTGGTGGCGCGCGTGAAGATGTTCCGCTTCCCGGACAAGGACGTGGCCACGGTCACGACCACCAAGCCCATCGATTTCTTCCCGGCCTGACGGGCCTGGCGGGGGCGTGGGTGCATAAAGGCCCGCTCGCGAATGAAATCGCAAGTCACTGACTGGCAAGGGAATGCGCCAGGCCCCTGCGCAGGCCCCGCGCGACGGGCCGGGCAGGGCCGCCAACGCAGCCGGGAAAGCTGCAGTCCAGCGGTGAAGAATCAATGACTTGGGATTCCCTGGCCTGACATAAGCGGCGCGATTGGCCAGATTGCCGAATCGCCGGCCCCGTTCCGCCCCTCTTGTATATACTTGCTCCGCCTGTCAGCCGAACCCTGGCTCATGCCAGGCCCCGGGAGCCGCGAAAGCAGCGTCCAAGGGGTGGCCCGACGGGTTCCACGCCTGGGCAAGTCCCGAAGATTTGCGTCCGGCGTCCCGGGAAGCAGTTCTGCCACGGTCTCCTGTCGGGGTGTACCGTTGGCAGGATTTTCCGGGACGCCGGGCCAACACCCCGCTTGCCCGCCCAGCTAACCGCACGATTTCCGCCGCTGCTCCTCCAGCTTCTGCCGCTGCGCCTGCAGCTTGCGGCCCCGCTTCGCGGTGTAGCCGGCGCGCCGTTCGGCTTCGATGTCCCCGAGGCGCTGGTCGATGCGCGCGCATTGCTCGCGGTTCTCGCTGCGCCTGCCGGCGAATGCCGGTGCGGCCAGCAGCACGGTCACGAGGAATATCCGTCGATCCATGTCCGTTCCCCTTTCATGAAGGAAGAGCGGCCATGCTGGCCGTTGCAGCCGGCACCGGCCAAGGCGTGAATGCGGCAGGAGCGGGGGGAAACCCGCGGGGCTTCAGCGCGGGTTGCGGGCGATGACGAACTCTTCGACGACACGTCCGCCAATCAGGTGTTCCTGAATGATGCGCTCGAGCACCTCGGGCGTGCAGTTCCGGTACCAGATGCCGTCCGGATAGACCACGGCCACCGGGCCCTGCATGCAGACCTGCAGGCAGTTCGCCCGGCTGCGGTAGATGCCGCCGGCGCCGGTGAGGCGCAGTTCCACCAGGCGCTTCTTCAGGTACTTCCACGACTCCACACCGGCCTCGCGGCTGCAGCACTTCGGCTCCGACTGCTCGGCGCAGAGAAAGAGGTGGTGACGGATGGCGCCGATGCCGAGGCGCTCGACCCGCTCTGCAATGGTCTCCCCAGGCGCGGCATCTCGGCCCATCAGCGTTCCTCCAGGATGCTTGGATGCGGTGGCGCCACATTAGCAGCTCCGCCCGCAGGCGCCAGCATCCGGTCCCGCATTGGCAGCGTGCTATGATCCGGCGGCGCCGGCCGGGGGAGGGCGTGCAGGACTCATGGCACACGACGACGCATCAGCGCGGGCCGTCCTCTATGCGCTGCTCGCCAACCTCGGCATCGCCATCGCCAAGACCTGGGCCGCCTGGTTCACCGGCTCAGGCAGCATGCTCGCCGAGGCGATCCACTCCTATGCCGATGCCGGCAACCAGGTGCTGCTGTTCATCGGCATGCGCCAGGCGCGGCGACCGGCGGATGCCGAGCACCCGCTCGGCTACGGCAAGCTCAGCTATTTCTGGAGCTTCATCGTCGCCCTGCTCCTGTTCAGCGTCGGCGGCCTGTTCTCCATCTACGAGGGCATCCACAAGCTGACGGCACCGGAACCGCTCAACGCACCCTGGGTCGGCATGGCGGTGCTCGCTGCCGCCATCGTGCTCGAGGCGCTGAGCCTGGCCGGCGCCCTGCGCGAAATCGGCCGGCTGCGCGGCAACAGGCCGCTGTCGGAGTGGTTGCGGCACACGCGCAATGCGGAACTGGTGGTGGTCCTCGGCGAGGACATCGCGGCCCTGGTCGGCCTGGTGGTCGCCTTTGCCTTCCTCGGGCTCACCGTGCTGTCCGGCGACCCACTCTACGATGCGCTGGGCTCGATCGTCATCGGCGTGGTGCTGGTGGCGGTCTCGATGTTCATCGCGCGGCGCATCCGCGGCCTGCTGGTGGGCCGCTCGGCGGAACCGGCGCTGCGCGAGGTCATCGAGCGCATCATCGCCGCCGATCCCGCCATTGACCGCGTGTTGAACACGATTACGGTTCAGATGGGCCCGAAGGTGATGCTGGCGGCGAAAATCGCCATGCGCCGCGACCTCGGCATCGAGGACGCCGTGGCGCGCATAAACGAGCTGGAGCGGCGGCTCAAGGCGGAGGCACCGCAGATCGGCTGGTGCTTCATCGAGCCGGACCTCCGGGACTAGTGGCGAAACCTGATCGCGAGGCATCGAGAATGAGCAGTGCGGAGACCAGGACCATCATGGATTTTCTGGCGGAGAACCCCGCCGTGGACGTGTCGCGCGCCTGGGAGCGTTGCCTGGGCATCCACTCGCGGATCGTCGAGCGCGTCAAGGCGCGCTTCCCGGTGGAGCGGCATGCGCAGAATGCCGGCGAGGACTACTGGACCTCGGCGGACCGGCAGCTGGAGGGCGGCTTCTGGGGCTACACCGGGCCGCAGGTGGACTGGCTGGTGTATTCCTGGATCGGCAACCGCAAGGCCAGCATCCTCGACATGAATGCCACCGTGTTCCTCAGCCAGCAAAATCGCGTACCGCACCTCTGCGTCATCTTCGGCACCATCCCCAGGCTGTACTTCTACGCCGAATACATCCCGCGGGTGGACCTGCGTACCAACCTCGCGTACCTGGAGAAGTACTACGAGCCCGCGAATGCCGGCTTCCTGCAGTTCCGCAGTGACCCCGCATGGACGCGCTTCGTCAGCCACGGTACCTACCTGCGGGCGCTGATGTCGCCGGTGGCGATCAGCTCGCATGCGGAACTCGATGACGCGAACATCGGTACCTGCGAGAAATTCCTCACCAGCTTCGTCGATCGCTGGTTCGGCTGGCTGGACGATGCCGAGCCAGTGCCGGAGCAGGAACGCGCGGCGCAGCAGGCCCATGACTACACCGTGCGGGATCTGGGCTACCGCACCGATCCGATGAACGTGCTGCCGCAGCGGGTGCTGGGTGAGGCGGAGTTCAACCGGCGCCTGGAGATGCGCATCGGCACGCGGCAGATGGCGGAGACCCGCAACCGCTGGGCGGCGCGGGGCTAGCGGGAGACGTCGACGCGATCAGTTGCCGACGATGGCGAGGAGGAACACCAGCGGGAAGAACGCCGCGATGACGACCATCAGCAGCTCGTTGACCATCTCACCCGCATTCCTGGACTCGTTGAACACAACCCTTCTCCTTGCTGTTTACTGCTTTTCCGTTGTTGCGGATGAAAGGCTATCCTTGCGCCATGACAGTTTCATGTCAGGGCCGTAACGGCCTGTAACACTTTGTAACGCCGGCACGTGCTGCCGGCCCACGGGCTACAATGGCCCCGCACCACGCAGCAGGGCCGCACCAACGCACGGGCGCGTACGATACGGGCTGATTCGCCGTGAAACTGTGAACCATGCCACGAATTCTCCTGATCGATGACGACGAGAAGCTGGGCGAGTTGCTGGGCGCCTACTTCCGCCGTTTCGACCTGGAGCTCATCGCCGCGAACCATCCAGCGCTAGGCCTGGAGTACCTGCGCAAGCACAGGCCGGACCTGGTCATCCTCGACGTCATGCTGCCCGACCAGGACGGTTTCCAGGTCTGCCGCGAGATTCGCCGCGAGAGCGCGGTGCCCATCATCATGCTCACTGCCCGGGGTGACGTGACCGACCGGGTCGTGGGCCTGGAACTGGGTGCCGACGACTACATGCCCAAGCCCTTCGAGCCGCGCGAGCTGGTGGCGCGGGTGCAGAACGTGTTGCGCCGCGCGGCGCCGCGCGAGGAGCCGGCCGACCAGGGCCGGCTGCGATTCCGCGGCCTGGAGATCAACCTCGAGCGACGCACGGTGGAGATGGAGGGCAGCAGCGTCGACCTGACGACCATGGAGTACCAGCTGCTGGTGCTGTTCGCCAGCCATCCGGGCCGAACCTTCACGCGCGACGAGATCCTCAACGAGCTGCGGGGCATCGATGCGCAGCTGTTCTCGCGCTCCGTGGACATCCTGGTGAGCCGCCTGCGACAGAAGCTCCGTGACACCACCCGCCAGCCGCGCTTCATCAAGACCGTCTGGGGCACGGGCTACACCTTCGTGGGCGCGGAGCCTGGCGCGTCGTGATCCGCAAGATCGCCCATTCGCTGTCCGCACGTCTGCTCGGCGTGTTCCTGGCCACCTCCATCGTCTACGCGGTGGCCTCGCGCTACACCTTCGACCTGGTGTGGGGTACCGGCTACCTCAGCGAGATCATCGGCGGCCACATGGCGCTGCACATCGACTATGTGCTGAAGGACCTCGGCAACCCGCCCAGCGTCGAGCGCGCCGAGGCCATCGTCCGCAAGGTGCCCATGGACATCATGCTGCGCGGACCGGACCTCAACTGGTCTTCGGCGCCGAATTTCCCGCCGCTGGACCGCATCCCGTTCCAGAAGAGCGAATTCCTCCTGCCCTACGTGGAGAACGACCAGCAGGGATGGACCAAACTGGTGCAGCTCATGGAGCTGGCGCGCTACCACCGCCGCGCCTACGTGAAGATCATCGACGGAGACTACGAGATCATCTTCGCGGCACCGAAGCTCTCCGAGCCGCCGCACGCGGACCTCACCACGCCGGCGGTGGGAGTGCTGGCGATCTTCGTGCTCTCGGGCTGCTACTTCTCGGTGCGCTGGCTGGTACGGCCGATCAAGTGGATCAAGGAAGGCGCGGCGCGCATCGGCCAGGGCGACCTCAGCTATCGCATTCCCACCACCCGCCGGGACGACCTCGGCGAGCTGGCGGCGGACATCAACCGCATGGCCGACGAGGTCGGCGGCATGCTCGAAGCCAAGCGCCAGCTGCTGCTGGCGATCAGCCACGAGCTGCGTTCGCCGCTGACCCGCGCCAAGGTGGCGCTGGAGTTCCTCGACGACGAGGGCATCAAGGGCAACCTGATGCAGGACATCAAGGAAATGGAGCGGCTGATCGCCGATCTCCTCGAAAGCGAGCGCCTCAATACGCGCCACTCGAAGCTGCAGCTGGCGAGCCTGGACCTCGCCGAGCTGGTGGCGAGCGTCATCGCCGCCGATTTCGCCGAGCTCTCCGGTCGCATCCGCCTGGGTTGCCCGCCGGAGCCGTTGCCCATGGAGGGCGATGCCACGCGCCTGCGGCTGCTGGTGCGCAACCTGGTGGAGAACGCGCTGCGCTACACGCCGGCCGACGGCCAGCCGGTGGAGGTCGCGGTGGCGGCGGCGGATGGCGGCCTGGAGATCCGCGTGCGCGATCACGGTCGGGGCATGAGTCCGCACGACCTGGCACGGGCTACCGAGCCATTCTATCGCGCCGATCCGGCGCGAAGCCGCGCCACCGGCGGGCTCGGTCTCGGGCTCTACCTGTGCCGGCGCATTGCCGAGGCCCATGGCGGCACACTGTCGCTGGCGAGCGAGCTGGGATCGGGCACCGAGGTCAGCGTGCGGCTGCCGCAGCGGCCGCCGGCCTGAGGAGCAGGGGATGGACGAAAACGGTCGCTACGTCGGCAGCGCGGGCATGCCGATGCTTGCCGCGGTGGAGGACGCCGAGCGGGATTTCCTCGCCGGCCGCCGCCACCAGGGGCAGGAGCTGGAGAGCGCGGTGCGCATCTTTCTCGAGATTCTCCGCGGCTTCGAGTCGCTGGCATTCACCGGCCCCTGCGTGACGGTGTTCGGTTCGGCGCGCTTCCCCGCCGGCCACCCGTACTACGAAACCGCCCGGCAGCTTGGCTCGGCGCTCGCCCGTGCCGGCTTCGCGGTGATGACCGGCGGCGGGCCGGGCATCATGGAGGCGGCGAACCGCGGGGCCCGCGAGGCGGGTGGCGTCAGCCTGGGCTGCAACATCCGCCTGCCGCGCGAGCAGAAGCCCAATGCCTACCTCGATCGATTCGTCGAGTTCGAGCACTTTTTTCTGCGCAAGGTAATGCTGGTCAAGTATTCTTGCGCCTTCGTGGTCATGCCGGGCGGCTTCGGCACCCTCGACGAGGCCTTCGAGGTGATGACGCTGATCCAGACGCACAAGCTGGGCAACTTCCCGGTGGTGGCAATGGGCGGGCAGTTCTGGCATTCCCTGCGCGGGTTCCTGGTGGATACGCTGGTGGCCGAAGGCACCATCGACATGGGCGAACTCGACATGCTCAGCCTCGTCGACGATGTCGACGAGGCCATCGACATCATCCGGCGCGCCGCTGCATGCGGCGGCAAGGGTCAACCATGAAGGCACTCGCCCCGCTGTTCTTCGTCATCCTGATGTCGGCAGCCGCCGCGCCGGCCCGGGCGCGGGAGGGCGACTACCACGTCGCCGTGACGCCGTTTGCGGGCTATCGCATGGGCGGCAGCATCGGCGCCGAAGGCGATCAGCCGGACGTGGAACTCGATGACGCCAGTGCCTTCGGCCTGATCGTCAACTTTCCGGCCGAAGACATCGGCGTGGAAGCACGCACCGAGTGGGAACTGTATTACAGCCGCCAGACGACGGACGTCGAACTGGCGCCGCCCGGCCTGCCGCCCGGCGTCGGGGTGGACAGCAGCTATTTCCTGGCCGGCGGCAACTACATCGCTGCGGGCGAGACGGTCCAGCCGTTCCTCGCGGCCGGCATCGGCGCCGCCAGGCTGTCCGTGGATGGCGCCGGCGACGATACGGTGTTCGCTTTCGGCATCGGCGGCGGGGCCATGCTGTTCCCGGAGAGTCGCTTCGGCCTGCGCCTGGAGGGTCGCGTGCTTGGCGCGGTGCTGGACAGCGACAGCGCCCTGTTCTGTGCATCCGGCAGCAATGGCGCCACCTGCGCCTTCCGGGCCAGCGGCGACATCCTCTGGCAGTGGGAGGTCTCCGCCGGGGCCGTGCTGCGCTTCTGAGCCCGGCAATCGGGTAGCATGGCGCCCCCGGGCCGCGATGCGTGGCCCGCCCAGCGAGGATTCCCGCGATGGTCAGCAAGGACCCGGCGGCAACGCCCTTCGACCAGGCGGCCGAGAGCGTGGTCGCGCTCGGCAACCGCGTGCTGGACCAGGACAGCAGCGCCGACCTGTGGGAGGTAGCCTCCGGCCTGCTGGCCGGGGCGATCCAGTTCTGGCTGTTCTCGCGCCAGCCCTGCGACGATCCGTTCTGCGAGTCCTGTGCAGAGGTCAGCACCGCGGAGCGGCGGCTGCGCAAGCTCATGGAAGAGGCGCGCCAGCTGGCCGAGGACAGCGACTACTACGCCTCGCCGCACGACGTGAACGTCGGCTCCGCCTGAGCGCTCCGGGCGCTCTCGGTTATCCCGCATGCGCCCCCGCGACGGGGCTGTGATATATTGCGCGGCCTTTGAAATCACTGGATTTTTGCAGGTGGGACATGGCGAAGATCAAGGTCACGGATCGCGAGGGCCACAAGCTCGAGATCGAGGCGAAAGACGGCCTCACGCTCATGGAGCCGCTGCGTGACGTCGCCGATGGCCTGGAGGCCCTCTGTGGCGGCATGTGCTCGTGTTCCACCTGCCACATCTTCGTCGAGCCCGGCTGGGCGGCGAAGCTTCCGGCTGCCAAGGACGACGAGATGGAGCTGCTCGAGAGCTCGGAGTGCTATCGTCCCGGTGAGTCCAGGCTGGCCTGCCAGGTCCGCGTCAGCCCCGCCCTCGAGGGCATCGAACTGGTGATCGCTCCAGCCGAGTGAGCATCGACCCGCAGCACCTCATCGGTCTGCGCGCCCGCGGCGAGCGCCTCGCCTACGGCACCCGCGAGGTCCTGCTCTACGCGCTTGGCATCGGCTTCGGGCATCAGCCCGGGAGTGCCGGCGAACTTGGCTTCGTCTACGAAGGTGCCGGGCTCAAGGTGGTCCCGACGCTGGCCAGTGCGCTGGCACGCAGCGGTTTCCTCAAGGGCTGCGGATGGGACGAGGCCCGGCTGGTTCCGGCGTTCGAGCGCCTGACCCTGCTGCGCGCGCTGCCGCCGGCGGGCAACTTCCTGCTGGATGGCGAGGTGGCCGCGGTACACGACCTCGGGCAGGACACGGGCACCCTGGTGATGCTGCGCCTGCAGGCACGCCATGCGGCCGACGACCAGCCGGCATTCACCGTGGAGCGCGGCATCCTCGCCCGTGGTGACGGGGGCTGCGGCGCGACGCTGGGCAGCGTGCCGGCGCCACCGCTGCTGCCGGCGCGCACCGCGGATTTCAGCTGCGAACTCGACATCGCGCCCGAACAGGCGCTGCTCTACCGGTTGAGCGGCGACATGCACCCGATCCACGCCGATCCGGCACTGGCGCGCCGCGCCGGCCTGCCGGGTCCGGTGCTGCACAACCTGTGCACGCTGGGCGTGGCCTGCCGCGGCGTGCTCGAGGTGATCTGCGACTTCGACCCGACGCTGGTCACCAGCTTCGAGGGCCGCTTCACCGGCGGTGTCTACCCCGGCGACCGCCTGGCGCTGGAAATCTGGCAGCAGGCCAACGTGCTGTCCTTCAGGGTCCGTGTCCCGGCCCGGGACCAGGTGGTGGTGGACCACGGCCGCTGCGTGCTGGCGACCTGAGGGCCGCCGGCGCGGCGGGTGCACTGACCTGGCCTGGTGGCCTTCCCGTCCCGGTTCGTCAGCGTGGCTGGCGCGGCCGCAGCTCCGGCAGCTTCACCCGCACTGATTCCAGCAACCAGCCGCTGCCGCGCCCGTACCGGGCGTCCAGGCGCATCATCCAGCGGTACATGGTGCGCCCGAACCACACCGAGAACAGCAGGGTGATCAGCACGGGCTTCCAGCCCAGCACCCAGGTGTCGCCGTACAGCGCATATTTGATCAGCGCAAAAATGATGAAGGCCCCGCCGTTGACGTAGAGCGTCACCGCGATCGCGATCCTGCGATACAGCGCCGGGTTGCCCTTGAATTCCATACGCAGGTCGTCCCTTGTTCGCGGTGTCCGTCAGAACGGCTTGGTGATGGCGAGGAACACGATCAGTACCGCAAACACCATGATCGGCGGGCTGGTGACCAGGAAGAACATCCAGTGCTGCTGGATGGACCGCTCGTAGCCGGCCATGTCGCCCGCCTCGCGCAGGCGGCGCTTGTTGCCGCCGAAATGGGACAGGTGGTAGTCGACGATCTCGATCGGTATCGCCACGAGACAGACGAGGATGATCTTCAGCAGCAGCCAGTTCGTCGCCGTGGTCCAGCCGCCGAGCACGTACATCAGCGGTCCGGTGATGATGATGACCGGGAAGGCAACATGCTCGAAGATGATGCCCTGGTCGAAGCGCTCCATTGCCCAGTTGCGCAGGGTGATGATCTCCTGGTCCTGCGGATTGCGCCGCCAGGCCTTGAACACCGGCACGAGGAAGTACGTGTAGGCGACCACGGTGCTGGCGATCCACACGGCGACGGCCAGCACATGGATGAACTTGATCTGGAGATACCAGGGGCCGAGGAATTGTCGGAGCAGATCGAGCATCGTCACGCCGGGTTGCGACATCCGGCAAACCGACGCCGCGCCGGGCGCCCGGTCTGCATGGAGTACAGATCGGGCAGGTTCTAGCAGCGCGGCGCGCAGGTTGTCAAGCAAATTGATAATATCGCCATGCCGGCGGCAAAGCCCGTGCGCGGCAGGTCGTCTCTGGTCACGTTGGCTCAGTCAGGGGGAAGCGATGCTCTACTCGCTGTCGGAACAGCTCATGCGCGCGGCGCGCCAGTCCAGGGCGGCAAGGGTCCATGACCACGTGGGAAGCATGGACTGGCAGGGCATTGCGCAGCGGGTTGCGCTGATGGCGGGTGTGCTCAGGGATCTCGGTGTGGCGCCCGGCGATCGCGTGGCGCTGCTGGGCCACAACAGCATCGACTATCTGTGCCTGTATTTCGCCATACCCTGGGCGGGCGCCATCAGCGTGCCGGTCAACACCCGGCTGTCCACCGCGGAAGTCATCGAGCAACTGGAGGATTCGCAAAGCAGCGTGTTGCTGGCGGATACGGAATATTCCGCGGTGGCTCAGGCAGCCCGCGAACGGCTGCCGTTGCTCCGCCACATTGTCTGCATGGGACGGGCCGCGGCGCCGTCTGGCATGCAATCCATGGAGCAGCTGCTCGCGGGAGTGGCGCCGGCAGCGGATGCCGGCCGCCGCGACGACGACGTGGCCATCCTGTTCTACACCGGCGGCACCACGGGGCGATCCAAGGGCGTGATGCTCACGCACCAGGGCGTGGTCGTCGGCACCCTGCAGTGGGCGTACACGGTCGGTGTCGGGGCCGAAGACACGCTGCTGATCGCCATCCCGATGTTCCACATCGCGGCGGGAATGAATGCCATCGCGGCGGTCATGCTGGCCGCCGGCCTGGTGATCCAGCCGCGCTTCGATCCGCCGGCAGTGCTGGAGCTGATCGCCCGCCACCGTGTCAGCAAGACGGCGCTGGTGCCCACTGCGCTCGAGATGCTGATCACCTCACCGGGTTTCGCGCGGGCGGATGTTTCCAGCCTGACACGCATCACCTACGGTGGTGCGCCCATGCCCACGCGGATTCTCGAGCTGGCGCTGCAGAAGCTTCCGCATACGCGCTTCTACCAGATATACGGCCAGACCGAGAGTGGTGGCGTGGCTACCTGCCTGCTGCCCGGCTACCACGTCCTGGGCGGCGAAGCCGGTCACAAGCGTCATACCGCGGGCCAACCGGTCGTCGGCATGGACCTGCGCATCCTCGATGCCGACGGCGAGGAGTTGCCGCGAGGCGAGGTCGGGGAGATCTGCCTGCGCGGGCTGGCATTGACGCCAGGTTACTGGAACCGGGCCGAGCAGACCGCCGCCCTCTACACCGATGGCTGGCTGCGCACGGGCGATGCGGGATTTCTCGATGCCGACGGCTTCCTGACGATCGTCGATCGCGTGAAGGACATGATCATCAGCGGCGGCGAGAACGTCTACGCCGCGGAAGTCGAGGGCGTGCTGTACCAGCATCCCGCGGTGGCGCAGTGTGCGGTGATCGGCATACCCAGCGAGCGCTGGGGCGAGGAGATCCATGCCGTGGTGCTCCTGCATGCCGGTGGGAGCGCAGGGGCCGAGGAGCTGATGGCGTTCTGCAGGGAACGCATCGGAGCCTTCAAGTGCCCGCGCAGCGTCAGCTTCCGGCAGGAGCCGCTGCCGGCGACCAGTCTGGGCAAGATCCGCAAGAACGAGTTGCGCGCGCCGTTCTGGGCCGGACGCGGACACCGCGGTCGCGGCTGACACGGGTCCGCGACAGCACGGCAGAGACACCATCTGGCAGGCGGGATCACCCAGGAGAATCGGCATGTCGCAGGCACGTCCAGCGGATTTTCTGACGGTGCAGGCCGGGGTCCAGCCAGGGAAGCGCGCTGTCGTCGATGACCGCGGGGGCGGAGGCGTGCGGTGCTGGACCTATGCCGAGCTGAACCAGCAGGCGAACCGCCTGGCCAACCTGCTGCTCGGGCTCGGCGTGCGGCCGCGCGACAAGGTGGTCTGGTGCGGGCAGAACTCGCTCGGTGCGGTGCGCATGATCCACGCCGCACGCAAGATCGGCGCCATCGCGGTGCCGCTCAACTACCGCCTGGTGCCGGCCGAAATGGCCTACATGACCGGCGACTGCGGGGCGGCCGTGGTCTACATCGATGCCGAGCATGCCGCCAGCTTCGCCAGCATCCGCGACAGGCTGCCGACGGTGCAGCAGGTGCTGGTTTTCGACGGCACCCCCCTCGAGGGACAGATCCAGGTCGAGGAGCTGCTGGCCGGAGCGAGCGATGCCGAGCCTGTCGTCGACCTGGCCGGAACCGCCGGCACCATGACCTACACCTCCGGAACGACCGGCAGGCCCAAGGGTGCGCTGCGGACAGGTTTCGGAGATCCCGGCCTGCAGCAGACCATGGTCGGGATGATCGGCTACCGGCCCGATGACGTGTATCTCAGCACGGGTCCGCTGTACCACGCGGCCCAGGGCGCCTTCCTCGGCATTGCCACGTCCCTCGGCAACACCGTGGTCCTGCAGCGCAAGTTCGATGCCGAGGACTGGCTCAGGCTGCTGGTCGAGTACGGGGTGACCTGCACCTTCTCGGCACCGACGCCCATCCGCATGCTGTGCAACCTGCCGGCTGCGGTGAAGGCACGCTACGACCGATCCGGGTTGCGGATCATGGTCGCGAATGCCGCTCCCTGGTCGTTTGCGCTCAAGCTGCAGTACCTTGCGGATTTTCCGGAGGATTCGCTGTGGGAGCTGTATGGCTCGACCGAGCTGGGCGTGAACACGCTGCTCGAGCCGAAGGACCAGCGGCGCAAGCCCGGCTCGTGCGGCAAGCCCCTGCCAGGCGTGGAGATCGCGCTGTTCGACGATGCGGGCGCGCGCATCACCCGGCCCCACGTGCCCGGCGAACTGGCGGTGCGCTCGAAGAGCGTCTTCTCCACCTATCACAACGCCCAGGACAAGTACGACAGCAATCGTCGCGGCGACTACATGACCGTCGGTGACGTGGCGTACTTCGACGAGGAGGGCTACTTCTACATCTGCGACCGCAAGTCGGACATGATCGTCTCGGGTGGCATGAAGATCTACCCGGCGGAGGTCGAGGCCGCGCTGGAGATCCACCCGGACATCGACGATGTGGCCGTGTTCGGCATTCCGAACGAGGAGTGGGGCGAGAGCGTGCATGCGGTCGTGGTGCCGGTGCCGGGCTGCACGCCCAGCGCGGAATCCGTGATCGCGCATGCACGCGGGCATCTTGCCGGCTACAAGATTCCGCGCTCGGTGAGTTTCGCCACCGAGATCCCGCGCAACGCCTCCGGCAAGATCCTCAAGCGCGAGTTGCGGGCGCCGTTCTGGGAGGGGCGATCGCGACAGGTGGTCTAGCCGGGTGACCCCGGTGACCCCGGCGGCATGTTGCGGCCGGCGACCTTGCCCGGCTGGCGTCGCAGCGCGCGCTCCGGCAGCTTCAGTCGGCGGCTTTCGAGCGTCCAGCCACGGCCGGTGCCGAAGCGCGCGTCGAGCCGCAGCATCCAGCGGTAGCTCAGGCGCGCGAACAATGCCGTGAACAGCACGGCGCCCAGAACGGGCTTCCAGCCGAGGAGCCAGGTGGAACCGCGGGCCCAGTACTGCAGGCCGGCCATGCCAAGGTACAGGTAGAGGTTGAGGATGACCGACGAGGCGATGGCAATGCGCCGGTACTTCGCGGGGTTGCCGCTGAATTCCACGCGGATGTCCTCCTAGAAGGGCTTGGCGATGGCCAGCAGCACGATCAGCAGGCCGTAGACCATGACGGCCGGTGTCGTCACCAGGATGAGCCACCAGTGCCGGTGCACCATGTGCTCGTAGCGCACCATGTCCCCGGAGGCCCTGATGCGGTACTTGTTGCCGCCGAAATGCGACATGTAGTAATCCATGATCTCGATCGGGATGAACAGGCCCACGACGATGAGCAGCTTGAGGTCCATCCAGGCCACACCGGGCCTGAAGCCGGCGGCGAGGTACATCAGCGGGCCGGTCACCAGGACGATCGGGAAGAAGACGTGCTCGTAGATCACGGCTTCCTCGAAGCGCTCGAGCGCCCAGTTGCGCACGGGGATGATCTCGGCATCGCCGGGGTTTCTCCGCCAGGCCTTCATGACCGGCAGCAGGTAGTAGGCGTAGGCCGTGGAGGCGCTCCAGACCCAGCCCAGCGCCGCCGTCACGTGCAGGAACTTGATGTAGAGGTAGTAGGGAGACACGATCGTTGTCAGAAGCTGCAGCATGGCCGCGCATCTCCGGGAGGCAGGTCAGGCACCGGGCATCCGGTTATTCATCAACCATATTGACATAGTACGAAGTTCGAGTCAGGCAGGTTTGCGACGCCCACCACCGGCAGTCCTGCTCCCGTGGCGTCCGCCGGAGTGCTTCGCTAAGCTAGCGGGCATTCCGCGGCAGCCGCTGTACGCCGGAGAATCCGCACAACCCCCCGACGGAGCACAGACGCCGCCATGCCACGCATCAGCATCGACCTGCCCGGGCAGTTTGCCTTCGCCACCGACCTCACGATCTACGTGGGGCACATCAATTACGGCAGCCACCTCGACAACGCCATGCTGATCAGCCTCGTTTCCGAGGCGCAGATGCGCTACTTCGCCGCGCTGGGCTACCCGGAGGGCCGGATCGACGGTCTGGTCACGCTGATCGCCGACGCCGCCGTCCAGTACAAGTCGGAGGCGTTCCGCGGCGAAGTCATGGTCGTGCGCATGGCTGCCGCTGACTTCAACCCGAAGGGATGCGACCTGGTGTGGTGCATGACCGAGAAGGTCTCCGGCCGCGAGGTGGCGCGCGGCAAGACCGGGATCGTGTTCTTCGATCTGGCAACGCGCAGGCTGGCGTCCATGCCGGAAGGGTTCAGGCAGCGTACCCGCGCGTTGCCGACACAGGAGGAGGGACCATGAACGCCCCGAACAGGCTCTGGCGCATTGCCAGCCGCCCCGTCGATGCCGTGTCCAGGCAGAACTTCCTCTGGGTGGAAGAACCGATGCCGCAGCCAGGCGCAGGCGAACTGCTGGTGCGTGTCATCTATCTGTCGATCGACCCGGTGCAGCGCTACTGGCTGTCGCCGGATGCCACGTTTGGCCCGCCGGCCGACGCAGGCATGCCGATGCCGGGCCGGATCTGGGGCGTCGTCGAGCAGTCCGCCAGCCCGGCCTTCCCTCCGGGCACGCTGGTTGCCGGCCCGGGGATCTGGGCCCAGTGGTGCACCCTGCCGGTTGCCGCGGCGGAGCCGGTACCCGACTGGCCCGGCATTCCGTTGCTGGCCCACACCTCCCTGTTCTGCATGCAGGCGCTCACTGCCTATTTCGGCCTGCTGGAGATCGCCGCGCTGCGCAAGACCGACACCGTGGTCGTGTCGGCGGCAGCCGGTGCCGTCGGTTCCCTGGTGGTGCAGATGGCCCGCATCAATGGCTGTGCCCGGCTGGTCGCCATCGCCGGCAGCGAGGACAAGTGCCGGTGGCTGCACGAGCAGCTGGGCGCAGATGTGGCGATCAACTACAGGACGTCGGACATCGGCCAGGCGCTCGATGCCGCCTGCCCCGATGGCATCGATGTCTATTACGACAACGTGGGGGGCGACATCCTCGATGCCGTGCTGGCGCGGATCAATGCGCACGCCCGCATCGCCTGTGGCGGCTTCATTTCCCACTATGACGACGGCGGCCAGCCGCGGGGCATCCACAATTTCCAGATGCTGGCCCTGAAGCAGGCCCGCGCCGAGGGCTTCAGCTGCTTCGAGTACGTGCCCCGCGCCGGGGAGGCGTTCGCCGCCATCCGGCGCTGGCATGAGCAGGGGCGGATCAGCTACCGGGCCCATCTGCTCAAGGGCCTCGAGCAGGCGCCGGAGGCGCTGGCCGGCATCTTCGCCGGCCGCAATACCGGCAAGACCGTCATCGAAGTCTCGCCACCTCCCCCGGAGAAAGCCTCATGACCTCCAGTGACGCGGATGACAGCAGGCAGATCGAGGTGCTGTTCCAGCGCTACATCAAGGCCTGGAACGCCCGGGATTTCGCCTGCATCGCCAACGAGGTCTACCGTACACCCGTGCCGGTTTTCGACACCGGGGCCACCAGTACGCTGGAGACACCCGAGGCCATCGTCAGCCTGCTCTCGGGGCTGCGCGGCGAACTCGACGCCGCCGGTTTCACCCATTCCGAGCTGGTGGAGGTTTCCCACTGTGATCTCGGCGGCGGCCTGGCGTTCGCCAGCTTCCACTACCGCCGGTTCAATGCGCGGGACCCGCAGGCAGGCAAGGAGGTGCTGTCATCGGCCTATGTCCTCCGCCGCTATGCGGAGGGCTGGCGCTGCGTGGCCCATGTGGTCCAGCCACAGCCCGGCCGCCTGCGCTGCACGCCGGTGTAGACGGCGCCCCCCACCCGGGCGCATGGATTTGGCCCGGCGGGCCGGGTACACTGCGCCCGCCTGACTCGGACGTGGGGCGGTAGCTCAGCTGGGAGAGCGTCGCGTTCGCAATGCGAAGGTCGGGAGTTCGATCCTCCTCCGCTCCACCATTCATCCCAATCCCGGATCCTGCCCGCTGGGGTTTCTCGCCCATGCTGCGCCAGCGCAGGTTGCCGATCCACGAGAATGGCGTCTTGGCTGCTCACCAGCCACTTCCGCGGGCCCGACGGATCCGCAGGATGTGAAAAATATGTCAGGCACCATTTCCGATTTCCCGACTGGAGCAGGAGCATCTGAGCTAGTCGGTTGGGTACGCGAGCGGATCGACCAACTGTTGTAACAGGACTGAATAAAGACTAAATTAAGTCACTAGTGGATCAATGGAGGTGGAGGAGCCATGCGCTACTCAACACAGGTCAAACCCATCAGTTACCTCAAGGCAAACGCCGCCGAAGTTCTGGCGCAATTGACCGAGGGGCGAGAGCCGCTAGTAATCACCCAGAACGGGGAGGCCAAGGCCGTCATTCAGGATGTTGCCTCCTACGAAGAAACGCAGGAAACGTTGGCGCTGCTGAAAATTCTTGCGCTGGGCAATGCGCAGATCGAGGCGGGCAAGGCAAAGCCGGTGCGTGACGTTGTCGCAAGGCTGCGGGCCAAGTAGGCTTCAAGAAATGGCCGGACGCAAGCACGAGGTCTTGCTGACCGAGGGTGCCGAGCAGGATTTGGAGTCGATCTACGACTACATCGCTGAATTCGACTGCAAGGCCAATGCCGACTACGTCCTGGATCGTTTGTTGGAGGTCGTCGAAAGCCTGATGGCGTTCCCGGAGCGTGGTGCCTATCCCAAGGAACTGGCTGGCCTCGGCATTCGGGATTATCGGCAGACTGCCTTCAAGCCCTATCGAGTGATCTACCGTATCATGGGTCAGAAGGTCTACATCTACATGATCGCCGATGGTCGGCGGGATATGCAGTCACTCTTGGCGCGGCGTCTACTTGGGGGGTGACGATCAAGAGCACGTAGAAAACCGCAGACGTGCACCATTCATCGACGCCCGACTGGTTCCGGTCGGGCGTTCTCGTTTGCGGATGTCGTTGTGACCCGAGGGCGGTCGGAATCGTGTGGCCCGCTCTGAAAAATATGTCAGGCACCATTTCCGGCACCATTTCCGCGGGCACCATTTCTCCTGGGGAAAATATGTCAGATACCATTTCGAGGGTGCTTGCAGTCGGCGTAAGATGTGACGCAGAACGACAAGAATCAGGAATGAAGGCGGAAGCACCCATGAAGACATATTTCCTGGCTGGCCTGCTCCTGGCTGCCGCGACCACCGCCCATGCCGAAACGGTCACGGCGAGGGTGGTGGCGGACGACTACTACAGGGTGTTCGTCGGCGATGCCGACGGCGCTTCCCTGACCGAGGTCGGGGCCTCGGGAAGCACCACCTGGCCGGGCCAGGGAGCGACCTTCAGCTTCGAAGCCAGTGCCGGGCAGCATATTTTCGTCGCCGCCTGGGACAGCGCGTCCTACGGCCCGCCGCATGCCTGGATCGGCGAGTTCGACATTGCCGGCACCAAGCTCTACTCGAACACGACCGACTGGGTGGGCAAGGACCACGGCAGCATCAAGGATCCGTCCGCGAGTGATGCCGAAGCCCTAGCGACCTCCGCAACGGCCTGGTCCACTCTCATGGTGAGCATGCCCAACGGGTCTTCACCCTACGGCAGCCTGATCGGCGGTTCCCCGGCGAGCTTCGTGTGGACGGACGTCTTCGGTGGCAGCAGTGCCAGCGAGGGCGGCTATGCCCTGTTCAGGACGGTGGACCCCGTGGTCACGCCATTGCCCGGTGCACTGCCTCTCCTGCTGTCCGGCTTCGGCCTGGTGGCGCTGAGGGCACGGCGGAAGTAGTCCTGCCGCGGTTGCGGTAGCGGTCAACACACGACCGATCCGCCGCCGGCCGTCCGGCCCCGACCGGCCGCGGCTGCACGGAGTTCGCGTGCCTCATGATCCAGGGCGGCATCGCAGCTGGCCATCTTGCGAGCCATTCCTCCGGGGCCTGGCCAGCAGCGCTCGGAACGCATCATGAAGCTCGGGATCCTGACCTACGGCACCGAGGGCGATGTCCGCCCGCTGGCCGCCCTGGGAGATGCGCTGCGCAGGGCAGGACACGAGGTGTTCCTGCTCGGGGATGCCCGGACACTGGGTACGGCACAGGCGCTGGGCCTGCCCACGGCGGTGTTGTCCGGCGATATCCGCGAGCTGTTTGCCAAGTGGGGACGGCAGGAGCCGCGCAGCACGGCCGGCGCGCTCGTCAGGCTGGTCAACGCGAACACCGCGGCCTGGATGCGCGAAACGCTGGCGGCGGCACGTGGCTGCGATGCCATCGTAACCTCCGGGCTGGCGGCTCACCAACCAGCTGTTCTGGCTGTCGTTCAGGAAGGCGCTCAACCGCGCGCGCCAGGACGTGCTCGGCCTGCCGGCGAGGAGGGCATTGTGGACGAGCCATCCCATGCTCTACGGCATTTCACCGACGCTGCTGCCCGCGCCCGCGGACTGGCCGGCCCAGGCGACCATGTGTGGCCAGTGGCTGGTTCCGGCGGCAGGGGACTACCGGCCTGCGGAGCAACTGGCGAGGTTCCTGTCGGCCGGAGAGCCGCCCGCTTACGTGGGATTCGGCAGCATGACGGGAATCGACATGCGCGCGATGCTCGAGGCGGTGGTCACCGCCCTGGCCGGCCGACGCGCGCTGTTCTGGCCGGGCTGGAATGGCCTGGCTGGCATGCGGCTTCCCGACCATGTCCTGGCCATCGGCGAGACGCCGCATGACTGGCTGTTCCCGCGGACGGCCGCCGTGATCCACCACGGCGGCTCCGGCACGAGCCACTCGGCGTTGCGGGCGGGCAAGCCCTCCATCGTCATGCCCTTCACCGGGGACCAGCCCTTCTGGGCGGCCCGCCTGCGGCAGCTGGGGGTGGCGCCGGCGGCGCTGTCGACGGCGCGCCCGGATGCGGCAGCCCTCGCCACGGCCCTCGACTTCGTTGCGCAGCCGGCTGTCATCGCACGCGCGGCCGACCTCGGCAGGACGATGGCCCGGGAAGATGGCCTGGGCACGGCAGTCGCCGTCATCGAACGGCTGCAAGCTGTATTTCCGCGCGACCTCGGCTAATCTTGCCGCCGCCAGACCGCAACGATCCGGGGACGGGAACCCGGAGCTGACAGACGGGGGAAGATCGTGATGCAACGAGTGCCAGCGCTGCGCCGTGCCGGATGGCTGCGGCCGGGTTTCCTGATGATGGCGATGCTCGGGCTGACCGGCTGCATGAGCTACGGCGCGGTGACGCTCGACCGCGACCGCCTGGACTTCACCCAGGCCATGGCGAATTCCTGGAAGCAGCAGACGCTGCTGAACATCGTCAAGATGCGCTACGGCGACACGCCGATCTTCGTCGACGTCGGGCAGATCGTCAGCAGCTACCAGCTGGTCAGCAGCATGCAGGCCGGCGGCGTGCTGTATCCCAACCTGCCGGCGTCCAGCAGCAGCTCCAACAGCGTCGTCAACCTCGGCGTGCAGGGGCAATACACGGACAAGCCGACCATCACCTACGTGCCGCTGTCGGGTTCGCAGTTCGTGCGCACGCTGATGACGCCGATCCCGCCCATCCGCCTGTTCGAGCTGGTCGAGGCGGGCTGGCGCGTGGACATGCTGTTCATGGCGGCGGTGCAGACCGTGAACGGCCTGTCCAACAGCCGCGGCGGGGCGCAGCTGCGGCTGGAGGACCCGGAGTACGTGCAGCTGCTGCAGGCCATGCGGCGGGTGCAGGCCTCCGGCACGGTGGGTTCGCGGCTGGAAATCGACAAGGACAACAAGAGCGAGGGGCTCGTCATGTTCTTCGCCGGCCGCAACCTGACCCCCGAGGTTCAGGCGGACTGGGACGTGGTCAAGCGGCTGCTGGGGCTGAACCCGGCGAAGAACACCTTCTCGATCATCTACGGCGAGTTGCCGCCGGGGCGTGACGATGTCATCGCCCTGCACACCCGCTCCGGTTTCCAGATCCTCTACGAGCTGGCGACCTTCGTGCAGATCCCGGAGGAGCACGAGCGCGAGATGCGCGCCTACCCGCACCTGCCCGCGCCGCCCGATGGCCGCGAGACGCTGCCGCCGCTGATCCGCATCCTCAGCGGCGAGACCAAGCCGGACGATGCCTTCGCCACCGTGTTCTACGGCGACCGCTGGTACTGGATCGAGAACCGTGACCTGGCCTCGAAGGGGATGTTCTCCTTCCTGCTGGTGATGCTGACTCTCGCCGAGTCCGGGCCCAGCGCACCGACGCCGTTCGTCACCATCCAGGCGAACTGAGGCGGACCGCCAGCGGAATTTACGTGAAACTTACAGGCCGGGCCCGGCCCGGAATGGAGAAGTTACGGCACCCTGCCGAACACTGGGACATCGCAATGTTGCGGTGCCTCGAGATGCAGGGACATGCCTTCCGCAGCCGGTCAGTTCATTCCGAAATGCGTACTTGCAGCCTGCGGCCTGTTGCTCGGGCTGCCGGGCATGGCGCATGCCCAGGCCAGCGGCTACGCTGCCCTGACATCGGACTACGTCTGGCGGGGATCCTCCCAGACCCAGGAGGAACCCGGCCTCCAGGCCAGCTTCAGGTACGGCCATGATTCAGGCGTCTATGCGTCCGCCTGGGCATACAACGTCAGGTTCAGTCCGGACAATGGCGCCAGCAGCGAGTTCGACCTCGCCGTCGGCTGGAGCGGCCGGATTGCCCCGGACTGGACACTCGACCTCTATTTCCAGCGCTACGAGTATCCATCGACCACGGTCGATCTCGACTGGAATGAACTCAACGCCGCGCTGACCTGGCGCGACCGGTACTGGCTGGCCGTCGCGTACTCCGGCGACGCCATGGCGAGCGATGAAACAGGCACCTACATCCTGGCCGGTGCGCGCTATCCGCTTGCCGGCACCTGGCGCCTGGAGGCAACGCTCGCCCGCTACCTGCTCGCCAGCAGTTTCGCGGACGACTACACGCACGGATCCCTTGGTGTGGTGTGGGCCTTCCAGGCCCCATTCGAAATCCGCCTGACGCTGCACGACACGGATGCGGCGGCAGAACGCCTGTTCCCCGGCCTGGCCGGATCCCGTGCCGAACTTGCCCTGCAGGCGTCCTTCTAGCGGCAGTGCAGGCATACGCATGGGCGCGCCTGCCGTGCCGGCCAGTCACTCCCGGAGACCCGGATCATGATCGAGTACCTGCTGTTCCTGCTGCTGCTCCTGGCGCTTGGCTGGCCACTGGGCCACTACCTCGCCATGGTGATGCGCGGCGAGGCGATGCGCGGTGATGCGTTGTTCGGCTGGATCGAGCGGCCGATCTATGCGCTGCTGGGAACGCGAGCGGAAATCGGCATGAGCTGGCGCGGTTATGCCGGCGCCTTTCTCCTCAGCAACCTGGTGCTGGCCATCGTCGTATGGACCATCTTTATGACCCAGGCCTGGCTGCCACTCAATCCGGACGGCGTGCCGAACATGAGCTGGGACCTCGCGCTGCATACCATGGTGTCGTTCCTGACGAATACCAACCAGCAGCACTACTCGGGGCAGGCGCAGCTCTCCTACCTGTCACAGATGACGGGCATCGTCGGCCTGCAGGTGGTGACGCCGGTCATGGGCCTTGCGGTTGCGGCGGCCACGCTTCGCGGCCTGTTCGGCGGCCGCCAGGCAGGCCAGCGCGGCACGAATGGCGCGGGTACCGGCGTCGATGTCGGCAACTACTGGGCCGATGTCACGCGGGCGACCCTGCGCTGCGTGCTGCCGGTCTGCCTGCTGTGGTCGGCGTTGCTGACCTGGCAGGGAGTCCCGGCGACCCTGGCGGCCGGCCCGGTGATCGAGCCGGTGGAGTCCTCGGCAGAGTTCCGCGAGCAGAAGATCCCGCTGGGCCCGGTGGCACCGATGGTGGCCATCAAGCAGCTCGGCAGCAATGGCGGCGGCTGGTATGGCCCCAACAGCACCGTGCCGCTGGAGAATCCGACGCCATTGTCGAATTTTCTGGAGGTCCTCGGCATCGCGCTGATCCCGGTGGCCATCGCCTTCATGGTCGGTCCGTTCACCGGCCGCCGGCCCTTCGGCATCATGGTGGTCTGCACCATGCTCATCATGTCGGTGGCCTCCACCGGCCTTGCGCTGTGGTCGGAGGGACATTCCGGCACGACTGCGGACCCGGCGTTGATGGAGGGCAAGGAAGTGCGCCTGGGCGCGGATGCCTCGGCCCTGTGGGCGGCCACGACGACACAGATCAACAACGGTTCGGTCAACATGATGCTGGACTCGTCCGCGCCGCTGACCGGCCTGGTGGCGATGACCAACATGCTGATCAACAGCATCTGGGGCGGTGTCGGCTGCGGCATCCAGCAGTTCATCGTCTACCTGCTGCTGAGCGTGTTCCTGGCGGGCCTGATGACCGGCCGCACGCCCGAGTTGTTCGGGCGCAAGGTGGAAGGGCCCGAGGTCAGGCTGCTCGCCATCCTGGTGCTGTGGCAGCCGGTGGTACTGCTGGGATTCACCGCCGTGGCGCTGGCCTTTCCCGATCTCACGGGGAACTCCAATCCGGGCTTTCATGGCATCAGCCAGGTGTTCTACGAGTACACCTCGGCCTTTGCCAACAATGGCTCCGGGTTCGAGGGTCTGGGCGACGCGACCACATGGTGGAACGTGACCTGCGCCATCGTTCTGGCGGCCGGCCGATTTCCGGCACTGGTGATACCGCTCGCCATCGCCGCCATGCTCGCCGCCAAGCGCCAGGCCCCGGAAGGTGCCGGCACGCTGCGCGTGGAAACCCCGACTTTCGCGCTGACGCTGATCGGTATCGTCGTGATCCTCACGCTGCTGCAGTTCATGCCAGTACTGGTGCTCGGGCCGGTGGCTGACCATCTCCTGCTGGTATCGCAACTCTCCCGCTGAAGGTGGCCCGGAAATGAACAAGAGGCATGCAAGACTGGCTGCGGACGTGTCCCTCGACAGCGGACATGACTTGCGATCGGCGATCATCCATTCTTTCGGCAAGCTTGCGCCGTGGCACGTCCTGCGCAACCCGGTGATGGCCGTGGTCTGGGCCGGCACGATCGTCACCGCCCTGGCGACGCTCGCGGGCCGGACCGGCGCGGGCTTCGGCTGGGCGGTGACCGCCACGCTGCTGGCCACGGTGCTGTTCGCCAATTTCGCCGAGGCGGTGGCGGAGGCACGCGGCCGTGGCCAGGCCGCATCGCTGCGGCGTGCGCGCAAGGACCTGGTGGCGCGCCGCCTCGACGAGTCGGGAGGCGAATCGGTCATCCCGGCCGCGGAATTGCGTGCGGATGATCGCGTCGTCGTCGAGTCGGGGCAGCTGATCCCCGCCGATGGCGAGATCATCGTAGGGATGGCGACGGTCAACGAGGCTGCCGTGACCGGCGAATCCGCGCCGGTTCTGCGCGAGGCCGGCACGGATCGCTCGGGCGTCATCGGCGGCACCAAGGTGCTGTCGGACCGCATCGTCGTCAGGGTGACTGCCGAGCCCGGCAACAGCTTCCTGGACCGCATGATCGCCCTGGTGGAGGGCGCATCCCGGCAGAAGACCCCCAACGAGATCGCGCTGGGCATCCTGCTGGCAGTCATGACCCTGACCTTCCTGGTGGTGGTCGTGACGCTGCCGTTCATCGCCGCCTTCGTTGGCGTGGAGATCGACCTGGTGTTGCTGGTGGCGCTGCTGGTGTGCCTGATCCCGACCACCATCGGCGGCCTGCTGCCGGCCATCGGCATTGCCGGCATGAACCGCGCACTGCGGGCCAACATCCTTGCCAGGTCCGGCAAGGCCGTCGAGGTGGCGGGCGACGTGGATGTCCTGCTGCTCGACAAGACCGGCACGATCACCCACGGCGACCGGCAGGCCACCGCCATGCATGCGCTGGCCGGGGTCGATGCCGCGCAGCTGCGCCAGGCCGCCCTGCTGGCCTCGCTGGCGGACCCGACGCCCGAGGGCAAGTCCATCGTCAGGCTGGCGCGTGGCGGCGACGAGCCGGGCGGCGAGCCGGCGGGTGCGCGCTTCGTGCCGT
Organism: Gammaproteobacteria bacterium; assembly: GCA_015709695.1. NCBI lineage: Bacteria > Pseudomonadati > Pseudomonadota > Gammaproteobacteria > Gammaproteobacteria bacterium. The sequence goes on along the minus strand of CP054183.1, from coordinate 1,719,675 downwards.
TCTCGGCGCAGTTGCGGATGTCGGGCGTGGACCTGCCTGGTGGCCGGGTGATCCGCAAGGGCGCCATGGATGCCATCGTGGCGCATGTGCAGGCCCTGCAGGGCGAGGTGCCCGCCGGGCTGGAGGCGCGTGTCGGCGAGGTGGCGAGGAGGGGAGCGACGCCGCTGGTGGTCAGCGACGGGCACCAGGTGCTCGGCGTCATCGAGCTGTCCGATGTCGTGAAGCACGGCATCAAGGAACGCTTTGCGCGCCTGCGGGCCATGGGGGTGCGCACCGTGATGATCACCGGCGACAACACCCTCACGGCGGCGAACATCGCTGCCGAGGCGGGCGTCGACGACTACATCGCCGAGGCGCGACCGGAGGACAAGCTGGCCCGCATCCGCGAGGAGCAGGCGGAGGGTCGCCTGGTGGCGATGGTGGGCGATGGCACCAACGATGCGCCGGCGCTGGCCCAGGCGGATGTCGGGCTGGCGATGAATTCCGGCACGCAGGCCGCCAAGGAGGCGGCCAACATGGTGGACCTGGATTCCGATCCCACCAAGCTGCTCGAGGTGGTCGAGATCGGCAAGCAGCAGCTCATCACGCGCGGCGCACTGACCACCTTCTCGCTGGCCAACGATGTGTCCAAGTACTTCGCCATCCTGCCGGCGCTGTTTGCCGGCGCCATCCCGCAGATGGCGGTGCTCGATGTCATGCGGCTGGCGAGCCCGGCCAGTGCGGTGTTGTCGGCGCTGGTCTTCAATGCGCTGATCATTCCGCTGCTGATTCCGCTGGCGCTGCGGGGCGTGCATTTCAGGCCAGCCGGTGCCAGCGAGCTGCTGCGCACCAACATGCTGGTCTACGGCGTGGGGGGCGTGCTGCTTCCCTTCGCCGGCATCAAGGCCATCGACGTGGTGTTGTCGGCCTGGTTCATCATCTGAGGGTTCGCCATGCAAGGTCATGACAAAATTGCGACGCGGGGATCCGGCCAGACGCCGGCCACGGTATCCGACCGGGGGGTCCTGCGGGGCTCCATCGTGCTGGCCCTGGTCAGCCTCGCGGGCTTCGGTTTCCTCTATTCGCTCGCCGGGGTCGGGGTGGGCCAGGCGCTGTTTCCCGCTGCCGCCAACGGCAGCCTGATCGAGGACCAGGGCAGGATCGCCGGTTCGTCCCTCGTCGCCCAGCCCTTCGCGGGCGACCGCTACTTCCGGCCGCGGCCATCGGTGGCGGGATACAACCCGATGGCGATGAGCGGCAGCAACCAGGCACGCACCAATCCCGCGCTGCGCGCGCAGCTCACGGCAGCCCGTGCGGCAGTGGCCGGCCGGGAGGGCGTGGCGCCGGAGCAGGTGCCGGGCGACCTGATCACGCACTCGGGCAGCGGCATCGATCCGCATATCAGTCCGCAGGCGGCGGCCATCCAGGTGGCGCGCATTGCCCGGGCCCGCGGCGTTGGCGAGGAGGCCGTGGCCGGGCTGGTGGCCCGATACAGCAAGGGGCCGCAGTTCGGCGTGTTCGGCCGGCCGCGGGTCAACGTGCTCGAGCTGAACCTGGCGCTGGATCGCCAGCTGCCGCCGGTCGCCGCTGCAGGAGCCGGCCGCTGAGCGTGGCGGCTCCGGCCGTTGTCGCCCTTCCGCGGCCTGTGGTCTCATGGGCTGCCCGGACTCGAGGACCTGGTCTGTCATGGGAGCTGAACGGAGTGAGCAGGCGGATGCCCTGCTCGGTGAGCTGAAGCGCCAGGCCGCCGGGCGGCTGACGGTATTTCTCGGGGCAGCCCCCGGCGTCGGCAAGACCTACGCCATGCTGGCCCGCGCACGCGAGCTGCAGGCCAAGGGGACGGACGTCGTCGTCGGCATCGTCGAGACCCATGGTCGCAGCGAGACGCAGGCCATGGTCGACGGCCTGCCGGTCATGCCGCGAAAGGTCGTGGAGTACCGTGGCCGGCAACTCGAGGAGCTGGATCTCGACGGCCTGCTGGCGCGCAGGCCCGCGATCGCCCTCGTCGACGAACTGGCGCACCGCAATGTCCCGGGGAGCCGCCACGAACGCCGCTGGCAGGACGTGGAGGAGCTGCTCGACACCGGCATCGATATCTACACCACCGTCAACGTCCAGCACCTGGAGAGCCTGAACGACCTGGTGCACCAGATCACCGGGGTGCGGGTCAGCGAAACCGTGCCCGATTCCATCTTCGAGCGCCTGCGCGACATCCGCCTGGTCGACCTGCCGGCGCGCGAGCTGATCGAGCGCCTGAACCAGGGCAAGGTCTATCTGCCCGAGCACGCGGCCCAGGCCCTGCAGGCATTCTTCTCGCCCTCGAACCTGACGGCGCTGCGGGAACTTGCCATGCAGACCGTTGCGGAACACGTGGACGCCGACCTGCGCGAGAGCCGGGCGGCCCGCGGGCTGGAAGGCATCGCCATCCGCAGCCACATCCTCATTGCCATCGACGGCCGCGGCCATTCCGAGTACCTGGTTCGGGCCGGTGCCCGTATCGCCGAACGCCGCGGTGCACCGTGGTCGGTGGTGACCGTGGATACCGGGCGCTCGGCCGATGCAGCCGTGCAGGCCGGCGAGCCAGGCGCGGCGGCACCGGTGCCTGGCAGGGCGGCCCGCGAGGAGCAGCAGCGCCAGGCGGAGATCGACAAGGCGTTCGCCCTGGCGCGCGACCTCGGCGGCGATACCGAGGTGCTGCACAACACCGACATCACCCTCGCCCTGCTCGATGCGGCAGGGGCGCGTGGCGCCCGTTCCATCATCATCGGGCGCACGCGCGAGCGGCCCTTCGCCCGCATCTTCAACCGCACGCTGACCCAGCAATTGCTGCAGCGGGGGGCGCGCTACGAGCTGACGATCGTCAGCACTCCGCAGGCCCGCAAGCGCTCGCTGCGCATGCCGGAATTCTCCGGCGCGGCGCTGGCGCGGCAGGAACCGGGGCTGATCCTCATGGCCAGCGCCGGGGCGACGGCTGCCGCCGCCGTCGCCGAGCACTTCCTCGGCCTGCAGGACCTGTCGATGGTGTTCCTGGTGGCGGTGATGCTGGTGGCATCGAGGACCCGCATGACGGCGGCCTTCATCACCGCCGCGCTGTGCTTCCTTGCCTACAACTTCTTCTTCATCGAGCCGCGCTTCACCTTCCTGATCAGTGCCCAGCGTGGCGTGGCCACGGTGATGCTGTTCCTGGCGGCGGCGCTGATCGCCGGCCGGCTGGCCTCGCAGTTGCGGCGACAGGTGGTGGCGCTGCGGGCATCCAATGCCCATGCGACTGCCATGCAGGGCCTGGGGCGCAAGCTGGCGGTGGCCGCCGACCTCGGTCAGGTCATCGCGGCGGGCTCGGCGATCCTGCAATCGACCCTGCATGCGCAGGTGTGGATGGACATCAAGGGCGAGTCGGGCCCGGCGGACGGGGCGCAGGGGCTGACGGAGAAGGACCGCATGGCAGCCTCCTGGACCGGGCAGCACGGCCAGGCGAGCGGGCGCTACACCGACACCCTGACGCATTCGCCCTGGTGGTTCCTGCCGGTCCGCTCGGGCCAGGACACGCTGGGCGTGGTCGGCCTGAAGTTTCCCCCCGACATGGGCCGGTTGTCGTTCGAGCAGCGCCGGCTTGCGGAGAGCATGGTGGAGGACATCGGGCAGGCAGCCCTGCGCACCCGCCTGGTATCGGACCTGGAGGAGGCGCGCGTCACGGGGGAGACCGAGCGGCTGCGCTCGGCGCTGCTGTCCTCGGTATCGCATGACCTGCGCTCGCCGCTGTCGTCGATCATCGGCGCCGCGGATGGCCTGGCACGCTACGGAAAGGACATGAGCCAGGGCGACCGGCAGAGCCTGCTGGAGACCATCCACACGGAGGGGGAGCGGCTGGACCGCTACATCCAGAACCTGCTGGACATGACACGGCTCGGGCAGCAGACACTCACCCTGTCGAAGGAGTGGATCGGCATCGACGAGCTGGTGGGCTCGGCCTCCAGGCGCCTGCAGCGCTACGAACCGGGCACGCGCGTAGAGTGCGACATACCCCCGGGACTGCCGCCGATCCACGTCCACTCCGCGCTGATCGAGCAGGCCTTGTTCAACGTCATGGAGAATGCGGCGAAGTTCTCGCCGGCCGGGGTGGCGGTGCTGGTACAGGTACGTCGCGCGGCACCGGACCGGCTGCAGGTCGATATCACCGACCGCGGGCCGGGCATCCCCGAGGAAGAGCGGCGGCGCATCTTCGACATGTTCTACAGCGTGGAGCGTGGCGATCGCGGCCGCCAGGGAACAGGCCTGGGCCTCACCATCGTCCAGGGCATCGTCGGTGCGCATATGGGAAGCGTCGAGGCATTGCCGGGCGCGGACGGCCGCGGGACCACGCTGCGCATGACCCTGCCATGGGGGGAGTATGCGAAGCCGGAGGCAGGGGATCGTGTTGCCTCCCGCTGAGCGCGAACAGCGGGCGCCGGCCGCGCGCATCCTCATCATCGATGACGAGGCGCAGATCCGGAAGTTCGTCGACATCAGCCTGCGCTCGCAGGGCTACTCGACCCTCCTCGCGGAGACGGGCCAGCAGGGCCTGACGCTGCTGGCCAGCAGGGGTGCGGACCTCGTCGTCCTCGACCTGGGCCTCCCGGACCAGGACGGCAAGGATGTGCTCAGGGAACTGCGGCTCTGGTCGCGGGTGCCGGTCATCGTGCTGACGGTGCGCTCGGACGAGAACGAGAAGGTGGCCCTGCTCGATGCCGGGGCCAACGACTACGTGACCAAGCCCTTCGGCGTCGAGGAGCTGATGGCCCGCATCCGCTCCTTCCTGCGTAATGCCGCGGCCGGCAGGGACGAGACCCCGGTCTTCGACGACGGCAACCTGCGCATCGACCTGGCGCGGCGGGAAGTGGCCATCGGCGGGCAGGCCGTCGTGCTGACCCGCAAGGAGTTCTCCCTGCTGTCGTTGCTGGCCTCCCAGCCGGGGCGGCTGGTGACGCAGACGCAGCTGCTGAAGGAGCTGTGGGGACCGACGCATGCGGAGGACACGCACTACCTGCGCATCCTCGTCGGCAAGCTTCGCGCCAAGCTCGGGGACGATGCTTCGGCGCCGCGCTACATCGCCACCGAGCCCGGCGTCGGCCTGCGCTTCATCGCCAGGGACCGGCGCGACGCCTGAGCGCGAGGTTCAGCCTGCCGCGGTCTCCGGCAGCGGCGTGAACTCGTGGTCGTCTCCCGCGGGCAGGGCCATGCGCTGCATGCGCCAGTCCTCGCGCGCCTGCTCCAGCCGCTCGCGCGAGGAGGAGACGAAGTTCCAGTCGATGTAGCGCTCGCCGACCGGTTCGCCCCCGAGCAGCATGACGGTGGCGGGTTGCGGGGCGCTGATCGTCACCGCGCGGCCCGGGGGCAGCACCTGCATGTCGCCGGTGTCCAGGGGGTGGCCGTCGATTTCGATCCTGCCGCTGCTGACATAGACGGCCCGCTCCCGGTATTGCGTGCCGAGGCCGCGGCGCGCGCCGGCCTCCATGTCCCAGTGCAGGTAGAACAGGGGCGAGAGGGTCCTCACGCTGGCGGCCTGGCCGTCGATGGCGCCGGCGATCAGCCTGCCGCTGACGCCGCCTTCGTGGATCTCCGGCAGTTCCGCGGCGCCTTCATGGTGGTGGAAGGACGGCTCGGTTTCCTCCAGTTCCCGGGGCAGCGCCACCCAGGCCTGGATACCGTGCATGCGCGCCCCGTGGGCGCGCGCGTACTCGAGGCGCTCGCTGTGGGTGATGCCGCGGCCCGCGGTCATCCAGTTGACCTGACCCGGACGGATCTCCTGGTGGCAGCCGAGGCTGTCACGGTGGGTCAGCGCGCCGCTGTAGAGGTAGGTGACGGTGGCGAGGCCGATGTGGGGATGCGGCCGCACGTCGAGTTCCCGCGGGATGCCGGGGGCGAGGTCGAGCGGCCCCAGGTGGTCGAAGAAGATGAAGGGCCCGACCATGCGCCGTTGCGCGTGGGGCAGCACCCGCCCGACGACGAAGCCGCCGCCGAGGTCGCGGCTGCGCCGCTGGATCCGCATGCCGTCGTCCATGACCATCCCTCCTAGCGCAACCCGCTCTTCTTCAGCAGGCGGTGGAAATTGCCACGGTCCAGGCCGAGCGAGCGCGCCGCGGCGGCGGCATTGCCGCCTTCCTGCTGCAGCCGCGCCTGGATGACCTCGCGCCGATAGGCTTCCATGATCTCGCCGAGCGGGCGGTGGTCGCCCCGCGCCGGCTGGGCGGGCACGACGGCGGCGGCAGGCACCACGGCGGCGCCGGTGTCGAGGTGCTGGGTGGTGATCTCGATGACGCGCTGGCGCGAGGGTGAGTCGCTCAGCGCGCGGATCATGGCGCGTGAGAGGGCGTGCTCGAGCTCGCGCACGTTGCCGGGCCAGGGGTAGTGGCCGAGCCACTGGCGCGCGCTGCGGCTGAGCCGGGCGCCGTGCAGGCCGAGGCGGCGCTGGTTGCGCTCGATGAAGTAGCCGGCGAGCATCAGCACGTCGTCGCCGCGCTCGCGCAGCGGCGGCACGCGCAGCGGGTAGACGCTCAGCCGGTGGTAGAGGTCGGCGCGGAAGCGGCCGGCGGCGACCTCGCGCTTGAGGTCGCGGTTGGTGGCGGCGATGACGCGCACGTCCACGCGATGGTGGGCGTCGCTGCCGACGCGCTGGATCTCGCCGTTCTGCAGGGCGCGCAGCAGCTTGGCCTGCACGGTCGGCGGCAGCTCGCCCACCTCGTCGAGGAACAGCGTGCCCTCGTCGGCGAGCTCGAACTTGCCGACGCGGTCATCGGTGGCGCCGGAAAAGGCGCCGCGCACATGGCCGAAGAGCTCGCTCTCGGCGATGGTCTCGGGCAGCGCCGCGCAGTTGATGTAGACCATCGGCTCCTGGGCGCGCGTCGAGTGGCGGTGGATCAGTCGCGCCACCAGCTCCTTGCCGACACCGGTCTCGCCGAGGATCAGCACCGGCAGGTCCGAAGGCGCCACGGTGCGCGCCTCGCGTTCCAGCTGCTGCATGACCGGGCTGCCGGCGATCAGCTCGTCGGTCGCGGTGTCCTGCACGCCCGAGCGCTGGATGCGGTGATGGCGCTCGAGCTGCTCCTCGAGCCGCTGGATCCAGTCGGCGGCGCGCACCGTCGCCGCGGCCATGGCCACGAAGGCGCGGAACACCTCCGGGTCGATGGCGTCGAAACTGCCCGGCGTCAGGGCATCGAGCGTCACCGCACCCCAGGGCTGGCCGTCGACGTACAGCGAGGCGCCCATGCAGTCGTGCACGTACAGGTGCTCGCCGGCCTTCTCCACCAGGCCGTCGTAGGGGTCTGGCAGCGCGGAGTCGGCGGGAAAGCGCACCGGCTCGGCGCTGTGCAGGATCTGCGCGAGGCGCGGCTGGTCGCGGATGACGAAGCGCCGGCCGAGCGTGTCCGGGCTGAGGCCCTGCACCGCGCGCGGCACCAGCTGCTGGCCGTCGCGCTGGAGCAGGGCGATGGCGTCGCAGGGGAAGCTGCGGCGGAAGGCATCGAGCAGGCGCGCATAGCGTTCCGTCCGGGACAGCGCCTTGGACAGGTCGGCGACCGCGCTGGCGAGGTTGACGAATGCCGCCGACGTCGTCGGATCGACACTGGCGTTGTCCGCCAGACATCGCGCCTCACGCTGTTCTTCGAACAACGGACTCTTTCAAGACATTGATTCCGAAGGGAAGCGGATTCTGGCCCGATTCTTGATCCAGGTCAATTGAGGGCCGTCTGCTGCCCGATCACCAGTACAGGGAGGAACCGTTGCATGAAGACCCGTCCGCTTGCGCTCGCGTTGCTGCTGGCCGCCGCGCCCACGCTCGCCGAAACCGTCAAGGTGGAGATCCCGGTGCGCGAGGTCGAGATCGAGATCGACAACGCCGGCACCAGGGCGCCGATGTGGACCTACGGCGGCACCATCCCCGGCCCGCTGCTGCGCGTGAAGGAAGGCGATGTCATCGACTTCACGCTGGTCAACGACGCCGCCAACAAGAACAGCCACTCCATGGATTTCCATGCCGGGCGCTTCGACGTGCTCGGCGAGTTCGAGGCGGTCAAGCCCGGCGAGAAGAAGGGCTTCACCTGGAAGGCCGAGTATCCGGGCGTGTGGATCTACCACTGCGGCGCCGACTCGATGTCCGAGCACATCTCGCGCGGCATGTACGGCGTGGTCATCGTCGATCCGAAGGAGGGCTACAGCCGCGACTACCCGAAGCCCGATCGCGAGTACGTGCTGGTGCATGGCGACCTGTTCGAGGCCGGCGCCTCGGCCGAGGAGCGCACGGCCGGGCAGAAATGGAAGGGCGTGCTGGTCAACGGCCGGGTGTTCCACTACGACCCGGTGCACGACTCCAATGCCAGCCTGACGCTGGAATCGAAGCCCGGCGAGCGGGTACGCATCTTTTTCGTCAACGCCATGATCAATGACTGGGCGGCGTTCCACCCCATCGCCGGCATCTGGGACCGCGTCTGGGACAACGGCAACCCGAAGAACGTGCTGTGGGGCATGCAGACGGTGCAGGTACCGCCATCCCATGGCGTGGTGCTCGACATCGTCAGCCCGAAGGACCGCCCCACCAACAACGCGCTGGTCGACCACAGCATGACGCATGCCATGAACGGCGGCATCACCGTGCTGATGAATCATGCCGATGCCAGCCCGACCGCCGGCCGCGGCGACCAGCTGATCGTCCGCTGAAAGGAACTGCCATGAAGCACATCACCGCTCCGCTCATGGCGTTGCTGCTGGTGGCCCTGCCGCTGGCGGCCGACGCCGACATCGCCGCGGACGTGCAGCAGCAATGCGCCGGCTGCCACGCCCTCGGCCACGACTACGCCACCCTGGGTATCGGCGAGCGCGCACAGCGCAAGGGTCCGCCGCTCGACTACGCCGGCAACAAGTTCCGGCGGGACTGGCTGGCTGCCTGGCTCGAGAAGCCGGTACGGCTGCGGCCCGCGGGCATCTTCCCGCCCGCCCTGGTGAACAAGGGCGCCGAGGGGGACGTGGTCGATGCCGCGAAGCTGCCGGCGCATCCGGCGGTGCCGGCGGCGCAGGCCGGTGCCATGGCCGACTACCTGATGACGCTGGCCCCGCGCGATGACCTGATCAAGGCCGAGGCCTACCAGCCCGGCACGATCGCCGAGCGCATGGGCAAGATGAACTTCGGCAAGTTCAAGGGCTGCGACGGCTGCCACCAGGACGAGCCGGGCGTGGGCGGTGTCTCCGGGCCGGAGCTGTACACGGCATGGAAGCGGCTGCAGCCGGCCTTCATCAGCTCCTACATCGCCAATCCCGTGGCCTGGGATCCGCACACCATGATGCCGCGCGGCGACAGCAATGCCGATGCGGTCCACAAGCTGGCCGACTATCTGAAGGTCATCGGGGAGAAGCAGCCATGAGGAAACTTCTGATGCTGGTGCCGTTGCTGCTGCTGGGCGCGACGGCCGGGGCCGCCGATCGCGGCGCCGAGCTCTACCAGGTCTACTGCGTGCAGTGCCACGGCGTGCAGGGCAACGGCAAGGGCGTCAACGCCACCCACATGTCGGTGCAGCCGCGCGACCACACCGACAGCAAGGAAATGTCGGCGCGCACCGACGAGGAGCTGTTCAAGGTCATCCAGCAGGGCGGCAAGTCCATCAACAAGTCGGTGCTGATGCCCATCTGGGGCGGCAACCTCGGCGATGACGACATCCGCGCGCTGGTCGCGCACCTGCGCCAGATGTGCTGCGCGAAGCAGTAGGAGGGATCGACGATGACCGCTGCATCACGTGCTGCATGCGCCCTGCTTCTGGCACTGGGTCTGGCGCCCGGCGCGCAGGCCGAATTGCGCAAGTTCGACATGACCATCGAGGAGTTCGACTTCGAGGTGGCGCCCGGGCTCACCACCAAGGTGTGGGCCTACGACGGCCAGGTGCCGGGACCGCTGATCCACGTGCGGGAGGGCGATGACGTGGAGGTGACGGTGCAGAACAACACCACCATGAGCCACACCGTCCACTTCCATGGCACCTACCAGACCGGCACCTGGCAGATGGATGGCGTCCCCGACGTCTCGCAGAAGGCCATCGAGCCCGGCGACAGCTTCACCTACCGCTTCGTCGCCGACAAGCCGGGCAGCCTCTGGTACCACTGCCACGTCAACACCGCCGAGCACATCGACCTGCGCGGCATGTGGGGGCCGATGATCGTCGATCCGAAGAAGCCGACGGCGCTGGAGAAGCAGGTGACGAAGGACGCCATCGTCATGTTCTCCGGCTGGGATTCCTCGGTGGCGAAGGAGTATGGCAAGAACGGCGTGCCGCACCGCGAGCTCGACTACTTCTCCATCAACGGCAAGTCCCATCCGGGAAACCAGCCGATCCGCGTGAAGAAGGGCGATGTGCTGCGCCTGCGCCTGTATGCGCCCAATGCGCCGGTGGCCTTCCACCTGCATGGCCACGATTCGCTGGTCACCCACAAGGATGGCCTGCCCATCACGCCCTATCCGGTGGATGTCATCGCCATGCAGCCCGGCGAGCGCTACGACCTCATCGTGCGCATGAACAACCCCGGCATCTGGATGGCCCACGACCACATCGAGGAGCACACCACCGCCGGCGGCAAGGAAGGCGCAGGCTCGATGCTGGTGGTGGAGTACGAGGGCATCGACAAGCCCGGCTTCTACATGTGGAAGGATGTCGCCTACGACCCGGACTTCTACCTCAGCGAGTCACTGAAGAAGCCCTACGGCAAGCACAACAACCCGGGCTTCATGGGCTTCGATCCCGCGCTGCCGCGACCCGCGGCGCCGGCGGCCGGCGGCCACGCGGGCATGTAGCGCGATGCCTCAGGCCAGGGGCTTGAAGGTGCCCGAGAGCTCGTAGCGTTTTCCCGGGTGGTAGAGATCCGCCGCCGTCACCACGCGACCACCGCTCCAGGTGCGGCGGCGGATCAGCAGGCAGGCCTCGTCCGCCTCGAGCTTCAGCAGGCGCCGCAGGCGCGCATCGGGCATGACCGCCTGCACCGTGTGCTCCGCCTCGTGCAGCGGCGCGACCCGCACCAGGAACTCGTAGGGTGTCACGCGGGTGAAGTCGTTCTTCAGGTAGCCGGGTGCCGCATCCGGGTTGACGTAGCGGTCCTCGAGCTGCAGCGGCGTGCCGTTCTCGCAGTGCACGATGCTGGAGTGGTGCAGGCTGGTGTTCGGCACCACGCCCATGCGCCCGGCGAGCTCGGCGCCGGCCTTGATCGCCAGCAGTCTGACCACGCGCGCGCTGTAGGCATGGCCGCGCTCGCGCACCTCGTCGGCGATGTTGCGCACCTCCAGCGGGTGCGCATGCACGCGCCGGTCGGCGACGAAGGTGCCGACCCCGGAGACGCGCAACAGCACGCCGCTCTCCGCCAGCTCCCGCAGCGCGCGGTTCACGGTCATGCGCGAGACGCCGAGCGTGCGCACCAGCTCGTTCTCCGAAGGGATGCGGTCGTGCGGCGCGAGCGCTCCCGAGGTGATCAGGCCCAGCACATGGCTCCTGACCTGCCGGTAGCGCGGTGCCGCGCTGGCGGCCGGCAGCCGGTCGGCCTGCGGTTCATCGCGGTTGCGCGTGCTCATGGCTGGTCTGCGCCCAGGCGCAGCTCGCCGGCCAGTGCCGCCGGTTCACCGCTGCGCAGCAGCCGGACGGCCGCGGCGATGTCATCGGCCATCAGGCGATCGGCGTCCAGGAAGGGCACCTCGCGGCGCAGGGTGGCATGGGCGACGGCGAGGACGGGCGAGGTCGCCAGCGGGCGGTGGAAGTCGATGCCCTGGCAGGCGGCGAGGTACTCGATGGCGATGACCTGCTGCAGGTTCGCCGCCATCGCCAGCGAACGGCGCGCGCCATGCGTGGCCATGCTCACGTGGTCCTCCTGGTTCGCCGAGGTGGGGATCGAGTCGATGCTCGCCGGGTGGGCGAGCATGCGGTTCTCGGCCACCAGCGCCGCGGCGGTGACCTGCGCGATCATGAAGCCGGAGTTCAGGCCGCTGTCGGCGACGAGGAAGGCCGGCAGGCCGCTCATCTTCGGGTCGACCAGCAGGGCGATGCGCCGCTCCGCGAGGCTGCCGATCTCGGCGGCCGCCAGCGCCAGCTGGTCGGCGGCGAAGGCCACCGGCTCGGCGTGGAAGTTGCCGCCGGAGAGCACCTCGTCGCCGAAGATCAGCGGGTTGTCGGTCACCGCATTGGCCTCGATCCGCAGCGTGCCGGCGGCGAAGCCGAGCAGGTCGAGGCAGGCGCCCATCACCTGCGGCTGGCAGCGCAGCGAGTAGGGGTCCTGCACCCGCGTGCAGTCGCGATGCGAGGCGCGGATGCCGCTGCCGGCAAGCAGGCGCCGGTAGCAGGCGGCGACGCGCTGCTGTCCGGCGTGGCCGCGCACCGCCTGGATGCGCTCGTCGAAGGGCGCGTCGCTGCCGCGCAGGGCGTCGACGCTGAGCGCACCGGTCACCACGGCAGCGAGCGCCGCGGTCTCGGTCTCGAACAGCGCCGCCAGCGCCAGCGCCGTCGACACCTGCGTGCCGTTGAGCAGGGCCAGGCCCTCCTTGGGGCCGAGCGCCAGCGGCTGCAGCCCGAGCCGCGCCAGCGCCTGGTCCGCCGGCAGCGTGACGCCCTCGAGGCGCAACTGGCCGTGACCCATCAGCGGCAGCGCCAGATGGGCCAGCGGCGCGAGGTCGCCGCTCGCACCCACCGAGCCCTGCGCGGGCACCACCGGCCAGGCCTGCGCATCGAGCAGTGCCGCCAGCAGGTCGAGCACCGCGCGGCTGACGCCCGACTGGCCGCGCAGCAGGCTCGCCAGTTTCAGGATCATCACCAGGCGCACCACGTCATCGGACAGCGGCTCGCCGACGCCCGCCGCGTGCGACAGCACCAGGTTCTGCTGCAGCTTCGCCTGCTGCTCGCGGGCGATGCGCGTGTTCGCCAGCAAGCCGAATCCGGTGTTGATGCCGTAGGCCGGGGCATCGTGCGTGACCAGCCGCGCCAGCGCCATGGCCGAGGCCTGGGCGCGTTCGAGCCCTTCCGGCGCGAGGGCGATGCGCAGCGGACCGGCCCAGGCCCGGCGCAGCTCGTCGAGCCCGAGCGGGGCACTGCCGAGGGTCAGCATGCGGCACCTCCGGCCCGCGGCCGGGCGATGCCGGGCGCGGTCACCGTGCGGGCGACATCGAAGGCGATGCGCGCGGCGAGCCGGCTGGTGATGCCATCGCGGTCGAAGGCCGGGTTGCACTCGGCGATCTCGGCGAGCACCAGGCGCGGTGCGGTGCCCGCGGGCGCGCCGGCCACGCGCCGCAGCACGTGGTCGAGGAGGGCGAAGAACAGGTCCGGCGCCACGCCGCGTGCCGCCGGGGCGCTGACGCCGGGCGCCGCCCAGCCGGGCAGGGCATCGAGGCATATGCTGAGCTGGAGCAGTTTCACGCGATCGAGGAAGGCATCGATGACGGCCGTTGCCCGTTGCAGGTTCGGCCAGGTGAGTTCCTCGTTGCCGATCCAGCTGACGCCGAGCCGGTGCGCGGTGTCGAAGCTGGACCGGGTGTTCGACGCCTCGCTGACGCCGGCGCAGAGGTAGCGGAAGGGCAGGTGGCGCAAGGCAAGGGCCTCCGAGATCTGCAGAAAGGGTGTACCGGAATGACCTCGCCCGTCCGGCGGGCGGCGCAGGTCGAAGTGGGCGTCGAAGTTGAGCACGCCATAGCCGTCGAGCTGGTCGGGGAACGCCTGGGCCACGCCCTGGAACGAACCCCAGGCGATCTCGTGTCCGCCGCCGAGGAGCAGGGGCAGGTGGCCGGCGCGCAGCAGGCCGGCCACGCGCTCGCCGAGCGTGGCCTGCGCGGCCTCGAGTTCATCGCCGCTGCAGGCGACATCGCCGGCATCGATCAGCGGCCTGTGCCCGTCGCCGTGCCAGGCCAGCGCCGCCGCCATGCCGCGGATGGCGGCCGGCCCCGCGGCCGCACCGGGCCGGCCCTGGTTGCGGCGCACGCCGGCGTCGCAGGCGAAACCGAGCAGGGCGACACCGGGCGCCAGCCCGGGCTGCAGCGGTTGCACCACCTGGTGCCAGCGCCGCGCGCGGGCGCCTTCCGCCGCATCGACGCGGCCGCTCCAGAGCTTGCGGTCAATGTCCATGGCTCAGCTCCCCGTGCACGAGTTCCCCCGCGCGCACCACGGCGCGGCAGGGATTGAAGCCGGTCCAGTAACCGAGCTCGTCCGGCTCGCCGATGTCCCAGATGGCGAAGTCGGCCGCCTGTCCGGTGGCCAGCGTGCCGCGGTCCGCGGCCAGGCCCAGTGCCTTCGCGGCGCCGCGGGTCGCACCGGCCAGCGCCTCGTGCTGGGCGAGGCCGAAGGAGCGGGTGGCCATGGCGAGCGCCAGCAGCAGCGACGCCCCGGGTGCCGAGCCGGGATTGCAGTCGCTCGCCACCGCGAGTTCCACGCTGGCGTCGCGCAGCGCGGCCACCGGTGGCCGTTGCGTCTCGCCGAGGCAATACCAGGCGACGGGCAGCAGCACGGCGGTGGTGCCGGCGGCGGCGAGCGCGGCGACATCCGCCGCGTCGCTGTGCTCCAGGTGATCGCAGGACAGCGCGCCGAACCGCGCGGCGAGACGCGAGCCGCCGAGGTTCGACAGCTGCTCGGCGTGCATCTTCACCGGCAGGCCGAGCGCGCCGGCCGCCTCGAACAGGCGCCGGGCCTGCGCCGGACTGAAGCCGATGGCATCGCAGTACACGTCCACCGCATCGACGAGCCCGGCGCGCGCCAGCCGCGGCAGCCAGTCGCGGGCGAGGGTGTCGATGTAGTCGTCGGCGCGCCCGGCGAACTCCGGTGGCAGCGCGTGCGCGCCGAGGAAGCTGGTGGTGACGCTGACCGGCAGCTCCCGGCCGAGCGCGCGGGCGACGCGCAGCATCTTTGCCTCGCTGTCGAAGTCCAGCCCGTATCCGGACTTGATCTCCACCGTGGTCACGCCCTCGGCACAGAGCGCGGCCAGTCGCGGGCGGCTCTGCGCCAGCAGCGTCGCCTCGTCGGCGGCGCGGGTCGCGCGCATGGTCGAGAGGATGCCGCCACCCTCGCCGGCGATGCCGGCGTAGCTGGCACCGCGCAGGCGCGCGGCGTATTCCCGCGCGCGGCTGCCGGCGAAGACCAGGTGGGTGTGGCAGTCGATGAGACCGGGCGTCAGCCAGGCGCCGCCGAGGTGGTGCCGCACCGTGCAGGCGGCACGCAACGCCGGCGGCAGCGCGGCCGCGGGACCCGCCCAGCGGATGCGGCCATCCTGCGTCACCAGCGCGCCATCGGCGACCGGCGCCGCGCCGGCCACGCTGGTGCAGAGGCCCGCGCCGTGCCAGAGGGTCTGCGCGCCGTCGCTCACGGCAGGGCCGACGGCAGGTCGAGCCGGTGGGCGCGGGCGCAGTCGAGCGCCTCCCCGTAGCCGGCGTCGGCATGGCGCATGACGCCGCTCGCCGGGTCGTTCCACAGCGTGCGTTCGATGCGTCGCGCCGCCTCCGCCGTGCCGTCGCAGACGATGACCACGCCGGCGTGCTGCGAGTAGCCGATGCCCACACCGCCGCCGTGGTGGATCGACACCCAGGTGGCGCCGCTCGCGGTGTTGAGCAGCGCATTGAGCAGCGGCCAGTCGGCCACCGCATCGGAGCCGTCGCGCATGGCTTCGGTCTCGCGGTTCGGCGAGGCCACCGAGCCCGAGTCCAGGTGGTCGCGGCCGATGACCACCGGCGCGCTCAGCTCGCCACGGGCCACCATCTCGTTGAAGGCGAGCCCGAGGCGGTGGCGGTCGCCGAGGCCCACCCAGCAGATGCGCGCCGGCAGGCCCTGGAAGTGGATCTTCTCGCGCGCCATGTCCAGCCAGTGGTGCAGCGCACGATCGTGCGGCAGCAGCTCCTTCACCTTCTCGTCGGTGCGGTAGATGTCCTGCGGGTCGCCGGAGAGCGCCACCCAGCGGAAGGGGCCGATGCCGCGGCAGAACAGCGGGCGGATGTAGGCGGGCACGAAGCCGGGGAAGTCGAAGGCGCGCGCCAGGCCCTCGTCCTTCGCGACCTGGCGGATGTTGTTGCCGTAGTCGAAGGTGGGGATGCCCTGGTCGTGGAAGGCGAGCATGGCCTCGACATGCCGCCGCATTGAAGCGCGCGCTTCGCGCTCGACCAGCGCCGGGTTGGCGCTGCGCTCGCGGTCCCAGCGCTCGAGCGTCCAGCCCGCGGGGAGATAGCCGTGCAGCGGATCATGGGCCGAAGTCTGGTCGGTGACCGCGTCCGGGCGCACGCCGCGCGCGAGCAGCTCCGGCAGCAGTTCGGCGGCGTTGCCCAGCAGCCCGACCGACAGCGGCCGGCGTTCGGCCGTGGCACGCGCAATGAGCGCCAGCGCCTCGTCGAGCGAGGTCGTCGAGGTGTCGAGGTAGCCGGTCTGCAGGCGCTTCTCGATGCGCTCCGGCCGGCACTCGATGGCCAGCATCGAGGCGCCCGCCATGGTGGCGGCCAGCGGCTGGGCGCCACCCATGCCGCCGAGCCCCGCGGTGAGGAACCAGCGTCCGGCGAGCTCGCCGCCGAAGTGCCGGCGGCCCACCTCGACGAAGGTCTCGTAGGTACCCTGGACGATGCCCTGGCTGCCGATGTAGATCCAGGAGCCGGCCGTCATCTGGCCGTACATCATCAGGCCCTGGCGGTCGAGCTCGTGGAAATGCTCCCAGGTTGCCCAGCGGCCGACCAGGTTGGAATTGGCGATCAGCACGCGGGGCGCATCCGCGTGGGTGCGGAACACGCCGACCGGCTTGCCCGACTGCACCAGCAGCGTCTCGTCCTCGCGCAGCCGGCGCAGCACGGCGCAGATGCGCTCGTAGCACTCCCAGTTGCGCGCGGCGCGGCCGATGCCGCCGTAGACCACCAGGTCCCCGGGGCGCTCGGCGACCTCGGGGTCGAGGTTGTTCATCAGCAGGCGCAGCGGCGCCTCGGTCAGCCAGCTGCGGCAACTGAGCTGCGTGCCCCGCGGGGCCCTGATGATGCGTGCACCGGTGCTGGCTGGCATGCCTGTCTCCCGCGCCACGGCGGGCTGCCGGGCGACCTGTATAGACAGGATAATACAGCAGGGATGGCCTGCCGTGTCAGCCGGCCGGCGAGGCGGCCTTTTTGCCCGACACCGTGAGGCGCATCACGTCGCGCCATCCGGTGCCGGCGTAGTGTGGCGCTGCCAACATCCCTTATGTCAGGTACGCCACCGATGGGCTGGGTCAAGTGGTTGAAAGGACTCGCCGGAAACGGCCAGGCCGGTGCCGGGCCGGGTCGTGCGCGACCGCCCGGGGCGGCTCGCGCCGGACGCAGGCCGGGCGAGGCCTATGCCAGCGAGTGGGTGAAGGTCCTCGAGGACAACGCGCCCGCGCGCGACACCATGAATACCTACACCTGGGAGCTGCAACCCGACGAGGAAACCGGTGCCCTGCGCCGTCCGCCGCCCGCCGCGGCGCGTGCCACGGCGCCGGCCCCGCGCGAGCGGCAGGCAGCGCCCGACGCCAGGGCGGACCAGGTCGACCCGTTCGACACCTACACCTGGGAACTGCACGAGACCGACTCGCGCGACGATCCCTGGGGCCTGAAGCGGGACGCGCCGAAGCCGCCGCCGAAGCGGCGTGATGGCGTCAACCCCTACGACACCGGCATCTTCGACGCCAGCTGGACCGGCAAGTTCGACAAGCGCTGAACGGCCGGCCCGCGGCTACAGCCGCAGCGCGCCGTCGATCTCGAACACGCGCCCGGACACGTAGTCGTTCTGCAGGATGAACTCGACGGTGTGGGCGATCTCGTCCGGCTCGCCCATGCGCCGCAGCGGGATGCCCGACACCAGTTTCTCGCGCGCCTCCGGCTTCATGCCGGCCACCATTTCCGTGTTGATGAAGCCCGGCGCCACCGCCGCGGCACGGATGCCGTAGCGCGCCAGCTCCTTGGCCCAGGTCACCGCCATGGCGGCGACGCCCGCCTTGGCGGCGGAGTAGTTCGTCTGCCCCATGTTGCCGGCGCGGGAAATGCTCGAGATGTTGACGATGCAGCCCTTGCGGCCGGCCTCGGCCATGCGCTGCGCCGCTTCGCGGCCGCAGAGGAAGACGCCGGTCAGGTTGACGTCGATCACCGCCTGCCACTGTTCCAGGCTCATTTTCACGGTGGGCTTGCCCTCGGCGACCTTGAGGAGCAGGGCATCGCGGGTGATGCCGGCATTGTTGACCAGCGCGTCGATGCCGCCGGTGTCGCGGACGATGTCGTCGAAGAGCTTCACCACGTCGGCTTCCTTCGCCACGTTGGCGCCGTAGGCGCGCGCCTCGGCCCCGGCCGCCTTGCAGGCGGCGACCACCTCGCTGCAGCTCGCGGCGTCCATGTCCACCAGCGCCAGCTTCGGCCCGTGCTTCGCCAGCCGCCGTGCCATGGCCGCGCCCAGCCCGCGCGCCGCCCCGGTGATCACGATGGTCTTGCCCTTGAGTTCCATGTCCGTCCTCGTCCTGTCCATCCGGCAGCCATATAAAGGAGTGCGCCATCCTACCGGCTTTCCGCGGCGCCGGGACAGTGTACCCATCTGCGGATGGCACATCGGCTGATTAGAGACCGGGGGCCCCCTTCGTGCCTTCTGAAGGCACGAAGGGCCCCCCGGTCTCCCCTGTACGCCGTAGCGGCTCCGCAGATGGGTACACTGTCCCGGAATCGCTGAAAGCAGGGGTGATGCCGATGAAGCCGCGCAAGGGTTATGCCGACGGCCGCTGGGGCCAGATCCACTACACGCAGTGCGGGGAGGGCCGGCCGCTCGTGCTGGTTCACCAGTCCCCCACCGACAGCGTGCAGTTCGCCCGCGTCCTCGGGCCGCTCGCGCGGCGGGGCCTGCGCGCCATCGCCGTGGACATCCCCGGCTTCGGCGGCTCGGACGTGCCCGATGCGCCGCCCAGCATCGCCGACTATGCGCACATCGTGCCCGCCGTGCTCGACGCGCTGCATATCCCCAGGGCCAGCGTCTGCGGCCACCACACCGGTGCCGTGCTGGTGACCGAGGCGGCGCTGCAGTATCCCGCGCGGGTGGACAAGGTGGTGCTGCACGGGCCGCTGCCCATGAGCGATGCCGAACGCGCGCAATGGCGCGCGCTGCTCTCCCGCGAGAAAGAGTGGAACCTGCGCTGGGATGGCAGCCACCTCGCCGAGCTCTGGGGCGTGCGTCACCGGGCGCAGCCGGCCTGGACCGATCTCGAGGCTTTCCACGCCAACTTCGTCCATGGCCTGCTTGCCGGGCGCACTGTGTGGTACGCGCACGATGCCGTCATGAGCTATGCGCACGAGGCGGCGATGGCCCGGCTCGTCCAGCCGACGCTGATCCTCGCCAACACCGGCGATGCGATCTACGGCTACTCGCAGAAGGCGCAGCAGCTGTTCCCGCATTTCGCCTACACGGAGCTCGCCGGCGGCACCATCGATTGCATCGACGAGATGCCCGAGGCCTGGGCCGAGGCAGTGGCTGCATTCGTGACCACCTGACGGTCTTGCCTGTCCTGGTGCAAGCCAGTAACGTCGCGACGGGTGTCTTGTTGTCCATTGTTCCCGCATCGCGGGGAGGGTCGCGAATGAATCGGAATACCAACGCGCTGGCGATGGCCATTGCGGCAAGTCTGGGTGCGGGCACGGCGCAGGCGGCGGTGACCACGGTCACCCTCCAGCAGTACACGACCTTCAGCAACAACGGTCCTTCGAACGGCAACCTGAGCTCGACGACGGCCACTTGGCAGTACGACGATGCCACCGGCATCGTCACCCAGACGGGTGGCGACCTGAATGCCCGTTTCAACACCTCGCCAGCCACGACCCTGTTCCGCCATACGTCGACGGGCCTGGCGATTGGCGCCGGCGGCGCAGCCAGCGCCACCACCTGGTCCTGCATCGAAGGCAATTTCGGCGGCGTGGTGGGCGCGAACCTTTGCGGCAACTACACGTTCGGCGCCAACTTCACCGACGAGTCGACCGTGGTCTACTCGGGCCCGTCCGTGACCCGCACCATGGGTGGCGACGACGCGCCGCTCGGCCCGCCGCAGAGCCTGTCGGACCTCGACGGCATGACCGCCACCGTCACCGGCACCTCGCTGGTCCTGACCAACGGCGTGTGCACGCTGTCACCGGCCAGCAACTGCACCACGATCGCCGGCAACCCGCTGTACAACAAGGGCATCAGGGTGACCTTCCAGCTGCCGCTGCCGCCCGACGCGGTGAACGACAGCGCCATCACCCGCGTGAACACCGCGGTGGTGATCGATGCGCTGGCGAACGACACCAGCCTCGTGGATCCGGTCACCGTGTCCATCAGCACCCCGCCGGATCACGGCGGCGCGGTGGTCATCACCGACAACGGCGCCACCGCTTCGCAGGCCTGCGCGGATCCCTGCACCGCTTCGGCGGCCAGCATCCGCCTCACCCTGACGCCCTCCGCGGTGCCCAATACCGCCACTTATGCCGAGAACTTCGGCTACACGGTCACCAGCGGCAGCCAGTCCGACAGCGCCACCGTGGCTGTCACCGTGAACAACGCGGTGCCGAACGCCAACAACGGCAGCCTGACCGTACCCGCCAGCGGCGGGCCGCAGACCCTCGACGTGGCGGCCATCACCGGCAACCTCATGGGTGATGCTCCCGTGACCGTCACTGCCACCGCCGGCACGCTGGGCACGACCTCGGTCTCGGGCACCTCCGTCACCTACACGCTGACCGGCGCGCAGACGGGCGGCAGCGACAGCTTCGGCTACACCATCACCGACGCTGATGGCGATTCGGACAGCGGCACCATCAGCGTGACCATCGCCGCGCCGAACCCGCCGTTCAGCTCCACCGGCCTGCGCGAGGACGACGGCGGCAGCGCGCTCGACTGGGCGATCCTCTCGCTCTTCGGCGGCGCGGCCCTGGGCCGGCGCCGGCGGCGGGCCTGAGCTGCCCTGTCCACATAGTGGTCAGGCCGGCAGGTTCCGGGTGAATACCCCGGCTTTATGTAAAGGGACAGGTTGCCGCACCCCCCGGGCAGTCCGATAGAGTCGGGGTCGCTGGCCTTCCATAAAGAACGAAAGAAGAGGGGACAGATGGGGAACAAGACCAGAACTGCGCTCGGCCTCGCCATCGCGGCGACGCTGGGTGCCACGGCCGCCGATGCGGCGCTGTATTCGGCCACGCTGACCTCGTTCCAGACGTTCAGCAACAACGGTGCCTCGAACGGCAACATCACCTCGTCGACTGCCACGTGGCAGTACGACGATGTCACCGGAATCATGACCCAGAGCGGCGGCACGTTGAACGTCCGCTTCACCACGACCCCGACCACCACGCTATTCCGCTACCTCACCACCGGTCTGACGATCGGCGCCGGCGGTGCAGCCAGTGCCACGACCTATACGTGCCAGGAAGGCAACTTCGGCGGAAACGTGGGCGCCAACCTCTGCGGCAACTACACCTTCGGCGCCAACTACGCCAACGACTCGACGCTGGTGTACTCGGGTTCGTCGGTCACCCGCACGATGGGTGGCGATGACGCTGCGCTAGGCCCGCCGCAGAGCGTAGCGGATCTCGGCGGCATGTCGACCGTGAGCTGGGTGGGCACCACGCTGACCCTGAGCAACGGTGTGTGCACGCTGTCGCCTGCCGCCAATTGCACCACGATCACCGGCGCGCCCCTGTACAACAAGGGCATGCAGCTGGTGTTCAACGCCGGCCCGCAGGCCGTCGTGCCGGTGCCCGCCGCCGCCTGGCTGCTCGGCCCCGCGGTGCTGGCTGCCGGACGCTTTGCCCGGCGCCGCAAGATTTCATGAGGCGATCGAAACGCAGAGTTTGAGCAGAAGAGAAAGAGGAAGAGAAAAAGAGGAAAGGGCAAAGCAGGCGCGAGCCTGTGACGCAAAGCCAGCGGATCTCGGGCTCTCCAGGACGAAGGGCGTACAGGGGGAGGGGAAGAGATGGCCGGGTTGTCACCTCGGGAAGAAGCCACCAAGAGACGTACCCACCCTTATACCTGGAGGATTGACTGGATGAACAAGACTGCAACCAAGCTGGGGCTGGCGATCGCCGCCACCCTGGGTGCTGCTTCCGCCAACGCGGCCTTGTACTCGGCCACGCTGACCGGCATCGCCATGAGCAGCGCCAATGGCCCCTCGGCCGGCAACATTTCATCGTCCACCGCCACGTGGCAGTACGATGACGTGACCGGCATCATGAGCCAGACCGGCGGCACGCTGAATGTCCGCTTCAACACGTCACCGACGTCCACCCTGATGCGTCACACCTCGACGGGTCTGGTGATCGGTGGCGGTGGTGCGGCGAGTGCGACCACCTGGTCCTGCATCGAAGGCAACTTCGGCGGTGTGGTCGGCGCCAGCATCTGCGGCAACTACACCTTCGGTGCCAACTTCACCAACGAATCGACGGTGGTGTACTCCGGCTCGTCCGTCACCCGCACCATGGGCGGTGATGACATTGTCAAAGGACCGGCGCAGAGCGTGGCTGACCTGAACGGCATCTCGACCCTCAGCTGGGTCGGCACCGCGCTGACGCTGTCGAACAGCACGGGTACGGCAGGCCAGACCTGGACGTTCAACGCCGGCCCGCAGGCCGTCGTCCCGGTGCCGGCAGCGGTCTGGCTGTTCGGTTCCGCCGTGGGCCTGCTCGGTGCGGTACGTCGCCGCGCCAGGGCCTGAGGTTCGCCAGGGTGACCTGACAGCGGCCGGGCGCCAACGTCCGGTCCTCGCACGGAAGAGCCCCGCCAGCGATGGCGGGGCTTTTTCATTGTGCCGGCGTTGCCCTGGCCGGCAGGGTGGCGGCCGGGCTCGCCGTCAGCGCAGCTGCGCGTAGTCCGGCACGGTGACGCCGTAGCGGCCGGCCTCGATCAGGTAGAGGTAGCCGCGCGGGTGGAGCTGGTCGTAGACCTGCCGCAGTTCCTGCGCGACCTGCTCCGCGGTCGAGCCCGGCACCGTGGCCAGGATGTGACGGCGCAGGTCCGCAAGCGACAGGCTCCCGTCCATGTGGGCATAGATCTGCTTCGAGATGGCGCTGCAGGCGATCGGCAGGCTGTGTTCCGGATCCCGGTAGCGCAGCACGCGCCCCGGCACCATGTCGGCGGCCAGCTTCGCGGCATTGTCGTGCAGCGTGCCGAAGGAACGCAGCGCCAGGCCCTCGTCGTCCAGGGTCGCGGTGCGTCCCGGCTGCCGGCCGAGGAAGAACTCGTGCTTGCGCAGGTTGCCGACCAGTTGCTCCGCCAGCGCCTGGCGCCGTTCCAGGCTCCAGCCTGCAAGGGTGGGGGCGAGCCCGCCGTCGCCGATGTGGTTGCGCGGCTCGTAGGCGTCGGCGCGATGGGCGAAGCCGAGCAGCTGCAGCCCGGCGCCGGCGGCCAGCGCGTAGAGCTCGGGCACCTCGAAGCAGCGGTCCTGGCTGTGCAGGAGCAGGTCGTAGAGGCCGGCATCGCCGAGGCCTTCGGCCTCGATCTCGCTGCGCCACTGCTCGTAGTCGCGGGCAAAGCCGTGGGTCGCCGGCAGGGCCGCCAGCAGCTGGCGGGTCAGCCGGATCTTCTCCGGGATCGGCAGCCCCGCGGGCAGCCAGTCGCGCAGCAGCTGCTGCATGTCGTAGACCACCCGCCGGCCATGACGCCCGTAGAGCATGAGGAACAGCGCGCCATCCTCCGCGAGCACCGCCGTGAGCGCCGCGAGGCCCGCTTCGGTGGACTCCAGGTGATGCAGCACGCCACAGCATTCGATGTAGTCGAACCGGCCCAGCCCGAGCCGCGGCAGCTCGAGGATCGAGCCGGTGACCCAGCGGATGTTCTTCAGGCCCCGCACCCGGGCGCGGGCCTCGGCCACGGCACGCGAGGCGGTGGAGAGGTCGAGGTACACCACCTCGGCGTCGTGATGCCGCAGTTGCTCGGCGAGGAAGATCGTGGTGTCCCCGGTGCCGCCGCCGGCCACCAGGCAGCGGAAGCCCTGGCGGAAGTCGCGACGTCCGCCGAAGCAGTGGTGGTTGATCACCAGCAGGTTGCCCGAGGTGGCGAGCACCAGCCGCCGCGCTTCGTCGGCGGGATCGCGCGGCGGATAGGGCAGCGCTTCGTACTGCTGCCGGACCGCTTCGAGATAGGGTTTTTCATTCATGGCGCATTAAGTCAATCCTGGTGATTTGACCGCGTCGCTGGCTGGCCCCGAGAATGGCCGCTATAACGATACTACCGCTCCGCGCAAGGACCGCCCATGCAGATCGCCGACCGCTGCGTCGTCAGCCTCGAGTACCGCCTCAGCAATGACCGGGGCGAGCTGCTCGACAGTTCGCCGGCCGGCGAGCCGCTGGATTACCTGCACGGCGCCGAGGGCATCCTGCCGCTGCTGGAACAGGCGCTGGCGGGTCGCTCGGCGGGGGAGCGCTTCGACATCACCATCACCCCGGAAGAGGGCTTCGGCGAGCGCGAGGCGCGCCTCATCGAGGTGGTGCCGCGTGCCGCCATCGCCCATGCCGATCAGATCACCCTCGGCATGCAGGTGGACCGTGAAGGCGACGCCACCGACGGCACCCCGCCGCGGCGCTATGTCGTCACCGCGCTCGACGAGACCACGGTGACACTGGATGCCAACCACCCGCTGGCGGGGCAGACCCTGCGCTTCGAGGGTCAGGTCGTCGCCGTGCGCGCGGCGACCGCCGAGGAACTTGGCGAGGACTGAGGCCATCATGAGCAGCATCGCCATCGAGGAGCCGCTGGCCGCGGCGCGGACCGCGCTGGCCGCCGGACGGCTGACGGAGGCCGAGGCCGCCTGCGAGGCGCGGCTGGCGCAGCAGGCCGCCGATCCGCGGGCCCTGCACCTGCTGGCGCTGGTACGCTTCCGTTGCGGGCGCGGTGAGGAGGCGCTGCGGCTGCTCGAGCGCGCGCTTCGCGCCGATCCCGCGCTGGTCGCGGTGCAGTCCGACCTCGGCGCCATGCAGGTCATGCTCGGCCATCCGGAGGCGGCGCTGGCGCCGTTGCGTGCCGCGCTGGCGCTCGACGCCGGCCATATCGAGGCGCGCACCAACCTCGGCAATGCGCTGCATGCCTGCGGCGAGCTGGAGGCGGCCGAAGCCGAGTACCGGCGCGCCGTCGCCGCCGATGCGCATCACGGTCGCGCCAACCTCAGCCTCGGCAACCTGCTGGTGCAGCTGCGCCGGCCCGCCGAGGCCCTGCCGTTTCTCGAGGCGGCGCGGGCCACCGCCCCGGAGAGCGCCGCCGTCCACGCCTTCCTCGGCAACGGCCTGCGCGATGCCGGGCGCGTGGAGGAGGCGGTGGCAAGCTACCGCCGCGCCATCGCCCTGGAGCCCGGGCAGGCGGAGGCCAGCGAAAGCCTGGGCCTGATGCTGAAGAATGGCACTGACTATGCCGAGGCCCTGCCGC
Source organism: Gammaproteobacteria bacterium (assembly GCA_015709695.1). NCBI lineage: Bacteria > Pseudomonadati > Pseudomonadota > Gammaproteobacteria > Gammaproteobacteria bacterium. Next base: position 1,694,332 of record CP054183.1, on the reverse strand, counting down.
TGCTGCGCGCCTCGGGCAAGCCCTACGCGCATGCGCAGGCCCTGGAGTGCCTGCTGCGCCTCGGCCGGCATGAGGAGTTCTTCGAGGAAATCCGCGGCCACAGCGAGGCGGAGGCGACCAACCTGCACTCGGCCTCGCTCGCGGCCTACGCCTCCTGGCACCTGGGCCGGCGCGATCCCCATCCGTTCTGCCCGGATCCGCTGCAGCGCGTGCGGGTCATGGATGTCTACACCGGCGTGGGCGCCGACCAGGCCTTCCTGCAGGACCTGATCCGCGAGGCCAGCCAGGTGACGGCGATCTGGGAGCCCCGCGGCGTCACCACCATCGGCGGCTTCCAGACCGGCGGCAACCTGTTCCGCCACGGCTTTCCGGCGCTGGCGCGGCTGGAGCGCGACATCCTCGCCGGGCTGGAGCGCTATCGCGCCGCGCTGATGCCCACCAGCATGACCATGATCACCCGCTGGCCCGGCACGCTGCGGCTGCAGGGCTGGTTCGTGCGCCTGCTGACGGGCGGCCACCAGCATTTCCACAACCACCCCTTCGGCTGGATGAGCGGCTGCCTGTACCTGCAGCTGCCGCAGCGCGCGGCGGCGGGCGAGGGCGCCATCGAGTTCGGCCTGGAGAGCGGCGCCTATCCGCGGCTGTCGGAGCGGCCATCGCCGACCCTGCTGCACCAGCCGAAGCCCGGCCAGATCGCCTTCTTTCCCTCGTCGCTCTATCACCGCACCATTCCCTTCCGCTCCGACGAGGAACGGCTCTGCATCGCCTTCGACCTGCTGCCGCCGTGACGCCAGCCAATGCCGGGCCAGGGGCGCCAGCGCCCACGCTGGTGCGCATCGCGGGCCTGATGCGCTCGGGCACCAACCTGCTGACCTGGATGCTGCGGCGGAATTTCACTGGGCTGCGCACCGCCACCATGCTGCTCGGCTGGAAGCACGGGCCGATCTACCGCGATGGCAGGGAACTCGGGCCCGACGAGTTCGTCGATCCGCGCTACGCGGCGGAACTGCACCGCTTCAGGCACGAGCAGCCGGCGGCCTGGGCGGGCCTCGCCGGCAGCGCCTTCTACCGCGAGGCGGTTGCCGCCCAGCGCGCGCAGGACTTCGCCGTGGCGCTGGCGGTGCGCGATCCCGCACGCTGGTATGCGAGCGTGCTGCGCATCGCCGCCGAGGCGCCGGATTTTCTGCCCTTCGGCAGCTCGCCCGCGGAAGCCGCCGCCGCCTGGAACACCCGCCATGCGGACTGGCTGGCGAACCTCGGGCCGCGCAGCATCGTTGTCGACACCGATGCCCTGCGCCAGGACCCGGAGCGCTGGCTGGAGCGCATGGCGGCGGCGCTGCGACTGCGCCGCAGCGGCGGGTTGCAGCAGCCCGCGGGCTACCTGCATCCCCGCGGCACCGAGGAGATCTACGAACTGCTCGGTGCGCCGGTCGCCACGCAGCTGGAGCGCGAGTTCACGCGGGCGGAGGCGGCCAGCCCGGCGTTGCTCGCCGCCTTCCGCGCCGGGCTCGACGCCGACATCCTGCGCCGGCTCGGGCTCGCGGCCTGAGGGGGTGACGGTGACGGCGGACATCGGCATGGTCTACGTGGCGACGCGCCGGCCGCATTACGTGGCGGAGGCCTTCCTCTCCGCCGCCAGCGCGCGCGACTTCGCCCCACAGCTGCCGGTGACGCTGTTCACCGACCTGCCGGAGCTGCCCTTCTGCCGCAGCCCGGCCTTCAGCAGCGTGGTGCCGCTGGCCACGCGGCGCAGCTACCAGAGCCTGTGGGCCGAGGGCCAGCTCGACCGCATCCGCTCGCTGCGCCAGTCGCCCTACGAGTACACCCTGCACCTGGATACCGACACACGCGTGCTGAGCGCCGAGTTCCTCACCCTGTTCGGGCGCCTGCGCGACATCGACATCGCCATGGCCGTCTGCCAGCCCGATGTCAGCAAGTGCGCGCAGATGACCGGCAGGGCCATGTTCAACGTCGGCCACATCCTCTTCCGCCGCTCGCCGCCGGTGCAGGCGCTGCTCGCCGGCTGGGAGGAGCTCACGCGGCAGAATTTCGAGCTTGGCAACCGGCCGGTGCCGCCGCCGACCGCGGTGACCGCGCACATCGCCGACCCGGAGATCCGTCGCGAGGCGCTGTTCATGGACCAGACCAGCCTGGTGGAGCTGCTCAGCCCCGACAACAACCGCCACGGGGTGAAGCTCGCGATCCTCGACGAGGGCTGGAACTTCCGCGGCACCGGCGCGCAGCGGCGCTTCGACGGCCCGGTGAGGATCAGCCACCATCCCTCGCTGCGCGGCCGTCTCGGCGAGGACATCATCCAGCGTGCCGCGCAGTACCGGCAGCAGGGCCGGCACGAACTGGTCCGCGAGCTGCTGCAATGCCTGCACGATGAGCTGATTCCGCCGGAGAACGCGGCGGGCAGGCAGTTCGTGCAGGGGCTGATCGCCCAGGCCTGAAGGCGGCTGGCCGCTGCTCAGGACCGCCGCAGCACGCTGAAATCGAAGGCCGCCATGGCCTGCTGCCGGGGCGTCAGCGTCGCGCCCTGCCGGCGGCACCAGTTGGCCCACATGCCGCGCAGCGCGAACTCGAAGCCGGCCATGAACGTCGCGCCGTCGCAGAGCTCGCTGGCGAACAGCTGCTGGCGCAGGCTGCCGTGCAGCCCGGCGATGCGCTCCGGATCGCAGGCCAGCTCGATGGCGAGCGCGACGTACTCGTCGGCGTCGCGGGCGATGAACTCCGGGATGCCGATGCGGGTGAGCAGGCTCGCACCCACGCGGCCGGCGTGGCAGTCGCCGGCCAGCGTCACCACCGGGACGCCCATCATCAGCGAGTCGAGCGTGGTGGTGGTGCCGTTGTAGGGAAAGGTGTCGAGCGCCACGTCCACCTGCCGGTACCAGCCGTAGTGCTCCTGCTGGCTGGCGATGAAGCCCACCAGCTCGATGCGCGCAGCCGGTATGCCGCGGCGCTCGAACTCGCCGAGGAGGAAGGCGCGGGTGCCGGCGTCGGCCGCGCCCAGGCACTTCATCACCAGGCGCGAGCCCGGCACCGAGCGCAGGATCCGCGCCCAGAGGTCGTAGGCCTGCTTCGATACCTTGAACTCGCGGTTGAAGCAGCCGAAGGTGACGTGGCCGCGGCCCGGCCCCGGCGGCGGGGTGATGTCGGGCAGCAGCGGCGGCGGGCGGAAGCAGAGGAAGCTCCCCGGCAGCCGTACCAGCCGCTCGGCGTAGTCGGCATCGACGCCGGGCGGATCGGCGATGTCATCGGTGATGCGGTAGTCGACGGCCTCGAGCCCGGTGGTGTCCGGGTAGCCGCAGTAGGTGACCTGCACCGGCGCGCCCTTCCAGGCCAGGGCGGCCGCATGGGTGTTGCCGGCGTGGCCGGCGAGGTCGACGAGGATGTCGATCCCGGCGGCGCGCACGCGCTCGGCGATGACGGCGTCCGGCAGGTTGACGATGCTGTGCCACTCGTCGCACTGGCTCCGCAGCCTCGCGGTCACCGCGTCCGGACCCTTGACGTCGGCGAAGGCCACGACCTCGAAGCCCTCGCGGTCGCGGTGCTCGAGCAGCGGCTCGAAGAAGAAGGCCACCGAGTGGGTGCGGAAATCCGGCGAGCTGTAGCCGATGCGCAGGCGTCGCCCCGGATCCGCGCTGTTGGCGAAGGCGCGCGCGGCGGCGGCCGGCTGCGCGTGCAGGCGGCCGAACTCGCGGTGCGCCTGCACCCGCTGCGCCGGCGTCACCTCGCTGGAGTAGTGCATGGCGAGCAGCAGGTTGGAGCGTGTGGCGGCCAGCGCCGGCGCGAGCTCCAGCGCCCTGTGGTAGGACTGCAGCGCCTCGCCGGTCTGCCCCATGCAGGCCTGGGCGTTGGCCAGCGTGTTCCACATCACCGGTGCATCGGGTTCGAGCATCAGGCCCTTGAGGCACAGCTCGCGTGCCTTGCTGAACTGCGTGTGCTCGTTGTAGAGCTGGGCGCAGTCGTTGTAGGTGGCGGCGCGCCGCGGCTCGAGCTGCAGCAGGCGGATGTAGCTCGCCTCGGCGCTGCCCGCCAGCCCGACACGCGCATACAGGCGCGCGGCGGCGGCGAGGAAGCGCGCGTCGTTCTGGTACTGGCCCTCGACGGAGCTGAACAGCGCGGCGCCGTCCTCGAGCCGGCCGGCATCCACCAGCACGTCGGCCAGCAGGGCGCGCAGCGGGTGCATGTCCGAGCGGGCCAGCAGCGCCTTGCGCAGCAGGGCGATGCCTTCGTCGACCAGCCCGCAGGCGACGCTGGCCTGGCCGGCATTGGCGTTGACCATCGGGTCGTCGGGCTGCAGGGCGAGCGCCTGGCGCGCCGCGGCCAGCGCTTCCTGCGCCTGGCCGATGCCGAGCAGCAGGCCGGAGAGATTGTTGTGCGCCTGGTGGATGTGCGGCGCCAGCTGCACCACGCGCCGGTAGGCGGCGATGGCACGCTCCGCCAGCCCGTTCTGTTCCGCCCAGGCGGCATCCTTGAGGGCGCGGTTGGCCGCTTCGATCGCGGCCGCGTCCGTGCCATGGGCGGGCGGGGGTCCTGGGTTACCATTCATAGCGTGGGCACCGGTGCCCGCCATCGCGGGCTGCAGGGCATGATAACGGCTGTCGCCGGTCCGGCAGCGTTATGGCAACACCACGACCACTACGGACTGAGACCCGCGCCATGGAGCGGAGCACCCCGCCCGGGAGAGAATGCGTCGGACGCAGCGGGCCCCATGGGGCCTTAATAAATCCTTAAATGAGCCTGCCCAGCATGCAGACCCGGAGCCGGGGCGCCCACCGCGCTGCCGCCTGAGCACAACACCGGCGAGAACGATGTCAGCAGAGACGATTGCACCATCCGGCGCGCCAGCCCCGGGCAGCGCCAGCAAGCTGCCCGCCACCCTGCTGCTGGCGGTGCTCATCGGTATCCTGATCTTCGCCTTCCGCGACTCCCTGCACTGGATGTGGGTCAAGGACTGGCCGCGCGACGAGTACAACCACTGCTACCTGATCCCGTTCATCGCCGCCTTCCTGATCGCCACCCGCTCGCGCGAACTGGCGGCGGTGCCCTGGCCGGGCTCGCTCGCCGGGCTGTGGCTGGTGCTGCTCGGTTTCCTGCTGCTGCTGCTCGGCTCGTTGAGTTCGATCTTCACCATCGCGCAGTACGGCTTCATCACCGCCGTCTGGGGCTGCTTCGTCGCCGTCTGGGGCTGGCCGGCGGTGAAGCTGGTGTGGCCGGCGCTGTTCTACCTGGTGTTCATGGTGCCGCTGCCGGATTTCCTCGAGGTGAAGCTCACCGCAGGGCTGCAGCTGCTGTCCACGCAGATCGGCGTGGCGGTGATCCGCCTCGCCGGCGTGCCGGTGTTCGTCGAGGGCAACCTCATCGACCTCGGCAGCTACCAGCTGGCGGTGGCCGAGGCCTGCAGCGGCCTGCGCTACCTGTTCCCGCTGATGAGCTTCGGCTTCCTCTGCGCGGTGCTGTTCCAGGCGCCGGCCTGGCAGCGTGCCATCGTCTTCCTCTCGTCGGTGCCGCTCACGGTGCTGATGAACAGCGTGCGCATCGGCGGCATCGGCATCCTGGTGAGCCTCTACGGCTCGGAGCAGGCCGAGGGCTTCCTGCACGACTTCGAGGGCTGGGTGGTGTTCATGGCCTGCGTGGCCATCCTGTTCCTGGAGATGACGCTGATGGCGCGCCTCTCCGGGCGGCGCCTGCTGAGGTCGCTTCGCATGGACACGCCGCCGCTGGCCGAGGCCTGGCGGATCTTCACCGCGCAGGGCGCGCAGCGCGCCGGCTTCGTCGCCGGTCTCGCCGTGCTGATCGGCACCGCGATCATGGGTGTGGTCGAACAGCGCCAGGACCTGGTGCCGGCGCGTTCCAGCCTCGCCAGCTTTCCGCTGGTGCTCGGCGACTGGCATGGCAGCGAGATGCCCGTGGACCAGGTCTCGCTGGATACCCTGAAGGCGGACGACACCATCCTCGCGCTCTACCGCCGCGCCGACGAACACGCGGAAGTCAGCCTGTGGATGGCCTACTACAGCAACCAGCGCAGCGGCCGCGCCATCCACTCGCCGGCCACCTGCCTGCCTGGCGGCGGCTGGCAGATGCAGATGCTGCAGGCCGTGGAGATCCCCGACGTGCGTGCCGATGGCGGCCCGTTGCCGGTGAACCGCTCGATCATCGCCCAGGGCGGCGCCCGCCAGCTGGTGTACTACTGGTTCGCGCAGCGTGGCCGCATGCTCACCAACGAGTACCTGGTGAAGTGGTACATCTTCTGGGACGGCCTGACCCAGCGGCGCACCGACGGCGCCCTGGTGCGCGTCATCACCATGGTGGATGACGGGCCCGACGGCCTGGAGAAGGCGGACCAGCGGCTGCAGGCCTTCGTGCGCGCCCTCGACCCGAAGCTCGCCTACTTCGTGCCGGGGCGCGAAGCGGTGCTGCAGACCGCGAAGGCCGAGTGATGAGCCGCCCGGTCCTCGTGCACCTGGTGGCCGCGGCGCGCCCGAACTTCATGAAGGTGGCGCCGCTCTACCATGCGCTGGCCGCCGATCCGCTGTTCGCACCGCGCATCGTCCACACCGGCCAGCATTACGACGCCAACATGTCGGATGCCTTCTTCAGCGACCTGGGGCTGCCCGAGCCGCATCATCACCTCGCCGTCGGCAGCGGCAGCCACGCCGAGCAGACCGGCCGCGTGATGATGGCCTACGAGCAGGTCGCGCTGCGCGAGCGGCCGGACTGGACCATCGTCGTCGGCGACGTCAACTCCACGGCCGCGGTGGCCCTGGTCTGCGCCAAGCTGCTGATCCCGGTGGCACACCTCGAGGCGGGCCTGCGCAGCGGCGACCGCGCCATGCCGGAGGAGATCAACCGGCTGGTCACCGATGCCATCTCCGACCTGCTGTGGACGCCTTCGCCCGACGGCGACGAGAACCTGCGGCGCGAGGGCGTGCCCGCCTCGCGCATCGAGCGCGTCGGCAACATCATGCTCGACTCCTTCGAGCTGCTGCGCGCGAAGATCGCCGCCGACGCCACCAGCGCCGGCCTCGGCCTCGGCGGCCGCCGCTACGGCGTGGTCACCCTGCACCGGCCCTCCAACGTCGACGACCCGGCGACCCTGCGCGGCCTGGTCACGCAGCTGCAGGCGGCCGCCCGCTCCATCGACATGGTGTTCCCGGTGCACCCGCGCACGCGCAAGCAGCTGCGCGAGTTCGGCCTGCACGACGGCCTGGCGACCACGCCCGGCATCCGCCTGATCGAGCCGCTGGGCTACGTGCAGTTCATGGGCCTGGTCACCCACGCGGCCCTGGCGGTCACCGATTCCGGCGGGCTGCAGGAGGAGACTACCTACCTCGGCATTCCCTGCCTGACCGTGCGGCCCAACACCGAGCGGCCGGTCACGGTCACCGAGGGCAGCAACCGGCTGGTGAAGCCGGCGGCGCTGTTGGAGAATATCGGCAAAGCGCTCGCCGGCGACTGGCCGGCGGGGCGCAAGCCCGAACTGTGGGACGGGCGCACGGCCGGCCGCTGTGTCGCCAGCCTGCGTGCCCGCCTCGAGACGGCCCCGGCGGCCGCCATCAACGGAGTGTCCTGAATGAACCATGCATCGGCCCCGTCCACCCGCAACCCGCGTGCCCGCTGGCTGACCGCGCTGGCGCTCGGCGCGGCGCTCGCCACGCTCGCCGCCTGCACGCCGCCGGAGGAGCGCGCCGCCAACTACATGAAGAAGGCGGAGGAGCTCTTCGCCCAGGGCGACTACGTCAAGGCGAAGCTCGAGGCGGCGAACGCCGCGCAGATCGAGCCGAAGAACGCCAGGGCGCACTACATGCTGGCGGAGATCGCCGAGAAGCAGCAGGAATTCCGGCCGATGATCCAGCAGCTGCTGATGGCCGTGGACTCCGATCCGAACATGGTCCCGGCGCGCGTCAAGCTCGGCACGCTGTACTTCTTCGGCCAGGCCTACGAGCAGGCCGCCGAGCAGGCCAAGGCCGCCACCGCGCTGGCGCCCGATGACCCGACGGTGCGGGTGCTCAACGCGCGCCTGCTGCTCCAGGACAAGAAGATGGAGGAGGGCCGCAAGGAACTCGATGCCGCGCTGGCCAAGGACCCGGACCTGGTGGACGGCATCCTGCTGCGCGCCGCCATCGAGGCCCAGCAGGGCGACGCCGCCGCCGGCCTGAAGATCCTCGATGCCGGCATCGCCCGGCTCGCTGCCGAGGCCGCCAAGCCGCTGCGCCAGGTGCGCATCGCCATCCTCGCCCAGCAGAACCGCAAGGACGAGGTGGAGCAGGGCATCCGTGACCTGATCCGCGACTTTCCCAAGGAAGAGGAGCTGCAGTACCAGCTGGCGCGCTTCTACGCCGGCGAGGGCCGCATCGACGACGCCGAGAAGGTCATGCGCAGCGTCATCGCCACGGACCCCAAGGATGTCGACGCGCGCCTCGGCCTGGCGCAGTTCCTCGGCCAGATGCGCAGCCCCGAGGAGGCGGAGAAGGCGCTCGAGGCCTTCGTCGCCGAGGATCCCGACCAGCCCGAGCTGCGGCTCGCCCTCGGCCGGCTCTACGAGGCCACGCGCAAGCCCGATGCGGCGCTCGCCGTCTACGAGGAGCTGGCCAAGCGCGATCCGAAGTCCAAGGCCGGGATGTCGGCGCGGGTGCGGGTGGCGGCGCTGAAGATCGCCAAGGGCGAGATCGAGCCCGGCCGGGCGCAGATCGAGGCCGTGCTCGCCGACGAACCCGACAACCCCGAGGCGCTGCTGATCCGCGCCGGGCTGCGCGTGCGCGACAAGAAGTTCGACGACGCCATCGCCGATATCCGCACGGTGCTGCGCAAGGAGCCGGAGAACACCCGGGCGATGCTGCTGCTGGCCCGCACCCACACGCTGATGGACGACAAGGTCCTCGCCAAGGATGCCTACCGGCGCCTGATCGCCGCCGACCCGCTGAATGCCGATGGCCCGCGCGAGCTCGCGGCCCTGGAAGTGGCGGACAAGAACATCGACGGCGCCGAGCAGGTGCTGCGCGACCACCTGAAGAAGGCGCCCGGCGACCTCGATGCCGGCAGCCGTCTGGTGACGCTGCTCGGCTCGCAGAAGCAGTGGAGCGCCGCCGAGGCCGAGGCGCGCCGCATGGTGGCGCTGCCCGACGACAAGGGCGTCGGCTACTTCCAGCTGGCGCGCGTCATGCGCTCGCAGGAGAAGAACGCCGAGGCGGCGGACGCCTTCCGCAAAGCGCTGGAGCGCAACCCGCAGTGGACCCTGGCGCTGGAAGGCCTGGTCGGCACGCTCAACGCCATGGGCCGCAAGGACGAGGCGATGAAGGCGCTGAAGGACTTCCAGGCGGCCAATCCGCAGGACCTCTCGGCGAAGTTCCTCGAGGGTGGCGTGCGCGCCCAGGCCGGTGACAAGGTCTCCGCCGAGAAGATCTTCCAGGAGATCGTCACCGCCCAGCCCAAGGCCAGCATGGCCTGGGCGGCGCTGGCCAGCCTCGACAACGACGACCCGGCCGCGCGCATCGAGGCGTACAAGAAGGGTCTCGCCGCCAACCCCGGCAATGCCGAGCTCGGCATGCTGCTCGGCTCGGAGTACGAGCAGCAGCGTCGCTGGGACGAGGCCATCACCCACTACGAGGAACTGCTCAAGGCCAACCCGAAGGTCGAGGTGGCCGCCAACAACCTGGCCGCGCTGCTGCTGGACTACCGCTCCGACGCGGCGAGCTGGTCGCATGCGCTGGAGCTGGTCAAGCCGCTCGCGGAGACCACCAACCCCGCGGTGCTCGACACCATTGGCTGGGCCTATTACCGCAACAAGGACTACCCGAAGGCGGTGCAGTTCCTCGAGCGGGCGGTGGCCGGCGCCAGCAACATCCCCATGCTGCAGTACCACCTGGGCATGGCCTACATCGCCACCAACAACACCGCGGGCGCGAAGCAGTCGCTGGGCAAGGCCGTGGGTGACGGCAAGGCCGAGTTCCCCGGCGTGGTCGAGGCGAAGGCGGCGCTGGCGAAGCTCGGCGCGGGCTGAGGCCCGACCGGTCCGCGGCATCGTGCTTCATTGACAGGCCCGGGCGCAGGCGGCATATTCCTGCGCTTCCGGAAATCAGGCCCAGAGAGGCAATCATGAAGCTGATCCCGCACAAGAAGAGCCCGGCCGTGAGCCGGTGGCTCCGCGCCGAGACCGGTGAGCAGAAGCTGCGCTACAAGCGCATCGCCCACCGCATGAACGTGGTCGACGCGCCGAAGCGCGCGCGCCGCTATGCGGCCTTCCTCGAGCGCATCCAGGTGCGCGGCTTCAGCGTGAACTTCGACCAGATGCGGCTGATCCCGCCCGCCGAGCTGCCGCGCGAGCCGCGGCGCAAGCACCGCGTCGTGTTCTGAGGGATGTCCGGTCCCCTCACAGGCGTCAAAATCCTCGAGATGACGGCCGTCGTCCTCGGCCCCTGGGCCTGCCAGATCCTGGCGGACATGGGTGCCGAGGTCATCAAGGTGGAGCCGCCTCGCGGTGACAGCAACCGCACCCTGGGCGCCTCGCGCAGCAAGGGCATGTCGGCGCTCTATCTCACCTGCAACCGCAACAAGCGCAGCGTGGTGCTCGACGTGAAGCAGCCCGCGGCGCGTGCCGCGGTGCTGAAGATCGCCGAATCCTGCGACGTGGTGATCCACAACAACCGCGCCCAGGTCATGGACAAGCTGGGCCTGGCCTACAAGGATTTCCGCGCCGTCAACCCGAAGATCATCTACTGCGGCACCTACGGCTATGGCCGCAAGGGTCCCTACGGCAGCCGCGGCGCCCTCGACGACTCGATCCAGGCCATCAGCGGCATCGCCATGCTCAACGAGATGGTGCTCGGCGAGCCGCGCTACCTGCCCACCGTGGTCGCCGACAAGACCACCGCCATGGCGGTGGTGCAGGCGGTGACGGCGGCGCTGTTCAGCCGCGAGCGCACCGGCCGCGGGCAGGAGATCGAGGTGCCGATGTTCGAGACCATGGTGTACTTCGTCATGGCCGAGCATCTCTGGGGCATGAGCTTCGAGCCGCCCATCGGCACCGCCGGCTACACGCGCCTGATGAGCTACCACCGCAAGCCCTACAAGACGCTGGACGGCTACATCGCCATCCTGCCGTACCTGGACAACCACTGGGAGACCTTCTGCAAGGTATCCGGTCATCCCGAGCTGATCACCGATCCGCGCTTCCGCACGCTGAACAGCCGGGTGACCAACATCGACGACACCTACAGCGAGACCGCGAAGATCATGGCCACGCGCAGCACCGGCGAGTGGCTGAGGATCTTCGGCGAGACCAGCGTGCCGACCAACGCCGTCAATTCGCTCGAGGACCTGGTGCGCGACCCGCACCTGCAGGCGGTCGATTTCTGGCAGGAGGTGGATCACCCCACCGAGGGCCGGCTGCGCATGACGCGCTTTCCCTACACCTTCTCCGAGACCCCCGCCGACGTGCGCCGCCTGCAGCCGCGCCTCGGCGAACACAGCGTCGAGGTGCTGCGCGAGGCCGGCTGCAGCCAGGCCGACATCGACGCCATGCTGGAATCCGGCGCCACGCTCCAGGCCTGAGAAAAAGAGAAAAAGGTGTCAGACTTATTTAAGAAAAGGTGTCAGACATATTTTTGGAAAAGGTGTCAGACATATTTTTCACGTGACGCGCGAAAAATATGTCTGACACCTTTTCCAAAAATATGTCTGACACCTTTTCTTAAATAAGTCTGACACCTTTTTCTGACACCTTTTTCTTTTCTTACAGGCCGTAGATCCGCACGACGTTGTCGCGCATCAGCTTGCGGCGTGCTTCGGGCTTGAGGCCGAGGGCATCGATGTCCTCGACGGTGCGCTTGAAGGGCAGCACCGGGAAGTCGGTGCCGAAGATCACCTTGTCCTGCCCCTGGGTGTTGATGTAGCGCCGGAAGCTCTCCGGCCAGTACTTCGGCCGGTGCGCATCGCTGCCGATGTAGACGTTCTTGTGTTTCCATGCCATGGCGATCATCTCCTCGGTCCAGGGGATGCCGACGTGGATGCCGATCAGCTTCAGCTCGGGGAAGTCGCAGGCCACCGCATCCAGGGTGATCGGCCGGCCGACGCTGCGGCAGGGAAAGTCCGGCGCATAGATCATCGACTGGCCCACCTGCATCTGGATCGGCACCCCGAGCTCGCAGCACTTGGCGTAGAACGGGTAGTACTTCGCCTCGTCGGGCGCCAGCTCGAACCAGTGCGGATAGAGGTGCGCGCCGATGAAGCCGTCGTTCTTCACCGCGGATTCGAACTCCCGCACGCCCTTCATGCCGGTGAACGGGTCGATGCCGGCCAGCGCACGGAAGCGGGTGGGGTGCCTGGCGACCGCGCGCGCCACGACGTCGTAGGGCATGTGGTAGCAGCCCGGCAGCCCGGGACGGCCTGAGCGCGCGGCCACGAGGAAGGCGATCTCGATGCCCGCCGCATCCAGCTGGTCAATCATCGCCTCGAGGCTCAGCGGGTTGGCGATGAGGTTCTGGTCGGCATTCATCTTCCCGGAGAAGAACGAGGTGCCCCAGTTCGGGCGCTTGGAGAGCGCCTCCTCGGTCCAGATGTTGACGACGGCGTCGATCGCCTTGTAGTCCGCGCTCTGCGTCATGGCCGGGTTCCTGAGGAAAATCGGGGCGCACAGTTTACCCATCTGGCGCTTTCCCTGCCGGGCAGCCTCGCCTAAGATGAGCGCGTCTGAGGGGTGGCTGACGCAGCCTGAGACCCGCGAGCCGGGAACCCTTTGAACCTGATCCGGTTAGTACCGGCGTAGGAACAGGACCGTACCCGATGCCCTTCCGCCCTGATCGCTTGCTGGCCGCCGCCGTGCTGCTGGCTCTCGCCACTGCCGCCGCCGCCGGGCCCGGCCCCGCCGCCGGCCTCGAGGAAATCGTCGTCACCGCGCGCCTGCGCCCGGGCGAAGCCCTGCGCGAGGTGCCCGCCAGCGTCGCCGTGCTCGACGCAGCCGCGGTACAGGCGCTCGCCCTGCAGCATTTCGAGGAGCTCGGCGCCGCGGTGCCGAACCTCGGCTTCTCCGGCGAGGGCGCCCGCGCGCGCTATTTCCAGGTGCGCGGCAGCGGCGAGCTCGAGCAGTACGAGGGCGCGCCGAATCCCTCTGTCGGCTTCGTCATCGACGACGTGGATTTCTCCGGCATCGGCGGCATCGCCACCACCTTCGACACCGCGCGCGTGGAAGTACTGCGCGGCCCGCAGGCCACGCGCTACGGCGCCAACGCCCTGGCCGGCATGATCTACCTGAGCTCCGTGGCACCCACCGCCGAGCCCGACGCGCGGGTCGAGACCCTGGCCGGCAGCGACGGCGCCCGCGGCATCGGCGCCGCCGGCGGCGGGCCGGTGCCCGGCACGGGCGAGGCGCTCGCCTGGCGCCTGGCCCTGCAGCAGTTCCGCGGCGACGGCTTTCGCCGCAACGCCTACCTCGGCCGCGATGACAGCGCGCGGCGCGACGAGCTGACCGGCCGCGGCCGCCTGCGCTGGCATCCCGCGCCAGGCTGGCAGGTGGATGCCACGGCGCTGTACGTCGACATCGACGACGGCTACGACGACTGGTCGATCGACAACGGCTTCACCACGCAGTCCGACCAGCCCGGCCGCGACGCCCAGCGCAGCCGCGCCGGCTCGCTGCGCGTGACCGGCGATCTCGGCACGGCCGCGAGCCTGGTGAGCATCACCGCTACGGCCGACTCGGACATCCGCTTCGGCTTCGATGCCGACTGGGGCAACCCCGCGCTCTGGGCGCCCGATGTCTACGCCTACACCCAGCTCACCGACCGCGAGCGCGACACCCTGTCGCAGGAACTGCGGCTGCTGTCGGGCCCGGACGGGCGGCTCTTCGGCCGCGTCGACTGGCTGCTCGGTGCCTATGGCCAGCGGCTCGAGGAGGACAACCTCGTCACCGACCACGGCCTGCTCGACCTCGACGACGCGGCCTGTCCCGCGCCGCCGGATCCGGGCGCCGCCTTCTGCGCGCCGCTGGCCACCGATCGCAGCGTCACCAGCCGCTACCGCGCCACCAGCCTGGCCCTGTTCGGCGAGGTCTCCCTGCCACTCGGCAGCGCCACGCGCCTGGCGCTCGGCCTGCGCGGCGAGCGGCGCGAGGCCCGCTACCAGGACCAGCTCGATGACCGCGCGGCCGCCGTCACCGCCAGCAACCAGTTCGCGCCCACCGACCGCCTCTGGGGCGGCGAGCTGACCCTGACCCGCGAGCTCGGCCCGCTCGCCACCGTCTATGGCCGCGTCGCCCGCGGCTACAAGGCCGGCGGCTTCAACCCCGGCCTGGCACGCACCGATTTCTCGCAGCCGGGCCTGCAGGTGTCGCGCGAGCAGATCGAGTTCGGCCCGGAGGCGCTGTGGAACTACGAGATCGGCACGCATCTCGGCGATGCCGATCTCTGGCTCGACGCCAGCCTGTTCTGGCAGCAGCGCGAGCGCATGCAGGTGCGGGTGCCGATCCAGCTCAGCGCCGGGGACCCGAACACCTTCATCTTCCTCACCGACAACGCGCAGGCAGCGCGCGCGCTCGGCGCCGAGGCGCAGCTGTCCTGGCGGCTGGGCGCGTCGCTGACGCTGCGCGCCGGCCTCGGCCTGCTCGACACCGAGCTGCAGCGCTTCGCCACCCGCCCGGAGTTCGAGGGCCGCGAATTCCCCCACGCGCCGCCGCTGAGCTGGTCGGCCGGCCTGCTCTGGCAGGACGGGGCAGGGTGGTTCGCCAGCCTCGATGCCAGCGGACGCGGCTGCTATGTCTTCGATTACGACAGCAGCACCGGCGGCGACCGCAAGGCGCCGGCCGCCGAGCTGTTCAACCTGCGCGCCGGACGCCGCTGGGACCACTGGGAAGCCGTGTTCTGGGTGCGCAACCTGTTCGACGAGACCTGGGTGACCCGCGGTTACTATTTCGGCAACGAGCCGCCCGATTTCCCCGCCAGGCGTTATCTCCGCCTCGGCGATCCGCGCCAGGTGGGTATCGGGCTCGCCTGGCGGATGTGACCGCCACCCGTTTCCGAGGAGAGCAGCATGCGCATCACCGCCGAGATCAGCCTGTACCCGCTCAACGAGCAGTTCGTCACCACCATCACCGAGTTCATCTTCCACCTGCGCCGCCAGCCGGGGATCGAGGTCATCAGCAACCAGATGAGCACGCAGCTGCGCGGTGAGTTCGCCGCCGTCACCGGCGCGATCGACCGCTGCATGCAGGCGAGCATGGCTGGCCCCGGCGCCATGGCCTTCGTCGTCAAGTACCTGAACGCGGACCTCGCCATCGGCTCGGCGCCGGGAATCGATGGCGCCGGCCACTGAGCCGCTGGGTCCAGCCGGCGGGCAGATCCTCGCGCAGGTCGCGGCGCTATGGCCCTGGGAGGCGCTCGCCGTGGTACTCGCCATCGCCTACCTGCTGCTCGCCATCCGCCAGAACATCTGGTGCTGGGCGGCGGGCATCGCCAGCACGCTGATCTACCTGCTGCTGTTCTTCCGCGCCGCGCTGTACAGCGAAGCCGTGCTGCAGCTCTTCTACATCGGCGTCTCCGTCTACGGCTGGCTGCACTGGGCGCGCCCGGCCCGGCCGCTGCCGGTGACGCGCTGGCCCCTGCGCCGGCAGGGGCAGGCGCTGTTGCTGGTCCTCGCGCTCGGCCTCGCCAACGGCGCGCTGCTCGCCGCCTGGACACCGGCGGCGCTGCCCTACGCCGATGCGCTGGTCGCCTGGGCCTCGGTGCTGGCCACCTGGATGGTGGCGCGCAAGCTGCTGGAGAACTGGCTGTGGTGGTTCGTCATCGACAGCGCCTCGATGTGGATCTACGCGCAGCGCGGCCTGTGGCTGACGGTGCTGCTCTTCGGGCTGTACCTGCTGCTGATCCTGCGCGGTTACCGCGCCTGGCGCCGCGATCTCGTGGCGCAGCCCGCATGACGCCCGAGGCGGCACTGCGCCGGGCAGGCTCGGGCCGGCACGGACTGCGTGGCCTGCGCCTGCTGCACCGGCTGCACGCGGGTCCGCTGAAATCGAGCTGGCTCGCCGGACGTGGCGCCGAGCGCTTCGTCTTGCGCATCGACGAGCCGCTGGCCGCGGGCTTCGCCCCCGATCGCGGCGTGGAATTCGCCGCCTGGTCGGCGGCGGCCGCCGCCGGCATCGCACCGGAGCCGCTCCTGCTCTGGCCGGGCCCGCCCGCGGTGCTGGTCACGCGCCATGCCCCGGGCCGTGCCTGGCGCGCGGCGGAGCTGGCGCTGCCCGGGCGCATCGAGACGCTGGCCGGGCTGCTGCGGCGCTTGCACGAGTCACGCCTGCCGGGCCAGCCGCTGGACCTCGAGGCGAGCCTCGACGGCTATGCGCGGCGCGCGGGCGGCCGCCATGCCCGGCAGCTCGCGCGCGCCGCGCGGCGGCTGATGGCGGACTGCCTGCAGGGGCCATCCACGCTGTGCCACCACGATCCCATCCCCGCCAATGTCGTCGGCCTGCGCAAGCCGCTGCTGATCGACTGGGAATACGCCGCGCTCGGTGACCCGCTGTTCGACCTCGCCGTCCTCCTCCAGCACCACCGCCTGCCGGCGGCCCTGGCCGGGCGGCTGACCCGCGCCTATTTCGGCGCCGCGGCGCGCGTCCCCGTGGTGCGGCTGACGCTCGCCCGCCGGCTCTACGACCATGTCCACTGCCTCTGGCTGCTGGCCCTGGCCGTGGCGGCGCCCCTGACCCCCGCGCAGCAAACCCAGCTCGCCACCGTCACCCGTCGACTAAACAATAAGTTGGAGTGAATTCCGGTGCCGGTGTTACGGTTCGGTTGGGAGTTGCCGACCAGGTGGGTCGGGAGGGTGCGCAGGGCGGCACCGGGGCGCGCGGGCGTTATGTCCAAAACGGCTTGCTGGCGGGCATTCGCGTTTGCTAAGTTGCTGTCCAAGAACAACTCCAAGCGCGCTGGCCGATGCCGGCTGCGCCGCAGGTGAAGGGGGATGGCAACCATGAGTTCGCTGAAGTTCACGCGTTTCGCGGGGCTCTGCGCTTCGCTCGCGCTGTCCGTTTCCGCCCAGGCTTCGTCGCTCTCGTTCTACCTCGATCAATCCAACGTCCTCGCCGACGGCACCAACTACCTGCGGGTGGATGTGGCCGATGGCGCCGGCGGAGCCATCGACTTCACCGTGCAGGTGCTCGGCCCGCTGACCGGCATCGCCGGCAGCAACTTCGGCATCCAGTCCTTCGCCCTCAACGTGGTCCCCGGCGGTGACGCCGAGGCCATGGACATCAGCGGCCTGCCGCAGGGCTGGAAGGCGGTCAACGACCGTCGCATGGATGGCTTCGGCCGCTTCGACATCAAGCTGCGCGGCAAGGGCAACGCCCGCCTGGAAACGCTGACGTTTTCGATCACCGGCATCGACGGCGACACCCCGGAGGACTACGCCATCCTCTCCACCGGCAAGAGCCCGCAGGGCCACGAGTTCTTCGCCGCCCGCGTGGCGGGCTTCCGCAGTGGCGAGTGCGACTCCGGCGGCTGCGGCTCATGGGACGACGACGACAACATGAGCCCGCGCTTCGCGATGCAGACCTTCGGCAAGGGCGGGCACGACTGGTCCCGCATCTGGCGCCACGACTGGCGCGGCCACATGGACCACCACTGGGACGGTGACTGGCTGCAGGATTGCATCACCAGCGGCTTCTTCGGCGGCAGCACCGCCGTGCCGCTGCCCGGCGCCGCCTGGCTGTTCCTGACCGGCGCCGCCGGCATCGTCGCCCGCGCCCGCCGTCGCCGCACCTGAGCCGGGGCGCAACCCGAACACCAACGGGCCTCGGTCGAGGCCCTTAATCGGCCCTTAATTCTCCCTGCCAACACTGCATTGCGCCGGCTCCGGCCGGCGATGCATGGGCACTGCAAGGCCGCCGAGACGGGCGCGCCGCGATAGTGCTATATTTCGCCCCGTCGCCCCAACGGGCTGGCAGATACCAAGCAGGACAGCAAGTTACATCATTTTTCTGGGCGGCTGGTCACATCGCCACGGCGGCCTGTCCGCTAGACTCCGCCGGCACGCTGAGTAGAACACCCAGAACCCGAACCGGCGACAACCATCCCAGGGAGCACCAGGCCGCGCATGGCTTACGACATTCCCCTTCCCGAGGACGACTCGAAGAGTCTCCAGGATTACATGGACGCCCTGCGCCGGCGTGGCGGCACCGCCCTGAAGGCGGCGGCCGCGCTGCTGGTGCTGGGCCTGCTGGCCATTTTCCTCTGGCCGAACCGCTACCTCTCCAATGCGACGATCCTCATCGAGGATCCGGAGATCCCGCCCGGGCTGGTGCCGACCACGGTGACCACCATGGCGGCGCGGCAGATCCAGTACATCAACCAGCGCGTCATGACGCGCACCAACCTGCAGCAGATCATCGAGAAGTTCGACCTCTTCCCGAAGGAACGCAAGTACCTGCCGACGCTGCTGCTGGTCGAGGACGTGCAGAAGGATATCCGCATCGACGTCATCGATGCGCCGCTGGCCGAGCAGGCAGGCGGACGGCCGATCAACCAGACCATCGCCTTCACCGTCGGCTTCGAGCACGAGAACCCGGCGATCGCCCAGAAGGTGGCCAACGAGCTGGTCACCCTCTACCTCGGCGAGAACGTCCGCGCCCGCACCGAGCAGACCGCCGAGACCAGCCAGTTCATGCAGGCCGAGGTGGACCGCCTCGACGGCCAGGTGCGCGAGCTGGAGAGCCAGATCGCCAGGGTGAAGCAGGAGAACAAGGGCTCGCTGCCCGAGGAGAGCGTCTTCAACCTGCAGATGCTGCAGCGTTCGGATGCCGACCTCATGGAGATCGACCGCCAGATCAAGGACATCGAGCAGTCGAAGATCATGCTCGATGCGCAGCTCGCGCAGCTCGAGCCCATGGCGCCGGTGATCATGCCGGATGGCCGGGGCATCGCCGCGCCGGCCGACCAGCTGCGCGCCATGGAGAGCCAGCTCGCTTTGCTGGAGGGCCGCTACAGCCCCGACCACCCCGACGTGGTGCGCATGCGCCGCGACGTCGAGGCGCTGCGCCAGGAAGTCGGCGAGAACGTCAGCCCGAACGACACCGCCTCGCGCATCACCAGCCTGCGGGCGCAGCTCGCCAAGGCCCGCGAGCGCTACAGCGCCGACCACCCCGAGGTGCTGACGCTGCAGCGGCAGATCCAGACGCTGGAGGGCAAGCTGGCGGCCGAGCCGCCGGTGTCCGCGCGCCGCCCCTCGCGCGAGCCGACCAACCCGGCCTACATCCAGGTGCAGGCGCAGCGCGCGGCGCTGGATTCCAAGGCAGCCGCACTGCGGGACGAGCGCGCCAAGGTGCAGGCGAAGATCGCCAGCTACGAGCACAACGCCATGCAGACCTCGGACGTGGAGCGCCAGCTCTCCGCCCTGCAGCGCACGCTGGTGACCACCGCCGAGAACTACCGCAACGCCAAGGACCGCCTGTTCGCCGCGAAGATGGGCCAGGCGATGGAAACCCAGGCGAAGGGCGAGCGCTTCACCCTGGTGGAGCCGCCGAACATGCCGCTGGTGCCGGCGAGCCCCAACCGCCCGGTGTTGCTGGCGCTGCTGCTGGTGCTGGTGCTGGCGGTGGCGCTCGGCTGGCCGCAGGTGGCGGAATCCCTCGACGGCTCGGTCAACAGCGCGCGCGCCATCGAGCGCGTGCAGGGCTCGCCGCCGCTCGCCGAGATCCCGCTGATCCAGAACAGCGGCGACCAGGCGCAGAAGCAGAAACGGCGGATCACCGCGCTGGTCGTGGTGCCGGCGGTGCTGGCCGTGGTCGCCGTACTGATCCACTTCTTCATCATCAACCTGGACGTGGCCTGGTACGTCGCCCTGCGACGCCTGGGCATGTGATGGCGTAGGACTTCCCATGGAACGGATTCGCAAGGCACTGGAACAGGCGGGGCGCGAGCGCGCGCAGAACCTCGGCACCGAGCCCCGGCCGGGCGCCGCCGGCGGCAACCCCGCGCAGGACCTTTCCACCGGCGTGCGCTACACGCAGACGCGGATCGTCGACGTGCCCGAGCAGGTGCTGCGCGACAACCGCCTGGTCGCCGCCGTCCCCGGCCACGAGCTCTCCGACGCTTACCGCATGCTGCGCACGCGCGTGCTGCAGACCCTGCGGGAGAACCACTGGACCTCGGTGGCCGTCACCGGCCCGGCCAGCGGCTGCGGCAAGACGCTGACGGCCATCAACCTCGCCATCAGCCTGGCGATGGAAGTCACGCACACCGTGCTGCTGGTGGACCTCGACCTGCGCAAGCCCTCGGTGCACCAGTACTTCAATTACCAGCCGGAGCTGGGCCTGAGCGACTACCTCAAGGGCGAGGTGTCCGTCCACCGCATGCTGTTCACGCCGTCGATCGAGCGCCTCGTGGTGCTGCCGGGACGCGAGCCCATCCAGAACTCCTCCGAGATGCTGCGCTCGCCGAAGATGGTGGCGCTGGTGAACGAGATCAAGCACCGCTATCCGGACCGCCTCGTGGTGTTCGACCTGCCGCCGATCCTGGCCGCCGACGATGCGCTCGCCTTCGCCCCCTACACCGATTCGATGCTCATGGTGGCCGAGGCGGGCGGCACCTCGCGCGAGGACCTGCAGAAGGCGCTGGAGGTGCTGAAGAGCGCGCCGGTGATCGGCACCGTGCTCAACAAGGCCCACGCGCCCCGCGGTGGCTACGGCTACGCCAGGCAGCGCGCCTCGCTCGCCAGCGAGTAGGGACGGCGCCAGCCGCGGCCGGTTACACGGGATGTACGAAAGCTTCTACGGCCTCAAGGAACGCCCCTTCGCGCTGCTGCCCGATCCCTCGTTCCTCTACATGTCCAAGCGCCACGCCACGGCGCTGACGCTGCTCCAGTACAGCATCCAGAACCGCCAGGGCTTCACCGTCATCACCGGCGAGGTCGGCTGCGGCAAGACCACGCTGATCAACCGCCTGCTCGACGAAGTCGGGCCCGAGCTGCGCGTCGGCCTCATCAACTTCACGCACAACAACTTCGGCGAGATGGCCGAGTGGATCATGATGGCCTACGGCCTGCCCTACAAGGGCAAGACCCAGGTCGAACTCTACGACGACTTCGTGCAGTTCCTCATCCGCGAGTACGCCGCCGGCCACCCGGTGGTGCTGATCGTCGACGAGGCGCAGAACCTCGGCGTCAAGGGCCTGGAAGAGATCCGCATGCTCTCCAACGTCAACGCCCAGAAGGACTACCTGCTGCACCTCATCCTCGTCGGCCAGCCCGAGCTGCACGACCTGCTGAAGAAGCACGAGCTGCGCCAGCTCACGCAGCGCGTCTCCGTCGCCTACAACCTCGCCCCCTTCAGCTTCGGCGACGTCGCCGCCTACATCGCCCACCGCATGAAGGTCGCCGGCGGCAGCCCCGAAGTCTTTGCCCCCGAGGCCGTGCGCCTCATCGCCGCCGCCAGCGACGGCATCCCGCGGCTGGTCAACACGCTCTGCGACCTGTGCCTGGTGTATGGGTTCTCGGCCGAGCAGGCGCGCATCGAGGGCGCAACGGTGCGGTCGGTACTGCGGGACCGGGTGCGGATGGGGTTGCCGGTGGGGTCCGCGAGACGGCATAGGATCTCACCAGCCAATAGCGAATCGCCGGGATAAACCCTCGGACTGTCAGTGATCGAGGTACTAGGCGCTCTTCGGCAAATCAGGTTCACGCGATGACAAAGCCGGGGACACTGTCCCGCAGCTTTCTGTGGGCCACATCAGGTACCGTCCTCCAAACAGGCGCACAACTCATCGCGCTCGTCGCACTGGCTCGCCTGTTGACGCCCTTTGAGTTTGGGGTTGCAACGATTGCGACGCTCGTAACGCAGCTGTGCCTCGCCTTCTCGGAGTTCGGTGTTGCGCCGTTCATAGTTCATTCGGCAACTCTCTCGCCGTCGTTGCTTGGCTCCGGATTTCTGCTGTCCTGCCTCTTTGGAATTGGCGTTGCAGTCGTAGTCTGGCTTATGGCGCCGCTCCTGGGTCAGCTAACTGGAGTGGAAGTCCTGATCCCAGCTATCCGTGTCCTTTCCGTTGTCTTTCTCATTCGTGGCTGGTCAGCTGTTCAGGAATCTTTATGTCAGCGCGAGTTAGATTTTCGCTTCTTGGCGCGTGTGGATGGCTGGAGTTTCGGTATTGGATACGCGGTGGTTGCAGTGGGGTGCGCGATGTCAGGGCTATCCTATTGGTCCGTGATCATTGGTCAGATTGGTCAGGCAGCCATAAGGGCGGCCTTGTTGGGGGCTAGGCATCGAAATCTTTCTGCGCTACCAAGCAGTTTCGCAGACGGAAAGCAGATCTTGAAGTTTGGTGTCGGGCAAACCTTTGCACGCTTTGGCAGCTACGTTGGCAGTCAGGCCGATAGCTATCTGGTTGCGGCCTTTATCGGTGTTGTTTCAACTGGGCACTATGGAAGGGCTAACCAACTAGTCACGATGCCCTCCTTCTATATAGGCCAGGTCTTCGATAGGTTTGTATTTCCAGTCATCGCCAGATTGCAGGGTGACACAATCCGGCTTCCCAAGGCCTACCTCATGGCTGTTAGTGGTGCTTCCTTGATAAGTGTTCCAATGGCGGTCCTTACTTGGCTTTTCGCAGATGCGGGTGTGAGTGTGATCCTTGGAAAGCAATGGAGCGCGGCTGTCGCAGTTGTCCAAATTTTGGCGCTGGCGGTTCCATTTCGAATGCTCCATAAGGTAGCGGACCCGACAGCGCGCGCCCTCGGTGCGACATACACGCGAGCATGGCGGCAGTGGTTGTTCGCAGCCATGGTGTTTTCGCTTGGATTTGTACTTCTGAGCTTGGGCATTAACGGTGTTGCATGGGCCGTTGTTGTCTCAACAATGCTCGATGCAATGCTCATGACGTACCTTTGTTGTCGGCTGGCAGACGTCTCAATCGCAGAAGTTCTTCGCGCGCTTGTGCCGGCGACGCGGATAGGAATGGCGGCGCTAGTACTCGGAGGAGCAACGCATGCGGTGGGTGTGGCCATTGATATTGGAAGTGCCGCGGTGCTGTTAAGTGGCGTTGGAATTGGAGGGGTGCTCTTGGCATTCGTTTTCAGCAAGAATACGGGAGTGCTTCTGGGCAGGGACGGGGAGCAATTGATCAGTGTGGTGCGATCCGATATACGAAGTGCACTGAGATAGAGTCTTGGAGTAGCGGGCTAGCCGGTATGCGAGTCGGTAGGATGACGGTTTATTGGACAAGACGCACGATCACCAAAAGCGTAGCGCTTGGTATTGCGGGTTCGCTGCTTGGTAGGGCACGTGCGGTGCTCAGCGCCGAGGGGGCAGGCGTCTCAAGGGAGTTCGATATCTCGACCTACGATTCAATTCTCCTTCCGCGAGAGCATGGGCAATTGACTAGCTCTCTGGCGCCGATCTTCCGGCGCTATCCATCCAGAGATCATTGCATGCAGATGGCTGCCTTCTTCAGTGCGAAGAAGGGATTATTGGTGTTCTCCAAGGATGCCGACGGCCAGTCATCTGATTGGGCAATTTACCCAAGGCGCAAGTTGAGAATTACCTTTCATGGTAAGACGCCAGAAGTCGAGGCAGTGGAGATTCCACCCACCATTGAGGCTGCTGCTGCTGTTTATAGAGAGTGGGCGCTTAAGCAGACGTGGGCCAGCTGGACGAAGGCGCACAAGAATGACTTTAGCTGGTGTGTCGTGGCCTCTAGCCCAGATTCGGATGTGCAAGGCCGCTACCTCGACGAGATATATGCGGACTTCCCGCGACCGATCGGCGTGTGGTTTACCCAGTATCGGCGACATGCATTCGATACGATGTACCCCGATTATCGCGCCAGAGATGAGGGCGGTTTCGGGCTGCTCATGCGCCGGGCTCGTGCTGCAGGAGCTGTTGCGCTGCCATACGTAAATGGTTTGCTTTGGGATCAGCGATTGGAGTCATTTCGAGCGATTGGTAATCGTGTCGCTGTTCGAGGGCGGTTTGGTGGCCTAATTTCATACAGCAACACACTTCAGGACCTTTGCTACGCGTGCCCGGCCTCGCCAGAATGGCGAGAGATCATACGGAAGGCGAGGGGCGCACTCAATGACCTAGATGGGCAGCGGGCAGGCGGTATCTATCTAGATATGGTTCTTGCGACACCCCCATTGGTTTGCTGGTCTGACCAGCATGGCCATGAACCAGGCGATCCGAATGCGTGGCAGCAAGGCATTCGGGAACTTCTCGGAGAAATGGCTGGTGTCGTAGTGAGTGAAGGCTGCGCTGAGGTGTATCTGGACAAGACAAGTTACGCTCTGATGCATCTGTATTCGCAGTCCAGCGATTCTGTTCCGCTGTGGCGAAGAGTATACGGCGCAGGTCCGCCTTCTCTCGGTTGGAGTCTTCCGACAGACGTATCAGTGGCTCGTCTGCAGGGTGAGCTGGGTAGGATCAGGCAGTTCGGCACGGCTGCTATGGGGTCGCCGTGGATGACAAAAATACCAGAGCAAACGCTGATGACTTCCGGTGTAAGGCGGTTATTGCATGATGAGCTAAGGCGGTCGCATGAGACGTCTGGGGCGGGTTGAAGAGGAAGGAGTTGTGCTTGGCAGTGGTCGAAAAACACAAGTTGGAATGAGCGCCCCAATCAATACGATTAGGACGCGACACGGGAGTGATGGTGGGAAGCTTACGCTAGGCATCTTCCTGGCTGTAGTGGGCATGTTCGCGATGAGTCGCGCTTCATGGGGCTCGGCGACGACAAGTTGCATGATATTGGCGATTCTAGGTCTTGTTGCATCGTCATTCGTACTGCTGGAGCGATCTGCTGATCCGTTGCATCCAGTCGCGGTGGCGGTCTTACTTTACGCTGTCAGCATGGCTGTGGCGCCTTTATGGCTTGGTTCGTTTTACGGCAGCGAAAGGCCTGCTTATGGGGCAGCCAATGATGAGGCCCTTACGTGGGCGGCTGTCCTTGCTTTGGTTGGTATGCTCGCATTGCTGGCGGGATATTCACTCGTTCGCTTGGGGAGTGGCCGGTCAAACCGAAGCGGCCTTGCTCATTGGGACCTTTCGGGGAAAACCAGAACATTCATGCTTGGTGCAGCGGTGGTCCTCGGTGCACTTGGAGTTGTTTGCTATCTCACTCTGGTGATGAAGGGTGGTGGCACTAGTTACTTTCTGCAGTACAACCTAGGTCGAGCGGACATCTTTCGTGGAATTTATGGCGGCTGGTTCTGGGGCGCGATGCTGATGTTCGCGGCCCTTGGCCTGTTTGGCGTATGTATGATCCACAACCACCCGTGGTGGTGTCTCACGATAGCGTTAATGATGTCAGGAGCATTTTTTCTGTTTCAGGGCAGAGACTTGGTAATTGCTCCGCTATTTTGCTGGTTGACGCTATTCCACTATGGTCGCCGCCGATTCCGGTGGCAGGCCATCTTGGCTGGAGGTGTTCTCCTAATTGTGGTTAGTGCATTTGTCGGCACGTATCGGATGACCGCCAATACGAAGGTGCGGGCAGATTGGGGGCAGATGACGGAATACTTCTACGAGAACCTTGATTTGCAGATTGTGCGGGTGGTTGCACAAAATATCGAGCAACTGGATTCAGTCGCAATAGCAGTGCGGTATGTAAGGCATGGTGGAGAGCTACTAGGGCCATTGGCGTTGCTCAATTGGATTGAGCCAATTGATAGACAATTGTTTGGGGATTCCATCCCGACAATTGAAACGGGTCGGTTCATGGACCTGCTCGTGTACCCTGAGCATGTAGGATGGAATACAGCACTGAGTCCCTCACTGATCGGAGAGTTGTATATCGCGCTTGGTCTTGGAGGAGTTCTCATCGGAATGTTTGTGTATGGGGCGGTGCTCGCAATGATGCAGCGGTGGGTGGATAACAGATTTCATGCGCCTGTGCTGTTCGCGGCATACCCATTTGTCTCGTACATGATCTTCAAAATGGTAGTAGATGGAACGGGACAGCTGTTTCGGTTAGTTCTCATACTTGCGGTGGTGTGGGCCTGCGTGTGGATGGCGCCCATTCGGCGCACGAGGTCTTTCGATGTCTAGTGGGCATGTACGGTTGTTGGTGATTTTGAACCACTCTGTCTTTCCATCTGGATCGATTAGAAGACTGGAGGTGGCAGAGGTTGATCTGGTATCGGATCTTGCAGCGCATTTTGATGCGACTGCCATCGCGGCATTTCATGAGTACGCTGACAATTCGAGCCTGTCCGGGCAATTGTCCGTAGACGCGCTGCGCGTGTGGGATCTGGGAAGCGTATTACCAGGAGGAAAGGGTCTGGGCGGGGTATTCAGGTATCTCACCGCTATCATCCGCTTGGTCGTGATTCTTCCCAGATATGACATTGTATACATCTTCTTTCCCGGGACGCTCCCGATCATTGCGGGCCTTCTGTGCCAACTGCTGCGGCGTCGCTACGGCCTGTACGTCCGAGGGGCATGGATGTCCAGGGGGGAAGAAGAAGGCTACTTCACGGGCGTTGTGCTCGGTGGTGCGAATTTTGTCGTAGCGACTGGAGAAGGATTTCGCCAGCGGCTAGTCCGCAAGTGTAGGCGGGTCGTAAACGAAGTACCGTTGACCCTATTTAAGCCTGGCATCAAGCCGCATCCGCGCGACTTTGCATCGCCTCGGCTGAGTTTGATGTTCGCCGGCAGATTGGTGGAATCAAAGGGGGTCTTGGACATTGTGAGGGCGGTGGGCTTGCTGACATCTAAGAAACGGCTTGATGTCAGGCTGGTGGTGGTGGGTGGCGGATTGAGGGAGGAATCAGAGGCAGTAGAAGCGTTGGCGAGTGAGTGCGGTGTGCGAGATCGTCTAACGCTGCTCGGGCATCAGTCCGCTGATGAAATGATACATTGCTATTCACACGCAGATGTCTTTGTCTTTCCGTCTTACTATCCTGAGGGGTTCCCCCGAGTTCTCTACGAAGCGATGATGTTCCGTATCCCGATCATCACAACGCCGATGCCTGGTGTGCTGGGATTCCTTGAGGATGGGAAGAATTGCGTATTCTGTCCGCCGAGATCGCCGCACGAGCTGGCGGAAGCGATCGCCCGTCTCGGCGCTGATCGGTCGCTCATGAGCAGGCTCGCGAGCTGTGCGGCGTCGGATGTAGATCAGCTTTTTCGAGGATTTGAGCATAACAGCCATGCCGAGCAGGTTCGTGCGCTGGTTGTCGATGCTGGACGATAGACGGAGTCTCGGAACGATGGGTTCGAAAATCGACCGGGCGATCGAAGATGTGGCGGCCATGTTTCCATTTCCCGGCTATATGGATTCGCAAGCGCGGGGGAAGATGGCGTACAGAAGTATCGCTGGAGTTGCGGAACAGTTCATCACACCCGGATCCCGTATCCTCGACTTCGGCTGTGGCCCGTGCGATCACGCAGCCGTATTGCAGCGGTTGGGCTTCTCCTGTGCTGGTTACGATGATCTTGGCGATGGGTGGCATCTGAGGGATGGCAACCGGGAGAGGATTATGAAGTTTGCCGCGGCGACAGGAGTTGACCTGCGGGTGGCAGATGGCGGGCCGATACCGTTTCCGGAGCAATCGTTCGATGTCATCATGCTCAATGACGTCCTGGAGCATCTCCATGACTCACCACGGGAGCTACTTTGCGATCTGCTGAGGCTCGCGGTTCCCAGCGGGTTACTACTGATCACCGTTCCAAACGCCGTGAACATTCGTAAGCGATTAGCGGTTCTGTGTGGCAGGACGAATCTTCCGCCGTTCGAAGATTACTACTGGCAGGAAGGGCGATGGCGAGGCCATGTGCGCGAGTATGTCCTTGGCGATCTGGCGCACCTTGCGCAGTACCTGCAAGTGGAGATCATACTTCTCCGCGGGTGCGACCATATGCTCGGTAGGGTTCCCGATTGGGCGCGCGCGGCTTATCTCGCTGTTACGCGACTGTTCCCTGGCTGGAAGGATTCTTTGATGTTGCTTGGGCAAAAGAAGGACAACTGGCATCCGCAACGTCAAGGACGGGTTGTCCGCGCTGGGTCGTCTGATTAATCGATCGCGCGGCAGACGTAGGAGCGCTACGTCAATGCAGTGCGGTTACCGATGATCCGGAATAGCAGCCAGCCAAGCAGCACGATCGGCGCACTGAATGCCAGGACAGCATCGATACGTAGTAGTGCAGTGAGTGTACGGGCGGCGACGCGGACAGGCCGGTGGCCGGCAAACAGCTTTTCGTAGTCGGCTGCCGTTACCACTACCGGCGGATATAGCGCGAACACAATAGCGAGGCCGCGATACATATACGTCTCTAACTTGCGGCCTCCCAGCGGCACATAGATGCGCTCCAGGAATCTGAAATACCTGGCAGTCGCCGCACCATCCATGATTCCCAGGATGGAACCATCCAGGAATGGCCCGTAGTATGGGCTGGCGCGGTCCTGCCGTGAATTCAGCGGTTCTATGGTGACGTCGTGCAGCCCACCAGCGGCGAGATCAGCGAGCGTCAGATTGCGTGACTTCATCATGGGGATTCCGCCCTCGGCTACATCCACAATTCCGATGTGGTGCTGCCCATCGATTTCATACGGCACATTGAGAGCGCTATGGCCAACCCCTCGCAGAAAGTCCTCAATGTGGAGAAAGTGAGCGATCTGGAAGGAGACGCCATCATGGATCAATTGGTAAGCAAGACCATTGACGAAATTCGAGCAATTGCCGTTACCCTCAATGATCGTCCGCTGGTAGCGGTCGGGCGGATTGATCGCAAACACCTGCGCCGTAGAGTTATATGGAATCTTGCCAAGCGCCGTACGCACGTCTAAGAAGCGATGCTGCGCGGTGCCTAGATCCGTTACAGTGCCAGCTGTGATCACATTCGACCACTGGAAGGCAACGGGGTGCATCAGAAAGTAGGCGACGAGTGGCGTTTGTAGGGCGATGATGATCAGGCAAATCTTCCAAGGAAGTGCTGCATGCTTCTTGGTCAACGCCGAGAGCCCCGCATCAGCATGCATCGCGATCAGATCCTTCCAAAGGCGTCCTCGAGGGCCGTGGCTGCCTGTTCCAAGGCTGACTTCCAGTCGACTTGCAATGAAGTGAGGCGGCCGAATCCAGCTGTCACCAAATCATGACGTAACTGCGCATCGTCCCTCAGTCTAATCAGAGCTTGCGCGAGATCCATCATAGAGGTCGGGTCAAAGTACAAGGCCGCATTACCGCAGACCTCGTGTGCAAAGTCTAGATTGGAAGTGACGATCGGTATGCCGGTCTGCATGGCTTCCAAATATGTCCCGGAAAAGGATTCCAGCAGCGATGGCAGCAGCATGACGTCTGCGTCCTGGCAAGCGAGCGCAAGATCCGTGATCGGTATGGGCCCGGTATTCACGATCTGCCGTTCAAGGTGGTCTGCGCTGATCGCCTGCAATAGTCGACGGGCTCCGGGATGCTGGTTTGCAGAGATAGTCAAGCGGATCTCAATATCATGCAGCTCGTGGCGAAACTGCCGGAATGTATTAGCGATTAGTTCCAGGTTCTTGTGCGGATAGTAGCGACTGAGCACCAGCACGCGCAGAGGCAGCCCTTGGGGCGGGGTGGAGTGTGGCGTCGCATGCGGCCGGCTGTCGAGGAAGTTGGGTAAGACGGCCACAGAACCGGCGAAATTCCAAGCCTCCAGAAACCGAGCTTTCATGCAGGTCGTCTGCAGAAACACAAGCCGCGCGTAGCGGAGCGAGCGTCGCAGGCGTAGGCGGTTTACGGCCAGCTGTAGACGGTCAGCTGGACTCAGCGGCCCGTAATGGCTGGCCGGATAAACGAAATGCGCATCCTGCAGCAGCATTGCATGGAGGCGGGCATGAACGGGAACAGTTGCGTTGCCCAAGCTGAAAATGATGTCCGGCGCGAAGCGGCGAATTGCGCGTGGGAGGGCCATCTGCTCGAACAGTAGACGAGTGGCCCGGCTTGTCTGCCGGAATGGCAGGGTGTGCACATGCGGCTGCCCTGTGGCCGCCAGATATTCCGGCATGTCGGGTACAACACAGAGAAATTCCCAGTCGGGGCGGACGCGTGGCAGGCCGCCCGCTATGTTTACGCCGACCGGGACACCCCCGCCAGCGCGGAGGGCATGGGCGACGATTGCGACCCGCATGTCAGCAGCACCTGCGCATCACACCACCACCAGTTCTCCCGCCCGGTCAACGAACGTCTGCTGCCAGACCTCCAGGTTGACCAGCGCGTAGAGCAGGTAGGAGTGATCCGCCCGGCCAGCCACCGATTCGCGGCGAAGCTGGTCGATAGCCTGTGGATCGAACAGGCCACGTGCGCGCACACGCGCTGGCGACAGCAGTT
Organism: Gammaproteobacteria bacterium; assembly: GCA_015709695.1. Classification (NCBI taxonomy): domain Bacteria; kingdom Pseudomonadati; phylum Pseudomonadota; class Gammaproteobacteria; species Gammaproteobacteria bacterium. The sequence continues at coordinate 1,664,056 of CP054183.1, read as the reverse complement.
CGGTCACCACGCCGGCCATGTCCCCGTGTATCCACTTGCGCAGCGGTGCGCCGAATCCGGCCTTGGGCCGGTAGATCACCTGGCGGGGCAGCCACGGCTCCATGGCTCGCTTGAGCAGGTACTTCGTGACGTTGTTGCGCATCATCAGTCTCTCGGGAATTCGTGCAGCGAGCCGCATGACTTCGAGATCCATGAAGGGAACCCGGACCTCGATGGAAGCAGCCATGCTCGACTTGTCGGTATAGAGGAAGTTGTGCGCGGCGAGGAATGTCTGCGTGAGGAGATGCGAGTGGTGGTTGAGGTTGCCATGGCCGCTGAAGGCAGCCGAGTAGTTGAGGAGGCAGGGCGGGACGGCACGCCGGAGCGGCCGCCCGAGCAGACGCTCGCGGACTTCTGGCGCCGACCAGTCGGTCAGCGCAAGGTGGCGTTCCAGTGGTGATCGTGCCTGCATTGCGCGCCGGAACTTGGCGAGCCGGCGCGCCAGGGGTGCCGAGGCGCCGGTGAACCGGCGTGTGAGGCCGGCGGCGATGCCGAGCGCGCCGGACAGCAGGGGTCGCGGAAGGTGCTGCATGCTCTCGATGCGCCTGATGGCGGCATGACTGCGATAGCCGAAGAACACCTCGTCACCGCCCGTACCCGAGAGCAGGACCCGCAAGCCGTCCTCGCGTGCCTGTCGTGCGATCAGATAGGAGGGGAAGATGGCGGGATCGGCGTCGGGCTCGTCGAGATGGTAGACCATGCGCGGCAGCAGGCTGATCACATCGGGCCGGATATCCACGCTGACGAGCTGCAGGCCAAGGTGGCGGGCCACGGCCTCGGCGAAGGGCTGGTCATCGACGCCCTGTTCGGCGGCCATTTCCCCGGGCGGAAATCGTGCGGAATAGGCACGGATTTCCCGGTCGGGGAAGGCGCTGCGCATCGCGGCGAGAATGCTGGAGGAATCGAGGCCACCCGAGAGGAAGGCGCCCAGGGGCACGTCGGAGATCATCTGCGCCGTTGCCGCGCGCGTGAACGTCGTGCGGATGGCCTCGATCCATTCGTCCTCGCCGGGGCCGGGATCAGGGTCGTAATCCATGTGGAACCAGCGGCGCACCGTCAGCTTGCCAGCCTCCCAGACGAGGTGATGGCCCGGCTCCAGCTTGCGGATGCCCTCGATCATGGTGTCGGCGCCAGGCACCCAGAGGAAGGTCAGGTAGTCCACCACGGCCTCGGGATTGAGCCGCCGCGGCAGGCCGGGCACGTGCAGCAGTGCCTTCACCTCGGAGGCGAAATACAGCACGCCGGCATGCTGGCAGTAATACAGCGGCTTGATGCCGGCATGGTCGCGCGCGAGGACCAGCCGGTTTCTGCGCTGGTCCCAGAGGGCGAAGGCGAACATGCCGTTGAGCCGTGCCAGCGCGTCGAGGCCGTCACGCTCATACAGTCGCAGCAGCACCTCGGTGTCGCTGTGGCTGTGGAAGGCCACTCCCCCAGCCTCGAGGCTCGCACGAAGCTCCGGGAAGTTGTAGATCTCGCCGTTGTAGGCGAGTACCAGCGAGCCATCCGGCGTGCACATCGGCTGGTGGGCGGCGGCCGACAGGTCGATGATGGACAGCCGGCGGTGGGCGAGTCCCACCTGGGCGTTCTCGTCCGTCCACATGCCTTCGTGGTCCGGGCCCCGGTGCGCCAGCGTGCGGACCATGGCCTGGAGCAACTCCGGCTGGTGCGTGCCGGCGTAGCCGGTCAGCCCGCACATGAGGCACCCGGTAAGCAGGGCATAATCCGGTTCAGTTTCAGAAGCATGGGTGCCTGTACTACTGTAGTACGGTATTACTGTACACAAGTACCTGGCCCCGGCACGTGCGCCGACGCTCAAGGGCGGGATTTCTCGGCAAGGAGAGCTTCAGGCGCGTGCTTGCACGGTATTTCCACACCCTGCGCAGACTGCGGTTCCGCCAGCTCGCCGGGCTGCTGCGCCGGCGGGTCCTGCCCCAGCTGCCGGCGCGCCCGCCACGGGATCCCGGTCAGGCGCTCCTCCATCCGTGCCGCGCAGCCTTCCTCGCGCCCGTGGTGGAGGGGAGCGGGCTTCCCCGCCATCTCACTTTCCTCAATGACCCCCACCGCCTGCCGCTCGACGCAATCGACTGGCGCAGCCCCGCCCAACCCAAGCTCTGGCGCTACAACCTGCACTACATGGACTACCTGCGCGCACCGGACCTGCCGCCGGCGGATCGCGCACGGCTGATCGAGAGCTGGATCGCGGGCAACCGGCCGGGGAGCGTGGATGCCTGGGAGGCCTATCCGATCTCGCTGCGCGCGGTGAACTGGATCAAGGCCTTCTCCGAGGGCCTGGAGCCGCGGGAGGCGTGGCTGGCGAGCCTCGCCCTGCAGCTCGCCTGGCTGGAGCGCAACCTGGAGTTCCATCTCGGCGCGAACCACGTGGTGAAGAATGCCAAGGCGCTGGTGTTCGGCGGTGCGTTCTTCGGCGGCGCGCAGGCGGCGGCCTGGCTGGCGCGGGGCGTGGCGCTGATGGTGGAGCAGGGCGCGGAGCAGGTGCTGGCGGATGGCGGGCACTACGAGCGCAGCGCGATGTACCACGCGATCGTGCTCGAGGACTATCTCGATGCCATCAACCTGCTCGATGCCAATGCGTCGCTCGCGAGCGACGCCGATCGTGCGGCGCTGCGCGCGGTGGCGGCCCGGGCCTGGCACTGGCTTGCGCAGGTCCTGGCGGGTGATGGCGACATCCCGCTGTTCAACGATGCGGCCTTCGGCATAGCGCCGGCACCGGCAGCGCTGCTGGACTACGGGCGCCGGGTGCTCGGCGAGGGCGTGGCCGGCGGGGCGCCGGAGGACGCGGCCCCGCGCCGCATCGAACTGCCGGAGAGCGGCTACTACGGTTATCGTGCCGGCGGCGACAGCCTGCTGGTGGATTGCGGCCCGGGCGGGCCGGACTACCAGCCTGGCCACACGCATGCGGACCTGCTGAGCTACGAGCTCTGCCTCGACGGCGAGCGGGTGGTGGTGGACAGCGGCACCTACGACTACGAGGCGACACCGCTGCGCGCGCGGCTGCGGGGCACGGCGGCGCACAACACCGTGGTGGTCGATGGCGCGGACCAATCGGAAGTCTGGGGCGCGTTCCGCGTGGCGCGCCGCGCGCGGCCGCTGTTCGCCCGTCTCGGGCCGCTGGCGGGCGGGCGGCTGGAATTCCACGGCGCGCACGATGGCTACCGGCGCCTGCCGGGCCGGGTCGTGCATGAGCGTCGCATCACGGCGAGCCTCGATGGAACATGGGATATTGCCGATCGCCTCACCGGCGGCGGCGCGCATCGCCTCGAGAGCTTCATCCATCTGCACCCGGCCTGCCGCGTCGAGGCCGGGCCGGATGGCCGGTACCGGGTGCTCCGCGAGGGGCGGACGGTGCTGTGGATCACGCCCCGGGGTGAGGCATCGGTGGAACTGCGCCGGGGGCTGCATTGCCCGGAGTTTGGCCGGCAGCAGGAGACCACGGTGGTGGTGCTGGTGCTGCAACGGCAGCTGCCGGTGGAGTTCGGCTACCGGCTGCAGCGCGCCGCGGCGGGCAGCCGGGAAGGGCCGGCCTGAACCCCCATTGCTGTTAGCATTCGGGCCCGGCGCCCGACAAGGAAAACGGATCGGAACCATGCGACAGGTCGTGCAGAACTACCGCAGCGGCGAGCTGGCCGTGCAGGACGTACCCGAGCCCACCGGCCGCGGCGGCGGGCTGGTGGTGGCCAATGCCGCCTCGCTGATCAGCGCGGGCACCGAGAAGTCCACGGTCAGCGTGGCCCGCAAGAACCTGCTCGGCAAGGCCATGGAACGCCCGGAGATGGTCCGCAAGGTGCTCAACAAGGCCCGCAAGGATGGCCTCGCCGACACCCTGAAGATGGTGTTCCAGCGCCTGGATTCCCCGGTGGCGCTTGGCTACAGCTGCGCCGGCGTGGTCATCGACGTGGGCCCCGATGTGCAGGGCTTCGCCGTGGGCGACCGCGTGGCCTGCGCCGGGCAGGGCTATGCCTCGCATGCCGAGCAGGTCTGGGTGCCGAAGAATCTGTGCGTGCACCTGCCCGAAAGTCTGGGCTTCGAGGAGGGCGCCTACGTCACTCTCGGCGCCATCGCCCTGCAGGGCGTGCGCCAGGCGGAGCCGCGCCTCGGCGATGTGGTGGCGGTCATCGGCCTGGGGCTGCTCGGGCAGATCACGGTGCAGATCCTCAAGGCCAACGGCTGCCGCGTCGTCGCCGCGGACATCGCCGCGGACAAGCTGGCGCTGGCGAAATCCTTCGGCGCGGACGAGGCGGTGCTGCCGGGCGAGCTGCCCGCGGCCGCCCTGGCGCTCGGCCAGGGGCAGGGCGTGGATGCGGTGATCATCACCGCCAGCACCCGCGACAGCGGGCCGGTGTCCGTGGCCGGCGAGATCTGCCGGCCGAAGGGGCGGGTCGTCGTGGTGGGCGCCGTGGGCATGGACCTGCCGCGCGAGCCCTACTACAAGAAGGAGCTCGAGCTGCGCCTCTCCATGTCCTACGGCCCGGGCCGCTACGACCCGGCCTACGAGGAGAAGGGGCAGGACTATCCCTACGGCTACGTGCGCTGGACCGAGCAGCGCAACATGGCGGCCTTCCTCTGGCTGATCCAGGCCGGGCGGGTCAACGTCAAGGCGCTGACCAGCCACCGCTACGGCATCGCCGAGGCGGAGGCGGCCTACCAGATGATGATGGCGGGGACCGAGCCCTACCTCGGCATCCTGCTCGAGTATCCCCCGCATCCCGCGGCGTCCGCGCCGGCACCTGCGCCGGTGGCTGTCCCTGCGGCGCCCGCGGGCAGCCTGGCGCTCGGTCTCATCGGTGCGGGCAATCATGTGCGCGACATGCTGCTGCCGCACCTCAAGGGCCAGCCCGGAGTGAGCCTGCGCTGGTTGTGTGGTGGTACCGGCATCTCGACCAACGCGCTGGCGGAGCGCCTCGGCATCCCCGGGCGCACCACGGATTTCACCGAGGTGCTGGCGGACGCGGCGGTGAACGCGGTGCTGATCGGCACCCGCCACGCGGATCACGCGCGCATGGTCATCGCCGCCCTGCAGGCGGGCAAGCATGTGTTCGTCGAGAAGCCGCTGTGCCTGACGGAAGAGGAGCTCGAGGCGATCCTCGCCGCCTGCCGCGCCCCGGCGGCGCAGTCCCTGCGGCTCATGGTCGGCTTCAACCGCGCCTATTCCAGCCACGGCCGGCAGGCGCGGGAGTTCTTCGCCGGCCACCGCGAGCCGCTGGTGATGAGCTACCGGGTCAATGCGGGGGCCATCCCCGCCAGCCACTGGGTGCAGGATCCGGCGGTCGGCGGCGGGCGCATCATCGGCGAGGGCTGCCACTTCCTCGATTTCATGGTCGAGGTCTGCGGCGCGTTGCCGGTGCGGGTGCGCGGCATCGCCATCGGCCGCCACGCCACGGGCATCACCTCCGACCAGTGCATCCTGACCTTCGGCTTCGCCGACGGCTCGGTGGGCACGCTGGTCTATGCCGCCGGGGGCGATGCCGCGCTCGCCAAGGAGCGCTTCGAGGCCTTCGGCGATGGCCGCGCGCTGGTGCTGGACGACTTCCTGGTGACGGAGCTGTACCAGGGAGGTCGCCGCCGGCTGTTCAAGTCCGGCAAGCGCGACAAGGGCTTCGCCGCGGAGATGGCGCAGTTCCGCCGCGAGGTGCTGGAGGGGGTCGCCCCCTCGCAGTCGCTGGAACGCCTGGAGGCCGTTTCCAGGGCCTGCATCCTCGGGGCGCGCAGCCTGCAGACCGGGGACGAGTACGGCTGGGCAGCCCCTTAAGCCCGGATTAACACCCGTCCGGGAGACTCGCGGGCAGGGCCGGGCATCCGGCCTGACATAAGGGGGAGTCCCTTTGCAGACCGTGCATCCCGTCCTCGCCCTGTCCGACAGGCGGGTTAGAATCCCCGGACCACAGCGCCGCACCGGGTGCCCGGGGCCAGAAAAACAACCACATCCGTGCGAATCCTGTTCCTCAGTCACTACTTCCCGCCGGAGGTCAACGCCCCGGCCAGCCGCACCTACGAGCACTGCCGGGCGTGGGTGGCCCATGGCCACGAGGTGGCGGTGCTGACCTGCGTGCCCAACCACCCGGCCGGGCGCATCTACGAGGGTTACCGCAACGGCTTCCTGCAGCGGGATGTCCGCTCCGGGATCCGGGTCTACCGCATGTGGACCTTCCTGGCGCCGAACAAGGGCTTCCTGCGGCGCACGATCAACTACAGCGTCTACCTGCTCATGGCGACCGTGCTGGCGCCGTTCCTACCGCGCACCGATATCGTGGTCAGCACCTCGCCGCAGTTCTTCTGCGGCCTGGCGGGCTACCTGGTCAGCCGGCTGAAGCGCGTGCCCTGGGTGCTGGAGATCCGCGACATCTGGCCCGAGTCCATCGTCGCCGTGGGGGCGATGAAGAAGAGCATCTGGATTCGCTTTCTGGAGTGGCTGGAGTCCTTCGCCTACCGCAAGGCCGACCACATCGTTTCGGTCACCGATTCCTTCTGCAGCCATATCGAGGCCCGCGGCGGGCGCCCGGAGAAGATCTCCGTCATCAAGAACGGCGTGGACCTCGCCTTCTTCGCGCCCTCGCAGAGCGCCAGCGACGTGGCCGAGGAGCTCGGCCTGAGCCGCAAGTTCGTCGTCTCCTATGTCGGCACGCACGGCGTCTCGCACGGCCTGGAGACCGTGCTGGAGGCCGCGCGCCTGCTGCGCGGCCAGCCCGAGATCGTCTTCCTGCTGGTGGGCGACGGCGCCCGGCGCGAGGCGCTGCTGCGCCAGCGCGACGAGATGCAGCTCACCAACGTCATCATGCTCGGCCAGCAGTCCAAGGTGCGCATGCCCGCCATCTGGGCGGCCACCGCGGTGAGCCTGGTGCTGCTGCGCGACCAGCCGCTGTTCCGCTCGGTGATCCCCTCGAAGATCGTCGAGAGCCTGGCGATGATGAAGCCCGTGATCCTCGGCGTGCGCGGCGAGAGCCAGGCGCTCATCGAGCAAAGCGGTGCCGGGCTGTGCATCGCGCCGGAGAATGCCGCGGAACTCGCCGGCGCGGTGCGCGAGCTCTGGGCCGATCCGCAGCGGCGCCTCGCCATGGGCCAGGCCGGCCGCGAGTGGGTGGAGCAGAACGCCGACCGCAGCCGCCTCGCCGAGCGCTACGAAGACCTGCTCGCCGCCGTCGTGGCCGAGCATCACCGCATCCCGGTCCGCCAGGACCCCGAGCCCTGAAGCCATGACAACGAACCCGGCCCCATCGCCCGCAACCCCTGCCGCCGTCCCGGCGCCGCCCTGGTCCCGCGCCGGGCTCGCCCTGCTCGTCGCCTGCGCGCTGGCGCTGGCGGTGATCTTCCGCGACGGCCTGTGGCTGATGGTGCAGTGGTGGCAGGAGCCCGAGTACCAGCATGGCTATCTGATCCCGCTGGTCAGCCTCTACCTGCTGTGGGCCAGGGCCGAGCAGCTGCGGGCCACGCCGACGGCGCCCTCGGCCGCCGGCCTGGTGCTGGTCGTGCTCGGCCTCGCCGGCTTCGTGCTCGGCGAGCTCAGCGCCATCTACACCGTCATCCAGTACGCCTTCCTGCTGACGCTCTGGGGCCTGGTGTGGACGGCCGTCGGCTGGCGCGGCGTGCGGGTGCTCTGGCCGGGGCTGGTGTACCTGGTGTTCATGATCCCGCTGCCGCGTTTCTTCCAGTGGAACCTCTCCAACCTGTTCCAGCTCTGGTCCTCGGAGATCGGCACCACGTTCCTGCGCGCCATCGGCATCAGCGTCTACCTCGAAGGCAATGTCATCGACCTCGGCGTCTACCAGCTGCAGGTGGTCGAGGCCTGCAGCGGCCTGCGCTATCTCTTCCCGCTGGTCAGCTTCTCGTTCTTCTGCGCCTACATTTTCCGCGGCCGCCTGTGGCAGAAGGCGGTGATCTTCCTCTCCGCGGTGCCGATCACCATCTTCATGAACAGCTTCCGCATCGCCGTCACCGGCGTGCTGGTCAACCGCTACGGCACCGGCCAGGCCGAGGGCTTCCTGCACTACTTCGAGGGCTGGATCATCTTCGTCGCCTGCATCGCGCTGCTGTTCCTGGAGATGGGCGCCTTCGCCCTGATCGAGAAGCGCCGGCTGGCCGAGGTGTTCGAGGTGGAGATCCCCGGCCTCGGGGATTTCCGCTACCTCGTCGGCGAGCGCGGCGCCCGCGCACCGGTCTACGTGGCGCTCGGGCTGCTGGTGGCCGGCATGGCCGGCTCGCTCGCCATCCAGGTCCGCGAGGAGGTGGTGCCGCAGGGGCGTGCCGCGCTCAGCAGCTTCCCGCTGGTGCTCGGCACCTGGCGCGGCCAGGACGGCGTCCTCGGCAGCGATGTGCTCGGCGAACTGAAGCTCACCGACTACCTGGTCGCCACCTACAGGCAGCAGGGCGACCCCGTGCCGCTGGACTTCTACGTCGCCTACTACGACTCCCAGCGCAAGGGCGCCTCGGTGCACTCGCCCAAGGCCTGCCTGCCCGGCGGCGGCTGGCAGATCGAGGAGTTCGGCACCCGCAGCCTCGCCGATGCCGGCCCGGGCGGCGCGCCGCTGCAGGTCAACCGCGCGCTCATCACCAAGGGCGACACCAGGGCACTGGTGTACTACTGGTTCATGCAGCGCGGCCGCTACCTCACCAGCGAGTACCTGGTGAAGTGGTTCATCTTCTGGGATTCGCTGTGGCACAACCGCACCGACGGCGCCATGGTGCGGGTCACCGTGCCCGTCACCGGCGGCGAGGACATCGCCGCCGCGGACCGCCGCGTGGAGGCCTTCATCCGCCTCGCCGAGCCGAAGCTCTACTACTTCATCCCGCAGAAGAGCCTGGTGGCGGGACCGGCGGGCAGCCCCGCGCAGTGATGATCACCAGACCCGACGGGAGCGCCGCGGCGACGACAGCCGCGCCAGGTGGCGTGGGCCGCCCGGGGACGAGCGATGTGCGGCCTCTGCGGCTTCATTGACCGGGGCCATGCCCGCGATGCCGCGTCCCGGGCCGCGATCCTCGGGGCGATGGCGGAGCGCATCCGCCACCGAGGACCCGACGACGGCGGCATCTGGCAGGACGCGGAGGCGGGCATCGGCCTCGGCCACCGCCGCCTGTCGATCATCGACCTCTCTCCCGAAGGCCACCAGCCGATGCACTCGGCCTGCGGCCGCTACGTCATCGCCTTCAACGGCGAGGTCTACAACTACCGCCAGGTCCGCGCCGAGCTCGAGGCCGCCGCCGGGCCGGTGGCCTGGCGGGGCCATTCCGACACCGAGGTGATGCTGGCGGCGATCGCCCACTGGGGGCTGCGCGCGGCGCTCGGGCGCTTCAACGGCATGTTCGCCTTCGCCCTGTGGGACAGGCAGGAGCGGACGCTGCACCTCGCCCGTGACCGCCTCGGCGAGAAGCCGCTGTACTACGGCTGGATGGGCGGGGTGTTCCTCTTCGGCTCCGAGCTGAAGGCGCTGCGGGCGCATCCGGCCTGGCGGGGCGAGGTGGACCGCGACGTGCTGGCCCTCTACATGCGCCACGGCTACGTGCCCGCGCCGTTCTCCATCCATGGCGGCATCCACAAGCTCCTGCCCGGCACCTGCCTGAGCCTGCCGGCAGCGGCCGCGCCCGGCGATCTCCCGCAGCCGCAGGCCTACTGGTCCGCGGCGCAGGTGGCGGAGCAGGGCGCGGCCAGGCCGCGCAGGGTGGCGCCGGAGCAGGCCATCGACGAACTGGAGGCGCTGCTGAAGGACGCGGTGGCCCTGCGCATGGAGGCTGACGTGCCGCTGGGCGCGTTCCTCTCCGGCGGCATCGACTCCTCCACCGTGGTGGCGCTGATGCAGGCGCAGTCGTCGCAACCGGTGAACACCTTCAGCATCGGTTTCCACGAGGCGGGGTTCAACGAGGCGGTGCACGCCGCCGAGGTGGCGCGCCATCTCGGCACCCGGCACACGGAACTCTACGTCAGCCCGGAGGAGGCGATGGGCGTGATCCCGCTGCTGCCCACGCTCTACGACGAGCCGTTCGCCGATTCCTCGCAGATTCCCACCTATCTGGTCGCGAAGCTGGCGCGCCAGCACGTCACGGTGGCGCTCTCCGGCGACGGCGGGGACGAGTTCTTCGCGGGGTACCGGCGCTACTTCCGTGAATCCGCCCTGTGGCGCCGCATCGGCTGGATGCCCCGGCCGCTGCGGCGCGCGCTGGCGTCGCTGGTCGGTGCGCTCGCACCGGAGTTCACCGGGCACCCGCTGCGCAAGCTCGCGGCCATGCTGCCGGCGGCATCGCGTGAGCGGTTCTTCGCCCACCGCATCTCCCATTGGCCCGAGCCGGAACGGATCGTGCCGGGTGCGCGCGAGCCGCTGACCGTGCTCACCGATCCTGCCCGCTGGCCGTCGTTCGACCGCTTCCTGGACTTCATGATGTTCCAGGACATGGTGATGTACCTGCCCGACGACATCCTCGTGAAGGTCGACCGCGCCAGCATGGGAGTGAGCCTCGAGGCCCGCGTGCCGCTGCTGGACCATCGCGTGGCGGAGTTCGCCTGGTGCCTGCCGCCGGATCTCAAGGTCCGGGACGGGCAATCGAAGTGGCTGCTGCGCCAGGTGCTGTACCGGCACGTGCCCCGCGTGCTGATCGACCGGCCGAAGCGGGGCTTTGCCGTGCCGATCGACAGCTGGCTGCGGGGACCGCTGCGCGACTGGGCCGAGGGGCTGCTGGCGGAGGACCGGTTGCGGCGCGAAGGCTATTTCGACCCGGCCGGGATCCGGGCGAAGTGGCGGGAGCACGTCTCGGGCGCGCATGACTGGTCGGGCCAGATGTGGTTCGTGCTGGGGTTCCAGGCGTGGCTGGATGCCGACGTGGCGGCCACGAGCCAGCCGGGCGGTGGACGATGAAACCCGCGGCCCCGCGGCAGAACGCCCTCGCCTGGTCGGCTGCCGGCTACGGCGCCTTCCTGGTGGAGACGGTGGTGGGGGTGGCGGTCTCCATCCTCACCGTGCGCACGCTCAGCGTGACGGACTACGGCGCCTACAAGCTCGCCGGCTCCATCATCATGATCGGCTCCTACGTGACCTCCTGCGGGCTGGAGGCCACCCTGCAGCGCTTCGGCGCGGAGATGGTGGCGCGCGGGCGCTTCGGTGCCCTGCGCTCGCTGCTGCTCGCGGTGCGGGTGGTGCGGGCGATCGCACTGCTGGCGTTCTGCGGCATCCTGCTGGCGGCGCGCGGGCCGGTCGGCGCCTTCTTCGCCTTCCCGCCGGCGCTGACCGATGCGCTGCTGCTGGTCTGCGCGATCCTCGTGGTGCAGAGCGCGAACAGCATCAACGGCTACAGCCTGTTCTCCGCGCGGGGCGCCTACGTGGAGATGAGCGGGCTGCGGGCGGTCGTGGCCTTGCTGAAGCTCGCCGGGTTCACCGTGGCTTTCCTCGCCGGGCTCGGCCTGGTCGGCGTGCTGGGCGCGCTGTTCGTGGCGCCGGCGCTGGCGCTGGCCTACATCCTGGTGCGCAACCGGCAGTGGCTCGGTGCGCATCCGCCGGCGGCGGGCGGCGCGGCGGAGATCGACGCCGACGACTACCGCGGCCGCATCCTGCGCTACTCGCTCATCGGCTACCTGGCGATCAATGTCAACGTGTTCCGCGATCTGTCGGTGGACAGCTTCGTCATCGCCCATTACCTCGGGCCGGAACAGGTGGCCCTGTACGGCCTGGCCTCGACGCTGATCCTGTTCGCGAACGCCCTCAACCCGGCGAGCCTGTTGCGCGGCGTGCTGACGCCGCTGCTGACCGCCCGCCATGCTGCCGGCGGCGGCCAGGCGGAGCTGCTGCGGGCCTTCCGCTTCCTCAACAAGGCGGTGATGCTGCTGCACTGGCCGCTGGTGACGCTGCTGCTGGTGCTGGGCGGGGAGGTGATCCGCCTGGTGTATTCGCCGGCCTATGCGCCAGCCTTCGGGCCGCTGGCGGTCCTCGCGGGCTTCGGCTTCTGCCTCGGGCTGACCTTTCCCTTCGTGCCCCTGATAGCGGTGCTGGAGAAGAACGTCCTGTTGCTGTTCTCGGGCCTGACCTCTGTCTACAATCTGCTGCTCGATGTGCTGCTGGTGCCACGCTGGGGCATCGCCGGGGCGGCGCTGGCGACGGGCAGCGCGGCGGTACTGCAGCTGGCGCTCTACTGGTTCGCCTTCCGGCGCGTGTTTTCGGTGCCGCTGAGTTTCCCGTTCGCGATGATGGGGCGCACGGTAGTCAACCTCGCGGTGCCGGTCACCGTGGCGCTGCTGCTGAAGGAACACGTGGTCGACGTCATGCAATTGCTGCTGCTCATCGCCGGCTGCGGGCTGCTCTACTGCGTGGCGGTGTTCTTCAACCATGGCCTCGATGCGGAGGAACTCCGCCTGTTCGACGGCCTGCGCCGGCGCGTGCGGGGCTGAGGGGCGATGGCGGCCGATGCACGCAGGTTGACCACCATTCCAGGCCAGGCCCGGGCCGGGTCGCTGGGCCTGTGGCTGCTCGTGGGCCTGATCCTCATCCGTTTCTTTCCGTTACCGGTGTTGCCCGGTGTCAACCTGGCACCTGAGAATTTCCTGTTCCTGGCGGCGCTGCTGCTCTACGGTGGCCGGCTGTCGCGGCTTGCATTCTCCAGTGGGCGCCTGTCGGCGGTGGTCATGCTGCTGGTGCTGTTCAGCATGCTGGACGTGGCCCATGATTTCCTGCGCGGTGGTGTCATTGGCAACCCCGGCCGGCACCTCCGTGCGGCCGTCTACATCCTGCTCCTGGCCGACGTTTGCAGCTACCCGGCAACCAGGCGGCAGATCCTCAAGCTGCTGGTGGTCGTAGGCGTGATACAGGTGGTGTTCGGCAGCCTGGTGTTTTTCATCGGCGAGCCGTTTGCCTCGATCCGCGACTGGATGCTGCACTCGAGTGACACCGGCGAGATGATGATTGGCGAGGGCAGCCAGATCGCCGGCCTGTACGGGCCTCCGCATATCTTCTCGTACCTGCTGGCGTCATTTCCGTTCCTGGCGGTGGGCCTTTACCAGCGGGAGAAAAAGCTGATCTGGCTGGCGGCGCTGGTGGTGCTGGTGCTGGGACTGTTCCTCAATGCCGAGCGGGCATCTGCAGCAGTTTTCTTCGTGGGTGTGCTGTACCTGGTTTTGAAGGCGCAGCAACGAGCGCGCAACCTTGTCCTGCTGGCGGTGCTGGCGCTGGCATTCATCGGCATGCAACAGCTGATCGGCAGTCGGGCTCCGGGCGCCAGCCCCGGCGCCGTGAACCAGGTAGCCCTCTCCAGTGGAACGCTGGCGGACCGCTTCGGTGGCACCAGCATCGACGAGGTCGTGACCCGGATCATGTACCAGGTGCATGGCATCACCAGCGTGCTCAAGCACCCGGTCATCGGGCCGACACAGCGCGAGTATGCGCGGGAGGTCATCGGCGGGGATGCGGTGTTTTCCGGTGTCTTGGCGGCAGAGGTGCTGGCGCCCCACAACCATTACATCAATGTCGGCGTGCGGGCAGGTGTGCCCGGCTGGCTGGTGCTGCTGGCCTGCCTGTGGGCGCTGTGGAAGGCGCAGCGGACGTTGAAGGCCGCGGTGCTCCGGACCCACCCGGACCTGCGTATCCCGTACCTCTGCTTCTCGGTCGGCCTGCTGGCGGTGATGGGCAACGCGGTATTCCACAACGCGGGCATCTTCAGCCCTGAGCTCGCGACCAGCACCATGGTCGGGTTGTTGCTGGCACTGTGGCGGCAGGTGCAGCGTGAACCGGTGGTGTGGCGGACGGCGCCGGCGCCCGATGGGGAAGCCGAGCCCGTCGGCGAGCCGGGCCGGGGCACGCCTCGCGCATGACCGGTGACACGGGCATGGCTGTCACCGGCTGGCTCCTGTCCTGGCTCGCGGCAGGCGTGATTTTCCTGCAGACCTGGCGCATCGTCCGCGTCAACTCGCGCCCGGCACTTGGCGATGCCTTCACCTACCTGCGCACCGCAAGGGAAATGAGGCGCCAGCGTACGCTGTTCCCGGAACTCAGCTTCTACAGGACTGGGGAGCGCGAGGTCCTGCAGCTACCACCGCTGCTGATGGCCCTGCTCGTTCCGCTGGCAGAACTGCCCTATGCGCTGGTGCTGAGCCTCGTGGCTGCGGTGGACCTGCTGACAGCCGTGCTGGTGGCCGGGCTGGGCCACCTGCTGTTCGGGCTCGAGCCCTGGCGGGCGGTACTGGCAGCACTGGTTTTCCTGCTGACGCCGATCAACGCCATCATGACTGCCTCGCTCACGCCGCGCGGCCTGGCGCTGTTCTGGTTCACGGGTTTCGTGGGAGCGTTGTCGGCTTATATTGCCGACGGCAATGTATTGTGGGTGCTGGCCGGTGCCACGGCCGTGGCGCTCGCCCTGTTGTCCCAGCGCATGGTCACGCAGATCCTCGTGCTGGTGACGCCGGTGGTGGCCATCGGCTTCTGGGCGTCAGGCCAGCAGCGCCACGCCCAGTTGCTCACTGCCCTCCTGCTCGGCTTCGCGCTGGCCTGGCTGGTCACCGGTGGCCGGTATGGTCCCGTGATTCGCGACCACCTGCGCCGTGTCCTCGTGCATGCGCGCATCGGCCAGCAGCAGCGGCTGCGACGGGAGTTCGGCAACCCGGTGCATATCGTCAAGGCCAATCCCTGGTTGCCGTTGCTGGGCGTCACGCTGGTGCTCGCCGGGAGTCGCGGCCAGATCCTGCCTCCGGATCTAGCGCTTGCTGCGGCCTTTGTCGTGGGCATCCTTGTGCTGGCAATCGTCTGGGTGATGGGCAACAGCGTCAACCATATGTTCTTTGCAAGTCCAATGGTGGCCTGGCTGCTGGCAGCGACGCTGCCAGCCGGCGGCTGGTGGCTACTGGCGGTAGGGGGGCTGGGGCTGGTTGCGGTGGTTATTGTCTGGCGGGAGTTCGGCGTAGTCGTTGCCAACCAGCTGCCGGTAGCCTGGCTCGAGTGTTTTGCGTTCATCCGCAAGCAGAACCTCCAGGGCTGCGCACTGGTAGTACCGCGAGTGAGCTTCCCGCCGCTGGTGTATTACACGCCCCTGGTCATGCTGTCCTCCGGTCATGGCAGCAAGGCCATGACGTTCGACCGGCTTACCATTCGCCAGCGACTCGCGGAAGCACAGTCGATGGCTGGCCTGGCCCGGGACCTGGGCTTGCGCTACGTACTCGTCGATCGGAAGATCAGCTCCGCCGAGGTGTTGGCGGCGGTGGATGGCTTGCAGACGCTCGGCTTCCAGCCGCTTTTCGACAGCGGGCAGGTAGTGCTGCTGCAAGCGCCAGAAGGTGCAGCAGATTCGGCGCCGACCGTGCCATCAGCGGGCTGAACGTCATCCGCAGCCATGCGCATCTGCTTCGTTTCCATGACCATCTACCCGGTGCTCCACGGCGGCACGGGTATCGAGCAGGTGGGGGGCGCGGAGATGCAGCAGCTGCAGATTGCCCGCCTTCTTCAGCGCATGGGTCACGAGGTCAGCTTCGTGACCGAGGACCATGGCCAGCCTGATGGTGAGATCATCGATGGCTGCGTGGTTTATAAGGCCTACAGGCCCTCGGCTGGGGTGCCTGGGTTGCGTTTCCTGCATCCGCGAATGACCAGCATCTGGCGTGCGCTTCGTCGCTCGGGGGCGGATATCTATTACAGCCGAGCGGCCGGCTACATGCCGGCGTTGCTGGCATTGCTCAGGCGATTCCAGCCGCTGCATTTTGTTTATGCAGCAGCGCATGACTCGGATTTTATGCCTGGTCGCGAGTGTCCACGCCTCGCACGCGATCGCTGGTTATTCCGATATGGGATGCAGCGAGCGGATGTAATCGTGGTTCAGAATGGAACTCAGAAGGAATTGCTGCAAACTCACTACGGCCGTGAGGCGGTGCTGATCCCAAATTTCCTTGGTACCGGATCCCGGTCGCTGCCGGAGGCCGACCGCACAGAGATTCTGTGGGTGGGGCGCCTCGCATCCTTCAAGCGTCCGCTGATGTTTGTTGAACTTGCTCGTCGCTTGCCGGACCTCCGCTTTACCATGATCGGCCCGCCGGCTGCGGGCGAGGCTGCCCTGTATGGTCGTGTTAAAGCGGCTGCCGCTGGCATCAGTAATCTACGAGTTCTGGGTTTCCAGCCACCAGCCAGTGTCGAGGACCACTTCGATCGCTGCCGGACGCTCGTCAGTACTTCCGAGAGGGAGGGTTTTCCGAACGTCTTCCTGCAGGCCATGCGGCGGGGTATTCCCATTGTTTCCTATGTCGACCCCGATGGCATGATTGCCGGCGGCGGTCTCGGCACCGTCGTGAAGAACGAAGGGGAACTGGAGGCTGCTGTTGGGGTAAGCACGCGGCCGGGTGCGTTCCCGCCGGGGCCGATCCAGGACTACTTTGCCGCGCACTTCGGTCCAGGGGCTGTCGAGGAGAAGTACAGGGTCCTGATCGAAAGCTTGGGCAAGCCGTCATGAGGCAGACGACGGCAATCGGCGCAGGGCTGCTGGCGCTACTGGCCGGCATCACGGGCTGCAGGGCAACGCTGGCTGCGGACATTCACGTGGATCCGTCCCGCCATGCAGCCTGCCCGGGCTCCGGTTCCATCGATGATCCGTACTGCGACTGGAGCCACATACGGCAGTTCACCGGCGGCAATCGCTACCTCCAGAAGGCCGGGACGCTGTCAGGAAGTCCGATAAAGATCGTCGGGCCGAGCCATGCATCGGCGACACAACCCGTGCTCATCGGTGCCTATGGACAGGGCCCGCGGCCCCGGATAAGGATAGAAAACACCCTGCGCGAGGGGCTGAACCCGGAACGCTGGAAGCGCATTCGCGGGGATGTATGGGCATTCAGCACCAGGGAATTCCGCAGTGGGGATCCAGAGGTGCTGCTGCTGGACCAGCGTCGTGCCTTCGGCAAGGCGCGGACCGAGCTGGACCTGTGCGAGAGACACGGTTCCCAGGTCATCGAGTGGTTTCACCATGACACAACGCTGCTCGTGTGTTCGCCACGCGGTAATCCCGCGCGCATCTACACCAGCATCGCGGGGATGCAGCAGTTCGACAAGCGTGACTCCCGGTTTCCGGTCTACATCGAGGACCAGCAGCACATCATCATTGACGGCCTTGCGATCGAGGGCGGCAGCCTGGGTGCCGTAGAGATCAGGGGGGCCTCTTCGGACATCGAAGTCCGCAATTCGGTCATTGGCCTGGACAGCGCTACCGGGATACGTGCGCAATCATTCGCGACGCCGATCAGTCGCCTGGAGATCCACGACAACCTGATCGACAGCGGCATTCGCTGGGGCATGGTCGGCTACGAACCACATGTGTCAGGCGAGGGTGTGCACTTCGTGGCAGGGGTGCAGGACTCGCGCATCTACCGGAACCGCTTCGTGGCATGGTCGCACAATGGCGTTTACCTGGATGCGCACTGGCCGGATTCCCCGGGCGTCAGGCGCAACAGGTTGTTCGATAACGAATTCCATTGTGGTCCGGACAGCAGCTACTTCGACTACTGCCGGCCGTTCGGCGTCGACGGTCTCAGGCCGGATTCTGTGCGGGACAACCTTGTGTATCGCAACGTCATGCATGATTTCTCCGTTGCAGCGCAGATCAACGGCAACAATAACTACTTCGTTGACAACATCTGCTACAACACCAGCAACAGCAAGGCAAAGAGCTACCCGACAGGTCAGTGCTTCAGCTTGCAGCCTTATGTCTGGAGTCGCGACAACCTGGTAGCGAACAACACCATGGTGAATATGGCGGACGTGGCCGTGCAGTTCATACCTGGTGTGGCCGGCATGTCTTCAGGTCATCGCATCGTCAACAACATCATGGTCGACTGCGGGCGGGCAACGGTGCCGACGCGAAAGGATGCCTGCTTTGCCGTTGCGCCGGACGCGTCTGTCGGGCCGCAGGAGATCAGCAACAACCTGATGTACAACCCGGACCGGCCGGTGCGGGTCCTCTATCGGAAGCAGTGGTCGGAAGATGCCGCCGAGCTGCATGCCGTGCGTGGCGATCTTGTCCGGGACAATCAGGTGGCCGACCCAAGGTTTCGGGATCCGGACCAGCATGACTTCGGCCTGCTGCCAGGCAGCCCGGCCATTGGTGCCGGCAGGCCGCTGGAGGTACCTGGCCTGGTAACGTCCGGAGAAGGCGCGAGCGTCGGTGCCGGGCAGCTGCTGGAGAAGGCAGCTGGAGGGGGCGACCGTTGACGGGTACTGTCTCGGTCACATCTGTCCCACCTGATCGGATCCGGCTGCTGTTCGTGTCGGCTTCGCTGTATACGGGCGGAGCGGAGCGGCAGCTGGTGCAACTGGTGCGGGGTCTGGATCCGGCCCGTTATGAGATGACGGTAGCGGTATTCATTGGGCCTGAAACAGCCACCCAGGAGGGATTCTACGGGCAGGTTGCAGAACTGCCTCATGTCAGGCTGGAGGTATTGCGCCGCTCAGGGCGCTTTGACGTGGCCGGGCCTATCCTGTCCCTGGTCAAGCTGATTCGTTCCCGGCACATCCAGCTGATTCATACTTACCTGAACCTCGCCAGCACTTTTGGCGTCATTGCTGCACGGTTGGCCGGTGTGCCCATCGTCGCATCGGCCATTCGCGACAGCCGCGATATTGGCCTGACTTACCGCCTGTGCCGGGTCGTTCAGGCATACGGTGCGGATGCCTTGCTGTCGAATTCAGCCGCGGGATTCGATAATCGCTTTCGCCACTGGCGGGCCAACTTCCACGTCATTCCGAATGGCCTGGACCTGCGGCGCTTTGCGTCGCAGCCCGACCATATCGCACAGCTGCGTGAGGACCTGCATCTAGGCCGATTCACGAAACTGATCGGCATGGTAGCTACCCTTTCCGGCTTCAAGGACCACGAGGCGTTCCTGCAGGTCGCACTCCGGGTGCTGCAGCAGCAGCCGGAAGTCGGCTTCCTGGTCATCGGGGACGGTCCGAACCGGGCCTCGCTGGAGGCCCGGTGCCTGGAGCTGGGACTGGCGCGGAACGTGGTGTTCACCGGATATCGCCGGGATATCGATGTGCTGACCGGAATCCTGGACGTGGCCTGTCTGTTTACCAATTACCGAGTCATTTCCGAGGGATTACCCAACGCGGTCATGGAGGCGATGGCCTGCGGCGTGCCTGTCGTCGCCACCGAAGATGGCGGCACTGTCGAGATCCTGCACGACGGTGTGGAGGGCTATCTCGTTGCCAGAAACGACGTCGGGATTGCGGCCGAGAGGATCATGCGATTGCTGAACGACGGATCCTTGCACGAGAAGATGGGGCGCAGCGGACGGACCGCTATAGAGAAAAGGTATGGACTGGATACCTGCATTGCCCGCCATGAACTGCTGTACGGCACGCTATTGAACAGGCGCAGCGTCGATGGTGTGGGCGGGTCATGACCAGCAGCGCGGACCGTAAGCTGCGGATCGTGATGGTGGGTCCTGGCAGAAAGGCGCAAGGAGGGATCGCGGCTGTAATCAACAACTACCGGAGCAGTAGCCTGTGGTCGGAATTCGACTGCCATCACTTCGCTTCCTGTACGGAAGCCGGAAGATTGTCCCGCCTGGCCTACTCATCATGGCGCTACCTGGCATTTGTTGGTCGCATGGTCATTGGCAGGCCAGACCTGCTCGTCGTGCACGTTTCCAGCGGATTGAGCTTCTACCGCAAGGCCTGCTATCTGCTCACAGCTCGTCTGCTGCGCATTCCGCAGATCATGCATATCCATCCCGCCCACTTTCGCGAGTTCTATGCTGCCGGACCGGTATGGCGGCAGTCCCTGATACGCCGCTTTGCTCGCTGGAGCCTCAGGATCATCTTCCTTTCTGACCTGCAGCGGGATTCGTTCGCAGGTGTGTTTCCCCAGGAGAAAATGGTTGTTGTCGGAAACCCGGTCAATACGCGGTGCTATGCGGTCGAAGCAAACAGGGCGCCACGTTCACGTCGCCAGATTCTCTATCTGGGGTGGATCGTGCCTGCCAAAGGCGTCTATGACCTGGTCGCGGCGATGCCGCTGGTCTTGCAGGAGTTCCCGGACGCGACGCTTGTGTTTGCAGGCCCGAAGGAAGTGGACAAATTGCGCACGCAGATTGTCGAGCGCGGCCTGGACTCGTCAATGCGTGTCCTGGGTTGGGTCGAGGGTGCGCAGCGCCTGCACCTGTTGCACTCATCCCGCCTGCTCATTCTGCCAAGCTATACAGAGGGGGTGCCCAACGTGATTCTGGAAGCGATGGCGAGCCGGTTGCCGGTTATTGCGACGCCTGTAGGAGGGGTACCGAGTATTGTCACGGATGGCGTCAGTGGCCGCATGGTGGAGCCAGGAGATATCGGCGGCATTGCCCAAGCCATGTGCCGTCTCCTGCGTGACGATCTCGAATGTGAGCGGCTGGCGGAGGCGGGTTACCGCGAGGTTGTCGAAAAGCATGATACCGAGGTGGTTGCCGCCCGATTGCGGGAAGTCTTCCTGCAGGCGCTGGTACCGCGTATGCCGAAGCGCTGATTAGCCGTCGCCTGGCGGCGAGGCAACGGTCTGACGCGGGTTTGCGACAAGGCCGCTGGATTTGACCACGTCGATTAATTGTCCGATTCGTTCTGGCTTTGTCGTTGCATAGAGAACCGCGTCGAAGTGACGTAGCACGTCATCCTGCATGGCGGCTTCGGGGGTGATGCCACCGCCGGCGAGGATCTGCATTGCCCACATTTCCCAGTTCGACCTGTCTGACGTGGCTATGGCGTCGACGACCCTCTCGATAGAAGGATTGACCATATATCCGAGCTTGTTGTAGGAGAAGCACGCCACCAATGGCCCCGTCAACGGCGCGGACAACAGTGCAGCGGGGTTCTGCGAGATCAGGACGGCTCGCAAGCCAAGGCGTGAGCAGGCGTTGATGAAGCCCTGGAGCATCTCGAAGCGCCCGAAGGCGAGCAGCAGGTCTGTGAGGATATTGTGCAGGCAGACATGGCGGACCGCGAAGCCGGTTTTGCGGATGCAGTCGAGCTCGACGTCGATGATCAGCCGGAACGCTCTCTCGAGTGCCGCTTTGCCGCGACGCCGGGAAAAGCCGGTGAGCCTGAGCGCATCGGCTGTCACTGCGGCGATGTCACGAAACCCCAGGCGCTTCAGGAAGCCCGAATAACCATCCTGCGCGATGATGTTGTTGATCGTGTGCGGATAGGGCACCACCGGCGCAATCTCGAATGCATGGGGTTCCGCCAGGGCGCGGACGGCCGTTGTTAGCAGCCGGTCATACCCGGGGTGCGTGGACAACATCAGCGAGCGGATGCCGTGTGTCTGAGCCGCCGCTATGACCAGCGCAGCCGTATCGAAACGTTCGCTTTCATCATCCAGCGCCTTCGAGCCAAGCCTGTGGTTGACCCCAAAGAACGGATTGTCACCCAATAGGATTTTCAATGACGCTCAACTGCAAGAAGCAATTGCTCCATGTTGGCGATCTGCTCGCTCGACAGGATATCCATCGTCCCGTCGAGGAAGGCCGTCATCTGGCGTGTGAACTCGAATCCGCGGAGATAGAAGTCCACGCTGATGCCCAGCTCTGGAATGGATGTCGCGTCGAATCCTGGAATGGTGGATCTGATCGAGTAGAGATCGTAATGGACGTCGCCGTGGGCGGTGCGGACCTGTATGTCATACGAGGCCTTGCGCACATCCTGACGATTGGCAAGCAGCTCGATGGAGTAACGCACGGCTGCTTCCGTGAAGGCAAACCGGACCTCGTCCCGCGAGTGTCTGGCAATTTCAAGCTGAATGTCGTTGATGTGGCTCCGGAAAATATTGTCGTCGGGCCATGAAGCGCCAACAAGGGACAGGACGTGGCCACCAAATTCATGGAGGACAGAGCCGAATGACTTGGATCGCCAGCCGCTCTTGATGCTTTCAAACGATGCATTGGTTACCAGGCGTGCGGTAACTTCGCTGATCGGCAGGCCGCGCAATCGGTCGCGCAGCACCGGGTTCAGGGGAGCATGCTGAAGGACATAGCCCGACATCTGGTTGGCGGAGAGATGGCAGAAGACCGGCTTCTCAACAAATACCCGACCCCGAAAGTCTGCAAGCAATTCCAGGAACTCCGAACGCAGGAACGGAGGGGCAGTCAGCAGGATGTAATCGAAGGAATGCAGCAGATCCCGGTGGCGTTGCAGAGTCTTCAGGCGGACGAACCGCAGGTCCTTGATCAAGGACCGGGCGACCAGCCTTGAAAAGAAACCGGGGTCGGAAACGGAAAACTCGACATTGTCCGGCCCGAGCAGGCCGGACATCAGGGCCGCATGAGACAGGCCCATGCGGCCAAAACCGACAATCAGCGCCCTTTTCTTGCTCAAGCTAGCCCACCGGGAATGCGGCCATGTTCAGCGTTTGCCGAGCGCATAGACCCTGCTGCACAGTTCATCAAAGGCGGCAGCGCCGAGCCTCAGCATGTTCTCGGCCGACTGCCTGTGGCCGGCCTGCAGGTCAGGGCTGCGCAGGAAGCCCTGCATCTCGATGGGATCTCGGGTATGAAGCATCAAGCCAGCCTCGATGAGGGTCCGGTCGACCGACAATAGGGCCCCTGTGTACAGCGATACCGTTGGCACGCCAAGCAGAGCGAGTTCCCGGCACATTGTTCCGCCCGAGCCAACAAAGGCGGACGCATGCTGCACGATATCATCGAGGGTGACCACTGTTTCGACAACCGTCACGTTCCTGTTATCGGCGAACTTCTCATGGTAGTAGGCGCGCTGGCGATGGTCCCTGCAGACGACCTTGACATCGCCAAGTGCCTGCATGGCCCGGATAATCTCCAGGGAAAACGCGGGATCGGCGTCATGGTACTGCGCTTGCCAGGGCTCCGGGCGATAGAAGAATACCCGGTTCGCGTGCGCTTTCGACCCGGCAATCGGCATCCGGGAAAGGTAAATGCCTTCTTTTACGCCATCGAAGAACAGGGAGTTCCGCCCGAGGAACCAGCGCGCAGGCCGGCTGTGGCGCAGGGAAGCAGGGTAAATGGCCACTCCGCCAGGCAGGCGGCCGAACAGGTTGCCTTTGGCGTACTCGTTGTCGTTGGTGTACACGAAGGGAATTCCCAGAAGACGCGCTACCAGCGGTGAGTAGAAGGAACTCTGCGAGAATGCGACGCTGGGACCATGAGTTTGCAGGAAGCGCGCGAGGGACCATACACGGGAAGGGAATGCGAGCAATTTGCCGAAGAATCGCTTTCCCCCATGCCCACCCACAACATGGAAGTCCCAGCCCTCGGCAGCAAGCAGGTCAATGGTATTGCCATAGTCTCGCGCGGTGATTACATAGGCGACGCCATCCTCGTTGAACCTGCGTACGAAGGGACGCATGAAGGCCACATGCGGGCTGTTGGACAAGTCGATCCAGACCTTCATGCGGACAGATTGGAGGCGAGCTAGTGGCTGGCGGCAGAACGAGTGCCGGAGGGCACGGCTGATTCCGCAAGAAAGTAGTGACTGAGTGCATTGAACATGAATGCATTGCTCCAGCGCATGTAGGACAGCTTCGAGCTGATGCCTTCCTTCAGCTGATAATAGAAGTAGCCCCTCTCGTCCTGCATGTTCCTGATCGTCCAGGCCAGCACCTTGCGGCAGGTCTCCGCCATGTACGGCCACTGGCCAAGGACATGCGCGGTCACGAGAAGCTGTCCTGGGCAATGAATGTCAATGGGATAGGTGCGGTTGTGGTAATACTTCGGAGTGCCATCCGCAAGGAAAAAATTCCTGATATAGAAATCCAGTCCCTCTTCCAGGTTGGTGGCGAAGCTGGGGTCATCGCACAGCCTCATGTAATGGGCAATCCCGTCGAGGTTGTATCCGGTATGAAAGCTGTCGATCCACGACTGGGCCGGAAGCAGGCCGTAGATCCACGAGCCATCGTCGCCCTGCCCGGCACAGACAGCAGAGACAATCTGCCGTGCTGTATCCCGGAATACATCGTCCGCCGTATGGTGATAGCAAAAACTCAGCAGCTTGGCCCCGAGGAGTGACGCGTTATAGACGGAATCGTTTTCCTTCATCGGGCTGTACGACAACAGAAACCCGTTGTCACAGGGTCGGCGATTGAGATCGCGCAGGACAAACTGGCCTGACGACAAGGCGGTCTCAAGGTAGCGCGAGTTTCCCGTTGCCTCGTACGCGGAGAACAGGGCCGTGGCACAGAAGCTGGTCGCCACCACGGTGGGGGTGTGTGCCGGAAAGAAGAACAGGCGCCGTGCCTGCCAGTCGAAGTTGTAGCCCCAGCACGCACCAGAGTAACCCTTGCTCTGCAAGCCGAGCAGCAGCTCTGCCACGGTCTCGATCCGGCCTCGCAGCTCGTCCTGCGAACCAAAGCTGGTATCGCCATTGCGGACGAGCTTGTAGAGGTTGCAATAGCCGCTGAGGAACAGTCCGATGCCCTTCGCATTGTGCTGCTTTGGAACCCTCAGCAAGGGCCGCAGGTTCACGGGTGAGCGCTTGCAGAGCTGGATCAGCACCAGTCTGGCGATGTCCCAATGCTTCAGGGGGGTGGCCTGAAATATGGCTGAGTTCAGGCCATCGTACGGATCCCAGCCCCGGTAATCTTCAGTCTCGCAATAGGCCCTCAGGCGGGAGAAGCTGTCAGCAATCATCGGCAGCCCCCGAGGCAATTCCCGTGGGACCGGCAGGAACCGTAAGCCACTTGTGGTTCTGGGTGTCTGCTCATGATGAGGACAGGCATGGGAGCCGGAGGTCAGCAGTTCTCCCGGTACCACCCATAAGTCCCCGCCACCCCCTCCCGCAGCGGAATCCGCGCCTGCCAGCCGAGCGAGCGCAGCCGGCTCACGTCCAGCAGCTTGCGCGGCGTGCCGTCGGGGTAATCGGGGTTGAAACGGATGCGGCCCCGGTAGCCGACCACCTCGCGCACCAGTTCGGCGAGCTCGGCGATGGCGATGTCCTCGCCGGTGCCGATGTTGATGTGCGAGGCGGCGGGCGTGGTGACGGCGGCGAAGCGGTCCCGCGGCAGGCTCATCAGGTACACGCAGGCGTCGGCCATGTCGTCGACGTGCAGGAACTCGCGCCGCGGCTGGCCGCTGCCCCAGACCTCGACTTCCGCGGCGCCGGATTCGCGCGCCTCGTGGAACTTGCGCAGCAGCGCGGGCAGGACGTGGCTGGTCTCGAGGTTGAAGTTGTCGTGCGGGCCGTAGAGGTTGGTGGGCATGACGCTGCGGTAGTCGGTGCCGTACTGGCGGTTGTAGGCGTCACAGAGGCGCATGCCGGCGATCTTGGCGATGGCGTAGGGCTCGTTGCTCGGTTCCAGCGGGCCGGTGAGGAGGGCGTCCTCGGCGATGGGCTGGGGCGCGAGCCGCGGGTAGATGCAGGAGCTGCCGAGGAACAGCAGGCGGCGGCAGCCGCTGCGGTGGGCGGCGTCGATGACGTGGGTGGCGATGGCCAGGTTTTGGTGGATGAACTCGGCGGGGAAGCGGCTGTTGGCCTGGATGCCGCCGACGAGCGCGGCGGCGAGGTAGACCACGGCAGGGCGCTCGCGCTGGAAGAAGGCGTGCACGGCGGCCTGGTCGGTGAGGTCGAGTTCGGCGCGGCCGCGCAGCAGCAGCCTGCGCTGGCCGAGTGCCTGCAGCCGGCGCACCAGCGCCCGGCCGACGAGGCCCTGGTGCCCGGCGACGAACACGGGTTCGTCGTGAGGGCTGTCGGCTGCGGTCTGCGTCACCATCCTGTCCCCGTCCTCCATCGCCCCGGCGGGCGTCGGCTAATATTACCGGCTATGGCTTGTCGTCGCTGTGCCGCCGTCGCGGCTTTGCTCTGTGCCTGCCTGCTCGCGGTCGCGCCGGCGTTCGCCATCGTCAATGGCACCATCGTCGGCGATGCGCGCTTCGCCGCGCGCTACCCCTGGGCGGTGGCGCTGGTGAGCCCGTCCTCGGGCGGGGTGTGCACCGCGCAGCTGATCGCCCCGCGCTGGGTGCTGACCGCGGCGCATTGCACCTCGACCGGCTCGGAGGTCCGGGTGGGGAGCAGTGACCGCAGCCAGGCGCGCGTTGTCGCCGTGGCCGAGGCCATCCAGCACCCGCGCTACGACGCCAGGGCCGGGACCTGGGACATCGGCCTGCTGCGCCTGGCGGAGCCGGTGGCGGGCCCGGTGGTGCAGCCGGCGACGGCAGCCGATGCCGCGGCCCTGCTGCGCGAGAAGGCCCTGGCGGCGATCGCCGGCTGGGGCCGGCGGGCGACCGGGCTCGGGTATTCGCAGCGGCTGGTGGAATCCGAGGTGGAGCTCGACGACCTGCGCCGCGAGGACTCGCGGTTCATCTTCATCGACCGCGCCTCCGGGCCCTGCGGCGGCGACAGCGGCGGGCCGCTGCTGCTGCGCCGGGCGGATGGCAGCTGGGTGCTGGCAGGCATCGCCAGCCGGGTGGCGGGCGACCTCTGCGCCATGGGCGGCGGGGTCAGCCTGTATACCGATGTCGCCGCGGCGAGGGGCTTCATCGAGGGGCATGTGGCGGAGCTGGCGCGTTGACCGTGGGGGCGGCAAGTAGTACATTCTGACTACCCTGGATCCGGATGCTCGTGCCATGGCTGCAACCAGCCTCAAGCTTCCCGATGACTTGAAGCGCCGCATCGAGGGCTTGGCAGCCAGCGCAAGGAAGACCCCCCACGCGTTCATGGTCGATGCGCTGGAGCGTGAGGCGGCGCGGCTGGAGCTTCGCGCCCGGTTTGCGGCCGATGCGGCCCGGGCGGAGGCGCGGGCGCTCGCGACCGGCAAGGCCATCCCCCTCGATGCCGCCTTCGATTACCTGGAAGCACGGGCGGCCGGGGCAAAGGCCCGCCGACCGCGGGCACGCCGTTGGCGCGGGTCGAAATAGCGCCGGAGGCGCTTGCCGATCTCGAGCGGCTGTTCGACTTTCTCGCCGAACACGATCCGCGACGGGCCCGTGCCCGGATGCTGAGTGTGCGCCAGGCCATGGAACTGCTGGCCGACCACCCGCTTCTCGGTCATGAGGCCGAGGACGGGCGCCGGGAGCTGGTACTGTCGCGTGGCCGGTATGGCTATGTCGCCAAGTACCGCTGGCTGCCCGCAGGGGATGTTGTGCTCGTCCTTGCCGTGCGCCATCAGCGCGAAGCAGGCTTTCCGGAAAGCTGATCCCTGCGCCGGGGTCATTGGCCGGCGCGCCCATTCCCGGTATCCTTTGCCGCCTGCTGAAACCCCGCCGAGGAAGCTCCCATGGCCGACAAGAAAGAATTCGATCTGCTGATCAGGAACGTGCGCGTCGTGCGGCCGAATGCGGCCATGGTGGAGGATGCGGACATCGCCATCAGCAAGGGCAAGTTCGCGAAGATCGCCCCGGGCATCCCGGCGGCGAGCGCCCGCGAGGTGTTCGACGCGAAGAACCGCCTGGCCTTCCCCGGCCTGGTGGATCCGCACATGCACACCGGCATCTATTCGCCGCTCGGCGAGGATGCGGTGACCGAGAGCCGCGCGGCGGCCCAGGGCGGCGTGACCTCGAGCCTGAACTACATGCGCACCGGCGGCTACTACCTGAACAAGGGCGGCCCCTACAAGCGCTTCTTCCCGGAGGTGCTTGACATCTCCGAGGGCAAGTTCCACGTGGACTATGCCTACCACCTGGCGCCGATGAGCCGGCAGCACATCCGCGAGATCCCGATGCTGGTGAACGACTTCGGCGTCACCTCCTTCAAGATCTTCATGTTCTACGGCAGCCACGGGCTGCACGGCCGGTCGCAGAACCAGGCCGAGTTCCTCATGATCGGCAAGGACGAGAAGTACGACATCGCGCACTTCGAGTTCGTCATGCGCGGCATCAGGAAGGCCATGGAGAAGTACCCGGACAAGGCCGATGACATCTCGCTCAGCCTGCACTGCGAGACCGCCGAGATCATGTCCGCCTACACGAAGATGGTGGAGGAGGAGGGCACGCTGAAGGGGCTGGCGGCCTACAGCGCCGGGCGGCCGCCGCATTCCGAGGGGCTGGCGATCTTCATCGCCTCCTACCTCGCCAACGAGACCGACCTGCCGAACATCAACCTGCTGCACCTGACCTCGCGCAAGGCGGTGGTGGCGGCGCTGCAGATGGCGGCGGTGTTCCCGCACATCAATTTCCGCCGCGAGGTCACCATCGGCCACCTGATGCTCGACACCGAGTCGCCCTGCGGCCCGCTCGCCAAGGTGAATCCGCCGATCCGCCCGCGGCCGGACGTGGAGTTCCTCTGGGAGAGCCTGATCGAGGGCGACATCGACTGGGTGTGCAGCGACCACGCCTGCTGCAAGCACGAGATGAAGACCGACCCGCGCAAGCCCAAGGACATCTGGCTGGCGAAGTCCGGCTTCGGTGGCACCGAGTACCTGCTGCCTGCGCTGGTCACCGAGGGCCGCCGCCGCGGGCTGAGCTACAACCAGATGGCGAAGCTGACCAGTTACAACGCCGCCCGGCGCTTTGGCCTGGCGAGCAAGGGCGACATCGCGCCGGGGCTGGATGCGGATCTCGCCATCCTCGAGCCGAACGAGACCTGGACGGTGCGCTCGGCGGACTCCGAGTCCGAGCAGGGCTATACGCCCTTCGAGGGCATGGAGCTGACGGCAGCGGTCAAGACCACCTTCCTGCGCGGCCAGCGCGTGTACGACGGCGGCAAGGTCGTCGGCAAGGCGTCCGGGAAGTACCTCAGCCGGCCGTACTGAGGAAAAAGGTGTCAGACTAAAAAGGTGTCAGACTTATTTAAAGAGGCGTCAAAAAAAGGTGCCTGACATATTTTAGAAAAGGTGCCTGACATATTTCTTGATGAAAAATATGTCAGGCACCTTTTCTAAAATATGTCAGGCACCTTTTTTTGACGCCTCTTTAAATAAGTCTGACACCTTTTTCTAGCGCGCCTGGTTGTGCAGCTGGATGACGCCGGGGATGGCTGATTCCTCGGCGATCGCCGGGCGGCCGGGCTTGACGAAGGCGAGGCGTTCGCCGTTGCCCTTCACCCGTACCAGCTCGGCCAGCATCAGCAGGATGCTGGTGGTATAGCGCTGGGCATCCACGGCCGACATCTTGCGCACCGAGGCGTGCACGGCGCTCTCGCCGTTGGCCGGGCCGACGGCGGTCAGCGCCTGGCGCAGCGAATCGAACTTCTGGCGGATGCTGTCCGGGATCTGCTCGTCGCGCAGGTCCTCGAGATGTTCCTTGTAGGCGCTGGCGAGGCGCTGCTTGATCGGGCCGTCACCGGAGAGGGTGCGGACGGCGGAGAAGAAACGGTCGGAAACCTGGCACATGGGGGCCTCGGACGGACTGGCTTTTTTCTGTGTGTCGAGCCTGGAGTAATCGGCCGTTGCCGGCACTTTCTGCTTGGCTCGCAGACCGGGTCTGCTGGGATGAATATTGATGACGCCGGCGGGAAAAGACAAGGACGGGGAGGGGGTTTTGTGACAAAGCTCCGGCTTCACTGCAGCGCACGGCCGGGGTTTTCACAGAATGGGCGCCAGGACGGGCGCGGCCGCCGGCGGCAATGAAAAAGGGGGCCCCTGGCGGGGCCCCCTCGGTCGACCAGGCCACAGCCCGGCTCAGAACTTGTAGGTGGCCTCGAGCCCGAACCGGCTCTGGGTGCCGACGTGGGTGAAGGTGCCGCCGAACTCGGGGGCCGGGATGGCTTCCTCGATGTAGTCCTCGTCGAAGACGTTCTTGCCGAAGGCCACCAGCGACCAGTGCTCGCCCTGGACGCCAATCCGGGCGTCGACCAGGGTGTAGGCGTCGCGCTCGGTGGGTGCGTACTGGCCGTAGCCGAAGCCGAACAGCGAGAACAGCGTCGGGCGACTCTGGTCCTGGACGGTGTGGAACCAGGTGTCGCCCACGGCGCGCACGTCGACGTTGGCGATGAAGTCGAGGCCCGAGCCGGCGATCGGCCAGGTGAAGCGGGCGCCGAGGTTGCCGGTCCAGTCCGGCGTGTAGGGCGACTCGTTGCCCACGGTGTCCGGGCGCACGCTGTTCTGCTCGATGTTGCTGTGGGTGATGTTGGCCCCGGCGTAGAGTTCCAGCCAGTCCGTGGCGATCCAGTTGACGCTGGCCTCGACGCCGTAGAGGTTGACCTCGTCGATGTTGGAGACCACGCGCAGCAGGCCGAAAGGCCCGACGTAGAACTCGAAGAACTGCATGTCGTCCACGGTGGTGTAGTAGTAGGCGGCATTGGCGCGCAGCCGGTTGTCGAGCCAGGTGCCCTTGGCGCCGATCTCGAAGGCCACCGAGGTTTCCTTCTTGTAGTCGTCGGCGATGTTCACTGGCGTGCAGGGGCTGTTGTCGCCGCAGAAGCCGGGGAAGGCGGCGACCACCGCGTTGTTGATGAAGGCGTCGATGGTGGCCTTGGAGCCCTGGCTGTTGAAGCCGCCGCTCTTGAAGCCGACGCCGATGCTGGCGAAGCCGGTGATCGCCTCGCTGGCATCCCAGGTGACGGCGAGCTTCGGCTCCAGCTGCTCGAAGGTCTTGTCCTTGTCGGGGATGCTGGCGCCGCCGCAGAGGCCGGGGTTGATCGGGTCGATGCCGGCGCCGTCGAGGCAGGTGTCGATGTAGGAGGTGGTGGCGCCGGTGGGCACCTTGTTGTGCACCTCGCGCTCCTCGCGGTCATAGCGCAGGGCCAGCGAGGCCTCGATGGTGTCGGTGACGTCGTAGGCCAGCTGGCCGAACACCGCGTACACATCGGTCTTGAACTGGTCGTGCAGCAGCTGCTGGGTCGGGTTGTCGGGGCCGGCGGTGTAGGCCGTCTTCGCCACGCCGGTGCCGGTGTCGAGCCCGGTGTTGACGGCGACCTCGCGGTCGATGTTCAGGTAGTACAGCCCGCCCAGCCAGCGCAGCCGCTGGTCGGACTTGGAGGCGAGGCGGACCTCGAAGGAGTAGTCCTTCTGGTCGCGCTGCTGGTACTGGGTGCCGTCGCAGGTCGTCGGCGTGTAGGCGCCGAAGATGGAGGTGGCGGGCGTGGGTCCGATGGCCTGCGGCGGGTTGACCGGGAAGCCCTGCAGGGCGGCGGTGGAGGCCTGGCAGCGCGCCTCGCCCCAGAAGAAGCCGAAGGCGCCGCTGGTGCCCTCGGAGCCGAGGTCGTTGTCGATGTCGCTGTACAGGCCCCAGGCGGTCAGGTCCGCCCAGCCGAGGTCGTAGTCGAGCTTGCTGGAGAGCTCGAAGGACTGCTGGTCATTGTACGGCTTGACGTTGGGGTTGAAGCCGAAGGGGTGGTCGTTGACGTTCTCGTAGAACGCCTTGTCGAAGCCGAACTGCACCGGTACCGGCAGCTGGAACACCGAGTTGAAGCTGATGGAGCCGGCGTCGACCTCGCCGTAGCGGATCTTGGTATCCAGGCTCGCGTCGGCGTTGAGGTCCCAGATCAGGCGCCCGGCGACGTCCCAGCCCTCGAAGAAGTCCACGCAGTCGTCGCAGCCTGGATCCGGGTAGTACTCACGCGAGTAGGTGTTGCCGGTGTCCTTGTTCTTGTAGTAGCCGTTGCTGTCGCGGTAATCGGCCTCGAGGCTCCAGCGCAGCGAGTCGCTGAGCGGGCCGCCGACGTTGCCGGAGAGCACGTAGGTGTCGTCCTGGGCGGCGCTCGCCTTGACGTTGCCGGAGAGGGTGTCGCCCGGCTTCTTCGTGGTGATGACGAAGGCGCCGGCCGCGGCGTTGCGCCCGTAGATGGCGCCCTGCGGGCCCTTGAGCACCTCGATCTGCTGCAGGTTGGTGTACTCGCGGTTCAGCGCCGCGGGGTTGGTCATGAGGATGCCGTCGATGACCAGCGCGTAGTTGGTCTCGGCGTCGCGCGCGCCGTTGATGCCGCGGATGTTGACCTGGCTGTCGGCCACTTCCGCGGCGTTGACGATGGATACGCCCGGGGTCAGGGCGATGAAGTCGCGGGCGCGCTCCACTCCCGCGTCCTCGATGGCCTTGCTGGTCAGCACGTCGACGCTGCCCGGCACATCCTTCACGGACTCGGCGCGTTGCCGGACGGTGACCACGATCTCGTCGATGGTGTCCGCGGCCAGCGCCGGTGCGGTGGCCATGACGGCCAGGCCGGCGACGGCTAGCGGCCTGAGCCACGGGCGGGCGAAGACGCCCGGTGAACGGTGCCTGGAAAACATGCTGAACCTCCCCCTGTCCAGTTTTTGATACAGCTGCCGGGGATGCCTGCACGCCCTTCCCCCGCCGCAGAAACGCCGCTAACGCTAATATCTGTGCGAGGTAAGGTCAAATACTGATTGCGTGCCAGCCTGATTTGTGGTCGCGCCGCGACAGAGAAGAGGGGGGAAAAGGTGTCAGGAAAAGGTGTCAGACTTATTTTCGCTCTGATCTGGAAAGGGCCCCTGGCCCGGCGGGGCGAAAATAAGTCTGACACCTTTTCCTGACACCTTTTCCGGGCACCTTTTCCCCTGCGCGTGACAAAAGGGTCATGTTTTTGCTGTGGACAGGGCTGGTGCAGGCCGCCGTTGTGTACACTGGACATCGATGCTGCACGAGCGCATTGCCCTGACCTGGAGAACAAGAATGCTTATCCGCGGGCTTTCCGCTGCCATCACGGCAGTCGCCATGGTTTCGATCCAGATGATGCAGTCCGCCCAGGCGGCGACCTGGACCGATGTGTACTACGAGCTGAACGTCAGCAACTCGCAGACTGGATCTGCATCGATCGGTGGCACCCATGTCCAGGATCCCGCGGGTGCGCTGGTGAGCATGAACGAGACCCTGGGTGGCCAGACGGCGGTCTGGGGTTCGGCACTGCCCGGCCTGCTGAAGACGGGTGTCTGGAGCTCGGCCAGCGTTGTCTCGCAGCCGAGTGGCATCAGCGAGAACAATTCGGTCCACGGTGCGGCCTCGTTCTTCGACCAGATCACCATCCTGCCCGTCGACACCTCGCTCCTGGGCCAGACCGTGACCATCAATGGGCGCTTGCTGGTCTCCGGCTCCATGGTGTCCTTGTGGCATCTGCAGGATGCCAATTCGCTGTATTACGACATCTTCGGTCGTGTCGCCGCCAGCGTGGGGGGAACCGGGATCAGCGGCTTCGTCACCGGGCGCGAGATCCATGGGCGTTCCGGTCCCTATCCGGAGGTCAGCATCAGCGAGCCGCTGCCGCTGGTGATCCCGGTCAGCTTCTCGGCCTCGCTGGGTGGAGTGACCGGTATCCAGTACAACCTCGACCTGCAGGCCAGCGCCAGCGCGGCCTTTGGTTTCCGGGAGTGTGGTGCTGGCTGGGGGGCGTGCGGGGCGATAGCCAGCGCGGTGGGCAGCGGGGATTATTCGAACACCGTGGCCTGGGGCGGCATCACCAGCGTGACCGATGCGAATGGCAACCCGATCGCGTTCAGCGTCAGCTCGTCCTCGGGCGTCGACTACAGCGTGGCCGTCGTCCCGGTACCCGCGACCCTGCCCCTTTTGCTGACCGCGCTGGGCAGCATCGGGTGGTGGCGCAGGGCCAGGCGCGGATAGCGGAAAAAAGGTGTCAGACTTATTTTTGTCGGAAAAGGCGGAAAAGGTGTCCGGAAAAGGTGTCCGGAAAAGGTGTCAGACTTATTTTCGCTTTGATCTGGAAAGGGCCCCTGGCCCGGCGGGGCGAAAATAAGTCTGACACCTTTTCCGGACACCTTTTCCGGACACCTTTTAAAATATGACACCTCTTAAAATAAGTCTGACACCTTTTTTGACACCTTTTTTGTTGGGACGTATCCGCATCCATGACGGCAGCAGCTGACCCTGGCGGCAGGGATTTCATTCGCCAGATCGTCGCCGACGACCTCGCCAGCGGGCGGCACAAGGCGGTCGTCACGCGCTTCCCGCCCGAGCCCAATGGCTACCTGCACATCGGCCATGCCAAGAGCATCTGCCTGAACTTCGGCATCGCCGCGGAGTTCGCCGGCCAGTGCTACCTGCGCATGGACGACACCAACCCCATCCGGGAAGAGCAGCACTACGTCGATGCCATCGTCGAGGGCGTGCGCTGGCTGGGCTTCGACTGGGGCGGGCGCCTCACCCACGCCTCGGATTACTTCGAGGCCTTCCACGACTGCGCGGTGCAGCTGATCCGCGCCGGCAAGGCCTACGTCGACGGGCTTTCCGCCGAACAGATCCGCGAATACCGCGGCACGCTCACCGAGCCCGGCTGGCCGAGCCCGGACCGCGAGCGCCCGGTGGCCGAGAACCTCGAGCTCTTCAGGCGCATGCGCGCCGGCGAGTTCGCCGACGGCCAGTACGTGCTGCGGGCGAAGATCGACATGGCCTCGCCGAACATGAACCTGCGCGACCCGACGCTCTACCGCATCCGCCGCGCGCAGCACCAGCGCACCGGCGATGCCTGGTGCATCTACCCGATGTACGACTTCGCGCACACGATCTCCGACGCGCTGGAGGGCATCACGCATTCCATCTGCACGCTGGAGTTCGAGGACCACCGGCCGCTCTACGAGTGGATCCTCGACCAGCTGGACCTGCCCGCGCGCCCGCGCCAGTACGAGTTCTCGCGGCTGAACGTCGCCTACACCGTCACCAGCAAGCGCAAGCTCGCCGAACTCGTCGAGCGCGGGCTGGTGGCCGGCTGGGACGACCCGCGCCTGCCGACGCTGCTCGGCATGCGCCGGCGCGGCTATCCGCCGGAGGCGCTGCGGGACTTCTGCAGTCGCGTCGGCGTCACCAAGAAGGACCACCAGATCGAAATGGAGCTGCTCGAGAGCTGCGTGCGCGACGACCTCAACGTCCGCGCGCCGCGCGCCATGGCCGTGCTGGACCCGCTGAAGGTGGTGCTGACCAACTATCCGGCCGACCGGTTCGAGACGCTGCCCGCGGCTAGCCACCCGGAGCGTCCCGAGCTCGGCAGCCGCGAGCTGCCCTTCGGCCGCGAGCTGTGGATCGAGCGCGGGGACTTCATGGAGGACCCGCCGAAGAAGTTCTTCCGCCTGCGCCCGGGCGGCGAGGTGCGACTGCGCAATGCCTACATCATCCGCTGCGACGAGGTGGTGAAGGATGCGTCGGGAAACATCGTCGAGCTACGCTGCAGCTACGATGCCGACACCCGCAGCGGCAGCGGCCCGCAGGCCGAGCGCAAGGTGAAGGGCACCATCCACTGGGTGGCGGCCCACGCGGCGCTGGCCGCCGAGCTGCGGCTCTACGACCGGCTGTTCAGCGTGGAGCGGCCGGATGCCGACGCCGCCGGCCGGGACTTCAAGGACTTCCTCAATCCCGCCTCGCTGGAGCGCCGCGCCGGCTGCTGGCTCGAGCCCTCGCTGGCGCAGGCGCAGGCGGGTGCCTGGTACCAGTTCGAGCGGCTCGGTTACTTCGTCGCCGACCGGGTGGATTCCCGGCCCGGCCAGCCGGTGTTCAACCGCGTGGTGACGCTGCGCGACAGCTGGGCGAAGGCAAAGGCCTGATACGGCCAGGATGGCGACCAGGTCGCTGGCCAGGACGTCTCAGGCGCCGGCGGTGATGCGCACCACGGCGCCACGGCCGAGCTGCAGCATCGCCGCGGCATTGCCCTCGCGCCAGGCGATCTCCACCACGCCGAGCGAGTTCACCAGCGCCAGCAGCACGCCCGGCGGCGCATCGCCATAGGTCGCATACAGCCGCACATCGCGGTGGCCGATGCCGACCCGCGGGGCAGCGAGGCCGGCGACCAGCGAGGCGTCGATGTTGGTGATCAGGTTGCCCCAGTTGTCGAGGGCGATGACCCGTCCGCTGACCTCGCCATCGATCCGGCGCGCCGGCGGCACCGCCGCCGGCACCGGTTGCTGCAGCCGCGGCCCGATATCGGCGGGTACCGCGCGGCCGGTGCAGAGCGCGGCGGCCAGCGGCGCGAAGATGTCGCGGCCGTGGAAGCTGTTGCTGGGCGCCGGCCAGTCGCGGCGGCCCGGCCAGTCCGCGGCGAGCGCATGCAGCGGCGTCGCTTCGGGCAGCACCATGGGCAGCAGGCCATTGTCGGGGGCGAGGAACAGGTGGCCGTCGTGTGCCGCGGCGAGGATCGCCCGCGCCGTGCCCACGCCGGGATCCACCACGGCGACATGCACGCTGCCGGCGGGGAAGTGGCGGTAGCAGCGCGCGATCCAGAAGCCCGCCTCGCCCGGATCGCAGGCTGCCACCTCGTGGTTGAGGTCGACGATGCCGGCCTGCGGTGCGAAGCGGGCGATCACGGCCTTCATCATCGCCACGTAGGGCCCGGCTGCGCCGAAA
The DNA here is from genome assembly GCA_015709695.1 of Gammaproteobacteria bacterium. Lineage (NCBI taxonomy): Bacteria > Pseudomonadati > Pseudomonadota > Gammaproteobacteria > Gammaproteobacteria bacterium. The sequence goes on along the minus strand of CP054183.1, from coordinate 1,627,893 downwards.
TCGGTGGTCAGGGTGATGAGCGGAAGCATGGCGTCCGGTGCAGCATACGTAGGTTTGCGGATGAAGGGCGGCCGGGGTGCTGGTAGCATGCGCACCGCTGGGCCGCCAGCGCGCTTTTCCTGATGGCGACGCAGCATATCCGAACAGCCAACACTGGCCAATGCTTGCCATTCTTTGGAAGGAACCCAGATGACCGACAAGACGATTTCCCGGCGCGGTTTCATCGGCGCCACCGCGGTTGCCATTCCGGTGACGGCGATCCTCGCCAGCCGTACCGCGGCCGCCCAGGGCAAGGCCCTGCCGCACCTCGATCCGAACGATCCGGTCGCCAAGGCGCTCATGTACACGCCTGACGCCAGCAAGGTGGACAAGGCAAAGGTGCCGAACTTCAAGGCGGGTTCGGATTGCGCCAACTGCGTGCAGATCCAGGCCGCTTCCGGTGCCTGGCGCCCCTGCACGGCGTTCCCCGGGAAGCTGGTGGCCGAGAAGGGCTGGTGCAGCGCCTGGGCGCCGAAGCCGGCCTGACGCTGCCTCAGCCGTCAGCGTGAGATCTCGCGGCCCGGGTATCCCCCGGGCCGCTTGCTTTCCGGGGTGCCGTGCTTTGCCGGCCTAGGCGAGCAGGCTCCGGGCGCAGAGCCAGGCGCGCGGGTCATGGCAGCGCGCCACCAGCAGGATATAGCCGAAGCACGCCAGCGAGGCGGTGAACCACAGGGCGCGCTGCGTGTTGTTGCGGCAGCGCCAGAGGGTGATGTGGCCGAGCACGATGTAGGCCAGCAGCGCCAGGACCTTGGCCGTCAGCCAGTCGTTGACGAAGGGATACTGGCCGAGCACGGCGGCGGTGGCGAGCGCGCTGGCGAGGAGCACGGTGTCGTTGACATGGGGTACCCAGCGCATCAGCGGCATGCGCAGCCTCGCCGAGCCCTGGAAGGCCCATGCCGCACGCAGCATGAACAGCGTGATGGTCGTGGCGATGGCAGTGAGGTGGATGGCCTTCAGCACCGGGTACATTCCTGCTCCTTTTTGTCCTGTCCTCACGGGGCCCGCGCAACGGCCGCGGGCGGGCCAGCTTGAGCGGCCGGCGTCGGCCGCGGGAATACGGGTTTCTACCTGTGGTTCAGTCGCCGCCCGCCGGGAATTCCCCGGGCACGAGCGGCGCCACCTCGAGCAGCTCGCCGGCGGCGACGCCGCCGCGCTGTGCATCGAGGATGGCCCAGCAGTTCGCCGCGAGCAGCGGCGCGATGCGAAACGATTCCTGTCCAGGCAGGGCGCTGACACCGAGCGTCGCCTGCGGGTCCAGCTGCGCGCGGGCCTTGGCGAAGAAGGTGAGTCCGGCGCGGCTGTGGATCGCCGCGAGCGCACGCGCGCGCAGCCGCGGCTCGGGCCCGCGTCCGGCGAGGGCGCGCAACGCCGGCACCACGAAGAAGCGCAGGCCGACGGCCACCGCCATGGGGTTGCCGGGCAACGCCAGCACCAGGCGCCGGCCGAAGCGCGCGGCGAGCAGCGGCTTGCCCGGGCGGATCGCCACCTTGTGGAACAGCGTCTCGCCGCCCATCGCGGCGATGGCCGCGGGCACGAAGTCCAGGCGCCCGGCGGACACGCCGCCGGTGGTGATGACGAGGTCGGCGGCGCCGAGCGCGGCGTCGAGCGCGCGGCTGAAGGCCGCCGGTTCGTCGGCCACCGCGGTGCTGGCCACCAGCGGCAGCTGCAGCTGGCCGAGCATCGCCGCGATATAGGGCCGGTTGCTGTCGCGGATCAGGCCGGCGCCGAGCGCGGCCGCGCCGGAGAGTTCGCTGCCGGTGGCGATGACCGCGATCCGCGGCGGCGGGCGGGCCAGCAGGCTCGTGGTGCCGGTGGCGGCGAGCGCCATGATGGCCGGCGCATCGAGGGCGCGGCCGGCGGCGAGCAGCCGGTCGCCGGGGCGGAAGTCCTCGCCTGCACCGCGGCGGTTGCGGCCCGCGGCCAGCGGCTCGCGCAGCAGCAGGGCCTGCGGCCAGCCGGCCGCATCGCGCTGCACCTCGACGCGCTCGAGCGCGACCACGGCATCGCAGCCGGCCGGCATCGGCGCGCCCGTCATGATCTCCCAGGCGACGCCGGCTTCGGTCGCGGCCGGTGCCGGCGTGCCGGCCGGGATGCTGCCGGCGACGACGAGCCGCAGCGGCGCCCCGGCGCTGGCGGCCTGCGTGTCGGCGCTGCGCAGGGCGAAGCCGTCCATGGCGGCATTGGCGAACGGCGGCACCGCCTCGGCGCTCGCCAGGTCGGCGGCAGCGGTGAGGCCGGGCACGGGGCTGCAGGGCAGCTCCGCGGCAGGCAGCGGCGTGATCGCCGAGGCGAGGATATCCAGTGCAGCGGCGTAGCTGATCATTGGGTGATAATTGTCATGCCCTGCCGCAGGGCCTTCACATAGTCTCCCGGCCACTATGCCAGCTGCCACCGATCGACGGAAGTTCGTGCAGGGACTCGGCTCCGCCGGTGTCGCACTGAACCTGCGCTACGCGGTGGCGGCGACGCCCGGCGCGAACGCCGGCGCCTACCGCCGCTGGGAAGACCTGATGCGCAACAAGTGGACCTGGGACCGCGTCAGCCGCGGCACCCACGGCACCAACTGCGCCGGCACCTGCGCCTTCAACGTCTACGTGAAGAACGGCATCGTCTGGCGCGAGGAACAGCAGGGCATGTACGCGCCCTCGGGCAGCGACGTGCCGGACTACGGGCCGCGCGGCTGCAACAAGGGGCTGCGCCATGCGAAGTACATGTACGGCCCGCAGCGCGTGCTCTACCCGATGAAGCGCGCGGGCGAACGCGGCTCCGGCAAGTGGCAGCGCATCAGCTGGGAGCAGGCGACCACGGAGATCGCCGACCGCTTCCTCGACCTCGCCACCAGCCGCGGCCCGCAGTGCATCACCTACGGCAGCGGCACGCAGATGTCGATCAAGATGGCGTCGTTCGCCGCGCTGGCCCGCTTCGCCAACATCACCGGCGTCACCGTGCCGGAGTTCTATTCCGGGGTCGGTGACCTGCCCACCGGCGTCTACATGACGCTGGGCGCGGTCTACACCGGTGACACGCTGGCGGCGATCTTCAAGGCGCGCTGCGTGCTGGTGTGGATGGCCAACCCCGCGGTGACCCGCATCCCGGATGCGCACTTCTTCTGGGAGGCCCGCTACAACGGCACCGAGGTCATCGCCATCTCGCCGGAGTTCACGCCCACCGCCATGCACTCCAGCCTGTGGGCCAACCCGAAGCCGGGCACCGACCTGGCGCTGGCCATGGCCTTCGTCAGCGTCATCCTCGAGGAGAAGCTCTACAAGGCCGACTACATCCGCGAGCAGACCGACCTGCCGTTCCTGGTGCGGCTCGACACCCGCGAGTTCCTCCGCGGCGAGGACCGCTCGCTGGTCGGCAAGCTGGCGGTGCGCGAGAACGTCTACTACCTGTGGGACGAGGCCGCCGGCCGCGTGGTGCAGGCGCCCGGCACCGGGCTCGCCGACCCGCCCGTGGGCCGCGACCGCCGCCGCTTCGAGACGCTGGATCTCGGCGCCATCCGCCCGGCACTGGAAGGCCGCTGGAAGGTCGACACCCTGGACGGCGAGGTCGAGTGCACCACGGTCTTCGAGCTGCTGAAGCTGAAGGCCGCCGCGCACACGCCGGAAAAGGTCGCGGCCATCACCGGCATGAGCCCGAAGCTGATCCGGCGCATCGCCCGCCGCTTCGCCGGCGCGCAGCCGGCGATGATCTATACCGGCTACTCCGCCTGCAAGTGGCTGCATGGCGACATGCTGCAGCGGGCGATGCTGCTGATGCTGTCACTCACCGGCAACATCGGCCCCGAGGGCAGCGGCATCCAGTTCGGCAACGCGCCCAAGGGCCGTGGCCTGTCGGCCTTCGCCTTCGCCGACATCGGCCCGGCACTGCGCATGATCTCCAGCACCACCTGGGACTACGACCACGCGAAGCTCAAGGAGCAGAACCGCGAGATCTACGGCAAGGAGCTCGCCGACCTCTACGACGAGCGCTACCAGTACAGCATCCGCGAGGACTGGTTCCCGAGCTACAGCGAGCAGGGCTGGAAGATGGCGTTCTTCGCCGGCGAGAACGCCGCCAACTGGCGTGCCTCCGGCAACCAGTGGCGGCGCGAGGCCTTCGACAAGCTGGAAACCATCGTCGTGCTCACGCCCGACATGAGCGTCACGGCCCACAACGCCGACTACGTGCTGCCGATCGCGCATCATTACGAGCGCCAGGACCTGATGCTCCAGGCGCGCATGCCCTACCTGCAGGTGCTCGACGAGGCGGTGCCGCCGCTCGGCGAGGCGGTCAACGACTGGGAGGCCAACCGCCGCCTGATCGCCGCCATCGCGCGCCGCGCGCGGGAGCGGCGCACGCCGGCGGTGCGCGACGAGGTCGACGGCCGCTCGGTGCGCCGCGACTACGCCCGCGCACTCGATTACTACACCATGGGCGGGCGCATCCGCAGCGTCAAGGATGTCGCCCAGTACCTCATCAACACCACCCAGGGACTGCCGAAGATGTCCTTCGACGAGCTGGCCGCGCGCGGCATCGTCCGCGTCGATGATTCCGCGGGCGTCATGTGGGATCAGGCCGGCTCGCCCTACCACGAGGACATCACCCGCAGCGTGCGCCACAAGCAGCCCTACGAGACCTTCACCGGGCGCCAGCAGTTCTACATCGACCACGAGTGGTTCATCGAATTCGACGAGCAGCTGCCCGGGCACCGCGATCCGCTGCGCCTGCAGGGCTATCCGCTGCAGATGACCATGGGCCATGCGCGCCACGGCATCCACAGCATGTGGCGCGACGACAAGCTGCTGGTGAGCCTGCAGCGCGGCGAGCCCGACATCTACGTCAATCCAGACGATGCGCGCTCGCGCGGCGTCGCCGACGGCGACATGATCCGGGTGTTCAATCCGGCCGGGGAGTTCTTCGCCATGGCGCACCTCAGCGCGGGCATCCAGCCCGGCATGCTGTTCATGTACCACGGCTGGGACCCGCTGATGTTCCGCGGCGGGCAGAATTTCAGCGCGGTGATCCCCACCGGCGGTCTCATCAAGCCGACCAGCATGGCCGGCGACTACGGCCATCTCGGCTACCGGCCGCTGGCCTACGCCCCCAACCAGACCTACCGCGACTTCACCTGCAACTTCGAGAAGGCGGCCCCGGCCGCGGCGGGGCGGGCGTGAGCGCGGCGGGCGGGACGGCGCCGGCGGCGCCCGCGTTGCGCAGCGTGGCCGCCGGCCGCGAGCCGCTGCTGACGGCGCCGCGGCGCTGCCAGTGCTACGCGGCGTTCTCCGAACTCACCGCCTCGCCCCACGACGTGGATGCCCAGGCGGCGGTGCGCGCGCGGATCGGCGCGGGCCGCGAGTTGCTGCCCGCGTCGCTGCTGGCGCTGCTCGAGGAGTTCGCCGCCGGCGACATCGACGACCTCAAGGCCGGCTACAGTGGCCTGTTCGAGGTGGGCAGCCAGGGGCCGCCGGCACCGATCCGCGAGGACCTGTTCACCGGCCAGAAGGCCGGCACGCGCGAGGACCTGGTGCGGTTCTTCGATTTCTTCGGCTACCGCCTCGACGAGCGCTTCGCCTGGGCGCCGGACCATCTCTCGGTGGAACTCGAGTTCATGCACTTCCTCTGCTACCACGAGTTCGCCGACGAGCCCGAGCGGCTGTCCTGGCAGCTGGCGCAGGCGGACTTCACCGCGCGCCACCTGGCGAACTGGCTGCCGGGCCTCGCCGCCGCGGTCGCCCGGCTGGCGCCCGGTGCCTATTACAGCCGCGTGCTCGAGGCGCTGAGTGGCTACGTCGCCGATGATCTCGCCTGGCAGTCCTCGACCATCATCGGCCCGGCGGAGGGCACGCAGCATGGGTAACCAGGTCGCCATGGTCATCGACCTCAACAAGTGCATCGGCTGCCAGGCCTGCACCGCCGCCTGCAAGAGCCTGTGGACCGACGAGCCGGGGCAGGAGTACATGCTCTGGAACAACGTCGAGACCAAGCCCGGCCCGGGCTATCCGCGCGGCTGGGAGGAGCACGGCGGCGGCTGGCAGGGCGGCAGGCTCAAGCCCGGCACGCTGCTGCCGCAGGAGGCGTTCGGCGATGTCATCCCGCTCAACCACGAGCAGGTGTACTTCAAGGGCGAGGCGAGCCGGCTGGTGCAGGAGCGCCCGATGGGCAAGGGCGCCAACTGGGACGAGGACACGAGCCAGGGCAGCTATCCGAACAACTATCATTTCTACCTGCCGCGGCTGTGCAACCACTGCACGAAGCCCGCCTGCCTGGAGGCCTGCCCGGTGCGCGCCATCTACAAGCGCGAGAAGGATGGCATCGTGCTGATCGACCAGGACAAGTGCCAGGGTTTCCGCGAGTGCAACCGTGCCTGTCCCTACAACAAGATCTATTTCAACTTCGTCACCGGCCGTTCGCAGAAGTGCATCTTCTGCTTCCCGCGGGTGGAGCAGGGCGTGGCGCCCGCCTGCGCGCGCCAGTGCCCGGGCCGCCTGCGCTTCGTCGGCTTCGTCGACGACGTGGATGGCCCGATCTGGAAGCTGGTCAACGTGTGGAAGGTCGCCCTGCCGCTGCACCCGGAGTTCGGCACCGAGCCCAACGTCTATTACGTGCCGCCGCTGCTGCCGCCGCCGTTCGATGCCGAGGGCGACGTGCAGGAGGAGGAGCCGCGCATCCCCATGGATTACCTGCGCTATCTCTTCGGCCCGCGGGTCGACGAGTCGCTGGCGACGCTGCACTTCGAGATGGAGAAGAAGCAGGCCGGCCAGGCCTCGGAGCTGATGGACCTGCTCATCGCCAGGGAGTGGAAGTCGCTGTTCAACATTCCCGACGTCAAGGTGTTCTGAGCGCCTCCCGGCCCGCTTTTAGGTAGTTGTCCGTATAGGCCGGCCCGGCGGTGCTCCCGATACTCATCCGGTGTCTGAGGCCAAGCGGAGGATGCCGTGCTCCTGCCGGAGCGTGGCCCGTCGGTGACCGGATCATGGGCACGCAATTCATTCCCAGCGACTATACCGTGCTGGTCGTCGACAGCGACCCGCGAGACAGCGCCAGCCTGACGGCGCTGCTCGAGCGTGCCGGTTACAACACCCGCACCTACCAGTCCGGCGAGGCGCTGCTGCAGGAGATCCCGGCCTGCGGCGCGAACTGCTGCGTCATCTCCGAGGTGGAGCTGCCCGGCATGACCGGGCTGGAACTGATCTCGCGGCTGCGGCAGGACAACGTGTTCGCCCCGGCGATGATCCTCACGCGGCTCGGCGACGTGCCGACCGCGGTGCGCGCCATGCGCGCCGATGTCGCCGACTACCTGACCAAGCCCTACATCGAGCGCGACCTGATCGAGCGGCTGCGCTCGGCGCTGCTGCGCGAACGGGCGCGCCTGCACTGACGGGCGGCGCGCGGCGGCGGCCGGCCCTTGCCGGCGGGCGGTCCGGAGGCTAAAAGGACGGGTTCCTGCCCGCGCCACGGAGCCCGCCATCCATGCTGCCAGACGGGTCCCAGCCCGCCGACTGGGTGAGCGTGTTCTGCTCGCCCATGCGCCGGCCCTGCGAGGAGCAGGCGCTGGTCCTCAAGGCCATGGACATCGCCCACTTCGTCACCGAGCAGCCGGATGGCTGCCACCTCATGGTGCCGGTGGCGCTGGCAGTCCAGGCCCGCAGCCAGCTCGGCCTGTACCGCCGCGAGAACCCGCAGCGCCCGGCGGCACCATGGCCGGCAATCCCGCCCACCCGCGGGCTGCCGCTGGTGACGGCCTGGATCGTGGTGCTGAGCCTGGCCTATGCCGTGCAGGTCAGCAGCCTGTTCGGCCTGGACTGGCTCGGCGCGGGCGAATTGGTGGCCTGGCGGGTGCGCGAGGGCGAGTGGTGGCGCACGGTCACGGCGCTCACCCTGCACGGCGACATCGATCACGTCATCGGCAACATCGTCTTCGGCGCCTTCTTCGCCTACCTCGCCGGCCAGTACCTGGGCTCGGGGGTGGCGGCGCTGGGCAGCATCGCCCTGGCCAGCCTCGGCAATGCGGCCAACGCCTTCCTGCAGCTCGCCCAGCATCGCAGCATCGGCGCCTCCACCGCGGTGTTCGCCGCCCTGGGGCTGGTGGCGGCCGTGGTCCTCGGCCGCTCGCGCCAGCAGCCGCCGGGCTGGGCGCGGCGCTGGTCGCCGGCCGTCGGGGCGGTGGCGCTGCTCGCCTACACCGGCACCGGCGACGAGCACACCGATGTCTTCGCCCATCTCGCCGGCTTCCTCGCCGGGGCGCTGGGTGGCGCCGTGCTGCACGGGCTGGGCGGGGTGCGTCCCGGGCAGCTGCCGCTGCAGGCGGGCACCGGATTGGCGGCGGCGGCGCTGCTGGCGCTGGCCTGGTGGCGTGCGTTCCTGTGACGCAGGGCGTGGCAGCCGGCGCGGCGCCGGGTTATGTATGGCGCCGGGCCGCAGAGGAGATCGTGACTTGGGCACGATGGCTTGGATCGTCATGGGCGTGGCAATTGGCGTGCTGACGCCCTTTCTCGTGGTGCAGTACCAGCGGCGGCGCGATCTGGTGCGCGCCGGTCCGGTAGCGCCGGCGGCGCGCCGCGACCTGTCGCGGCCGGGCAATCCCTTCGCTGCGGTCTCGGTGCGCCCCTGCGCGGATCATCCCTGCAAGGCGGTGCTGGCCATGGCCGGCACGCGCTATCTCGCGGTGCGGGCGCCGACCCTGCCGGTGGCCGGCTGCGACCATCGCAGCTGCGGCTGCCGCTTCGTGCGCCATGCCGACCGGCGCACGTCCGGCGACCGTCGCGATCTGTTCGCGCGCTTCGGCGGACTGCTGCCCAACGCCAATCGCGAGCGCCGCCACCGGGAAGACCGCCGGAAGTAATGCGGTGCCGGTGTTACGGTTTCGGTTGTACACAACCGAAACCGTAACACCGGCACCGTATTACCGGCACCGTATTACATGGCGTCGATGCGGGCGAGGTCTTCCGGGGTGGGTTCCCAGGAGGCGGCGCGGATGTTGGCGTGGATCTGCTCGGGTCGCGTCGCGCCGGCGATGACGCTGGAGACGAAGGGCTGGGCGGCCAGCCAGCCGATGGCGATGTCCAGCAGCGAGCGGCCGATGCGGCTGCCGTACTCCTCGAGCCTTGCTACCCTGGCCCAGCGCTCGTCCGAGACGAAGGCGCCACCGCCGCGCCAGCGGGCGAAGCGCGTGTCCGCGGGTGGCGTCTCGCCCTGCCGGTACTTGCCCGTCAGCAGGCCGCTTTCCAGCGGGAAGTAGGGCAGGATGCCGACCTGCTGCGCCTGGGCGATGGGCACCAGCTCGCGTTCGATGTCCCGGTGCAGGAGGCTGTAGCGGTTCTGCGCGCTGACGAAGCTGTGGGTGCGGCCGCTGCGCGCGGCGATGGCGGCTGCCTTGAGTTGCCCGGCGTCGTAGTTGGAGCAGCCGATGTGGCGCACCTTGCCCTGGGTGACGAGGTCGTCGAGGGCGCGCAGCGTGTCCTCGATCGGCGTGCCGGCATCCGGGAAGTGGTGCTGGTAGAGGTCGATGTAGTCGGTGCCGAGGCGCCGGAGGCTGTCTTCGACCGCGCGGGCGATGTAGGCCGGGGAGCCGCCGCCGCGGACGCCGGGCTCGCGGCTGCCGCGCTGGCCGCCGAACTTGGTGGCGACGATCACCTCGCGGCGGCGCGTGCCCAGGGCACGGCCCAGCAGCACCTCGGCCTCGCCCTGCGGACCGCCGTACATGTCGGCGACGTCGAAGAAGTTGATGCCGGAATCGAGCGCCGCATCGACGATGGCCTGGGCCGCCGCCTGATCGCAGACCATGCCGAAGTTCATGCAGCCGAGGCCGACGGCCGACACCCGAAGCCCGGAATGTCCCAGCGCCTTCAGTTGCATGGCGTCACCGCCTGCACCGCACGAGCTGCCCGCACCCGCACCAGCAGCGCCGCGGCCAGCAACACCAGGTTGAGCAGCCCCATGAGGCTGAACGGCGCGGTGCGCCCGATGGCGTCGAACACCTGGCCGCCGACGAAGGTGGCGAAGAGGATGCCGACGCCGCCCACCGCGTTGTAGAAGCCGATCACCGGCCCGCGGTTCTCCAGCGGCGCCTCCTGGCCGAGCAGCGCGCCGGCGGCGACGATGACGCTCATCTCGCCGATGCCGAGCAGCACCGCGAAGGGAATGAAGCCGGCATCGAAGGGCTGCGTCATCTGGCCCATGAGCAGGTAGCCGGTCCCGGCGAGCGCCAGCGCCAGGCACAGCCCGTCGAGGCGCCGCAGGCGGTCGACCAGCCAGCCCATGACCGGTGCCCAGAGCATGGCGGCCAGCTGCAGGATGCCGAACAGCTTGCCGGCCGTGGCCAGCGCCTCCGCCGAACTCATGCCGGCATCGCGGCCTGCCTGTACCAGCCACAGCGAGAAGAACACGCCGACGATGGTGAAGTCGCCGCGACCGATGAAGGCGGCGCCGTAGGCGATGCCGAGGCGCGGATTGCGGCGCGCCAGGCCGAGCGCCTGGCCCACCAGCCGCCAGGCGCCGCGGCCGCGGCCGCGGATGTGCCCGGGGGCGAGGCGCGGCAGGCCGGCGAACACCACGGCGGCCGCCAGCAATGCCAGCGCCGCCGCCATCCAGAACGCATAGCGGATGGCGTCCACCGGCGCCACGCCCCGGCTCTCGAACCACGCCGGCATCTTCGCCAGCAGGAACGACATGATCACCACGCCCAGGCCCTGCAGCAGGGTGTTGGAGGCGATCCAGCGCCCCCGCGACACTTCCTGGATGGCATCGACGACGCAGGCGCTGAGCATCAGCGGCGCCATGGCGATGCCCAGCGCGAAGACGCAGCGGAACAGCACCAGCTCGGCGACGGTGTCGGCGAGGGGATAGATGGCGAAGCCCGCCGCCATGGCGAGGAAGCCGAGGTAATAGACGCGGCGGCGGCCGCTGCGATCCGACCACACGCCGAAGAAGCTGGCGCTGCAGATGACGATGATCTCCTGCAGGGCGCCCAGCGAGCCGGTGAGCCGGCCCTGGATGGCGTCGGGGAGGTGCAGCACCTCGGTGAGCAGGTAGGGCTGCACGAAGCTGATGAAGGCGGCCAGGCCGATGGTGAGGAAGGACGCGGCCCATACGGTGGCGGCGTTGAGCCGCGTCCAGCCTGGCGTGATCCAGAAGGGCCCGATGCGCGCGCCGGCAGCGTCGGGCGTGAGCCTCACTCGCGCTGTCCTCCCGGGATGGGCACGGCCTGCCTCACCAGAAGTGGGTCCAGCGCGCGTTCTCCTGGAAGTAGCGGAAGGCGTCGCGCTTGTCCTTCGGCAGTTCCTTCAGGTACAGGCTGTGGTCATAGCGCTCGCGGTACTGGTCGAGTACCGGACGGTAGAGCTGCATGTGCAGGTCGGGAATGCGGTGGCGCGTGCGGAACTCGGCGATGGGAATCACCGCCATCTTCTTGGTCTCGAAGGCGCCGGCCTTCGCCAGCTCGATGCCCCGCGGGCCGTAGATGGCCGAGCGGCCGGGCCCGCCGAAGGCCTCCTCCTCGAAGAAGCCGCGGTTGCGCCCGTGGGTGCTCACCGAGTTGTTGCAGATCATGGTGTAGACGCTGTTGTGGTAGGAGGTCAGGCGCATGTCGTCGCTCTCGAAGCCCCCGGTGGCCACGCGGCAGATGATCTCCGCGCCCTTCATGGCCATGCAGCGGAACAGCTCGGGCTCGAACTGCACGGCCGACATGGCGATGTTGCCGATGTCGGTGCGCTCCACCGGGATGACGGCGTCGAGGCCGTACATCTCCACGAAGCGCTCGTAGACGTCGTAGATCACCGAGGTGTACTGCTCGGAGCCGGGGAACATGCCGCGCACGTTGCGCTGCTTCCAGTGCTTGATGACCCGCCCGTCGGGGGTGACCATGACCATGAGGTGCAGGATGTGGCCCGGCCAGTCCTTCTCGTCGCGGGCGTAGGTGCCGAAGACGATGTAGCAGTTGTACTGCTTCGCCTTCTTCACCACCTCGTCGACCTCCGGCCCCGGCACCTCGATGGCGATGCGGTAGTGCTGCTCGCGGGTCCAGTCGGAGAAGCCGGTGATGGGGAACTCGTGGAACAGCAGCAGGTCGCTGCGCCCGCCGTAGCCCTGGGCGATGTCGATGGTCTCGAGGAAGTAGTCGAGGTTGCTGCGCAGGCCAGGGCCCGGGTTGGTGCCATCGATGCCATGCACCCGCGTCTGCACCACCGTGGCGAAGGTCACCGGCTTGCGCAGGTTGGTGACGGGGTAGGTGCCATCGGCACGGACCATGGGCTCGGTCGGGGTCGTCATTATTCTTGTCTCCTCCGTGTGGGCTTTGACATTATCATATCCACATGACATGGGGACGTCTGCCACCGGCACTGCGGCCGGATGACGCAGGCCGGGCGGAGTACTTTGCATGGTGGCCAGAAAGGGCGAGCTGATCGACCACGCGATCAAGAGCCCGCGTTACATCCAGGTTTATTCCACCGTGCGTGACTGGATCTACCAGGGCAGCTACAAGCCCGGCAGCCGGCTGCCGACCGAGGAGGAGCTGTGCCGGCTGTTCAAGGTCTCGCGCATCACCACGCGCAAGGCCGTCGACATGCTGGTCGACGAGGGCCTGGTGCTGCGCCAGCCGGGTCGCGGCACCTTCGTGGTCGAGGACCTCGCCGACGCGCCGGTGATCGGCGAGATGGACCAGCTGCTGCGCAAGGTCGAGCGGCTCGGCAAGACCAGCCGCGTCGCCCAGGCGGAGGTCACCGAGATCGAGGCCGACCCGGAGACCGCGCATGACCTGCAGCTGCTGCCGGGTGCCCGCGTGCAGCGCGCCTCCCATGTGCGCCTGAGCGACCGCAACCCGGTCGGCTATGTCATCACCTACGTGCCGTCCACGCTCAAGGTCCGATTCGACCTGCGCGAGCTCAACGAGAGCCCGATGCTCAACCTGCTGGAGCGCAAGGGCGTGGACATCGCCGCGGCGGACCAGGTCATCAGTGCCACGCTGGCCGATGCCCGCCTGGCCTCGCTGCTCAACACCACCGTGGGCGCGCCGCTGGTGCACATCCGGCTGGTGGTGTTCGACAGCCAGCGCCGTCCCGTCGAGCGCCTGGTTGCCTGGTATCGTGGCGACCACTACCACCACCACGTGCACCTGACCCGCAAGGCGCGCTGAGTGCTCGGCTTCAGCCGCTACCAGTGGACAGTGCTGTTCGCCGCCTGGCTGGGCTGGGGCTTCGACGTCTTCGACGGCCTGCTGTTCAACTACGTGGCGCCGAACTGCGTGCCGACGCTGCTCGGCCTGCCGCTGGGCTCGCCGGCGGCCAAGCAGGCGACGCTGTACTGGACGGGGCTGCTCACCTCGGTGCTGCTGCTGGGCTGGGCCACCGGCGGCGTGCTCTTCGGCCTGGTCTGCGACCGCATCGGCCGCAGCCGCACGCTGCTGCTGACCATGCTGCTCTATGCGGTCGGCACCGCGGCCTGCGCCTTCGCGCCCAACATCTGGTGGCTGCTGGTGTTCCGCGTCGTCGCCTCGCTGGGCATCGGCGGGGAATGGGCGGCGGGCGCCTCGATGGTCGCCGAGACCGTGCCCGAGTCGAAGCGGGTGGAGGCCGGCGCGCTGCTCTATACCGCCGCGCCGATGGGACTGTTCCTCGCCACCTTCGTCAACCTGCAGGTGGCCGGCAACTGGTTTGCCGACAGCCCCGAGCAGTCCTGGCGCTACGTGTTCCTCTTCGGCCTGCTGCCGGCCGCAGCGGCGTTCGCCGTGCGTCTCTTCGTCAGGGAGCCGGAGCGCTGGAAGAACCTCGCCGACCGCCGCGCGCACATCGGCGAGCTGTTCGGCCCGGAGTTGCGCCGCGCGACGCTGTCGGGATTCCTCATGGCGCTGGTGGCGCTGCTGACCTGGTGGAGCTGCAACGCCTTCATCCCGGTGGTCGCCGGTGGCCTGGCGCGCGCGGCCGCCGAGAGCCGCGGGCTCGGCAACAGCGAGACGCTGGCGCTGGTCGAGCACTGGAAGACGCTCGCCACCAGCTGGTTCAACCTCGGCGGCCTCATCGGCACCCTGCTCACCATCCCCGCGGCGAAGCTCCTCGGCCGCAAGGCGATGTTCCGCCTCTACTGGGTCGCCTCCGCGGCCGCGATCTTCGCCACCTTCGGCCTGGACCTGCCGCCGGAGACGCGCCTGTACCTGTACTTCGCCATCGGGCTCACGGTGTTCGGCGTATTCGGCAGCTTCACCTACTACCTGCCGGAGCTGTTCCCCACGCGCCTGCGCGGCACCGGTGCCGGCTTCTGCTACAACATCGGCCGGGTGGTGGCGGCAGTCGGTCCCTTCATGGTCGGCGCCATCGCCGCGCGCGGCACCAGCGCCGCGGTGGACGTGCTGTTCTACGTGGGATTCATCCCGCTGCTCGGGCTGGCCTTCATGCCCTGGGTCATCGAGACGCGGGGACGGGCGCTGGCCTGAGGCATGGCCGTCGTGTCCGGTTCAGATACCGGTCAGCAGCAGGTCCAGTGCAGCGATGACGGCATCGCGTTCCCCCGGGAGATCGCCCACGGCCGGGCCCAGCGCTTTCCGTGGAATGCCCGCCAGCTGCGGGACGACTGCCCGGTAGCGCTGCTTGTCGACGACCACCAGCGGTGTCAGCCTGCCGATGGCTGCCGCCTTGCGTGAATCCGCCGGCGCAAGCGGGACAACGACCCGCGTGGCGAGATCGTCGAGCAGCTCACTCTGCACGTCGAGCAGCAGCGGAAAGCGGCGGCGCGTGGCCGGATCCGGATTCCGGTAGACGGCAAATTGCGCCATCAGAAGCCGCGCAGCCCGTCACTGAACACACCGTCGCGCTCGACTTCGTCGTTGTAGGCGGAAATCGCCTCGCGGTTCTCCGCAAGCCATTGCTGACGTTGACGCTGGCGCAGGCTGTCGGCCAACGCCTTCTCCAGCGTTGCCGAGAGGTTGATGTCGAGCGCACGGGCCTTGGCCAGCAGGTCGCTGTTGATGGTGAGATTGGCAGGCTGCTTGCGCGCAGCCGTATCGAAGAGACCACTCATGAGCGTTCCTGATACGCGTAGCGATACGCACAGGCTATGCGCATCGATGTATCCGGGTCAATGTGACCGGACGCCACGGTGCTGCATTGGACATAACCTCGGGCCAGGCAACCGGCCGCGGCCGGGCGATCCGGGCGCGCCGGCGCCTCAGGCGGCCTCGATCAGCAGCACCTGGAAGTCGCCCGCCCCCTCGCGCAGCTTCTTCGCCTCGGCGTACTCGGGCGAGTTCCAGAAGGCCAGTGCTGCCGCCTTGCTCGGCCATTCCGACACCAGCGCGCTGGGGTTGTCGCACCAGCCGCCCTCGAGGAAGCGGCCGCCGCTGCCGCGGATGACGTAGCGCCCGCCGAACTTCTCCACCAGCGGCGGCACGGCGCGGGCGTAGCCGTCGAGGAAGCGCTGGCGGTCGCCGAGATGGGCGATGATGATCATGTAGCAGCGTGGCGGGCTCATGGTGCGTCCTCCATGTGACGGCCGATGCGCAGCGCCAGCCACAGGGCAGGGGCCATGGCGGCGGCGCCGATGAGGAAGGGGGCGTTCATGCCGATCTGCCCGAACAGCGTACCGGCGCTGGCCTGACCCATGAAGCGCGCCAGTGCGCTGGAGGACTGGTACACGCCGAGCACCAGGCCGCGTTCGGCGGCCTCGGCGCGCTTGGAGATCAGCGTCTGCATGCTGCTCTGGAAGAAGGCGGTACCGAGCCCCTGGGCGGTGAGCGCCACCATGCACTGGAGCATGTTGCCGGAGAGCGACAGGCCGATCCAGGCGGTGGCGAACATCAGCACCGCCGCCTTCACCAGGCCGAGTTCGCCGAAGCGATTGCTCAACCGGCCCATGCCGAGGAACTGCACGGCACTGATGAGGGCGCCGTTGTAGCCGAGGGTGATGCCGATCTCGCGGGCGTTGAGGTCGAGGCGGTAATACGCCCACAGCGGGAAGATCGACTCGCGCACCGCCATGAAGGTGACGACGATCAGCGCCAGGACGAGCATCATGCTGATCACCGGGCGGGCCGTCACGCGACGCAGGTCCCGCAGCAGGCCACGGCGCTCGCGCTGCGCCGCCGCGCGGGAGGCGGCGTGGTGGGTTTCGGGCAGGTAGAACCAGATCGCCACGGCGGCGACCAGCGAGAACGCCGCCGCGGCCACCGCCGGACGCATCAGGTTGGCTTCCTCGATGCTGCTGCCGCCCGCCAGCAGGCCGCCGATCGCCGGACCCACGGCGAAGCCGAGGCCGAAGGCCGCGGAGATCTTGCCCATGGCGCCGGCGCGCTCGGCCGGGCTGGTGATGTCGGTGATGTAGGCGTAGGCGGTGGAGAGGTTGGCGGCGGTGACGCCGCTGATGATGCGCGCCAGCGCCAGCATCCACAGCGAATCGGCAAAGCCCATCATCAGGTACGATCCGGCATGGCCGAGCATGCTCACCAGCAGCACCGGGCGGCGGCCGTAGCGGTCGCTGATGGCGCCCCACAGCGGCATGGCGAGCGACTGGCAGAGCGCGTGCAGCGCGATGATCAGCGTGATCAGCTCCGGGCCGGCGCCGAGCCGCTCGACGTAGAATGGCACCAGCGGGATGACGATGCCGAAGCCGACCAGATCGATGAAGACGACCGCGAACAGCGTGGGGAAGGCGAAGCGCGGTGCGGCGGTCATAGGCTGCGGAAATTTATCATATTGTTATAATGATATGCAGACCCGGTCCCGAGGTTTTCCAGCCCGATGACGGCCCCGCGACAACCCGCAGTCCCCTCGGCGGCGACCCTGAACCGCCGCGACTTCGTCGTGGTGACGGGTGCCTCGGCGGCGGGGCTGTGGCTCGGGCTGCGCCCGGCGCCGGCCGGCGCGGCTGCCGACCCGGCCTGGACCGAGCCGCGCCTGGCCGCCTACCTCGAGATCCGCGGCGACGGCAGCGTGATCATCGTCGATCCCGAACTCGAGGTCGGGCAGGGCGTGCACACCTCGCTGCCGCTGATCCTCGCCGACGAGCTCGGCGCGGACTGGGAGCGGGTGGAAGTGCGCCAGTCCTGGGCGGACGAGCGCTTCATCAACCCCATGAAGGGCATCCAGGCCACCGGCCGCAGCATGAGCGTGCGTGGCCACTACCAGTCCTTGCGCGAGCTCGGCGCCACGGCCCGCAGCCTGCTGTGCCAGGCGGCGGCAACCGCCTGGGGCGTCCCGGCGGCCGAATGCGCCACGCAGGACGGCATGGTGCTGCACCGGCCGAGCGGCCGGCGCCAGCCATTTTCCGCGCTGGCCGCGGCGGCGGCCGCCTTGCCGGTACCCGGGAAAGTCGAGCTGCGGCCGGATGCCGAGTTGCGCCACCTGGGACGGGACCAGCCGCGCAAGGACCTGCCCGCCAAGGTCACCGGCAGCGCAGAATTCGGCGTCGACGTGCGCCAGGGCGACCTGCTGGTGGCGAGCGTCATGGCGAGCCCGGTCTTCGGCAGTCCCCTGGTCGCGGTGGACGAGGCACCGGCCCGCGCCATGCCGGGCGTCGAGGCGGTGGTGCGCCTGCCCGACGCGGTGGCGGTGGTGGCCAGGGATTTCTGGCGGGCGGACACCGCCTTGCGCGCCTTGCGGCCGGAGTTCGCCCGCGGCCCGAACGATGCCGTGGATTCGGCCAACCTGCAGGCGGCCCTGCGCCGCGCCCTGGACGAGCCCGGCGTGTCGAGCGCGCAGCATGGCGAGGCACCGGCCCCCGGCCCGCGCCACCTGCAGCTCGAGTACGAGGTGCCCTACCTCGCGCACGCGACGCTGGAGCCGATGACCTGCACGGCGCTGGTCAGCGAGGGCCGCTGCCAGCTCTGGGCGCCGTCGCAGGGCCCGATCCGCCTGCGCGACGAGGTGGCGGCCGCGCTCGGCCTGCCGGCGATGGCCGTGAGCGTGCAGCGTACCTTCGCCGGCGGCGCCTTCGGCCGGCGCTGGCCGGTGGACTACGGCATCCAGGCGGCGCTCATCGCCCGCGCGGTGCCCGGCCGGCCGGTGAAGCTGATCTGGTCGCGCAGCGAGGACATGCAGCACGACTTCTACCGCCCGGCCTTCGCCGCGCGCATCGGCGCCGATCTCGATGAGGGCGGCCGGCTCACCGGCATGGCGGTGAAGCTGGCGGGCGCGTCCATCATGGAGTGGGGCCGGCCGGGGCGGCTCAAGGGCAAGCCGGACCCGCTCGCGGTGAGCACCTTCGACGACACGCCCTATGCCATCGATGCCTACCGCGTGCACTGGGTGTCCGTGCCGACCCACGTGCCGATCGGCACCTGGCGCTCGGTGGGCCAGTCCCACAACGGCTTCTTCATGGAATGCGCGCTGGACGAACTCGCTCATGCCGCCGGCCGCGATCCGCTCGACTTCCGCCTCGGCCTGCTCGAGGCCCACCCGCGCCACCAGGCGGTGCTGCGCGCGGTGGCGAAGCGCGCCGGCTGGGGCCGCCGGCTGCCGAAGGGCGAGGGCCTCGGCCTGGCGCTGGTGGACGACCAGGGCTCCAGCGTGGCGCAGGTGGCGCACGTGCGGGTCCGGGACGGCAGGCTCGAGGTGCTGGAGGTTTTCTGCGCCATCGACTGCGGGCGTGCGCTGCAGCCCGAGGTGGTGCGCATGCAGATGGAGGGCGGCATCATCTTCGGGCTCTCCGCCGCGCTCTACGGCGAGATCCACATCGAGGCCGGCCGTGCGGTCGAGAGCAACTTCCATGACTACCGCATGGTCACGCTGGCCAACACGCCGCGCATTGCCGTCGACATCGTCGAGGGCGGCCTGCCGCTCGGTGGCGTCGGCGAGCCCGGCGTGCCCCCGGTGGCGCCCGCGGTCGTCAACGCGCTGTTCGCCGCCACCGGCCAGCGCATCCGCAGCCTGCCGCTGGCACGCCATGGCCTGGTCGCCTGAGCGCATCCGGCGCCGGTGGCCGCTGCTGCTAGCCCTGCCGCTGCTGCTGGCCGGCTGCGCTGCGGGCACGCCGCGTGCCGGCAGCCTGCTGCAGGACTGCGCGCAGTGCCCGGCGCTGGTGGTGATCCCGCCAGGCGAGTTCCTCATGGGCGCGCCGGGCGGCGAGGAAGGCCGGCCCGAGGGTCCGGTGCACAAGGTGCACATCGGCAAGCCCTTCGCCCTCGGCCAGGTCGAGGTGACGCAGGCGCAGTTCGCCGCCTTCGTCGGCGCCAGCGGCCACGTCATGGCCGGCGGCTGCCAGGTCTGGCAGGGCGAGTGGCGCACGCCACCGGATGCGGACTGGACCAATCCCGGCTATGGGCGCGCGCCGTTCGACGACGAGCCCGTGGCCTGCGTCTCCTGGAACGATGCGCAGGCCTACGTGCAGTGGCTGTCGCAACGCACCGGCAGGCATTACCGGCTGCCCAGCGAGGCGGAGTGGGAGTACGCGGCCCGCGCCGGCAGCAGCGCCGCCTACTACTGGGTGGACCAGGGTGCCGATGCCGACAGCGGCGCCTGCGCCTACGCCAACGTCTACGACGCCAGCGGCGCGCGCGCCAACGGCTTCAGCTGGGCGCCCTTCGGCTGCGATGACGGCCATGCCCAGGCCGCGCCGGTGGGCAGCTACCTGCCCAATGCCTTCGGGCTCCACGACATGATCGGCAACGTCTGGGAGTGGACCGCCGACTGCTACCAGGCGCCCTATCCGGCCACACCGGTGGACGGCAGCGCGGTGCAGGCCGCGCAGGGGAGCTGCGAGCGCCGCGCCGTGCGCGGCGGCAGCTGGATCACCCGGCCCAGCCGCCAGCGTGTCAGCTTCCGCGGCCGCGACCCGGTCGATGCCCGTTACTCCTTCTTCGGTTTTCGTGTGGCAGCCGACCCATGAACGCAGCCGACGGCACAGAACCCCGGCCCATCCGCAGCGGCGCCGAGTACATCGAGTCGCTGCGCGGGCGCCGGCTGCGGGTCTTCCTGCAGGGCGCCTTCATCGACGAGCCGGTGGACCACCCGGTGATCCGCCCGTCGATCAACGCGGTGGCGGCCACCTACGACCTGGCTCTGGACGACCCGGAACTGGCCTCGGCGCTCTCGCCCTACACCGGGGCGCGGGTCAACCGTTTCCTGCACATCGCCACTTCGCCCGGCGACCTGGTGATGCAGAACCGGATGCAGCGGCGTCTCGGCCAGCTCACCGGCACCTGCTTCCAGCGCTGCGTGGGCATGGACGCCTTCAACGCGCTGCACTCGGTCACCCACGAGATCGACGCGCGGCATGCCACCGCCTACCACCGGCGGCTGCTCGACTTCCTGGCGCTGGTGCAGCGACAGAATCTCGTGGTCGGCGGCGCCATGACCGATGCCAAGGGGGACCGCGGCAAGGCGCCCCACGAGCAGGCCGATCCGGACCTGTTCGTGCACGTGGTGCGCCGTGATGCCAGCGGCGTGTGGATCCGCGGCGCCAAGGCCCACCAGACCGGCTGCGTGAATTCCCACTGGCTGCTGGTGATGCCGACCATGCGGCTCGGGGCCGCGGACCGCGACTACGCCATCGTCGGCGCCATCCCGGTGGATGCGCCGGGCATCACCTACCTCTATGGCCGGCAGAGCTGCGACAGCCGCGCCATGGACGGCGACATCGACGCCGGCAACCCGCGCTTCGCCGGCCAGGAAGCGATGATCGTCTTCGACGACGTGTTCATCCCGCAGGAGCGGGTGTTCATGGATGGCGAGCACGAGTTCGCCTCGCTGCTCGTCGACCGCTTCACCGGCTATCACCGTCGCAGCTACGTCTGCAAGACCGGCGTCGGCGACGTGCTGATCGGCGCCGCCGCCACCGTCGCCGACTACAACGGTGTCGAGCGGGCCAGCCACATCCGCGACAAGCTGGTGGAGATGACCCACCTCAACGAGACCATATACGGCACCGGCATCGCCGCCAGCCACCAGGCCACGCCCATGGCCTCGGGCGTGTACCAGGCCGACGACATGCTCGCCAACGTCTGCAAGCACCACGTGACGAAGCTGCCCTACGAGATCGGCCGGCTGGCGCAGGACCTCGCCGGCGGGCTGGTGGTCACCATGCCGGCGGCCGCCGACCTGGAACACCCGGAGATCGGCGCGCTGCTCCGCAAGTACCTGCAGGGCCGCGAGGGTGTCGCCACCGAGGACCGCATGCGCATCCTGCGCCTGATCGAGAACATGACCATGGGGCGCAACGCCGTGGGGTACCTTACCGAATCGCTGCACGGCGCGGGCTCGCCGCAGGCCCAGCGCATCCAGATCGGGCGCGCCATGCAGCTCGAGTTCAAGAAGCGGCTCGCCATGGCCCTGGCCGGCATCGAGCCCGGTCCTGAAGCGAAGCCCGGAACGGACGACACGCCCGGGTCCGGCAACCACAACTAGGAGCGACAGCCGTCGCGGGAACGCCATGCCAGTCACACAGCCCCTCGCCATTTCCCCCGCCATCCAGGTGCGCAATCCGCGCACCGGCAAGGACGACTACGAGTTCACGCCGCCCACCGACGGCGAGCTCGCCGCGCGCTGCCAGGCGCTGCGCCAGGAACAGGTGGCCTGGCGCGAGGCGGGACTGGCCGCGCGCAGCGCGGTGCTGCGCCGCTTCGCCGATGCGCTCGAGGCGCAGCGCGAGCCGCTGCTGCAGGCGCTGAGCGTGGATACCGGACGCGTGGCGGTGGCTGCCGGCGAGATCGCCTCGGCGGCGCGCAACATCCGCCGCTGGTGCGAGCGCGCGCCGGCCATCGTCGCCACGACGGAATTCGACTCGAAGATCATGCCGACGCTGCGCATCGCCCACCAGCTGGTGCCTTACCCGCTGGTCGGCGTGATCAGCCCGTGGAACTTCCCGATGGCGTTGTCGCTGATCGATTCCGTGCCGGCGCTGCTGGCCGGCGCCGCGGTGCTGGTGAAGCCGAGCGAGGTGACGCCGCGCTTCGCCCCGCCGCTGCGCGCCATCATCCGCTCGGTGCCGGAGCTCGCCCGGGTGTTCGACATCATCGCCGGCGGGCGCGATACCGGCGCGGCGCTGGTCGCCAATGTCGACGTGGTCTGCTTCACCGGCAGCGTGGCCACCGGCCGCAAGGTGGCGGTGGCCGCCGCCAGCCACTTCATCCCCGCGTTCCTCGAGCTCGGCGGCAAGGATCCGGTGGTGGTGCTGGAGTCCGCCAACCTCGAGCAGGCGAGCGACGGCATCCTGCGTTCTTCCTGCCTCGCCAGCGGCCAGGCCTGCCTGGCGGTGGAGCGCATCTATGCGCAGGAGTCGGTGCACGACCGCCTGGTCGCGCTGCTGGTGGAGAAGTCGCGGCGCATCCGCCTCAACTACCCGGACATCAACGAAGGCCAGGTCGGCCCGATGATCTTCGACCGGCAGGCCGACATCATCGACGCCCAGCTCGACGATGCCGTGGCGAAGGGCGCCGTCATCCACTGCGGCGGCAAGAGCCTGAACCTCGGTGGTGGCCGCTACGTGCCGGCCACGGTGGTGACCGGAGTGGACCACGGCATGACCCTCATGACCGAGGAAACCTTCGGCCCGGTGACACCGGTGATGAAGTTCCGTACCGTGGACGAGGCCGTGGCGCTCGCCAACGACAGCATCTACGGGCTCTCCGGCGCGGTGTTCGCCGGCACGCTGGAGGAGGCGCGCGCCGTGGCCGAGCGCATCAACGCCGGCGGCATGAGCCTCAACGATGCCGGCCTGACCCGCGAGACCTACGAGGCCGAGAAGAACTCCTTCGGCTACTCCGGCATCGGCGGCTCGCGCCACGGTGATGCCGGGCTGCTGCGCTTCTTCCGCAAGAAGGCGCTGCTGGCGCAGCGGGGCGTGCCGGCGCGGATCTGATCGCCGCCAGCGTCGCCCGGGCTCCAGCGGCCCCATCTGCGCATCCGGTCACAGCGATGATCGGCCCGCCACCCGTATAGTGCGCGACGGGGTGGCGGCGGCGCCTGCGTGCCGGCCGCAGCGGACAGTGCGGGACGCGTGAGGATTCCCATGACAGCAGCAGCCAACCTGCGGGCCGAAAGCGGCCCGGCAGCGAGCGGCACCGGCTTGCCGGACATCGACGCCGCGCAGATCGTCAAGGGCCTTGCCCGCGAGCTCAATGCGGACAAGATCGAGCTGCCGGGGTTTCCCGACATCGTCGCCCGCATCCATCGCGCCCTCGCCGATCCGGACGTCGCGGCCAGCGACATCGTCAAGCTCGCGGCGAGCGAGCCGGCGCTGGCAGCCCGGCTCCTGCAGCTGGCGAATTCCGCGGCCTTCAACAAATCGGGCCGCGAGGTGGCGGACCTCAGGGGAGCGATCACCAGCCTCGGCTTCAACACGGTGCGCAGCCAGGCGACCGCCTTCGCCATGAAGCAGCTGGACCGGCAGGAGTGGCTGCAACCCATCCGCCCGGTGCTGGCCGACATCTGGAAGAACAGCAACGGTGTCGCCGCGCTCTGCTTCGCCGTGGCCAGGCAGGTGAGGGGCGTGAAGGCCGACGAGGCCATGTCCGCGGGCCTGTTCCACCTGATCGGCAAGCTCTACCTGTTCGCGCGCGCTCGCCGGGAGAGCATCGATCCCCAGGCCATCGCCGGCTGGGAGAGGGCGCTCAACGAATGGCATGTCGCCATTGCCCGCGCGATTCTCGACCACTGGAAGATCCCCGCGCGGGTGGCCGAGGCGGTGGAAGCGCAGAACGCCATCTTCGACGCCGACAACGAGGAACTCGAGCCGCTGGTGCGCATCCTCTGCGGGGCCAAGCTGCACCTGCGCCTGCGCAAGCCGGGTGCTCCGGCGGAGCCGGAGGCCGAGCAGGCGCTCGCGCGCATCCGCATCGACGGCCGCGGCTTCGAGGAGCTGGTCAGGGCGGCGCAGGCCGATGCGCAGCTCGTCCAGGCCGCGCTCGCCTGAGGCGCCTGTCACGCTCCCGCCGCGCGCGCCGGGGGTGGACCCGGCAGCCGATCCCGGTTACAGTGCGCCCCGCCGTTCGGGCACGTGCGCGGTCAGCGCCGCCCCGGCTCGCAGTCCGTCGACCTGTTGCTGACGCACTCCGGTAACTTTTTTCCTCGCTTGTGACCGCACCGGACCGCGCTTGCGCGGCCCGGAATGAGCGGGTTTTTTCCAGGAATCATTCAATGTCATTCTCCGATCTCGGGCTTGCGCCCGAACTGCTGCGTGCCGTGGCCGACAAGGGCTACGACACGCCCACGCCGATCCAGGCCCGTGCCATTCCCGCCGTGCTCGGCGGCCACGATGTGCTGGCCGGCGCCCAGACCGGCACCGGCAAGACCGCCGGCTTCATCCTGCCCATCCTGCAGCGGCTGAAGGAGGCACCGGCGGACGCGCAGCGGCGCGCGCCGCGCGCCCTGGTGCTGACTCCCACGCGCGAGCTCGCCGCCCAGGTCGGTGACAGCGCGCGCGACTACGGCAAGTACCTGCGCCTGCACACCGTGGTGGTGTTCGGCGGCGTCGGCATCAATCCGCAGATCGACGCGCTGCGCCGGGGCTGCGACATCCTCGTGGCGACGCCGGGCCGGCTGCTGGACCTCGCGGGGCAGCAGGCGCTGGACCTGCGCGCCGTGGAGGTGTTCGTGCTCGACGAGGCCGACCGCATGCTCGACATGGGCTTCATTCACGACATCAAGCGCGTGCTCAGGCTGCTGCCGCAGCGGCGCCAGAACCTGATGTTCTCGGCAACCTACTCCGACGACATCCGCAGCCTGGCGGCGCGCTTCCTCCACGAGCCGGTGGGCATCGAGGTCGCGGCGCGCAACGCCACGGCGGATCGCGTCGAGCAGTGCGCCTACCGCGTGCCCAAGGACCACAAGCGCCACCTGCTGGTGCACCTGGTGAAGACGCAGGGCTGGAACCAGGTGCTGGTGTTTACCCGCACCAAGCACGGGGCCAACCGACTGACCCAGCAGCTGGAGCGCGCCGGGATCGCGGCGGCCGCCATCCACGGCAACAAGAGCCAGGCGGCGCGCACCCGCGCGCTGGCTGACTTCAAGGCCGGGCGCATCCTCGCGCTGGTGGCCACCGAAGTCGCGGCCCGCGGGCTCGACATCAAGGAGCTGCCGATGGTGGTCAACTACGAGCTGCCGAACGTGCCCGAGGACTACGTGCACCGCATCGGCCGCACCGCCCGCGCCGGCATGGATGGCGGCGCGGTGTCGCTGGTGGCGCCTGACGAGTCGGTGCTGCTGCGGGACATCGAGCGGTTGCTGAAGCGCGCCATTCCGGTGCTGCCGCTGCCCGCTTTCGAGATGCCGGCGGATCCGCCGGCGGCCCCGCGTGGTCACGACGGGCACGCCGGCCATGGCGGCCAGGCACAGCCGGGGCGCGGGTCGCGGCCGGGTGGCGGCGGTGGCCAGCGCCACCCCGGTGCGCAGCAGCGTCGCAGCGGCGGGCGCCATCGCCAGGGCGGCGCGGGCCGCCACTCGCGCAGCCACTGAAGCAGCCTCCCGCCGGGCCGCCACCGGCCCGGCGCGAGTCGCCTATACTCCGGGCTTCGCGGTGCAGGAGCGACCCGATGAAGACGCGCGCGGCGGTAGCCTGGGAGCCCGGCAAGCCCCTGGTGATCGAGGAGGTGGACCTCGAGGGCCCGAAGGCGGGCGAGGTGCTGGTGGAGATCCGCGCCACCGGGGTCTGCCACACGGATGAGTTCACCCGCTCCGGGGCCGACCCGGAAGGGCTGTTCCCCGCGATCTTCGGCCACGAGGGCGCCGGCGTCGTCGTCGATGTCGGCTCCGGCGTGAAGTCCGTGAAGAAGGGCGACCACGTCATACCGCTGTACACGCCGGAATGCCGCGAGTGCCCGTCCTGTCTCTCGCGCAAGACCAACCTCTGCACCGCGATCCGCGCCACCCAGGGACGCGGCCTGATGCCCGACGGCAGCAGCCGCTTCTCGCGCGGCGGCACGCTGATCCACCACTACATGGGCTGCTCCACTTTTTCCAACTTCACGGTGCTGCCCGAGATCGCCGTGGCGAAGATCCGCGAGGACGCGCCGTTCGACAAGGTCTGCTACATCGGCTGCGGGGTCACCACCGGCATCGGTGCGGTGGTCAACACGGCGAAGGTGGAGGCGGGGGCGAACGTGGTGGTGTTCGGCCTCGGCGGCATCGGCCTCAACGTGGTGCAGGGCGCGCGCATGGTCGGGGCGCGCCGCATCATCGGCGTCGACCGCAACCCCTCGCGCCGGGCACTCGCCGAGAAGTTCGGCATGACGCACTACGTCAACCCCCGGGAAGTGGAGGGTGACCTGGTGGCCTGGCTGGTGGCGCTCACCGATGGCGGGGCCGACTACAGCTTCGAGTGCATCGGCAACGTCGATGTCATGCGCCAGGCGCTGGAGTGCTGCCACCGCGGCTGGGGACAGTCGATCATCATCGGCGTGGCGGGCGCCGGCCAGGAGATCCGCACGCGGCCGTTCCAGCTGGTGACGGGCCGCGTGTGGAAGGGCACGGCCTTCGGCGGCGCACGCGGGCGCACCGACGTGCCGAAGATCGTCGACTGGTACATGGAGGGGCGCATCGACATCGACGACCTGATCACCCACACGCTGCCCCATGCCGAGGTCAACCACGCCTTCGACCTCATGCACCGTGGCGAGTCGATCCGCACGGTGCTGACCTACTGATGCGCGGCACGGCCCCGATCCGCGGACACCGGGCGCGGCAACTGCTGCTGCTCTGCCTCGCGGGCGCCTGCTCCGCGGCTTCCCTGGCGGCGGGCGACACCAGCGGCCTGGCCATCGACGACGATTACTTCGAGGCCGGCGGCAGCGTGCGCCTGGAGCAGACCGTCGGCGGCGACGCGCTGCTGGCCGGCGCCACGGTGGAGAGCAATGCATCCGTCGACGGCGATGTCAGCCTCGCCGGCGGCCAGGTCGCGGTGCGCGCCACCGTGGGCCAGGACCTCTACGCGGTCGGCGGGCAGGTCGAGGTGGATGCGCTGGTGCAGGGCAACGCCCGGCTGGCCGGTGGCCGGGTGCGCATCACCCCGGAGTCGAGCATCGCCGGCGGCGTGGCCATCGCCGGCGGCAGCGTCGACGCCGAGGGCGAGTTCGGCCATTACCTCACCGTGGCAGGTGGTGACGTCACCATCGGCGGCATCGTCGACGGCGACGTCCGGGTCTATGCCGAGCGCCTGACGGTGCTGCCCGGCACGCGCATCGGCGGGGCGCTGCGCTACCGGACCACGAGCCCGGTGACGCTGCCGGAGGACCTGGAGGTCGGTGCCGGTGTCAGCCGGGACGAGGACCGCACAGGCCCCGAAGCGGATGGCTGGAGCGCAGGCGGCGCCGCGCGCAATGCCGGCTGGCTGTGGTTCGCCGGCCTGCTGGCGCTGGGCCTGCTGCTGGCCTACGCCTTTGCCGGCTTCTCGCGCCGCACCAGCGCCGCGCTGGGCGAGCGGCCCTGGTTCGGCATGGCGGTGGGGCTGCTGGTGCTGGCCGGCGTGCCCTTCGTGGCGGTGGCGCTGGCGCTCAGCCTGGTTGGCCTGCCGCTGGCGCTGATCCTCGTGCTGGTCTACCTCGCCATGCTGATCGGCGCCTATGTGGTGGGCGCACTGTACCTCGGCGATCGCGCGCTGGCGGCGGCACGCCCGGGCCAGCCCGTCACGGCCGGCCGGCGCCTGCTGGCTCTGCTGCTGGTGCTGTTGCTGCTGGCCCTGGTCGGGTCCCTGCCGCTGTTCGGCAGCCTGGCGCGGCTGGCGGTGCTGCTGCTGGGCCTGGGCGGCATCGCGCTGGCCCTGTGGGGCTGGCCGCGGGCCGCCGATGCGCAGGCACGCACGTCCGGAACTGTGAATCCGTTCCTGTGATCCCCGTCGAGGGACGGCTGATTATGTCGTCCCAGCGTTTCCCCCAGGGGATGGGGTCCGGGAGTTGCACATGGTTCATCGCCGCCGGCGGCCGCTGCGGCCCGTCTCGCGCATTCATCCGCTGACTGCTGCCATTGCCGCCACGCTCGGCGCGGCGGGCCTGGTGCCGGCCGGTGCATCGGCAGCCGATGAAGGCATTCCGGAGATCATCGTCACCGCTTCGCGGCGCGAGACCTCCGTGCAGGAAATCCCCTACAACATCGCCGCCATCGGCAGCCAGCAGATCGACGAGCAGCGGCTCGGCGACCTGGCGGACCTCGGCCGCGTGGTGCCGGGGCTCACGGTCATCGACCAGGGGCCGCGCTCCGGCAACGTCATGACGGTGCGGGGCCTGAACACGGAATCGCTCAACGGCACGGAACTGCTGAACAACACCAGCGGCAATATCGTCGGCACCTACATCGGCGAGATCCCGCTGTACCTGGACCTGAAGCTCAAGGACATCGAGCGGGTCGAGGTGCTGCTCGGGCCGCAGGGCACGCTCTATGGCGCCAGCACGCTCGGTGGCGCCGTCCGCTACATCCCCGTGAAGCCCCGCACCGACGCCTTCAGCGTCGACGTCGAGGCCCAGGCCTATGGCCTCAGCCACGGCAGCGGGCTGGGCTTCGATGGCGACGTGGTGATGAACCTGCCGCTCGGCGAGCAGCTGGCCTGGCGGGTGCTGGTGGGCAGCGTCAGCGATCCCGGCTTCATCGACTACGACTACCTGGTGAAGGTGCCCGGCGTGTCCAACCCGCAGCCGGACTTCAGCGATCCGGCCGACGTGGCCGCGAACCTCGTCCGCAAGAAGGACGCGAACTCCGAGCACACGCTGTACGCGCGCTCGCTGCTGCAGTGGACCCCCGCCGCGAACATCGACGCCACGCTCGGCTACTACTTCCAGGACAGCGACGTGGGCGGGCGGCAGATGAACCACGCCGCCGCCTTCGGCACCGGCAATTACGTCTCGGCCTACCGCTACCTGGAGCCCAACGAGCGGCAGAACCACCTGCTCAGCCTGGAGGTCAACGTCGCGGATCTCGAGCTGCCGCTGCTGGGACGCGCGCGGCTGACCTCGGCCACGGGCTACTCGATGTTCCACGAGGACGGCCAGCGCGACCAGACCGACCTGCTGCTCAATTTCGAGTACGGCTACGAGGGCTTCCCGGCGTTCTCCGCCTATACCCTGGACCAGGCCGACGAGGATCGCTTCAACCAGGAGCTCCGCCTGGTGTCGGACAACGACAGCGCCTGGAACTGGATCGCCG
Organism: Gammaproteobacteria bacterium; assembly: GCA_015709695.1. Classification (NCBI taxonomy): domain Bacteria; kingdom Pseudomonadati; phylum Pseudomonadota; class Gammaproteobacteria; species Gammaproteobacteria bacterium. Next base: position 1,598,821 of record CP054183.1, on the reverse strand, counting down.
GGGTGTTCTACAACAATTTCGACACCGACGCGAAGAGCGAGGAGTTCACCCCGGGCTATCCCGCCTGGGCCGGCATCGACCGGCCGGACAACCGCGAGTACGTGCAGCTGACCGACGACGACCTGGAGGAGAAGGCCATCTTCGGCGAGATCGGTTACCACTTCACCGAGGCCTGGCAGGTGACCGCCGGCGCACGCTGGTTCGACTACGAGGAGAAGGTGCAGATCTGCACGGATTTCCCGCTGGTGAACGGACTCTCCAGTGGCTACGCCTTCTCCTGCGCGCCGAACACAGTGAGCGACAGCGACTTCATCTTCAAGCTGAACACCTCCGTGGATGTCACCACCGACCTCACGGCCTACGCCACCTACAGCGAGGGCTACCGCATCGGCGGCGTGAACTCCGGGCCGCCCTGTCCGGATCCGGTGCCCCCGGGCCAGAGCTTCTGCCTGCATCCCGACGAGGTGCTGATCAAGCCGGACACCACGCGGAACTACGAGCTGGGCGTGCACAGCGCCTGGCTGGACCGGCGCCTGATCGCCAATGGCGCGCTGTTCTGGATCGACTGGGAGGACATCCAGATCGCCAGCACCTCGGTCATCGGCGGGCTGCCGATCACCGGCAACGGCGGCAAGGCCCGCAGCACCGGCATCGAGCTGTCGGCCGAGTTCATGCTCGACGAGCACTGGTCGCTCCGTGGCAGCTACGCCTATGCCGATGCCGAACTCACCGAGGATGCCCCGGGCGTGGTCGACGGGGTGGCGGACGGCAAGGACGGCGACCGCCTGGCCGGCACGCCCGAGCACAAGGGCGCCTTCGGCCTGCGCTACACGACCGGCATCGGCGGCGGTCGACGCATCACCGCGGACTACGGCCTGACGGCGCAGAGCGACATCTATTCCAAGGTGGGCCTGCGCAACAATGGCGAGGACATCGGCGGCTTCACGGTCCACAATGCCTCGCTGTCCCTCGGGGACGAGGCCTGGGATGCGACGCTGTATGCCGACAACCTCACCGACAAGTTCGCGGTCACCGGCGTGCGCCAGGACCGCAGCTACATCCGCGACGTCGGCGGCTTCGCCCTGCGGCGCTACCACCAGGATGTGCTGCGCCCCCGCGAGGTCGGGCTGCGCTTCCGCTACCGCTTCCGCATGGACTGAGCACGGGGGCCACGGGTGAGTGCGCCCCCGCCCGGGGCCCGGGCGCTGCACCAGGCGGCGCGGACCGCACTGGCGCGGGGTGACCTCGCCCAGGCCCAGGACAGCGCCCTGCGCCTGCTCGCGGCCGACCGCGGCGACGCCGGGGCGCACTTCATCCTCGGGCTGGTGGCGGCCGCCGGCGGGCGCTTCGCCAATGCCCTGGAGTTCATCGACGAGGCCATCCGCCTCGACGGCCGGCAAGCCGAATACCATGCGCACCGCGGCCGCTGCCTGGTGGCGCTGCGGCGGGTCGGCGAGGCGGCCGCCGCCGCTGGCCACGCGCTGGCGCTGGAACCCGGCGACGCCCTGACGCTCGATACCCTGGGTGTGGTCTTCAGCCATGCCAACGACCATGCGCGGGCAGCCCGGGCCTTCGCCGGGGCAGTGCGGCTCGCCCCGCGCCATCCCGGCTACCAGTTCAACCTCGGCGCTTCGCTGAAGTTCATCGGGGACTTCACTGGCGCCGAACGCGCGTTCGAGGCAGCCATCGCCCTGAGCCCCCGCTTCTGGAAGGCGTACTCGTCGCGGTCCGAACTGCGCCGGCAGACGCCGGAGCACAACCACGTCGCCGCGCTGGAGAGCCTGCTGGCCAATGCGGCACCCGATGCCGACGGCGAGCTGCACCTGCGCCATGCCCTGGCCAGGGAGTACGAGGACCTGGGCGACAGCGCCCGGGCCTTCGCCCACCTTGCCGCCGGCAAGGCGCGCAAGCGCCGCGCAATGGCCTACGACAGCGGGCGCGACCAGGCGCTGTTCGATGCGGTGCGGGCTGCCTTCCCGGCCGCAAGGCTCGCGGTGCCGGCGGCCGCTGCGGCCGACGCCGCGCCGATCTTCGTCGTCGGCATGCCGCGGACCGGCACCACGCTGGTGGAGCGCATCCTCTCCAGCCACCCGTCGGTGGTCTCGGTGGGCGAGTCGCAGAACCTGCCGCTGGCCCTGCGCCGCGCCGCCGGCGGCAGCGCCCGCGAGGTGCTCGATCCCGGGACCCTCGCGCGCTGCCAGGACCTGGATTTCGCCGCCATCGGCCGCGAGTACCTGGCCGCCACCGCGCCACCCGGCGCGATGCGCTTCGTCGACAAGATGCCGCTCAATTTCCTCTATGTCGGCGTGATCCGCCTGGCACTGCCGTCGGCGCGCGTGGTGTGCCTGCGGCGGCATCCGCTGGACACCTGCCTCGGCAACTACCGCCAGCTGTTCTCGCTGGGCGTGACCTATTACGACTACGCCTACGACCTTGCCGACACCGCCCGCTACTACCTGCTGTTCGACCGGCTCATGGCGCACTGGCGTGCGGCGGCGCCCGGCTTCGTGCACGAGCTGTCATACGAAGGGCTGGTCGCCGACCAGCTGGGCGAGACGCGCCGGCTGCTCGAGTTCTGCGGCCTGACCTGGGACGAGGCCTGCCTGCATTTCCAGGACAATGCCGCGCCGGTGGCCACCGCCAGCGCCGTGCAGGTGCGTGAGCCGCTCAACCAGCGCAGCGTCGGCCGCTGGCACCGCTACCAGGCGGAGCTCGCCCCGGCCAGGGAGGTGCTGGAGGCCGCGGGCATCGACCTCAGCCCTGCCTGGCCGCCTGCCGCAGTTCCTGCAGCCGCTGCTCGGTGAGGTCCCAGCGCAGCAGCACCAGGGCGGCCAGGCCATTGCAGATGGCGGGCACGATGGCGATGTTGAGGTAGATGCCGAACAGCGCGTCGCTGCTCTGTTCGACGAAGGCATTGTTGACGCTTTCGCGGTAGCCGAACAGCGCGAGGATCAGCGACAGCACCAGCGGGCTCAGCGCGAAAGCACTCTTCTCCACCAGGCTGTAGGCGCCGGAGAACACGCCCTCGCGGCGCATGCCGGTGCGCAGGCTGTCGTACTCCATGATGTCGGGCAGCAGCGTCATGCCGAGCAGCAGCTTGCCGGCGGCGAAGGCGCCGAGCGCGAAGGCCCGCAACGTGAACATCCACTCGCTCTCGCCGGGTTCCGCCAGCAGCCAGGAGAGCGCCACCAGCAGGAAGCCGAGCGTCGCCACCATCAGCGCGCGGTGCTTGCCGATGCGCGCCGAGAGCGGCACCCAGAACAGCGGCACGCTGAGCAGCGCGGCGCCGGCATGGCCGATGCTGTACCAGAGCATGATGCCGGCATCGTGGCGCAGTATGTTCTTGACGAAGTACAGCAGCGTGGCGGTGACCGTGGCGCCGGAGAACAGCGTCAGCAGCTTGAAGGCCGAGAGCAGCAGGAATGGCCGGTTGCCGATGGCGCTGAGGAACTGCTCGCGGGCCGTGTAGCGCACGCTCTCGCGCTCGGTGGCGCGCGCGCGCGCGGTGCCGAAGAAGCTGGCGAGCATGGCCAGCCCGGCCGCCACGCCGAGGATCCAGCCGATGCGGCCGTAGCCCAGGGCGCCGCCACCCAGCACCCTGGCGAGGCGCGGCGCGAGGCCGACGCCGATCAGGTAGCCCACCTGGATGAACACCACGCGGTAGGACATGATCGCGGTGCGCTCGTGGTAGCTGTTGGACATCTCCCCGGGCATGGCCATGTAGGGCACGTTGAACATGCTGTAGGCGGTGGCGTAGAAGACCAGCGAACCCAGCACGTAGGTGGCCGTCTCCATGTCGCCCGGCGTGCCGGTCTGCGGCACGTTGAACATGACGATGAAGGCCGCCGCGCACAGGAAGGACCCGGCCAGCATCCACGGTCGCCGGCGCCCCCAGCGCGAGTGGCTGCGGTCGCTCAGCAGGCCGATGGGCACGTCGCAGACCACGTTGTAGAGCTTGGCGATGGTCAGCAGCAGGCCGGCCACCTGCACCTTCATGCCGACCACATCGGTCAGGTAGAAGAGCAGCAGCACTGCGTAGCTGTTGAACAGGATGGCGACACCGAGCGAGCCGATGCCCCAGCCGAGCCGCGTGGAGAACGGCACCGGCGCAGCGCGGGCTGCCTCGCTGGCGATGGCGGGGGGGGCAGGACTTGCGGTCACGGCGCTGGCGTCGGTGGCGGCGGGATGCGCCGATAATGTCATAGTTCTATGACAATTGGGACCAGCTGGCGCGTGCGACGCTCTCGCGGTAGGACTTCAGGCCGTAGCTGACCAGGGCGATGCCGAGCAGCCCCATCACGAAGGTGACCAGCGCGATCGAGTAGTGGATCTTCATGGGATCGCCGAAGACCTGGTCGGTGACCATGCCCATGATCCACGGGCCGAGCCCGGCCCCGGCGATGCCGATGACGAAGACATACAGGGAGGTGACGAAGCCGCGCAGCTGGTTGGGCGTGATCTCGGCCACGGCGGCCAGCGCCTGGGCCGGCGGGAAGTTGGTGAAGATGCCGGTGATGCAATAGCCGGCCAGCACCAGCTCTGGCGTGGGCATGAGCGGCGCGATGCTGGTGCCGATGGTCAGGCCGATGCCGCCGACCAGCACCGTGCGCATGCTGCCATCGCTGTGGCCCCGCTTCCTGAACCAGCCGGTGACGTAGCCGCTGGCGATGGCGGAGAGGATGCCGGCGGTGCCGCCGAAGATGCCGTACCAGATGCTGAAGCGCGCCACCGGCCAGTCGTGCAGCCGCACGAACAGCGTCGGCAGCCAGTTCACCCAGCCGTAGATGGCCATGAGGATGAAGGCGACGCCGAAGTGGTGGCAGAGCAGCGTGGTACGGTTCTGCCGCAGGAAGGCCCGGGTCTCCGCCCAGCTCGCCTGCTGGCCGGCGCCGCGCTCCAGGTCGCGGCGCGCCGGCTCACGGATGGTCAGCGCCATCAACAGCGCGGGCACCAGGCCGGCGAGGCCGATGAGGATGAACACCGCCTGCCAGGCAGGTATCGGACCGAGCAGTGGCATGTCGAAGCGGTTGCCGCCCGCGGGCCCGCCGATGAAGCCGATGACCAGGCCGCCGCCAAGGTAGGTGACACCGGTGCCGAGCGCGGTGGACATGGTGTAGATGCCGAAGGCCTTGGCGCGGCTCTGGGGGCGGAAAAAATCGCCGATCAGCGAGGTGGCGCAGGGGTTGAGCGTGGCCTCGCCGACGCCGACCCCGGCCCGCATGAAGAACAGGCCGCCGAAGCTGCGCACCAGCCCGGCGCCGGCGGTCATCAGGCTCCAGAGCGTGGTGCCGGCGGTGAGCAGCCACTTGCGGTTGAAGCGGTCGGCGGCGCGGCCGAGCGGCAGGCCGAACAGCGTATAGAAGACGGCGAAGGCGAGGCCCTGGATGAAGCCCATCTGGCCGTCGCTCAGGCCGATGTCCTTCTGGATCGCCGGCGTCAGCAGGCCGACGATGATGCGGTCCATGAAGCCGAACAGGTAGGCGAAGCAGATCACCCCGAGGCAGTACCAGGCATAGGCGGGGCGCGGGTAGGGCGTCGGCTCGCTCACGGTCGGGGCTCCCTGGGCCGTGATGGCCTAGCGGTGGTAGTCGCCGGTCCGTTCGGGCTGGTACGCCACTTCCTTGATGCGCACCCGCAGGGTGCCGCCGCCTGGCTTCGGCCATTCGATCGCATCGCCCTGGGACAGCCCGAGCAGGGCGCTGCCCACCGGGGCGAGGATGGAAATGGTGGTGCCCGAGGCATCCACGTCCTTCGGGTACACCAGCGTCAGGCGGAACTCCTCGGAGGAGGATTCCACCTCGAAGCGCACCGTCGAGTTCATGGTCACCACGGTCGGCGGCAGGTCCTTCGGCTCGACGATCTCGGCCCGCGCCAGTTCCTCCTCCAGGGCATTGCGGCCCGGAAATGCACCGGCCGGCAGCGATTCGAGAAGTTTCTCGATCCGCTCCACATCCAGGGAAGAAATGATGACCTTGGGCCTGGCAGGCATGGCTGAACCTCGAAAAAACACGCGGATTTGCGATCTTGACCTGCCGCGCGGTGCGGCGCAAGGCGGACCGTGGCGGTGGCTGCCGGCCTCAGCCCTGGCGGGCGCGCATCTGCCGGTGCACGAAGAAGTAATAGATGGCGCCGAGCACCAGCAGCAGTCCGCCCACCCAGAGGGTGATGCGGTGCAGGTCGCCATCGAGCAGGGCCTGGTCCTGGCCCGCGGTGACGCCGAGCCAGGCCAGTACCGAGCACCAGATGGCGCTGCCGATCAGCGTGGCAAGGCTGTAATAGAGGAAATTCATGCGCACCACGCCCGCCGGGATGCCGATCAGGTGGCGCACCACGGGCAGCAGCCGCGAGATGAACACCCCCACCTCGCCGTAGTGGTTGGCCCAGCGCTCGGCGCCCTCGATCTTCGCCGGCGTCACCAGCAGGTAGCGGCCGTAGCGCATCAGCAGCGGGCGGCCGATGAGGCGGGAAGCCCAGTACATCAGCGCCGCGCCCAGCCAGGAACCCGCGGTGCCCGCCAGCACCACGCCGGTGAGCGACATGCTGCCGGTGGTGTGCGCGATGTGCGCGGCGGGGGGGATCACCACCTCGCTCGGCAGCGGGATGATGGAGGACTCCATGGCCATCAGCAGCACCACCAGCCAGTAGCCGCCGGTCTCGAGCTGCGCCAGGTACCAGTCGATGAACGGTTGCAGCAGCGCCATCAGTCCACCAGGCCGTATTCGACGGTCGACACCACGCGCACGGTCTTGTCGATCTGGCTTTCCTGGTTCATGCCCGGCGCCTGGTCGCGTGGCAGGATCTCGAACACGCCCTGGTTGGCGCGGTGGATGCCGGCGAGCCGGCTGCTGGAATCGCGTGCGAACTGCTCGGCCGCCTCGCGTGCCCGGGCGGTGGCATCGGCGATCATTTCCGGCTTGAGCCGGTTGAGGCCGGAGAACACGTAGGTCGGGCCGCTGGCGCCGTACTCGCCACCCGATGACAGCACCACGCCGGCCGATACCAGCTCGCCGACCTTCTCCGAGGCCGCGCGCACCTTCGCCGGCTCGGTGGAGCGCACCACCAGCGTCTGGTTGATGACGAAGCGGCTGCCCTCCCGCGGGCCGTTGCCGTACTGGTTGGTCTTGGCATCGCTGACCGAGAAGGCTTGCAGCGTTGCCGCGGCCGGATCCAGGCCATGGCGCCGGAGGAAGGCGTTGATCTCCTTCAGGCTGCGCTCGAGGCCGGCCTGGGCCTGGCCGAGGTCGTCGCTGGCGGCCGAGATGCGCAGCGGCCAGATGGCGATGTCCGCCTGGGCCTCGCGTTCGGCGATGCCCTTGACCGTGACCACGCGGTCCGCCGCGCGGGCCCTGACGAAGCCCTGGCCGGCGAACCAGCCGCCTGCGGCCAGGCCGAGGGCCAGGACGAGGGCGGGGGCGAGGAGGTTGCGGGTGGGGTTGTTCATCGCTCAGCCTGCCGGCCTGGGCCGCGGGGTGACCTTGAGGATGGTGCGCGTGGCGTTGCCGCTGACGTACAGGGTGCCATCGGGTGCGGCCGCGACGTCGGCCATGGCGTGCGGGTCGGTGGCGCCGTCGGCACCGACCAGTGTCAGCGGCAGGTCGGTCGCCAGCACCTCGACCTGGCCGGTGACGACTTCCACCGCGACCAGGCGCCGCTTGCCCGCTTCCACCACGGCCAGGCGGCCATCGGCCATGCGCGCGATGCCCTGCGGCCGGTCGAGGCCCCCGGCGATCTCCTTGCGCTCGTAGCGGTCCAGGCGGATGCGGCTGACGCGACCGCCCTGGCTCTCGGTGACATAGGCCTGCGTGGCGTCGGCGAGCAGCAGGCCGCAGGGCCAGTCCAGGCCATCGGCCACCAGCTTGGGCCGTGAATCCTCGTGGGGCCCGAGGCGCAGCACGCGGCTGGCCGCGGCTTCCGCCACCAGCAGGCTGCCGCCGGGTACCAGGCGCACACCCTGCGGGTGGTGCAGGCCCGAGGCGTTGAAGGTGATCGCGCCCGTGGCATCGATGGCGCGCACCGTGCCCGACAGGCTGCTGCCGAAGGCGAGGCCATCGCTGGTGCCGTCCACCATGGTCGGGGCGATCGAGTCGCCATGGGTCGGCAGCAGTTCGGCGGCGCCGTTGCCGGCATCCACCGCCATCACGCAGCCGCGCACGGCGACGAGGATGACGTCGCGGCCCTCGCTGCGCACCACGGCAAGGCCACCGGGAATCACCGGTGCGGCACCGGCCGGGGGCGCGGTGCTGCCCGGTTCGCAGCTCGGCGGCAGGCCGCTCAGCAGCGGCGTGGCCTGCCAGGGGCTGAGCCTGGGCGTGCTGGCGCAGCCGGCCAGCAGGAGCAGGGCGGGCAGCAGGATCGGCAGGGGCTTCATGTACTCTCCATCGGCAACCGCGGTGCGGCGCCGGCCCACGTTAATGGCGGCGCCGGCAGGGGTCAAACGGTCCGGGAAGCGGCGCGTCGACGCCGCCGCAGCGCCAGCCCCAGCAGCCCCAGCAGCGACAGGGCGTCGGCCGTGCCACCGCCACCGCCGCCGCCACCGCTGCTTCCGGTGGTGGCGGCCTGGGGGTTGCCGACCGTCAGGGTGAAGCTGCGGCTGTTGTTGCCCGGCGAGCCGTCCACCGCGGCAGTGACGCTGGCGCTGATCGCGTAGCTGCGCTCCTCGGTGCCGGTCACCTGCAGGCGCAGGTCCCAGCTGCCGCTCGCCGAGAGGGAGGCCAGGTCGCAGCTCACCTGCGTGGCATCGAAATCGCAGTAGCCCTTGTCCGGGATGGCATCGGTCACCTGCAGCGGCGCCGGCACCTGTACCCGCAGGTTGAGCGTGCTGGCCGGCTGCTGGCCGAGGTTCTGCACCCGCAGCGGCAGCTCGACCGTGGCGCCCGGGTCCACATGGGCCGCGGCGGGCTGGGCCAGCGCCACGTCGAAGTCGATGATCGACGTCAGGCAGGCTGGGTAGGCCGCGGAGCGCTCGGCGATCACTACATTCATGTATTGCAGGCTGCAGGGCGAGAAGGTCGAGCTGCCGGCATTGCGCGGCGCCATGAGGAAGGTCTGCGGCGTGGATTCGCAGGGTTTGCCGGCCTCGCCATCGTGGTAGGCGCCGAAGTTGTGGCCCAGCTCGTGGGCGACCACCAGGCCGCTGGTCACCGTGCTCATGCCGGCGCTGCTGCTGAGGCTCGCGCCTTCCCGGCCCAGGCACACGGCACTGCGCCAGGCGATGCCGACGACGTTGTTGGCGAAGGACTTGTTGGTGAACAGGTGGGTGATGCCGGCACTGGTGCCACTGGTGACGCGGTAGTCGGACAACTGGTCGAGCAGCCCGCCCGGCGTGGTGGCGGTCAGTGGATAGCTGGTGGAGGTGAACACGGTGGGCGCATCGGCCATGAGGTCGACGCCGACCTGGCTGGAGAAGATGCCGTCGGCGATGTTCAGCCGCGCGAGGAGTTCGCCGATGGCATTGGCGCCGAAGCGGCTGGCGAACTCGTGGTCGGCCACCGGCGCGATGTGGATGCGGTAGGCCGGGTTGGTGGCGGCCTCGGCGGCCAGTTCGCTGGCGAGCGCGCGCAGGGCCGCCGCGGCATTGCCGGCCGGCAAGGCCTCGCCGGCGAGCGTCGCTTCGTCCGTGCCGCAGGCCAGGACCTGCGGATCGACGAGCAGGTCGGCCAGCCGGTAGACCATGCTGCCGGTGGCCGGCTGCGGCACGTCGGGGTCGAGCACCGTCACCAGGTTCGCCACCGGCTCGATGCCGAAGTAGTCGGCGCCGTCGTACACCAGGCCGGTGAGTGCATCACCCTGCCGCATGAGGCGGGCCCAGGAGCCGGGGATGCCGGGCACCGAGCCTGCCAGCAGCATCACCCCGGGCGGTGCCGGGCCGAGCCGGCTGTTGGGCGCCAGTTCCAGTTCGAAGCCGCGGCCGAAGGCGCGAAAGCGCAGCATGCCGCGGGTCGCGCCGCTGCCGGCCGCGTGCGCGGAGGGCGCGCCCTCCCAGCGGGGCGCGAGGGCCTCGGCGTAGAGCAGCCGGGTTGCCCCGGCGGCTGTGGCCGCTGCATCGGGGGAAGCGGCCGGCGCGGCGGGTGCCGGCGCCGCGGCCAGCAGCATCGCGCACAGCCCGGCGGCCAGCGCGCGAATGGATGGTCGGGGCCGCATCCTGGCTCCGGGCTCGCTGCAATCCAATGTCGGCGTCTCCCCCTTGGCAGGGGCAGCACCATGCCCGCCGCCTGCGCGGCGATGATACCGCAGTGCGCGGTCCGGGTTAGCGCAGGCGCGGCAGCAGTTCGCGGCCGATGATGTGCAGCGCTTCGGCCGGATCGTCGTGCAGGCGCAGCGCGTTCTCCGTCATGCCGGCGGCGGCGAAGACCTTCAGGCGCGCCACGTGGCGGTCGAGGTCGGAGATGTCGCCGGCGAGGCTCAGGCTCTCCACCAGCTTCGCGCAGATCTCCGGGGGCACGCCCTTGATGTCGCCGCTGCGGGTGCGGTAGGCGGTGAGGAAGGCGTTCTTGCTGGCGGTGACGATGCGCGCTTCCTCGGCGTCGAGCAGCGGCTGGTACCATTCCTCGCCCAGCCAGCCGCGCAGCATCAGTTCGCGGCGGGCCTCGGCGAACGAGGCTTCGCGGTCCTTCTTGACGTGGAAGGCGCAGAAATTGTTGACGCGGAACGCGCCGCGCTCGCGGCCATGCCGGGCGAGGCTGTCGTGCAGGTTCTTCATGGTCCCCGGCAGCATCGGCACGATCATGTCGCTGAGCATGGTGCCGTCGGCGAAGCGCGCGGCCATGTCGAGCATCTTCGGGCCGGTGGCGCCGGCGTAGACGATGGGCGGCGGTCCCTTCACCCAGGTCGAGCGGAAATAGCGCGCGCTGTAGACCTGGCCGTCCCACTTGACGACCTGGCCGCGCACCGCGCGGTGCACCATGGCCACGGCCTCGCCGCAGCCGGTGACGCGCTTGCCGTAACCGACCCTGAGCACGCCCGGCCACTCGCCGCCGGCGCCGATGACCACCATGCCGCGGCCGCTGCTGGCCTCGTTGAGAGTCGACACCAGGTTGGCGATCTTCAGCGGGTGCATCTCGTAGGGGCTGATGACCACGGCGCCCAGCAGGATGCGCCGGGTGGTCGCCGCCGCCGGCATCAGCGACATGAACGGGTCGCGGCCGTTGGCGAAGTTCTGCGTCCACAGCCCGCGGATGCCGTAGCCCTCGGCGATCTGCGCCAGTTCCGCGACCTGCGTGGGCGTGAGGTCGGCTTCGAGGATGACATCGGTCTGCATGGCGGCTCCTGCTGGTGGTATCGATGATGCCGCGGAATCTAGCACGCCCGCCCGATGCTGCTGTTGATCCGGATCGACCGGTACCTGGCGCATGCCGCTGTCGCTACACTAGGCAGCCTGCCCGCGTTCCGGACCATCCGCCTTGCCACGCACCAGGAGCATCGCCGAGCGGCTCGCCGACCTGCGGCGCCGCGACCTCTACCGCCGCCGCCGCGTGGTCGAGGGCCCGCAGGGCCGCGAGATCCGCGTCGACGGCCGCGCGCTCCTCAATTTCTGCAGCAACGACTACCTGGGGCTCGCCGCCGACCCCCGCGTCCGCGAGAGCCTGCGCGAGGCGGCGCTGCGCTGGGGCGTGGGGGCGGGCGCCTCGCACCTGGTCTGCGGCCACACCGCGGCGCACCAGGAGCTGGAGGAGGCGCTGGCTGCATTCACCGGCCGGCCGCGCGCGCTGCTCTTCGGCAGTGGCTATGCGGCCAACATGGGCGCGATCGGCGCGCTGCTGGGGCCTCGCGACCGCGTCTTCGAGGATCGCCTCAACCACGCTTCGCTGCTCGATGGCGGCTGGCTGAGCGGCGCACGGTTCAGCTGGTACCGGCATGCCGATGTGGTCGATCTCGCACAACAGCTGCAGGCGGCGGCTGCGGACCGGCCTGCGGGCCAGGCGCTGGTGGTGAGCGACGGTGCCTTCAGCATGGATGGCGATCTCTGCCCGCTGGCGGAACTCGTCGATGTCGCGCATCGCCACGGCGCCTGGCTGATGATCGACGAGGCCCATGGCCTCGGTGTCCACGGCCGCGGCGGCCGCGGCCTGGTGGATGCGCAGCGCTTCGGCACCGGGGATGTGCCGGTGCTGGTCGGCACGCTCGGCAAGGCCTTCGGCACCGCCGGTGCCTTCGTCGCCGGCGGGGAGGATTTCATCGAGCTGCTGGTGCAGCGGGCCCGACCGTACATCTACACCACCGCGCAGCCGGCCGCATTGGCCGCGGCGACGCTCACCAGCCTGCGCATTGCGGAAGCCGAGGAATGGCGGCGCGAGCGGCTGCGCGAGCTGGTGGCGCGCTTCCACGCGGGACTCGCCGCCCTGGGTCTGCCGGTGCCGGCATCGACGCTGCCGATCCAGCCGGTGGTCGTTGGCGATCCGGCACGCGCCGTGGCGCTGAGCTCGGCGCTGGAGGATGCCGGCCTGCTCATCAGCGCCATCCGCCCGCCGACGGTGCCGGCAGGCACCTCGCGCCTGCGCGTGACCTTCACCGCGGCCCACGGGCCCGGGGACGTGGACCGGCTCGTCGAGGCGCTGGCTGGCGCGCTGCGTGCGGTGCCGGAAGAGGTGGGCGATGCCTGAGTTCTTCGTCACCGGCACGGATACCGGCGTGGGCAAGACCCTGGTCACGGCCGGCCTGCTCCGGGCCGCGGCGGCGCGCGGGCTGCGCAGCACCGGCGTGAAGCCGCTCGCGGCCGGCGCCACGGCGCACGAGGGTGGCTGGGCCAACGACGATGCGCTGCTGCTGCGGGCCGCCTCCAGCGCGCCGCTCGATCTTGCCGCGACCAATCCGCTGCTGCTGCGCGCGGCGATGGCGCCGCATCTCGCTGCCCGGGCGGAGGGCGTGGTGCCTGGCGCCCGCGCGCTGGCGGAATCCTGCCTTGCGGCGGCCCGCCGGGGCCACGACCTGCTGCTGGCGGAAGGCGCCGGCGGCTGGCTGGTGCCGCTGAACGGGCGGGAGACCATGGCCGATGTCGCCCGGCATCTCGGCTGGCCGGTGATCCTCGTCGTGGGCATGCGCCTCGGCTGCCTCAACCATGCGCTGCTCAGCGCCGCGGCGATCCGCGCCTCGGGCCTGGCGCTGGCCGGCTGGGTGGCGAACTCGGCCTGGCCGGCGATGCCCGCGCTGGAGGAGAACATCGCTACGCTCGATGCGCGCCTCGGCGCGCCGCGCCTTGGAGCGGTGCCCTGGCTGGGCGCCGTTGCCGGCAGCGACATGCCGGAGGCCGTCGCGCGCCATCTGGATGCCGGCGTCTTGCTGGAGCGCGCCGGTGCTTGAGTTCGACCGCCGGCACCTCTGGCATCCCTACACCTCGATGACGGCGCCGTCGCCGGCCTGGCCGGTGGTCTCCGCCAGCGGTTGCCGCATCCGCCTCGCCGACGGGCGCGAGCTGGTGGATGGCATGTCGTCGTGGTGGTGCGCCATCCATGGCTACAACCACCCGGCGCTCAACGAGGCTCTGCAGGCGCAGCTCGGGCGCATGGCCCACGTGATGTTCGGCGGGCTCACCCACGAGCCGGCGGTGGCGCTCGGCAGGCGGCTGCTCGACATCGTCCCGGCGGGGCTGGAGCGGGTGTTCTTCTGCGACTCGGGTTCGGTGGCGGTCGAGGTCGCCATCAAGATGGCGCTGCAGTACTGGTTTGCGCAGGGACGCACGCGCAAGGCGCGGCTGCTGACCCTGCGCGGCGGGTACCACGGCGACACCTTCGGCGCCATGGCGGTCTGCGATCCGGTCAACGGCATGCACGAGCGCTTCACCCCGGTGCTGCCGCGCCACCTGTTTGCCGGGCGGCCCCGTCGCCGTTTCGGCGAGGCGCTGCAGGCCGGGGACCTCGCGGACTTCGAGGCGCTGATCGCCTCGCACGCGGACGAGCTGGCGGCGGTGATCCTCGAACCCATCGTGCAGGGCGCGGGCGGCATGTGGTTCTACTCCGCGGAGTATCTCGCCGGCGTCGCCGCACTCTGCCGCCGCCACGAGGTGCTGCTCATCGCCGACGAGATCGCCACCGGCTTCGGCCGCAGCGGGCGCCTGTTCGCCTGCGAGCACGCCGGCGTCAGCCCCGACATCCTCTGCCTCGGCAAGGCTTTGACCGGCGGCTACCTGACGCTGGCGGCGACGCTCGCCACCGGGCGCGTGGCCGACGGCATCTCGGCCGATGGCGGCGTGCTGATGCACGGGCCGACCTTCATGGCCAACCCGCTCGCCTGCGCGGTGGCCGCGCGCAGCATCGGGCTGCTGCTCGAGGGGCCCTGGCAGGCGCGGGTGGCGGCCATCGAGGCGCAGCTGCGCACGGAACTCGTGCCGCTGGCCGCGCATCCGGCGGTGGCCGATGTGCGGGTGCTCGGGGCCATCGGCGTGGTGGAGACCCGCCAGCCGGTACCGATGGCGCGGCTGCAGCGGCACTTCGTCGACGCCGGCGCCTGGATCAGGCCCTTCGGCCATCTCGTCTACCTGATGCCGCCCTTCGTCATCAGTGCCGACGAACTCTCCTTGCTCACCCGCGCCGTGGCCAGCGGCCTCGACATGCTGGCCTGAACCCCGACCGCAGGAGTCCGCCCCATGGCACTGAAACGCCCGCGCCACGCCGAAGGCACGCTGGTCGTGCTCGAGCACGACTCGCAGGTCCTCAGGGACAACCCGCTGGGTGATCCGCACCGCCGCCGCCTCGGCGTGTGGCTGCCCCCGCAGTACGACCGGGGGCCGGCCCGCCGGCGCTTTCCCGTGCTCTACGACCTCGTGGGCTTCACCGGCTCGGGCCTGTCGCACACCAACTGGAAGCCCTTCGGCGACAACCTGCCCGAGCGCGCCGCGCGGCTCATCGGCGAGGGACGCATGGCGCCGGCGATCATTGTTTTCCCGGACTGCTTCACCGCGCTCGGGGGCAACCAGTACATCAACTCCGGCGCCATCGGCCGTTACGCGGACTACCTGACGCGGGAGCTCATCCCCTTCGTCGACCGCGAGTTCCGCACACGGGCAGGTCGCGAGCACCGGGGCTGTTTCGGCAAGTCCTCCGGCGGCTACGGCGCCATGATCCACGGCATGCGCTACGCGCGGTACTGGGGCGCCATCGCCAGCCACTCCGGCGATGCCGGCTTCGATTTCATCTACCGCTGCGACTGGCCCAACACGCTGAACGAGCTGGCTCGGCATCGTCGCCCGGCGCGCCGCGCCGGCGCCTATGCGGCGCGGCGTGAGGCCGGCCGCAAGGGCCTGGCAGAAGGGCTCGACGACGGGCGCATCCGCCGCTTTCTCGATGCGGTGTGGAAGAAGGAGAAGCTGTCCACCGCCGAGGGCCACTGCATCATGAACCTGTGCATGGCCGCGACCTACGATCCTGATCCGCGCGCGCCATTGGGGTTTCGCGTGCCGTTCAACCTGGAGTCGGGCGAGCTGCTGCCCGGTCGCTGGGCGCGCTGGCTGCGCCACGATCCGGTCCGTCTCGTCTCGCGCTACCGGAACAACCTGCGCTCGCTGCGCGGCCTCTACATCGACTGCGGCTGGCGCGACCAGTACCACATCCACTACGGCAGCCGGCAGCTCTCGCAGCGCCTCGCCGCCGCCGGCATCCGCCACGTCTACGAGGAGTTCGACGACAACCACTCCGACATCGACTACCGGATGGATGTCAGCCTGCCGTTCCTCACGCGCGCGCTGCGCTGAGGGGAAAAGGTGTCAGGAAAGAAAGGTGTCAAAAAAGGTGTCAACAAAAAAGGTGTCAGACATATTTTTCAGAAGAAAGTCTTCTGAAAAATATGTCTGACACCTTTTTTGACACCTTTCTTTCCTGACACCTTTTTCCCTGCGGTCCGGCAATGCGTCGCAGGCTTGAATTCCGCCCTCCGGAGGGACAGCATCAGGCCTGCCGGGATCCGGCACAGGAACAACCAAGGAGACCTACGATGAAGACCACACTCACCCTGGCGGTTGCAGTGGCCTGCGCGATGCTCCTCCAGCCGGCGATGGCCCAGACGGCCCGGCCGCCCGACGCGGTGTCCGGTGCGTCCGCGGCGCGACCGGCAGGCGCAGCGGCGCCTGCGACCGCGGCGGCCGAGGCCGCGCGCCCCGAGGCGGATACGAAGCGCGACACGCTGCGCAAGCCAGCAGAGATGGTGAAGTTCGCCGGCATCAAGCCGGGGAGCAAGGTCGTCGACTTCATGCCGGGCAGCGGCTACTTCACGCGCGTGTTCAGCGAGGCCGTGGGGCCGAAGGGCGTGGTGTACGCCGTCGTCCCGGAGGAGATGCTCAAGCGCCGCGCGACGGCCGCCGATGGCATCAAGGCCATCGCCGCCGAGCCCGCCTTCGGCAACGTCAAGGTGCTGGTGCAGCCCGCGGGCGCCTTCGCGCCGCCCGAGCCGGTGGATGTGGTGTGGACCTCGCAGAACTACCATGACGTGCACACCGCGAGCTTCGGGCTCGGCAACGTCGCCGACCTCAACAAGACGGCCTTCAGGGCACTGAAGTCCGGCGGCATGTACATCGTGCTCGATCATGCCGCCGCCCCGGGCGCGAGCATCGAGGACTCGGCGAAGCTCCATCGCATCGATCCGGCGATGGTGAAGCAGGAAGTCACCGCGGCGGGCTTCGTCTTCGACGGCGAGGACAGCTCGCTGCGCAACCCGGACGATCCGCACACCGCCGGCGTGTTCGACCCCTCCGTGCGCGGCAAGACCGATCAGTTCATCTACCGGTTCCGCAAGCCGTAACGGCAACGGGGGGGAAGGAAAAAGGTGCCACGGAAAAAGGTGTCGGAAAAAGGTGTCAGACTTATTTTTCAGAAGAAAATCTTCTGAAAAATAAGTCTGACACCTTTTTCCGACACCTTTTTCCGTGGCACCTTTTCCCCCGCTCAGGCCGGCAACCCCTCCGCCTGGCGCGCGGCCCGCACCGCAGGCCGGGCGCCGATCCGCGCGTGGTAGTCGCGCAGTACCGGCCAGCGCTCGCGGTCGAGGCCGGCGGGTTTCATCCAGCCGATCACCACGTACAGGTAGGCGTCGGCGATGGTGAATGCCGTGCCGACGGCGAAGTCGCGGCCGGCGAGCTGGCCGGCGACGAAGTCGAAGCGGCCGGCGACCCGTTCGCGGGTGCTGGCCTTGAGGTCCTCGGGGGTGCCCGGGCGGAAGATCGGGCCGAGCCCCTTGTGCAGCTCGGTGGCGGTGAAGGCGACCCATTCGAGCGTGCGGTAGTACGCCATCGTGCCCGCGGGCGGCAGCAGCCCGGACCCGGGCCGGCGGTCGGCGAGGTACTGGAGGATCGCCGGGCACTCGGTGAGTGACTCGCCGCTGTCGAGGAGCAGTGCGGGCACGTAGCCCTTGGGGTTGACGGCGAGGAAGTCCGAGCCGTCGCTGGTGCTGCGCTCGCGGGTGTTGGTCTTCACCGCCTGGAACGGCAGCCCGAGCTCGTGCAGGACGATATGCGGGGCGAGCGAGCAGGCGCCGGGGCTGAAGTAGAGCTTCATCGCAGTGCCGGCACCACCCGCTCGCCCAGGATGCGGATGGTTTCCTCGGGTTTCTCGTAGATGCGCAGCGCGATCTCGGTGAGGCCGGCCGCCCGGAACTGGCGCAGGCGTTCGATCTCGCGGTCGAGGTCGGCGAGCGCGGCGCAGGAGGTGAGGTTGTCCACCAGCAGCTTCACCACCCGGTCGGGGACGCCGGCGATGTCCGGGCTGCGCCGGCGCAGCGCGTCGAAGAATGCCGGGCGCTTCGCCTCGACGAGGTCCATGTCCGCCTCGTTCATGAAGTAATGGTGGTTCTGCCGCAGCAGCACGCCGCGCAGCGCCAGCCAGATGCGCGCCTCGCGCTCGGCTTCCTCGCGGCTCTCCTTGATGTGCCAGGCCCAGAAGTTGGTCAGCCGGAACTGCGCCGGATCGCGGCCGGCCTCGCGCAGCACCGGGTCGATCACCGCGCGGGCCTCGCCGACCTGGGGCACGATCTTGTCGGAGAGCATGATGCCGTCGGCGTATCGCGCGGCCATGCGCTGCATGCTGTCGCGGTTGGCACCGGCATAGATCACCGGTGGCGTGCTGCGCGCCCAGGAGGGGTTGTAGCGGCGCACCTTGAAGATCTCGCCCTCGTAGCTGACCTGGCGGCCCTGGCTGGCGAGCTTGAGGATCTCCAGCGCCTCGCGCACCGCGCGCACGCGGCGCGTGGGCTGCAGCGCCATGGCGGTCATGGTGCCGCCGCCACCGCCGACGACGATCTGCGCGCGGCCGCCGCAGGCCTCGTTCAGCGTCAGCAGCGAGGTCGCCATCTTCAGCGGATGCAGTTCGAAGGGGCTGACGGCGATCGGGCCCATGCGCAGGCTGCGTGTGGTGCGCGCGGCTTCGGCGAAGCACATGAAGGGGTCGCGGGCATCGAGCATGCCGGACACCCAGATGCCGCCCAGGCCGTGCTGTTCCGCCAGCCGGCCGAGCTCGGCGATGCGTTCAGGCGAGGAATTGCTTTCCAGGATCAGGTCGATGCGCATGTCGGTTGGCTCCTCCGGGGCTGCTTCCCCTTGTTTGTCCTATCGTTATAACATTACGACCACTGGGGGTGACAAGCCATGCGGATACGATGGGCAGGACTGGCGCTGGCGGCGGTGGCCGCGGCAGGGGCAGGGACGGCCACGGCACGCGAGGTGGCGACTGCGGTGCAGGGCAGGTTCAACAGCAGCCAGGAGAACGCCTGCATCCACGTCTCGATCTTCTTCTACCTCAGCGATTGCAGCTACGCGCGCTCGCATGCCGAGATCGCCGGTCAGGCCCTGCCCTGGGTCGGCCCGACCGTGAACCCGGTGTACTACGTGCCGGGCAGCCCGCACTCTGCGCCCGACTACGTGCCGGTGGCCGGCGATGACCGCATCGCGCCGGCGCTGAGCGGCACGCTGACCATCGACGACCGCGGCACCCGCGATGGCGCCGACGACCGCATCGCCGGCCGGCTGGTGGTGGGTCCTGCCGCGCGTTCTGTGGTCGCCAACGTCAACGAGCTGGCCGGTGGTCCGGCTGGCCGCCCGCCGCGGGCGGTGATCTCCTGGTCCGCCATCACCCACAAGCTGGAACCGACGCCCGTCAGCAGCGCCACGCGCAATGCCGCGGGCGGCTTCGATTACGTCATCGGCAGCAAGGGATTCCCGGCGCGCATCTGCCGCGCGGCGGATGCCGGCGACTGCTTCCCCAGCGCCAGGGCGCCGAAGACCACCGACGGCCAGAAGGGCGAGGGCGTCTGGGCGGCGCCGGGCAACGTCGGCAACACCCGCGACAGCGCGATGGACGGCAATGCCGGCGCGCGCACCAGCGCGGTGATGGAGGGCTACCACTGCACCGACAACCGCGGCGGCATCACCTGCCCGAGCCACAACGTGGTGTGGCGCAACGCGGAGGAGCCGGTGCCGGGCGCGCGCAACCTCTCCGAGGCGCCGGGCCTCGACAACCTGCTGCTGCGCGTGGTGACCGATGCCGCGGGCCGGGTGGTCGCGGCGCAGGGATTCTGGACGCAGGAATACCGCATCGACGCCGGGCCCGACGCCTTCCAGGTGCCGGAAGGCCACGACAATTCCTGGCAGGGCGGTTACCTCGAGCTCGAAGCGGCGCGGAGGGCACCGTGATGAACCATCGATCAGCCGCTGCGGTACTCGCCGGCTTCTGCCTGGCAGCCTCGGCCACGACCGGCCTGGCGGCAGCCGTGGGCAACCTGCGCCCGGCCGAGGACCTGAACCCGGATCCGCACATCCTCGAGGTGCGGCTGGTTGCCGAGGCGGCCACCGTCGACCTCGGCGGCGTCAGCGCCCATGCCCTGACCTTCAACGGCGCCATCCCCGGACCCGAGTTGCGGTTGAAGGTGGGCGACGAGGTCATCGCCCATTTCACCAACCGGCTCGCCGAGCCGGTGAGCGTGCACTTCCACGGCATCGAGCTCGACAACGCCCACGACGGCACCACCACCACCCAGGACCCGGTGCCGACCGGCGGCACGTTCACCTACCGCTTCCACGTCACCCGGCCCGGCATCTTCTGGTACCACCCGCACGCCATGATGCCCACCGACCAGGTCTTCAAGGGCTTGTACGGCGTCGTCGTCGTGGAAGACCCGGCCGAGCCGGCGCTGATCGCGCGCGGCGTGCTGCCGCGGCAGGCCTACACGCTGATGCTCGCGGACACCACCGTGTGCAAAGCGCCCGGCAGCAACGACACGGCGACATTCCCGGCCGATCCGGCGCTGCCCTGGTCGCTGACGGCCAAGGGCCTCGGGACATTCCCGGGCAACAGCGCCTACCCCACGCCCAAAGACCTCTGCGAGACGCCGCGCGATGGCCACGGCCATCCGCTCGCCAGGGTGCTCGCCGCCGGCGACATCCCCAACGTGCAGCCCCCTGGTAACTGCGGCGGCAAGACTTCCTGCCGCGTGAACGAGGGGCAGATCGTGCTCGGCAACGGCCGCATCGCGCCCGAGGTCGAGGTCCGTGCCGGCCAGGGCCTGCGCCTGCGCCTGGTCAACGCCGCGGTCAGCCGCTATTTCCGCCTCTGGCTGGCGGATGCCAGCGGCCAGCGTGTCAGCCTGGTCCGCGTCGGCGGCGAGGGCGGGCTGCTGGATCGCGCGCGCCTCGAGGGCGGCCGGCAGGGCAGCCTCGACCTGCAGTACGACCCCGGCGAGATCATGCTCGCCAACGCCGACCGGGCGGACATCGTCTTCACCGTGCCCGATGCGAAGCCGGGCGAGGTGCTCACGCTCTGGACCGGCGACTACCAGCACTACGGCACCACGGAGTATCCGTTCGGCTATGGCGGCGTGCCCTCGGCGCCGGTGCTGAAGCTGCGGGTCAGCGGCCGCGCGGCGAAGGCCGAGCGCTTCAGCATCGCCGCGGGCGCGCCGCTGCGCCTGCATCCGGCGGTGCAGGCGCCGGTGGAGGACCTGCGCGGGCTGCCGATCACCGCGCACCTGCAGGATCCGGCGAAGTTCGAGGTGCCGCTGCCCGGCAGCGCGGACGAGTCCATCCTGTTCACGGTGCTCGGCCTGCGCGAGTCCATAGACGGTATCCACGGCATGGCGCTCGAGGGCGGCGGTGCCGGCGGCTACCGCGCCATTCCGTACCTGGCCTCCAGCCGCTACGCGCGGGTTGGCGACCTGCTCGAGCTCACCATCCGCAACGGCACCCAGCAGCATCACCCGCTGCACCTGCACGGCTTCTCGTTCCAGCCGGTGCGGCTGCTCGATTCCACCGGCAAGCTGGTCTACGAGTACGACTACAACGAGTTCATGGACACCATCGACGTGCCGGCGACGCACCAGCTGGTGTTCCGCGTGCGCCTGCACGACCGTCCGCTCGCCGGCGGCGACAAGCCCGGGGGCGCGGCCGGCCGCTGGATGCTCCACTGCCACATCTTCAACCACGCCGGCATCGGCATGATGGCGGAGCTGGTGGTGCTCGAGTAGGCGCCGGCCGCGGGCCGCCTAGGGACGCTCGACCTGCACCAGCTTGATGCGCCCGGAGGCGCCGGCGCGGATGCGCACCGCCGAGCGGCTGCAGCCGAAGTGATCGGCTACCAGGGCGAGGAGCTCGGCGTTGGCCTTGCCGTCGACCGGCGGCGATTTCAGCCTGGCGACCCAGCTGCCGTCGGCCGCCTGCTCCAGCGACGAGGCGCGGCTGCGTGGCCTGACCCTGACCTGGAGGGTGACAGCGGCCACGATCCAGCCGTCACTCGTAGCGCAGCGCTGCGATCGGATCCATCTTCGCCGCCTTGCGCGCGGGCCAGAGGCCGAAGAACAGGCCGACCCCGGCGCTGAAGCCGAAGGCCATGGCGATTGCCGCCAGCGACACGGTGGCCTGCCAGCCGGCGAAGGTGGTGATCAGGCGCGAGACGCCGAGGCCGAGCAGCACGCCGATGGCGCCGCCGAGCAGGCAGATGATCATGGCCTCGATGAGGAACTGCACGAGGATGCTGAAGCGCGTGGCGCCAAGCGCCTTGCGGATGCCGATCTCGCGCGTGCGCTCGGTGACGGTGACCAGCATGATGTTCATGATGCCGATGCCGCCCACCACCAGGCTGACGCTGGCGATGCTGGCGAGCAGGATGGCGAAGATGTTGGCGGCGGTCTGCTGGAAATCGAGGAACTGGCGCGGGTCCTGGATGCTGAAGTCGTTGTCCTGTCCGGGACGGATCTGGTGCTCGCGGCGCATGATGCGCTCGATGTCGACGATGGCCTGCTGCATGCCCACCCCGGGCGTGGGCTTGACGCTGATCAGGTCCAGCGTGGTGGTGCCGAACAGGCGGTAGCGGCCGGTGTTGAGCGGCACCCAGGCCTGCTCGTCGACGTTCCTGAAGCCGGTGGTGCCTTTCTCGCGGAACACGCCCTGGACGCGGAAGGACAGGCCGCGGATGTAGATGGTCTTGCCGACGATGGAATCGGCGGTCTCGTTGAACATCGGCGGCACCTTGGCGCCGAGCACCACCACGGCGCGCTTGGCGACGTCGTCGGCGGCATCGAACATCCGGCCCGCCTCGATGTGGTAGTCCTGCACCGCCGCGAAGTTGGCGGTGGTGCCGACCACACGCAGGTTGCGGTTCTGGTTCATGAACTTGACCTGCTCCATGCCGGAGCGCTCGGGCACCGCGGCGGCGACGGTGACGCCATCCGCCAGCAGCGCCGCGACATCGTCGATGTCGAGCTTCTCGGAGGCCTTGGCGACGCCCATCTGGAACACCTGGCCGGGGCGGATGCTGAGCAGGCCGGCGCCGAGGGCCTCGATCTGCTTGTCGACTGCGCCGCGGGCGCCGGCGCCCACCGCCAGCATGGTGATCACCGAGGCCACGCCGATGATGATGCCGAGCATGGTGAGCATCGAGCGGAACAGGTTGGCCCGCACCGACTGCAGCGCCACCAGCAGCAGTTCACCGAGCTGCATCGCCGCCTCCCGGCCGGGTGCCACGCTCTGCCGCGGGCTGTTCCGCCTTGTCGGTCGCGGCGGGCTGGCCGTTCTGGCCGGCCTGGCCGGCCTTGTCTGCCTGGCCCGCCTTCGTGTCCTGGCCGGGCTTGCCCGCGGGCTTCTTCGCGCCGCCGGTGGGCATGACGCTGAAGCGGCGCATCATCTCCCGGCCGCGCGCCTGCTGCTCCAGCAGCCCGGTGCTCGGCAGCATGAACACCGCGTCGCCTTCCCTGAGCCCGGCCAGCACTTCGCTGAACTCCAGGTCGGTGATGCCGGTTTCCACGTTGACGGCGACCGGCTTGCCGTCGCGCCTGACGAAGGTCCAGTAGTGGCCGCCGTATTCGTAGCCGCTGCTGCCGGCGCCCTGGCCACCCGCCCTGGCCAGGCCATCGCCGAGCTCACGGCGGACTGCGGCCTCGTCGAGACCCATGGCGGCGGCATCGGTGCCGATTTCCCGCGGCGTGCGCAGCGCCACCGTCGGCACCGCCAGCACGTTGTGCCGCTCCGCCACCTTGATCTCGACATCGGCATTCATCCCCGGGCGCAACAGCCCCTGCGGGTTGGGCAGGCGGATCAGCACGGCGAAGGTGGTGACGCTCTGGTCCTGCTTCGCCTGCGGCTCGATCTTGTAGACCTCGCCGGGGAAGGGCTGGTTCGGGTAGGCAGTGACCTTGACGGTGACTGGCTTGCCCGGCTCGATCTTGCCGACGTCGGTCTCGTCCACCAGCGCGCGGACCTGCACCGTGGTCAGGTCGGCCATCTTCATCAGCGAGGTGCCGCCGCCGAAGTCCTTCATCGGCGAGGAGATCACCTGGCCGGTCTCCACCAGTTTCTCGATGATGGTGCCGGTGATGGGCGCGCGCACATCGGTGTCGTCCAGCGTGATGCGCGCGTTCTCCACCGCGACCTGGGCGCTGACGACGTCGGCCTTGGCATTGGCCAGTTCCAGCTGGGACTTCTCGTAGTCCACCTCGTTGATGGTGCGCGACTGGACCAGCTGCCGCGAGCGGGCCTCCTGGGTCTGGGCAATGCTGCGCCGCGCGATGGCGGCTTCCAGCGAAGCCTGTGCCTGGGAGAGCAGGTTGCGCGGGGTGCGCTTGTCGATCTGCACCAGCAGGGTGCCGGCCTGCACCAGCTGGCCGGTCTCGCCGTTGACCTTCAGCACCTCGCCCGAGGCCTTGGACTTGATCTCCACGGTCAGCAGCGGCTCCACGGTGCCGGCGGCCTCGACGGCGACGACGATGTCGCGCCGGCCGATGGTCTCGGTGCCGAACTTCGGCCCCGCGTCCTCGGCGTTGCGGCCGCAGCCGCCGAGGAGCAGCAGGCCGCAGGCGGCCGCGGGGATGAGCAGGAATCTGGTGTCATGCATGGGCAATATCCGTCTCGATCATTCCGTCTCTGAGCCTGATGATGCGCCGGGCGCGATGCGCCACCTCGTCGTCGTGGGTGACCAGCACGATGGTGTTGCCGGCCGCGTGCAGTTCGTCGAAGGTGGCGAGGATCTCGGTGGCGGTGTGGGAATCCAGGTTGCCGGTGGGCTCGTCCGCCAGCAGGATGCTCGGCCGGTTGATGAGCGCGCGGGCAATGGCCACCCGCTGGCGCTGCCCGCCGGACAATTCATTGGGCCGGTGGTGCATGCGTTCGGCAAGGCCCACGCGGCCGAGCGCCGCAGCGGCACGTTCATGGCGCTCGTGGCGGCCGACGCCGGCATAGACCAGCGGCAGCTCGACGTTGCGCAGGGCGGTGGCACGCTGCAGCAGGTTGAAGGTCTGGAAGACGAAGCCGATCTCGCGGTTGCGGACATGGGCGAGTTCGCTGTCGCCCATCTTCGATACCCGCCTGCCGTTGAGCGTGTAATCGCCGCTGTCGGGGCGATCCAGGCAGCCGATGATGTTCATCAGCGTGGACTTGCCCGATCCCGAGGGTCCCATGATGGCCACGTACTCGCCGCGCCCGACGCCGAGGTCCACGCCCCGCAGGGCATGCACCACCGAGTCGCCCATGGCGTAGCTGCGGCCGACGCCGCGGATGGTGATGACCGGTTCGCCGGCAGTGCTCATGGCAGGCAATCGTCCCCTGGTTTGCGGGCCACCATGCCACGGGTATGGGGTTGCCACTGTAACAATTTGTTTCCGCAGGGCATGCCCGTGGCCGCCCGTCAGCCGGTCCGCCGCTGCCGGGCCATCAGCAGCGCCGTGAACCGGCGCGCGGCCAGGGGGAACAGGCCGAGCAGCAGCAGCGACAGCACCAGGCCGGGCGACAGCAGGTCGGCGGTGCTGTCGATCCGCGCCAGCTGCACCCCGGCATTCACGAACAGCAGGGTGGAGGGCAGCATGCCGAGCTGGCTGACCCAGTAGAAGGTCCCGAGCGGCAGCCGGGTCAGGCCCATGACCAGGTTGATCAGCCAGTACGGCACGACGGTGGCCAGCCTCATGGCGAGCAGGTACCAGGCGCCGTTGTCGCGGATGCCGGCATCGGCACGCGCCACCGGTCCGGGAAATCGCCGTTCCACGAAGCCGCGCAGCAGGAAGCGCGAGATGGCACAGGCCGCGGTGGCGCCACAGCTGCTGGCGAAGGACACCAGCACGCTGCCCCAGGCGAGGCCGAACAGCGCGCCGCCGGCCAGCGTGCAGGCCAGCGCTCCGCCGGGAATGCCGGTGGCGGCGATGGCCACATAGGCGGCGAAGAACAGCAGCGGGGCCGCCAGGGGGTGGGCATCCGCCTGCGCGCGCAGTTCCGCATAGTGCCTTTGCAGGGACTCGATGCCGAGGAACCGGCCGGCATCCAGCATCACCCAGGCGAGGATGGCCGTGGCCAGCAGCAGGAGCACGAGGAGTCGACGGTGGTTCATGCGCGGTCCGGGCTGGAGGCTGTCCGGCGGAGCGCGCACGATACAATGCGTGCCCGGCCAGAGGAACGGGTCAGAGGGACGGGTCAGAGGAACCGGTCGGCCGGCCCGGTGGAGGGGTGCATGCAGGCGCATCGCCGTTTCTACATCGGCGGCCGCTGGGTCGAAGCGGCGGCGCCGCGCGATTATCCGCTGACCAACCCGGCCACCGGGGAGCGGGTGGGCAGCATCGTCCTCGGCGGGGCGGCGGACGTGGACCGTGCCGTCGCCGCCGCGCGCCAGGCCTTCCCGGCCTTTGCCGCCAGCAGCGTCGCCGAGCGGCGCGAGCTGCTCGCCGCCATCGCGCAGCGCTGTGAACGCCGGCGGGAGGACCTTGCGCGGGCCATTTCCGCGGAGCTCGGCGCGCCGATCGGTTTCGCCCGGCGGGCCCAGGCCAGGCTCGCCGCAGGCCACATGCAGGCGATGGTCGAGGTGCTCGCGCGCTACCCCTTCACCGAGGACCGTGGCCGGTTGCGCCTGCAGCGCGAGCCGATCGGGGTATGCGGGCTGATCACGCCGTGGAACTGGCCGCTCAACCAGATCGCCTGCAAGGTCGCCCCGGCGCTGGGTGCCGGCTGCACCATGGTGCTCAAGCCGAGCGAGCTCGCGCCGCTGTCGGCGCTGGTCTTCGCCGAGATCCTCCACGAGGCCGGCGTGCCACCCGGCGTCTTCAACCTGGTGCAGGGCGATGGCGCGGACACCGGGCAGGCGCTGGCGGCGCATGAGGGGATCGACATGGTGTCCTTCACCGGCTCCACCCGCGGCGGCATCGCCGTGGCCAGGGCCGCTGCCGACACCGTCAAGCGCGTGCACCAGGAGCTCGGCGGCAAATCGCCGAACATCATCCTCGACGAGGGAGTGCTCGGACGGGCGGTCAGCTGGGGCGTGCGCGAGTGCTTCCAGAACAGCGGCCAGTCCTGCAACGCGCCCACGCGCATGCTGGTGCCGCGGGCGCTGCACGACCAGGCCGTGGCGCTGGCCTGCGAGGCCGCCGCGGCGCTGCGCACCGGGGATCCGGCCGACCCGGCCACGGATCTCGGCCCGGTCATCAGCCGCAATCAGTACGAGCGCATCCAGCGGCTGATCCAGTCGGGCATCGACGAGGGTGCGCGCCTGGCCCTGGGCGGCACCGGCCACCCGCCCGGCCTGGATCGCGGCTTCTACGTGCGGCCGACGATCTTCGCCGGCGTCGATGCCGGCATGACCATCGCGCGCGAGGAGATCTTCGGCCCGGTGCTGGCGATCATGCCTTTCGTCGACGAGGCGCAGGCGCTGCACATCGCCAACGACAGCCACTATGGCCTCGCGGCCTATGTCTCCGGCAGCGACCCCGCGCAGGTGCGTCGCGTCGCCGGCCAACTCCGCGCCGGCATGGTGCATCTGAACGAGGCGCCGATGAACCTGCACGCGCCCTTCGGTGGCTACAGGCAATCCGGCAATGGCCGCGAGTGGGGCGAGTTCGGGCTGGAGGCCTTCCTCGAGCTGAAGGCGATGCCGGGCTGGGGGCAGGCCTGAGTGGCCGGGAAGGCCGGCTGCCGCCGGCCTTCCCGACTCCGGCGCCCGCGATCCCCCGCGACGACGCTCTCCCTCCCCAGGGACTGATGACGGACCGGCGCAGCCTGCCGCTCCGTGCCTGCCAGGATTGTAGCAACTGCCGTGGCGACCGCCAGCGCCGCGTGCCAACGGCTCTGCGACACCCTGCCGCTTGCCCGGGACACCGTCGCCGGCACAGACTGCGGTGACAGCGCCGGGGGGAGAAGGCAGCATGGACAACGCACAGGCCGGGTCGCTCGAGGCCGCGCCAGCACGCCTCGGTCCCTTCCATCTCTCTGCGGGCACCAGCCGGGGCAATGCCGCGACACTGCTGTTCGGCACCTTCAGCACCATCGGTCTGGTCACCTTCCTGAGCTTCGTCAACCCGTACCTGTTCCATGTGCTCGGCATCCCCACGGACCAGCAGGGCGCGCTCTCCGGCCTGCTCGTTTCGCTGAGCGAGATCACCGTGGTGCTGCTCGGCGCCGGGGTCGGTGCCTGGTCGGACCGCGTCGGGCGCCGGCCGGTGCTCATCGCCGGCCTCGGCATCATGGCGCTTGGCTTCGTCGTGTACCCGCTGGCGCCGTCGGTCGCCTGGCTGGTGGCGTTGCGGCTGCTCTACGCGGTCGGCATGGCCGCCGCCATCGTCATGCTCTCGACCTCGATCGCCGAGTATGTCGCCGAGCGCTCGCGCGGGCGCTGGATGGGCGCGGTGGGCGTGTGCAACGGGCTGGGCGTGGTGGTCACCGCGACGGTGCTCGCCAAGCTGCCGCTGGTGTTCGCCAGCAACGGCTTCAGCGAGGTCATGGCGCTGCGCCTGAGCTTCTGGGTGCTGGCGCTGGCGGTGCTGCTGCTGGCCTGGCTGATGCGGGCCGGGCTGCGCGCACCGGCGCAACCCGCGGCACGGGCGCGCGCGAATCCGCTGCGGCTGACGCTGCGCGGCGTGGCCATCGGCCGTGCCAGGCCGCGTGTCGCGCTCGGCTACCTGACGGCCTTCGCCGCGCGCAGCGACCTGACGGTCATCACCACGTTCCTGTCGCTGTGGATCGTGCAGGCCGGCCTCGCTGCGGGCATGAGCGTCAGCGCGGCGACGGCCCGGGCCGGCATGGTCTTCGGCATCTCGCAGGCGGTCGGGCTGCTGTGGTCCTTCGGCATGGGGCTGGTGCTCGACCGGCTGCCGCGCCTGGCCGGTGTGGCCATCGCCTTTGCCGCCGCCGCGGTGGGCTACCTGGCGCTGGGGCTGGTGGACGATCCGCTCGGCGGCGCCATGATCCTCGCGGTGATCGTCGCCGGCCTCGGCGAGGCCAGCGCCGTGGTCAGCGCCGGCACGCTGATCGGCCAGGAGGCGCCGGCGGAGGACCGCGGCGCAGTGCTCGGCACCTTCACCCTGGCCGGGTCCAGCGGCCAGATCCTGCTGACGGTCGCCGGCGGCCAGCTGTTCGACGTGGTGGGGCCGCATGCGCCTTTCGTGCTCATGGGAGCCGTCAACCTGCTGGTGTTCGGCGCGGCGCTGGCGGCCTGGCGCCGTGACGCGCGCGGCAGGGCGCGCGCCGCCGTCGTGGAAGGAGCCTGATGATGCGTGGTCTGGTCAAGCGCTTTGCCGACGGCGGGCTCTCGCGACGGGATTTCACGCTGGGCCTCGCGGCGCTCGGTTTTTCCGCATCCGCGGCCGATGCCGTGGCCTCGGCGCTCGACCCCGGCGTGGCGCTGGCGCAGCCGCTGCCGGCGGCCGGCACGCGCATGAAGGGCACCGGGGCGGAGGTGTTCGTCGAGACCCTGCGCGCGGCCGGCATCCGCAACGTCTTCGGCACCACGGCCACCGGCATGTCGCCGTTCTTCGACGCCATCACCCTGCGCCCCGACGTGCGCCTGATCCTCTCGGTGTCCGAGTCGCAGGCCACCAGCATGGCGCAGGGCTTCGAGCTGGCGAGCCTGCGGCCGGCGGCGCTGTTCGTGCCGGGCGTGGCGGTGCCGAGCACGCTCAACAACCTCTACAACGCCTGGAAGGACCGCTCCGCCATCGCCGTGTTCTCCGACGGCCCGGGCAACGAGATCCCGGGCCGCGACGGTTTCGAGCAGATGGACGACTGGCTGGCGCCGGCCGCGGAATTCACCAAGTGGCTCTGGCAGGTGGAGCAGACCAGCCAGATCAGCGAGATGACCCGGCGCGCCATCCGCGTCTCGCAGACGCCGCCGGGCGGACCGGTGCACATCCGCCTGCCGAACGAGATCCTGGCGGCCCGTGACGTCGAGCAGGTCATCTTTCCGCAGGAACGTTTCGCGGTGCCACCGGCCATGCAGCCGAAGGCGGAGCCGGTCGAGACGGCGGCGCGGCGGTTGCTCGAGGCGCGCCAGCCGCTGCTCAGCGCCGGCGGCGAGGTGACGCGGGCGGGCGCCAACGCGGAGTTCCTCGCGCTGGCGGAGCTGCTCGGCGCGCCCTTCACCCAGAGCCTGAGTGTCTACGGCGATGTGCCTTTCCGCCACCCGCTGTTCGCCGGCTTCCACGGGCTGGGATTCCCGCGGGCCAGCGCCGGCACCGACGTGTTCCTCAATGTTGGCGCCGCCATGCCGGATCCGGCCTTCATCACTGCGCCGGTGCCACGCGATGCCTTCGTCATCCAGGCGCGGGTGGAGGCCGAGGCGATCGCCATGAGCCAGCCGGTGGACCTGCCGATCGCGGCCGGCGTGCGCGAGACGCTGCAGGCGCTGATCGATGCCATCCGCGGCATGGCCACGGCCGAGCGCCTGCAGGCGATCCGCGAGCCGCGGCTGGCGGCGGCGCGCGCCGCGGCCGTCGCGGAAGACGACCGGCGCCAGCAGGCCGCCCGGGAGCACTGGAACGCGAGCCCCATGTCCTGGGAGCGGGTGTCCGCCGAACTGGAGGAGGTGCTGGAGGCGGACGCCATCGTCGTGCCTGAACTCGACTACCGCACACCCTACCAGTGGCTGGACTTCTCGCCGGGCCGCAAGCGGCTCATCGGCCAGACCACCGGCTTCGCGCTCGGCTGGGGCATCGGTGCCGCGCTCGGCGTGAAGACGGCATTGCCGGACCGCGAGGTTGCCTGCCTGCTCGGCGATGGCGCGATGCTGTTCGGCCAGGTCGAATGCCTGTGGACCGCCGCGCGCCATGACATTCCCGTGCTCATCCTGGTGCTGAACAACCGCAGCTACGACAACGAGCGCAACCGCATCCAGGCCGCCTCGCCGCTGTGGCGCAACCAGCAGACGCGCGCGCAGTGGCGCGACGTGAGCGGCTACCTGGGCAAGCCGGAGGTGGACTTCGCCGGCCTGGCCCGCGGTTTCGGCATCGAGGGGGCCAACTGCAGGACGCCGGCGGAGCTGCGCCGTGCCCTGCGTCGTGCCAAGCGGGTGCTGGCCGAAGGACGGCCGTTCCTGGTCGATGCCCTGATCATGCAGCTCGACCGCGGCATGAAGCGCACCGAGCAGACCTGGTATCCGCAGATCTCCATCGCCGCCGAGCGCCAGCGCAAGGTCTAGGGATGCAGGCATCGCTGCGCCGGCCGCCGGATGCGCCGGAGACCACCCGCTTCGCGCCGAGCCCGAGCGGCCGGCTGCATCTCGGCCATGCGCTGGCCGCCATGACCGCCGCGCGACTGGCAGAGGGCAGTGGCGGCCGCTTCCTGTTGCGCATCGAGGATATCGACACCACGCGCTGCCGTCCGGAGTTCGTCGCCGGCATCATCGAGGATCTGGCCTGGCTCGGGCTGCGCTGGGAGCAGCCGGTGCTGCAGCAGTCGACGCGCCTGGCGGACTACCGGGCCGCGCTCGCCGCTCTCGCCGCGCGCGGCCTGGCCTATCCCTGCTTCTGCACCCGCGCCGACATCGCCGCGGAGATCGCCGCCATGCCGGCGGCTCCGCAGGGCCCCGAGGGGCCGCTGTATCCGGGCACCTGCCGCAACCTGCCCGCCGGGCAGCGGCAGCAGCGGCTGGCGGCCGGCGAGCCCCATGCCTGGCGGCTGGATGCCGGCGCCTGCGCCGCTGCATCGGGCGGCCGCGAACTGTGGTTCGAGGAAACCGGGCGGGGCCCGGCGGGCGAAGCGGGCCGCCAGAACGTGGCGCCATCCGCCTGTGGCGACATCGTGCTCGGTCGCAGGGATGTCGGCGTCAGCTACCACCTGGCCGTGGTGCTCGACGATCACCTGCAGGGCGTGACCCTGGTGACCCGCGGCGAGGACCTGTTCGCCGCCACCCCGGTGCAACGCCTGCTGCAGGCCGTGCTCGGTCTCGAGCCGCCGCGCTACCACCACCACCGGCTGCTGCGCGACGCCAGCGGGCGGCGCCTCGCCAAGCGCGACCGCGACCTGGAGATCGCCGCGCTGCGCGCGCGGGGCCTCGCTCCGGCCGCGGTGATGGCGCTGGCGCAGGGCGACTGAGCCCTGCTAACTTGCCGGCCATGTCTGTCGAAACTTCCTTGCTGGTGACCAAGGCCAACGGCGAGCGGGTGCCCTACGATGTCGCGAAGCTGCGCCACTCGCTGGAGCGCGCGGGCGCCACGCCGGAGATGAGCGCGGCCATCGCCACGGCAATCCGGCCGGAGCT
This sequence comes from Gammaproteobacteria bacterium, assembly GCA_015709695.1. NCBI lineage: Bacteria > Pseudomonadati > Pseudomonadota > Gammaproteobacteria > Gammaproteobacteria bacterium. Next base: position 1,566,917 of record CP054183.1, on the reverse strand, counting down.
GGAGCCAGGCATCAGCACGCGGCGCCTGTACAAGCTGGCCTTCCGGCTGCTGCACCGCCGGTCCAGGCGGGTAGCCGGCCGCTACCGGCTGAAGCAGGCCATCCTCGACCTCGGGCCCTCGGGGTTTCCCTTCGAGGACTTCGTGGCCCGCATCCTCGGGGACGAGGGCTACCGCGTGCAGCTGCGGGTGATGGTCGAGGGGCGCTGCGTCCGCCACGAGGTCGATGTCGTCGCCGATCGCGGGCATCAGCACTTCCTGGTGGAGTGCAAGTATCACAATGTCCCCGGCCGGGTCTGCGACGTGAAGATCCCGCTGTACATCCAGGCGCGCTTCACCGACGTGGCGCAGCGCTGGCAGCAGCAGCCGGGCAACGGCGAGCGCTTCCACCAGGGCTGGCTGGTGACCAACACCCGCTTCAGCAGCGATGCGCTGCGCTATGGCCAGTGCGTCGGCCTGCAGCTGGTGGGCTGGGACCAGCCCGCCGGGGGCAGTCTGCGCGAGCGCATCGACCGCTCCGGGCTGCATCCGCTGACCTGCCTCGGCGTGCTCTCGCGGGCGGAGAAGACACGCCTGCTCGAACAGGGCCTGGTGCTGGCCCGTGACGTGCTGGCGCGACCTGATGCACTCGATACGCTGCGACTGCCGGCGCCGCGTCGCGCACGTCTGCTGAAGGAGGCGACGGAGCTGTGCCGGGACTGACCCCGCAGCGGCCCTGAAGCGGGCCGCGCCGGCGCCCGCCTTCAGGTGGCCTGCGGCCGGGCCTGGCGGAACAGCTCGCCGAGCTGGCGAAAGTCCGCGCCGCGTGCCGAGCGGCGGCGCCAGCACAGGGCAATTTCGCGGCCCGCGCCACCGGGCAGCGGCCAGGTGCGTACGCGGGTGTGCCGCAGCAGTCCCGAGCCCGCCGCCATTTCCGGCACGAAGCTGATGCCGAGGTCGCTGTCGACCATTTCCAGCAGGGTGTGCAGGCTCGAGGCGGCGAAGGGGCTGACCCGGCTACGGCTGCGCAGGCGGCAGGCGGCGAGGGCATGCTCGCGCATGCAGTGGCCTTCCTCCAGCAGCAGGATGGACTCCGGCGCCAGGCGGTTCACCACGAAATGCCGCGGGTCGGTGAGGCGCGTGTCCTCCCGGCAGGCCAGCAGGAAGCGCTCCTCGAACAGCGGCATGACCTCGGTGCCACGCAGCTCGTGCGGCAGGGCGACCAGCAGCAGGTCCAGCGTGCCCTGCGCCAGTTCGTCGAGCAGCGTATCGGTCAGCGCCTCGCGGATGAACAGCTGCAGCGCCGGGAACTTGCGCCGCAGCCGTGGCAGCGCCGCGGGCAGCAGGAAGGGCGCGATGGTGGGGATGACTCCGAGGCGCAGCGGGCCGCTGAGCGCCTGCCGGCGCTCCCGCGCCATGTCCACCAGGCTCTCGATGTCGCCGAGGCAGAGCCGCGCCTGCGTGGCGATGTCGTGCCCGGCGCGGGTGATGGTGACGCGCCGGTTGGTCCGTTCCACCAGGCTGACGCCGAGCAGGCCCTCGAGCTCGCGGATGGCCACGCTGAAGGCGGATTGCGAGACACAGCAGGCCGCTGCCGCCCGGCCGAAGTGACCGAGGCGCTCCAGGGTGACGAAGTAGCGCAGCTGGCGCACCGTCGGCAGGTGGCGGGGTTGCGCTGCCTGGTTTCCGGCCCGGGCCATGGTTCATCCAGAAAGGCGAACAATCCGATCGCAACATTCTACTGGAATGATTCGGGCGACGGGCTAGGATAGGGCTGTGGAAAACCAGAGGAGAATCCCGTGGCCATCGATATCGGCATCAAGGAGAAGGACCGCAAGGCGATCGCGGAGGGGCTCGGCAAGCTGCTGGCAGACAGCTACACGCTGTACCTGAAGACGCACAACTACCACTGGAACGTCACCGGGCCCATGTTCAACACGCTGCACCTCATGTTCGAGGCGCAGTACACCGAGCTGGCGCTGGCGGTGGACGTCATCGCCGAGCGCATCCGTGCCCTGGGCTATCCGGCGCCGGGCTCCTACCAGGCCTTCGCCCGGCTCACCGCCATCAAGGAGGAAACCGGCGTGCCCGGCGCGGAGGACATGATCCGCAACCTGGTGACGGGCCAGGAGACGGTGGTGCGCACGGCGCGCAAGCTGTTCCCGCTGGTGGACAAGGCGGGTGATGAACCGACGGCCGACCTGCTGACCCAGCGCATGCAGATCCACGAGAAGACCGCGTGGATGCTGCGCAGCCTGCTGGAAGACGCCTGATCCCGCCGCACGGGGGCGCCGCGGGCGACGGCTCGCGACGCCTCCGTTTTGCTATTCTCTGCGCCGTGTTTCCAGCGGGGTGATTCCATGGCCGAGCGGCGCATCATGTTCGTGTTCCCGGGGCAGGGCTCGCAGTACCGGGGGATGGGCAGCGACCTCTGCGCTGACTACAGCGTCGCCCGCGAAACCTACGCCGAGGCCAGCGAGGCGCTCGGCTATGACATGGCGCGGCTGTCCTTCGAGGATCCGGCCGGCGAGATCGGCCTCACCCGCCACACCCAGCCGGCGCTGCTCACCCACGAGGTGGCCTGCCTGCGCGTGTTCCAGGCGCTGGTGGGCAGGCCCGTGCTGCCGCTGCTCGCCGCCGGGCACAGCCTCGGCGAGTACACGGCGCTGGTCGCCGCCGGCAGCCTCGGCTTCGCCGATGGCCTGCGCCTGGTGCGGCGCCGGGGCGAGCTGATGGGCGAGCACGGCGAGGGCGGCATGCTGGCGCTGGGCCTCGATGCCGCCGCGGCCCGCGCCATCGCCGACCGGCACTACTGCCAGGTGGCGAGCATCAACCTGCCCGAGCAGACGGTCGTCGGCGGCCGCGAGGCCGACCTCGAGGCGCTGGCCGCGGAGATGGAGCAGACCAGCCCGCGCAAGCGCGCCATCAGGCTGGCGACCGAAGGCGCATTCCATACCTACCTGATGGTGGAGGCGGCACGGCGCTTCCGCGAGACCCTCGATGCCACGCCCTTCGCGCCGCTGGCCATCGGCGTGCTGTCCAACTACACCGCCAGCCTGCACGATGCCGCGGCGGGCGCGATCCGCACGCGGCTGTTCTTCCAGCTCTTCAATCCCGTGGACTGGGTGGGCTGCCTGGCGACCGCCATGCAGCAGGGGATCAGCCACATGATCGAGTTCGGCGGCGGCATCGGCAGCGGCGAGGGCCCTGCCGACAAGCGCCCCAACCTCGAGAGCATCGTGCGCAAGACCCTCAAGGGATCGAACTACGAGGCGCAGTACGCGGCGGCGATCAACAGCGCCACGCTGCGCGCGGCGGCGGAGCAGTTCGCGGCCTGAGGCCGGCGGATTCCCGGGCGCGCCGGCCGTGGCGCCGGGATGGCGGGCTTCTCAATTGCCCGAGCCCTCGCGCCGCCGTGCCGCCCGCAGCAGCAGCACGAAGGTCACCGGCGTGGTGAGGGTCATGAACAGGCCGAGCACGATCTCGTGCAGCACCGGCCGTGTCTCCAGACTGGAGAACAGCAGCATCGACGCCAGCAGGATGCATCCCGTGCCGAGCGTGGTCCCGAGCGTCGGTGCGTGCACGCGCTCGTGGAAGGTGCCGAGTCGCAGCAGGCCGAGCGCGCCGACCAGCGTCAGCGCGGCCCCGCACAGGGCCAGCAGCGCGACCGGCACGGCCACCACCCACGGCAGGTCGGCGAACTGGGCCATCAGCCCGTCCCTTTGCGGCGGCTCATTCGATCACCTCGCCGCGCAGCAGGAAGCGGGCGAGTGCCGCGGTCGAGACGAAACCGAGCGTGCCGATCACCAGGGCGGCATCGAAGTAGTGGCCGACGCCGCTGCGCATGCCGAGCAGCAGCAGCACCAGCATCGCGCTGACGTACAGCGTGTCGAGGGCCAGCACCCGGTCCTGGGCGCGCGGCCCGCGCATCAGCCGCAGCGTAGCCAGGGCCATCGCCAGCGTCAGCAGGCCCTGGGCCAGCAACAGGCTGCCATCGAGGAGCAGGGCGGTCATTCGAAGATCTCCTGCAGGCGCCGCTCGTAGCGGTCCTTGATGATGCGGGTCCAGGCCGACCTGTCGACCAGGTCGAGGACGTGGATGGTGAGGATGCCGCGTCCGGCATCGTAACGCCCCCAGGCAGTACCGGGCGTCGCGGTGATGATGCAGGCCAGGGTGGCGAGCCCTGCCGGGTCGCGCAGCTGCAGCGGAATGTCGAGGAATCCCGCGGTCTGGTTGCGCGTGCCCCGGAACAGGATGATGCGTGCCACGGCGATATTGGAGCGCACCACGTCGATGGCGACTTCCAGCAGCAGCCGGAAGGCGGTGCGGCCGCGTCGCCAGGCGGCAGCCTGTGCCGGCACCGGGTCGGCCGGGGGCTGCAGCCTGCGATAGGCGCGACAGGCAACCAGGGCGATGAGCGCGCCCAGCAGCACATCGCCGGCCCACAGGCTCTGGTTCAGGGCCAGCCACAGCGCCGTGAGCGACAGCCACAAGCACAGGCCGGACAGCCGCTCCCTCAATCGAGCACCCCTTCCAGGTAATCATGCGGCGCATGCAGCGCCTGCGCCGTGTCCCCCAGATACTGCATCACCGGGCCGGCCTGCACCACCAGCAGGATGGCGGCGCCGAGCAGCAGCAGCACGGCCATCATCTCGATGGCGCTGACGCGGGCCGCCAGCGGCTGCGCCGGCATCCAGAAGATGCGCGCGCCGATGCGGCTGGCCGCCACCAGGGTCGACAGCCCGGACAGCAGCAGCAGCGACATCAGCATCCAGGCGGACGCGCCGACCGGCTCCGGGCGGATCAGGGCATCGAGGAGCGCCAGCTTGGCGACGAATCCGGGCATGGGTGGCAGCCCGGCCACCAGCAGGGCGCAGACGACGAACGACATGCCGAGGAACGCCCAGGCCGCCGGGATGGCAACCCCGACCTCCTCGCGGTCCTCGGCTTCGAAGCTGCCGACCGACTCCTCGGTGATGCTGCGCACGCCCGCCTCGCCACCGCTGCGTTCCATCGGCTCGATCAGCAGGAACAGCGTGCCCAGGCCCAGCGTCGAGGCAACGAGGTAGTAGAGGCTGGCAGCGCTCACTGCGGGATCGCCCGTTCCCAGCGCGGCGAGCAGGGTGCCGCAGGAGACGATCAGGCTGCAGGTCGCCAGCCGCGACAGGCTGGGCGAGCTGAAGACGCCGATGGCGCCCACGGCGAGCGTCAGCAGGCCGCCGGCGATCAGGACTTCCTGGCCGAAGTGCGGCGCCGCCTCCGTGCCGCCGAAGAACAGCAGCCAGACCCGCAGGATGGCGTAGATGCCGACCTTGGTGAGGATGACGAACACGGCGGCGGCCGGTGCGCAGGCCATGCCATAGGCTCGCGGCAGCCAGAAGCACAGGGGCCACATGCCGGCCTTCACCAGGAAGGCGATGCCGAGCACGGCGGCACCGGCTTCGAGCAATGTCCGGCCGGTGCCTGCCGTCGCCGGGATGCGCAGCGCCAGGTCCGCCAGATTGAGCGTGCCGGTGACGCCGTAGATCAGGGCGACGCCCACCAGGAACAGCAGCGCCGCGGCCAGGTTGACCACGATGTAATGCAGGCCCGCCTGCACGCGCGCGGCGCCGGCGCCATGCAGCGCCAGCCCGTAGGAGGCGGCGAGGAACACCTCGAAGAACACGAACAGGTTGAACAGGTCCCCGGTGAGGAAGGCGCCATTGACGCCCATGAGCAGCACCAGCACCAGGCTGTGGAAGCGGGGTCCGGCACGATCCCAGCGCGCGAACGAGAACACCAGCGCCGCCAGCGCCAGCAGCGAGGCGAGCAGGACCATCAGTGCCGCGAGCCGGTCGGCCACCAGCACGATGCCGAACGGCGCCGGCCAGCCGCCGAGGCGGTAGACGGCCGGCGGCCCCTGGCCCGCCTGCTGTACCAGCAGGGCCGCCACGGCCAATACGGCCAGCATGGTCAGCGAGGAGACCATGCGCTTGACCATGCGGCGTTGCTCGCTGACGAAGAGCATCAGTGCCGCCGCGGCCAGCGGCAGCACGATCGGCAGCACCACCAGATGTGGCTGCCAGCGGATCACTGCCCGCCCTCGCGACCGTCCACGTGGTCGGTGCCGGCCAGGCCACGCGCGGCCAGCAGCACCACCAGCAGCAGGGCCGTCATGGCGAAGCCGATGACGATGGCGGTCAGCACCAGCGCCTGGGGCAGCGGGTCCGCCAGCAGGGCGGCGTCCGGTGCCGGCCCGGCGGGCACGATCGGCGCCGCCCCGGACTTCAGGCCGCCCATGCCGAAGAGGAACAGATTCACCGCATTGGAGAGCAGCGACAGGCCGATGACCACCTGGAAGGTCCGCGGGCGCAGCAGCAGCCAGGTGCCCGCGCCGGCGAGCACGCCGATGGCGAGTGACAGGATCAGCTCTGCCATGGCGAGGGTTCCAGCTGGCGCGCCTGGCGTTCGCCGCGCACCGACTGGTGGGCGAGCGTGATCAGCATGAGGATCGTCACTCCCAGGACGAGGAGGAACACCCCGAGGTCGAACAGCACCGCGCTCGGCAGGTGCAGTTCGCCCAGCCAGGGCAGGTCAGCGTGCCAGACCCCCGAGGCGAGAAACGGCCGCGCGAACCACCAGGAGCCGGCGCCGGTGGCCACGGCCAGCAGCAGGCCCAGGCCCATCCACTGCAGCGGCCGTATCCTCAGGCGCGCCTCGAGCCAGCGGGTGCCACCCGCCATGGCCTGGAGGCTGATGCCGATGGCCAGCGTCAGCCCGGCGACGAAGCCGCCACCCGGCTGGTTGTGGCCGCGGAGCAGGAAGTACAGCGCGAGTACCACGGACACCGGCAGCATCAGCCGCATGATCACCGCCGGCACCTGCATCTCCCGCTCCAGGTCCGCTTCCGGGAGGCCCTGCTGCGGCGGCGGCCGGGTGCTCTCGGGCGCCGGCCGGAAGCGTCGCAGCAGCGAATACAGCGCCAGGCCGGCGACCGCCAGCACGGTGATCTCGCCGAGGGTATCGAAGCCGCGGAAGTCGACCAGGATCACGTTGACGACATTGGTGCCGCCACCCCTGTCGAAGGCGTGCGCCACGAAGAACCGGGAGATGCGCTCCACCGGTGCCTGGCTCATCGCCAGGTACGACAACAGTGCCAGGCCACCGCCCGCGGCGATGGCCAGCAGCAGGTCCAGACTGCGCCTGGGCAGCGCCGCCAGCGCGCCGGCGCGGGTCGCGGCGAACGGGATGCGCCGGGGCAGCCAGCGCAGCCCGAGCAGCAGCATCACCGTGGTGACGATCTCCACCAGGAACTGCGTCAGCGCCAGGTCCGGCGCGGAGAACCAGATGAAGGTCATGCAGGTGACCAGTCCGGCACCCCCGGCCAGCATCAGTGCAGCCAGCCGGTGGAACTTCGCCTGCTGGGCGGCGACCAGCGCACAGCCGCCCCCCACCACCCAGGCCAGGCCGAAGAGCCAGTCGGCTGGCGCGGCCTGCGAGGGTGCCGCCAGGCCGCCGCCGGCGAGGCTGCCGCGCCAGGCGGGAACCGCCGCGGCGACGACCGCGGCGGCAACCATCCAGCGCAGCTGCGGCTGCAGGCGCTGCGGGTTCAGCCAGCCCTCGAGCCGGCCGGCGGCGCGACGCGTCAGCTCCAGCGTGCGCTCGAACACCACCCGGCCATCGACCGGTGGCAGCAGCGGGATGCCTTCCTCCCCGGCCTCCAGGCGGGCGCGCAGCAGCCGGTAGAGCAGGGCACCGCCCGCCAGCGCGGCCAGGCTCATGGCGAACGGCAGGCTGAAGCCATGCCAGACCGCGATGCGGTAGGCCGGGGTGTCGCCGCCGAGCACGGCCGGCACCGCGATGTCGAGCAGTGGCCGCACGGTGATGCCCGGCATGACGCCGACCAGCACGCAGGCCAGCACCAGCAGCTCGATCGGAAAGCGCATCCAGCGCGGCGGTTCGCGTGGCTGGCGCGGCAGGTCGAGCGGATCCGGCCCGAAGAAGGCACCGATGATGAAGCGCAGCGAGTAGGCGACGCCGAAGGCGCCGGCGGCGATCGCCACGTACGGCAGGGCGCGGTCGACCAGCGGTACGGGCCCGCTGACGCCCAGCGATGCGGAGAAGAACATCTCCTTCGACAGGAAGCCGTTGAGCAGCGGCACACCGGCCATGGCCGCGGCTGCCACCATGGCGGCCGTGGCGGTGATCGGCATGTAGCGCACCAGGCCCGACAGCCGGCGGATATCGCGGGTGCCGGCTTCATGGTCGATGACACCCACCGCCATGAACAGCGAGGCCTTGAAGGTCGCATGGTTGAGGATGTGGAAGATGGCGGCCACGGTTGCCAGCGGGCTGTTCAGGCCGAGCAGCGCGGTGATCAGCCCGAGGTGGCTGATGGTCGAATACGCCAGCAGGCCCTTCAGGTCCTGCTGGAAAATGGCGATGAACGCACCCAGCACGAAGGTCACCAGGCCGGCGAGGCCGACACTCAGCATCCAGGCATCGGTGCCCGCCAGCACGGGCCACAGCCGTACCAGCAGGAAGACGCCGAGCTTGACCATCGCCGCGGAGTGCAGGTACGCGGATACCGGCGTCGGCGCCACCATCGCCTGCGGCAGCCAGAAATGCCAGGGAAACTGCGCGCTCTTGGTGAGCGCGCCGGCCACGACCAGCAGCAGCGCAGGCAGGTACAGCGCGTGCCCGCGGACGAGGTCGCCGGCGGCGAGCACCACGTCGAGGTCGTAGCTGCCGACCATGCGGCCGATGAGCAGCACGCCGGCGAACAGTGCCAGGCCGCCGCTGCCGGTCACCAGCAGCGCCATGCGCGCGCCATTGCGTGCCGCGGGGTTGTGGTGCCAGTAGCCGATGAGCATGAAGGAGGACAGGCTGGTCAGCTCCCAGAACAGCACCAGCTGCACCAGGTTGCCCGACAGCACCACGCCGAGCATGCTGGCCATGAAGGACAGGAAGAAGGCGAAGAAGCGCGGCACCGGATCCCGCGGCGACATGTAGTAGCGGGCGTAGATCACCACCAGCAGGCCGATGCCGGTGATGATCAGCGAGAACATCCAGGCAAAGCCGTCCATGCGCAGCGCGAATGCCAGCCCCAGCGCGGGCAGCCACTCGAGCGTCAGGCGCAGTGTTTCGCCGCGCGCCAGCTGCGGATAGCAGCCGAGCAGCAGCAGGAAGGCCGCGAGCGAGCAGATGGCGGCCAGCCAGGCCTCGGCATTGCGTGCGTTGACGCGGAACAGCAGTGCGCCGACGGCGCCGGCGGCCGGCAGCGCAAGGATCAGTGGCAGCAGCAGCGATGCCGGCATCCGTCACGGGCTCCTTTGCGGGTCAGGCGCGGCTGCAGCCCGGGTGGCCCGGTCGACAGTCCGACATGTGCGGCACCCCGGCCGGGATCCCGCGGTGCCAGGTCGCGTGGTGACTGGCCGGTGGCGGGGGTGGCGGAATCGAGTCTATCAGGCCTGCTCGAGTTCGAGCAGCGTGCCGCAGAAATCCTTCGGATGCAGGAACAGCACCGGCTTGCCGTGTGCGCCGGTCCGCGGCTCGCCATCGCCCAGCACGCGGGCACCGGCGGCACGCAACTGGTCACGCGCCGCGAGGATGTCGGCGACCTCGTAGCAGAGGTGGTGGATGCCGCCCGAGGGATTCGCCTCGAGGAACCGGCCGATGGGCGAGGCCTCGCCCAGCGGGTGCAGCAGCTCGATCTTGGTATTCGGCAGCTCGACGAACACCGTGGTGACGCCGTGCGCGGGCAGCGGCAGCGGCGCGGAGACGCGCGCGCCGAGGGTGTCGCGGTACAGGGCCGTGGCGGCCTCCAGGTCGGGGACGACGATGGCGACGTGGTTGAGCTTGCCGATCACGATGCAGCCTTTCCGGACTTGAGGAAGATGTCGACGAGTTCCGCGGCGGCGACCCGTGGTGCGGCCGTTCCCGCGGCCACGGCAGCCTCGATGGCATCGAGCCGGCCCTGCATGCCGCGGTCGGCGCGCAGGGCATCGATGAGGGTTTCCGCCATCTCGCTCCACAGCCAGGCGCGGGCCTGGCTGGCGCGGTTGGCGGCGAAGTCGCCGCTGGCGGTGACCGCGACACGGAAGCGGCCGATGGCGTCCCAGGCCGCGGCGATGCCCGCGCCGTCGCGCGCGGAGCAGGCCTGCACCGGTACCTGCCAGGCCGCGGCGCGCCGCTGCAGCAGGCGCAGCGCGTTGCGGTAATCGGTGGCGGCGCGCTCGGCGGCGGCCTGCAGGTCGCCGTCGCACTTGTTGACCAGCACCAGGTCGGCGCGCTCCATGATGCCGCGCTTGATGCCCTGCAGTTCGTCGCCGCCACCGGGCAGCAGCAGCAGCACGAACATGTCGGTCATCTCCGCCACCGCGGTCTCCGACTGGCCGACGCCGACGGTTTCCACCAGGATCACGTCGAAGCCGGCGGCCTCGCTCACCAGCATCGCCTCGCGGCTGTGGCGGGTGACGCCGCCAAGCGTGCGGCCGGCGGGAGAGGGGCGGATGAAGGCCTCGAGGCGGCGCCCGAGCGTCTCCATGCGCGTCTTGTCGCCGAGGATCGAGCCGCCGCTGATGGCCGAGGAGGGATCCACCGCCAGCACCGCGACCTTGTGGCCCTGGTCGATGACATGGTTGCCGAGCGCCTCGATGAAGGTCGACTTGCCCACCCCCGGCACGCCGCTCACGCCGATGCGGATGGAGCGCCCGGCATGGGGTGCCAGCAGCTCGAGCAGCCGGTTGGCCGGCCCCTGGTCCTCGCGCCGCGCCGATTCCACCAGGGTAATGGCGCGCGCCAGCGCCCGGCGGTCACCGGCGCGGACCTGTCCGGCGAGCTCGTCAGGGTTCAGTGCGCGCCGGGCGCTCATGCGGACGTGGGGCCGCCGGCCTAGTCGAAGGCCAGGATCGGCTGGTCCACCGCGAGGCTCTGGCCCTCGGTGGCGAGGATCTTGCCGACTTTCACGTCGTCGGTGGCGCGCAGGCTGTTCTCCATCTTCATGGCCTCGACCACCGCGAGCTCCTCGCCGGCCTTGATCTCGTCGCCGACCTTGACCGCCAGCCGTTTCAGCAGCCCCGGCATGGGCGAGAGCAGGAACTTCGACAGGTCCGGCGGCTGCTTCTCCAGCATAAGCGCTTCGACGGCCGCCGTGGACGGCGTGACCACCAGCGCGTCGACCTGCGAGCCGCGCCGCGTGAGCCGGTAGCGGATGCCGACGCGGTCGACCTGGATGCAGATGGCCTCGCCATTGACGCTGCCGCGCATCAGCGGCTGGCCCATCTGCCAGTCGCTGATGACCTCGTAGTCCGTGGTGCCGACCCGCACCCGGCAGCCACCCGGGATGGCCTGCACCGTCACCGCATGGTGGATGCGGTTGACGATGACGACGAAGGCATCGCCGACCACGCGCTCGTGGCTCGGCAGCTGGCCGGAGAGCCGTGCGGCACGGTCCATGAAGCGGCGGTGCACGCTGGCCGCCACCGCGATCAGCAGGCCGGGATCGGCCTGCGGCACGTCGGCGGCGCTGAAGCCGTCCGGATACTCCTCGGCGATGAAGCCGGTGCTGAGCCGGCCCTGGCGGAAGCGCTCCTTCGACAGCACCGCGTTGAGGAAACCGATGTTGTGCGACACGCCGCGGATGTAGTACGCATCGAGCGCGTCCTGCATGCGGTCGATGGCCTGGGCGCGGGTTTCGCCCCAGGTGACCAGCTTGGCGATCATCGGGTCGTAGAACATCGACACTTCGCTGCCTTCCTCGATGCCGGTGTCGATGCGCACGGCATCGCCGGCCTGCGGCGGCCGGCAGCGCACCAGGCGGCCGGTCGAGGGCAGGAAATTGCGGAACGGATCCTCGGCATAGACGCGCGCTTCCAGTGCCCAGCCCTTGAGCTTCACGTCCTTCTGGGAGAGCGGCAGCTTCTCGCCGGCGGCCACGCGGATCATGAGTTCCACGAGGTCCACGCCGGTGACCATCTCGGTCACCGGATGCTCGACCTGCAGGCGCGTGTTCATTTCCAGGAAGTAGAAGTTGCGGTTCTGGTCGGTGACGAACTCCACCGTGCCGGCGGAGCAGTAGTCCACGGCCTTCGCCAGCGCCACGGCCTGCTCGCCCATCGCCCTGCGGGTCTTCTCGTCGAGCAGCGGCGAGGGGGCTTCCTCCAGTACCTTCTGGTGCCGGCGCTGGATGGAGCATTCGCGCTCGCCCAGGTAGATGACATGCCCGTGCTGGTCGGCCAGCACCTGGATCTCGACGTGGCGCGGGTCCTCGATGAACTTCTCGGCGAACACGCGGCCATCGCCGAAGGAGGCGACCGCCTCGTTGGTGGCGCGCAGGAAGCCGTCGCGGCACTCGGCATCGTTGCGCACCACGCGCATGCCCTTGCCGCCGCCACCTGCCGAGGCCTTGAGCATCACCGGGTAGCCGATGCCGCGCGCGATCTCTACCGCGTGGTCGGCTCCCTCGATGACTCCGGTGAAGCCCGGGATGGTGGTGACGCCGGCCTTCTGCGCCAGCAGCTTGGAGGCGATCTTGTCGCCCATGCTGGTGATGGCGTGCGGCCGGGGGCCGATGAAGACGATGCCGGCCGCCGCCAGCGCCTCGGCGAAGGTGGCCCGCTCGGAGAGGAAGCCGAAGCCGGGGTGCACGGCCTCGGCGCCGGTGTCCCTGCAGGCCTGGATGATGCGCTCCGCGACCAGGTAGCTCTGTGCCGACGGCGAAGGGCCGATGTGCACGGCCTCGTCTGCCATGCGCACGTGGAGCGAACGCCGGTCGGCGTCGGAGTACACCGCCACGGTGCCGATGCCCATGCGGCGCGCGGTGCGGATGATGCGGCAGGCGATTTCGCCGCGGTTTGCGATGAGGATTTTCTTGAACATGTGCGATGCGGCCCCTGGTGCAGAGCGCGGGTCAGAGCGGGATGTTGCCGTGCTTGCGCCACGGGTTCTTCAGCTCCTTGTTGCGGAGCATGGCGAAGGAGCGGCAGACGCGCGCGCGGGTGTCGCGCGGCATGATGACGTCGTCGATGAAGCCGCGGGCGCCGGCGATGAACGGGTTGGCGAACTTCTGCCGGTACTCCTCGGTGCGCGCGGCGATGGCCGCCGGGTCGCCGATGTCCTTGCGGAAGATGATCTCCACCGCGCCCTTCGGGCCCATCACGGCGATCTCGGCGCTCGGCCAGGCGAAATTGACATCACCGCGCAGGTGCTTGGAGGCCATGACGTCGTAGGCGCCGCCGTAGGCCTTGCGGGTGATGACGGTGACCTTGGGCACCGTGGCCTCGGCGTAGGCGAACAGCAGCTTGGCGCCGTGCTTGATGATGCCGCCGTACTCCTGCGAGGTGCCGGGCATGAAGCCGGGCACGTCCTCGAGCGTCAGGATGGGGATGTTGAAGGCGTCGCAGAAGCGCACGAAGCGCGCGCCCTTTATCGAGGAGTCGATGTCCAGGCAGCCGGCCAGCACCATCGGCTGGTTGGCGACCACGCCCACCGTGGAGCCCTCGAGGCGGATGAAGCCGATGACGATGTTCTTCGCGTAGTCGGGCTGGATCTCGAAGAAGTCACCCTCGTCGGCCACCTTGAGGATCAGCTCCTTGATGTCGTAGGGCCGGGCCGGGTCGTCGGGCACCAGGGTGTCGAGCGAGGGCTCGGCGCGCAGCGGGGAATCCAGCGTCGGCCACACCGGCGGCTTCTCGCGGTTGCTGGCCGGCAGGAAGTTGAAGAAGCGGCGGGTGTTGAGCAGGGCCTCCAGGTCGTTCTCCATGGCGAGGTCGGCCACGCCGGACCTGGTGGTGTGGGTGACGGCGCCGCCGAGTTCCTCGGCCGTGACTTCCTCGTGGGTCACGGTCTTCACCACGTCCGGGCCGGTGACGAACATGTAGGAGCTGTCCTTCACCATGAAGGTGAAGTCGGTGATGGCCGGCGAGTACACGGCGCCGCCGGCGCAGGGGCCCATGATCAGCGAGATCTGCGGGATGACGCCGGAGGCCAGCATGTTGAGCTGGAAGACGTCGGCGTAGCCGCCCAGCGAGGAGACGCCCTCCTGGATGCGCGCGCCGCCGGAATCGTTGAGACCGATCAGCGGCGCGCCGACCTTCATCGCCTGTTCCATGATCTTGCAGATCTTCTTCGCATGCGATTCGGAGAGCGAGCCGCCGAACACGGTGAAGTCCTGGCTGAAGACGAACACCAGGCGGCCGTTGATGGTGCCGTAGCCGGTCACCACGCCGTCGCCCGGGATCTTCTGCTCGGCCATGCCGAAGTCCGTGCAGCGGTGCTCGACGAACATGTCCCATTCCTCGAAGCTGCCCTCGTCGAGCAGCAGCGCGATGCGCTCCCGCGCGGTGAGCTTGCCCTTGGCGTGCTGCAGCCCGATACGCTTGGTGCCACCGCCGAGCTTGGCAGCCTCGCGCTTGTCCTCGAGCTGCCGGATGATGTCTTGCATGCCTTGCTACTCCAGATTGCAGGTTGCGCGCGGGCCGGCCGGACGCGGGTGCCGGACCGGGCCGGACCGCGACGCTGCCGTTCGCGTATGTCCTAGGCCGCCAGGCGCCGCTGGCGCACCAGCTTCAGCACTTCGGCGGCGGACTGCGGGATGTTGGTCCCGGGTCCGAAGATCGCCGCCACCCCCGCCTCCCTGAGGAAGGCATGGTCCTGCGGCGGAATGACGCCGCCGCAGACCACGACGATGTCACCCGCGCCCTCGCGGCGCAGCGCCTCGATGAGCTGCGGCACCAGCGTGCGGTGGCCCGCAGCCTGCGAGGAGACGCCGACCACGTGGACGTCGTTCTCGATGGCGTGGCGCGCGCCTTCCTCGGGTGTCTGGAACAGCGGGCCGACGTCGACGTCGAAGCCGAGGTCGGCAAACGCGGTGGCGATGACCTTGGCGCCGCGGTCGTGCCCGTCCTGGCCGAGCTTGAGGACCAGCAGGCGCGGGCGCCGGCCTTCCTCGGCGGCGAAGCGCTCGACATCCTGCCTGATGGCGGCGAAACCGGCGTCGCCCTCGTAGGCCGAGCCGTACACACCACTGATGGATTGCACCACGGCGCGATGCCTCCCGTAGACCTTTTCCAGTGCATCGGAGATCTCGCCGACGGTGGCCCGCGCCCGCGCGGCGGCCACTGCCAGCTCCAGCAGGTTGCCGGTGCCGGATGCCGCCGCCTGCGCCAGCGCCTCCAGCGCGGCGCGGCAGGCGCCGGCATCGCGCGTGCCGCGCACCTGCTGCAGGCGCCGCAGCTGTGCCTCGCGCACCGCGCTGTTGTCGATGGCGAGGATCTCGATCTCCGGTTCGTCCTCGCGCTGGTAGGCGTTGACGCCGACGATGACTTCCTCGCCACGGTCGATGCGCGCCTGGCGCAGCGCGGCCGACTGCTCGATGCGCAGCTTCGGCATGCCGGATTCCACCGCACGGGTCATGCCGCCGAGCTTCTCGACCTCGTCGATGAGCGCGCGTGCCTCGCGCGCCAGCGAGGCGGTCAGGCTCTCGACGTAGTAGGAGCCGGCCAGCGGGTCGACCACGCGGGTGACGGCGGTTTCTTCCTGGATCACCAGCTGGGTGTTGCGGGCGATGTGGGCGGAGAAGGGCGTCGGCAGCGCCAGCGCCTCGTCGAAGGAATTGGTGTGCAGCGACTGCGTGCCGCCCAGCACCGCGGCCAGTGCCTCGATGGTGGTGCGGATGACGTTGTTGTACGGGTCGCGGCTGGTGAGGCTGACGCCCGAGGTCTGGCAGTGGGTGCGCAGCATCAGCGAGCGCGGGTCGGCGGGCTGGAACAGCTCCTGCATCAGCTGCGCCCACACCAGCCTGGCGGCGCGCAGCTTGGCGACCTCCATGAAGAAGTTCATGCCGATGCCGAAGAAGAACGACAGCCGCGGCGCGAACTCGTCGACCTTCAGCCCGCTGCCGATGGCGGCCCGCACGTACTCGATGCCGTCGGCGATGGTGAAGCCGAGTTCCTGCACGCAGGTCGCGCCGGCCTCCTGCATGTGGTAGCCGGAGATGGAGATGGAGTTGAACTTCGGCATGTGCCGGGCGGTGTAGCCGATGATGTCGGCGACGATGCGCATGGAGGGTCCGGGCGGATATATATAAGTGTTGCGGACCATGAACTCCTTGAGGATGTCGTTCTGCAGGGTGCCGGAAAGGCCGGCCTGCTTCACGCCCTGCTCCTCGGCGGCGACGATGTACATGGCCATGACCGGCAGCACGGCGCCGTTCATGGTCATGGAGACGGACATGCGGTCGAGCGGAATGCCGTCGAAGAGGATCTTCATGTCCTCGACCGAATCGATCGCCACACCCGCCTTGCCGACGTCACCCACCACCCGCGGGTGGTCGGAGTCGTAGCCGCGATGGGTGGGCAGGTCGAAGGCCACCGAGAGGCCGGTCTGCCCGGCGGCGAGGTTGCGGCGGTAGAAGGCGTTGGATTCCTCCGCCGTGGAGAAGCCGGCGTACTGGCGCACTGTCCAGGGCCGCACCGCGTACATGGTGGCGCGCGGGCCGCGGGTGTAGGGCGGCAGGCCTGGCAGCGAGTCGAGGTGTTCGAGGCCGGCCAGGTCGGTCGCCGTGTACAAGGCCTTGACGGCTATGCCTTCGGGGGTCTTCCAGGTGAGTTCCCCGGCGGGCTTGCCGCTGTTTTCCTTCGCGGCCAGCCGCTCCCAGTCGGCGAGGGTGCGTTTCGGAAAGCCTGTCATTCCCTGTTCCTGTCCTGTTGCCGGGCCATGGCGCTGCAGTGCTGGCGCAAGGCGATCTGGCGGCGCGCCTCCTCGGCGTGCAGCCGCTCCACCATGCGCCCGTCCAGCACGGCGATCCCCAGGCCCGCCGCATCCGCCGCCTCCCAGGCCGCCACGACCCGGGCCGCGGCCGCCGCCTCGGCCTCCGACACGCCGAAGGTCTCGTTGGCGGTGGCAACCTGGGAGGGATGAATCAGCGTCTTGCCGTCGAATCCGAGGGCCTTCCCCTGCCGGCAGGCCGCCCGGAATCCCGGCTCGTCACGGAGGTCCGTGAAGATGCCGTCCAGTATATCAAGACCCCGGGCCCGGGCCGCCAGCAGGCACTGGCCGAGCGCGGGCAGCAGGCCGAGCCGCGTCGGGTCAGCCGGCAGGCGCAGCGCCCGGCCGAGGTCGGCCGTGCCCATGACGATCACGGCCACGCGCGGGGCCAGGCTGGCGATGGCGTCCGCGGCCAGCACGGCCTGCGGCAGTTCGGCCATGACCCAGACAGGCAGGTGCCCGCCACCGGCCTGGTCGAGGCGATGGATGCTCGCGCGCAGCTGCGGGCCATCCTCGACCTTCGGCAGCAGCACGGCGTCGGCCTGCATGGTGGCCACGGCCGCCAGGTCATCGGCACCCCAGGGCGTATCCAGGCCATTGATGCGCACCACGGTCTCGTGCCGGTCGTAGCCACCCGCGGCCAGCGCCGCGGCGACCTGCGCGCGTGCTCCGGCCTTGGCCTGCGGGGCGACGGCATCCTCTAGATCCAGGATGAGCACGTCGGCATCGAGGCCGCGCGCCTTGTCCATCGCCCGGGCATTCGAGCCGGGCATGTAGAGCGCCGAGCGGCGGGGGCGGATGGTGCTGGTGTTCATGGTCCCGACGTTACCGGTATCCTGTGTCCATGCTAACGATCTATCACAATCCCGCCTGCAGCAAGAGCCGGGCGACGCTGGAGATCCTGCGCGCCAGCGGCGTGGCGCTCCGCGTGGTCGAGTACCTGAAGACGCCGCCCGATGCGGCCGAGCTCGCGCACATCGTCGGCAAGCTCGGCATCCGGCCGGCCGAGCTGGTGCGCAGGGGCGAGGCCGTGTTCCGCGAACGCTATGCCGGGCGCGACCTCGGCGATGCGGAGTGGCTGGAGGCGATGGCCGCTCATCCCATCCTGATCGAGCGGCCGATCGTGGTGGGAGAGGCGGCTGCCGTCATCGGTCGTCCGCCGGAGAACGTTCGCCGGCTGCTGCCATCCGCACGCGGCTGACCGCCGGCAGCGGTGGCGACCGGCGCCGGGAACAGCGGCCGCTCAGGCGCCAGTCAGGATCCGCTCCAGCGCCGCGTCGAGCTTCGCGCCGGCCGGCGCCTCGATGCCGAACAGCTCCGCCAGGACCTGGCGCAGTTCGGCCACGCTGCCGAACTGCCGGCGCTCGCTGCGGGCATCGGGGTCGTGCAGCTTGAGTTCGGCATTGAAGAGGGACTGGCGGCGCCGGCCTGCCGGGCGCGCCACCATCAGCACCTGCCTGAAGCGCGAGGTCGGGTGCGCCGAGACGAACCAGCTGGCGACCTCGTAGTCGACGAACTGCTGCGGCTGCAGGTCGAAGCTGTAGACCGGCTGCCATTCCCCGCGCATCTCCACTTCGAGCCGGAAGAGATCGGCCTTTGCCAGCAGGCGATAGGGCTCGATCGGCGTTGCCTGGGCATGACCCGTGGCGAGTTCCAGCGGGCCCGGCAGCGAGGCGCCGCCGAAGCCGGTGTCGGCGATATACGTGCCCTCGGGCAGATCGACCTTGAGCAGCATGTGGGTACGCGGGCCCGTGCTGTCCGCCGGCGCCTTCCACAGCACGCGGGCCGCCAGCCCGGTGACCACGAAGCCCAGGCGCTGCAGCGCTGCCGCGAACAGGATGTTGTGTTCGAAGCAGTAGCCGCCGCGGGGGCCGTGGATCATCTTGGCCTGCAGCGCCGCGAGGTCCAGTGCCACCGGTTCATCGGCCAGACAGGAAAGGTTCTCGAACGGGATCGTGCTGATGTGCCGCCACTGGATCTCGCGCAGGGTGGCCAGAGTCGGCGGGCATTCGCCCTGGTAGCCGATGCGGGCCAGGTAGGCGTCCAGGTCGAATGCCGTGAGGTCCGGCAGCTGCAACGTGTCCGGATGCTGTGGTGCCATGGGAGGGCCTGGAGGTGACCGGCCCCCATCTTGCGCAAGACAGCCGAAATCCGTCAACGGTGAAAGCCCGGTGCCGACGCCCGCGATCCTCCCACGATACTTTAGGATAGCCGCACCATGACGCCTCCCGCCCGCACTGTCGCGCTGTTCGTCACCTGCCTCGTGGATGCGATGCGGCCATCGGTGGCCGAGGCTGCGGTCGGCCTGCTCGGGCGCGCGGGGTTCGAGGTCAGCGTGCCGCTGCAGACCTGCTGCGGCCAGCCCTTGCTCAACGGCGGTGACAGCGAGGGCTGCGCGGCGCTGGCGCGCCGCATGATGGCTGCCTTCCGGGGCTTCGACTTCGTCGTGGCGCCGTCGGGATCCTGCGTCGCCACCCTGCGCGAGGTTCCGCGGCTGTTCCCGGCCGGCTCGGCCGAGCAGGTGGCTGCGCTGGAGCTGGCCGCACGCACGTTCGAGCTTTGCGATTTCCTCGAGCGCCATGCGCCGTTGCGGGACGACCTGCCGCGCTGGGACGCCTCGGTGACCTGGCACGATGCCTGCTCCGGCCTGCGCCAGCTCGGCATCCGTGACCAGCCGCGGGCGCTGCTGTCGCGGATCCCGGGACTGGAGCTGCGCGAACTCCCCGCGACCGAGGCCGCCGAGTGCTGCGGCTTCGGCGGCCTGTTCTGCGTGAAGTATCCAGCGGTCTCCGCGAACATCGCCGACCGCAAGCTCGATGCCGTGGTGGCCACCGGCGCGGACTACCTCGTCGGCGGCGACCTCGGCTGCCTGCTGCACCTCGAGGGCCGCCTGCAGCGGCGCGGGCTGTCGGTGCGCGCCGTGCATGTCGCCGAGGCGCTGGCCGGTCAGGTGCCGGGCAACCGTGCGCCGCGCGCGGATGATTCCACGAGTGGATAGCCACGATTTTGCCGCGCAGGCGGGCGCCGCCCTGCGCCGGCCGGCACTGCAGCGCTCGCTGGCGGGCCTGCGCGCGGCCATGCCCGGGCTGCGCGCCGCGGCGCTGGCGGAGCTGCCCGACTATCCGCAGCTGCGGGCCCGGGCACGCGACATCCGTGATGCCGCGATCGGCAGCCTCGGCGCGCAGCTCCTTGCCTTCGAATCGCAGGTCACGGCCGCCGGTGGCAGCGTGCACTGGGCGCGCGACGCCGAGGAGGCCTGCCGGATCGTCGGCGGCATCTGTGCCGAAGCCGGTGCCCGTCATGTCATCAAGAGCAAGTCGATGGTGACCGAGGAGATCGCGCTCAACGACAGCCTGCAACGCCAGGGGCTGCGCGTCACGGAGACCGATCTCGGCGAGTACATCATCCAGCTGCGCGGCGAGCGGCCGAGCCACATCCTGGCGCCGGCGCTGCACCTCGGCCTGGCCGAGGTGGCCGCCACGTTCGAGCACCACCACCGGCGCGCGCGCGCCGGGCCGCTGCGCGAGGCACAGGACATGCTGGCCGAGGCGCGCAGCGAGCTGCGGTCGGTATTCCTCGGCGCCGATGTCGGCATCACGGGCGCCAACTTCCTGGTCGCGGAAACCGGCTCGGCGGTGATCGTCACCAACGAGGGCAACGCCGACCTCGCCATGACGCTGCCGGCCACCCACATCGTGGTGA
This sequence comes from Gammaproteobacteria bacterium, assembly GCA_015709695.1. Classification (NCBI taxonomy): domain Bacteria; kingdom Pseudomonadati; phylum Pseudomonadota; class Gammaproteobacteria; species Gammaproteobacteria bacterium. Next base: position 1,546,492 of record CP054183.1, on the reverse strand, counting down.
CCGGCATCGAGAAGGTCGTGCCGACGCTCGATGACCTGGGCGTGCTGCTGCGGCTGCTGGCGCGCTCGGCGATCGGCGAACAGCTCAGCGCCTACACGACGCTGGTGCAGGGGCCGCGCCAGGATGGCGATGCCTCCGGGCCGCGCGCCTTCCATGTGGTGCTGGTGGACAACGGGCGCAGCGCGCTGCTGGGTACCCCGCAGCAGCCGCTCCTGCGCTGCATCCGCTGTTCCGCCTGCCTGAATCACTGCCCGGTCTACACGACGGTCGGTGGGCACGCCTACGGTTCGGTGTACTCCGGTCCCATCGGCGCGGCACTCGCACCGGCGCTGGCCGGCACCGCCGCCCCGGCTGGGCTGCCCGGTGCTTCCACACTCTGCGGCCGCTGCGAGGAAGTCTGCCCGGTGGCGATCCCGATCCCCGACATCCTGCGCCACTGGCGCACGCAGGCGCGGTCGGCACGCATCGGCTCCGCGTGGGAACGGCGTGGGCTGCGGGTCTGGCGGCAACTCGCCGCGCATCCCTGGATGTACGGCTGGACGCTGGCGTTGCTGGCCCGGCTGCTGCGGCTGCTGTCGGTACCCACCGGCCCCCGGCGGCGGCTGCGGGGCCTCGGGCCCCTCGGCCGCGGCTGGTTCGCCTGGCGCGACCTGCCCGCACCGGACGGGGAGACCTTCCAGGAGCGCTGGCGCCGCCGGCGGCTGCGGGAGCGGGGCGAGTGAGCGCCCGGGAGGACATCCTGGCGAGGCTGTCGCGGGCGACGGCGGCACCGGACCGGCCATCGGCCGCGTCGGCGGAGCCGGTGGCCGGGGCGTGGGCCACGCGGCTCGCGCGGTTCGCCGCCAGCCTGCAGTCCGCCTCGGCCACGCACGCCGTGGTGGCAACGCCTGCGGCAGTGCCCGGGGCCGTCGCTGCCTACCTGGCGGGGCAGTTCCTGCCGTTGCGGATCCAGGTCGGCGAGTCGCCGGCAGCTGCCGAGCTGCGCGGGTCCGGGGAGCTCGCCTGCCACGACGATGGGCTGGCCGGCGATGGCGGCGTCCTGGTGACGGGCTGCCTGGCGGCGCTCGCGGAGGAGGGGGTGGTGGTGCTGGCTTCCGGTCCGCGGCAGGCGGCGGGCGATGCCTTCCTCGCCGCCACGCATATCGTCATCGTCGAGTCCGGCCAGCTGCTCGACGGCCTGGACGCGCTCTGGCCGCTGCTGCGGCGCCGCCGGCTGCCGCGCTCCGTGCACCTGATCCGCGGCCCATCGCGCACCGCCGATCTCGGTGTGCCCAGCCGCCTGGGTGCCCACGGACCGCTGCGCGTGCACGTGATCCTGATCGCTTCACCTTATGTCCAATGACGGGGGTTCTGCACCGCGACTCGTTGCTTTTTTCGACGCAGCGGAATAACTTGGCCCTGCAGCACCGCGCTGGGGAGCATGCGGGCGGGCTGGGACGCCAACGCATAAAGACACAATAAATGCGGTTATCCATATGAAGTTTTTCCATCGTGCCTTCCTGCTGACGGCGTTGTCGCTTGCCCCGCTGGTTTCGGGGGCGATGACCACCACCTGCGGGCCGGACATCTGCTACCAGTACGACGAAACCCAGGCAGCGGTCGCGTGGTTCGGCACGCCGTTTCGCGTCGGCAACGAAATGCAGTTCCTGCCGGCGAATTTCTATGCGCTGTCCGAAGACGGCGCCGGGCTCGACTCGCATTCCGCGACCTTCGTCTTCGACCGCGTCTACACCGTGAGTGGCGTCGAGATCCTCGGCGTGTCGGTGGAGGAGAGCGGCGATTACGAGATCATCGGCAACGGATCCGTGAGCGCGCTGCTGGGCCTGACCGTCGACAGCAACGTGCTCGGCACCGACACCACCAGCACCTCGTCGATGTTCTCCGCTTCCACCGACTCGGGTGGTCCCGACCTCTGGGGCACCACGGCGTCGGTCTGGCCGCAAGCGGCCTTCGTCGGACTGGCCAATGATCTGAAGGTCGCCATTGCCAACACGCTGACGGCCAACACCACGGCTCCCGGCCAGTACGCGCTGATCCAGAAGAAGTTCACCATGGAGGCGCAGTGGCTGCCGGGCACGACGGTGGTGCCGGTGCCGGCGGCGGCATGGTTGCTGGGGTCGGGTATCGCTGTCCTGGGCGCGCTGCGGCGGCGTTCGCGGCGGGCGGATCCGGCCTTATGTTAAGGCCGGTCCCGGGACAGTCCTGAGCGCAGGCGGCGGGCGTTTACAAGACCGGACAATACGCATATCTTCCACCCGAGGGCCGACGGTGCTGCGCCTTGACCAGCACCGACCCGGCAAGAACATAAAGACACAACACGACACGGCAGGCGGGGACCATATCGTGAACATCAGGCAACTCCTTGCGGTGGTGACGGCAGCCGCTGCGTTCGGCACGGCAGCATCCGCCAATGCGGCGCTGGTGACCGATTGTCCGGTCACGGCGATCGTCTGCTACGAATACGACAACGCGCAGGCCGCCGTGGCCCTCACCGGCCTGCCGACCCGCGTCGGCGACGACATGCAGTTCACCCCCGCGAGCTTCCTCGCGCTGTCCAACGGCGCCGGTTTCGTCACGGCCGGCCCGGCGAACTTCGTCTTCAGCCGCGTCTGGACACCGGGCGGGCAGGAGATCGCCTCGCTGACGGTGAACGAGGAGTTCGACTACGAGATCGTCAACGGCGGCGATGTACGCGCCACCCTCTACATGCAGGCGCGCAGCAACCTCGTCTCGTCCGACAGCCTCAGCAACCTCTGGAGCCTGCCGATCGCCGGTGATTCGGGCGGCCCGCAGATCGCCAACCTCAGCGGCACGCTGCTGACCGCCGCCAACTTCGTGCAGGCGGCCAACGACATGCGCGTCACCATCCAGGACACGCTGCGCGCCAATGCGGGCGCCGGCCAGCTGGCCTGGATCCAGAAGAAGTTCACGCTGGTGACGGAGACCGTGGTGCCGGTACCCGCCGCGGTCTGGCTGCTGGGTTCGGGCCTCGGCCTGCTCGGCATGGCCCGCCGCCGCCAGCTGATCGGCTGACGCCGGCCGCCGCCACCTCCGGGTAGCGTTTCTCCCTGCAGGGCCCGCCTCGAAGGCGGGCCCTGTCATTTTGTGGGTCCAGCTTCGGTCCGGGCTGGCCCACCGTCACCAGCCGCGGTCCCTGTCCCCAAACGGGTGCCAGGTCTCATTCCTGAGTGCATATCAGGGTGTTATGGCAACTTCCTGTGGCTCACCCCAGGACAAGGCCCTAGTCTTGCGCGCAACAAGCAAAGCGCGGGTGCCATGGCCTGGCCACCCGGCCCGAGACCGCCCCGCACCACGTCTTCCCGGGATTTCGCACCGATGCGCAGCACGACTGCCGACACGACGCATTCCATCCGGCTTTCCGCCTGCCGGGCCCTCCGCCTGGCCGCCGCGACCGCATTGCTGCTCGCCAGCGCCACGGCAGCGGCCGTGAGCATCGATTTCGCCGGTGCCGGCGGCAGCGGCGGCTATGGCAACAGCCTGGCATTCAGCGCCGGTGGCGTCGACGTCACCGCCAGCGCCTGGGCTGAAACCGGGGCGGCGCTGCCGGCGAGCCCGGGCTACTACGCCTTCCAGACGGCCGAGATCCACGGCTGGGGCAACGGGCTCGGCATCTGCAACCGCAGCGAGGGTCGCGCCTTTGCCGGCTGCGATGACAACGAGCACGAAGTCGATACCGCCGGCCGCGATGACCTGCTGGTGCTGGTCTTCAGCCAGCGGGTGAACTTCCTCGGCCTGACCGTCGATGCCTGGGATGGTCCCGGCAGCGATCCCAACGACCGCGACATCCTCTACCGTGTGGGCGACCTGCCGGGCGGCGTGCCGGATCTGGCCCTGCATGGTTTCGATAGCCTCGGCTCCATCGCCGGCCTGGGCGCCGAGCAACTCAGTGCCGCGCTGTCGGGCTATGGTCCGCTGACGCATGACCTGGCCGGCACCGGCAACGTGCTGTTCCTGAGCGGCAACCACCACGACCGCGCCTGCGTCAACCGCAACATCAAGGCCGGCAACGAGTGCGAGGCCTACAAGATCCGGAGCATCACTTTCAGCGTCGCGCCCGCCGTCGTGCCGCTGCCCGCGGGCGGCTGGCTGCTGTTGTCCGCCCTGGGCTCCCTGGTGGTGATGTGCCGTCAGCGCCGGCCGTAGCCCGCCGGCCCGACCAGCGAGGCATCGGGCTTGTCCGGCTCGATGCCCCAGCGCGACGCCAGTTCCTTCAGCTCCCGCCGCGTCACGGCCCGTCGCCCGGCGAGGGCCGCTGCTGCCGCGTGGGCGATGTATGCGGCGTTGACCTCGAAGTGCCGTCGCAGCGCCTCCCGTGACTCGCTGAGGCCATAGCCGTCGGTGCCGAGCACGGTGTAGGGGCCCGGGACCCAGCGGGCAATGGAGAGCGGCAGGGCCTTCATGTGATCGCTCGCCGCCACGAACACGCCTTCCTCGTTCTCGAGCAGGCCCTGGACCCAGGGCTTGCCCTCGTGGCCCAGCCGCTGCTCCCGTTCCACGCGCAGCGCCTCGCGGCTCAGCTCGTTGTAGCTGGTGACGCTCCACACGTCCGCGGCGATGCCGGCCGCTTCCAGCAGGCCGGCCGCCTCCAGCACCTCGGTCATGATGGCACCGCTGCCGAACAGCTGTGCCTTGCGGCCGCGGGTGACGCCGAGGCCGGAGCGGCGGAAGCAGTACATGCCGCGCACGATGCCGTCGGCCGCCGCCGCCGGTACCGGCGGCATGGCGTAGTTCTGGTTGTAGATCGTGATGTAGTAGATGAGGTCTTCCTGGCGCCCGTACATGCGCTCGATGCCGTCGCGGACGATGATCGCGAGCTCGCCGGCGAACGCCGGATCGTAGCTGCGGATGCTGGGTATGGTGTTGGCGACCACCTGCGAATGCCCGTCCTGGTGCTGCGGCCCCTCGCCATTCAGCGTGGTGCGCCCCGAGGTGCCGCCCAGCAGGAAGCCGCGGCAGAGCATGTCGCCGGCGCTCCAGATCATGTCGCCGACACGCTGGAAGCCGAAGATCGAGTAGAACACGTAGAACGGGATGGTCGGCACGCCGTGCAGGGCATAGGCGGTGCCCGCTGCCAGGAAGGAGGCCATGGCGCCGGCCTCGCAGATGCCTTCCTGGAGGATCTGGCCATCCGTCGCCTCGCGGTAGGGGCTGAGCGTGCTGCTGTCCACCGGGCGGTACTTCTGGCCCTCGGAGGAGTAGATGCCCGAGCGGCGGAACAGCGCCTCCATGCCGAAGGTGCGCGCCTCGTCCGGCACGATGGGCACGATGTAGCGGCCGAGATCGGCATGGCCGATGAGCTTGCCGAGCATGCGCACGAAGGCCATGGTGGTCGACAGCGGCCGGTCACCGGAGCCCGCCAGGTGTTCCTCGAAGAACTCGAGCGCCGGGGCCTGCAGTGACGGGCACTGCACCAGGCGCTGCGGCCAGGGGCCGCCGAGGGCGGCGCGCCGCTCGCGAAGGTAGCGCATTTCAGGGCTGTTCTCCGGCGGCCGGTAGAACTCGGCGCGGGCCGCGGCCTCGTCAGTCAGCGGGATGCCGAGGCGGCGGGCGGTGTGGATGCGTTCCTCGGTGGCGAGGTTCTTCTTCTGGTGCACGACATTGGAGCCCTCGTAGCCCTGCATGCCGTAGCCCTTGATGGTCTTGATGAGGATGGCGGTGGGCCGGTCCCTGTGCTGGACCGCGTGGTGGAAGGCCGCGTGGATCTTGCGCTGGTCGTGGCCGCCGCGGCGGATGCAGCGGATCTCCTCGTCGGACAGGACCGCCATGATCTGCGCCAGGCGCGGGTTGTCCTCGACCCAGTGCTCGCGCACCTCCTGGCCGCTGGAGACGGAGTACATCTGGTAATCGCCGTCCACGGCCCGCTCCATGCGTTCCTGCAGTACGCCGTCGTCGTCGATGGCGAACAGCGGGTCCCATTCGCCGCTCCAGATCACCTTGATGACGTTCCAGCCGGCACCGCGGAAGCTGCGCTCCAGCTCCTGGATGATCTTGCCGTTGCCGCGCACCGGGCCATCGAGCCGCTGCAGGTTGCAGTTCACCACCAGCACCAGGTTGTCGAGGCGTTCGCGCGCGGCGATGTTGATGGTGCCGAGGACTTCGGGCTCGTCGGCCTCGCCGTCGCCGACGAATACCCATACCTTGCCGCCGTTGGCCGGCTTCAGCCCGCGGTTCTCCAGGTACTTGGCGAATCGCGCCTGGTAGATGCCGCTCGGGGTCGAAAGGCCCATGGAGGCGCAGGGCGCCTGCCAGAACCCGGGCATGTTGCGCGGGTGCGGGTAGGAGGAGAGGCCGCCGCCGGCATGCAGCTCGCGGCGGAAGTGCTGCAGCTGTTCCAGGCTGAGCCGGCCCTCGAGGAAGGCGCGGGCGTAGATGCCGGGTGCGGCATGCGCCTGGATGGTCACCAGGTCGCCGCCGTAGTCCGGGCCGCGGTTGCGGAAGAAGTGGTGCAGCCCGACCTCCAGCATGGTCGCCGCCGAGGCGTAGGTGCCGATGTGGCCGCCGACCCCGGTGCCGCTGTCGTAGCCCTGCAGCACCATCGCCATGGCGTTCCAGCGCAGGATGTTCTCGATGCGCTCCTCGATGGCGATATCACCGGGATAGGCCGGCTGCCGGGCCAGCGGGATGGTGTTGCGGTAAGGCGTGTTGAGCGTGGCATCCTCGACGATGACGTGCTCGTCACTGAGGTAATCGCGCAGCGCGCGGAAGATATGCTTGGCCCGGTCGGGGCCATCGGCCTGCAGCAGCGACTCCATGGCTTCCAGCCACTCGCCGAGCTCCAGGTCCTGGCTGACGATGTCCCTCTGCCGCGTGGCCATGCCCCTCGCTCCTTGTCGCCCGGCCACCGGGCCGGGGCTGCATCCGCAGGCCAGCATAGCTGGTTTTCGCGGCAACTTGCCGCTTCCCGCCGCGGTCGCTACCGCCTATCGTGGCCTGACCGGGAGGGAGGCCGACATGCCCTGCGAAGACCTGCAACTGGCGTCGCGACGTGCGTTGCTGCGCTTCATCCTCGAGTCACCGCTGCTCTGGGCCGCCACGGGCCTGGCGACGACCGCCCGGGCGCGGCCGGAACTCGCCGTGCCGGCCAGCGCCGCCGAGGCACTCGACGTTTTCCAGATCGAGCGGGTCGCGCGGCAGAAATTGCCGCTGCCGGTGATCCACTACATCGTCAATGGCGCCGACGACGGCAAGACGCTGCAGGCCAATCGCGACGCCTTCGATGCCTGGGCCATCCGCGTGCGCCGGCTGGTCGACGTCAGCCATATCGATACCGCCGTGCGCGTGCTGGGCGCAGACCTGTCCTGCCCGGTGATCCTCGCGCCCGTGGGCAACCAGCAGTCGATCCATGCCGACGGGGAACTGGCCACGGCCCGCGCTGCCCGGGCCGCCGGCCAGCTGATGATCGCCTCGACCGTCAGCAACCACAGCGTCGGCGCCATCGCCCGCGAGGCCGGCCCGCTCTGGTTCCAGCTCTACGCCTCGCCCGACCAGCACCTCATGGAGAAGCTGCTGCGGGATGCCGAGGCGGCCGGTTGCCGCGTGCTGGTGCTGACGGTGGACTCCAATACCCGCGGCAACCGCGAGGGCGAGGCCTGGTGGGCCCGGGCGGGCGCCGCTCCGGACGGTGGCCGCCCGCCCGCGCTGCCGCTGGGCAACTTCGCCGGCTACGACGGCCGTCCCCGCGTCGGTGACGTGGCGCTCGACTGGCGCATCATCGACTGGCTGCGCGCGCACATGTCGATGAAGCTGGTGCTGAAGGGTATCGTCACGCGCGAAGACACCGTGATGGCCGTGGAGCGCGGCGTGGATGGCCTCATCGTTTCGAATCACGGTGGCCGCCAGGAGGAAAGCCTGCGCTCCACGCTGGCGAGCCTGCCGGAGGTGGTGGAGGCGGCTGCGGGGCGGATTCCGGTGCTGGTGGATGGCGGCTTCCGGCGCGGCACCGATGTCTTCAAGGCGCTGGCACTCGGGGCGTCGGCGATCTGCATCGGGCGGCCGTATCTCTGGGGACTGGGAGCCTACGGGGAGGAAGGGGTGAGCCGCGTGCTCGCGATCCTGCGCGAGGAGCTGAAGCGCATCATGCAGTTCGCGGGCACTACGTCGCTGGCGGCGATCAAGCGTTCGCATCTCGAGATAGCCGGCTGAAACCTCGCGCAGTGTGGCTGCCCGGGGGGTTCACACGTTGCGGCTGCCCTTGCGGCCGGGGTCTCCGAAGTCGCTCCACGTTATTCGCTTGGTTCGGAGACCCCGGCCTCCGGGCAGTTCGGCGCGGTGACGATGCAGGGAGTCGTAGTCCTGGCCTCGCGGGGGCGCTTCAGCGCCCGGAGGCGGATACCCCCGAACAAAGCGAATCACGTGGAGCGACTTCGGGGGTATCCGCCGCAAGGGCGCCCGCGGCGCCGTGCGGCGCAGCTTACGCGGCGCACCGGGCTGGTGGCACTGCGGTGCCGGCGTGACGTGGTGGGCTGCTTCTGAAGACATTGATGTTGCGGCTGCCCTTGCGGCCGGGGTCTCCGAAGTCGCTCCACGTTATTCGCTTGGTTCGGAGACCCCGGCCTCCGGGCAGTTCGGCGTGGTGGCGATGCAGGGAGCCGGCCTCCGGGCAGTTCGGCGCGGTGACGATGCAGGGAGTCGTAGTCCTGGCCTCGCGGGGGCGCTTCAGCGCCCGGAGGCGGATACCCCCGAACAAAGCGAATCACGTGGAGCGACTTCGGGGGTATCCGCCGCAAGGGCGCCCGCGGCGCCATGTCCCGCAGCCCACGCGGCGCACCGGGCTGGTGGCACTGCGGTGCCGGCGTGACGTGGTGGGCTGCTTCTGAAGACATTGATGTTGCGGCTGCCCTTGCGGCCGGGGTCTCCGAAGTCGCTCCACGTTATTCGCTTGGTTCGGAGACCCCGGCCTCCGGGCAGTTCGGCGTGGTGGCGATGCAGGGAGCCGGCCTCCGGGCAGTTCGGCGCGGTGACGATGCAGGGAGTCGTAGTCCTGGCCTCGCGGGGGCGCTTCAGCGCCCGGAGGCGGATACCCCCGAACAAAGCGAATCACGTGGAGCGACTTCGGGGGTATCCGCCGCAAGGGCGCCCGCGGCGCCATGTCCCGCAGCCCACGCGGCGCACCGGGCTGGTGGCACTGCGGTGCCGGCGTGACGTGGTGGGCTGCTTCTGAAGACATTGATGTTGCGGCTGCCCTTGCGGCCGGGGTCTCCGAAGTCGCTCCACGTTATTCGCTTGGTTCGGAGACCCCGGCCTCCGGGCAGTTCGGCGTGGTGGCGATGCGGGGAGCCGGCCACCGGGCAGTTCGGCGTGGTGGCGATGCAGGGAGCCAGATTCCTGGCTTCGCGGGGACGCTTCAGCGCCCGGAGGCGGATACCCCCGAACCAAGCGAATCACGTGGAGCGACTTCGGGGGTATCCGCCGCAAGGGCGCCTGCGGTGCCATGCGGCGCAGCCCACGCGGTGAACCGGGCTCGGGGTCGCCCGCGGCGCCATGCGGCGCCAGCCCTACGGAGTCAGTATGGTGTCGCGTGCCTCGGTGTCGGGCAGCGTCCGCGGGTAGTCGCGGTTGAAGTGCAGGCCGCGGCTCTCGTGGCGGGAGAGGGCGCTGCGGATGGTCAGCTCCGCCACCAGCGCCAGGTTGCGCAGTTCCACCAGGTCGTTGGTGATGCGGAAATTGCCGTAGAACTCGGCGATCTCCTCCTGCAGCAGGTTCACCCGGTGGCGGGCCCGCTCCAGGCGCTTGTTGGTGCGCACGATGCCGACATAGTCCCACATGAAACGGCGCAGCTCGTCCCAGTTGTGCGAGACGACGACCTGCTCGTCCGGGTCGGTGACCCGGCTCTCGTCCCAGGCAGGCAGGCGCCCGGGCAACGGCGCGAACCCCGGGAGCCGGTCGGCGATGTGCTCGGCCGCCGCCGCGCCGAACACCGCGCATTCCAGCAGCGAGTTGCTCGCCAGGCGGTTGGCGCCGTGCAGGCCGGTAAAGCTGCATTCGCCGACGGCGTAGAGGCCGGGCAGGTCCGTGGCGCCGTGCAGGTCGGTCATGACCCCGCCGCAGGTGTAGTGGGCCGCAGGCACCACCGGGATCGGCTGGCGGGTGATGTCGATGCCGTACTCGCGGCAGCGGGCAGCGATGTTGGGGAACTGCGCGAGGATTTCCCCGGCCGGCTTGTGGCTGATATCGAGCCAGACACATTCGAAGCCGCCGCGCTTCATCTCGTGGTCGATGGCGCGGGCGACGATGTCGCGCGAAGCCAGTTCGCCCCGCGGATCGTGGTCCAGCATGAAGCGGCGCCCGTCGGGCAGCAGCAACCGGCCACCCTCGCCACGCACCGCTTCGGAGATCAGGAAGGACTTCGCCTGCGGATGGAAGAGGCAGGTGGGGTGGAACTGCACGAATTCCAGGTTGGCGACCCGGCAGCCGGCGCGCCAGGCCATGGCGATGCCATCTCCCGTGGAGGTGTCGGGGTTGCTGGTGTAGAGGTAGGTCTTGGAGGCGCCGCCGGTGGCCAGCACCACGGCGCGCGCCGGGTGGGTCACCACGTGCCCGCTCGCCCGGTCCAGCGCATAGGCACCCAGGCAGCGGTTGTCGCCGCCGGCGCCGAGCTTCGCGGTGGTGATCAGGTCCACTGCAATTTCGCCACCGAGCAGGGTGATGTGTGGGTTGGCCAGCACCCTGGCGGAGAGGGCGTCGACGATGGCGCGTCCCGAGGCATCCGCTGCGTGGACCACCCGCCGGCGCGAATGACCACCCTCGCGGGTCAGGTGCAGGCCACCGGCATCGCCATTGGCGGTGAAGCGCACGCCCTGGGCCTCGAGCCAGCGCACGCAGTCGGCTCCGCGGGAGGCAACCCACTCGACGGCGTCACGATGACAGAGGCCGGCACCGGCCACCAGGGTATCGGCGACGTGCAGGGCAGGCGAATCATCGGCGGCGATCGCCGCGGCGATGCCGCCCTGGGCCTGGCTGCTGGAGCTTTCGCCGAGGCCCTTCTTGGCCATGAGCGCCACCCGGCATTGCGCCGAGGCGAGGCGCAGGGCGACCGACATGCCGCCGAGGCCGGCGCCGATCACCAGGACGTCGAAGGATCCGCGGGTCACCTGCGTGGCGGCAGGGGCGGTGCTCAGGCCGCCACCGGGCTGCGCCCGACGGCCAGCATGCGCTCCATGGAACGCCGGGCGCGACGCGCCACCTCGGCATCGACATCGATCGCCGGGGTGAGGGTCTGCAGGCTGCGCAGGATGTTCGGCAGCGTGATGCGCTTCATGTGCGGGCAGAGGTTGCAGGGCCGCACGAAGTCCACCTCGGGGAACTCCACGGCGACGTTGTCGCTCATGGAGCACTCGGTGATGAGCACCACCTGCCGCGGCTTCTCCTCGGCGATGTGGCGGATCATGCCCGAGGTCGAGCCGACGAAGTCCGCCTCGCGCAGCACCTCCGGCGGGCATTCGGGATGTGCCATGACGTGCACGCCGGGCTGCTGGCGGCGGTACTCGCGGATCTCTTCCGGCGTGAAGCGCTCGTGCACCTCGCAGGCGCCTTCCCAGAGGATCACCTCGACGTCGGTCTTGCTGGCCACGTACCGGCCAAGATAGCCGTCGGGGATGAAGATGACGCGGTCCGTGCCCAGCGATTCGACGACCTTCACCGCGTTGGCGGAGGTGCAGCAGACATCGGACTCGGCCCGGACATCGGCATAGGCATTGACGTAGCAGACCACCGGCACGCCGGGGTACCGCGCCTTGAGGCGACGGACATCGGCAGCGGTGATGGAAGCGGCCAGCGAGCAGCCGGCCTCGAAGTCCGGCAGCAGCACGGTCTTCTCCGGGCTGAGGATCTTGGCGGTCTCGGCCATGAAGCGCACGCCGCAGAGGACGATGACATCCGCATCGACACGCGCGCCTTCCTGGGCGAGCCCCAGGGAGTCGCCGCGGTAGTCCGCCACGCCGTAGAAGATCTCCGGCGTCTGGTAGTTGTGCGCCAGGATCACGGCATTGCGCTGGCGCTTGAGGTCGTTGATGGCGGCGATGAGCGGCGCGTGGACCGGCCACTCGACCTCGGGGATGACCCCGCGGACCCGCTCGTAGATGGCGCTGGTGGCGCGCTCGACTTCGGCCGTGAACGGCAGCGATCCGGCCCCGGGCTGTACGTCTGTGCTCATGATCGCCCAAGTGCGCCCGGCCGGGCGCGGAACTCCTTGAACATGAACCGGCGGCGCCGGTGGGCAGCCATCCTAGTCGCAGCCGGGGGGGCGGTCAACGCGACGCCATGGCGCGGCGAACTGGGAGGGCGGTCACGGCCCGCCGGACCCTGGCCGGGCATTATGTCCCGAGCCCCGGAGACCCTTCGAGCACCCATGGCCGAGCCCGCAGACAAGGATGCCGTGTTGCGCGACTACGCCGCGTTCCTCAAGGCTCTGCTGCCACAGGTCCAGGGCTTCGTCTGCCACGATGTGCAGGGGCGTGTGTTCTGGAGCGAGGCACCGCCCGATGGCGTGCCGCCGGTGTCCGAGCCCTACCGTGAGCTGCTGTCGCAACTGTTGAAGGGTGGCCCGCCGTCGGCGGAGGGCACGCGCCTGAAGCTCGGTGCTTGCATCGTCCACATGGCGCTGCTGCATGGCGAGGACGGCCGGGTGCTCGGTGCGCTCAGCGTGCTGCTGGACCGCGACGCCGCCGGCATGTCCAGCCGGTTCGTGCTCGACCTGCTGGCGCCGGCGCTGCGCAGCCTGCAGCGCGAGCTGTCGCTGCGCTACAGGCTGCTGGACAGCCAGCGCAAGCTGCAGGTGCAGGCAGCCGAGGAGCGGTTGCTGCACAAGGTGGAGACGCTGCTGCACGATCCTTCGCAGCCCTGCGAGACAGCCATGTCGGGGATCCTGGCGCTGTGCTGCGCGCACCTCGATGTGGCCGGTGTCTGGCTGGTCATCCCCGACAAGGGCATTGCAATGGCCGAGGGCGCCGGGGTCGACCTGGCCGGGGCGCGCACCGCCTGTACCGGGCTGATGGCCGCGGCCGGAGATTCGATCTCCGGGGCCCAGGGTGTGGAACAAAGCGACTCGCTGCTGTGGACCGCGATACGCACGCGCGGCCAGCCGGTCCAGGGCATGCTGGCGTTCGCCGGCTGGCGGTCCTCGCGTTTCAGCGAGCGGCGGCTGGCGCGCATCGCCCGCTATGTCGGCTCGCATGTCGAGGCACTGCTCGACCGGACCTACGACGGCCTCACCGGCCTGCTGGCGTGGCCGGTGTTCCAGCGCGAGCTGGCCGCGGCGCTGTCCGATCACGAGAGCATGGTGCTGGCGCTGGACGTCGACCGGCTGCACGTCTTCAACGAGACCTTCGGCAGCGAGACCGGCGACGAGGTGCTGGTGCATCTCGCCTCGGTGTTGCGCGAGCTGCTGCCTGGCCGGCCGATGACGCGGGTGACCGGCGACCAGTTTGCCGTCCTGCTGCGCCATACCAGCCTCGACGAGGCCCGCCGGCTGGGCGAGCGTATCTGCGCGCGCTTCGCCGGACGCTGCTTCGAGCGCGGCGACCAGACCCATCGCCCTTCGGTCAGCATCGGCGTGGGTGCGCTGGAGGAGGGCGCCGAGGCGGGGGGCGAGATGGGTGCCGCGCGCATTGCGCTGCAGGCCGCCAAGGACCGCGGCCGCGGCCGCACCGAGGTTTACCAGTCGGCCGATGCCAGCATCGTGCAGCGCTTCGATGACATCCAGCTGGTCGGCTACGTGCGCAATGCCATCGAGAACAACCGGCTGGTGCTGGTGGCCCAGCCGCTGGTGGCGCTGAAGCCCGGGCGGGTTGCCGACTACAACGAGGTGCTGGTGCGCATCGTCGACGATGCCGGCCAGCACGTGCCCCCCGGCGAGTTCATGTCCGCGGCCGAGCGCTACCAGCTCATGGAAGAGCTCGACCGCTGGGTGGTGTCGACGACGCTGCGGCTGCTGACGCAGAAGGGCCGGCACCTGGTCGGCAACAGCGCGCGGTTCGCCATCAACCTGTCCGGGCAGAGCCTGGGCAGCGAGCAGTTCCTGCGCTTCGTCGAGAACGAGGTGCGTTCCAGGAACGTCGACCCCGGCATCATCGCCTTCGAGATCACCGAATCCGTGGCCGTGGCACGCATGCAGCAGGCCCAGGCCTTCATGCACGCCATGCGCAACCTGGGCTGCCACTTCTCGCTGGACGACTTCGGTACCGGCCTGAGCTCGTTCGCCTACCTCAAGCTGTTCCCGGTGGACACACTGAAGATCGACGGCAGCTTCGTCCGCGACGTCACCACCAACGTGGTTTCCCAGTCTGTGGTCGCCGCGATCGCCGAGGTGGCGCGGGTGATGCAGCTGGAAACCGTCGCCGAGTTCGTCCAGGACCAGGCCTCGCTGGACCTGCTGCGTCGGCTCAACATCAGCTACGCGCAGGGCTTCTTCGTCGGCACCACCGAGCTGCTGGCCGACAGGATCGCCAGCCTCGACGACACCATCCGTCGCGCGACGCGCGACGCGCCCGCCGTCCGCTGAGGCGGCAGGCCGCGCCGTCAGGCCCGGTGCCGCCGGCGGGCCAGCAGCGGCGTACCGGCCAGCAGCGCCCCCAGGACCAGCCAGTCGAGGCTGCTGCCGCCCGAGGGCAGCTGCGGGCCCTTGCTGCCGCCAGCGCTGCCAGCGTTGCCGCGGACGTCGACGATGAACTGCGCGGTCGCGGTGTCGCCATCGAGGTCGGTGATGGTGTAGCTGCAGCCACCGGTGCCGTTGCCGGCACCGGGCGTTGGCGTGAAGGTCAGCTGGTCGCCGTCGACACCTCCGGAACCGGACACGGTGCAGCTGCCGAGCGTGCCGGCGCCGGCATCGAGGTCGTGCTGGGCGAGACTGCCGCTGCCGAGCGATCCGGCCGTCAGGGCGGTGACGATGGCCGGGCTACCGCCGCTGGAGCTGCCGTTCAGGGTGCCGGCGACGGGCAGCTTGCGGGTCACGGTGATGCTGACCGTGGCCGGTGAGGATTCGTTGCCGAGGCCGTCGACCAGCTTGTAGGTCAGTGAATCCGGGCCGTCGTAGTAGACATTGGGCGCGGGCTCGCTGGTGCTGGGGGAATAGAGGATCGATCGCCCGTCTGCAGAGACCGTGGCCGAGCCGTGTGCCGGACCGCTGACGAGTTGCACGACGTTCGGCTCCGCGCAGCCGAGGGTGTCGTTGCCCAGCACCTGGATGACGGCATTCGCCGTGCCTTCGACCACGGTGGCGGTATCGGCTACGGTGGCCGGCAGCGAGCAGCCGCGGAAATCGAAGCGGCCGCCGTTCCAGGAGTTGTTGGTCACCCACTGGTTCGGGTTGGCCGGATCGTTGCCGATACGGCTGCCGAAGCCCCTGATCATGTACTCGCGGGTCCAGTAGGCGCGGGCTTCGGTGACCTTGCCGGCGGCATCGGTGGCGAGCAGCAGGATCAGGTTCTCGAAGCCCGGCGGGCTGGTGCTGCCGCCACCCTCGCTCTGCGAGCCGAAGATGTACTCGCTGGTCGAGCAGTCGTTGTCGCCGGTGTCGTCGGTGCAGTGGTAGTTGGTGAAGCTGCCGGTGGTCTGGCCACCGACGTTGGGCTGCAGCGTGGCCGTGCCCGGGTAGGGGTTGCCGCTGATGTTGCCGAAGCCCGCGGAGCGCTCGATGCCTACACGCTGCGAGACGCTGGCGATGTCCGTCGAGCCGGTGGTCACCCAGCGCGGGCCCGTCGGGTTGGCGATGTCCGCCTCGGCACTTTCCGAGGGGAACGGGTCGGGATTCAGGGTGCCGTCGCCGGGCAGCGGGCCGTGGGGAAAGCCGCCGACCACCGGCGTGGGCTTGCCGCGGCTGCCAATGACGTAATCGAAGCCGCCGTTGGCGTTGGCCACCGTGGCGGTAGGGTTGACCGCGGTCGCGGCCATGACATGGGTGAAGCTGTCCCAGGTCTCGATGGCGTAATCGTTCTGCTGCACCTGGGTGTGGTGGACGGCCTGCCCGAAGGTCCAGGTGGCGGCGATGGTGTCGTCGGCCGGGCTGGCCGTGCCCTGGTCGTCGATGGTGACGCTGCCGAGGAGCGGGATGGGGTACTTGTTGTCGCCCACCGATGGCCGGTAGGCCAGCGCGGCGTTGGCGCCCGCGGGAGCGAAGGGATCCGCCGCGCTGCCGGCGGCGTAGAAGCCGGCAGCGTAGGTGGGCCCGATCCAGCTGCCAGCCACGGTTGCCGCGCCGTTGCCGGTGCCGCCGCTGGTCTTGCCGGGGTAGCGCGTGCCGGCGTAGCTGCAGTCACCGAGGTTGAAGCCGTCGATGACGGCAAAGCAGGTGTTGGTCACGGGCGCCATCGCCCCGCTGACCGGACTGGTGACCTGGTCGGCATGCCCGTTGGCGGCCGGTACGCTGCTTGCAGCGAGCATCAGGCCTGCGACCGAGAAAATGACGGCAAACTTCCCCATGGCGCCTGTCCCCCTGGTGCCTGGCATGGTTGTTCTGGATTGTCAGGCCGTCACCCTACCCCGCGACCCTCGGCTGAGGCAATACGCCGCGGGCGGGCCCATGCGGTACCCGCCACCCTGTGGCCGTTCAGCGCCAGCAGCGGTCGGTATTGTCGGCGCCGCCACTGTCGGTGGCGCTGCGCAGGCCCTGTGCGGTGACGCTGAACGTCGCGCAGTCGCTGTCGTCGGCCTGTTCGCCACCGGCGTCCACGGTCGCCGTGGCCGTGTAGCCGGTGGTCAGGTCGTTGGACTGGATGTCCAGCGCATAGTAGCCGCGCTCGGTGCCGGCGATGCCGAGGCCCGCCGGCGGGGCATCATCCATGAGGTCGGCGGAGGCGTAGGTGTTGTTCTGGATGTAGAAGCGCTCCTGCATGGCGGCCAGGCGCAGCAGCGCCGTGGTGGCATCCGTGCGCTTGGCCCGCAGGGTGTACTGGCGGTAGGAGGGCACGGCCACGGCGGTGAGGATGCCGACGATGGCGACCGTCACCAGCAGTTCCATGAGCGTGTATCCCGAGTGCTGCCTTTTCATTGGCCTTCCTTTCTCGTGGCTTGCCTACTCGGAGCCGTCCTGGTTCCAGTGCGTGCGCCGCGGCGGGTTGGCGAAGCCCGGGTCGAAGCACTCGACGCCGATGCAGAGCGTGGGCTGGCTGCCATCGCCATTGCCCTGCTTGGTGTCCTCGCAGTTGTCGCCGAGGCAGGCCACGGGGTCGCCGGTGGTGAGGTCGCCATTGGGCGGCGAGAAGAACACCGCCGGATCCGGGGCAATGCCGCCCTGGTTCAGTTCGCGGTAGCGGTCGTCGGCGGTCAGGGCCGTATCGGGGGAGCCGTCCGGGTTCAGCGAGCCATCCAGGTTGGTCACGGGTGCGCCGTCGCGGACGCTGACCAGGTACAGGCGGTTGAGGCCACCGGCCGCGACGCAGGCGTCGCCCTGGCCACCCGGGGTGAACGAGGTGAACAGCACCACGTTGTCGAAGGTCAGCGACTCGGTCATCACCTTCTCCCCGGCGCTCAGGTCCAGGCGCAGGCGCCAGCCGGGCGAGTTGTAGGGGATGCTGGGTGCCAGGTCCCCGGTGATGTCCAGCAGGTCCGCCACCGTGATCGGTTGCGGGTAGCTGGCCGTGGCGATCTTGTCGAGCACCTTGTAGTCACGCAGCGCGAAGAACTGGTCGTCCGTGGCGGTGTCCAGCGGATGCGCGCGGTGGCCCGAGCCGATGTTGATGCTGAGGTAGGCGCGGTTGTTGGCGACGATCCGCGCCAC
Organism: Gammaproteobacteria bacterium; assembly: GCA_015709695.1. Classification (NCBI taxonomy): domain Bacteria; kingdom Pseudomonadati; phylum Pseudomonadota; class Gammaproteobacteria; species Gammaproteobacteria bacterium. Next base: position 1,528,761 of record CP054183.1, on the reverse strand, counting down.
GTCCGGGGTGGCGAAGAAGCGCCGCGCGGTGCTGTCCGGCACCGGGGCCGTGACGACCGCACCGCCGAGGCTGGCGAACACGCCGCCATCGACGAGGCTGCTGGCAGGCTGGCCGTTGTTGATGTCGAAGCGCCAGACCTGGCCCGCCATGTCGCCGACGTACATGCGGTCGGCCAGGCCGTCGAGGTCGAGGTCCAGCACGCGCAGGCCCGCCGGGATGGCATGGGTCATGGCGGAGAGGTTGAGATTGTTGCTGCTGCCATTGCCGGCGCGCCACAGCAGCTCGCCGGTGAGGGCGTCCACCATGTAGACGGCGTTGCCGCGGCTGTCGGCGCTGCGGAAGGCGGTGGCATCCTCGGCATCGTCGTAGCCGCCACCGAAGATGGCCACGTTGCGGATGGCCGCATCGACCTGGACCCGGGCGGTGACCGGCGGTGACCAGGTCTGGCCGAGCTGGCCGAAGCCGGTGGTGCTGCTGCTGATCCTCCACAGCAGCTGCGGATTGCTGCGGTCGGTGACGTCGAGCGCATAGACGCTGTCGCCGCCGCGGCGCATGCCGAACAGCAGGATGACCTTCTCGCTGCCGCTGATGCCCGGCACGCCGTCGTCGTTGGCGATGTAGACGCTGATCTCGCCGTCCAGGCCGTAGGTGCGGGTAGCCGTCGGCTCGTCGAGATAGAGGTCGTAGAGGCGACCCAGCATCTGCGACGGGATGAAGGCCCAGAGCTCGCTGCCGTCATCGGGGTCGATGGCGTGCAGGTAGCCGTCATTGGTGGAGACATAGACCGTGGCATCGGGGCTCGCCTCGGTGCCGCCGTAGAGCACGTTCACCGGGCGCACGTGCAGCGGGTCGCCCATCACATGGCGCACGTCGGTCATGTCGCCGTCGTCGTCCTCGTCGCGCACGTCCAGGCCGCGGGCCCAGTTGATGACCGTGTCGCGGTCGGCGGCGGGGGCACCGATCATCGCCGCGGTGATCGCCGTATTGGCCGTACTGACGGCGTTGGAGCTGGCGGCGAGCTGGTTGCCGGAGATGCTGGTGTAGAGGTTGCGTGCCGTGTGTACCGGCAGCTCGCCGGCGGCGCCGCCGAGCTGGGCGCTGTTGCCGTCCACGGCATCGGACCAGTAGCTCTGGGAGGTCTTGGAGAAGAAGCCGGTATTGGCGTCCACGGCCGGCTGGCTGTTGACGTCCAGCAGCCGCCCGTTGCGCAGCTGGTACTTCTTCAGGTTGCCCGCCCAGTGCTCGGTGGCAGAGGGTGCGAACACCGAGACGAAGACGTCGCTCAGGTTGGTGGTGCGGTTGAAGGCGTTGACCGGCGCCGTGGGCGTCGAGAACGTGGTGGCGTCGTCGAGGATGTCGTAGACGATCGCGGTCAGCGCCGCCTGCAGCGTCGCCGTGTCGCCGGCGGGGAAGTACTTGCCGCCGCCCTTGTTGGCGGTCTCCTGCAGGAATGTGGTGTCGCCCAGCGCCAGGTCGACGCCGAAGCCGATGGTATAGGTGGTGACGCTCTGGTTGCCCGTCAGGCTGGCATCCAGGTCGTGCTTGCGCAGGTACTCGGCCAGGTCGCTCATGCACTGGCCGTCGCTGCCGGCCGCGCCGCTGCAGGCCGGCGTGGTGACGGTGGCCGCCCACTGCGGCAGGCCCTTGATCTTCGACGTCGCACTGACGTCCTTGGTGGGCTGGCCGTCGGTCAGCAGCACGATGTAGTTCTTCTGGCAGGCATACAGCACCGGCTTCTTGTAGGTGGTGCCGGTGGTTGTGCCGCTGGTCCGCGAGGGGCCGACGCTCAGCACCGGGCCGGTGTTGCCGTAATCGACGTTGCGGCCCATGTAGTAGTTGCCGGCTTCGTACAGGGTTTCCGACAGCGGCGTCCAGGTGCTCGCCGTCAGGGCGCTGACCGCCGTCTGCAGGTTGCCGCGGGCGGTGGCGATGTTCTCGATGGCATGGGCCACGGTGCCGCCCTGGTCGACGTTGAAGTGCATCAGGCCGACGTTGACGCCATTGAGGCTGGCCAGCATGTTGTTGGCGACGTTGCGCACGATCTCCATGCGGGTCTGGGTGACGGTGCCGCCGCTGGAGTACCAGTTCAGCCAGTTGCCGTCCCAGATGGTGTAGTCGTTGTTCCACGAGGGCTCGCTGGCGGTACCGGCGGCCCAGGGGCCGCCGCTGCCGGTGGCGGCATAGGGCTTGCCGTCGCCGGCCGCCTGGCCGTGGACGCCACGGTCGGCGCGGCACTCCATGGGCCGCGTGCTGTTGCTGCCACCGCTCAGCGCCACCCAGCTGCGGTTGCCGCTGCGCCAGGCGAGCAGGCGGTCGGAGTAGCTGCCGACGTTGGCCAGCGCGGCCTTCGAGGCGTCGCAGTAGTTGGCGCTCTTGGCGATGTAGTTGCTGCTGCCGCAGCCCGGCCGGGTGCTGTTGGTCGAGAAGTACAGGCGGTTGGCGTTGTAGCAGCCGCTGAAGGTGGTGGCGGCGTTCCACGGCTCCTGGGTCGTCACCGTGCTGTCCATGCTGCCGGAGTTGTCGATGATGAACAGGATGTTGGGCTTGGCCCCGGTGATCGAGGGATCCTGCGAGGCGATGAAGATCTCGGTGTCGTCGGCGATGGCCGGCAGGGCCGCGAGGCCGAGCAGCAGGCCGCAAGCCAGGGAGCCGAGGCGATGGGTGATGGTGTTCATGGTGATCGCAACCTCTCTGGATGTGCCGGCCGATCAGTGGGCGCCAAGGACGACGCGGGTCACGACGTTGTCCGCGAGCCGGTAGAAGACCGTGAGCAGGCGCTGGCTGGCGCCGGGGGCGCGCAGTGTGTCGCGCATCTGTGCCAGGCTGACGGCCTCGCCCTTGCCGCCGCCAACGAGGTACTGCGTGGCCTCGGTGACGCGCAGCACCACCGGCTTGCAGCCGGTGCAGCCGGTGACCACCAGCTGGCCCGTGGCGACGGAAGGCAGGCTGACCTGCTGCGCCGTGGCCTCGTAGGCATTCTCGATGTTGGTCATGGCTGCCAGGGCAGGGCCGCCGGTGAAGGCCAGGGCTGCCGCCAGGACGATGCCGATACGCTTGCGCATGACTGGGTCTCCTTGGAATCCGGTTGGGGTTCGCTCAGCAGCCGTCGGGACCGATCAGGAAGAACTCCTGCTGGTTCTGCGACTGCGCGCCGCGGGAGGACTGGCCCACCGAGGCAATGCGGAAGTGGTAGGCCCGGAAGTTCGCGCTGTAGCCGTCGCGCATGGTGCAGGCCTGGTAGGTGGTGTTCGCCTGGTAGGTGCCGATCTCCCTGCCGCCGGTGTCGAGCACCTGGGTCTGGGCAATGGCATTGACCGGGCAGCCGGTGCCGGCGCAGAAGGGGCCGTTGCTGATGGCGACCTCGATGCCGGTCTCGGCGAGCTGGAAGGCGTTCTCGCTGTACTGCATGTTGCCGGCCATGGTCAGGCCGAAGGTGGCGCTGTTCATGGTGGAGACGGCCAGCACCGAGAGCACCAGCAGCAGCACCAGGCCGATGACCAGCGAGGCGCCTTGCTGCCGCGAGGGATTGTTGTTCGGGTGCGTCATGGCTTCATGAGCTCCGCATGTTGCGCAGCACGACGGTCTTGTTGAGGAGTTGGCGCCGGAATCGGTCCGCCGGCGCGTAGTTGGCGACATTGGCGAAGTTGTAGGTGGCGCCATCGGTGAAGCCCACCTCGAGCTGCCCGGCCCGCAGCATCAGCCAGAAGCGCACCGCCATGATGCGTGACGGGTCGACCAGCGGCGTCACCAGTGCATTGCCGGGATCGACGTAGCGGTCCACCGTGCCGTCGGCATTGGTGTCCACGCCGAGTTCCACCTGCAGGTTCTCGACGCCGGCGATCAGTTCCTCGTCCTGCCACACGCCGTTGATCAGCGTCATGCGCCGCAATGACGGCACCGTCGCGCCCAGCGACGATGCCGAGGACACGTAGTAGGCGTTGGTTTGCCAGTCGTAGATGCAGCAGGCGGCCGGCGCCGCGCCGTTGGCGAACACGCGGCTGTTGCCGCGGTCGCTCTGGATCTGGACGGCGCCGGCGGCGGGCAGCACCTGGGCGCCGCTGGCGTGGCGCAGCACCAGCACGTCGGTACCGGCCAGGTAGGGCGTGGCGGCAGGGGGCGGGCAGGGCAGGTTGTAGGCGGAGTCATCCGCGGCCACCGGCGTCAGCGGATCGAGCAGCCATGCGGTGGCGTCGGTGCCATCGGAGCAGGTGGCGGTCACACCGGCCGGCACCTCGACGTGCGGCCCGGTGTTCTGCATGCCCCAGCTGCCGGTCAGGCGCAGGTCAGGCTCCATCTGGCTGAGGATGAAGCGCGCGTTTTCCTGCATCCGCGCCACGGTGTCGTTGGTGCGATAGGTGCTGCGGGTCTGCGAGAACATGGCGATGACGCCGATCATCAGGAAGGCGCCGATCACCAGCGTCACCATCATCTCGATGAGGCTCAGGCCGGCCTCGCGGGCGGGTGGTCGGTGGTTCATCACATTTGCACCGTCAGCGCGTACTGGAGCGTGCCGTTCGCGCCCGGCTCGTTCCAGTCCAGGGTAATGGTGTAGACGTTGGGCCCGCCGGCGCCGGCGGCGAAGCCGAGCACGCCGGCGCCGGCCGGCAGCAGCGTGGTGACCTGCTGTTGCCAGAAGAACAGGTCGCAGGCTGCCTGCGCGGCAGGGGCAAGGTTGGCACCGGCGTTGACGCAGCCGGCGCCGTTGCCGGCGGGAGCGCCCGCATAGGCGGCCTGGCCGGCGCTGTTGGCGCGGATGCGGTCGGCCATGTCGGCCGCCAGGTCCACGGCCACGGTGCGGTAGATGGAGGTGCGCCCCGCGCGCAGTCCTTCGACGTACATGGCGGCGATGCCGAGCATGCCGACGGAGATGACCACCATCGCCACCAGCGACTCCACCAGGGTGAAGCCGGCGACGCGCGGGATTCGGGGAACAGGACGCTGGTTCATGGGAGCCTCAGCAACCGCCCACCGGGTTGCCCTGGACCTCCGCCTGCATGCGGAAGGTCTGCGGGCGGCCCGTGGGACCGATCTGGATCCAGCGGCCGGCCGCCACGCCGCCACCGGTATCGTGGTCGCCGCGGGCATCGCAGAGCTGGATGTCGTTGATGGCGGGCCCGACGCCCGCCGCCTGCGGGAAGCCGTTGCCGCCGTACTGGATGTAGGGCAGGGCAGCCGCGTCGATGGCGAGCGTGATGCCATCGGCCAGCGGGCCATGGGTCAGCACCACCGTGTCGCCGGCATCGACACTGGCGTTGGCATTGACATCGGCGAAGACGATCCAGCCGGGGGCACCGCCGCCGAGGTCGCAGGCCGGTGCCGCGTCAGCCCAATTGCTGCTCGCGCAGAGCGTGACCGGCTGCCGGCGCTTCACGGCCTCGGTGCGCGCCGCGTGGATCGAGGTCACCAGGTCATTGGCCGCAGAGGCCATGCGGTTGGTGGCGATGAAATCGGTGAACGACGGGATGCCGAAGCCGAGCACCATGCCGGCGATCATCAGCGTGATCATCAGTTCCAGCAGGTTGTAGCCGCCCTGGCGTGTGCCGTGATCGCTGTGCATGGCTTCAGGCCTCCGGCCCGTCCGGGCAACTGACCGGCATGCCGTCGCGGCCCTGTCCGGCCAGCGTGGGCAGGCCGCTGGCCCGCACGATGACGACACGGCCCGCGGTGCGGGCCCCGGTCTCGCAGAAGGCGAATTCGCCGCTGTGCGCATCACCGGCGGCGCTGCTCGCGCGGCCGTCGGCACCATAGCTGACGCTGGTGGCGAACTGTGCCGAGGCCAGCGACATGCCTGGTGCCGGCACCCGGTCCACCAGGGTTTCGGCGGCGCCACGCTCCAGGTTGCCGTCGGAGTCGATGAAGGCGATCCAGCCGTCGCTCCAGCCGCGACCATTGCAGTGGCTGCCGTCGGCACTGGCGCAGACCGCGACGCGCGCATTGAGCATCACCGCTTCGCTGCGGGCCAGGTGCAGGGTGCCGACCAGCTGGTTGACGGCCACCGCCTGGTCGTTGCTGCGGTGGAGTGCCTGCATGCCAGGCACCGCCAGCGACAGGCCGATGCCGGCCACGGCCAGGGCGGTCAGTGTTTCGCCCAGCGTGAAGCCGTGTTGCCTGTGGGTGGTGCTGCTGCGCATGGCGCCTCTCGTTGCGGAATCTCTCGAGGGCGCAATCTAGGCATCCGCTCTCCCCGAAACCTTGAAGCAGTTCCGCCCGGAGGCGCTGCGAGGCCCGCCAGAGCCTCCGGTCCGGACCTGGGGCAGCCACCCGGCCTGGCGCGGAGCTTTCTGAATAAAAACAGATATAAACAATGCTTTACGTCGTACTTCTCAAGTGCTGATCGATGACGGGCTGCTGCCCTGCCGCCACCGCGATTCGTGACGCCGTTCACGGAATCCGGTGCTGCAGGAGTGCGGCGACAGGCGGGGATTCGAGGGCGATGACCGGTCGTGGCGGCGGAAGAGGTCGCCCCGAGCCACGCCGGATCGCGCAGCCACGTGGCCGATGGGCATGCTGCCGCTGCCTGCCTTGTACTGTGGTTATGACAATAGGTTAAAGTGCCGCCGTCCCGGCGGCGCCGCGCGTCCTGGCGGGGGAGACCGTGTTCGACTCTTATGAATGGCTGCGCTTTGCGCATGTGATCCTGTTCGCCTACTGGCTTGGCGCGGATCTGGGCGTGTTCCTCGCCGGCGGCGTCATGTCGCGCCCCGGGTTGCCGGTGCCGGAGCGCAACCGTGTGCGCGCCCTGCTCATGGACATCGACCTGGCGCCGCGCGTCGCGCTGCTCGCCATCCTGCCGGTAGGCTTCCAGATGGCGCTGCAGTGGGGCGCACCGCTGCCGCCGGTGGCGGTGGCGGCGACCTGGTTCGTGTCGCTGGCGTGGATCGTCATGGCCCTGGCCATCCACTTCGGCCATGGCCGCGTGCCGGTGGCGCGGCTGCTGACCATCGACCTGGCCTGCCGCGTCGCGCTGCTGGCCGGCTTCAGCTTCCTCGCCTGGCGGCAGTGGCGACTGCCCGGCAACACCGTGCCGGACTGGCTGATCCTCAAGTTGGTGGTGGTTGCCGCCATCGTCGTCGATGGCATGGTGCTGCGGGTCTACAGCGGGCAGTGGCGCCTGGCCATGGCGCGCTTCGCGGCCGGCGACGTCGATGGCGGCGAGCGCCTGCTGCGGGTGCGGCGGCGCAAGGCGGCGAGCGCTGCCCTGGTGATGTGGGCGCTGGTGGCGCTGGCGGCGTTCCTCGGCGCCGTGAAGCCGCTCTGAGATCCATCGATGACCGACGCCGCCGCAGCGCAGACCCGGCCCGAGCCACCCTTGCCCGGCGCACGCGCGCTGCTGGTGATGGTGACCCTTCTGCTCGCCACCGCCATGGCGAGCCTGGACTCGAGCTTCATGCCGCTGGCCTTCGCCGACATGATCGACGACCTGGATTCCAGCACCAACCAGATCGTCTGGGTCGCGCTCGGCTACCTCGTGGCGGCTACCGGGCCGATGCTGCTGGCGGCCCGGGTTGCCGATGCCTTCGGCCATGCGCGGCTGTTCCAGGCCGGCGCCACGCTGTACTCGCTGGCGATGATCGCCTGCGCCTTCGCGCCGGACGTGCCCGAGCTCATCGGCCTGCGGCTGGTGCAGGGCTTCGGCATGGCGCTGTTCCTGCCCACCACCTTCACCATCGCCACGCGCATCTTCGGCGCGGAACGCCGCGGCCGCGCGCTGGGCTGGCTGCAGGCGGCCAATGCGCTGGGCTTCATCCTCGGGCCGATCTTCGCCGGCTGGCTGCTCGATGCCTACGACTGGCGCGCCACCTTCTGGAGCCGCATCCCGCTGGCGGCGCTGATCATCGTGCTGGCCTTCGCCGCGTTGGGCCTGCGCCGGCCGATGGCCCTGGCCGGTGCCTCGCGGCGCTTCGATTTCGCCGGGGCGGTTTACCTGACGCTGGCCATGTTCGGCGTGCTCTTCGGCTGCACGCAGCTGCCGGTCGAGGAGAACTGGCGCGATCCCTGGTCATGGCTGGTGTTCGTCGCCGGCTTCGTGTTCGCCGTGCTGTTCCTGCGCCACGAACGGCGCGTGGCGGAGCCGCTGATCGACCTCGAGCTGTTCACCCGCAGCCGCGAGTTCACACGGGCAGCGGTCGCCTTCGCCACCATGTTCGCCAGCCTGCCGCTGACGCTGTTCGTGCTGCCGATCGTGCTCATCAACGCGCTGGAGATGCGTGCCTGGGACGTGGGCCTGATCATGGCGGTCTCCGCGCTGTTCACCACGCTGATGAGCCCGGTATCGGGCTGGGCCTCGGATCGCTTCCGGCCGGAGATCATGAGCAGCACCGGCGCGCTGGTGCGCGGTGCCGGCTACCTGATGCTGCTGGCGGTGACCGTGGACTCCGATGTCGCCGGCCTGCTGCCGGCGCTGATCGTCATCGGCATCGGCACCGGGCTGTTCTTCTCGCCCAACAACGCGCTGCTGATGGCACATGCGCCCCCGGAGCGGGCCGGCATGGTGTCGGGGCTCTTCGGCACGCTGCGCCAGTCGGGTTACGCGCTGGGCTTCGCGCTCATCGCCAGCCTGTTCGCCGTGATCCAGAAGAACTTCGAGCTCGACTGGGTCTACACCTCGCTGGATCAGCTGCCTGCCGCCAGCGCCGCAAGCCTGGCGGCGATCTTCCAGGCCGGGGGCATCTGGTCGCCGGAGCTGCTGATCTTCATCCTGCGGGTGGCGGTGCTGGCCTGTACGGCGATCCTCGCCCTGAGCCTGCTGAACTCGCTGCCGCGCCTGCAGCTGTCGTGGCGGCGTCAGCTCGGTGCTGCGGCGCTGCTGGCGGCCCTGGCCTCCGGCGGCAGCTTCGCCCTGGGCACGCTGATGCCGGTGGGCATGACGGTGGCGACGACGGCAGCCGGCGACGGAGCAGGGGAGCCGCCGCCCGCGGTCGCGCCCTTCGGCATGGCGCAGCGTGCAGCGGTGGCCGTGGCCGAGCCGCAGGCGGCGCCCGCCGCGGGTCCGTTTGCCCAGTACTGCAGTGCCTGCCATGGTGCAGGGGCCGAAGGCGTGCCGGGGCTCGGCGTGAACCTGCACCAGTCGGTGTTCGTGCGCGGCCAGGACCTCGACGGCCTGAAGCGCTTCCTGCGAGCGGGGCGCGACCCGTCCAGCCCGGAGAACCGCACCGGGCGTGCCATGCCGGCATTCGGCTGGCTGCCGGACGCCACCCTGGACGAACTCGCCCGCTATCTCCGCGAGACAGCGGCCAGCCGGCGCTGAGCGGGATCGGGCCGCCTACTCGTCGGCGTCGGCCTGGCGCGCGGAGCGGCGCCTGGGCCGGGGCGTGCCCGGGACCTTGCCGTGCGCCGCATCGACGGCATCGTGCTCGTGCTGTGCAAAGAAACGCTCGACGACGTGATCGGAGGAGAGCTTCTCCTCGTCGTCGTCCCACAGGTCCTGGTCGATCTTCCGCTGGCGGTTCATGGGACGCCTCTGCGATAGCGCGTTCCCAGAAGATAAGCCGCGGCATTTCGATGTCAAGATACATGGACGGCACCCGCCACGGCCGGTAATCTGGCTGGCAGTGGAAGATCAGGTCGACAAGCTGCTGGGCCAGTGGGCACGGGAACGGCCGGAGCTGGATTGCTCGAGCCTGAGCGTGGTGGTCCGCGTGCAGTTCCTGGCGAAGTTATGTCAGAAGGAGGCCGAGCGCGCGCTGGCCGGGCTCGGGCTGCGGCTCTGGGAGTACGACGTGCTCTCGGCGCTGCGCCGCCAGGGCGCTCCCTTCCAGCTGCCGGCGACGGCACTGGCGCGGGCTTCGATGCTGACCAGCGGCGCCATGACCAACCGCATCGACCGCCTGGAGGCGCGCGGTCTGGTGCTGCGGGCCACCGAGCCGAGCGACCGGCGCGGGGTCAACGTGCGCCTCACCGAGCGCGGGCACCAGCTCATCGACCAGGCGATCGGTGCACGGCTCACCGCGGCGGACAGCCAGCTCGGCGCGCTCTCCGGCCCGGAGCGGCGTGCCGCCTCGGCGGCCCTGCGCAAGGTGCTGCTCGCCGCCGGCCGCGGCAGCCGGCCCCGGCCCTGACGCAGCGCTCAGCGTGCCTTGAGCAGGTCGCGGATCTCGCCCAGCAGTTTCTCCTCGGCAGTGGGGCCGGCCGGCGCGGGCGTGGGCTCGGCCTTCTTCAGGCGGTTGATGGCTCGCACCAGCAGGAAGATGGCGAAGGCGACGATGAGGAAATCCAGCAGCGTGTTGATGAAGGCACCGTAGCGGATCACTGGCGCACCGGCGGCCTGGGCGGCAGCCAGGCTGGCATAGGCCGTTCCCGAGAGGTTGATGTACAGGCTGCTGAAATCGACCTTGCCGAGCAGCAGGCCGACGGGTGGCATGATGACGTCGTTGACCAGCGAAGTGGTGATCTTGCCGAAAGCACCGCCGATGATGATGCCGACCGCGAGATCGACGACGTTGCCCCGCATGGCGAATTCCTTGAACTCCTTCAGCACTGGACTGACCCCCTGCGAGTGGCGTGGAACACGGCAGGATGATGGCGGTGGCGCGCAAGCAGCGTCAAGCGCGGCCGCCGGCGGATGGCGGGTGCCGCCATGATCCGCATCGGTTTCTGCGGTGCGGTCGGCGAGGTCACCGGCTCGGGCTATCTGGTGCAAACGGGTGCGGCGTCCGTGCTGGTCGATTTCGGCGCCTTCCAGGGCGGTGGTGATTCCCGCGAGCGCAGCGCCTCGCTCGGTCCGGTCCAGCCGGCGAGCCTGGATGCAGTGGTGCTGAGCCATGCGCATCTCGATCATTCCGGCAGGCTGCCGCTGCTGATGGCAGCCGACTATGCGGGCGCCGTCCATGCCACGCCAGCGACGCTCGATCTGGCGGCATTGCTGCTCGCCGACCTCGGCCGTATCCAGGAAGCGGACCTTGTCAGGGAGAACCGCCGGCGGCGCCGCGAGGGCCGCCGGCCGCTGAAGCCGCTGTTCGACGCCGCCGATGTCCAGCGCGTGCGCGAGCTCAGCCGCGCCTTGCCCTATGGCCGGGTGCGGCAGGTCGCGGCCGGTGTCAGCGCGCGGCTGGAGGACGCGGGCCACATCCTCGGCTCGGCCTGTGTCGAGCTCACCGTGGAGGGCAGCAAGGGTCGCCGCGTGCTGGTGTTCTCCGGCGACCTCGGCCCCTGCGGGGCGCCGATCCTGCGGGACCCCTGGCGCCCGCAGGCCGCGGACCTGGTGATCATGGAGTCCACCTACGGCGGCCGCGACCGCGAGCCGCAGGCGCTGACCGTGGCGCGCTTCCAGGACATCCTGCGCGAGGCCGTGCGCAGCCGCGCGCGCATCGTCATTCCGGCGTTCGCCGTGGGCCGCACGCAGCTGCTGCTGTTCCACGTTGCCGAGGCCATCCGCGAGGGCGTCATCCCGCCACTGCCCGTGTACCTGGACAGCCCGATGGCGACGGCCGCCACGCTCGCCACCATGCGCCATCAGGAGCTCTACGACGAGGAGTTCGGCAGCCTGGTGCGCGCCGGGCAGATACGCCGCGACCTGCAGAGCCTGCGTGTGGTGGAATCGGCCGAGGAGTCGCGCAGCCTCAACGATCGCGAGGAAGCCTGCATCATCATCAGCGCCTCGGGCATGTGCGATGCCGGGCGGGTGGTGCACCACCTGCGCCACACGCTGTGGCGCGAGAATGCCCACGTCATCCTGCCGGGCTACATGGCGCCAGGCACACTCGGCCGTGCATTGGCCGACGGCGCCCGGGAGGTGGAGATCCTCGGCGAACGGATGCATGTCCGCGCCACCGTCCACCACCTGAGCGGCTTCTCCGCCCACGCCGGCCAGGGCGAGCTGCTGGACTGGCTGGCCGGCGTGGCGGCCTGTAGGCCGCGCGTGGTGCTCACGCACGGTGATGATGAGGCACGCTCGGCCTTGCGCGAGCGCATCCGCGAGCGTTTCGGCATCGATGCCGAATGCCCGGCACCCGGGAGCGTGCTCACCCCGGACTGAGCGCCGGCTTGACAGGTCGCGGGGATTGCTGCGACGTTCACCCCATGCTCGCCCTGTGGATCCTCGGCGCCTTCGTCTTCGGCCTGCTGGCGCGCCAGCTGGCCCTGCCGCCGCTGGTGGGCTTCCTCGCCGCGGGGTTCCTCCTCAATGGTTTCGGTGTCGAGCCGGTACCGGCGCTGGCGCGGATCGGCGAGGTGGGTGTCTGGCTGCTGCTGTTCTCGGTGGGGCTGAAGCTGCGCTGGCAGAGCCTGATGGCGCCCGCGGTGTGGGCCACGGCGAGCGTGCACCTGCTGCTGACCGCGGCACTGGCCGCGTTCATTGCCCACGGGCAGGTCGGCGTGCCATGGCCGGCCGCCTGGCTGCTGGGGGCCGCCTTCGGCTTTTCGAGTACCGTGCTCACGGCCACCATCCTCGAACCGAAGAAGGAGCTGCGTGCCTTCCACGGGCGCATCGCCATCGCCATCCTGATCATCCAGGACATCGTCGCGGTGGCGGTGCTGGCGATCGGCGCCGACACCGCGCCGTCACCCTATGCAGGCCTGCTGGTGCTGGTGGTGTTCGCCAAGCCGCTGCTGGACCGGCTGGTCGACTTTGCCGGGCATGACGAGATCCTCGCGCTGTTCGCCGTGCTGCTGGCCGTGGGTGCCGGCGGCTATGGTTTCGAGGCCCTGGGGCTGAGCGGCGAGGTGGGCGCGCTGCTGCTCGGGGCGCTGCTGGCCAGTCATGCCCGCGCGGTCGAGCTGGCCGACGTACTCTGGGGCATGAAGGAAGTCTTCCTGGTCGGCTTCTTCCTCAGCATCGGCCTCGGCGGCATGCCGAGCCTGGGGTCGCTGGTGGGGGTCTCGGTGCTGCTGCTGGCGCTGCCCTTCAAGGCCGCGCTGTTCTTTGCCCTGCTGGTGCTGGCCGGCCTGCGTGCCCGCAGCAGCTTCCTCGCGGCGCTCAGCCTGGCGAGCTATGGCGAGTTCAGCCTCATCATCATGCAGCTGGGCGTGCGCCAGGGCATGCTGGATCCGGCGTGGATGCCGCTGGCGGCGGTGGCGGTGGCGGGATCCTTCGTGCTGGCGGCGCCGCTGAATCGCGTGGCACACGGGCTGTACGGCCGGTGGGAGCCGCTGCTGCAGCGTTTCGAGCGTCGCCGCAGGCACCCGGACGACGAGCCGCTGTCGGTGGGCGCGGCGGAGGTGCTGGTGGTGGGCATGGGCCGTGTCGGCAGCGGCGCGTATCGCTACCTGCGCGAGCGGGGCGTGCAGGTCGTCGGCCTCGACAGCGACATGAGCAAGGTCGAGGCCCATGTGCGTGGCGGCCGGCGCGTCGTCTACGCGGACGCCGAGGACCCGGACCTCTGGCACCGCCTGCAGCTGGACCGCGTGCGCGCGGTGATGCTCGCCGTGCCGGACACCGAGGCGAAGATCCTCGCCAGCCGCCGGCTGCGCCAGCGCGGCTTCGCCGGCCTGATCGCCGCCACCCACGTCTATGACGAGGAGCGGCAGGAGGTGCTCGACGCGGGCTGCGACGTCACCTACAACTACTTTGCCGAGGCGGGCACCGGCTTCGCGGTGCATGTCAGCGATTCGCTGCAGGACCTCATCGGGCCGGCGCGGCGCCGGCGCCCGGACTGAGGGCGGCGGCGCCACCGGCGCGCCGCGCGAGGTGCGCGGCCAGCGCGGCACCGGTGTGCGAGTGCCGGCAGCGGGCGATTTCCTCGGGCGTGCCGGCGATCACCAGCCTGCCGCCACCGGCACCGCCTTCGGGGCCCAGGTCGATGATCCAGTCGGCCTGGGCCATGACCTCGATGTTGTGCTCGATCACCACCAGCGTGTTGCCGGCATCGACCAGCCGCTGCAGCACGGACAGCAGCTGCTCCACGTCGCTCATGTGCAGGCCCACCGTCGGCTCGTCGAGCACGTACAGCGCGCCGCTGGCGCCGGGGCGCGCGCGCGCCAGCTCGGTCACCAGCTTCAGCCGCTGCGCTTCGCCGCCGGACAGGGTCGGGCTGCGCTGGCCGAGGCCGAGGTAGCCGAGGCCAACCTCCTCCAGCAGGCGCAGCGTGTGGTGCAGGCGGCCGTGCGCCGCGAAGAATTCCGCCGCGGTGCTGATGTCCATGCCGAGGACCTCGCCGATGTTGCGCCCGCGGTAGCGGACCTCGAGTGTCTCGCTGTTGAAGCGCGCGCCGTTGCAGCTGTCGCAGTCGACCTCGACGTCCGGCAGGAAGCTCATGCCGATGCGCTGCACGCCCTGGCCCTCGCAGGTCTCGCAACGTCCGCCGGCGACGTTGAAGGAGAAGCGGCTGGGCGAGTAGCCGCGGATGCGGGCCTCGGGCGCCTGCGCGAACAGCCGGCGCACCTCGTCCCAGAGCCCGGCATAGGTGGCGGGGCAGGAGCGCGGGCTCTTGCCGATGGGCGTCTGGTCCACCTCCAGCACGCGCTGGATGTCCTCCCAGCCGCCGAGGCGAGTGCAGCCCACCGGTGCGGCGCGGCGGCCGCCGCGGGCGAGGCGCCGCTGCAGGCTCGGCAGCAGCACGTGGCGCACCAGCGAGCTCTTGCCACTGCCGCTGACACCGGTGACCACCGTCAGCCGGCCGAGCGGGAAGGCGACATCGATGTCACGCAGGTTGTGGACCCGGGCGCCGGAGATGCGCAGCTGCTGGCCGGCGGTACGCGGTGGGCGCTGGTGCCGGCGCGGCGGCGGTGGCTGTGACAGCAGGCGCCCGGTCAGCGAGCGCGGTGCGGCGGCCAGGTCCGCGGCACGGCCGGTGCCCACCACCTCGCCACCGCGGCTGCCCGCGCCCGGGCCGAGGTCGACGACATGGTCGGCCTGGCGGATGGTGTCCTCGTCGTGCTCGACGACGACCACGGTGTTGCCGTGGTCGCGCAGGCTGCGCAGCGTGGCCAGCAGCCGCTGGTTGTCGCGCGGATGCAGGCCGATGGTCGGCTCGTCGAGGATGTAGCACACGCCACGCAGGTTCGAGCCGAGCTGCGCGGCGAGGCGGATGCGCTGCGCCTCGCCGCCGGAGAGCGTGCCGGCGGCACGATCCAGCGTGAGGTAGCCGAGACCGACCTCCTGCAGGAAGCGCAGCCGCGAGCGGATCTCCTGCACGGCATCGCGGGCGATGGCTGCCTCGCGGCCGGCGAGGCGCAGGCGGTCGAAGTACCGCCTCGATGCATCGATGCTGGCCGCCGTGAACTGGCTGATACCCTGCTCGCGGAAGCGCACGGCCAGCGCCTCGGGGCGCAGGCGCTGACCGTGGCAGCTGCCGCAGATGGTGGCTTCCAGCGGCTGCCTCCATTGCGCCTCTTCGCCGCTCTGTTCGGCGTCGAAGCCCTCGATCTCCTCGCCGGTGCCGAAGCAGCGCGGGCACCAGCCATGGCGGGAGTTGAAGGAAAACAGCCGCGGATCCAGTTCCGGGAAGCTGCGGCCGCAGCCGGGGCAGGCGCGGCGTACCGAATAGAGCACCGGCGCGCCACGCGCACCCAGCACCTGCACGCTGCCCTTGCCGAGCTCGATGCCCTCGAGCAGCAGCTGGCGCAGGCGCCCCTCGTGGCGCGGCTCCACCCGCACCTCGCCCAGTGGCAACTCGATGTCGTGCTCGATGAAGCGGTCGAGGCGGGGCCAGGCGGCGGTGGCTGTCATCTCGCCGTCGACGCGCAACTCGTCGTGGCCGCGGCGGGCCGCCCAGCGCGCGAGTTCCGTGTAGTAGCCCTTGCGCGCCACCACCAGCGGCGCCAGCACCTGCACGGTCTGGCCGCGTTGCGCGCGCACGATGCGCGCGACGATGGCATCGGGGTCCTGCGGAACGATGCGCGTGTCGCAGTCCGGACAGTGCTGGGTACCGAGCCGGGCGAAGATCAGCCGCAGGAAGTGGTAGGCCTCGGTCAGCGTGGCCACCGTGCTCTTGCGGCCGCCGCGGCTGGTGCGCTGCTCGATGGCCACCGTGGGCGGAATGCCCGAGATGGCATCGACATCCGGCCGCGCTGCCGGCTGCACGAACTGCCGTGCGTAGGCATTCAGCGACTCGAGGAAGCGGCGCTGGCCCTCGGCGAACAGCACATCGAACGCAAGCGTGCTCTTGCCGCTGCCGCTCACGCCGGTGATGACGCTGAAGCGGTCGCGCGGCAGGCTGACGTCGATGTCCTTCAGGTTGTGCTCGCGGGCATGCCGTACGCGGATGTCGGCGCTGGCGGGCGCAGCGGACGCTGTGGTGGCCGGCGTCGTCGCCGCGAGCGCCGCGCCCCGCAGCCGCGCCTGGTGCCGTCCGAGGGCCTGGCCGGTGCGGGATTCGGCCACGCCCGCCAGCTGCCGCGGCGTGCCCTCGGCCACCAGCCGGCCGCCGGCCTCGCCGGCCTCGGGCCCGAGGTCGATGACCCAGTCGGCGCTCCAGATGACGTCCAGGTTGTGCTCGACCACGACCAGCGAGTGGCCCTGGGCGAGCAGGGCGCGCAGCGCGCCGAGCAGCGCCGCGATGTCGTGCAGGTGCAGGCCGGTGGTGGGCTCGTCGAGCAGCAGCAGGTTGCGCGCGCCGCTGGTGCGCGCCAGCTGGCCCGCAAGCTTCAGGCGCTGGGCCTCGCCGCCCGACAGCGTGGTCACCGGCTGGCCGAGGCGCAGGTACTGCAGGCCGACGGCGGCGAGGTGACGCAGCCCGCGCTGCAGCTCGGGATCGCCGGCGAAGAACGCCGTGGCCTCGGTGACCGTCATCTCCAGCACCCCGGCGATGGACTTTCCGGGTCCCTTGCCGCCGGCCGGGGGCAGGCGCACTTCCAGAACCTCGGGGCGGTAGCGCTGACCGTCGCAGTCCGGGCAGCGCAGGTAGACGTCGCTCAGGAACTGCATCTCGACATGCTCGAAGCCGTTGCCGCCGCATGTCGGGCAACGGCCGTCACCGGAGTTGAAGCTGAAGGTGCCGGGCGTGTAGCCGCGGAGCTGCGAGGCGGGCAGCGCGGCGAAGGCCTTGCGGATGGGACCCAGCAGGTCGACGTAGCTGGCGGGGTTGGAGCGGGTGGTCTTGCCGAGCGGGGACTGGTCGACCAACAGCACCTCGTTGATGTGTTCGTGGCCGGTCAGCTCGCGATAGGCGCCGGCGGCTTCCGCGGGCTTGCCCTTGAGCTTCTGCAGCGCCGGGTAGAGCAGGTCCTCGACCAGCGTGGACTTGCCCGAGCCGCTGACGCCGGTGATGCACACCAGCCGCTGCAGCGGGATGCGCACATCGAGGTCGCGCAGGTTGTGGGCGGTGGCGCCGCGCAGCTCGAGCCAGCCGCTGTCGGCGTCGGGTGGATGGCCCCTGCCGGAGGCATCCGCGTCGACCTGGCGTTCGCCGCGCAGGTAACTGCCGGTGAGCGAGGACGCATCCGCCACCATTGCCGCCGGCGTGCCGGAGAAGACGATGCGCCCGCCATCCGCGCCGGGCCCGGGGCCCATCTCCAGCAGCTGGTCGGCGGCCAGCATGAGCTGCGGGTCATGCTCCACCACCAGCAGCGAGTTGCCGGCATCGCGCAGGCGCTGCAGCACGCCGATGACGCGGTCGAGGTCGCGGGCATGGAGGCCGACGCTCGGCTCGTCGAGCACGAACAGGGTGTTCACCAGCGAGGTGCCGAGAGCGGTGGTCAGGTTGATGCGCTGCACTTCGCCGCCCGACAGGGTGCGTGACTGGCGATCGAGGCTGAGATAGCCGAGGCCGACCTCGACCAGGTAGCCGAGGCGGCTCCTGATCTCGGCGAGCAGCAGCCCGGTCGCCTGGTCCAGAGGCGCCGGCAGGCGCAGCGCCTCGAAGAAGGCCTGTGCGCGCTGCAGCGGCAGCAGCATGAGGTCATGCAGGCACAGGCCGGGGAGCGTGGCGAGCAGCGCATCGCTGCCGGTGAAGCCCTCGGGCCGGAAGCGGTGCGCGGGATCGAGCACGGCGTCGGCCTGTGCCGCCGTGCCGAGCCGCCACAGCAGTGGCTCGGGTTTCAGTCGCGCGCCACGGCAGGCAGGGCAGGTGGAGTAGGAGCGGTAGCGCGCGAGCAGCACGCGCACGTGCATGCGGTAGGCCTTGCCCTCCAGCCAGGTGAAGAAGCGGCGCACGCCATACCACTTGCCTTCGGCGCGGCTGCCCTCGCCATCGATGACCCAGCGCTGCTGCCCGGCATCCAGTTCCCGCCAGGGGGCCTGTGTCGGCACGCCGCGCTGGCGCGCGAAGCGCAGCAGGTCGTCCTGGCACTCGTGGTAGCTCGGGCTCTGGAACGGCCTGACCGCGCCAGCCGCCAGGCTCAGCGAGCCGTCGGGGATCACCAGCCCGTAGTCGATGCCCATGGTGCGGCCGAAGCCGCGGCAGGTTTCGCAGGCGCCGGCGGGCGAATTGAAGGAGAACGCGGCGGGACCCGGTTCGCGGTAGTGGATGTCGCAGCCGGCGCAATGCAGGTCCGCCGAGAAGCGCAGGGGCGTGCCGGGCTCACCACCCTCAAGCGGCCAGGCGGCGAGGCGGCCGCGGCCGAGTTCGAAGGCTTTTTCCAGCGCCTCGATGAGCCGGCCGCGGCTGGCCGCCTCCAGCCGCACGCGGTCGAGGATCACCTCCAGGCGCTGGCCATCCTGGCGGTGGATGCGCTCGTGCCCCTGGCGGGCGAGAAGCCGGGTGACCTCGTCGACCGTGAAATTGTCCGGGACGATCACCGGGGCGGTGATCATCAGCCGGGCACCGCCCGCCATCGACGCCTGCAATGTTGCCGCCACCGAATCGGGACTGTCGCGCGTGACGCGCTGGCCGCACTGGCGGCAATGCAACGCCGCGGCCCGGGCGTAGAGCAGCTTCAGGTGATCGGCGAGCTCGGTCATGGTGCCGACGGTGGAGCGCGAGGTGCGCACCGGGTTGGTCTGGTCGATGGCGATCGCCGGCGGCATGCCGTCGATGCGCTCCACCCGGGGCTTGTCCATCCGGTCGAGGAACTGCCGCGCGTAGGGCGAGAAGGTCTCGACGTAGCGGCGCTGGCCCTCGGCGTAGAGAGTGTCGAAGGCCAGCGAGGACTTGCCCGAGCCGCTGACGCCGGTGACCACCACTAGCCGGCCGAGGGGCAGGTCGAGATCGAGGTTGCGCAGGTTGTTCTGGCAGGCGCCGCGGATGGCGATGACGCCCGGATCCGTGCCCGGGGGCGTGGCGTGGCTGGCTGGCTTCGGGCGTCGCTTGGGCATGATTCTGGCGGGCGGGTGGATCGCCCAATATAAATGAGGCCCGGCCGCCGCGGACAGGTGCCCACCCTGCGCAAAGCGGCTATGATTCGCGCCCGGAATACCCACGCCAAGGCAGCGAGGAGCCGTCCCGATGCAACCCGACCTGGCAGGCCGGCTCTACCATGTCATCGACACCAGCGGCTTCGACCGCGCGCTCCTCGACGAGCTCTGCGAGCTGACCACCCGGGTGCGCAACATCGCCAAGACCACGGCCGGCGCCCAGGCACTGCAGGCGCTGCTGCCCCATGCCCGCGCCATGCTCTACTTTCCGCAGCCCTCGACGCGGACCTTCCTCTCGTTCAACAACGCCTGCCACATCCTCGGCATCCGCACCAGCGAGATCCGCGACCCGGCGACCTCCTCGGAAGTGAAGGGCGAGAGCTTCGACGACAGCATCCGCACCTTCAGCTCCTACGTGGATGTCATCATCATGCGCACCCCCGAGGCGGGCTACGCGGCCCGCGCCGCCGCGCAGATGGACCGCATCCCGCGGCCGGTGCCCATCGTCAACGCCGGTTCGGGCAAGGACCAGCACCCCACCCAGGCACTGCTGGACATCTACACCCTGGGGCGCAGCTTCGCCGACCGCGGCGGCATCGACGGCAAGACCATCGCCATGATGGGTGATCTCAAGCGCGGCCGCACGGTGCGCTCGCTCTGCGGCCTGATGCGCAACTACCGCGATGTGCGCCTGGTGCTGGTGGCCCCCGAGGCCTTCGCCATGGAGGATGACGTCAAGGCGCGGCTGCGCGCGCAGGGCATTCCCTTCACGGAAACCAGCCGGCTCGCCGATGTGCTGCCGGAGATAGATGCCCTCTACGTGACGCGCATCCAGACCGAGTGGGACACGGCCGGCGAGTCCCGTGGCGTCGATTACGCGCAGTTCAGCGTCAACCCCGGCAACCTGCCGCTGCTCAAGCACGACGCCATCATCATGCACCCGCTGCCGCGCGGGCCGGAGATCGATCCGGCGGTGGACGATGACCCGCGTGCCATGTACTGGCGCCAGGAGCGCAATGGCATGTGGATGCGGGTGGCGATCCTCGTCAAGATATTCCGGCTGGAGGATCGTATCGCCGCGCTGGCGGCAGCGGTTGCGCCAGAGGCTCCGCGTCCGGCGTAGCGGGCGGGGCGACCATCGCCGCCGCCGGGCGCACCAGCACGCTGCCCTGCACGCTCTGCAGCGGGGACATCAGGTCGCGCGGCGTGAGCGGCGTGGCCATGCGCTGCTCGACCCAGTCGAGGAGCGGCGCCCAGCCCTCCAGGTCCTTGGCTGCCTGCGTGTGCGGCAGTTCGTGGATGCCGAGGCCCTGCTCGGCGGCATGCACGTAGGTCTGGCTGTCGCGCAGTTTCGCCACCACCGGGATGTTCAGCGACTCGAGGAAACGCATCAGCCGCCGGTAGGCGAGCGTGTTCTCGCGCACGCGGTTGGCGATGACGCCGAGCCTGCCCATGCGGCGGCTGACTTTGGCGACCAGCAGCAGGTCGGTGACCAGCTGCGATACCGCGTGGATGTCCATGTCCGATGGCAGCACCGGCACCAGGATGGCATGGGCGCCGCGGGTGAACTGCGACAGCCGCTGCGAGGACAGGGCAGCCGGTGTATCCACCACCAGCTGGCGCACCTCGGGCGGGATGCGCAGCTGGAAGCTGCGCGTCACCCGCGGATTGGTGGCGAATGCCGCCACGCTGTAGATGTAGGGCCTCTCCTGCGGGCGGTTGTGGACCCAGCGCATTGCCGAGGCCTGCGGGTCGAAGTCCATCAGCGCCGTCTTGCGCTCCTGCGAGGCGAAGTACGCCGCGAGATTCGCCGCGACCGTGCTTTTGCCGGACCCGCCCTTCGGGTTCAGCAGCACGATCTTGCGCAACTCCGGATGGCCGGGGATGTTGAGCAGCATGCGGCTATTATCGGCGCTTGCCGGCCGGAACTTAAGTCAACCCGCCGCCTCGCCCCGCCGGGCGTCGCGCGCGCGTTGCAGCAGCGTCCGCAGCAGGCGCCGCAGGCTGTCGCGGGCCGCCTCCGGCTCGCCGAGCGCCGGCAGCACGTCGGCGATGGCCTCCAGCGTCGACACCCACTCGCGCCGCGGCTCGCGCCGCAGCTTGCCGTACATCGACGGCTCGCGCGGCACCAGCACCAGGCGCGGCAGCTTCAGCAGCCAGGGGTTGCGCCACCACAGGGTCTTCGCCTGGCTCCAGCTGCCATCCAGTACCAGGATGCCCTCGAGCCCGTGCCGGCGCCGGTCGAGCAGGGCGCCGCGGCGGTCCACCAGCGCCACCTGCTCGCGCCGGGCCGTGGCGAGCGCGGCCTCGGAGACCTTGGTCACCGCCAGCACTGCCCAGCGATCGGCGTCCGCCGCAGGCTCGCCGAGCGCCCCGGCCAGCGACGGCCAGGACAGGCCGACGCGGATCCCGGCGCCGGGCAGCGTCAGCGCGACCAGCCTTGCGGTACCCAGCAGCGCATCGTCCTCCCGCGGGTGCTGGAGGATGACCACCCGCAGGCGGGTATCCACCGGCTCCACGCGGTCGCAGATGCAGAGCGCCGGTGGCTTGGCACAGCGGGGGCAGGTGTCCGGGTTGTCGGTCGCGGGGCGCACCCGTGCATTCTAGCCGGGTGGCGCAGGTCCGTGACCGATGGCACGGTTGCTGCCTTGCCAACCTGTATCGCTACGCGATACGATGCTGCGTGATTCGCAGTTTCCGCCACCGCGGCCTGCAACGGTTCTTCGAGACCGGATCGAAGGCCGGAATTCAACCGAAGCACGCTGCGCGACTGCGTCTCCAGCTTGGCCGGCTCGACGCCGCCGGCGGCCCCGAGGACATGAACCTGCCAGGCTGGCGGCTGCACTCGCTGAAGGGCACGCTCGCCGGTCATTGGGCCGTTTGGGTGGACGAGAACTGGCGGCTGACATTTTGTTTCGTCGGCATGGATGCCGAGATCGTCGACTATCAGGATTGCCACTGAGGACTGGCACATGACGCGAATGCACAACCCGCCGCATCCCGGCGAGGTGCTGCAGGATACGGTGCTGCGCGAGGCTGGCGGCCTGACCGTGACGGCATTCGCCCGGCGCCTGGGTGTCTCGCGGGTCGCACTCTCGCGCGTGGTCAACGGTCGTGCGGCGGTGAGTGCGGAACTGGCGATCCGCCTGGCTGCTGCGCTTGGCGGCTCGGCGGAATCATGGCTTGCGATGCAGGCCGCTTTCGATCTCTGGCAGGCGCAGAAGAACCGCCGGCCAAGGATTCGTCGCCTGCCGGCCGCTGGCGCCGGGGAAGCGGTCTGACTCCTGATCTACGCCTTCCGCACCCTGCTGTCGCCGGCTGCACGGCAGACGTGGCGGGCAGGACGCGGTGGCCCCCGGGCCAGCCGGCCGCGGCCGGGACGTCGAAACCTGGCCAGTGCCTGTTGTTGGTCGGGGTGACAGGATTCGAACCTGCGACCTCTTGCTCCCGAAGCAAGCGCTCTACCAAGCTGAGCTACACCCCGAAATCCGGCGGTGCGCGGCGGGAAGGCGCACCGGGCCGGCGAGCCGCCGGCAAGGCGGGGCATTTTGCGGGAACGGCGTGGGCACGTCCAGTGTCCGGCGGCCCCGGGGAACGCCTCAGTAGCGGCGCTCGACGGCGAAGTCGGCGAGTTGCACCAGGGCGTCCTTGAAGGGCGAGCCGGGCACGCGGGCCAGCGCGGCCACCGCCTGGCGCGAGGCTTCCCGCGCTCGGGTGAAGGTGTAGGCGAGCGCGCCGGTGGTCTGGATGGCCTCGAGGATCATCGCCAGGTCCTCGATGCCGCCGTGCTCGATGGCGCGGCGGATGGCGAGCTGCTCGCGCGCCGAGCCACGCTGCAGGGCGTAGATCAGCGGCAGGGTCGGCTTGCCCTCGGCGAGGTCGGTGCCGATGTTCTTGCCGAGCTCGCTGGCATCGGCCTGGTAGTCGAGGGCGTCGTCGACCAGCTGGAAGGCGAGGCCGACCTGCTTGCCGTACTCCACCAGCGTTTCCTCGACGGCGAGGGTCTGGCCGGCGAGGATGGCGCCGATCTGCATGCCGGCCTCGAACAGCTTGCCGGTCTTGCGGTAGATCACCTGCAGGTAGCGGGCCTCGGTGGTCTCCGGGTCACGGCAGTTCATCAGCTGCATGACCTCGCCCTCGGCGATGGTGTTGGTGGCGTTGGCCAGCACATCCATGATGCGCATCTGCCCCACCTGCACCATCATCTGGAAGGCGCGCGAGTAGAGGAAATCACCGACCAGCACGCTCGCCTGGTTGCCGAACACGCTGTTGGCGGTTTCCTGGCCGCGGCGCAGGTCGGACTTGTCCACCACGTCGTCGTGGAGCAGGGTGGCCGTGTGGATGAACTCGATGATCGCCGCGCAGAGCACATGCTGCTGCCCGCTGTAGCCGCAGGCACGCGCGGCGAGCAGCACCAGCAGCGGACGCAGGCGCTTGCCGCCGCTGCCGATGATGTAGTGGGCCACGCTGTTGACCAGCGCCACGTCGCTGCTGAGCTGCGCCTGGATCTCGCGGTTGACCGCGTTCCAGTCCTCGCCGACCAGCTGGCGCACACTGTCGAGGTCGAACCGGGCCGGCTTGGCTTGGACGAGCTGCATCGGGGGGCAATAATGCGCCGGATGCAGTGCCCTGTAAAATTCGGCTTTCTCTTACTGGTCCTTGCCGGGCTGCCGTGGGCCGATGCTGCCCACGGCTTCGGCGCCGAGGGCCATCGCGTGGTCGGCGAGATCGCCGAGGCGCGGCTCTGCGCCGGCGCCCGCGCCTGGATCGCCCCGCTCCTCGACGGCAATTCGCTTGCCAACGCCGGCGTATGGGCGGACAGCATCCGCGATGACCCGGTCTGGCGCCACACCGGGGACTGGCATTTCATCAACGTTGCCGATGGCGAGTCGCTGGAGCGGGCCATGGCGCGCCCCGGCGGCAACGTGCTCAAGGCGCTGGCCAGCGCCAGGCGCGACCTCGCCGACACGCGCCTGCCGCGGGCGCGCCGTGCCGAGGCGCTGCGCTTCTTCGTGCATTTCACCGCCGACCTGCACCAGCCGCTGCATGTCGGCCTCGGGGTCGACCGCGGCGGCAACGACATCCCGGTCCGCTGGGGCAGGCGCGAGCTGTCCCTGCACGAGTTCTGGGATGCCAGTGCGCTGCTCCACGCGCAGGGCCTCGATCTCGCGGGCCTCGCCGCCTCGATCGGCGCCCTCGCCAGCGGCCAGGAAGCCGCCTGGCAGGCCAGCGGGCCGCAGGACTGGGCGCGCGAGTCGCTCGCGCTGCGGCCGCGGGTGTACGCGCTGCCTTCCGGCGGGGGGCGCCTGCGACTGGATCCGCAGTACGTGGCCACTGCCCGCAACCTCGTCAGCCTGCGGCTGGCCGAGGCCGGGGTGCGCCTCGCCGGGCAGCTCAACCAGCTGGGTTGCCCAGGGGCGGCGGCGGCCCATCCAAGCCGTTGAACCGGCAGGGCCGAATCATTAGAATGCCGGCTCTTTTCCGGTTCCTTCCGGGCCGGACCTGCGGAGAAGTTCAGGATGTACGCCGTATTTGTGACGGGTGGCAAGCAGTACCGCGCGAGCCCGGGTGACCAGCTCCAGGTGGAAAAGCTGCCGGCTGCCGAGGGCGACAGCGTCGAGTTCACCGACGTGCTGATGATCGGCGAAGGCCGCAACCTCAAGGTCGGCAAGCCGAAGGTGGCGGGCGGCAAGGTCAAGGCCAAGGTCCTGGCCCAGGGCCGCACCGACAAGGTGAGCGTCATCAAGTTCAAGCGCCGGACCACGTACAAGCGCATGGGTACGCACCGGCAGTCTTTCACGCTGGTGGAGATCACCGGCATCACCGGCGGGCCGAAGCAGGGCGACGGCGCCGCGGCGGAGTAAGGCCAGATGGCACATAAAAAGGCAGGCGGCAGCACCCGCAACGGCCGCGATTCGGAGTCCAAGCGCCTGGGCGTCAAGCTCTTCGGCGGCGAGGACGTGGTGGCGGGCAACATCATCATCCGGCAGCGTGGCACCCGCTACCATGCCGGTGCGAACGTCGGCATGGGCCGTGACCACACGCTGTTCGCCAAGGCCGCCGGCACCGTGGCCTTCCAGCGCAAGGGCCCGAAGAACCGCCTGTTCGTCAGCATCGTTCCCCAGCAGGGCTGAGGCAGCCCGCGCCGGCTACTGCGCGAACCCCGCTGCGGCGGGGTTCGTCGTTTCTGGATCCAGGCCAGCATGAAGTTCGTCGATGAAGCCACGGTTCGCGTGCAGGCCGGCAATGGCGGTGCTGGCTGCGTCAGCTTCCGTCGCGAAAAGAACATCCCCTGGGGCGGGCCCGACGGCGGCGATGGCGGCGACGGCGGCAGCGTCTGGCTGGTGGCCCGCGGCGGCATCAACACGCTGGCGGACTTCCGCGTCAACCGTCGCTACCGCGCCACCCATGGCGAGCCGGGTTCCGGAGCCAACTGCAGCGGCCGCAGCGGCGGTGACCTCGAGGTGCCGGTGCCGCCCGGCACCCGGGTGATCGAGGACGAGACCGGCGAGCTGCTCGGCGACCTGACGACCGACGGCCAGCGCCTGCTGGTGGCCGCGGGTGGCCACGGAGGCAAGGGCAACACGCGCTTCAAGAGCAGCGTGAACCGGGCGCCGCGACGCTCGACCCCGGGCACCGCCGGCGAGGCGCGGGCCCTGCGGCTGGAACTGACGCTGCTGGCCGACGTCGGCCTGCTCGGCAAGCCCAATGCGGGCAAGTCCACGCTGATCCGCGCGGTATCGGCGGCGCGACCCAAGGTGGCCGATTATCCCTTCACCACCCTGTACCCCAACCTCGGGGTCGTCTATGTCGGCGCGCTGCGCAGCTTCGTCATGGCGGACATCCCGGGGCTGATCGGTGGCGCGGCCGAGGGCGCCGGGCTGGGCACGCGCTTCCTCAAGCACCTGCAGCGCACCCGCCTGCTGCTGCACCTGGTGGATCTGGCGCCACCCCCGGGAACCACGCTGCCGGCGGATGATGCGCTGGAGATCGTGCGTGAGCTCGAGCGCTTCAATCCCGGGCTGGCCGCCAAGGAGCGCTGGCTGGTGCTGACCAAGACGGACCTGCTCGAGCCCGCCGAAGCGCAGCGGCGCGAGGCCGAGGTGGTGGCCGCCCTGGGCTGGACCGGCCCTGTGCATCGCATCAGCGCGTTGTCGGGGGAGGGTACCGCGCGGCTTACCGGCGAGGTGATGACGCGGCTGGAGGAAATCCTGCGGCCCCCGGAGGAAGAGGGCGAGGCAGCGCCAGGCTAGCCGGCCTTGGACGCCTTGAGGGCCTTGAGCGCCTTGTTCAGGCGGCTCTTGTGGCGGGCGGCCTTGTTGCGGTGGACGAGGCCCTTGCTGACCATGGTGTCGATGGCCGGAACCGCGGCCTGGCAGGCGGTCGTGGCAGCGGCGGCATCACCGGCCCCGGTAGCCTTGACGGCCTTCTTGATGGCGCTGCGCATGCGGGTGCGCAGGGCGACGTTGCGCTGGCGGTGCTTTTCCGCCTGGCGCGCCTTCTTCGCTGCTGACTTGATGTTCGCCAAGGGGCTGACCTGACTCGTCGGACGCCGGGCGTGGGCGCCGGCAAGGGCGCGTATTCTTTGGGTTTGGCCCACCCTTGTCAATACGCTGGTAGACTCCCCGGCCGATGCCTGGCCAGTCACCGCAGCCATCCACCCACGTCTCCGGGCGTCACCTGCTGAAGTCCACGACCACCGTCGGCGCCATGACGCTGCTGTCACGGCTGCTGGGCCTGGTGCGCGACATGGTCTACGCCCGCTACTTCGGCGCCGGCTACCTGATGGACGCCTTCTTCGTGGCGTTCAAGATTCCCAACATCTTCCGCCGCTGGTCCGCCGAGGGCGCGTTCTCGCAGGCCTTCGTCCCGGTTTTCGCCGACTACGACCAGAACCGCAGCCGCGAGGAGATCCGCGAGCTGGTGGACCGGGTCACGGGCACGCTGGGCGCGGCGCTGCTGGTGTTCACCGCCGTCGGCATCGTCGCTGCGCCGCTGCTGGTGCTGCTGTTCGCGCCGGGTTTCGCCGCGGCATCGGCCGAGGCCGGGCGATTCGAGCTGACCGTGGACATGCTGCGGCTGACGTTCCCGTACCTGTTCTTCATCTCGCTGTCGGCACTGGCCGGCGGCATCCTCAATACTTATCACCGCTTCGGCGTGCCGGCATTCTCCCCGGTGCTGCTCAACCTGGTGATGATCGGCTTCGCGGCCTTCGTGGCGCCCTACTACGCGCGCCCCGGCATGGCGCTGGCCGCGGGCGTGTTCGCCGCGGGCCTGGTGCAGCTGGGTTTCATGTTCCCCTTCCTGCGGCGCATCGGCATGGTGCCGCGGCCGCGCTGGGGCTGGTCGCACGAGGGCGTGCGCCGGATCATGAAGCTGATGGTGCCGGCGGTGTTCGGCTCCTCGGTGGCGCAGGTGAGCATCCTGCTCGATTCGCTCATTGCCTCGTTCCTGGTGACCGGCAGCATCAGCTGGCTGTACTACTCCGACCGCCTGATGGAGTTCCCGCTGGGCATCTTCGGCATCGCGCTGGCCACGGTGATCCTGCCCAACCTGTCGCGCCAGCACGCAAGCGCCTCGCGCGGCCAGTTCACCGCCACCCTGGAGTGGGCCGTCCGCGTGGTCATCCTCATCTCGGCACCCGCCTCGGTCGGGCTGGTGGTCCTCGCCGGACCGATGCTCGGCACCATTTTCTTCGGCGGTGAATTCACCGTCGCCGACGTGCGCATGGCCAGCCTCAGCCTCATGGCCTACGGTGGCGGCCTGGTGGCACTGACACTGGTCAAGGTGCTGGCGCCGGGCTACTTCGCCCGCCAGGACACCCGCACCCCGGTGCGTGTCGGGCTGATCTCCCTCGGCTGCAACATGGCCTTCAACATCGCGGTGGTGGTGCCTTGGGCGCTGGCCGGGATGCCGGCGCCGCATGCGGGCCTGGCGCTGTCCACCTCGCTCGCCGGGTTCCTCAACGCGGGCCTGCTCTGGCGCGGCCTGCGCCGCGATGGCGTGCTGCCGCCGGCCACGGGCCTGCCGCGCTTCCTGCTGCGGGTGGCGGTCGCCTGCGGCGTCATGGCCATGCTGCTGGTCACCATCACGCCGCCGCTGCCGCGCTGGCTCGAAGCGGCTGTCTGGGTGCGCGGCCTGTGGCTGGCCGGCGTCATCGTCGTGGCGGTGCTGGCCTACTTCGCCACGCTGCTCGCGGTGGGCCTGCGCCCCGGCGAGCTGCGGATGAAATCACCGGGCCCGACCGTATAATCCGGCTTTTCCGAGCCGCCATTCCCATGAGACTGATCCGCCGCCCCGCCGAGGAGGCCAGCCTGCTGTCGCCCGGCTGCGTGGCGACCATCGGCGCCTTCGACGGCGTGCACCTCGGCCACCAGCGCATCCTGGCGCGGGTGGTTGCCGAGGCGCGCCGCCGCGGGCTGGCGGCGCTGGCCTTCACCTTCGAGCCGACGCCGCGGGAGTACTTCAGCCCCGGGCGGCCGCCGGCGCGGCTGACGCGGCTGCGGGAGAAGGCGGCGCTGCTGGCGGGTCTGGGGCTCGACTGGATGTTCTGTCCGCCGTTCGATGCGCGCATGGAAGCGCTGGGGCCCGGGGAGTTCATCGAGCGCCTGCTGGCGCGCACGCTGCGCGTGCGGCACCTGGTGGTGGGCGACGATTTCCGCTTCGCCCGCGGGCGGGCTGGTACGCTGGCGGACCTCGAGGCCGCGGGCGGGCGCCTGGGCTTCGGCGTGGAGCAGGTGGGCAGCGTGGTCATCGACGGCACCCGCGTGTCGAGCACCGCGGTGCGCGAGGCGCTGGCCAGCGGCGACATGGACGAGGCGCGCCGGCTGCTCGGCCGCCACTACGCCATGACCGGCCGGGTGGTGCCGGGGCGGCGGCTGGGGCGCGAGCTCGGCATGCCCACCGCCAACCTCAATCTCTGCCGCCGGCAGAGCGCGCTGGCGGGCATCTTCGCGGTGCGCGTCGCCGGCCTGGGCGAGGGGCTGTTGCCCGGCGTGGCCAGCGTCGGCACGCGTCCCACCATCGACGGCATCGAGCCGCTGCTCGAGGTGCACGTGTTCGACTTCGACCGTGACATCTACGGGCGCTACATAGAAGTGCAGTTCGTCGCCCGCCTGCGCGACGAGCTGAAGTTTCCCGACCTGCCCACCCTGCAGCAGCAGATGCACCGGGACGCCGAGGCCGCCCGGCGCATACTGGCGGCAGCCTGATGGAGAGCGCGAGCGCGTGAGCGAGCAAGACTACAAGGCGACCCTGAACCTGCCGGAGACGGACTTCCCCATGAAGGCCGGCCTCGCGCAGCGCGAACCCGGCATGCTGGCGCAGTGGGAGGCCGACGACATCTACGGCCGCATCCGCCGCGCGGCTGCCGGCCGGCCGGTGTTCCTGCTGGTCGATGGCCCGCCGTACGCCAACGGCCAGATCCACCTCGGCCATGCCGTCAACAAGGTGCTGAAGGACATGGTGGTCAAGTCGAAGACCCTGTCCGGCTTCGATGCGCCCTACATCCCGGGCTGGGACTGCCATGGCCTGCCCATCGAGCTCGAGGTGGAGAAGAAGCATGGCAAGGTCGGCAGCAAGCTCGACGCGGCGCGGTTCCGCGAGGCCTGCCGCCAGTACGCCCGCGCCCAGGTGGACAGCCAGCGGCGCGATTTCCGCCGCCTCGGCGTGCTGGGCGACTGGGACCGGCCCTACCTGACGCTGGACCCGGCTTTCGAGGCCAACCAGGTGCGCGGCTTCGCCCGCATCATGGAGAAGGGCCACGTGCAGCGTGGCTACAAGCCGGTCCACTGGTGCCTGGACTGCGGCTCGGCCCTGGCGGAGGCCGAGGTCGAGTACCAGGACAAGACCTCCAGCGCCATCGACGTGCGCTTCGCGCTGCCGGAGCCCGAAGCCCTGCGGGCACGCCTGCAGGCGGCCGGCATCGCGGTTCCGGCCGCTGCGGTGGCGGTGAGCCTGCCCATCTGGACGACGACGCCGTGGACGCTGCCGGCCAACCAGGCCGTGGCAGTGGGGCCTGAACTCGAGTACCTGCTGGTGGAGGCCACCATCGGCGGGCAGACCGAGCGGCTGATCCTCGCCGCGGACCTGGCCGAGGCGGCCCTGCGACGCTACGGCGCCGCGGACAGCCGCAGCCTGGCGCGATTCCCGGGCGCGCTGCTGCCGGGCCTGCGCCTGCAGCATCCTTTCTATCCGCGCCAGGTGCCGGTCATCGCCGGCGACCATGTCACGCTGGAGGCCGGCACCGGTGCCGTGCACACCGCCCCGGGGCATGGCCTGGAGGATTTCGCCGCCGGCGTCGCCCACGGCCTGCCGCTGGAGAATCCCGTGGACGGCTCCGGCGTCTACCTGCCCGGCACCGGACTCTTCGCCGGGCAGCACATCTACAAGGCCAACGACGCCATCCTCGCGCTGCTGGCCGACAGCGGCCGGCTGCTGTGCGCCGCGAAGGTCACGCACAGCTATCCGCATTGCTGGCGCCACAAGTCGCCGCTGATCTTCCGCGCCACGCCACAGTGGTTCATCAGCCTCGACCAGAACGGGCTGCGCGGCCAGGCGCTGGCCGCCATCGCCACGGTGCAATGGCTGCCCGACTGGGGCCGCCAGCGCATCGAGAACATGGTGGCCGGGCGCCCGGACTGGTGCGTCTCGCGCCAGCGGGCCTGGGGCGTGCCGATCCCGCTGTTCGTCCATCGCGGCAGCGGTGAGCTGCACCCGCAGACGCCGGCGCTGCTCGAGGACGTGGCACGGCGCATGGATGCGCGCGGCATCGAGGCCTGGTTCGAGCTCGAGCCGCGCGAGCTGCTGGGCGATGCGGCCACCGACTACGAGAAGATCGCCGACACCATGGACGTGTGGATGGACTCCGGCATGGTGCACCATTGCCTGTCCCGGGCCCGTCCCGAGGTGGGCTTCCCGGCGGATCTCTACCTCGAGGGTTCCGACCAGCACCGCGGCTGGTTCCAGAGCTCGCTGCTGACCTCGGTCGCCATGCATGGCGTGGCGCCCTACCGCGGCGTCCTCACCCACGGGTTCACCGTGGACGAGAAGGGCCGCAAGATGTCGAAGTCGCTGGGCAACGGCATCGAGCCGCAGAAGGTCTGCGATACGCTGGGCGCCGACGTGCTGCGGCTCTGGGTCGCCGCCACCGACTACCGCGCCGAGATGAGCGGCTCGGCGGAGATCCTCAAGCGCATCTCCGAGTCCTACCGGCGCATGCGCAACACCGCGCGCTTCCTGCTCGGCAACCTCCATGGCTTCGACCCGGCCAGCGACCAGGTGGCCGGGGACGCGCTGGTGGACCTCGACCGCCAGGCGCTGGCGCGCGCGGCCGAGCTGCAGCGGGAGATCGTCGCCGCCTACGGCGCCTTCGAGTTCCACCGCGTCTACCAGCTGCTGCACAACTTCTGCGTGGTGGACCTCGGCGCCTTCTATCTCGACATCATCAAGGACCGGCTCTACACGACCCCGCGGCGCAGCGTCGCGCGCCGCTCGGCGCAGACGGCCATGTACCACATCGCCGAGGCCATGGTGCGCTGGCTGGCGCCGGTGCTGAGCTTCACGGCGGAGGAGATCTGGAAGGCGCTGCCGGGGCAGCGCGACATCACGGTGTTCACCAGCACCTGGCACGAGCTGCCGCAGGTTACGGCCTGCCGCGTCGACTGGCCGGCGGTGCTGCGGGTGCGCGAGACCGTGGCGCGCGCCCTGGAGGCGCTGCGTGTCGCCGGGCAGATCGGCTCGGGGCTCGATGCCCGCGTGGAAGTCTATGCCGACGGCGCGCTCGCCGAGAACCTGCGCCTGCTGGGCCCGGAGCTGCGCTTCGTCTTCATCACTTCCGCGGCCAGCATCCACCCGGCCGCCGGGCGGCCCGCCGCGGCGCTCGAGGGCGAGGGGTTCGCCGTGGCCGTGTCTGCCACCGGCGACGCCAAGTGCGTGCGCTGCTGGCACCGTCGCCCCGAGGTCGGCACGCTGGCCGCACATCCGCAGCTCTGCGGGCGCTGCGCCGGCAACCTGGAGGACCCGGGCGAGCACCGGGTATTTGCCTGATGGCGGAACGTATCTCCTGGGGCGGCTGGCTGCTGGTCTCGCTGGCGGTGATCGCCGCGGACCAGATCACCAAGATGCAGGTGACCGGGGCACTCGGGCTCTACGAGCGGGTGCCGGTGCTGCCGTTCTTCGACCTCGTGCGGCTGCACAACCCGGGGGCCGCCTTCAGCTTCCTCGCCGGCGCCTCGGGCTGGCAGAACTGGCTGTTCAGCGGCGTGGCGGCGGTGGTGAGCCTGGGGGTGTTCTGGTGGCTGACGCGCCTGCCGCCCCGGGGGCACAGCCTGCTGGCGCTGGGCCTGTCACTGCTGCTCGGTGGTGCCATCGGCAACCTGATCGACCGGCTGCTGCATGGCTACGTCGTGGATTTCATCCTGCTGTACTACCGCGACTGGTCCTACCCGGCCTTCAATCTCGCGGACTCGGCCATCACCTGCGGCGTGGTGCTGGTGCTGTTCGACGGGCTGGTGCTCGACCGCCGCCGCGGCAGCTAGCGCCAGCAGCGGTCGGTGACGGCCGCACCGGCATCGCCATCCTGCGCCTCGGCGCCGCGCAGGCCACGCTCGTTGATGCTGAGGATCCAGCATTCGCTGTCGTCGGCCTGCGGGCCGGCGGCCGCCACCGTGGCGGTGGCGGTATAGCCGACCGCGGCGCCGTCCTCGTCGATGCGGATGTCGAGCACGTAGTAGCCGCGCTCGGTGCCGGCGATGCCGAGCCCCAGCGGTGGGGCCGCCGCCATGGCGCCGGCGTCGGCATACTGGCCGTTCTGCACGTAGAACTTCTCCTGGGCGGCAGCCAGCCGGAGCAGGGCCGAGGTCGCATCCACGCGATTGGCGCGGCGCAGGTACTGCCGGTAGCCGCCGACGGCGAGCGAGGTGACGATGGCCATGATCGCCAGCGTGACCAGCAGCTCGATCAGGGAGAACCCGTGCGCGGCGCGCCGGCCACGCCTCACCGTGCCCGCTCCTGCGACCAGTAGCTGCGGGACGCCGCGCCGGACCCGGAAGCGGGCGGGAAGCAGCTCAGGCCGACGCAGCGCGTGGGCTTGCCGATGCCGTTGCCGGGGAACAGGAAGATGGAGCCGGGCGCGATGCCGGTCTGGCTCAGGGTGCGGAAGCGGTCCTCGATGGCGAGCGGCCCGTCCTCGCTGCTGCCGTCGAGGTTGGTGAGCGGGCGGCCGTTGCAGATGCCGACCTGGTACGCGCGGTTGATGCCGAGGCCGCCGGCGCAGGCGCTGACGCCCGCGCCGGGCGCGAACGAGGTGAAGAACAGGGTGTTGTCGAAGGTCACCGCCGGGGTGAGCACCTTCTCGCCCGGCTCCTGCTCGAGCCGCAGCCGCCAGCCGGCGGCATCGACCGGCACCTCGGCATCCGGGTCGTCGGTGATGTCCATGAGGTCGCCGATGCGGATGGGCTCCCCGTAGCTCGCGGTGTCGAGGGCCAGGTAGACGTTCGGGTCGCGCACCGAGAAGAACTGGTCGGCGGCGTCCGTGTCCAGCGGATGGCCGCGGTAGCCCGAGCCGAGGTTGATGGCGAGGAAGTTGCCGCGGATGCAGTCCACCAGCACCACGTCCGGCGTGGCATGGAAGCGGCGCACGTCGGCCGCGTCCGGACTGGCGAGGTCCGCGGCGCCGAGCGAGGCGAGCACGCCCGCGCTCACCAGGCTCGCGCGGTCCTGGCCATTGCGGATGTCGAAGCGCCAGAGCTGGCCGCCCATGTCGCCGACATAGAGACGGTCGGCAAGGCCGTCCCCGCTCAGGTCGATGACCCGGGGTGCGGCCGGGATCGAGTTGCGCATGGCGGGCAGGACGAGATCATGGCCCTGGCCGGAGGCGCCGGCGCTCCACAGCCGTTCGCCGCTCAGCAGGTCGATGAAGTACAGCGCATTGCCGACCTGGTCCTCGCGATAGCCGCGGTTGTCCTGGGCGTCGTCGTAGCCGCCGGACAGGATCACCGCTTCGTGCGTCGTGGTGCCGATGGTGATCTTCGCCACCTCGGGTGCCGCCCAGGTCTGGCCGAGGGCACCGAAGCCCGCGCTCTGGCGGTCGATCTGCCAGAGCAGGGCCGGGGCGTCGGGATTGGTCACGTCGAGGGCGAACACCGCGGTGCCGCCGCGTCCCATGCCGAAGACGAGGATGGCCTGCTCGCCGGCGCCGATACCGGGCTGCCCGTCGTCGTTGCGCAGGTGGAAGCGCAGCTCGCCGTCGAGCCCGTAGTGGCGCACCGGGGTGAGCGGATCGAGCAGCAGCGCGTTCTGCCGTGCCAGCTGCCGCCCGGGCAGGTAGGCCCAGCGCTCGATGCCGGTGGCGGCATCCACGGCGTGGAGGAAGCCGTCGTTGGTGGCGAGGTAGACCACCGTGCCCGGTGTGGCGGAACCCGTGCCGTAGGTGACGGTGACCGGGCGCACATGCAGCGGGTCACCCATCTGCAGGCGCGCTTCCGCGCGGTCGCCGTCGCCGTCGAGATCGGCGGCATCGGCGCCACGGATCCAGGCGATGAGCCCGTCGCGCTGGCCCGGGGCCACGCCGAGCAGGGCGGCGGTGAGGGCGCTGTTGCCCACCTCGACGCGGTTGGCGGCGGCGGCGAGATCGGCGCCGCTGATATCCGTGAAGACGCGGCGCGCGGCCGGTGCGGGCAGGCGGCTGGCGGCGCCGCCTTCCACGACGCGGTCGCCATCCGCCGCCGTCGACCAGACGCTGCGCGTACCGGGACGGAAGAAGCCGGTCGCCGCGTCCACGGCCGGCTGGCCGTCCTGGTCGACGAGGTTGTTGCCGGCGAAGCGGTACTTCTTCAGGTTGCCGGGCCAGTGCTCGTTGCCGGTGGGTTTGAACACCGAGACATAGACGTCGCGCTCGCTGGCGGCGCGGTTGAAGGCGTTCACCGGGATCGCCGGCGCGACGAAGGTCGCCGAGCGCTCGGCGATGCCGGAGATCACCGCGGACAGCGCGGTGGCGAGGCTGCCGGTGTCGTCGGCGACGTAGTAGCGGCCGCCACCGCGGCGTGCCGCGGACTCCAGCAGCGGCACGTCGAGTTCGAAGCCGATGGTATAGGTGACCACGTTCTGCATGCCGGGGATCGAGGGGGCGGCATCCGCGCGGTACAGATACTCGGCCAGGTCGTCGAGGCAGGCACCGTCGCCGGAGCCGTCGCAGCCGCCGAGCAGGGCAGTGAAGCCGGGCAGGCCGGCGACCTTGGCGAGCGTGCCATTGTCGTCGTTGGAGGGCTCGCCATCGGTGAGCAGGATGATGAAGTTCTTCTGGCACTCCGCCGTGACGGGCGAGAGATAGCTGGTGGCCGATGCGCTGCCGTTGAGGCGCGAGGCGGCCACGCTGCGCAGCGGGCCGACATTGCCGTAGTCGACGGGACCGCCGCGCAGGTAGTTGGTCGCCTCGTAGAGCGTTTCCGAGAGCGGCGTGCGCGTCGAGGCAGTCAGCGCGTCCACCGCGTCCTTCATCGCCTGGCGCGAGGTGCCGATGTCCGCCATGGCCTGGCTGACGGTGCCGCCCTCGCTGAAGTTGAACTGCATCAGGCCGACGTTGACGTCCTGGAGGTTGTCGAGCACCTCCTTGACCACCTGCTTGACGATCTGCAGGCGGGTGCGGGTCACGGTCGGCGGATTGTTCCGCCAGTTGAGCCAGTTGCCGTCGAAGACCGTGGCCTGGGCCGTCCAGCCGGGTTCGCTGGCCGCATCGGCGGCCCAGGGCCCGGCCGCGCCGTTGGCGGCGTAGGGATTGCCGGCGCCGCCGGAGCCGTCGATCCCGCGGTCGGCATGGCACTCCAGGTAGGTATTGGCGCCGCCGGCATCGAGCGGCTGCCAGAGCCGGGCATTGCCATCCCAGCCGAGCAGCTGGTCGCTGTACTGGCCGCGGCTGCGCAGTGCGGGTTGCGCGGCCGCGCAGTGGTTGGCCGACTTGAGCACCTCGACCGCGCCGTTGCAGGGCGGCGGTGCGCCGCTGGTGCCGAGGTAGAGCGAATCGCTGCGATAGCAGCCGGTGAACTGCTGGTCAGGGTCCCATTCGGCCTGGGTCTGCACCGCGGAGCTCATGCTGCCCGAATTGTCGAGGATGAAGAGGATGTTGGCGTTGCCGGCGGCGGGATTGCCTGCGGCCTGGCCGATGTACAGCTCGGTGTCGTCGGCGTGCAGGACGCCTGCCGGCAGCCACAGCGTGGCAGCGGCGAGGAGGGCGCTCGCGGCGCGGCGGATCCGGGCAGGCTTGCTCATTGCGTGGCATCCAGCACGATCCGCCGCACGATGCCGGAACGCGGATCGAAGTAGACGAAGATCGAGGTGCGCGGCCGGCTGGCGACCCGCCCGGCCTCGCGGCGCAGGACATCGAGGCTGACGTTGCCGGCTCCCGGCAGCACCTGGAACTGCGTGTGCGCGTCCACGCGCAGCAGCTCGGCCGCGCAACCCGCGCAGCGGCGCAGCGCCAGGCTGCCGCCGGTCGCGGCGGGCAGGCTGACCTCGGCGGGGTCGAGTTCGTAGGCCTGTTCGATGGCCTTCAGGCTGGCCTGCGCGCTGCCGGCGGCGGCCAGCGCCAGCAGCAGGGGCAGCACGCGCGTGGTCCACGGCGTCATTCTTCGTACTCCCGGTAGAAGCCCTGGGCGTGGATGGCTTCGGCATTGCGCTGGTCGGTGCGGCCGCGGGACTCGATGCGGTAGTGCAGCTGCGTGAAGCCGACGCTCGAGCCGACCGCGTCATGCGTCCTGCCGGCGGCGCACAGCCGCACTTCGTAGCGCCCCTTGAGTGCCGGCACTGCCACCGGGGCCTCCCAGGGCAGGGCTGCGGCGCTCCACGGGCGGGGGCTGGCCGGGCAGGGCGGCACGGCGTCGAGATCGATGGCGCTGGCCTCCACGCGGCGCAGGGTGGCGGCAATGCCGGAGTCGGCGAGCTGGAAGGCGTTCTCGCGGAACTGGGCGTTGCCGGCCATGACGAGATCCAGCGTCGCGGTGCGCATGGCGGAGATGGCGAGCACCGTCAGCACCATCAGCATCACCAGGCCGACGATCAGGGCGGCTCCCCGCTGCGATGCGTGAGCATGTGCTGTCGCGGGCCGCATCAGCGGGCCCCCACGTTGCGCAACAGGACGGTCTTCGTCACCTCGATGCGCTGGAACTGCGCCGGGTAGTCGGCATCGCCCGGGGTGATGAGGGGAGCATCGAGGTCCAGCGGCTGGTAGCTGCGCGCATCGCTGAAGGCGGGGCCCGGGGACTCCTCGGAGCGCACCAGCATCCAGAGACGGACGGCGACGATGCGCGCATCCTCCAGGTAACCGACGGCACCGGGCGTCACCGCCGGGCTGTCCGGGTCCACGTAGCGCTCCACGCTGCCATCGCCATTGGTGTCCAGGCCGAACTGCAGCTGCAGGTTCTCGACGCCGGTGATCATCTCCTGGTCCTCGATGATCCCGCCCTTGACCAGGGTGAGCCGCCGCAGCGAGGGGACGCCGGCGTCGAAGCTCGAGCTGTTGTCGACGTAGTAGGCGTGCACCTGCAGGTCGCGGGTTTCGCCGCCGCCGGCGAGGATGTCGGCGGGCACGACGCCGTCGTCGAACACCCGGGCCATCGCCAGGTTGCTGGCCACCTGCGGCTGCCCGGGGTCGGGGCTGGCGAGCATTTCCCCTGCATGGCGGATGACCAGCACGTCGCTGCCGGCGCGGGCCGTGCCATGCGGCCCGCAGCCGGGGATGTCGTAGCCGTCGTCGCTGGCGCTGATGGGGCGATCGAGCGCCAGCACCCAGGCGCGCGCATCGTTGCCGCCGCAGCTCACGGCGATGCCGGTGGCGTCGGGCGCGAAGGCGGTGTTGGTGCTCGGGCCCCAGAACCCGGCGAGGCGCAGGTCCGGCTCGATGGTCTCCAGCGCGAAGCGCGCGTTCTCCTGCAGGCGGGTCGCCACCTCGGCGGCCTTGTAGTTGCCCTTGCTCTGCAGGTACACCTCGAACGCGCCCCAGGTGAGGAACAGGCCGATGGCCATCGCCACCATCAGCTCGATCAGCGTCATGCCGCGGTCGTGATGCCGGCTGCTCATAGCTGCAGCGCCAGCGAGTAGGTGACCGGTGCCTCCTGCCCCGCCTCGGGCCAGGACAGCGTGATGGCGACCTGGCGCACCGGGGCGCCGGCCTGCTCCTCGATCACCGCGGTGGCGCCCGCCGGCAGCCGCCGGTGCAGGTCGCCCAGCCAGCGAAACCAGTCGTCCGCGGCGAGATCGTCCGCGCTGCAATCGCCACCGCCGTTGACGCAGCCGCGGTCGGCGCCCGGTCCGCTGCCGGCATAGCTGCCGCCCGGGTTGGCGCGGATGCGGTCGGCCATGTCGCCGGCCAGCGTGACCGCCGCCCCACGGTAGACCGAGGTGCGCCCGGCGCGCAGTCCCTCGATGTAGAGGCCGGCGATGCCGAGCATGCCCACCGCCATGACCACCAGCGCAACCAGCACCTCGACCAGGCTGAAGCCGCGGCTGCGACGGCGGGGGCGCCGCCCGGCCATGGTCAGCAGCCCCCCAGCGGGTTGGCGGCATCCTGCAGGCGGCTGACCTGGTCGACCAGCACCGTGTGGCCCGCCGGGCTGACGATGATCCAGCGGCCGGCGGCACGCCCGCCGCCGGTGTCGCGATCGCCGCGCGCATCGCAGAGCTGCAGGTTGCGGATCCCGGGGCGCCCGGCGACTTCGGCCGGGAAGCCGTCGCTGCGGAAGCTGAGGAACTGCGGCGTGCCGCCGTCGGCCGCGGTGCGCGCCTCGCCGCGGATGCGGTCGTCGATGGGCCCGTGGGCCAGCAGCACGGCTTCGCCGGTGCTGCGCGCGGCGTTGCCGTCGGCGTCCTCGAAGACGATCCAGCCGTCGAACAGCGAGGCCGAGGGCGCGCAGCCGGGTTCATCGGCCTGCCAGTCGCTGCTGGCGCACAGCGTGACGGGCCGGCTGCGCGTCGAGGCCTGTGCACGCGCGGCCCGGATGCTGCTCACGAGGTCATTGGCGGCCACGGTCATGCGGCCGTTCGCCGCCATGCCGGTCATGGCCGGCACGCCGAGGCCCAGGGTCAACGCCAACACCATCATCAGCACCAGGAGCTCGATGAGGGTGAAGCCTTCTTGGTGCTTCTTGCCCATCACCGTGCATCCTGCCGCGCCCGCCGGCCGGGGTCAGCCTGTCCCGATGGGCGGCACGCATGCAGGGATGAGCGGCCGGCGGCCCCTGCGGACTCAGCCGGGGCATGTCAGTGGACGACCGTCGGCGGTCTCCCGCGACAGCCGCGGCCGGCCGCTGTAGCTGACGATCACCGCCCGGGCCCGGGCCGGTCCCCGGGCATCGCAGAAGACCACCGTGCCGTTGCTGGCCCGCAGGGCGTGGGGGCGCAGGGCATAGGCCCGCCGGTTGCTGCGCACCGAGGCGAGCGGCAGGGCGCTGCTCGCCGCCAGCACCGGCTCGCCCGGGTCGACGGCGGGCGGGTCGTCGCCGTCGCCGTTGACGAACACCAGCCAGCCGCTGGTCCAGTCGCCCGCCGGCGCGCAGTGCCTGGCGTCCAGGCTGCGGCAGACCACCACGTCGCGGGCCTGCGTGGCCGCGGTGACCCGGGCGAGGTGGATGGCGTGCACGAAGCCGTTGACCGCCGCGACCATGCGCGCCTCCAGCAGCAGCTGCTGACATAACGGCACCGCGGTGACCGCCAGCACGGCGGCGGCCAGCAGCGCCAGCAGCATCTCCAGCAGGCTCAGGCCGTGGGCGCGCCGTTCCATGGCGCGCAGCTTAGGCGGCGCCACCCGGCGCCACAGCCGCCGTTTCCCCCGGGAATCACTGGATTCCCGGCGCGGTGCGCGCGTTTACAGCCCGGCGGCCGGCCCACTAGAATGCGGCGCAGGAGCCTTGCCGGCGGACACGACACTTGGATCTTCGCGAGCGCGTCAGCGCACAACTCGTCGAGCATGGCGTGCGGCCGACCGCCCAGCGCCTGCAGATCGGCATGCTGGTGCTGGAACGCCCCTGCCACTTCTCGGCCGACCAGCTGCTCGCCACCCTGCGCAGGACCGGGCAGCGCGTGTCGCGGGCGACGATCTACAACACGCTCAGCCTGTTCTCCCGCCGCGGCCTGATCCGCGAGGTGGCCGTGGACCCGGCCCGCCTGCTCTACGATTCCACCACCCGCCCGCACCACCATTTCTACAACGCCGAGACCGGCGAGCTCACCGACATCGACCCCGCCGACCTGCGCCTGCCGCGGCTGCCGGCGCTGCCGCGCGCCACCGAGGCGGAGAGCGTCGAGGTCATCATCCGCGTGCGACCGCGCAAGGACGGGTGAGCGGCAGCCCGAGCTGCTATACTTCGCCGCCGCGCCGGCGTAGCTCAGTTGGTAGAGCAGTCGCTTCGTA
This sequence comes from Gammaproteobacteria bacterium, assembly GCA_015709695.1. Classification (NCBI taxonomy): domain Bacteria; kingdom Pseudomonadati; phylum Pseudomonadota; class Gammaproteobacteria; species Gammaproteobacteria bacterium. Next base: position 1,488,192 of record CP054183.1, on the reverse strand, counting down.
AGCGAGAGGTCGGGGGTTCAAGTCCCTCCGCCGGCACCACCATCCCGTCACCGGGGAATCGCCATGCGGCTCATCGTCGGCATATCGGGCGCGAGCGGTGTCGTCTACGGCATCCGCCTGCTGGAAGTCCTGGCGGCGCAGCCGCAGGTGGAAACCCACCTGGTCATCAGCCAGGGCGGCAAGCTCAACATCGCGCTGGAGACCGGCCTGGACCTGAAGCGGGTGGAGAAGCTCGCCCAGGTCGTGCACAGCGACCTGAACCTCGCCGCCAGCATTGCCAGCGGCTCGTTCCGCACCGACGGCATGATCGTCGCGCCCTGCTCGATGAAGACGCTGTCGGGCATCGTCCATTCCTATGCCGACACGCTGATGATCCGCGCCGCCGACGTGGTCCTCAAGGAGCGCCGCCGCCTGGTGCTGGTGCCGCGGGAATCGCCGCTGCACGAGGGCCATTGCCGGCTGCTGCACGAGGCGAGCCGCATGGGCGCCATCATCGCGCCGCCGATGCCGGCGTTCTACGCCGCGCCGAAGTCGGTGGACGACCTGGTGAACCACACGGTGGGGCGGCTGCTGGACCTGTTCGGCATCGACAGCGGCATCGTCCGTCGCTGGAACGGGCCCGCGGCCAGGCGCGCGCGCGGCACCAGGCGCCCGCGATGAATCGGCGATGAGCCCGCGATGAACCCTCGATGAACGATCGCGCCGCCGTCGCGCAGCTGCTCGCCAGCCACCACGCGCTGACGCTGGCCACCTGCCACGATGGCCAGCCCTGGGCGGCGGCCGTGTTCTATGCCAGCGACGAGGCCCTGCGGCTGTACTTCGTCTCCGACCGGCGTACCCGCCACGCGCGGGACATGGCCGCCAATCCGCGCGTGGCGGCGGCGATCAACGCCGACCCCGACAACTGGCACGATGTGCGCGGCCTGCAGATCGAGGGCGACGCGGCATGCGTGGCGCCGGCGGGCCGTGCCGCGGCGCTGGCGCTCTACCTCGACAAGTTTCCAAGCGTGAAGGCGCTGTTCGAGCAGCCGCGCTCGGCCGACGAGCAGCTCATCGCCTCGCGACTGAAGAACACCGACTTCTGGTGCCTCACGCCGCGCAGCATCCGCCTGATCGACAATGCGCGCGGCTTCGGCTTCCGCATCGAGCTGCGCGAGCCCGCGGCGGGCGCCCCGCCTCAGTAGGCATCGCCGCTCGAGTAGGGCGGCAGCTGCCCCAGGTGGATGCCGCTGTCGACGATCAGCGTCTCGCCGGTGATCAGCTCGGCATCCGTGAGGAACCACACCAGCACGCGGGCGATGTCTTCCGCGGTCGCCACCTTCTTCAGTGGCAGCGCCTGGCTCTGGGCGCTGAGCATGGCCTGGTACTGCTCCTCGCCCATGCCTCCCTTCAGCCAGCGGGTCTGGATCATGCCCGGGACCACGGCATTGATGCGGATCTCGGGCGCCAGCACATGGGCCAGCGACTTCGTCATCATGTTCAGCGCTGCCTTGGAGGCGGCGTAGGGGATGGAGGAGGCGATGCCGGTCACGCCGCCGATGGAGGAATCGTTGACGATGGCGCCGGCGCCCTGCTTCTTCATGTAGGGGGTGACGGCCCGCACCATCTGGTAGGCACCGACGACGTTCACCGCGTAGATGTCGAGGAAGTCCTGCTTGCTGACGCCGTTGAGCTTCGGGTACGGATTGAACTTGGTGCGGGCGGCATTGTTGATGAGGTAGTCGATGCGTCCCCAGCGCTCGGCCGCGGCACGCGCCATGCCCTGGCAGGCGTCGTCATCGGCCACGTCGGCCTGGAAGACGATCACCTCGGCGCCCCGTTCGCGGCAGGCTGCGGCCGTTTCCTCGGCCTCGGCCTGGCTGCGCGTGTAGTTGACGACGACGTTGCAGCCGCGTTCGGCCAGCAGGATGGCGGCGGCGGCGCCCACACCCGTGGCGGAACCGGTGACGATGGCGACTTTGCGGGCGGCCATGGGCGACTCCCCGGAATGAAAATGAACACGTGGAGGCCGGATGATACGTGGGCCGGTGGCAAATGCTATGGTGTGGCGGGCTGGCGGGCCGTCCGGTTCCGGCAGCCGAACCAGGCATCACGAGAAGGAAATCCGGCCGATGGCATACCAGGACATGCGTGAATTCCTCGCCCAGCTCGAGGAGGCGGGCCAGCTCCGGCGCATCAGCGTGCCGTTCAATGTCGAGCGTGGGCGCAACGAGCTGCAGGCGCTGATGCGTCACCTCGCCGAGACCGATGGCCCGGCGCTGGTGCTCGACAAGCTCGAGGGCTACAACACGCCGGGCGTGCCGCTGGTGTTCAATCCCTACGGCACCCGCGAGCGCACCGCCATGATCCTCGGCACCCGCGACCCGCTGGAGGCCAAGCTGCGGCACGTCAGGGTATTGCAGGAACCGTCGGGCTGGATCAAGCCGAAGCTGGTCGATCGCGCCAGGGCCCCGTGCAAGGAGGTGGTCATCCCGCGCGAGAAGGTATCCGTCGACCAGCACATCCCGCACGTGTTCTTCGGCCGCGAGGGCTCCTCTTATATAACGGGCGGCGTGGTGGTGACCAAAGACCCGGAAACCGGCGTGCGCAACGTCGGCGCCTACCGTGTCACCAGCTTCTGGAACAGCGAGCATCCGCAGGGTGGCCGCTACAGCGAAGAGCAGATGAAGAAGCAGCTGTCCTTGTTCGCCTTCTGGAACCCGCCGATGAACCACATCGGCCTGCACCTGGCGAAGGCGCAGAAGCTGGGCCGGCCGCTGGAACTGGCCATCGCCTGCCAGGTGGATCCGGCGCTGCACCTGGCCTGCGCCACCGGCATCCCCTTCGGCATGGACGAGTACGATTACGCCGGCGGTCTGCGCGGCAGCCCGGTGGAGCTGGTGAAATGCGAGAGCGTGGACCTCGAGGTGCCGGCGACCGCCGAGTACATCATCGAGGGCGTGTTCCGGCCCGATGTGCCCAGCGACATCATCGGCTGGCACTCCAACTCCGTCGGCTACTACGACAAGCACCAGATCTTCCCGATCTTCGACATCACCACCATCACCCACCGCAAGGACCCGCTGTGGTACGGCACCATCGAGATGATGCCGCCGTTCGACCACAACTACATGGCGCTGATGCCGGTGGAGGGCGAGCTGCTGGCGGACCTGCAGCGCAAGATCCCCGAGGTCAAGGATGCGGTGGTGACGCCGAACATGACCTACATCGTGCAGCTCGCCGTCGACGGCGCCAGCAAGCCGCACCCGGAGTTCGGCAAGTACGTGCTGCACGCCGCCTGGGGCGCCGCCGGCCGCTGGCCCCGCACCGCCAAGCTGCTGGTGGTGGTCGGCCCCGACGTGAACCCCTACGACCTGCAGGCCGTGGAGTGGGCCATCCTCACCCGTGTGCAGCCCTACAGCGACGTCATCATCAACCGCAGCGGCCAGGCCATGGTGCTCGACCCCTCGGCGCCCAAGGGCCCGCAGGGTTTCCCCACCACCTCCGAGCAGATGGGCATCGACGCCACCATCAAGGTGCCCGAGCGCTTCAGCGACTACGCCGAGGTCAGCCAGGCCGATCCCGAACAGGTGCGCCGCGTCGCCCGCAAGCTCGCCGGGGTGCTGTAATTGAAGGTGCCGGTGTTACGGTTTCGGCAAGCCGGCCACCTGGACCATAATTCCGCCCGATGAACACCGCCTGCGTCTTCGGCCTCGGCGCCATCGGCAGCTATCTCGCGGCACGCCTCGCGCTGTCCGGCGTGCGGGTCACCGCCATCACCCGCGGAGCCACCCTCGAGGCAGTGCGTGCCCGCGGCCTGGTGCTGGTGGAGCGCGGCCGGCGCGAGACGGTGCAGCTGCGTGCCGTGGCGAGTCCGCAGGAAGCCGGCCAGCAGGAAGTGGTGTTCCTGACCGTCAAGGCCAACGACCTGCCCGTGGTCGCATCGCAGTTCCGCCCGCTGCTCGGGCCGGCCACGGCCGTGGTCACCGTCGGCAACGGTTTCCCCTGGTGGTATTTCTTCCGCGCCACGCCGGGCGGCATCAACCCGACGCTGACCTCGGTGGATCCGCGCGGATCGCTCTGGCGCCTGGTCGGGCCCGAGCATGCCATCGGCTGCGTGGTCTATCCCGCGGTGCGCGTGGCCGAGCCCGGCGTGGTCGAGCACATCTACGGCAACCGCTTTTCGCTCGGCGAGCCCGACGGCTCGCTCTCGACCCGCGTCCGCGCCATCGCCGCCATGCTCTCGGCCGCGGCCCTCGAGGCACCGGTGCGCCAGGACATCCGCACCGAGATCTGGACCAAGCTCACCCTCAACGCCGCCTACAATCCGGTCAGCCTGCTCACCGGCGCCACGCTCGGCCAGATGCTCGATGACCTGGCCACCGCCGGCACGCTCGAGGCGCTGATGCAGGAGGCCATCGGCGTGGCCGCGACCCTGGGTGTGCGCGTGCCGATGCAGCCGCGCCAGCTCATGGAGCTGACGCGACCGCTGTCGGCGCACAAGACCTCCTCGCTGCAGGACCTCGAGGCCGGCCGGCGCATCGAGCTCGATCCGGTCGCCGGTGCCGTGGCCGAGATCGGCCGCCTGCGCAACGTGCGCACGCCGGCCCTCGACGCCATGCTGGCCCTGGCGCGGCTGCGCGCCCGCCTGTCCGGCTGCCATGGCTGAGACGCCTGCGGCCAGCACCGGCCGGACGCTGGCGCAGAAGATCATCGCGCGCGCCAGCGGCCGCCAGCAGCCGCGGCCGGGCGAGGTGGTCACCTGCAGCGTGGACCTGGTGCTGCTGCTCGACTCCGGCGGCCCGCGGCGCATCTGGCCGCGGCTGCGCGAACTGGGCGTGGGTGTCCGCGACCCGGACCGCCTGGTGCTGGTGACCGACCACTTCGTGCCGGCGGTGGATGCCGAGTCCGCCGCCATCCTGCGCCTGACCCGCGACTTCGCCCGCGAGTTCGGCATCCGCCGCTTCTTCGACATGCAGGGCATCGGCCACGTGCTGCTGCTCGAGCGCGGCCTGGTGGAGCCCGGCATGTTCATCTGCGGCGGCGATTCGCACACCAGCAACGCCGGCGCGGCCGGCGCCTACGCCATGGGCCTGGGCGCCATCGAGATGACCGGGGTGGTGGTCACCGGCGAGATCTGGGTGCCGGTGCCCGAGACCATCCGCGTGGAATGGTCGGGGCGCTTCGCGCGGGGCGTCGTCGCCAAGGACATCATGCTGCTGCTGTGCCGGGAGCTCGGCATGGAGAACGCCCTGCGTGCCATCGAGTACGGCGGCGAGACCGTGACGGCGATGTCCATGGAAGAGCGCGCCGTGCTCTGCAACATGGCCGCGGAACTCGGCGCCGAAACCGGGCTGGTGGAAGCCGACGCGCGGACACTGGCCGCATTGCAGGCGGCCGGCCGCCAGCCCGCTGCCGATGCGCTCTCCTGGCGCAGCGACCCGCAGGCGCGCTACCTGCAGCGGTGCAGCTACGACGCCGCCTCGCTCGCCCCGCAGGTGGCGGCGCCGCATTCGCCGGCAAACTCGGCTGCGGCGGGGGAATTCGCCGGCACGCGCATCGACCAGGCCTACATCGGCTCCTGCATGGGCGCGAAGCTCGGCGACCTGCATTGCGCGGCCGAGGTGCTGCGCGGCCGGCAGGTGTCGGCAGGCGTGCGGCTGCTGGTCGCACCGGCCTCGCAGCAGGTCTGGGCCGCAGCGGCCGCGGATGGCACGCTCGCGGCGCTCACCGCCGCCGGGGCGACACTGCTGCCGAGCGGCTGCGGTGCCTGCGCGGCGCTGGGCGCGGGCGTGCTGGGGGAAGACGAAGTGTGCATCTCCTCGACCAACCGCAATTTCCGCGGCCGCATGGGTGCCAGCAGCGCGCAGGTCTACCTCGGCTCGCCGTACACCGTGGCCGCCTCGGCCGTGGCCGGCCGCATCGCCGATCCGCGGGAGTTCCTCGCTTGAGCGGCGCGCCGCCGGTGCTGTCGGGCCGCGCCTGGCGTTTCGGCGACGACATCGACACCGATGTCATGGCGCCCGGCCTGTACTTCAAGGCGCCGATGGCGGAGATGGCACGCCACTGCCTCGAGGCGGTGGATCCGGCCTTCGCCGCCGGCGTGCGGCCGGGCGACATCATCGTCGCCGGCCGTCGTTTCGGCGTGGGATCGGCGCGGGAGCAGGCGGCGATGGCGCTGGTGCACCTCGGGGTGGGCGCGGTGCTGGCCGTGTCCTTCGGCCGCATCTTCCATCGCAATGCGCTGAACTTCGGCCTGCCGGCGCTGTGCTTCCCGGCGGCCGGCGAGATCGACGCCGGCCAGCGTCTGGAAGTCGAGCCCGTGGCTGGCCTGGTGCGCAATCTCGACACCGGGCGCGAGTACCGCATCGACGGCATTCCCGACCACCTCATGGCCATGGTCGGCGCCGGCGGGCTGCTACCCTACCTTCGGCAGCGGCTGTCCCGGCCGCCAACGGAGAGCCGCTGATGTCCCCTGCGCACCGTTTGCGCGAGCTGCTGGCCGGCCCGGCCTTCATCGCCCCGGGCTGCTACGACGCGCTGACCGCGTTGCTGGTGGAGCAGGCAGGGTTCGGCTGCGCCTACGTCAGCGGCGCGAGCATCGCCTTCACCCGCATCGCGCGCCCCGACCTCGGGCTGACCACGCTCAGCGAGGTGGCCGACACCGTGGCCGGCATCCGCGAGCGGGTCACGCTGCCGCTGATCGTCGATGCGGACAATGGCTTCGGCAACGCGCTCAACGTGCAGCGCACCGTGCGCCTGCTCGAGCGCATGGGCGCCTCGGGCATCCAGCTCGAGGACCAGGCCAGCCCGAAGCGCTGCGGGCACCTCGACGGCAAGGTGCTGGTGTCGCCCGCCGAGATGGTCGGCAAGATCCGCGCCGCGCAGGATGCGCGCGGCGACGCCGGCACGGTGATCGTCGCGCGCACCGACGCGGTGGGCGTGGAAGGCCTCGATGCCGGGCTGGAGCGTGCCCATGCCTACGCGGAGGCGGGCGCCGACGTGCTGTTCGTCGAGGCCCTGCGCAGCCACGAGGACTTCGCGCGTGTCGGCCGTGAACTCGGCGGCCGGGTGCCGCTGCTGGCGAACATGGTGGAAGGCGGCCGCAGCCCGCTGCTGTCCATCGGCGAGCTGCAGGCACTGGGCTTCCGCCTCGCCATCTTCCCCGGCGCCATGCTGCGGGTGGTGATCCATGCCGCCACCGGCTACCTGGCCACCCTGCGGCGCGACGGCACGACCCGCAACATGCTCGATCGCATGGCGGATTTCGCCGGCATGAACGCCGTGATCGGCACGCAGGCGCTGCTGGAGCAGGGGCAGCGCTACCAGGGCCCCGGAGAGGAACAGGGAAGCGCATGAATTCCGGACGATCGATGGTCCTGGTGGCCTGCCTGGTCGCGGCGCCGGCCATCACGGTGGCGGGGGCGCAGCCCGCCGCCGGCAGACTGCCGCCGCCGGCATCGGCGGATTTCTGCATGACCGTGCAGCAGCTGATGGCTGGCACCTCGCTGCGCGGCGAGAACACGGTGTTCACCGACATGCCGTCCTACCGGCACTCGAAGCCCTTCGTGAAGCCGCTGCGCATCTACCAGGTGGTGACCTATGCCGGTCGCCGGCCGATCGTCGTCTCCTGCAAGGTGAAGACCGCCGCGCAGCTGCGCGCGGTCTACGGGCCGCAGGCGGCGGGCACGCAGCGATCCTGCCCGGACCTGACACGGCTGGCGCGCGACCAGGCCGTGGCCGCCCTGCGCCAGGCCGGGAATGCCGCCGCCGCGGCGCGCGCGGCTGCCTTCGTCGTCGACGATGACGAGCCCTATGTCACGGGGCGGTCCTACCTCGGCGATTTCCAGGCGATCCACGCGGCTGCCGACGGTCGCACCCACCTGTCGTCGCCCGGCCTCTTCCAGGACTACGACCGCTGGTTCACGCGCTTCCTGCCCGAGAAGTTCCAGGGCCAGGCGTACTGCCACCTGCCGACGGTCGACTACATCGAGGCGGTGGCCACCGGCGAGATGCCGCCGGGCGCGACCATCACTACCGGGGAGGATGCCCCGGTCACGCCGCGCTAGCCGCGGCAACCCATGCCCGCCATCGTGAAGCGCTGCGTCGCCCGGCGTGATGCGCGGCTGCATGCCACCGTGGTCGGCGAGCGGGAGCTGTTCCGGCGCGATACAGGCGGCGCGCGGCTGCCCCTGCGCGGGGGTTCCGCCCTGGCCTGGTTCGGCGGACGCCTGGCCCTGGTGCAGGACGACGCCGATGCCGTGGCCCTGGTGGAGCCGCGGGATGGCCGGGTCACCACGGTGCCGGTGCCGAGGACGGCCGATGACCCGCCACGCTTCGATTTCGAGGCCTGCGTGCGCTTCGGTTCCGCCGCCGGGCCCGAAACGCTGCTGCTGCTGAGTTCGGGCAGCCGCAAGCCACCCTGGCGCCTGGCACAGCTCGCCGATCCGCTGCGGCCGCGGGTGGCGGTACGGGCGGCGGACGGGCTGTATGCGATGCTGCGGGCGGCCGGCGATTTCACCGGTGGCGTGCTCAACATCGAAGGGGCCCTGGCCCGCGGGCGCGGGCTGCGCCTGTTCAACCGCGGCGGGCGCGGTGGCTTCAATGCCAGCGTGGACCTGCCACGGCAGGCCTTCCTGCCGCAGTCACCTGGCGCCGGGGTGATGCCCGGGGCCGACAGGGTGACGCGCTACGATCTCGGCATGCTCGACGGCATCGCGCTCGGCTTCACCGATGTCGCGGCGGCGCCGGCGGGCGGCACGCTGTTCGTCGCCGCGGCCGAAGACAGCGCCGGCGCCACGGTGGATGGCGCCGTGGCCGGTTCGGTGGCCGGCATCATCCGCCGCGGCCACGCGCGCTGGATCGAGATCCGCGATGCCGCCGGCGCGCTGCACGGCCAGAAGATCGAGGGCCTCTGCCTGGACCCGGCCGATCCCGGCCGTGGCTGGGCGGTGACCGATGCGGATGATGCCGGCGTGCCGGCCCGTCTCTACCGGCTCGAGTTCCACGGTCCCTGGTGAGGACGCCCGGCCGCGACGGCCGTATTGCGGAGCCGGCAGGCGCAGCGGACAATTCCACCGCGGCGCGGGCCCGGCGGCCGCGGGCGGTGGCGTGCCGATGGATCGTCGGGTAGATCTTCCAGTCGTTGAATCAAACAGATAGGACATGATTTGAAAGCTGAAGCTCGTCCTGTTGCGGCCGTCGACGGGCCGCTCGATGCCAGCCAGGTGGCGCGCTTCCGCGCCGAGGGCCATGTGGTGGTGCCGCGCCTGTTCGGTGCCGCCGAGGTGGCGGACATCCGTCGCTGGACCGACGAGGTGCAGGCCTGGCCGGAAACCGCGGGCCGCCACATGATGTATTTCGAGCAGTCGCGCGACGGACGGCGCCTGCTCAACCGCATGGAAAACGTGCTGCCCTGGCATGCGGGCTTCCGCAGCCTGGCGACGGGCGCGGCGCTGCAGGGCGCCTGCGGCCAGCTGCTGGGCGAACCGGCGGTGCTGTTCAAGGACAAGATCAACTTCAAGCTGCCGGGTGGCGGCGGCTTCGAGCCCCACCAGGACGTGCAGGCCGGCTGGTCGCGCTATGCGTCGCTGCACATCACCGCGCTGGTCACGGTCGATCGCGCCACCATCGCCAACGGCTGCCTGGAGATGGCCAGCGGCTTCGCCGGCGCCCACCGGCTGATCGGCCGCGAGTGGGAGCCGCTCGATGCCGCGCAGCTCGCCGGCCTTCGCTGGCTGCACATCGAGGCGGAACCGGGTGACGCGGTGTTCTTCGATTCCTTCATCCCGCACCGTTCCGCGCCCAACCACACCGGCGATGCGCGCCGCGTGCTCTATTACACCTACAATCGCGCCAGCGAGGGCGATCACCTGGCGCAGTACTACGCCGACAAGCGCGCCAGCTACCCGCCCGACATCGAGCGCGAGGCGGGGCGGGAGTACCGCTACCGCGTCTGAAGCGGGCAGGGCAGATCATGGCAGCGAACCCCAGGGCACCGGAACCCTCATCCGGACGGCTGCGCCGGACCACGCGCTTTCGCCAGTTGCTGCACAGCGCGGAACTCGAATTCCTGCTCGAGGCCCACAACGGCATCAGCGCGCGCATCGGCGAGGAGGCCGGCTTCAGGGGCCTGTGGGCCGGCGGCCTGTGCATGTCGGCGCAGTACGGCGTGCGCGACAGCAACGAGGCCTCCTGGACCCAGGTGCTGGAGATGCTGGAGTTCATGGTGGATGCCACCACCGTGCCCATCCTGCTCGATGGCGACACCGGCTACGGCAACTTCAACAACGTGCGCCGCCTGGTGCGCAAGCTCGAGCAGCGCGGCGTGGCCGCGGTGTGCATCGAGGACAAGATCTACCCGAAGACCAACAGCTTCATCGACGGCGAGAAGCAGCAGCTCGCCGACATCGACGAGTTTTGCAGCCGCATCAAGGCCGGCAAGGACGCGCAGCGCGACGACGATTTCTGCATCATCACCCGCGTCGAGGCCTTCATCGCCGGCTGGGGTCTGGCCGAGGCCATGCGCCGCGCCGAGGCCTACCACGCCGCCGGCTCCGACGGCATCCTCATCCACAGCGCGCTCGCCACGCCCAAGGAGGTGCTGGCCTTCAAGCGCGAATGGGCCGACAGGAGCCCGGTGGTCATCGTCCCCACCAAGTACTACGCCACCCCCACCGACGTGTTCCGCGAGGCTGGCTTCTCCATCGCCATCTGGGCCAACCACCTGCTGCGCGCGGCGATCCCCGCCATGCAGGCCTGCGCCGCCACGCTGGCGCGCGAGCAGAACCTGCAGGCCATGGAGGACCGCGTGGCGCCGGTGCGCGAGATCTTCCGCCTGCAGGGGGCATCCGAGCTGCAGGAGGCCGAGGAGCGCTACCTGCCGCGGCAGGCCAACGATGCGCGCGTGGTGGTGCTGGCGGCCTCGCGCGGCTCGGAGCTAGGCGAGCTCACCGCGAACCGGCCCAAGGCCATGGTGGAGGTGCGCGGCCAGCCGCTGCTGGCGCATATCGTCGCCGCCTACAATGCCGCGGGCATCAAACGCATCACCGTGGTGCGCGGCTACCTGCCCGAGGCCATCGACCTGCCCGGACTCGCCTACGTGGACAACCCGCAGTACGCCGACACCGGCGAGCTGCTGTCGCTGGCCCGCGCGCTGGAGGCCGATGCCGACGACGGCAGCGACCTCTACGTCTCCTACGGCGACGTCATCTTCAAGCGCTACATCGTCGACAACCTCGCCGAGCCCGCGGACGACTTCGTGGTGGTGGCCGACACCGACTGGCGCGACTCGGTGAACCGCGGCCGTGCCGCCGACTACGTCAGCTGCAGCGAACCGCACTCGCGCCACGCCTTCTACCATGACATCACGCTCACGCGCTGTGCCGAGGACATCCCCGAGCGCGAGCGCCACGGCGAGTGGATGGGCTTCCTGCGGGTGCGCGCGCGGGCGCTGCCGCGCCTGCGCGCCGTGGTGAGCGCGATGGCGGCGCTGCCCGCCAACCGCCAGGCCAAGCTGCACCACCTGCTGAGCGAGCTGGTGGCCCGCGGCGAACGCATCCGCGTGGTCTACACCACCGGCCACTGGCTCGACGTCGACAGCCTCGCCGACGTGCTCGCGGCCGGGAGCTTCGCGTGATCGAGGCTGCAAGCTTCATCGAGGCGGCGAGCGCCCGCGGCTTCGGCCTGTACACCGGCGTGCCCTGTTCGTATCTCACGCCGTTCATCAACCATGTCATCAACTCGCGCGGGCTGCGCTACGTGGGTGCGGTCAACGAGGGCGATGCGGTGGCGGTGGCCGCCGGCGCCGAGCTCGGCGGCCTGCCGGGCGTGGTGATGTTCCAGAACTCCGGCCTCGGCAATGCCGTCAATCCGCTGACCTCGCTCACCTGGACCTTCCGCCTGCCGGTGCTGGTCATCGTCACCTGGCGCGGCGAGCCGGGCGGCGCCGCCGACGAGCCACAGCACGAGCTGATGGGCCGCATCACGCCGCAGCTGCTGGAGCTGATGGGCATCCCCTGGGCACCCTTCCCGGCGGAGGAGGCGGCGATCGTGCCGGCACTCGAGCGCGCCTGCGAGTACATGCAGCGGGAGCAGCGCCCCTACGCGCTGGTCATGAGCAAGGGCGCGGTCGCGCCCACGGAGCTCGAGGCGCGCACCCCCGAGCCGCTGCGCCGCCGTCACGGCGGCGAGATGGGCTCCGAGCGCATCGCCCGCGCCAGTCGCCGCAGGATGCTGGGCGCGGTGCAGACGGCGCTGCGCGGTGACGACATCGTCATCGCCACCACCGGCTACACGGGCCGCGAGCTCTGGGCCCTGGACGACCGGCCCTGCCAGCTCTACATGGTCGGCTCGATGGGCTGCGCCTCGAGCTTCGGCCTGGGGCTGGCCATCGCCCGGCCGGACAAGCGCATCGTCGTGCTCGACGGCGATGGCGCGATGCTGATGCGTCTCGGCGCCTTCGCCACGCTCGGCACCGAGAGGCCGCCGAACCTCCTCCATGTCCTGCTCGACAACGGCATGCACGAATCCACCGGTGGCCAGGCGACCGTGTCGCGCAACGTGGACTTCTGCGCGCTCGCCGCCGCCGCCGGCTACCCGCGGGTGACGGTGGCCAACGACCCCGACGAACTGCGCGAGCATGTCGACTGGCGTGCCGCCGGCCTGCGCCTGGTGCACGTGCCGACCCTCCCCGGTGTCGCGCCCGACCTGCCGCGGCCGGATACCGCGCCCGCCGAGGTCGCCGCCCGCCTGCGCCGCCACCTCGGTCCGCGGCCCCTGTCGTCGGCATGATGCGCACCATCCTGCTCAATCCCGGCCCCGTGACCCTGACGCGGCGCGTGCGCGCCGCGCTCGGCCGCGGCGACTGGTGCCACCGCGAGCCGGAGTTCGCCGCCCTGGTGCGCCGCATCGATGCGCGGCTGGCCGCCGTCCACGAGGAGCTGGCGGGGGACTACGAGGCGGTGCTGCTCACCGGCTCGGGCACGGCGGCGGTGGAGGGGATGCTGGCGAGTTTCGCGCCCCGCGAGCGCAGCACGCTGGTGCTCGCCAACGGCGTGTACGGCGAGCGCATGGCACGCATGCTCGCCGCGCAGGGGCGCCCGCACCAGGTGCTGGCGCATGATTGGCTGGAGCCGGTCAGCATCCCGCGGCTGGAGGCCGCGCTGGCACGGGATCCGGCCATCAGCCACGTGGCCGTGGTGCACCACGAGACCACTACCGGCAGGCTCAACGATCTGGAGATGATCGGCCGCAGCTGCCGCGCCTGGGGCGTGCAGCTGCTGCTCGACGGTGTCAGCAGCTTCGGCGCCGAGCGCATCGCCGGGCGCGACTGGAACCTGGCAGCGGTGGCGGCCACCGCCAACAAGTGCCTGCACGGCGCGCCCGGCCTGTCCTTCGTGCTGGCGCGGCGCGAGCTGTGGCAGCGCCCGGCCGCCGCCGGCGGCGTCTACCTCGACCTGCATGCCTACCATGCCGCCCAGCACACGGACGGCTACTCGCCCTTCACCCAGGCGGTGCAGGTGGCCTTCGCCCTGGATGCGGCGCTGGAGGAGCACGCGGAGCAGGGCGGCTGGCGCGGACGGCTGGCGCGCTACCGCGAGCGGGCGCTGCGCGTGGCGACGACGCTGGCGCCGCTCGGTGCGCGCCGCCTGCTGCCGGAGGGCGAGGCGAGCAGCGTGCTCCACGCCTACCGCCTGCCGCGCGGCCTCGACTACCGCGGCCTGCACGATGCGCTGAAGCGCCGCGGCTTCATCATCTATGCGGGGCAGGGCCGCCTCGCGCCGGACATCTTCCGCATCGCCCACATGGGCGACATCACCGCGGCCGACCTCGAGCGTCTGTGCCGGGCGCTGCGCGCCGTGCTGCGCGGGCGGGGCCGGTGAGCGGCGCGGCGATCCGCAGCGCCGTCATCCTCGCGGCGGGCCAGGGCCAGCGGCTGCGGGCCGAGGTCGACGGCTACCCGAAGGGCTTCCTGCGCCTGGGCGAGCGGCCCATCGTCGAGGAATCGATCCTGCGGCTGCTGGCGCAGGGCATCGACGACGTGGTGATCGTCACCGGCTACTGCGCCGGCCACTACGAGGCGCTGGCGCGGGACTACGCGGACCGCGTGCGCACCGTCCACAACGCCGACTTCGCCCGCTCGGGCAGCATGTACTCGCTCTATTGCGCGCGCGAGGCCGTGCAGGGACCGTTCCTGCTGCTGGAATCCGATCTCATCTACGAGCCGCGCGCGCTGCAGGTGCTGCTGGCGCAGCCGGCGGCCGATGCCATCCTGCTCTCCGGGCCGACCGGGGCCGGCGACGAGGTGTATGTCGAGGCGCCGGGCGGGCTGCTGCGCGCCATGTCCAAGGACCGCAGCCGCCTCGGCGCCGCGGTCAGCGGCGAGCTGGTGGGCATCTCGCTGATCTCGGCCGGGCTGTTCGCGCTGATGCAGGACATCGCCGCGCAGGCCTTCGGCCGCTCGCTGAAATTCGACTACGAGACCGACTGCCTGGTTGCCGCCGCGCGCGAGCGCCCCATCGCCTGCCCGCTGGTGCCGGACCTGCTCTGGGGCGAAATCGACGACCCGGCACAGCTGCGGCGGGCGCGGGCCGGCCTCCATGCGCGCATCGCCGCGCTGGATGCCGGGGCCGGTCGCGGCATTGCGCCGTGCACGCATTGATGCTAAACAGCCGCCGGGCGCCGGGTGCCCGCGCCGGCCGAGGAGAGCTGCGATGAGGATGACAGGTGCCAGGGGCCTTGCCCCCTATCTATTGATATCGCTGGCGATGGTGGCGCCGGAGGCCTGGGCGTACCTCGACCCCAGCACCGGCAGCATGATCCTCTCGGCCATCGTCGGCGTGTTCGCCACCGCGGCGCTGGCGGTGAAGACCTTCTGGTACAAGATCAAGGGCCTGTTTCGCCGCGATGCCGCCCGCCCCGGGCCGGCGCCCGGGCAGCCGGCGAAAGCCGAGCCGGGGGAACCGCCCGCGTCCGCCGACTGATGGCGGGCCTGCTGCGCGAGTGGCGCGAGTACCGGCGCTTCGGCCGCCAGCCGCGCAGCGCGCGGCGCATCGTCCTGTACTCGGAGAGCGGCCAGGACTGGCACCACTTCCAGCCGATCGTCGCGCACCTCACCGGCGTGCTGGGCGAATCCATCTGCTACGTCAGCTCCGACCCGGCCGACCCCGGGCTGCACCAGGCTGATCCGCGCATCGCCGGCTTCTGCATCGGCAAGGGCCTGGTGCGCATCTGGTTCTTCCAGTTCCTGCAGGCCGACGTGCTGCTGACCCAGCTGCTGGACCTCGGCAACTTCGACCTCAAGCGCTCGATGCATCCGGTGCACTACGTCTACATGTTCCACTCGCTGATCAGCACCCACATGGCCGATCACGCCAACTCCTTCGACCACTACGACACCATCCTCCATGCCGGCCCGCACCAGGCGCGGGAGATCCGCCGTCGCGAGCAGCTGCACCAGCTGCCGGCCAAGCGCCTCGTGCCGCACGGCTACCACCGCATCGAGCAGTTGCTGGCGCAGCGGCGCGAACCGCCGCCGGTGGCGACCGACGCGGACATCCACGTGCTGCTGGCCCCGTCCTGGGGCGAACAGACCATCCTCAATACCTGCGGGCTGGAGCTGGCCGATATCCTCCTCGACGCAGGGTTCCGCCTGACGCTGCGCCCGCACTTCCAGACCCGGTGGCAGACCCCTCAGGTCATCGACCGCATCAGCGCGCGCCACGGCGCCAACCCGCGCTTCCGCCTCGTCGAGCAGATGGGCGAGAGCGACTCGCTGTTCGACTCGCACGTCATGATCACCGACTGGTCCGGCGCCGGGCAGGACTACGGCATGGGTCTGGAGAAGCCGGTGCTCTACATCGACCTGCCGCCGAAGAGCCGCAACAGCAGCTGGCAGGAGCTGGGCATCGAGCCGTTCGAATCGCTGGTGCGCGAGAAGCTCGGTGCGCTGCTGCCGCCGCAGCGGCTGGCCGAGGCGCCGGAGCTGATCCGCCGGCTGGCGCGCGATCCCGCCCGGGCGCGCGACAACGCCGCGGCCCTGCGCCGCGACTACATGTGCAATGTCGGCAGCAGCGGTCGTGCCGGCGCCGAGGCGGTGGCCGCCATCGCCGCGGAGATCGCCGCGGCCGCACCCGCGGCGCATCGCTGAATGGAGAGCCGCCGCCGCCTGCTGCGCTGGATCGGCTGGTTCGTCGCCGCCAACGCCGCGCTCTACGGGCTGCTCGGCCTGCGCTACCTGCTGCTGGTGCCCTGGCAGGCCGATACGCTGGGCCTGGTCTACGCGCTGCTCGCCTACGTCGGCCAGTTCGCGCTGCTGGCGGCGCTGCCGGCGATCCTGCTGCTGGTGCCGCTGTGCCTGCTGCTGCCCCTGCGCCCGCTGGTGACCGGCCTCGCGGTGCTGCTGGCCGCGGCGCTGGCGACGCTGCTGGTGGTGGACGGCAATGTCTTCGCCAGCCAGCGCTATCACCTGACGCTGCTCACCGCGATGCTGTTCGAGCCGGCCACCTGGGTGATGGTGGGCATCATCGGCCTGCTGGCGCTGGTATTCGAGGCGCTGCTCGCCCGCAGCGTGCGCGGCTGGGTCGAGGCCCGGCCCTCGCGGGGCGGGCGCTGGCTGGCGCTGGGCCTGGTCGCGGCCTGGCTGGGCGGGCAGGGCATCCACATCTGGGCCGATGCCATCGGCCATCTTCCGGTCACGCAGCTGACCCGCTACCTGCCGGCCTACTTCCCGATCCATGCCAAGCGCAGGCTGGTGCGCCTCGGCCTGGTCAGCCAGGCGCAGGTGGACCGGCAGATCCAGCTGCAGCGCGTGGGCGCAGAGGGCGCCGGGCAGCTGCAGTACCCGCTGCATCCCCTGCAGTGCGCCGCGCCGGCGGGCACCACGCCCAACATCGTCTGGATCATCGTCGATGCGCTGCGCCCAGACGCCATCGACCCGGCGCTGACGCCGGAGCTGGCAGGCTTCCGCGCGGCGGGGCTGGATTTCGCCAACCACTGGAGCGGCGGCAACTCCTCGCGGGCCGGCATCTTCTCCATGTTCTACGGCCTGCCGAGCACCTACCTCGATGCCTTCTACGGCGTGCAGCAGCCGCCGGTGCTGATGCAGGAGCTGCGCCGGCGCGGCTACCAGCTCGGGCTGTTCGCGGCGCCGGGGTTCCTCTCGCCCACCGACATCGGGCGCACCGTGTTCGCCGGCCTGCCCGGGCTCGGCGGCGAGACGCCCGGGGTCTCCGCCGTCGGGCGCAACCGCGCCGTCACCGACGACTGGCTCGCCTGGCTCGCCCAGCATGACCGCAAGCAGCCGTTCTTCGGCTTCCTCTATTACGACCCGCCGATGGGCGAGATGCCGGCCGATGCGGGCCCGCTGCCGATGGACGGGCGCTTCGCCGCCACCCCGGAGGTGCAGACCGCCTGGCGCCAGTACCGCCGCTCGGCGCGGATGGTGGACGGCGAGGTCGGCCGCGTGCTGCGGGACCTGCGGGCGCGGCAGCTGCTGGACGATACGGTGGTGATCATCCTCAGCGACCACGGCTACGAGTTCGACGACAACGGCCTCGGCTACCTCGGCCATGCCAGCGACTACAGCCCGGCGCAGCTGCGCGCGACGCTGCTCATGCACTGGCCCGGCCGCGCGCCCGCCGTGTACCACCACCGCAGCTCGCACTACGACCTGCCGGTGACGCTGCTGAAGGATGCCTTCGGCTGCAGCAACGATTCCGCCGACTACGCCCTCGGCCGCGACCTGTTCGCCGGCCAGGACTGGCCCTGGATCATCGCCGGCAGCTACAACTCCCACGCCATCGTCGAGCCCGGCCGTGCCATCGTCACCCACCCCGGTGGCTACGTCGAAGTCCTCGGCCCCGACTACCGCCCCATCCCCGGCGCCCGCTTCGACCCCGCCATCGTCGCCGCCGCCCTGCGCGACATGCGCCGCTTCTACCGCTGATGCATTCGTTCGGGTGCCAGGTCGGGCTTTTCGGGCTTGCGTGGCTTCGGTGTCAGGCCGGGCATTTCGGGTGTTTCGGGCTTGTGTGGCTAATCCTCGCCGGGCCTTCGCTCGCGGCTGAAGTCGAGCCGGGCGAAGAGGTGCTGTTGCAGTCGGCCTCCGTCGAAGTCGCGATCAGTACTCACGGTGGCCTGCCGCTACGCTGGCTGAGCTGCGCCGGCCCCTGCAACGACCCGGACGTGCCACGCCAGGTGCTGGTGGCGCCGGACGATGGCGCCATCCGCTGGCAGGCGGACGATGCCGCCACCGCCGACGCCATGGCTTCCACGCTCTACACCGCGACGGTCCACGAAACCCCCGAGGCCCTCGTCGCCGAGCTGCGCCCGGTGGAGGAGGCCGGTGGGACGAGCCGCGTGCAGCGCTACGAGCTGTCGCGGCACAGCCATGTGCTGCGCATGACCCTGCAGCTGCCGCCCGGAACCGGCTTGCAGCTGACGAGCGGCGCGCGCTTCGTGCCTCCTCCGCTGCCCGGCTTCGGCGCCGCGTTTTCCACCGTCGATGCCGTCCGCATCGACGCCGATGGCCAGCACGGCATCGGCCCTGAGGAAAGCGGTGTCGTCGCCGGCCTCACCGCCAGCCGCGCGGCCTGGACCGGCCTGCGATCGCGTTTCTGGGCCTGGCTCGTCCAGCCGGCGACCGAACTGCCGCTGCTGCTGCGCACGCTGGCCCCCAACCGGCACGAGCTGGTGTGGCGCGCGCCCGATGGCCAGCTCGACCTCACGGTCTACGCCGGGCCGGTGGAATGGAAGTCCCTGCGCGTGGTTTCCGCGGAGCTGACCGGGACGCTGTTCGCCGCGCTGTGGGAGCCGCTGCGCTGGCTGTGCCTGGGCCTGCTTTTCCTGCTGGGCGCCATCTCCAGCCGCGTCGGCAGCGAAGGCCTGGCGATCGTGCTGCTCTCGCTGGCGGTGAAGCTGATCCTCTATCCGCTGACCCACATCGCCGACCGCTGGCAGGCGGAGGTCAACCGCGCGCAGAGCCGGTTGCAGCCGAGGCTGGCCGAGATCCGCCGCCGTTTCCGCGGCGAAGAAGCGCACAAGCTGACGCTGCAGGCCTACCGCGAGGAGGGCGTGCACCCGCTCTACACCTTCAAGAGCCTCGCAGGCTTCGCCATCCAGGTGCCGATGTTCATCGCCGCCTTCGACATGCTGGCGGGCAACTTCGCGCTCGACGGCGTGGGCTTCCTGTGGATTGCCGACCTCGCCGCGCCCGATCGCCTCGCGCAGCTGCCCTTCACGCTGCCGTTCTTCGGCTCCGACCTGAACCTGCTGCCTTTCCTCATGACCGCCGTGAGCATCCTCGCAGCCGTCATCCAGCAGGAAGCCTCGCTGAACGCCGAACTGCAGGCGCGCCAGCGGCGCAACCTGTATCTGATGGCGCTGGCCTTCTTCCTGCTGTTCTACACGTTCCCCGCCGGCATGGTCCTGTACTGGACCGCCAACAACGTCTGGCACCTCATCAAGGTGCTGCTGATGCGGCGGTTCGCCTGACGGCCAGTCGCCTGGCAGGCGCCAGGTGGTGGGCTGCGACAAGCCCGAAAAGCCCGGCCTGGCACCACCACCCCCCTACATCAAGGTGCTGCTGATGCGGCGGTTCGCCTGACGGTCAGTCGCCTGGCAGGCGCCAGGTGGTGGGCTGCGACAAGCCCGAAAAGCCCGGCCTGGCACCGCCGCCCCCGACAAGCCCGAAAAGCCCGACCTGGCACCACCGCCAAAGCGGGCAACTTCGTTGACATATGAGCCAGTGTTGATACTGTGCCAGGCATCCGGCCGAACCCGGGAGTCGACGATTGACCGAGGGTGCAGGGCAATCCGCCGTGCCAAGCGGCCCGGCAAGCCTGCTGGAGCGCCGGCTGGCTGCCGGTGCCTTCGTCGTGACGACGGAGATGGTGCCGCCGGATTCGGCGGACGCGGACGATTTCCGCAGTCTGCTGGCACCTTACCGGGGCTGCGTGGATGCGATCAACGTCCCCGACGGACCGGGCGCCAACTGCCACATGTCGAGCCTGGCGGCCGCTGCGCTGCTGGTGCGCGAGGGCCTGCAGCCGGTCATGCAGCTGTGCTGCCGGGACCGCAATCTCATCGCCATCCAGGCGGAACTCCTCGGCGCGGCCGCACTCGGCGTGCACAACCTGCTGTGCCTGCGCGGCGATGACATCGCCAACGGCGACCATGGCTGGGCGCAGCCGGTATTCGAGCTCGACAGCCTGGCGCTGATCCGCACCGCGGTGACGCTGAGCAGGGAAGGCCGCCTGTGCTCGGGACGGCCGCTCGCCGCGGCACCGGCGCTGTTCATCGGCGCGGCCGTGGATCCGTTCAGCGGGCCAGTCGAGGCCTGCGTCGGCAACTTCGCCGGCAAGGTGGCGGCGGGCGCGCGCTTCGTGCAGAGCCAGTACTGCTTCGATGTCGCCCGCCTCGAAGCCTTCATGCAGCAGGTGCGCGACCAGGGCCTGCACGAGCGCTGCGCGATCCTGGTCGGCGTGGGCCTGCTGCCCTCGGCCCGCGCGGCCGGGTGGATGCGCGGGCACATCCCCGGCGTGCACATTCCCGACGGGCTGGTCCACCGGCTGGAGCAGTCGCGCGACCCGCCCGCGACCGGCGTGGCGATCTGCATCGAGCTGATCGAGCGGATCCGCGCCGTGCCCGGTGTCTCCGGTGTGCACCTGATGCTGCACCGGCATGTGCAGCGGCTGGCGGAGATCACGCAGCGTGCCGGGCTCTCGCGGCCGGCTTCCCGCATGGACTGAGAACGCAACGTGGAGGTGTCGTGATGACCGATGAGCAAGGCAAACGGCTGATCACCCTGCTGGCGGACATGGAGGAGGAGCCGGCCCTGGCCCTGGCGCGACAGATGCTCGATGCGGGCTACGACCCCCTGCAGATGCTCGCGCTCTGCCGCCAGGCCATGGACATCGTCGGTGCCCGCTACGAGGCCGAGGAGTACTTCCTCACCGAGCTGATGCTGGCCGGGGAGATGCTCACCGAGATCAGCGCCATGGCCCGGCCGTTGATCATCGGCGATGCGGGCGCCGCGGAGTCCGCCGCGCGCGCGAGCGTGGTGATCGGCACGGTGAAGGGCGACCTGCACGACATCGGCAAGAACATCGTGAGCTTCATGCTGGAGATCGCCGGCTACCGGGTGATCGACCTCGGCGTGGACGTCCCGGCGCAGCGCTTCCTCGAGGCCATCCGCGCCAACCGGCCGGCGGTGGTCGGCCTGAGCGGTTTCCTCACGCTCGCCTTCGATTCGATGAAGGACATCATCGAATCCTTCCGCGAGGCCGGCGTCCGCGGCGACTTCAAGGTGATGATCGGCGGCGGCCAGGTCGACGAGCGGGTCTGCGAGTTCACGCACGCCGATGCCTTCGGCCGCAGCGCCGTGGAGGCGGTGGCGCTGTGCAACGACTGGACAGGGCCCCGGCCATGAACACGTCCGTCGAAGAGCTCTACGCACAGCGCCAGCGGCGCATGGCCGATGCCATGGCCGGGCGGGTGCCGGACCGGGTGCCCGCGCCGCTGTTCACCGCGGACTTCTTCGCGCGCTATGCGGGCTTCACGCTGGCGGAGGTCGTCTACGACGCCGACAAGCTCGAACGCGCGCTCGAGAAGACCATTGTCGATTTCGAGCCCGATGCCTTCGAGCAGCAGCACACCCGCAACCTGCTGGGCCCGCAGCTCGACCTCATCGGCTACCTGCCGATGGAGTGGCCGGGCGGGCGCGTGGGGGAGGATGACCCCTTCCAGTACCTCGACCGCGAGATCATGCGCGCGGACGAGTACCGCGAGTTCATCGCCGATCCCTCGTACTTCTGGCTGACGCGCATGATCCCCCGCACGGCGAAGCACCTGGACGCCTTCGCCGGCTTCCCGAACCCGCTCGGCCTCATCTACACCGGCATGGCGCTCAATATCGCCCCCTTCGGCACGCCCGAGATGAAGCGGGCCATGGACACGCTCCACGAAGCCGGCCGGCATGCCCTGAGTACGCTGGCCCGCGACCGCGCCTTCATCCAGCGCATGGCGGGGCTGGGCTTTCCCGTGCACCGTGGCGGCGCGATGCTCTGTCCCTTCGACCTCATCGTCGACTTCATGCGCGGCGCCAAGGGCGGCATGCTCGACATGATGCGCCGGCCCGACGAGCTGCTGGAGGCGATCGACGTCGTGCTGGACAACTTCAACCGGCGCGCCATCGAGCTGTTCAGGACGCTGCCCAGCAAGACGGTGTTCATCCCGCTGCACTGGGGCATCGACGGCTTCATGTCGCCGAAGCAGTTCGCGACGTTCTACTGGCCGCAGCTGCGCCGGCTGATGCAGATGACCCTCGATGCCGGGCTGACGCCGATGCCCTTCTTCGAGGGCGACTGCACCAGCCGGCTGGAGGTCATCGCCGATGTGCCGCCGGGCAGCTGCACCTACCAGTTCGAGCAGACCGATCTCGTGCGCGCGAAGGCGGTGTTCGGCACCCGCATCTGCATCCGCGGCGGCATGCCCGCCTCGCTGCTGATCGCCGGATCGCCCGCCGAGGTCGAGGAACAGGTGAGACAGCTGGTGGCCACGGTGGGCAGGGATGGTGCCTACATCCTCGACGGCGGCGGCGCCGGCATCCCGCGCGAGGCCCGCCCGGCCAATGTCAGGGCCATGTTCGACGCCATCCGGCGGCACGGGGTGTACTGAGCCGTGGTGGTCGTCGCGGATTTCGACCTCGACCTCTCCTGCGACGAGGTACTGCGGCGGCTGGCGCTGGACGGACCCGCTTTCCGCGCACGGCCGGCCCGGGCGATGGTGGCGGAGCTGCTCGAGCACATCCGCTGCGAGCGGCTGATCCGGCCGCGGGCGAGCTACCGCTGCATCGGACTGCAGGGCGGGGAGGGCGACGGGATGCGGCAGCTGCTCGAACCGGGTCGCCGCCTGCCGCAGCGCGCACGGGCCGAGTTCGTCCTCGCGGCGGCCTGGTCGCTGGGGCCCGGGGTTTCCGCCGCGGTGGCGCAGGCCTTCGGCCAGCGCCGGGGCCTGCAGGCTCTCGTGCTCGACGAGCTGGCCAGCCTGTTCGTGTTCCGCCTCGGCGAGCAGCTGTTCGCCCGCCTGCGCGAGGACCTGGCGACACAGGGTCTGGCCGTCGGCAGGCCCGAGGCGCCGGGCGACGGCGTGGTGGCACTGACGGCGCAGGCCCCGCTGCTGCAGCTCGCCGGTGCCGGCCGGATCGGCATCACGCTGGCCGGCAGCGGCGTGATGTCGCCGCTGAAGACCGCCACCGCGCTGGCGCCGGTCGGCCGCCATGTCCGTCCGCCGCGGCAGGACCGGCCCGGCTGCGCCTGTGCCAGCGGCGCCCGCTGCCGCTTCAGCCGCGCGAGGTCGGCGGGAGCGGCATGACGCCATCGCCTGCCGATGCGCCGGGCGCGGTCATCCACTTCCGGCCTGCCGAGGCCACGCTGCGCCTGGAGCCGGGCGAGTCGCTGCTCGATGGCGCGCGCCGTGGCGCCATCCCGCTGGCGAGTTCCTGCGGGGGCAGCGGTACCTGCCTGTCCTGCCTGATCCGCATCGTCGACGGGCCGGCGCCCGAACCCAGTGCCGCGGATCGCCGGCTGCTGTCGGCGAAGCTGCTGGCCGACGGCTGGCGGCGGGCCTGCCAGATCTGGCCGCGGGAGGGCTGTGCGGTGCAGGTGCCGCCGCGCTCGGCCGCCGCGCAGACGGTGCGCGCGCTGGCCGGCAACGACGTCCGGCTGGTGCCGGACCCGACGGTGCGCACCTGGCGCATCCGCCTCGCGGGGCAGCCCGACGATCCCGCCAGCAGTCTCGACGACCGGCTGATCGCCGCCATCAACCGCCACGGCGCGGCGCGCTGCCAGGCGGTGGATGCCGACGCGCTGCGTGCCGCCGCGGCGTTCGCCGGGCGCGAGCCGGTGCGGTTGCTCGCGGCGCTGCGCCGGGGCGAGCTGGTGCAGGTGCTGCCGGCGGACCGCCGGGCGCTGGCGCTCGCCGTGGATCTCGGCACCACCAGCATCGGCGCCTTCCTGCTCGACCTGCGGCGGGGACGCACCGCGCCGCTGTGCCAGGCGGGCATCACCAACCCGCAGCAGTCGCTGGGCGGGGACATCATCACGCGGCTGAACCGGGCGGTGCACGATGCCAGGCAGCTGCGCCAGCTGCAGCGCCTGGCGATCGAGGGCATCAACCGGCTGGCGACGACGCTGTGCGCGCAGGCGGAGGCCGCCGTCACCGACATCTGCGACGTGGTGGTGGCCGGCAACACCGTCATGGCGCATTTCCTGCTCGCACTGCCGGTGGCGGGCCTGGCGCACGCGCCGTTCTCGCCGCTGCTGCGCGGGGCCGCGGACCTCGAGGCCCGCGACCTCGGCCTGGCGGCCGCGCCGGCGGCCAGCGTGCACCTGTTCCCCGCAATCGCCGGCTTCATCGGCGGCGACCACGTGGCCGCGCTCCTGGCACTCGAGACCCGGGAGCTGCAGGGGATCACGCTGCTGCTCGACATCGGCACCAATACCGAGATCTCGCTGCTGCGCGGGGAGGAGATCCTCAGCGTCTCCTGCCCGTCCGGCCCGGCCCTGGAGGGCGGCGAGATCACCTGGGGCATGCAGGCGGCACGTGGTGCCATCGAGCGGGTGACCCTGCGGGAGGACGGCGAGCCCCGGCTGCAGGTCATCGACGGGGCGCCGCCCGAGGGCATCTGCGGCTCGGCCGTGCTCGACATCGTCGCCGAGCTGCTGCGTGCCGGCCTGATCAACCACCGCGGGCGGCTGCAGCCGGGGCCGGAGCGGGTGCGCGACAACGACCACACCCGGGAATTCGTGCTGGTGGCGGAGGCCGAGCGCGATGCGCCGGCGATTGTCTTCACCCAGGGCGACGTGCGCGCCGTGCAGCTCGCCAAGGCCGCCATCCGCAGCGGCATCGACATGCTGCTGCAGGCCGCCGGCCTGGACGAGGCGCAGCTCGACCAGGTCATCGTCGCCGGTGCCTTCGGCAGCTACATCGATCTCGACAGCGCCATCGCCATCGGCATGCTGCCCGGGCTGCCGCGCGAGCGCTTCGCGCAGATCGGCGATGCCGCCGGGCTCGGCACGCGCCTGGCGGCGCTGTCGCATCCGCATCGCGCGCAGGCGGCGCGGATCGCGCAGCGTGCCCGCTACATCAGCATGGCGGGCAGCGCCGCCTTCCAGCGGCAGTTCGTCAGCCGCATCAACTTCCGGCAGCCCGCGGCGGCGGGCGGGGGCGGCGGGCGATGATTCCCGGTCTGCAGATCATCGGCGAGCGCATCAATCCGGGCTTTCGCAGCACGCGGCAGCTGTTCGAGACGGCCGACATCGCCGGCATCCAGGCGCTGGCGCAGCGCCAGGCGGCGGCCGGCGCGGCATGGCTGAACATCAACACCGGCGCGGACGCGCTCGCACAGCCGGATTTCCTGGTCGCCGTGATCCGCGCGGTGCAGGCGGTGGTCGACCTGCCGCTGAGCCTCGACTCGCCCGACGCGCGGGTGCAGGAGATCGGCCTGCGCGCCTATGACGCCGCGCGCGCCCGTGGCCGCAAGCCGCTCATCAACTCCATCACCGAGGCGCGCTGGACGCTGCCCGGCGGCGGGGCCTGCCCGGCCGGCGTCATCCTCATGGCCTCGGAGCGGATGGAGGCGGGCGAGGCGCGGCAGAACCGCAGCGGCGCCGAGATCCACGCCACCGCACGGCGCTGTGTCGAGCGGCTGGTGGCGGAGCACGGGCTCGCCCCCGGCGAGATCATCGTCGATGTCTCCATCAGCGCGCTGGCCGCGGACCTCACTGGCCTGACCCGCGCGACGCTCGAGGGCATGGAGCGCATCGCCGGTGATCCCGCGCTGGCCGGCGTGCACCTCTGCGGCGGGCTGAGCAATTTCGCCCAGCAGCTGCCGGCCACCACGCGCGGTGGCCTGCCGCTGCGGGAGGGCCTCGAGAACGCCTTCCTGACGCTCGCCATGCCGCGCGGGCTCGACATGATCATCGGCACGCCCTGGCGGGATTACCGGCTGCTGCCCGACGGGGACCCGGTGCTGGTGGCCCTGCGCGAGATCATCGCGCTGGATGGCCGGCCCGCGCTGCGCCGCCTGCTGCAGCTGCAGCGCTCCTGAGGCCCGCGGTGACCGGCGCTGCCGACACACAGGTGCTGGTCGCCCGCCGCTACTTCTGCGGCCGGCGCTTCCACGACGACGGGCCCTACGCGTTCCACCTGCGCGGCGGGCGCATCGCGGCGATCACCGCGCCCGGCGAACCGGGTCCGGGCGGAGCAGGGGCCGGCGCGGCGCACGCCACGACCGTCGGCTTCCTGATGCCCGGGCTGGTGGAGGCCCACTGCCATCTCTTTCTCGACGGTACGC
The DNA here is from genome assembly GCA_015709695.1 of Gammaproteobacteria bacterium. Taxonomy (NCBI): domain Bacteria; kingdom Pseudomonadati; phylum Pseudomonadota; class Gammaproteobacteria; species Gammaproteobacteria bacterium. Next base: position 1,461,857 of record CP054183.1, on the reverse strand, counting down.
CGTCCGCGCGCGGCGCGGGGCGCGCGGCCCCGGCCGGCGACACGGCGTCCCTGCAGGCGATCGCCACGGCCAACCTGCGCCGGGCACGCGCGGCGGGCATCACGCTGCTCCGCGATGCCGGCGACCGCCATGGCATCAATCACGCGATGCGCCAGCTGGTCCGCGGCGAGCCGGGCGTGGAGGTCCGCTCGCCGGGGCCGGCCATCTGCCGCCGGGGTGCCTACGGCCGCTTCATGGGCACCGAGGTCGCCACGCGCGAGGAGGCCTTCGCCGCGGTCGAACGCCTGGCCCCCGGGGCGGACGACATCAAGATCATCCTCACCGGCATCGTCGATTTCGGGCGCATGGCCGTGAGCGCCGGCCCGCAGTTCGATGCCGCGACGCTGCGCGGGATGGTCGAGCGCGCGCACCATCACGGCCGGCCGGTGTTCGTCCACTGCAGCGGGCTGGAGGGCATCGAGGCCGCCATCGCCGCGGGGGTCGACTCCATCGAGCACGGCTACTTCATGAGTGCCGCGGCGCTGCAGGCCATGGCCGACCGCGGCATCGCCTGGGTGCCCACGCTGGCGCCGGTGCACTTCCAGTGGGCGCACCCGCAGGCGGCGGGCTGGTCGCCGCCGACAATCGCGAACCTCGGGCGCATCCTCGACGCGCATCGGGCGCAGATCGCGCGGGCGGATGAGCTGGGGGTGCGGCTGATCGCCGGTTCGGATGCGGGCAGCCCTGGTGTCGTCCACGGCCAGGGCCTGCTCGACGAGCTGGCGCTCATGCGCGGGGCGGGGCTGTCGGTGGCGCGCGTGCTGGCCGCGGCGACAGCGGCGCCGCGCGAGCACTGGGGGCTGGCGTGGCCGGACCTGCGTGCGGGCAGTCCCGCCGAGTTCGTCACGGCGGAGGCGTCACCCTTCGAGGCGGCGGACTGGGGTGCGGCGCTCCGGGTCTTCGTGCCGGATGCCGCCGTTACGCCTGCCGGGTAAACAGGCCCGACAAGCCCGACAAGCCCGACAAGCCCGAAACGCCCGGCCTGGCACCCTCAACCCCGAAAAACCCGAAACGCCCGACCTGGCACCCTCAAAGCGCGGCGTCGCCGACGAAGGGGTTGCTCTGCCGTTCCTGGCCGAAGGTGGAGGTGGGGCCGTGGCCGGGGATGAAGGTGACATCGTCGCCGAGCGGCCAGAGGCGGTGCGTGATGGAGTCCACCAGCGTGGCGAAGTCGCCGCGGGGGAAGTCGGTGCGGCCGACGGAGCCGGCGAAGAGCACGTCGCCGACGAAGGCGATGCGGTCGCGGCGGTGGAAGAACACCACGTGGCCGGGCGTGTGGCCTGGCGTGTGCAGCACCTCCAGCTCCTCGTCACCGACGCCGACCCGGTCGCCGTGCTCGAGCCAGCGCGCCGGCGTGAAGGCCGCGGCCGGCGGGAAGCCGAACATCCGGCTCTGCTCGGGCAGCTTCTCGATCCAGAACTGGTCCTCGCGCTGTGGCCCCTCGATGGGCACGCCGAGCCGCGCCGCGAGCTCCGCCGCGGCCCCGGCATGATCGATATGCGCATGCGTCAGCAGCACCTTGCCGATGTCGATGCCCTCGGCTTGCGCGGTGGCGAGGATCTGCCCGATGTCGCCGCCCGGGTCGATGACGGCGCCGGCGCGGCCGGAATCGCAGCGCAGCAGCGAGCAGTTCTGCTGGAAGGGCGTGACGGGAACGACGACGACATGCATGCGCGTGTATTGTGTCCGAACCCCGCGCCGCAGGCAGCCTCCAGACCAACTCCCGGTGATTCATGGGCTTAGCTTGTATTCCACGATTTTCGTGGCAGAATGCGGGGCAAGCGTCTGGGGAGGCGCGAGAGCCATCGCCACCGTGGATCACGGTTCAACGCTGACGGGACTGCAGCAACTGCTCGGGAGCAGCCGCACGGCCGGCGGCCTCGACATCGCGCTGACCAAGGTCGCCGTCGATTTCCAGAACCTCGACGAGATCGATGCCGCCGCCCTGGTGGGCGCCGGCGCCGAGACCCTGCGTACCGGCACCGGCTGCGATGCCGTCGCCGTGGTGCTCATGGATCCCACCGGCGCGCGCGTGCAGCGCGTGTTCGCGGCCCGCGACGCCTTCACCGCCATCAATCCCGAGACCCTGCAGGGCGAGGCGCTCGCCGCCTGGCCCTGGCTGGACGCCAGCCTGGTGCACCTGCGCCTGCTCGGCATCGCCGACACCTCGGCCCCGGCCAGCGCCCAGCAGGCCGATGCCGCGCGCCTGCGCAGCCTGGGGGCCGCCGCGGCGCTGCTGGTGGGCTTCGAGGTGGCCGGGCACCGCGCGGGCTTCATCGCCTTCTTCTACGGTCAGCCGCAGGCGGCCTGGAACGCCGACCACCAGCTGCTGCTGAAGCTGCTCGGCTCGAGCCTGGCCTCGGGCCTGGAGCGCTCGCGGGCGCGGCAGGCGCTGGCCGAGATCGCCGAGCGCGATGCGGTGCTGATCGCCACCGCCAACGATGGCAGCTGGGATTTCGACCCGCGCGATGGCGCGATGCACTTCTCGCCGCGCTGGCTGGCGATCATGGGCTACACGGAGGAAGACCTGCGCAAGGCGCCGATCGACTGGCGGCGGCTGCTGCATACCGACGAGCTGCCCCGGGTGCAGGCGCGGCTGCGCGATCACATCGCCGGGCGCACGCCGCTGTTCGAGAGCGTGCACCGCATGCAGCGCAAGGACGGCGAGTGGCGCTGGATGCACTGCCGGGCGCGGGCCCTGCTCGACGGCGAGGGCCGCCTGCGCCGGCTGATCGGCGTGGAGACGGACATCACCGAGCAGAAGATCTACGAGGAGGCGCTGTTCCGCGAGAAGGAGAGCGCGCAGATCACGCTGCAGTCCATCGGCGACGGCGTGGTGACCACGGATGCCGAGTGCCACGTGGAATATCTCAACCCGGTGGCCGAGGAGCTGACCGGCTGGCGCCTCGAGGAAGCCGCCGGCCGGCGCATCGACGAGGTGTTCCGCGGCTTCCACGAGGAGACCTGCGAGCCGCTGGAGAACCCGCTCTCGGTGGCGATCCGCCGCACGCGGCCGATCAAGTCGGTGCGGCCCACGCTGCTGATCCGCCGCGACGGCAACGAGATCTACATCGAGAGCACTGCGGCGCCGATCCGCAACGACCGCGGCGAGGTGACCGGCGCCGTGCTGGTGTTCCACGACGTCAGCGAGTCGCGCGAGCTCAACCGCCGGCTGTCCTACCATGCCAGCCACGACATCCTCACCGGGCTGGTCAACCGCCGCGAATTCGAGAACCGGCTGGAGCGGGCGCTGAAGAGCGCCAAGGCGCGGGAGACATCCTATGCGCTCTGCTACCTCGACCTCGACCAGTTCAAGATGGTCAACGACTCCTGCGGCCACGGCGCCGGCGACGCGCTGCTCGGGCAGCTCGGTGCGCTGCTGAAGTCGAAGATCCGCTGGCGCGACACGCTGGCCCGCCTCGGCGGCGACGAGTTCGGCCTGCTGCTCGAGAGCTGCACGCTGGAGGAGGCGCTGAAGGCCGCCGAGGGCCTGAAGACGGCGATCCAGGAACACAAGTTCAACTGGGATGACCGCAGCTTCCGCCTCGGCACCAGCATCGGCGTGGTGCCCATCACCGCCGAGACCCAGGACGTCGCCGCGCTGCTCTCCGCGGGAGACAGCGCCTGCCAGGCCGCGAAGGCGGCCGGGCGCAACCGCATCTACAGCTACCAGGAAAACGACCTCGACCTGATGCGCCGGCGGCGCGAGATGCAGTGGGCCGCGCGCATCACCAGTGCGCTGGAGGAATCACGCTTCGAGCTGTTCCGCATGCCCATCCAGCCGCTGCAGGCCGAGGAGTTCGGCGCCCACTACGAGATCCTGCTGCGCATGCGCGACGAGCAGGGCGCGCTGGTGTCGCCCGATCTGTTCATCGCCGCCGCCGAGCGCTATGGCATCACCCCGCGCATCGACCGCTGGGTGGTGGAGACCGCCTTCCGCTGGCTGGTCTCCGACACCGACGAGCGCGAGCGCCTCGCGCTCTGCTCCATCAACCTTTCCGGCCAGAGCCTCGTCGACGACGACTTCCTGCCGTTCGTCGTCCGCCAGTTCCAGCGCAGCGGCCTCGACCCCACGAAGATCTGCTTCGAGATCACCGAGACCTCGGCCATCGCCAGCTACGCCCAGGCCAGCCGCTTCATCAACGCGCTGAAGGAGCTCGGCTGCAAGTTCGCCCTGGACGACTTCGGCACCGGCCTGTCCTCCTTCGGCTACCTCAAGCACTTCCCCGTCGACTACCTGAAGATCGACGGCAGCTTCGTCAAGGAAATCCTCCACGACCCCATCGATCGCGAGATGGTCCGCTCCATCAACGAGATCGGCCACCTCACCGGCAAGCAGACCATCGCCGAATACGCCGCCAACGCCGAGATCATCACCATGCTCAAGGGCATGGGCGTGGACTACGCCCAGGGCTACGGCATCTCCGAGCCCAAGCGCATCCTGATGGCGGCTTCGGTGGTGAATGGGTGAGGGGGGGTACTCAGCCACGAGAGGCCCCCGGGGAACTCCGCGGGCTCAGGAATCGAACGCGCCGCAAGAGCGGTTTGTCGTGAGTGTAGTGTTCCTTGGGAAGGTGGCTCGTATTGTTCCAGCACTCAGCCGACCTGGTTTCCGGTTGTTGACGGTGGTCTCTGCCCGGGATTTCTGAAATGGAAAGCGATGACGAATTGATCATGTCGCCCTTGTGTCAGGCGGTGACGCAGCAGGGTCATACGGTCGAGGTGGAAATCTACAGGGGGCCGACCAGCCAGTGGATACTGGAGGTGGTGGACGAGTATCGAAACTCCACTGTCTGGGATGACCAGTTCGAGACCGATCAGAAGGCCTGGGAGGAGTTCCAGCGAACCGTAGCCGAGGAGGGCATTCACGCGATCGTCGGCGAGCCGCCGGCCCGGAGTGGCTAGGGCACTTGTCCTGCGTCGTCCAGCAGCCTGGAGTTCCCTTCTATCCAGGCTGCGAGTTCTTCTTCGCTCGTCTCGCCACCTGCCACGGACTCGATGGTGAGGGCTGCATCGGTTTCAGATGCGATGAGTTCTTTCCCATTGACGTACAAGAAGACACCGATCGCCGTCAGCGCAATGCGTTTGTTGCCATCTGGGAAGCAATGATTGCGCGCAAAGCCAAAGGCATAGCTGGCAGCCAATCTGGCCAGAGAGCTTTCAGGTTCGTAGGCCAGCAAGTTATGAGGGCGTGCGAGCGTAGAATCCAGCGCGCCCTCATTGGGGGCTCCGGCTAACCCGCCGTGCTCGCTCAGGAGCTCGGCGTAGAAATGTCTGATGTCCCGCTGAGTCAGCCAGAAGATCGACAAGGCCGCTTACTGCGCCAGTCGCCGCAGGGCGTTGCGGTACTTCCGGCGGGTCTTTTCGAATCCCTTGAGTTTCATCTCAAACTCGGGGTCCAGGGGCGACAGCTCCAGCCCTCGTTCGGTTCTCGCCACGGTGAGCTCATCGCCATCCGATACGCGCAGGGCATCCAGGGCCTCCTTCGGGAGAATCACCCCGAGGGAATTGCCGATCTTTCGAATCTTCAGCACAGCAGCCATGCGTCACTCCCTTGGTGCACAGCATTCGCGATCCCCAGCAGTATAACGGATGTTATAACATCGAAGGCAACTGGGCTACTCGATCACCAGGGCGACTGCAAGTGATTGTCTTAAAATAGAAAAGCGGCGACTCGTGAAAGACCTGCCTGTCCGCCCCAGGCAAGAGCGCAACGCCCACGGTCTCGGGCACCCCCGGATTCTGCTCATGACGGCCCTGCGATCAGCCTTGGGATCTGTCATTCATCACGCACGCTGGATCGGCAGCCTCGACGACCCCCATAAGTGGGGCGTCGCCTGGAGTTGACCCGCTTCTGTGGACACCCGGCCTCACCCCACCACCCTCACCGCCACCATGCTGTCCCCCTGCTGGATGGCATCGACGACGTCCATCCCGGCCGTCACCTTGCCGAAGACCGTGTGGCGCCCGTCGAGGTGCGGCTGTGGCCCGTGGGTAATGAAGAACTGGCTGCCGTTGGTGCCGGGGCCGGCGTTGGCCATGGAGATGACGCCGCGTTCGTGGCGCAGGGGGTTGTCGTCGAACTCGTCCTCGAAGCGGTAGCCGGGGCCGCCGCGGCCGGTGCCGGTGGGGTCGCCGCCCTGGATCATGAAGTTGGCGATGACGCGGTGGAAGCGCACGCCGTCGTAGAAGCCGTCGCGGGCGAGGAAGATGAAATTGTTGACGGTGCGCGGGGCGTGGGCGGGGAAGAGCTCGAGTTCGATGTTGCCGCGGCTGGTCTCGATGGTGACGTGGTAGCTGCGGTCGGTGTCGACCTGCATCGGCGGCGGGGCGGGGTATTGCTTGGCGGCCATGGTGGTGCTCCGGTGTGGCGTGGTGGTCTGGCCCGCGGGGTCAGTCGCGGAAGTTGGTGAACTGCAGGGGCAGCTCGATGCGCGCGGCGCGCACCTGGGCGATGACGGCCTGCAGGTCGTCGCGCTTCTTGCCGGTGACGCGCAGCTGTTCGCCCTGGATGGCGGCCTGCACCTTGAGGCGCGAATCCTTGATCAGGCGCTGCAGGCGGCGGGCGGTGTCGGCGTCGATGCCGTGCCTTAGCGTGACCACCTGGGTGGCGGACTGACCGGCGACGGCCGGGTCGGCGACCTCCATGCAGCCGAGGTCGATGCCGCGCCGGGTGAGCTTGAGGCGGAGGATCTCCAGCATCTGCCTGAGCTGGAACTCGGCCTGGGCGTGCAGCGTGATCACGAGCTTCGCCAGCTCGAAGCGGGCGTTGCTGCCCTTGAAGTCGAAGCGTGTGCCGACCTCGCGGTTGGCCTGGTCGACCGCGTTGGTCACCTCGTGGGTGTCGAGTTCCGAGACGATGTCGAAGGAGGGCATCGGCGCATTATCGCGGATCGCGGCCCCGGCGGCGCAGGCAGTCGGCGACCACGAGGCCGGCCTCGATGCTGAACTCTCCCCGGGCGAGGGCCGCGGCCACCTCGGCGGGGGTCATGCGGTAGAAGGCCTGCACCTCGCCGTCCTGGCAGCGGGGCGTGAAATCCGCCGGCAGCATCAGGTCGGCGCAGAACAGCAGCTCGTCGTGCACGCCGTGGGCGATGCGCCGCAGGCTGTGCAGCGTGACGCCCGGGAAACGCAGCGGGGCGGCGAGGGCGGCCGGCACGCCGGCTTCTTCCCAGAGTTCGCGGCGGGCGCACTGCTCGGGGCTCTCCCCGGCGCTGATGAGGCCGGCGGCGAGGTTGTCGAGCTTGTTCGGCGCGCTCGGCTTGCTGGCGCTGCGCCGGGCGATCCACAGCCGCCCGTCCTCGAGCCGGCCGTTGACGTGCACCGCGCGGTTGCGCAGGCCGAGCGTGCGGAAGGCGCCCCGCTCGAAGCGCGCCAGCTCGCGCTCGCCGTCGAGGAGTGCGCAGAGCTCGTCGCGCCAGCCCGGCACCAGGCCGCGGGCGCGCAGCGCGAGTGCCGCGCGTTGCAGCAGCGCGCCGCGCTCCATGCTGTCCAGGCCCTCGTCGCGCAGGGTGTAGCCCTCGTCGTGGCGTGCGAAGAACTCCTCGAGGCCGGAGCCTGCCGCCAGTGCGGCGGCCACGACCGCTGCCAGCCGGCCGCGCGGCACGCCGGCGATCCACAGGGGCAGCGTATCCGCGAGGTCGGCGGCGGGGGGCGATGCGGGGGAGGAGGCGGGCACGGGGGCCGCGGTCAGCCGCCAAACTGGAAGCGCATGGAGAGGTCCACCGCCTGGATGTTCTTGGTCAGGTCGCCGATGGAGATGAAGTCCACGCCGGTTTCGGCCACCTCGCGCAGGTTGGCGAGCGTGATGCCGCCGGAGGCTTCCAGCCCGGTGGTGGGCGAGCGCGCATCGCGCAGGTGCACGGCCTCGGCGATGCGGGCGAGGGGGAAGTTGTCGAGCAGCAGGCGGTCGGCGCCGGCGTCGAACGCCTCCGCGGCCTGCGCCAGGGTTTCGACCTCCACTTCCAGCAGCACCCCGGGGCTCAGGCGGCGCGCGGCCTGCACCACGGCGGCGATGCCGCCGGCGGCGACGATGTGGTTTTCCTTGACCAGGATCGCGTCGAAGAGGCCGATGCGGTGGTTGTGCGCGCCGCCGACGCGCACCGCGTACTTCTGCGCGAGGCGCAGCCCGGGCAGCGTCTTGCGGGTGTCGAGGATGCGCGCGCGGGTGCCGGCAACGGCATCGGCGTAGCGCCGGGCCGCGGTGGCGGTGGCCGACAGCGTCTGCAGGAAATTGAGCGCGCTGCGCTCGCCGGTGAGCAGCGGGCGCGCCGCGCCGCGCAGTTCGCAGACCACCGTGCCGGCCGCCAGCCGCGCGCCCTCCGCGGCCCGCCAGTCGATGCGGATGGCCGGGTCGAGCTGGCGGAACACCTCGTCCACCCAGGCCTGGCCGCAGAGCACGGCGGCATCGCGCGCGGTGATGCGTGCCAGCGCGCGCTGGCCCGCGGGCACCAGCGCGGCGGTGAGGTCGCCGCTGCCGAGGTCCTCGGCCAGCGCACGGCGCACCTGCTCGGCGAGGTCGGCGGGCGGTTCCGGCCGCTCGGGCGGGGCGGCCTGGCTCATGGCCGCGCTGCGCGGGCTGCCGGCCGCCGTGGCATCAGAACGGCAGGCCGTGGCTCTGGCCGCCCATGCACATCAGCATGGGGATGGACAGGGCGAAGTTGACGCGCGAGGCCACGGTGGCGACCTTGCGGGCCCGGGCCTTTTCCTCGTCCGATGCGGGCTTGATGCCGAGCACCTTCTTCTGGTTCGGCCAGATCAGCACCCAGACGTTGAACAGCAGGATCAGCCCGAGCCAGGAGCCGATGCCGATCACCGCGAAACCCTCGCGCAGCATCAGCACCTGGCCGAGGCCGGCGCCGGCGCTGGCCCGGTAGTGCGATTCGATGAACAGTACGCCGCTCAGCACCGTGACCACGGCCGCCCAGCGGAACCAGAGCAGCGCGCGCGGCGCGACGTAGCGGGTGATGCCGGCACCGCCGGGCCCGCCCTTGTCGGCGCCGGCGGCGGCGAGGGCCGGGATCTGCACCACGTTGAAGTAGTAGAGCAGGCCGATCCAGGTGATGCCCGAAATGATGTGCAGCAGTCGGTCGAGGCTGGCGAAGTCGAAGCCGCCCGGCAGGGCGAGGGCGACGAGGATCATCAGCACCACGCCCGTGACGATGGCGCCCGTGACGCTATTCAGTGGATTCATGGAATGCTCCCCCCGGAACATGGTTGTGAACGCACCCGCCGGGTGCGTGGAAGCCAGAGGATAGGGGGGGCAGGCGGGCCGATCAAGCGTCGCGCGGGTCGGGCGGCTCGGGCGGCAGCGTGGCCGGCAGCGGCGGCGTGGCGGCGTAGATCGGGCGGAAGCGGTTGACGATCTCGCAGAACAGGTCGGCGGTGATTTCCGCGTCGTAGACGGCGGAGTGCGCGGAGCTGCTGTCCCAGCCGAGGCCCGCGGCCACCGTGGCCCGCGCCAGCACCGTCTGGCCGAAGGCGACGCCGGCCAGCGTCGCGGTGTCGAAGATGGCGAAGGGATGGAAGGGGCTGCGCTTGATCTCGCTGCGGGCGATGGCCTCGTTGAGGAAGCCGAGGTCGAAGTGCGCGTTGTGGCCGACCAGCACCGCGCGGGTGCAGCCGGCCGCGGCCATGGCGGCGCGCACCTCGCGGAAGATGCGCTGCAGGGCCTCGCGCTCGGGTATCGCCGGGCGCAGCGGGTGGTGCGGATCGATGCCCGTGACCTGCAGCGCGGCGGCTTCGATGTTGGCGCCCTTGAAGGGCGTGACATGCCAGGCGTGGGTGGCGCCGCGCACCAGCCGGCCCTCGGCATCGAGGCCGATGATCACCGCGGCGATTTCCAGCAGCGCGTCGGTGCGGGCGTTGAAACCGCCGGTCTCGACATCCACCACCACGGGCAGGAAGCCGCGGAAGCGTTCGGCGAGGGTCGGTGTCGGGTTCGTGGCCGGCGGCACGGGTTGCGGGCTCAGGCGCCGGGCGCGGCGAGCAGCCGGCCGAGTTCGGCCTGCCGGTCCAGCAGCAGGTTCAGCGTCAGGCGCACGCCGAAGCCGGTGGGGCCGGCGGGGACCTGGGCGAGGCCCTTCTTGCGCGCGGCCGCGCTCAGGTCGACGTGCACCCAGGGCTGGGAGGCCGGCAGGAAGCGCTGCAGGAAGCGCGCGGCGAGGATGTGGTCGCCCTCGTTCTCCGGCGAGCACTGCAGGACGTCGGCGACATCGGACTTGAGCTCCTCGTCGAAATCCTCGTCCATGGGGAAGGGCCAGACGCGCTCGCCGCTGTCGCGGCCGGCCGCGACCAGCAGCGCGTCGAGGGCGGGACGATTGCTGAACACGCCGCTGTAGCGCTCGGTCAGCGCGTTGATGCACTGCCCGGTCAGCGTCGCGTAGTCGATGATCAGGCGCGGCTTCTCGCGGGCGGCGAGCGCCAGCGTGTCGGCCAGCGCCATGCGGCCCTCGGCATCGGTGTGGATCACCTCGATGCTGGTGCCATCGACGGCCCGCACCACATCGCGCGGCTTGTAGGCCTGCGGCCCGATGCGGTTCTCGGTGATGGCGAGCCAGCAGTCCGCCGCCAGCGGCAGGCCCAGCCGCGTCATCGCCAGCAGCGTCGCCAGTGCCACGGCGCTGCCGCACATGTCCTGGTGCATGTCGAGCATGGCGCGGAACGGCTTGAGGTTGGTGCCGCCGGTGTCGAAGAGGATGCCCTTGCCGACGAGGGCGACATCGGGCCGGCTGCGGCCACGGCCGCGCGGCCGGTGCGACAGGTGCAGGATGCCGGCATCCGCGCCGCGACCCTCGCTGCCCTGGGCGACGGCGAGGAAGGCGCCGGCGCCGAGGCGGCGCAGGGCGGCGCTGTCGAGGAAGCGCAGGCCCCAGTCGTGGTGCTCGGCGAGCTGCGCCACCAGCTCGCGGTAGCCGCCGGCGGTGAGCTTGTTGGGCGGCAGCGCGGTCAGCCAGCGCACCAGGTTCGCCGTCTCGATCTCCACCAGCGTGCGGCGCAGGTCGAGCTTCGTCTCGAGGCCGAGCAGCTGCACGGCGTGCAGCCGGCGCGCGGGATCCGGCTGGCGGCGGAAGCCCGGCATGCGGAAGGCGGCCGCACCCGCGGCGAGCAGCAGCGACTGCGCCAGCGTCGCGCTGCATTCCGCCGGCAGCCCGGCCACCAGGATGCCGAGCCGTCGCGGGCGCGAGCCGAGCGCTTCGGCCATCACCTCGCCGCTCCACTTCAGCCGGGCGAAGGCGGTGTCCGCCTGCTTGCCGGGCGCGGGCAGGCAGGCGAGCGTCACGCCGGTGTCGGCGCTGCCGCCGAGGCGGCTGCGCAGCATGCCGCGCGTGGCGGGTGGGCCGAGGCGCTGCAGCTGGCGCTGCAGTCGCGCGGCATCCGGCACGCGCCGCCACGCGGCTGCGCCTGGCGCATGCGGCAGCACCACCAGCAGGTGATCGAGCGCCGCCAGCGTTTTGCCGGCGGGCATGCCGGTGGCCTGGCTCACGCGCAGCGCCGGTTCGGCGGGCAGCAGTTCGGACATGCGTCGGCTCTTTCCGGTGTGACGGCTTGAAGATGGATGCGGAAGGCGGCTGGATGCGTTGCCCACCTGATCCATGCCGGTGACAGCGCAGGGACAATCCGCTATTCTTCGGCGCAGGGATTATAGGGCAGAGCAGGATGCGTGCGGTCGCTGTTTCCCGCATGCGGGTGGCGGTTTCAGGTCGAGCGTGCCAGTGCGGGACTTCAACCGATTTGATGATGTCGATCCGGATGAAACCCAGGAATGGCTTGAGTCCATAGACTCCGTCCTGCGAACGGGTGGCGCCTCGAGGGCCCACTTCCTGCTCAACCACATGATCGACCACGCGCGCCGTTCCGGCGCGTACCTGCCGTACAGCCCCAATACCGCCTACGTCAACACCATCCCGGTGTCGCAGCAGCCGGAGTACCCGGGCGACCGGGCGCTGGAGCGGCGCATCGAGGCCTACATCCGCTGGAACGCGCTGGCGATGGTGACGCGGACCAACAAGGTCAGCACCGAGTACGGCGGCCACATCGCCAGCTACGCCTCCTCGGCGACACTCTACGAGGTCGGCTTCCATCATTTCTGGCGGGCAGCCGGCGCGGCGCATGGCGGCGACCTGGTGTTCATCCAGGGGCATTCCTCGCCCGGTTTCTACGCGCGCGCCTTTCTCGAGGGGCGGCTGAGCGAGGAGCAGCTCAAGCGCTTCCGCCAGGAGGTCGGCGGCGGCGGGCTGTCCTCCTACCCGCATCCCTGGCTGATGCCGGACTTCTGGCAGTTCCCCACGGTATCGATGGGCCTCGGGCCGATGATGGCCATCTACCAGGCGCGCTTCATGCGCTACCTGGAGAACCGCGGGCTCATTCCCGCCGGCGACCGCAAGGTGTGGTGCTTCCTCGGCGACGGCGAGATGGACGAGCCCGAGTCCATGGGCGCCATCGGCATGCCGGTGCGCGAGGGCCTCGACAACCTGGTGTTCGTCATCAACTGCAACCTGCAGCGGCTCGACGGCCCGGTGCGCGGCAACGGCAAGATCATCCAGGAGCTGGAGGCCGCCTTCGGCGGTGCCGGCTGGAACGTCATCAAGGTGCTGTGGGGTTCGCGCTGGGACCCGCTGCTCGCGGCCGACCACCAGGGGCTGCTGCGCCGGGTCATGGAAGAGGCGGTGGATGGCGAGTACCAGGCCTGCAAGGCCTTCGGCGGCGCCTACACCCGCGAGCATTTCTTCGGCAAGCACCCGGATCTCAAGGCGATGGTCGCCAACATGTCCGACGAGGACATCTGGCGGCTGAACCGCGGCGGCCACGATTTCGTCAAGGTGTACGCGGCCTACGACCGCGCCATGAAGCACACCGGCGGCCCGACCGTGATCCTCGCCAAGACGGTGAAGGGCTTCGCCATGGGCACCTCAGGCGAGAGCCGCATGATCGCCCACCAGGCGAAGAAGGTCGACCTCGAGAACCTCAAGCATTTCCGCGACCGTTTCAACATTCCGCTCTCCGATACCGAGATCGAGGCCATACCCTTCCTCAAGCCGGCCGAGGACAGCGACGAGATCCGCTACCTGAAGGAGCGTCGCGAGAAGCTCGGCGGCTACCTGCCGGCGCGCTCGGTGCGTGCCGAACCGCTGCAGGTGCCGGGGCTCGACAGCTTCCGCCAGGAACTGGAAGGCTCGGGGGACCGCGAGATCTCCACCACCATGGCCTTCGTGCGCCTGCTGACCCGCCTGATCCGCGACCCGGTGGTGGGCAAGCTCATCGTGCCTATCGTCGCCGACGAGGCGCGCACCTTCGGCATGGACGGCATGTTCCGCCAGATCGGCATCTACTCGGCGGTCGGCCAGCTCTACCGTCCGCAGGATGCGGACCAGCTCTCCTACTACCGCGAGGACAAGAAGGGCCAGATCCTGCAGGAGGGCATCAACGAGGCCGGCGCCTTCTGCTCCTGGCTGGCGGCGGGGACCAGTTACGCCAACCACGGCGTCAACATGATCCCCTTCTACATCTACTACTCGATGTTCGGCTTCCAGCGCATCGGCGATTTCGTCTGGGCGGCCGGCGACATGCAGGCGCGCGGCTTCCTGCTCGGCGCCACCGCCGGGCGCACCACGCTGGCGGGCGAGGGCCTGCAGCACCAGGACGGCCACAGCCACGTGCTGGCCTCCACGGTGCCCAACTGCGTGGCCTACGACCCGGCCTATGCCTACGAACTGACGGTCATCATCCAGGATGGCCTGCGGCGCATGTACCAGGAGGGCGAACGCGTCTTCTACTACATCACCTGCATGAACGAGAACTACGTGCAGCCGCCGATGCCGCCGGGCGTCAAGGACGGCATCCTGCGCGGGCTCTACCAGCTGCAGGTCGGCGGGCCGGGCAAGGTGCGAGTGCAGCTGCTTGGCTCCGGCACCATCCTGCGCGAGGTGATCGCCGCCGCCGAGATCCTCGAGCGCGACTACCGCATCCCGGCCGACGTCTGGAGCGTGACCAGCTTCTCCGAGCTGCGGCGCGAGGGCCTGGACTGCGAGCGCTGGAACAACCTGCATCCCGGCGAGCGTCCGCGCCGGCCCTACGTGGAACGCAGCCTCGGCATGCATGGCGGCCCCTTCGTCGCCGCCACCGACTACATGCGCATCGTGCCCGACCAGATCCGCCAGTGGATCCCCGGCCGCTACGTGGTGCTCGGCACCGATGGCTACGGGCGCAGCGATTCGCGCGCGGCGCTGCGCGACCACTTCGAGGTCGATCGCCGGCACATCGCCGTGGCCGCCCTCAAGGCCCTGGCCGACGACGGCGCCCTGGACATGGCCACGGTGCGCGGGGCCATCGAGGCGCTGCAGGTCGACCCCGAGCGGCCGAACCCGGTGACGGTGTGACGGTCCGGGCGGGGTGGGGCAGATGACGCGGCGCGAGGAAATCCGGGTTCCCGACATCGGCGATTTCCACGACGTCGAGATCGTCGAAGTATTGGTGGCCGCCGGCGACACGGTGAGCGCCGAGGCGCCGCTGATCACCCTGGAGACCGACAAGGCCTCGATGGAAGTGCCGGCACCGATGGCCGGGCGCATCGTCGAGCTGAAGGTCGCCAAGGGCGGCCGCGTCTCCAAGGGCAGCCTCATCGCTCTCATTGAAGTGGACGCGTCGGCCGCGCCACCACCGGCGGCACCCGCCCCGGCGAAGTCCGCGCCAGCGGCTGCAGCCGCGACACCGGCCAGGCCGGCTGCCGCGGCACCCGCGCCTGCAGCGGCGCCCGCCGCGCGCCCGCCGCCGGTGCGCGCCAGCGCCACGCTGCCGCCGATCGACGAGTCGGGCTTCGGCAAGGCGCATGCGAGCCCCTCGGTGCGCAAGCTGGCGCGCGAGCTCGGCGTCAACCTGATCGCGGTGAAGGGCAGCGGTGCCAAGGGCCGCGTGCTGCAGGAGGACGTCAAGGCCTACGTCAAGGCCATCCTCGGCGGCCAGGCGGGCGGCGGCCTGCCGAAGCTGCCGGTGGTCGACTACGCGAAGTACGGCGAGATCGAGCTGGTGCCGCTGTCGCGGGTGCGGCGGATCTCCGGCCCGCGGCTGCAGGCGAGCTGGCTCAACATCCCGCATGTCACCCAGCACGACGAGGCGGACATCACCGCGCTGGAGGCGCGCCGCGAGGCGCTCAAGGCCGAGGCGGCGAAGGCGGGCGTGCGGCTGACGCCGCTGGCCTTCATCATCCGCGCCTGCGTGCTGGCGCTGCGCGAGTTCCCGGATTTCAATTCCTCGCTGTCGGAGGACGGCGGCGCACTGGTGCACAAGAAGTACCACCACATCGGTTTCGCGGCCGACACGCCGCAGGGGCTGGTGGTGCCGGTGATCCGCGATGCCGGCACGAAGGACCTGTTCGCCATCGCCCGCGAGCTCGGCGATCTCAGCGCCCGCGCCCGCGAGGGCAAGGTCAGCGGCGAGGAGATGCGCGGCGGCAGCTTCACCGTGTCCAGCCTCGGCGGCATCGGCGGCAGCTTCTTCACGCCGATCATCAACGCGCCCGAGGTCGCCATCCTCGGCATCGGCCGGTCCGCCCGGCGCCCGGTCTGGCAGGACGGCGGTTTCGTGCCGCGGCTGGTCCTGCCGCTGTCGCTGTCCTACGACCACCGCGTCATCGACGGCGCGAGCGGCGTGCGTTTCACCTCGTTCCTGGTGCAGGCCCTGGCCGACCCGGACCGGCTCGCGGGCTGAGGCAGCGTGGCCAGCCTGACCGAGGTCAGCGTCCCGGACATCGGCGACTTCAAGGACGTCGAGGTCATCGAGGTACATGTGCAGCCCGGCGACCGGCTGGCCGTCGAGCAGCCGCTGATCACCCTGGAGAGCGACAAGGCGGCCATGGAGGTGCCGGCCACGGCGCCGGGCCGCGTGGTCGAGGTGCTGGTCAAGGCCGGTGACCGCGTGTCCAGGGGCACGCCCATCCTGCGCATGGAAGCCGACGCCGCATCCGCGCCCGCGCCGCAGGCGGCAGCTGTCGCCGCGACGCCCGCAGCGGCTGCTTCCGCCGCGCCCGCTGCCGCGCCTGCAAGGGCTGCGCCGCCGCCGGCCCCGGCGAAGACCGCCGGCGCCGCGCAGTACAGCGGTCCGGTGCAGGCCGAGGCCGATCTGCTCGTGCTCGGCGCCGGTCCCGGCGGCTACACGGCCGCCTTCCGCGCGGCCGACCTCGGACTGGCGGTGACGCTGGTCGAGCGCTGGCCGACGCTGGGCGGGGTGTGCCTGAATGTCGGCTGCATTCCCTCGAAGGCCCTGCTGCACGCGGCGCGCGTCATCGAGGAGGCAGCGGAGATGTCCGCCCTCGGCGTGGACTTCGGACCGCCGAAGATCGACAGCGCGCGGCTGCGCGAGTGGAAGAACAAGGTGGTGGGGCGGCTCACCGGCGGGCTCGGGCAGCTGGCGAAGCAGCGCCGCGTGCAGGTGGTCCGCGGCAGCGGGCGCTTCCTCTCGGACCATCACCTCGAGGTGAGCGGGGACGGGGGCAGCCAGGTGATCGCCTTCCGCCAGTGCATCATCGCCGCAGGCTCGGAACCGGTGCGGCTGCCGGACCTGCCCGAGGATCCGCGCATCATCGATTCCACCGCGGCGCTGGAACTCGATCTGCCGGAGTCGCTGCTGGTCATCGGCGGCGGCATCATCGGCCTGGAAATGGCGACCGTCTACGACGCGCTCGGCGTGAAGGTGAGCGTGGTGGAGCTGCTCGACCAGCTGATGCCCGGCGTGGATCCCGACCTGCTGCGGCCGCTGGAGCGGCGCCTGCGCAAGCGCTACGAGGCGGTGATGACGGGCACGAAGGTGGTGTCGATGAAGCCCGCGGCGGCGGGCATCGAGGTGACCTTCGACAAGGCCGGCAAGGGCGAGACGCGCAGCTACGGCAAGGTGCTGGTCGCGGTCGGCCGCCGGCCCAATGGCCGGCAGATCGGTGCCGACAAGGCCGGCGTCGCCGTCGACGAGCGCGGCTTCATTGCAGTGGACCGGCAGATGCGCACGAATGTGGCGCACATCTTCGCCATCGGCGACATCGTCGGCCAGCCGATGCTGGCCCACAAGGCGAGCCACGAGGGCAAGGTGGCCGCCGAGGTGGCGGCCGGTCACAAGCGCGCCTTCGATGCGCGCGTCATTCCCTCGGTCGCCTACACGGATCCGGAAGTCGCCTGGGTGGGCCTGACCGAGACCCAGGCGAAGGCGCAGGGCATCGCCGTGGAAAAGGGCAGCTTCCCCTGGGCGGCCAGCGGTCGCGCGCTGTCACTGAACCGCGACGAGGGCCTGACGAAGCTGCTGTTCGATCCCGTCACCCGGCGCGTGCTCGGCGCCGGCATCGTCGGCCCCAATGCCGGCGACCTGATCGCCGAGGTGGCGCTGGCCATCGAGATGGGCTGCGACGCCGAGGACATCGGCCTGACCATCCATCCGCACCCGACGCTGTCGGAAACGGTCGCCTTCGCCGCCGAGGCCTTCGACGGCACGCTCACCGACCTCTACCTGCCGAAGAAGGGCTGAGCCGGCGCGCGCTCAGCGCGCATAGGTCGCCATCAGCTCCGCTTCCGCCAGGGCGTTGGCCCGCACATTGAAGCTGACGAAGGCCGCGCTGGCCTGGGCCGGCAGGTCCAGCTTTTCGACCTTCAGCGCGTAGAGCCGGAAGTGGTAGTGGTGCGGCTTCGAGCCCGGCGGCGGACAGGGGCCGCCATAGCCCGGGCTGCCGAAATCGGTGTTGCCCTGCACGGCCCCGGCCGGCATCGCGGCGGAGCCGGGTGTGCCGGCGCCGGCGGGCAGTGTCGTCGTCGCCGCGGGGATGTTCCACACCACCCAGTGCCACCAGCCGCTGCCGGTGGGTGCGTCCGGGTCGTGCACCATCAGGGCGAAGCTGCGGGTGCCGGCCGGCGCGCCCTGCCAGAGCAGGGCGGGCGAGATGTTCTCGCCGCTGCAGCCGAAACCCTTGTAGACCTGCTTCAGCGTCATCGGCTGGCCGGGCACCAGGTCCGGACTGGCGAGGCGGAAGCCGGATTCGGCAGCCTGGGCCGAGCCCAGCACGAGCAGGACGGTGACGAGGATCAGGCGCATGGTGGTTCTCCTGCAGACGGCCCCGGCCGCGTGAGGCTGCCTGTATAGCAGAGCGCGCGGGCGCTGTCAGTGCATGCTGGCGGGAGACTCGATGCTGGCCGCCAGCTCGCGATGCAGCCGGTGCTCGCGCCAGATGAGGTACAGCCCGGCAGCCACCACCAGGCTGGCGCCGGCGAGCGCGCGTCCGCCGGGCAGCACGTGCCAGAAGGCCCAGTCGATGCCGATGCCCCAGAGCAGCGCGGTGTACTCGAAGGGCGCGATGACCGAGGCGGGCGCATGCCGGAAGGCCTCGGTGACGAAGTGCTGGCCGACGATGCCGAGCGCGCCGAGCGCGAGGATCCAGCGCCAGTCCTGCGACTCGACCGGTACCCAGCCGGGCGCGGCGATGGCACCGGAGAACAGCGTCAGCAGCACCAGGAACCAGAACACCATGCTCACCGTGGTGTCGGTGCGGGTCAGTACCCGCACGGAGATGGCGCTCAGCGCATAGGCCACGGCGGAGAGCAGCGCACCGGCCATGCCGAGCGCGCCCATGGCGTGGCCGGAGGGCCGCAGCATGGTGAGCACGCCCGCCAGCCCCGCGAAGATGGCGAGCCAGCGCTGCCAGTCGACCCGCTCGCCGAGCAGCGGCACCGCGAAGGCGGTGACCATCAGCGGCGCGACGAAGAAGATCGAATAGGCGTCGGCCAGCGACAGCACCTTCACCGCGTAGACGAAGCCGGCCACCATCACCAGGCCGAGCACGCCGCGGACCAGGTGCAGGCCGATGCGCACCGGGCGCAGCTCGCGCCAGCGGCCGAGCAGGGCCACGCCGGCGAGCAGGAAAGGCAGCGATGCGGCACCGCGCAGGGCGCCGACCTGCATCGGCGGATAGCGCGCGGCCAGCACCTTGAGCATGGCATCCATGCCGGCGAAGGCCGCCACGGCCACCAGCATGGCGGCGATGCCGCGCAGGTTCTGCGAGAACATCGGGGCAGGTCTGCGGCGGGCCGGGCCGTCAGCCCGGCGTGCCGCCATCGAGCAGCAGGGCGATGCCGGCGACGACGCCGGCCTCGTCGGCGGCTGCCAGCGGGCAGTCGCGCAGGTCCTCCCAGCCGCCGGCGCGCAGGGCTGCCTGCAGCACCAGCCTGCGTTCACGGCCGTTCCAGACGATGCGCTGGCGCCGGCCATCGGCGCTGAAGTGGATCAGCCAGCTGCCCTGGCCGCCGAGCGCGGCGACGAAGTCCTCCGGCTCCAGTCCTCGGGACTGGCAGGCCTGGCGGACGGCCGGCTCCAGGGCGCTGGCGGCCGGGGGCGCTTCGGCCGCCTGCTGGGTGCCGGGCTTGCCACCCAGCCAGAACACGGATTCCTCTTTCACGGCGCCTCCAGCGGGAAAAGCCGCATCTTACAGCCTGCCCTGGGCGCCTGGTCGCAGGCCGCGGCCAGCCCAGGCCAGATCAGGCCAGCCCAGGCCAGCTCAGGCCAGCTCAGGCTGGCGCGGGCGTCTTGTGCCGGTACTCGCACAGGTCGGCGATGAGGCACTGCGGGCAGCGCGGCCGGCGCGCCAGGCAGGTGTAGCGGCCGTGGAGGATCAGCCAGTGATGCGCATCGCGGCGGAACTCCTCCGGCACGCCACGCAGCAGTTTCCTTTCCACGGCCAGCGGCGTGCGGCCGGGCGCGAGGCCAGTGCGGTTGCAGACGCGGAAGATGTGCGTGTCGACGGCGATGGTCGCTTCGCCCCATGCGGTGTTGAGCACCACGTTGGCGGTCTTGCGACCGACGCCAGGCAGCGCTTCGAGTTCCTGCCGCGTGCGCGGTACCGCGCCACCATGCCGGTCGACGAGGATGGCGCAGGCGAGGATGATGTGCTCCGCCTTGGTGTTGAACAGGCCGATGCTGCGGATGTGGCGCTTCAGCCCGGCCTCGCCCAGCTGCAGCATGCGCTCCGGCGTGGGTGCCACGGCAAACAGCGGCCCGGTGGCCTTGTTGACGCTGACATCGGTCGCCTGCGCGGAGAGCATCACCGCCACCAGCAGCTCGAAGGGACTGGCGTAGTGCAGTTCCGTCGCCGGTCGCGGGTTGGCCGCGCGCAGCCGGAGGAAGATCTCCGTCCGCCTGGCCGCGTTCATGCCGGGCGGTTGCCCGATGTCTGTAACGCCTGCAATGCGGCGGCGGCGCCGGCGAGCAGGAAGAACATCGTCGCCGGCGGCAACCCGGCCAGCGCGGGAAGCTGGCGCAGTGCGCCGGCCATCGCCAGCGCCCCGACGCCAGCCAGTGCGATGCGCCAGGCCGGTCCCGCCTGCGCGGCATCGGCTTCGCCCGCGGCGGTGCCGGCCACCAGGCCGTGCAGCGTCGCGAGGGCGAACAGGCCGCCGCTGGCCAGCGCCAGGTCGTAGGCGAAGGCCTCGCAGGCCAGGTGCAGGATGACGGTGATGCCGGCCGCGATGAGCAGCAGGCCGGCGATGCCGGCGCCGCCGCGGGCGGTGGCGTGCACCGGGACGCGGCGGACGCCGAGCAGCACGACGCCGCTGACCGCGCCGAGCAGCAGCCCCTGGGCCAGCGTGTCGGCGCCGGCCAGCAGCGGGCAGACACCGAGCCAGGCCATGGCCTCGGGGGTGGCGCGTGGCGGCGTGGTGGCGGTCATGCGCGGACGGTTCCGGTGGTGGCGGCGGTTGCTGGCGAGTCTGGCATTCTAGCTGGCCCGGGTGGATGGACGCCGTCAGCGCGACGTCTCGTCGAAGATCGCCTGGCGGTGTGCGGCGAAGTACTCCGCCGCGCGGCGCACTGCCTCGACCACCGCGCGGCTGGTGACGGTGGCGCCGGTGATGGCGTCGAAGTCGCCGCCGTCGTGGCGCAGCGCCCAGCGCTCCGCGGGTGGATCGCCGAGGGAGCGTCCGGTGAAGCCCTCCATCCAGGCGGATTTCGCGATGTCGATGCGGTCGCCGAGCCCCGGCGTCTCCTGGTGGGCCACCGTCCGGACGGCCAGCACCCGGCCATCGGCGGCGATCGACACCAGCAGCCGGATGGGACCGCCGTAGCCCCGGGGCGCCACGACGGTGAGGATGGCGGCGGCCGGCCGGCCGCCGAGGCGCGCGCGATAGACCGGCAATGGCGTGGTGCTGCCGAGCAGGGCGGCATCGGTCACCTCGATGCGGTCCTCGCCCGGGCGGTTGTCGTAGCCGCCGGCGGGCAGCAGCCCGGCCAGGGCGGCGAAGGCCTGCGTCGCGGCGTTGCGCTCGATGCGCCCGCGCGTCAGGACCACGGCGAGCGCCACGGCCACGGCGACCGCGGCCACCACCGTTGCCAGCCAGGGCAGGGTGTCGCGCCATCCGGTCGAGCCTGTGCCCTGCATGACGGTTCAGCGCCCGTAGATGCGCGGCCGCGTGTAGCGGTCGATCACCGGCACCGCGGCGTTCATCAGCAGCACCGCGAAGGCGACGCCGTCCGGGAAGCTGCCCCAGCTGCGGATGATGAAGATGATCAGGCCACAACCGGTGCCGAAGACCAGCTGGCCGCGGCTGGTGACCGGCGAGGACACCGGATCGGTGGCGATGAAGAATGCGGCGAGGAGGGTGCCGCCGGTCCACAGGTGGAACAGCGGCGAGGGATGCGTCTGCGGATCGGCGAGCCAGAACAGCAGCGCCGGCAGCATGATGCCGGCCAGCGTGGCGGCCGGCAGCTGCCAGCGGATGATGCCGCGGTAGAACAGCCAGGCACCACCCAGCGTCACGAAGTTGCCGACCCACTCCCAGCCGGCGCCGCCGAAGTCGCCGAACACCGGGTTGACGCGGATCTCCTCCATGGTGTGCATCTGGCCGAGTCCGGCCTTCACCAGCTCCAGCGGCGTGGCGCGGGTGACGGCGTCCAGCGTCAGCGCGTCCGGCAGCCGGCCGCTGAAGGTGTAGAAGAGCGTCTGCCCGAGCGACAGCGACTGGTAGTCGAGGTCGCCGATGCGCGGTGGCGGCCAGGCCGTCAGCTCCGCGGGGAAAGCCAGCAGCAGCAGCGCGTAGCCGGCCATCGCCGGGTTGAAGACATTGAGCCCGAGCCCGCCATAGAGATGCTTGGCGATGCCGATGGCGAAGGCGCTGCCCGCGGCCGTCACCCACCAGGGGGTGAGCGGCGGCAGGCAGAAGGCCAGCAGCACGGCCGTGACCACGGCGCTGCCGTCGCCGAGGAACGGTTGCAGCGGCCGCCCGCGCCAGCGCAGGGCGAGCGCTTCCGTCGCCAGCGCGACCAGCACGGCCAGCAGCGTGTTGATGACCAGGCCCGGCCCGTAGAAGAACACGTGGGCACAGGCGGCGGGCAGCAGCGCATAGAGCACCTGGCGCATCATCGCCGGCACGTCGCCGGCGCCGTGCCAGTGCGGAGCCGGGGTGGCGGGTGGTGTCATCGGCGCGTGTCGTCCGCCGTGGCCGCCGTGGCCCGGGCCGCCCGGGCCGCCCGGGCCACCCGGGCCGCCGCAAAGCGTGGTGTCAGCGCGATGGCGCTGGGACAGACGTAGTCGCAGCAGCCGCACTCGATGCAGGCGTCCAGGCCGAGCTCGTCGAGCGCCGCCGCCTCGCCGCGCGCCAGGGCACCGAGCAGCTCGTTGGGCAGCAGCCCCGCCGGGCAGACCTGCACGCAGTCCCCGCAGCGGATGCAGGGCATCTCCGGCTGCGGCGGCGCCAGCTCGCCGGCGGTCGCCGCCACCAGACAGTTGGTCCCCCGTGTGACCGGCAGGCTGTCGTCGGCCAGCTCGATGCCCATCATGGGTCCGCCGAGGATCAGGCGCTGCGGCGGGGCGCGGTAACCGCCGGCAGCCGCGACCAGCGCCGCCAGCGGCGTGCCCAGACGTGCTTCGAAATTGCCCGGCGTGGCGATCGCCCCACCGGTGAGGGTGACGATACGCGAGATCAGCGGCCGGCCGTCATCGAACCATTCGGCGACGGCCGCCGCGGTGCCGGCATTCTGGCAGACGTAGCCGATGTCGCGCGGCAGGCCGCCCGCCGGCACTTCCTCGCCGGTGAGCAGCTCGATCAGCTGGCGCTCGCCGCCGGCGGGATACTTGGCGGTGACCACGGCGATGCCGATGTCATCGCCCGCCTGCGCCTGCAGGCCGTCGTGCAGGGCGACGCGCGCCTCCGGCATGTTGGCTTCCACGGCGATCACCGCGCGGGCCGTGCCGAGCGCGCGCATCATGATGCGGGCACCGCGGATGACGCGCGCGGCGCGCTCGCGCAGCAGCATCTCGTCGCAGCTGATCCAGGGCTCGCATTCCACGCCGTTGACCAGCAGCGCGCGGATGGCGCGCCCGGGCTGCAGCTTCACGGCGGTGGGGAACTGCGCGCCGCCGAGGCCGGCGATGCCGCCCGCGGCGATGTGCCGGGCGATGTCCGCGGGCGCCAGCGTCGCGGGATCGAGCGGTGCCAGCCGGGGATGGAAGCACTCGGGGTCGCGGCGGCGGATCACCACGCAGGGCACGGTGCCGAGGCCTGGTACCGGGCGCGGCTCGATGGCGAGCACGGTGCCGGTGATGCTGGCATGGGCGGCTGCCGCCGCATCGCCGGCCACGACCTGCCCGGTCAGCACCTCGTCGCCAGGGCTGACGCATGGCATGGCGACGCCGCGGGCGTGGGCCAGCGCGATCACCGCCTCGTCGGGAGGCGGCGCCTGGCGGATCGGCTCGCGCATCGACAGCGCCTTGAGCGGCGGCGCGTGCAGGCCCCAGCCGGGCCGCGGCGGCCGCGGATCGTAGTTCCATGCGGCGGGCGGCGCGGCTGCGGAGGGCTCGGCCACGGCAGCTTCCGTCAGCCGCCCCGGAGACCGGCGAAGCCGCCGAGGCCGAGGGCGAGGATTCCCGCCGTGACCAGCATGATGCCGGCGCCGCGCCAGGCCCGGGGCAGGTCGGTGGCCGCGAGGCGTTCGCGCAGGCCGGTGCAGCACAGCTCGAGGGCGCCCAGCGCCGCGCCGCTGGCGCCGCCGGCGACGACCGCTGCCGCGAAGCCGTCCGGTGCCAGCGTCGCCTCGAGCGCCAGGCCGGCCGCCACGGCGTCGAAGGTCAGCCGGGAGCGCGGCAACGGCTCATCCCGGTGCGCCAGGGCATCGTGGAGGCGGGCGATGACCTGCGCCGTCAGGGCCGCGACGATGATGAGCAGCAGGGGCTGCAGCTCGACGAGGTGCGAGGGCTTCAGCAGCTGCTGGCCGAGCAGCCAGGCGAGGCCGGCCGATGGCGCGACCACCAGCGGCAGCAGCAGCGCCAGCCGCGGCAGCGCCGTGCCCGGGGCAATGCCCGGCGCCAGCGAGGCCAGGGCCGGGAAGGCGGGCAGCATCAGGACATTGACCATGACCACGCCGAGCAGGATCGCGATGAGGTCGTGCATCGGCGGGTCTCAGCGCACGCGCATGCCGGCCTTCGCCCCGCTGTCGGGCGCGACCAGGAAGATGCCGTCGTCGTCGCCGGCCGCGAGCAGCATGCCCTCCGAGGTGCCGAAGCGCATCTTGCGCGGCTTCAGGTTCGCCACCAGCACTACCTGGCGTCCGACCAGCATCGCCGGATCGTAGGCGCGACGGATGCCGGCCAGCACCACCCGCTGCTCGCTGCCGATGTCGACGGTGACGCGCAGCAGGCTGTCGGCACCCTCGACGGTCTCGGCTGCGAGCACCGTGGCCACGCGCAGGTCGGCCTTGAGGAAGCTGTCGAGGTCGATGGTCATGGATTTCTCCTCCGGCTCGGCGGCTGCGGGCGCTGCCGCGGCAGGCGGCGCCTCCTTCGGCCTGGACGCGGCGATCAGGTTCGCCACCGCGGCCGGATCCACCCGCGTGACCAGCGGCTCGTACTGGCCGATGACGTGGTCGAGCAGCGGCTGCGCATGCTGCGCCCACTCGAGCGGCCCGGCACCGAGGAAGGCCTCGGCGCGCTGCGCGATGGCCGGCAGCACCGGCTTGAGGTAGAGCATCAGCAGGCGGAACAGGTTGATACCATCGGTGCACACCGCCTGCACCTCGGCGACGCGCGCCGGATCCTTCGCCAGTGCCCAGGGCTTGCGCTCGTCGATGTACTGGTTGGCGCGATCGGCGAGCGCCATGATCTCGCGCAGCGCCCGGCCGAATTCGCGTGCCTCGTAGTGCCGGGCGATGAGCGGGGCGGCCGCCGAGAATTCGCGGAACAGCGCGGCATTGCCCAGCGCGGGCGCCAGCCGGCCCCCGGCCAGCCGGCCGATGAAGCCGGCGCAACGGCTGGCGATGTTGGCGAACTTGCCCACCAGGTCCGCGTTGACGCGGGCCGCGAAGTCCTCGAGGTTGAGGTCGATGTCGTCGGTGCCCGGCCCGAGCTTGCAGGCGTAGTAGTAGCGCAGGTACTCCGGCGACAGGTGATCGAGGTAGGTCGCGGCCGGGATGAAGGTGCCGCGCGACTTCGACATCTTCTGGCCGTTGACGGTGAGGAAGCCGTGCACGAAGACCCCGCTCGGCTTGCGGTAGCCGCTGCCCTCGAGGACCGCAGGCCAGAACAGGGTGTGGAAGTAGGCGATGTCCTTGCCGATGAAATGGAACAGCTCGGTCCGGCTGTCCTCGGACCAGAATTCATCAAAATCAATGGGTTCTGGTGAATTCTTGCGCTTCTCGCACAGGTCGAGGAAG
This sequence comes from Gammaproteobacteria bacterium, assembly GCA_015709695.1. Taxonomy (NCBI): domain Bacteria; kingdom Pseudomonadati; phylum Pseudomonadota; class Gammaproteobacteria; species Gammaproteobacteria bacterium. Next base: position 1,436,156 of record CP054183.1, on the reverse strand, counting down.
CTCGCCATGTAGCCCACGGGCGCATCGAGCCACACATAGAAGTACTTGTCCCCGGTGCCGGGGATGCGGAAGCCGAAGTAGGGCGCGTCGCGCGAGATGTCCCAGTCCCTGAGGCCGGCGGCGAACCACTCCTCGAGCTTGCGCGCCACGCTGGCATCGAGGTGGCCGCCCGCCGTCCAGCGGCGCAGCGAGTCCTCGAAGCGGCCGAGGCTGAAGAACAGGTGCTCGGAATCGCGCTGCACCGGCGCCGTGCCGGTCACCGCCGAACGCGCGTCGATGAGGTCGGTGGGCGAGTAGGTGGCGCCACAGGCTTCGCAGCTGTCGCCGTACTGGTCCTTCGCGCCGCATACCGGGCAGGTGCCGCGGATGAAGCGGTCGGGCAGGAACATCTTCGCCTCGGCATCGTAGGCCTGGCGGATGCTGCGCCAGGTCAGCAGGCCGCGCTCGCGCAGGCGCGCGTAGATGCCTTCGACCAGGCGGCGGTTCTCCTCCGAGTGCGTGCTGTGGTAGTTGTCGAACTCGATGTGGAAGCGCGCGAAATCCCGCAGGTGCTCGGCACGGAAGCGCGCCACCAGTTCCTCCGGCGCCATGCCGAGTTCCTGCGCCTTGAGCATGATCGGCGTGCCGTGGGCATCGCTGGCGCAGACGTAGAGGCAGTGGTTGCCGACGAGCTTCTGGAAGCGCACCCAGATGTCGGTCTGGATGTACTCCACCAGGTGCCCCATGTGGATGGAGTTGTTGGCGTAGGGCAGGGCGCTGGTGACCAGGATCTTTCTGGGGACGGTGGGCATCGGCGGGCTGGTGTCCGGCGGCTCGCGGCCAGGGGGCGCCTATGCTAGCAGCGATGCCCGGCAGCGTGTAGGCGCGGGGCCGCGACTGCGGCGTCAGCTGGTGAAGTCCTTCACGTCCTCGAACTTCTTCTTGTCGAGCGATGCTTCGTAGGCGGCGCGGCCGGTGACCTGGCCGCGGTCGAAGAGCTCCCTCAGCGAGCTGTCCATGGTCTTCATGCCGGCGGCACGCCCGCCCTGCATGGCATTTTCCAGCTGGTCGAGCTTGCCCTGGCGGATGAGGTTGGCCACCGCCGGCGTGTTCACCATGATCTCGAGCGCCGCAACCAGCCCCGGCTCGCCCTTGCGCGGCACCAGCTGCTGCGAGATCACGCCGCGCAGCGAGGTGGAGAGCATGGTGCGCACGTGCGACTGCTTGTCGGTCGGGAAGGAGTTGACGATGCGGTCCACGGTCTGGGCGGCGCCATTGGTGTGCAGCGTGCCCATGATGAGGATGCCCATCTCCGCGGCGGTCACCGCGATGCTGATGGTCTCGAGGTCGCGCATTTCGCCGACCAGGATGACGTCGGGGTCCTCGCGCAGCGCCGAGTTCAGCGCGTCGGCGAAACTCGGCGTGTGCTGGCCCACCTCGCGCTGGCTGATCAGGCATTTCTTGCGCTGGTGGACGAACTCGATGGGGTCCTCGATGGTGAGGATGTGCCCGGTCTCGCGGTTGTTGATCTCGTCGATGATGGCTGCCAGCGTCGTCGACTTGCCCGAGCCGGTCTTGCCCGTCACCAGGATCATGCCCTGCGGCTGGCGGGCGAGCGTGCTCAGCACCGGCGGCAGGTCGAGGTCCTTCAGCGTCTTCGCCTGGGACGGGATGGAGCGGAACACGGCGCCCATGCCGCCGAGGTGGCGGAAGACGTTGACGCGGAAGCGCGCCACGCCGTCCACCGCATAGGCGAAGTCGGTGGAATCACGCCTGGCGAAATCGGCGCGGGCCGCGGCCGACATGATCTGCAGCAGCACCTCCTCGGTGCGCGCCGCGGTCAGCAGCTCGCTGGCGAGCGGCTGCAGCTCGCCGTACAGGCGCATGCGCGCCGGCTCGCCGGCGACGAAATGCAGGTCCGAGCCGCGCTTGCCGACGACGTCCCTGAGATAGGCGTCGATGGCGTTGGCCGCCGCACGCGGTGTCGATGTGGTGTCAGCCTGCGACATCGGCCTTCGGCAGCATGGTGGTGTCGGTGACGAAGCGGGTGAACAGCCCCTTGTCGGCCGCGTAGCGGAAGGCGTCGTCGGGGTCGAGTTCCTTGCGCTGGATGGCGTCGAGCAGCGCCTGGTCCATGAGCTGCATGCCCTGGTCGCGGCCCATCTGCAGCTGCGTGGGGATCTGGTGCGTCTGGTCGGTCATGATGAGCTTGGCGATGGCGCGGTTCATCACCATGATCTCGGCGATGGCGCGCCGCGCGCGGTTGTCCGGGGTCTTGACCAGCACCTGGCTGATGACGGCCAGCAGGCTCTGCGAGAGGAAGCTCTTGGTCTGCTCGCGCATCTCGCCGGGCAGCGCGTCGATGACACGGTCGATGGTCTTCACCGCGCCGGTGGTGTGCAGCGTGCCCAGCACCAGGTGACCGGTCTCCGCGGCGGTCATGGCCATGGAGATGGTCTCGGCGTCGCGCATCTCGCCGACGAGGATCACATCGGGGTCCTGGCGCAGGGCGGCGCGGATGCCCTCGGCGAAGCTCGGCAGGTGCGAGCCGAGCTCGCGCTGCACCACCTGCGAGCGTTTGCTGCGATGGACGAACTCGATCGGGTCCTCGAGGCTGATGATGTTCAGGTTCTGCGTGCTGTTGAGGTGGTCGATCATCGCTGCCAGCGTCGTCGACTTGCCGGTACCGGTCGAGCCGGTGACCAGGATCATGCCCTGGTGGTAGTCGCAGAGCTTCTGGATGATCTTCGGCAGCTGCAGCTTCTCGAGCTTGGGAATGTCGCCGGGGATGAAGCGGAAGGTGGCGCCGACGCCGGTTTCCTTGCGGAAGACGTTGACGCGGAAGCGCCCGCCATCCTCGGAGACGTAGGAGAAATCGACGTCGCGGCCGGAGCCGAAGCGCTCCTTCTGGCCCGGGGTGAGGATCTCGCTGACGTAGCTCTCCAGCTCCGCGGCGCCGAGGTCGCGGAACTTGATGGGCATGAGGTCGCCATGCAGGCGCAGCATGGGCGGCACGCCGACGGCGAGGTGCACGTCGGAGCAGCCCTGGGCCAGGCCGAGCTTGAGGAAGGCGTCGATGCGTGGCACGGCAGGACCCCTGCTCAGCCGGCCTGCACGGCCAGGCGCAGCTCGTCCATGGATTCGTAGCGCTTCATCTTGTCCACTTCCATGGCCTTGCGCACCACCGCGGCCAGCGCCGCCGGGATCCCGGGGTTGATCTCCTCGCAGGGCTTGCAGCGGCCCTGCACGTGCTGGTACATGACCGACATGTGATCGCCCTTGGAGTAGGGCGGCACGCCGGCCAGCATCTCGTACATGATCACGCCGAGGCTGTAGATGTCGGCCCGGTGGTCGACCTTCTTGCCGAGGATCTGCTCCGGCGCCATGTACTTGGGTGAACCGATGACGTAGCCCGTCTTGGTGAGCTGGGTGTCGGCATGGGAGGCCACGGCAGCGACACCGAAGTCGACGATCTTCAGCAGGCCCTCGTCGTTGATGAGGATGTTGGCGGGCTTCAGGTCGCGATGCACGATGCCGACCTGGTGTGCCACCGACATGCCGGTGGCGATGTCGATGGCCCAGCCCCGGCTCTTCTCGAAGGGCAGCGGTTTCTTGCCGTTGATCTCCGCCCCGAGGGTATGCGACGGGAAGTACTCCATGGAAATGGCGTAGTTCCCCCCGAGGTTGAGGAAATCGTAGATGCGGATCACGTTGTTGTGCGTGATCTTGCGTGAGTAGCGCAGCTCGTGGACGAAGCGCTTCATCATCTCCTCGTCCTGGCTGACGTTCGGATTGAGGAACTTGAGGATGAGCCGCTCGTCCACCACCGTGTCCTCCACCAGGACCACGGTGCCGAAGGCGCCCTTGCCGATCTTCTGGATGTAGCGGTAGCGGCCCTCGATCATGTCGCCCTGGTTGAGCAGGCTGACGTCGAGCTTCTGGCCGGACTCGGCCTCGCGCACGATGCGCTCCACCTCGGCCGGTTCCACCAGCAGCGTGCGGTTGGGCGAGGCGTTGCGTTCCTGCTTCTCGGCCGCCTCGACCGCGGTGGCGGAGAAGCGGTTGTCCAGCCTGACGACGGCCTCGGCGGCAGCCTTGGCGATGGTCTCGTCGGCGCCGGCCATGAAGGGCTGCAGCCGGGCCTTCACGGTGCTGGCGTTCTGGTGGTCGGCGAGGCGGGCGACGGCCGCCACCGCCTCGAGGCGGATGGCCTTGTCGGCGTGGTCGAGCAGCGGCATCAGCGTCGGCATGATCTTCGAGTCGCCCAGCCGGCCGAGCGCCCGCACCGCCGCCGGCGCCGAGCGCACGTCGCCGCCGAGCATCTTCACCAGGGCCGGCACGGCCTTGACGCTGCCGATCTCGGCGAGGGCATCGGCGGCGCGCTCGCGCACCCACCAGTCCTTGTCCTGCGTCGCCGCCATCAGGTGTTCCACCGCGCGCTGGTCGCGGGTCTGGTTGAGGATCTCGATGGCGGCGCGGCGGATGTTCTCGTCGGGATCCCGCACCAGCTGCAGGACCGCGTCCATGACCTTCGGCCCGCCGATCTTCGCCAGCGCATCGGAGGCGCGCGAGCGCACCCACCAGTCCTGGTCCTCGAGCGCCGCCAGCAGGTACTTGAGCGTGGCGACCTCGGCGATGCCGTTGAGCACCTCGACCGCGGCGCGGCGCGCGTCCTCGGATTCGTCGCGCAGCACCTCCACCAGGTGCTTCATGGTGTCCGGGTGGCGGGCCTTGACCACCAGGTCGATGGCCTTGCTGCGGGCTTCGAGGTCCGGGTCGCGAAGGATCATGCACAGCAGCGCCAGGTTGCGCTCGCCCGGCATGTTCTCGACGGCGAGCAGCGCCGCCTTGCGCACCGCCTTGTTCTTGTCCTTCAGCTGCTCCTCGAGGGCCTTCGCCACCTCGGGCGTGTTGAAGCGCGCGAGCACCTCGATGATATGTACCCGCACCGAGGGGTCCTTGCCCTCGAGGCGGTTGAGCAGGTCGGGCACCATGTCGGCGGTGGCCACCTCGGCGATGATCCTGAACACGGCCGCCTTCTCGCGCGGCTCGAGGTCGTAGGCGCGGCGCAGCAGCTCGCGGGCGTTGAGCCGCTGTCGGGTGGCGCGCAGCACGTCGATCAGGGCCGAGACGGAGAGGTCATCGCGGCCGAGGTAGGCGAGCAGCCCGTTGGGATCGTAGTCGCCGGCGGCGGCCAGTGCCGCGGCGGTTCCCGAAACGCAGCGCGCATTGCCCTGCGCCAGGCCGGCGATGACTTCCTTGAGCGTGCGGTCGTTGACCTGCGATGCCAGGGTCTGCACCAGCGCCGGCACCTGCTCCTTCTCGGCCGTGGCGAAGGCCTCGATGAGCTTGGGGATGGCGGTGGCGCCGATCCTGCGCAGGCTCTCCAGCGCCTTGCGCGCCTCCGGTGCCTGCATGTCGCGCTCGGCCAGCAGCTGGGCGATCGAGCGCTCCGCCTTCAATGTGCTGATGAACTTCATTGCCCCGGGGGAACGTCCCTTGCCACGCACACGACAACCACGCGGCCGCGCACCGCCACGGGTTATGTCAACGAGGATACGCCGGGCCGAGCCGCGCCTGCCGCATTATGCCACAGGGCTGCTGGTCTCCCGATCCCCGGCCGTACCTTGGCCCTTGCCGGGGCGCACCCGCGCCGTTGCGCTACAATGTCGCCGGTCGAGCCTGCCTCATACTGTTAACAACGTCACGAATCATGCCTGACCTGCCTGTCCACGCCATCGAGCGGGCCATCGCGGCCCTTCCCGTCCCCCTGCTCGGCGCCGATCTGGAGGCCCTGGGTGGCCGGGCCGAGGTGGTGGCAGCCGGAGCCGACGCCGTTTCCGTCCGGGTCACCCTCGGCTTCCCGGTGGCGGGCCTGCGTGACGAGCTGCAGGGCGCCATCGAGGCGGCGGTGCGCAAGGCCGGCGCCGTTTCACGGGTGTCGGTCGGCATCGAGGCGGCCATCGTCGCCCATGCGCCGCAGGGTACGCTCAGCCCGCTGCCCAACGTGCGCAACGTCATTGCCGTGGCCTCCGGCAAGGGCGGCGTGGGCAAGTCGACCACCGCCGTGAACCTCGCCCTGGCGCTGGCGGCCGAGGGTGCGAGAGTCGGCATCCTCGATGCCGACGTGCATGGACCGAGCCAGCCGCTGATGCTGGGGCTCTCGGGGCAGAAGCCCGAAAGCCGGGATGGCAAGACCTTCGAGCCGCTGGTGGCGCATGGCCTGGAGGCGATCTCCATCGGCTTCCTCGTCGACCAGGCGACGCCCGTGATCTGGCGTGGCCCCATGGTCACCCAGGCGATTTCGCAGCTGGCATTCCAGACCCGCTGGCATGACCTCGACTACCTGCTGGTGGACCTGCCGCCGGGCACCGGCGATGCGCAGCTCACGCTGAGCCAGAAGGTGCCGCTGGCCGGCGTCCTCATCGTCACCACGCCCCAGCAGGTGGCCACCCAGGTGGCACTGCGCGGCCTGCGGATGTTCGAGAAGGTGGGTGCGCCGATACTGGGCATCGTCGAGAACATGAGCAGCTTCGTCTGCCCGGGCTGCGGTCACGAGGAGTCGCTGTTCGGGGAGGGCGGCGGCGAGCAGCTCGCGGCCGCCTGCGGCGTGCCGCTGCTCGGCAAGCTGCCGCTCAACGGCGCCATCCGCGCGCAGACGGATGCGGGACGGCCGCCGCTGGTGGCGGAGCCGCAGGGGCCCGTCGCGCGGCGCTACCGGGAGATTGCGCTGCGCATGGCCGCCGAGCTGGCCCGCCGTCCGTTGCCGCGCACGTACAAGTTCTTCAAGAACGCCACGCGGGACGAGCAGTGAGCATCAAGTCAGATCGCTGGATCCGCCGCATGGCGGAGGGACGCGGCATGATCGAGCCCTTCGAGGCCGGCCAGGTCCGCGAGCACGCCGGTCGGCGCGTGATCTCCTACGGCACCTCGAGCTACGGCTACGACGTCCGCTGTGGCCGCCACTTCAAGATCTTCACCAACATCAACTCCACCATCGTCGATCCCAAGGCGTTCGATCCCTCGAGCTTCGTCGACATGGAGGGCGATGTCTGCATCATCCCGCCGAACTCCTTCGCGCTCGCGGCGACGGTGGAGTACTTCCGCATCCCGCGCAACGTGCTCACCGTCTGCCTAGGCAAGTCGACCTATGCCCGCTGCGGCATCATCGTCAACGTCACGCCGCTGGAGCCGGAGTGGGAGGGCCACGTGACGCTGGAGTTCTCCAACACCACGCCGCTGCCGGCGCGTATCTACGCCAACGAGGGTGTCGCGCAGATGATCTTCTTCGAGTCGGACGAGGTCTGCGAGACCTCCTACAGGGATCGCGGCGGAAAGTACCAGGGACAGCGCGGCGTCACCCTGCCGCGTACCTGAGGCCCGGCGCCTCAGTCCGCCTCGTCGACGATCTCCGGGCCACTGGCCGGTCGCCCGTCACGCCAGACGATGCCGTCGCGGCAGGCCACCCGGCCTTCCGCCAGCCACTGGATGGCCTGCGGGTACAGCCGATGCTCGCCGCGTTGCACGCGCTGGCGCAGCGATTCCACGGTATCCCCGGGACGGATCCGTATGCGGTACTGGAGGATGGCCGGCCCGGCATCGAGCTCGGGTATCACGAAGTGCACGGTTGCGCCGTGCCAGGCATCACCGGCCTCGAGTGTGCGACGGTAGGTATCCAGGCCGGGGTACAGCGGCAGCAGCGAGGGGTGCACGTTGAGCATGCGGTCGCGGTAATGGTCGACCACCGCGTCCGGCAGGATGCGCATGAAGCCGGCCAGCACCACCAGTTGCGGATCCAGGCGCTGGAGTTCCTCCAGCAGTCTGGCACCAAAGGCCTCGCGGCCACCGCAGGCCCTGTAGTCCACGGTGATGGCCGGGATGCCAGCCTGGCGCGCACGCTCCAGCGCCAGGACACCGGGGCGGTCGCTGATCACGCCGACGACACGCGCGTCAAGTGTGCCGGCGCGGGTGGCGTCGAGGATGGCCTGCAGGTTCGAGCCACTGCCTGAGACGAGCACCGCGAGGCGCAGCATCGGGCGCCGGGTGCTGCTCATGGATCGATGCGCACCCGGCCCGTACCCGCTTCGATGCGGCCGATGATCTGCACGGTCTCGCCCGCCTCGCGCAGCAGCGCCATGGCACGCTCGGCCTGTGCGCGCGCCAGGACCACGGTCATGCCGATGCCGCAGTTGAAGGTGCGCAGCATCTCCTCGTCGGCGACCCGGCCGGTCTTCTGCAGCCAGTCGAACACCGCCGGGCGGCGCCAGGCCGAGGCCTGGAGGCGGGCATCGACCCCGGCTGGCAGCACGCGGCAGAGATTGCCGGGCAGGCCGCCACCGGTGATGTGGGCCATGCCTTTGACCTCGCAGGCACCGATGAGGCCCAGCAAGCTGCGCACGTAGAGGCGGGTGGGTGTCAGCAGGTGCAGTGCCAGGCTGGCGCTGCCTTCCCAGGGACGCCCCGCGGCAGCCGGATCGAGGGCGAGGATGCGGCGGATCAGCGAGTAGCCGTTGGAGTGGGGGCCCGAGGAGGCAAGGCCCAGCACCACGTCGCCGGGAACGATGCGGCTGCCGTCGATGATGCGGTCGCGGTTGACGATGCCCACCGCGAAGCCGGCGAGGTCGATGTCGCCGGGGGCGTACATGCCCGGCATCTCCGCGGTCTCGCCACCGAGCAGGGCGCAGCCGCTCTGCTCGCATCCGGCGGCAATGCCGCCGATCACGGCCTCGGCCTGGTCGAGCGAGAGCTGGCCGGTGGCGTAGTAATCGAGGAAGAACAGCGGCTCGGCGCCCTGCACCACGACGTCGTTGACGCACATGGCCACCAGGTCGATGCCGATGCTGTCGAGCCTGCCGAGATCGAGGGCCAGGCGCAGCTTGGTGCCCACGCCGTCGGTGCCAGCCACCAGCACCGGGCGGGGAAAGCGGGCGGTGTCGATCTCGAACAGGCCACCGAAGCCGCCGATGCCGCCCAGCAGGCCGGCCCGTGCGGTGCGGCGCGCCAGCGGCTTGATGCGCTCGACCAGTGCATCACCCGCATCGATATCGACGCCGGCGTCCTTGTAGGTCAGGGATGGATCGGGACTCATGGGGTTCCTGTGACTGCGCGATCCCCGGCCGGGGTCGCAGGGCGTGGCTGCCGGGCGTGTCTATAATAGAGCAGGCATGGGAGCGGGCGCATGATCCACATTTCCGGGGACCAGGCAAGGACTGCGCTGCTGCTCCTGCTGCTGGTGATGGCCGGCCTGCCTGGCGGTGCAGGCGCCGCGCAGGTCGCCGACCTGTATGCGGCGTCGGTTCCCGCCAGTGAAGCGGCGACGTCGGGCAACGCCGCGGCCTTCACCGCGGCACTGCGCCAGGTGCTGGTGAAGGTTTCCGGGCGGCAGGCTGCTGCCGAACCGGCGGTGCTGGCAGCCTTCGCCGATCCCGCGGCGCTGGTCCAGCAGTATCGCCGCGATCCGGCCGGCGCCTACTGGGTGCAGTTCGACCCGGCCGCGATTCGCCGTGGCCTTGCGGCCGCGGGGCTGCCAGCCTGGAGCGGGGACCGGCCGGCTACCCTCGTCTGGCTCGCCTACGACAATGGCGCCGGCGAGCGCGACATCGTTGCCGGCAGCGACGAGGCAGGTGTGGCGGGCACGCTCCGCCAGCAGCTGCTGGACGCCGCGGCCGCCCGTGGCATCCCGCTGCTGCTGCCACTGCGAGACTCGCAGGAACTCGCGGAGCTGGGCGCCGCCGATGTCTGGGGCGAGTTCACCGAGCCGATCCGCCGCGCCTCGGCGCGTTACCAGGCCGACGTCATCCTGGTGGGACGCGCCAGGCTGTTTCCGCCGGGTCTTCCCGATGTGCGCTGGACGCTGCTCGATGGCGCGGAGCGCGCCGACTGGCGCGGCAGCGTCGCCGACGGTCCGGGCGGGCTGGCGGAGCGGCTGGCGAGCCGGGCCGCTGCGGCACCGGAGGGCCCGGGCCGCATCGGGCTCGCCGTGAGCGGCCTGCGGGATTTCACGCAGTACGGTGGGCTGCTCGGCTACCTGGCTGGCCTGGAGGGCGTGCAATCGGTGGGCATCACGGGCATCCGCGGCGACGTCCTGCGACTCGACCTGCAGCTGCGTGCCGGCCGCGAAGCATTCGCGCGGCAGCTCGCCATGCGGCGCATCCTCGAACCCGAGACGGCGGCCGGCCAGGGAGATGGCACGCTGTACTACCGGCTGGTGGGCCAGCCCTAGGCCAGGGTTGTGCGGCGCATGCTGAGGCCGTCGGACATCCCGAACCTGATCTGCGTCCTGCGCATGCTGCTGGTGCCGCCCATCGTCGTGGCGCTGCTGGCCGATCGCATCGGCCTCGCCCTCGTGCTGGTGGCCATCGCCGGCCTGTCCGACGGCATAGACGGTTTTCTCGCCAAGCACTGTCACTGGCAGAGCCGCCTGGGCGGGCTGCTCGATCCGCTGGCCGACAAGCTGCTGCTGGTGTCGCTGTTCGTCACCCTCGCGCTGCAGGAGCAGATTCCCGCCTGGCTGGCGGTGCTGGTCGTCAGCCGCGACCTGGTCATCGTCACCGGCGGCGTGCTGTACAACGTGCTGGTCGGTCCGCTGCAGCCGGAGCCCTCCGGCGCCAGCAAGCTCAACACGCTCGCCCAGCTGGTGTTCATCCTCGCGGTGCTGGTGCAGCGTGCCATGGGCTGGGCGCTGGACAGCCTGGTGACGGTGGCTGGCGCCGCCGTGCTCGTGACCTGCGTGGTCAGCGGCCTGAACTACGTGATCCGCTGGAGCCGCAAGGCGCTGGCGCCGCGCGCCTCCTGACCGCGGCACACCGGTGCAGGACATGCGGCAACTGGCGCTCGACATCCGGCTGGCGGACCATGCGGTGTTCGACAGCTTCCATCCCGGCGGCAATGCGCTGGCCGTCGCCACCCTGCGCGGCATGGCGGCTGGCGAAGGCCCGCCCGCGGCCTGGATCTGGGGTCCGGCGGAAGCCGGCAAGAGCCACCTGCTGCAGGCCGCGGTGGCCAGGGCCCATGCGGGCGGCCTGCCGACGGCCTACCTGCCTCTCGGCGAACTCCTGCAGATGCCCGCCAGCGTGCTCGACGGCATGGGTACCTTGCGCCTGGCCGCGCTCGACGACATCGCCGCGGTGGCCGGCAACCCGTCCTGGGAGATGGCCTTGCTGCGGCTGTACGAGCAGCTGATGGCGGAAGGTGGCCGGCTGCTGGTGGCTGCCGGCGCGCCACCGTCGGCGAGCGGCATCGGCTTGCCCGATCTGCGCTCGCGGTTCTCGGCGGGGGCGGTGTTCCGCCTCGAGCCGCTCGACGAGGCGGGCTGCCGGCAGGCCCTGCAGCGGCGCGCCGAGTGGCGGGGCTTCAGCCTGCCGGACGAGACGGCCGACTACCTGCTGGCGCGGGTCGGGCGCGGCACCGGCAGCCTGTTCCAGTTGCTCGACCGGCTGGATCGCGCGGCGCTGGCAGCGCAGCGGCGCCTGACCATCCCCTTCGTGCGCACGGTCCTCGGTGGCGGTGACTGACCCCTCAGCGGCGGCGGATGGAATCCAGCGCGGCGAGGAAGATGCCGACCGTCAGCAGCGAGAAGCCGATCGCGCGCGTGCGCCCGGCCGGGTTGGTGAGGATTTCCATCACGCCGTAGCTGAAGTAGGCGAGCATGACGCTGGCCGTGGCCACGGCCCAGGTTCTCGACGGCCGCCAGGCTGCCATCAGCAGCACGCCCAGCGGCAGGGCGGCGAGGGCGGTGGCCGGCTGCGGCGGCAGGGCGATCATCAGGCCGAGCAGCAGCAGCCCGGCCAGCGCCGCGCGACGCGAGAGCGCGGCGCTCACCGCGGCCGGGCACCAGCCAGGCGCGAGGCCACCTCGGCGACGCGGCGGCCGAGGTGCGTGGCGATGCGTGCTTCCTCCTCGCTCAGGGTGGTCTGCGCGGCCTCGGGCGCCAGGTGCGAGGCGCCGTACGGGCCGCCACCCGCCCGCGTGGCCGACACCGCGCCTTCGGTGTAGGGCACGCCGACCAGCAGCATGCCGTGGTGCAGGAGCGGCAGCGCCATGGACAGCAGCGTGGATTCCTGGCCGCCGTGCATCGAGCTGCCCGAGGTGAAGACGCCGGCGGGCCTGCCGCTCAGCGTGCCGTTTAGCCATTCGGTGCCGGTGCCGTCGAGGAAGTGCTTGAGTGGCGCTGCCATGCCGCCGAACCGCGTCGGGCTGCCGAGGATCAGGCCCGCGCAATCGCCGAGGTCGCGCAGCGTGGCGTAGGGCGGGCCGCTGGCCGGGACTGCGGCCAGCCTGTCGGCGGTCTGCGCCGTCACCGGCGGCACGGTGCGCAGGCGCGCCGCCACCCCGGGCACGCTGTTGACGCCACGGGCGACCTGGCTCGCCAGCGCCGCGACCGAACCATGGCGCGAGTAGTACAGGACCAGCACTTCGATGTTCATGGCGGGCTATTCTAGCGGCCCCGTCACGGCAGGACAGGACGAGGCATGAGCATGGACGAGAAGGCGGTGCGGTTCATCGTCGCCGGCAAGGTGCAGGGCGTGTTCTTCCGTGCCAGCACCGCACGCGAGGCCGCGCGCCTCGGCCTGCGCGGCCATGCCATCAACCTGGCAGACGGGCGCGTGGAAGTGCTGGCGGTGGGTGGGGCCGCGGCCATCGATGAACTCGGGCGCTGGCTGCAACGCGGTCCGCCGGCGGCTCGGGTAGACAGGGTGGAGCACGAGCCGGTGGCTGATCCGCAGGTCGGCGATGGCTTCCGGACGGGCTGAGAGCCCCTACTGCTGGAACCACCGCCGGCTGAGCCGGTCGAGCACCTTCTGCGGGTAGTCGGGGCGGCCGAGGCTGCCGTTGTAGCGCGCCAGCGCGCGGTTCCAGTCGCCCTTCTCCATGTCGTAGTAGTACCGGAGGATGGTGCAGCCCATGAGCAGGTTGTCGGCGACGTCCACCAGGCGCCGGTGGCCGAGTTCCTTGCGCCAGAAGGGCATGACCTGCATGAGGCCCTGGGCGCCGGCCGAGGAGATCGCGTAGGGGTTGAAGGCGCTTTCGACGTCGATCACCGCGAGCACCATCTCGGGCGGCAATCTGGCGCGGCTCGCCTCGCGGTGCGCCGCCTTGAGGATCTCGACGCGCAGGGCGGGGTCGGCGACCTGGTTGCCGAGCCGGCTGGCCATGTCGGTGAGCCAGACCTGGGCGTCGTAGCGGTCCTCGAAGCTGTCGGCCTGCTCGAGGACGGCGCGCACCCGGGCACGCAGCTCGGGCGTCGGCACCTGGCCGGCCACGGCCGTGCCGCTGGCCAGCAGCAATGCCAGCGCCGCCCAGCGGCGCCAGCTGCCACGCTCAGCCGGGCGTGCCGGCTGCCAGCAGTCGCTGCAGGAATCCGCAGGCATCATGCAAGGCCACCTTCTCCTCGGTTCCGCCGCGACGCTGGCGGTACTCGACCATGCCTTCCTTCAGGCCGCGCTCGCCCAGCACCAGGCGGTGCGGCACGCCGAGGAGATCCGCCTCGGCAAACTTCACTCCGGGCCTGGCGTCGCGGTCGTCGAGCAGCACCTCCAGGCCGGCCTGCTGCAACTCTAGGTACAGCGCTTGTGCCGCGGCTGTGACGGCCTCGGAGTTTTTCGGGTTGAGCACCAGCAGGGTGACATCGAACGGGCTCATCGGCGCCGGCCAGATGATGCCCCCGGCGTCGTGGTTCTGCTCGATGGCGGCAGCGACGATGCGCGAGACGCCGATGCCATAGCAGCCCATGGTCATGACGCGCTCCCTGCCGTCCTGGTCCAGCACCACGGCGTTCATCGCCTGGCTGTACTTGTCGCCGAGCTGGAAGATGTGGCCCACCTCGATGCCGCGGGCGATGGCGAGCACACCGCCGCCGCCCGGGCTCGGATCCCCGGCGACGACATTGCGCAGGTCCGCCACGGCCGGTTCCGGCGCGTCGCGGCCCCAGTTGACGCCGCTCTGGTGGAAGCCCTCGCGATTGCCGCCGGCGACGAAGTCGGCCAGTGCCGCGGCCGCATGGTCGGCGATGACGGGAATGGTGAGGCCGACCGGGCCGATGAAGCCGGTCGGTGCCCCGGTGAGCGCCAGCACGCGCTCCGGGGCGGCCAGCGTCAGCGGCTTCGCCAGCTGCGGCAGGCGCTCGGCCTTGATGGTGTTGAGGATGTGGTCGCCGCGCAGGGCGAGGGCGACGATGCCGCCGTCGCTGCCATCCACCAGCAGCAGCTTCAGGCAGCGTGCGGCTGGCACGCCGAGGAAGGCGCTGACTTCCTCGATGCTGCGCATCCCGGGCGTGGCGACCTCGGCCAGCGTGGCCGCCGGTGCCGGGCGTGGTCCCGCGGGCGGCAGCGCCGGGGCGGCCTCGACGTTGGCGGCGTAGCGGTCGCCATCGCAGTAGGCGATGGCATCCTCGCCGGAATCGGCCAGCACGTGGAACTCCTGCGAGCGCGAACCGCCGATCTCGCCGGAGTCGGCCTCCACGGTGCGGAAGCGCAACCCCAGGCGCGTGAAGATGCGCGCATAGGCGGCGGCCATGGTCTGGTAGGTCTGCTCCAGCGACGCCTGGTCCATGTGGAAGGAGTAGGCGTCCTTCATGATGAACTCGCGGGCGCGCATCAGGCCGAAGCGCGGCCGGATTTCGTCGCGGAACTTGGTCTGGATCTGGTAGTAGTTCACCGGCAGCTGGCGGTAGCTGCGCAGCTCGCGCCGGGCGAGGTCGGTGATGATCTCCTCGTGGGTCGGGCCGAAGCAGTAGTCGCGCTCCTGGCGGTCGCGGATGCGCAGCAGCAGGTCGCCGTAGCGGTCCCAGCGGCCGGTTTCCTGCCAGAGCTCCGCCGGCTGCACCGCCGGCATCAGCACCTCGAGGGCGCCGGCGCGGTCCATCTCCTCGCGCACCACCTGCTCCACCCGGCGCAGCACCCGCAGCCCCAGCGGCATCCAGGTGAAGATGCCCGAGGTCAGCCGGCGGATCAGCCCGGCGCGCAGCAGCAACTGGTGGCTGACGACCTCCGCCTCGGCAGGGGTTTCCTTCAGGGTGGTCCACGGCAGCTGGCTGAGTCGCATTCCGGTCGGTCCCTGCAGGCTGGAAAAAATCCGCGCCATTCTAGCGGCATCAGGCTGGCAAGTCGCTCGGCGCGGCCATCCCCGCGCAGCGGGAACCATGGCAGAATCCGCCGCATGGGCGACCCCTTGCTCGACGATCCTGCCGGGACGGCACCGCGGCCGCGGCGCCGTGGCATCTACGTGCTGCCGAACCTGCTGACGACCGGCAGCCTGTTCGCCGGCTTCTACGGCATCATCGCCAGCATCGATGGCCGCTACGAGCCGGCGGCCATCGCCGTCATCGTCGCCGGCGTGCTCGATGGCCTGGATGGCCGCCTGGCGCGCCTGACCCACACCGAATCGGAGTTCGGCCAGCAGTACGACAGCCTCTCCGACATGGTGTCCTTCGGCCTGGCGCCGGCCGTCATCGTCTACCAGTGGGGCCTGGTCCGCCTCGCCGACTACGGCTGGATCTGGGCCAAGCTGGGCTGGCTGGCGGCGTTCATCTATGCGGTGGCGGGCGCGCTGCGCCTGGCGCGGTTCAACGTGCGCATAGGCAGCACGGACCGGCGTTTCTTCGAGGGCCTGCCCAGCCCATCGGCGGCCGGCCTGATGATGAGCATGGTGTGGCTGGGCACCAAACTCGGCTGGACCGGTGTCTACGCGCTGGCCCTGGCCTTCGTCGTCTCGTCCATGGCGGGGCTGCTCATGGTGTCGCCGTTCCCTTATTACAGCTTCAAGGAGATCCACGCGCGCGGACGCATCTCCTTCACCTATGTGTTCGTCGTGCCGCTGGTGTTCGTGCTCATCGCCATGGACCCGCCCACGGTGCTGTTCGGCATCGGGGTGATCTACGCCCTGTCCGGCCCGCTGCTCGCGCTGTGGCGCCTGCGCCGCCGCCATGCGCGGCTGCCGCGGCAGGAACGCCAGACGGAACGGTGAGCCGGTGAGCGCGCGTCCGGCCCGCACGGCCCGCCAGCAGGAGGTGCTGCGCGCGCTCGGCATCGAGGTCTGGCAGCGGCGGGAGCCCGCGCCGGACACCGCGGACCGTCGGCTGACGGATGCCGAGCCACCCGACTGGGCTGCGTTGCGCGCCGCCGTGCGCGACTGCCGCCGCTGCGAGCTGCATCGGAGCCGCACGCAGACCGTCTTCGGTGTCGGCGACGAGTCGGCCGCCTGGATGATCGTCGGCGAAGCACCGGGTGCGGAGGAGGACCGCCAGGGCGAGCCCTTCGTCGGCCCGGCCGGCCAGCTGCTCAACGAAATGCTGCGCGCCGCGGGTGCCAGCCGCGAACAGGTCTTCATCGCCAACATCCTCAAGTGCCGTCCGCCGGACAACCGCGACCCGCAACCAGGGGAGGTCGCGGCCTGCGCCGACCACCTGGCTGCGCAGATCCGGCTGGTGGCTCCGCGGCTGATCCTCGCGGTGGGGCGCATCGCCGCGCAGAACCTGCTGGGCCAGGACCTGCCGGTCGGCCGGCTTCGCGGGCGCGTCCACCGCTGGGGCCCGGCCGGCATCCCGCTGGTGGTGACCTACCATCCGGCCTACCTGCTGCGCTCGCCGATGGAGAAGCGCAAGGCCTGGGATGACCTGCGCCTGGCGCTTTCCGTGGCGCTGCCCGTCAAGCCATGATCGCCAATCCCAGCGCGCTGGCACCGGTCATCCGCGAGATGCGCCAGGCGGATGTGCCGCGGATCGCCGCCATCGAACGCGAGGCCTACGAGTTTCCCTGGAGCCCGGGCATCTTCCGCGACTGCCTGCTCGCCGGCTACACCAGCCTGGTGATGGAGCACCGGGGGGAGGTCAGGGCGTACGCCATCATGTCGGTGGCCGCGGGCGAGGCACACCTGCTGAACCTCTGCGTCGCCGTGTCGGGCCGCCGCGAGGGCCATGGCCGGCGCCTGCTGGAGGCGATCCTGGAGCGGGCGCGGCTCGCCGGCGCCGAGCGCATCCACCTGGAGGTGCGGCCGTCGAACGATGCCGCCATCGCCCTCTATGTGCAGAACGGCTTCGAGCGCATCGGTGTGCGGCGGCGCTACTACCGCGCCAGTTCCGGCAGCGAGGATGCCGTGCTGCTGGCCCGCGCGCTCGAGCGCCGGCCGCGACGCCCCTGATGCGCCGCGTACCGCTCTGGCGGCAGCCGCCCGTGCTCGGCTGGGCCCTGTACGACTGGGCCAATTCGGCCTTTGCCCTCAGCGTCATGACCAGCTTCGTGCCGGTGCTGATGGCCGGCTACTGGAACGACGGCGCGCCGTCCAGCGTCGGCACCTTCCGTCTCGGCATGGCCAATGGCATCTCCAGCCTGCTGGTGGCGCTGGCGACACCGCTGCTCGGTGCGCTGGCCGACCGCAGCGGCCGGCGCAAGGCCTGGCTGTTGTGGATCACGGCGCTGGGCTGCGCCATGACCGGGGCGCTGTACTTCCTCGCCGCCGGCATGTGGCTGGCCGCGGCGCTGCTCTACGTGGGCGCCTCCGCCGCCTTTGCCGCCAGCAACTCGCTCTATGATTCCCTGCTGGTGGATGTCACCCTGCCCGGGGATTACGACCGGGTTTCCGCCTACGGCTACGCCCTCGGTTACCTCGGCAGCGCGCTGCTGTTCACGCTCAACGTCGTCATGGTGGCGCGGCCCGCGGCCTTCGGCCTGGCCTCGGCCGACGACGCCATCCGCCTGGCCTTCCTGCTGGTGGCCCTGTGGTGGCTGCTGTTCTCGCTGCCGCTGGCGGCCTGGGTGCGCGATGACCCGGCGCGCGAGGGCGGCCCCGGGGCGCTGGTGGCCGGCTTCCGCCAGCTTGCCGCCACCGGCGCGAGCCTGCTGCGGCAGCCAGCGCTGCGGCGCTTCCTGCTCGCCTACTGGCTGTACATCGATGCCGTGTACACCATCATCAAGATGGCCGTGGACTATGGCCTGGCCATCGGCCTCTCGCGCCAGGCACTGATCCAGGCCATCCTGCTGACGAACTTCGTGGCTTTCCCGGCGGCGCTGGGCTTCGGCGCGTTCGCCGCGGTGATCGGCGCGCGCGCCGGCATCTACCTCGGGCTGGCGGTGTACCTGGCGGCAACGGCGTCCGCCGGCTTCCTCAGCACCGAACCGCAGTTCTATGTGCTGGCGGTGGTGATCGGCCTGGTGCAGGGCGGGGTGCAGGGCCTCAGCCGTTCGTTTTTCGCGCGGCTGGTCCCGGCGGAGCAGGCAGCGGAGTACTTCGGCTTCTACAACATGCTCGGCAAGTTCGCCGCCATCATCGGGCCGATGCTCACCGGCATCGTCAGCCTCGTCACGGGCAGCCAGCGGCTGGGCATCGTTTCGCTGCTGCTGCTGTTCATCGCCGGCATCGTGCTGCTCATGCGCGTGCCGGACGAAAGCCGCGCAGCCGCTGCCTGAACTCGTGTTCGCCGGCGGCATCGGCGCTGCCGCCGTAGCGCAGGCGCAGGTAGAGCTCGGTCATGGCCTGCACGTCGGCTGCGAGGTCCGGCCGCGCGGCCGCGACCGCGGCGGCATAGTGCTGCGCCGTCTCGCCGGGGCGCGGCGGACGCACGCAGCCCTCGAGCCGGCGGCAGAGCCGGGCGTAGAGCCGGACCACGTGGTCGCGCTGGCGGCGGCCCTGGCGGTGCAGGGCGAATCCGAGCAGCAGCAGGCAGGCGGTGGAGGCCAGTCCGGCGAGGAGCGCCAGCTGCATCGTCCGCGGCACATCGAAGCCCAGCGCGAGCAGCAGGTCGTCCTGCGTCTCCGGCCCGAAGGCCAGCACCCAGCGGTCCCAGGCTGCATTCGCCGCATCCCAGGAGAGCACCATGCGATTGACGAAGGGGCTGGAGCGCCACAGGCGGCCGGATGCGATGCCGGCCCGCGCCATGGTTTCCTCGATGCCGTTTTCGATGCGCTCGGGGGCCACGGCAGCGGTCGGGTCGATGCGGTGCCAGGCACCGTCCATCCACACCTCCACCCAGGCATGGGCGTTGGCCTGGCGCACGATCCAGTAATCGCCGAAGGGATTGCGGTCGCCACCCTGGTAGCCCGCGATGACGCGCGCCGGGATGCCGGCAGCCCGGGCCAGCACGGCCAGCGCTGAGGCGTAGTGCTCGCAGAAGCCGGTGCGGGTCTCGAACAGGAAGTCATCCACCGCCTCCTGCCCGAGCCTCGGCGGAGTGAGCGAGTAACGGAAGCCGTCGTTGCGGAACAGGGCGAGGGCGCGACGCATGAAGTCGCCGTCGCCGGCGGCATCCGCGCGCAGCTGCCGAGCCAGGGCCAGCGTTCGCGGGTTGCGCCCGGGCGGCAGCCGCAGGTTGGCAGCCAGCATCTGCGGCGTGGCTGGCGTCGCGGCGATGCCGCTGGCGACGGAGCGGCCGTGGTAGGAGAGCCGTTCCCAGTAGGGCTCGGCGCTGAGCAGCTGCATGGCCGGGCTGAGGACGGCGCGGGGTGCCGACCACTGCAGCGGTGTTTCCAGCGCCAGCAGCCAGCGCTTGCCCTGCGGCTCGAGGACCAGCTGGTAGCCGTACTCGCGTCCGCCGCTGCCCGCCGGCGGTGCGACGCCCTGCACGCGACGCGGACCGGGCAACGCTGACCAGCCGCGGCCGTCGAAGCGCTCGAGCACCGGGCCGCGCCAGTACAGTGCGCCGGTGGCAGGCACCGCGCCCTCGAAGCGCACGCGGAAGGCCACCTCGTCGGAGAGCCCCAGGGCACTGATGTCGCCGGGCTGGATCTCCTCGGCGAGGCCGCTGCGCCCGGTGGCCTGCGGGTCCGGCATGGCCCAGAACGGCCCGGGGATGCGCGGGAACAGGACGAACAGCACGACGGCGAGCGGCAGGCCCTGCAGCAGCAGGCGGCCGGCGACCAGCACCGCCTGCGGCAGCGGCAGCAGCGGCCCGCGGCGCACGGTCTGCACCAGCGCGGTGCCGATGCCGAGGCAGCCGCCCGCCAGCCAGGCGGCGGACCAGATGGCCTGCTCGCGCAGGAACACGGCAAACAGCAGGAACAGGGCGATGAAGACCACGAGGATGCGGTCGCGCTCGTCGCGTGTTTCCAGCAGCTTCATGCCGCCCATCACCAGCAGCAGGGCCGAGCCGGCCTCCACGCCGGAGATGCTGTGGTAGGTCATGACCACGGCGAGGAAGGCGAGAACGGTCACCGGCACGCGCAGCCACAGCGACGGCAGGCGCCAGCCGCGCTCGGCGGCGACGATGCGCCAGCAGGCGATGCCGAGCACCAGCAGCGCCACCCATGGCTCCACCGCGAACAGATGTGGCGCGCCGCCGAAGACCAGCGCTGCGGCGGCCCAGGCCATCTGGCGCCGCTCCCGGGCCGTATCCGGCGGCATGGCGCTGAGGGCCCCCGTCACGGCACCGGCTCCACGGGTGCTTCCACCGTGGCCAGGGCTGCCAGGCAGCGATGCAGGTGGTCGCGACCGCAGGCGGGACCGAGCCGGGTGCCCGGCAGGCGCAGCCCCCAGGCCGAACCGGCTTCGTGGGCATCGATGACCAGGCGTGCCAGGCGGGCGGCGCGCAGGTCGGCATCCCCCGGCACGCAGTCCCAGTCGAGCCACAGGCTGTCCTCGGCGCGGCCGCCGCGGTATTCCTGGACCAGCAGCTCGTCGGCACGGGCGTAATGACGCCAGGCCACCCGGCGGGGCGAGTCGCCCGGCTGGTAGCGGCGCAGGCCCGCGAAGTCGTCATCTCCCTGCACGCGCGGGCCCGGGTCCGCTGCCTCGCCGGCGGGTCGGCTGCCGGCGGGCACGCGGCTGGCGGGGCGCGGGTAGACCAGCGGCCGTGGCTCCATGTGCACCCAGGCCCAGGCGCGCATCAGGCCCAGCGGCGCGCGCGTGCTCAGGCGCAGCCCAGGCAGGGGCAGGGCGCCACGGCGCCGGGTGGCGAGCGGCAGGCACACGGTGCGCGCCTGCCGGGCCGCCAGCCCGCCGGGGATGTCGCTGCTGCCCGCCCAGTCGAGGACGATCTCCTCGCGCGCTTCGGCCGCCTCGTTGACCAGGGAAAAGCGCACCGACAGCGGATCGCCCGCGAACACCGGCTCGGCCCCCAGGTAGTGGATGCGCAGGCCGGCGAGGATGCGATGCGTGTGGTAGATGCTGGCGACGCCCGCGCCGGCCAGCAGGAAGGTCAGGGCGAACCCGAGGTTGTTGTTGTAGTTCATGGCGCCGGCGAGCATCGTCGCCAGCATCGCCGCGTACAGCAGGCCCGGCACCGTGGGCAGGATGTAGATGCGCGCCGATGCCAGCGTCAGTTGCGGCGGATCGCTGCCCTGGCGGCGCAGCGCCCAGCGCTGCAGGCGGCTTCGCCAGCGGTCGCGGAGGAGGCGCAGGGGCGAACGCATGCGCGTCTCGGGCAGCCTGCCGAGGATCAGCCCGGGGCGCTCAAGGGATGGCCACTTCGGCGAGCACCGCGTCCGCGGGGTTGCCGGTGGCGAAGCCTGCCTCGCCCCGCCGGCGCAGCCTGTGGCCCGCCACCGCGGCAAACACCGCCTGCACGTCTTCCGGATAGACGCCGCCGTGGCCGGCGATCATGGCCCAGCAGCGGGCTGCTGCCACCAGGTCGACCGCGGCCCGTGGCGAGAGGCCGAGATCGAACTGTGGCGCCTCGCGCGTGTAGCGGACCAGCGCCTGCACGTAGTCGAGCACGGCATCGGTGACCTGCACTGCGCGGGTGGCTTCGCGCAGCGTGGCGATCTCCTCCAGGCCCATCACCGGGCGCAGGCCGGCGATGAGGTGGCGGCGGTCCTCGCCCCGCAGCAGCTTGCGTTCCAGCGGCTCGGCGGGATAGCCCAGGCCGATGCGCAGCAGGAAGCGGTCGAGCTGGCTCTCGGGCAGCGGGAAGGTGCCGACCTGCTGCACCGGGTTCTGGGTGGCGATGACGAAGAAAGGCGAGGGCAGCGGGTGGCTGACCCCGTCGATGCTGACCTGCTGCTCCTCCATGGCCTCGAGCAGCGCGCTCTGTGCCTTGGGTGTGGCGCGGTTGACTTCGTCGGCGAGGATCACCTGGGCGAACAGCGGGCCCGGCTGGAAGACGAAGCGGCCGCTGCTGCGGTCGAAGACCGCGGCGCCGGTGATATCGGCCGGCAGCAGGTCGCTGGTGAACTGGATGCGGCGGAAGCTCAGGCCGAGGACCGCGGCGAGGCTGCGGGCGAGCAGCGTCTTGCCGACGCCGGGAACGTCTTCGATCAGCAGGTGGCCCTGGGCCAGCAGGCAGGTGATGGCGAGGCGGATCTCGTTCTGCTTGCCGAGGATGACCTGGCCAACCTCGCGGACGGCCTGCTCGGCGAGCCCGCGGGCCTGCCCGTGCCGCGAATCGATGGTCAGCGCCGAAACCCGTTCCGCCATGATGCTCCGCTCCGCGCGCGAGACGCGGACGCGCTCCCGATCATATCCGGGCATCTTGCCCGAGCACAGCGCCGGGCCGGGTTGAACTGCGCCACAGATTGGCCATGCCCGCGCCGGCGGCGGCTCAGGGCAGGTCGGTGCTGCCCATCAGGTAGCGGTCCACCTCGCGGGCAGCGGCACGCCCCTCGTGGATGGCCCAGACGATGAGGCTCTGGCCGCGCCGGCAGTCGCCGGCGGAAAACACGCCCGGCACGCTGGTCGCGTACTGGCCGTAATCGGCCCGGACGTTGCTGCGCGCGTCCACCTCGACACCCATCTCGCGCAGCAGCGGCTGCTCGGGGCCGAGGAATCCCATGGCGAGCAGCACCAGCTGCGCCGGGTGGGTCTGCTCGCTGCCGGGTCGCTCGCGCGGCACGCGCTGGCCCTGCTCGTTGCGTTCCCAGCCGATATCCACGGTGACCACTTCGGCAACGGCACCGCTGGCATCGCCCACCAGCCGCTTCACGGTCGTCAGGTAGCCGCGCGGGTCGTTGCCGAACCGGGCGGCCGCCTCCTTCTGGCCGTAGTCGATGCGATGGATCTGCGGCCATTCCGGCCAGGGGTTGTCGGCCGCCCGTTCACCGGGAGGCTGCGGCAGGATCTCCAGCTGGCGCAGGCTGCGGCAGCCCTGGCGCATCGCCGTGCCGACGCAGTCGGTGCCGGTGTCGCCGCCGCCGATGACCACCACGTCGCGGCCCCGGGCGTGGATCGGCGCCGCGTCCGGTGCCCCCGCGAGCAGTGCCCTGGTGCTGGCGGTGAGGTAGTCCATGGCGAAATGCACGCCCTTCAGGGCACGGCCCTCCACCGGCAGGTCGCGGGGCTGGGTCGCCCCGGTGCAGATCACGGTGGCATCGAAGTCCCGAAGCAGCAACATGGCCTCGACGTTCTCGCCGACGTGGGCGTTGCAGATGAACTTGATGCCTTCCTGCTCCATGAGGCGCAGGCGCCGCTGCACGACCTCGCGCTTGTCCAGTTTCATGTTCGGGATGCCGTACATCAGCAGGCCGCCGGGCTGGTCATCGCGCTCCAGCACCGTCACCAGGTGGCCGGCGCGGTTGAGCTGGGCGGCGGCGGCGAGACCGGCCGGGCCGGAGCCGATGACCACCACCTTCCTGCCGGTGCGAACCCGGGGCGGTTCGGGCATCACCCAGCCTTCCTCCCAGCCGCGATCGCTGATCGCCTGTTCGAGGTTCTTGATGGTCACCGGTGGCGCATTGATGCCGAGCACGCAGGAGCCCTCGCAGGGGGCGGGGCAGACGCGGCCGGTGAACTCCGGGAAGTTGTTGGTGCGATGCAGGCGCTCGAGCGCCTCTTCCCACAGGCCGCGGTAGACCAGGTCATTCCACTCGGGGATGAGGTTGTTGACCGGGCAGCCGGCCGTGGCGCCGTTGATGATGCGACCGGTCTGGCAGAACGGCACGCCGCAGTCCATGCAGCGGGCGCCCTGCTGGCGCAGGCGCTTCTCCTCCATCGGCAGGTGGAACTCCGCCCAGTCGTGGATGCGCTCGCGCGGCGTGCGGTCGACTGGCAGCTCGCGCAGGTATTCGAGGAATCCGCTTGCCTTGCCCATGATCAGTTACCACCCACCCGCGCCAGGTCGTGCGCGTTCTCTTCGAATGCCGCCATGATGGCTTCGTCGCCGCTGAGCCCCTGCTCGTGTGCGCGGCTGATGCACGAGAGCATGCGCTGGTAGTCGCGGGGCACCACGCGGATGAAGCGTGGCAGGCTGGTTTCCCAGGCATCGAGCACGGCGCGGGCGCGCTTGCTGCCCGTCAGCGCGTGGTGGCGTTCGACCAGGGTCTTCACGGCGGCGATCTCCCCGGGGTCTTCCAGCTTCTCGCTGCCCACCATCTGCCGGTTGATACGGCCTTCGGCGGCGCCGCTGTCGTCGAGGATGTAGGCGATGCCACCGGACATGCCGGCGCCGAAGTTGCGGCCGACCGGCCCGAGCACCACCACCCGGCCACCGGTCATGTATTCGCAGCCATGGTCGCCGACCGCTTCCACGACCGCGTCCACGCCGCTGTTGCGCACGGCGAAGCGCTCGCCGGCCATGCCGCTGATGAAGGCCTCGCCGCTGGTCGCGCCGTAGAGGGCGACGTTGCCGATGATGATGTTCTCCTCGGCGGCGAAACGCGCCGCCGCGGGCGGGTAGACGATGATCCGGCCGCCGGAGAGGCCCTTGCCGCAATAGTCGTTGGCATCACCCTCGATGGTGAAAGTCATGCCCTTGGGCATGAAGGCGCCGAAGCTCTGTCCGGCGGATCCGCGGAACCTGATGCGGATGGTGTCGTGCGGCAGGCCCCTGGCGCCCCACTTGCGGGTGATCTCGCTGCCGGTGATGGTGCCGACCACGCGGTTGACGTTGCGGATCGGCAGTTCGGCGCTGACCTGGGTGCCGTTCTCGATGGCGGGACGGCAGATGTCCAGCAGCTGCGTGCTGTCCAGCGACTTCTCCAGGCCATGGTCCTGGTCGATCTGGCGAAAGCGGCCGACTTCGGCGCCGACATCGGGTTCGTAGAGGATGTTGCTGAAGTCGAAGCCCCGCGCCTTCCAGTGCCGGATGGCCTGGCGCGGCTCGAGGCGGTCGACGCGGCCGACCATCTCCTCGATGCGCCGGAAGCCGAGCCGTGCCATGTGCTCGCGCACGTCCTGGGCGATGAAGCGCATGAAGTTGACCACATGCTCCGGCTTGCCGGTGAAGCGCTCGCGCAGCCGCGGATCCTGGGTCGCCACGCCCACCGGGCAGGTGTTCAGGTGGCAGACGCGCATCATCACGCAGCCGACGGCCACCAGCGGTGCCGTGGCGAAGCCGAACTCCTCGGCGCCGAGCAGGGCGGCGACGATGACATCGCGGCCGGTCTTCAGCTGGCCATCGGCCTCGACCGTGACGCGGCTGCGGAGCCGGTTGAGCACCAGCGTCTGGTGGGCCTCGGCGAGGCCGAGTTCCCAGGGCAGGCCGGCGTGGGCGATGGAGGTCTGCGGCGAGGCGCCGGTGCCGCCATCGTGGCCGCTGATCAGCACCACGTCGGCGTGCGCCTTGGCCACGCCGGCGGCGATGGTGCCGACGCCCACCTCGGCCACCAGCTTGACGCTGATGCGCGCCTGGCGGTTGGCATTCTTCAGGTCGTGGATCAGCTCGGCGAGGTCCTCGATGGAGTAGATGTCGTGATGCGGCGGCGGCGAGATGAGGCCGACGCCCGCCGTGGTGTGACGTGTCTTGGCGATCCACGGGTAGACCTTGGTGCCCGGCAGCTGGCCGCCCTCGCCGGGCTTGGCACCCTGCGCCATCTTGATCTGGATCTCGCTGGCGCTGACCAGGTACTCGCTGGTGACGCCGAAGCGGCCCGAGGCCACCTGCTTGATCGCCGAGTTCCTCGAGTCGCCATTCGGCAGCGGCTGGTAACGCTCCGGGTCCTCGCCGCCCTCGCCGGTGTTGGACTTGCCACCGAGGCGGTTCATGGCGATCGCCAGGGTCTCGTGCGCCTCCTTGCTGATGGAGCCATACGACATCGCCCCGGTCTTGAAGCGCCTGACGATGCTGTCGACGGACTCGACCTCGTCGAGCGGGACGGGGGTGCCGGCGGTGAACTCCAGCAGGCCGCGCAGGGTGCTCTTCATCTGCGACTGGTCGTCGATCAGCTCCGCATAGGACTTGTAGGTCGCGTAGCTGCCGGTGCGCACCGCCTTCTGCAGGCGGTGGATCGACTCCGGGTTGAACAGGTGGTGCTCGCCGTCCACGCGCCAGCGGTACATGCCGCCGGAGGGCAGGCTGTGGCCCTCGACCTGGCGGTCGGGGAACGCGGCGTGGTGGCGCATGAGTGCCTCGCGGGCGATCACGCCGATGTCGATGCCACCCACCCGGGAAGCGGTCCAGGTGAAGTACTCGTCGATGACGTCCTGGCGCAATCCCACGGCCTCGAAGACCTGGGCACCGTGATAGCTCTGGATGGCGGAAATGCCCATCTTCGACATGACCTTGACCACGCCCTTGGTCGCCGCCTTGACGAAGTTCTTGCAGGCCGTCTTGTGGTCGATGCCGGTCAGCACGCCGTCGTGGATCATGCCGTCGATGGTCTCGAAGGCGAGGTAAGGGTTGACGGCGCTGCAGCCATAGCCGATGAGCAGGCTGAAGTGATGCACCTCGCGCGCCTCGCCCGTTTCCAGCACCAGGCTGGCCCGGGTGCGCAGGCCTTCGCGGATCAGGAAGTGATGCAGCGCGGATACCGCCAGCAGGGCGGGGATGGGCGCGAAGTCGCGGTTGACGCCGCGATCGCTGAGGATGATGACATTCAGTCCCTCGTCCTCGATCATCCGGCGCGCACGCTTGCACAGGTCCTTGATCGCCGCCACCAGGCTCTTCTCGCCGCGGGCGACGCGGAACAGGCTCGGCAGCACGCCGGCACGGATGCCGGGCAGGTCGAGCCTCCGCACCCTGGCGAACTGCTCGTTGGTGAGGATGGGGCCGGCCAGTTCCAGGCGCCGGCAGTCGGCCGGCTGGGGCTCGAGCAGGTTGCCCTCGGAGCCGAGCCACACCTCGGAAGCCGTGATGAGTTCCTCGCGGATGCAGTCGATCGGCGGGTTGGTCACCTGGGCGAACAGCTGCTTGAAGTAATCGAACAGCAGCCGCGGGCGGTCCGAGAGGGCAGCGAGCGGCGTGTCGTTGCCCATGGAGCCCACGGCTTCGACGCCGTCGCGGGCCATGGGCAACATGAGCACGCGCTCGTCCTCGAAGCTGTAGCCGAAGGCCACCTGGCGCTGCAGCAGCGTCTCGTGGTCGGGCGCCGGCACCTCGGGCGCCGCGGGCAGCCGGTCGAGGTGTACCAGGTGCTCGTCGAGCCACTGCCGGTAGGGCCGTTCGCGGGTGATGCCGCGCTTGATCTCCGCGTCGTCGATGATGCGGCCCTGCACGGTGTCCACCAGGAACATGCGGCCCGGCTGCAACCGGCCCTTGCTGAGGATGTTCTCCGGCGGGATGTCCAGCACGCCGGCCTCGGAGGCCATGATGACCATGTCGTCGCGGGTGACGTAGAAGCGCGACGGGCGCAGGCCGTTGCGGTCGAGGATCGCGCCGATCTGCCGGCCATCGGTGAAAGCGATCGATGCCGGTCCGTCCCAGGGCTCCATCAGGCTGGAGTGGTACTGGTAGAAGGCGCGCGTCTCGTCGTCCATCTCGCCATGGTTGGACCACGGCTCCGGGATCATCATCATGATGGCGTGGGGCAGGGAGCGCCCGGAGAGCACCAGCAGCTCGAGCACGTTGTCGAACATCGCCGAGTCGCTGCCGTTCGGGTTGACGATGGGCGGGATGTTCTGCATGTCCTCGCCGAAGATCGCCGACTCGAAGCGGGCCTCGCGCGCCGTCATCCAGTTGACGTTGCCGCGCAGGGTATTGATCTCGCCGTTGTGCGCGAGATAGCGGTAGGGATGTGCCCGGTCCCAGCTCGGGAAGGTGTTGGTGGAGAAGCGCGAGTGCACCAGCGCCAGCGCCGTCTCCATGTCCGGATGGAGGAGGTCCGGGTAGTACCCGGTCAGCTGCTCGGTGAGCAGCATGCCCTTGTAGACGAGCGTCTTGTAGGAGAGGCTGCAGAGGTACCACTGCTCGGCGCCGTCCAGCGTCGAGGTGCGGATCTCGTTGTAGGCGCGCTTGCGGATCACGTAGAGCTTGCGCTCGAAGGCCATCTCGTCGGCGAGCTGCGGGTCACGGCCGATGAACGCCTGGCGCACGAAGGGCTCCGAGGCCCGGGCGGTCTCGCCGAGGGACTTGTTGCAGGTGGGCACGCTGCGCCAGCCGAGGAATTCCTGGCCCTCGGACTGCACGATCTGCTGGAAGCGCTGTTCCAGCTTGCGCCGCTTGCCGCTGTCCTTCGGCATGAAGATCGTCGCGCAGCCGTAGTGTCCGGGCTCGGGCAGCGTGATGTGGGCCTGCCCGCAGGCGCCGACCAGGAACTTGTGCGGCATCTGCATCAGCACGCCGGCGCCGTCGCCGGTGTTGACCTCGGCGCCGCTGGCGCCGCGGTGGTCGAGGTTGCGCAGCACCTCGATGGCCTGGGCGAGGATGCGGTGCGACTTGCGGCCCTTGATGTCGACGACGAAGCCGACGCCGCAGGCGTCGTGCTCGA
Organism: Gammaproteobacteria bacterium; assembly: GCA_015709695.1. Classification (NCBI taxonomy): domain Bacteria; kingdom Pseudomonadati; phylum Pseudomonadota; class Gammaproteobacteria; species Gammaproteobacteria bacterium. The sequence goes on along the minus strand of CP054183.1, from coordinate 1,407,675 downwards.
AGGCGGGATCGTAAAGGCCCTGGCGCCCGGGAGGGCAGGCCCGCAGGGGGGCGGAGTCAGTCTCTCGTGCCGTCATGTGCAGCCTTCGCTGGCGGTGGTCTGGGGGGTGCGAATCGACTTCGCGGCGCGCCAGTCTACGGCGCCGGGGCCCCGCCGGAAAGTCTCGGCGCGGCCGGCGGGGGATGGCGCCGGCGAGGAGGGCGGGTGCCGCCGGCCGCCGCCGTTCAGGCCAGGCGGGCCAGCTGCTCGCCCAGCTGGCGGATTTCCTGTTCGACGGCCAGCAGCCTCTCGCGCTCCCGGGCCACCACGGCGGCCGGCGCGTGGCCGGCGAACTGGGGGTTGGCCAGCTTCGCCTCGACCCGGCCGCGGTCGGCCTCGGCCTTCGCCAGGGCCTTCGCCAGACGCTCGCGCTCCGCGGCGAGGTCGATCAGCCCGGCCATCGGCACCAGGATCCGGGTGCCGCCGAGCAGCGCCGTGGCGGACACCGGAGCCTGCTCGCCCGCATCGAGCAGCCGCAGGGACTCCAGCCGGGCCAGCTGCCGCAGGAAGGGCCAGTGGGCCTCCACGCGATGGCGGTCGGCGTCGGCGGCGTCCTGCAGCAGCACCGGCAGCGGCTTCGACGGGGCGATGTTCATCTCGCCGCGGATCTGGCGGATGCCGAGCACGAAGCCCTGTACCCAGGCGAGTTCGGCTTCCGCGGTCTCGTCGACGGGGAACGCGGCCGTCTCCGGGTAGGGCTGCAGCATGACCGAGTCGCCGGCGACTCCTGTCGCCGCGGCCACCTTGCGCCAGAGTTCCTCGGTGATGAACGGCATCAGCGGGTGCAGGGCACGCAGCAGCGCCTCGAGGACCTCGATCAGCGTGCGGCGCGTGGCGGCGCGCAGGGCCGGTTCCGCTTCGGAGCCCTGGAGGACCGGCTTGGTGAGTTCCAGGTACCAGTCGCAGTACTCGTTCCAGGTGAACTCGTAGAGCGCGCGGGCCGCGAGGTCGAAGCGATACTGGGCCAGCTGCTCGTGGACGCTGGCGATGGCGCGGCCAAGGCGCGAGCGGATCCAGCGGTCGGGCAGCGAGGCGGGGGCGGTGCCGGCCGCGGCCAGCTCCTGCCCCTCGACGCTCATCAGCACGTAGCGGGTGGCATTCCACAGCTTGTTGCAGAAGTTGCGGTAGCCCTCGATGCGGTTGAGGTCGAAGCGGATGTCGCGGCCGGTGCTGGCCAGCGCCGCGAAGGTGAAGCGCAGGGCATCGGTGCCGAACTCGGGGATGCCGTCGGGGAACTGGCGGCGGGTGGCCTTCTCGATCTGCGGCCTGAGCTGCGGCTGCATCAGCCCGCTGGTGCGCTTGGCGACCAGGGTCTCGAGGTCCACGCCGTCGATGAGATCCAGCGGGTCGAGGATGTTGCCCTTGGACTTCGACATCTTCTCGCCGTGCTCGTCGCGGATCAGCCCGGTGATGTAGACCTCGCGGAACGGCACCTCGCCGGTGAACTTCAGGCCCATCATGATCATGCGGGCGACCCAGAAGAAGATGATGTCGAAGCCGGTGACCAGCACGCTGGTCGGGTAGAAGGCCGCCAGCTCCGCGGTCTGCTGCGGCCAGCCGAGCGTGGAGAACGGCCACAGCGCGGAGGAGAACCAGGTGTCCAGCACGTCATCGTCCTGGCGCAGGGCGACGCTGCTGTCCATGCCGTGGTTGCGGCGAACCTCGGCCTCGCTGCGGCCGACGTAGACCCGGCCCGCCTCGTCGTACCAGGCCGGGATGCGGTGGCCCCACCAGAGCTGGCGGCTGATGCACCAGTCCTGGATGTTGTGCATCCACTGGAAGTAGGTCTTCGCCCAGTTGTCGGGAACGAAGCGGATGCGCCCGTCCTCGACGGCGGCGATGGCCGGCGCCGCCAGCGGCGCGATCTTCACGTACCACTGGTCGGTGAGCCAGGGTTCGAGCACGGCATTGCTGCGATCGCCGCGCGGCACCGGCAGCGGATGCGCGTCCACCTTCTCGAGCAGGCCGGCATCCTGCATCAGCGCCACGACCTGGCGGCGGGCCTCGAAGCGATCGAGGCCGACCAGCGCGGCGGGTATCTCGCCCGCCGGCAGCGCGCCGCCGGCGTGGTCGCCGGCGGTGATGCGCGCATCGCGATCCATGATGTTGATCAGCGGCAGGTCGTGGCGGCGGCCGATCTCGTAGTCGTTGAAGTCGTGGCCGGGGGTGATCTTGACGCAGCCGGAACCGAAGGCCGGGTCGACGTAGGCGTCGGCGATGACCGGCACCAGGCGACCGGTGAGAGGCAGGCGCACCTGGCGGCCGACCAGGTGGCGGTAGCGCTCGTCCTCGGGATTCACCGCCACCGCGGTGTCGCCCAGCAGGGTCTCCGGACGGGTCGTTGCCACGACCAGGTGGCCGCTGCCGTCGGCGAGCGGGTAGCGGAAGTGCCAGAGCTGTCCCTGCTCGGGCTCGGCGATGACCTCGAGGTCCGACAGCGCGGTGTGCAGCACGGGGTCCCAGTTGACCAGGCGCTTGCCGCGATAGATCAGCCCTTCCTCGTGCAGCGTGACGAAGACCTCGGTTACCGCGGCCGACAGCCCCTCGTCCATGGTGAAACGGTCGCGGCTCCAGTCCACCGAGTCGCCCAGCCGGCGCATCTGCCGGCAGATGGTGCCTCCCGATTGCTCCTTCCATTCCCAGACCCGGGCGACGAAGGCCTCGCGGCCGATGTCGGTGCGCCGCTGGCCGGCGGCGTTGAGCTGGCGTTCCACCACCATCTGGGTGGCGATGCCGGCGTGGTCCGTGCCCGGCTGCCACAGTGCGCGGTGACCGCGCATGCGGTGGTAGCGCGTGAGCGCGTCCATGAGCGTGTGCTGGAAGGCGTGGCCCATGTGCAGCGTGCCGGTGACGTTCGGCGGCGGGATCATGATGCAGTAGGGGGTGCCGCTGCCCGATGGCGCAAACAGGCCGCGCCGCTCCCATTCCTCGTAGAGGCGCTGCTCGATGCTGGCGGGGTGGTAGGTCTTCTCCATGCTCACGCGGTGTGCTTTCCTAGCGGCGGCCCGTGCCGGGGCCGAAATGTTCCTGCAGCACGTCGTCGATCAGGTCGGGCAGCTCGGTGCGCAGCCGGCCGATGACGTCGGCGAAGAGGTTGGCTTCCATCTCCCGGAGCGATTCGTGCAGCAGCCGCTCCATCAGCGCGTAGCCCTCGGTGGCGATGCGCGCCTGCAGCCCGGCCAGTTCGTCGGCCGTCACCACCAGCGGTGGCGAGGCCGGAGGCGCCTCGCCCGGCGTGCCGACCATGTCGGTGAGCACCGGGATCTTCTTCTCGGTCATGGCTCTGCTCCGATGTCGTGGCTGCTGATCTCGCGACCGGCCTCGCGGTAGCGGCGGAAGCGCTCGCGGCCGCGCTGGCGCCCGGCATCGGTGTCGTCGATGACCTCGGCGACGCGGGGAAACGTCGCCGCGAACGCCGGCAGCTCGTCGGCGAGATTGATCAGCAGTCCGGCAGCGGGCGGATTCCCGGGACCGTGCCCGATGGTCACCGGCGAACCCGCGGCGGCGTCCGCGGCGATGACCTCGTGGGGCACGAAGCTCCCCTGGCGGAAGGTCCAGAGCAGTTCGTCGAGCTGCGTGGCCTGTGCCGGCGAGCCGGCGTGGAGGTGCACGCGGTGCTGCAGGCGATAGGCCTTCTCGGCCAGCCGGCAGGCAAAGCGCAGCCTGGCGCCGGGATCCGCCACCGCCAGCACGTAGAAATCCACGCGACCGGGTTCGGGCAAGCTCATGTGCCCCGCCGGGCCCGGGAGCGGGCCGTCATGCTGCCGCCGCGCGGCCCAGCAGGTATTCCACCAGCAGGCCGACGGGCCGTCCGGTGCTGCCCTTCTGCGGGGCGGTGACCCAGGCGGTCCCTGCCACGTCGAGGTGCGCCCAGGGGATGTCGCCGGCGAAGCGCGAGAGGAAGGCGGCGGCGGTGATGGTGCCGGCATCGCGGCCGCCGATGTTGGCCACGTCGGCGAACGGGCTCTTCAGCAGTTCCATGTACTCGGCATCCAGCGGCAGGCGCCAGGCCGGGTCGTCGGCGGCCTCGCCGGCGGCGAGCAGCGCGGAGGCCAGCGGATCGGAGTTGCCCATGAGGCCACTGCGGTGCTTGCCCAGCGCGACGACGCAGGCACCGGTCAGCGTGGCGATGTCGATCATCGCCGCCGGTTTGAAGCGGGCGCCGTAGGTCAGCGCATCGCAGAGGATCAGGCGTCCCTCGGCGTCGGTATTGAGGATCTCGATCGTCTGGCCGGACATGGAGCGCACGATGTCCCCCGGCCGGGTCGCCCGGCCGCCCGGCATGTTCTCGCAGCTCGGTACCAGCCCCACGACGTTGAGCGGCAGGCCGAGTTCGGCCACCGCCTGCATGACGGCGATCACCGTGCCCGCACCGCTCATGTCGTACTTCATCTCGTCCATCTGCGGGCCGGGCTTCAGGGAGATGCCGCCGGTGTCGAAGGTGATTCCCTTGCCGACCAGGACCACCGGCGCCTTGGCGGCGCCGGCACCCTGGTACTGCATGACCACGAAGCGCGCCGGCTGCGCGCTGCCGGCGGTGACCGACAGCAGCGAGCCCATGCCGAGGCGGCGCATGCGTGCTTCGTCGAGCACCTGCACCCGCAGCTTGCGCTGCCGGCCTGCGAGTTCGCGGGCGCGCTGCGCCAGCCAGGACGGGGTGCAGACATTGGGAGGCTCGTTGCCGAGGTCCCGCGCGAGGCTGATGGCGCGGCCGATGGCATCACCCTGGGCAAGGCCGCGGCGGACGGCGGCGGCATCGTCGCCGGCCGCCAGCACCAGGCTGCGCAGCTTCGGCGGCGGATTGCCGGCCTCGCGCGTCTTGTGCGGCTGGAAGCGGTAGGCGGTGTCGTGCCAGGTCTCGGCGGCAATGCGGGCGCGGCGGCAGGCATCGGTGCCGGTGATATCCGCGGTGCCGAGGAAGGAGATCGCCTCCGTCACCGGCGAGCGGCCCAGCGCGAGAAAGGCGCTCCGCACCGCCTTGCGGAAGGCCTTGCGGTCGCAGCGCCCGCGTGCGCCCAGCCCGGCGAGTAGCACCCGCTGGGTGGCGAGCCCGGGCACCCGGGGCAGCAGCAGGCTGTCGCCGGCCTCCGCGCGGAAGTCGCCCTGGCGCAGCAGCCTGCGGATGAAGCCGCCGGCAGCGCGGTCGGCTTCGCGCGTCGCCGCCGGCAATGCGCCGTCGGCGAACACGGGCAGGATGAGACATCCCGTGCGCTGTCGCGCCACCGGGCCGGCCTTGACCAGAAATTTCATGTGATCCTCCAAGCCGGAACCCCGGTGCCGCGCGCCGCAAGGTGCCGCGTGCTCCTTGACGGCTGCGCGGGATGGGCCGGATGATTGCCTGGCGCCGCTACGGGCGCGCTCCCTCTCGTGCCTGGCGCGGTAGTCTAACGGATGAAGCCGAAACCTGGGCAAACCGCATGCAGGCGCATCCTGCCGCCGGGCCATGGCTGCCATCGCTAGCCGCTACATCCTGCGCGAGGCCGCACAGACCTGGCTGGCGGTGACCGGCGTGCTGCTGCTCATCCTCGTCACCAACCAGTTCGCCAAGGTGCTCGGTGACGCCGCCTCGAACAAGGTCCCCCGGGAAGCGCTGCTGCTGGTGATGGGACTGACCTCGCTGCAGTACCTGACCATCCTCATCCCGGTCGGCCTGTTCCTCGCCATCCTCCTGGCCCTCGGCCGCCTGTACCGCGACAGCGAGATGTATGCGCTGATGGCCTGCGGCGTGGGGCCGGCGCAGCTCTACCGGCCGGTGATGACGCTCGCCCTGGTGCTGGCGGCGGTGGTCGGCTGGCTGGCGCTCGACGTCTCGCCCTCGGCCATCCGCGAGGTGCGCCGCATCGGCCAGGAGGCGCGGGCACGCGCCGACCTGCGCATCATGGAGCCGGGCCGGTTCGTGAAGTTCGGCCAGGCCGATGCCGTGGTGTATGCCGAGCAGGTGACGGCCGACGGGCACCTCCACAACGTCTTCGTCCAGCGTCGTCGCGACGGCATCATCGAGGTGATCGTGGCCGCCGAGGCCCATCAGCAGGACACGCCGGACCCCAACGTCAAGATGCTCACCTTCGGCAACGGGCGCCGCTACGAGGGTGAGCCGGGCTCCGCGCGGTTCAAGGTGGTGGAGTTCGTCGAGCATGGCATTCCGTACTCGTTGCCGAGCCAGGTGCCGGTGAATTTCGGTGCCAAGGGACGCAGCGTCGGCGCGCTGCTGGAGTCCGGCAGCCTGGCGGATGTGGCGGAGCTGCAGTGGCGCGTCTCGGTGCCGCTCATGGTGCTGGTGCTGGCGCTGCTGGCCGTGCCCCTGGGGCGTTCCTCGCCGCGGCAGGGTCGCTATGCGGGGCTGGTGATCGGGCTGCTGGTGTACTTCAGCTACTCCAACCTGCTGGGAGTCGCCCGGGTGTGGGTCGAGCGCGGCAAGGTGCCGCCGCTGCTCGGGCTGTGGTGGGTCCATGCCGGCTTCATCGCCGCCGCGCTCCTGCTGCTGGCGGCGCGCTACGGCGCCTGGCAGCGCCCCTGGTGGCGGCGCAGGTTGCGGCCGGCATGATCATCATCCGCCGTTACCTGGCCGGGGCGGTGCTCGGCACCACGGCGCTGGTGCTCGGCGTGCTGCTGGTGCTGGGCGGCTTCGTCGAGTTCATCGGCCAGCTCGACGACGTGGGCACTGGTGGCTTCGGCATCGTGCAGGCGCTGGCCTTCGCGCTGATGCAGCTGCCGGACCTGGCGTTCACGGTTCTGCCGATGGCGGTGCTGCTGGGCAGCCTGCTGGGCCTCGGCGCGCTGGCGGGCGGCAGCGAGATCATCGCCTTGCGGGCGGCGGGGGCTTCACCCGTGGCCCTGGCCCGCGCCTTGGTCGTCACCGGGTCCGGTCTCGCACTGCTGACGCTGGTCATCGGCCTGCATGTCGCGCCGCCGCTGGAACGCTATGCCCGCCAGTACCGCACCTTCGCCATGCAGGGGCCCTCCGGTCTCGCCAGCACCGAGTCGGCATGGGTCCGCGACGGGGACGTGATCATGAACCTGAGCCAGCTGGGCGACCCGACCCGGTATGGTGGCGTGTACCTGTTCAGGCTCGCGCCACCAGGCCGCCTGGCGAGCGTGGCGCGGGCCGATTCGGCCAGCTTCGGCGCCGGCAAGGAGTGGACGCTCAACAATTTCGCCGAGTCCCGCTTCGATGACGGCGGCGTGACGGTGCGGCGCGAGCGTCGCTTTGCGGAGCTGACCGGCCTGAATCCCGAGCTGCTCAGCCTGACGGTGGTGCGGGCCGAGGCACTGGACGGGCTCGCGCTGTGGCGCTACATCCGCTACCTGCGCAGCAACGGGCTCGACTCGCGGCACTTCGAGGTGGAGCTGTGGAGCCGCATCGCCGCGTCGGTGGCGGTGGTGCCGATGTGCATCCTGGCGCTGGCTTTCTGCTTCGGGGCACTGCGCCGCGCCGGCACCGGTGCCCGCATGCTGATTGGCGTGGTCACGGGCCTCGCGTACTTTCTCGCCAGCCGCGGCCTGGCCGATGGCGGCGAACTCTACCGGCTCGATCCGCTGCTGGTGGGGTGGCTGCCGACCCTCCTGCTGGCTGCCGTCACGGCCATCGCCCTGGCGAGGGCGCGCTAGTCGTTTCCGGCGGCCGCCGGCATCACCCGCGTGCCGCTGAGCCGGTCATGCCAGCTGCGGCCCTGTGCATCGACGAGCATCCACCAGTAGCCGGCACCCAGCGCCGCCAGCGAGAGCAGGGCGGCGAGGAAGCGCAGCGCAGCCCTGGCCGGCAGCAGCCTGCCCCCGTCGTCGCGCTCGAGGCGGATGCGCCAGGTGCGCAGGCCGGGTGTCTGGCCACCGCGCGACCAGAAGCCGATGAAATAGGCGGCGACCAGCGCCAGCAGGAACAGGCGGTAGCCGAGGTGGCCGGGTGGCAGGGCGTCGCCGCCGCGGGCGATGACGAGAATGAAGGAGCCGAGCATGAGGATGCCGGCCACGATCAGCCAGTCGTACAGGCCGGCGGCGAGCAGGCGGAGCAGGGCCGCGGCCCGAGTCGGGGTGGTGGCGATGCGGACTCCTGTCGGCAGCGGCGCCTGCCCGGTGGCCAGTGGACAGCGCGGCTGCGATGGCGCTCCCTGCGGGAATCGAACCCGCGTTTCAGCCTTGAGAGGGCCGCGTCCTAACCGCTAGACGAAGGGAGCCGGCAACCGCATCGGGTGCCCGGGGTGCGGGCGGGCTGCTATTATAGGTACGCATGGCAATCCCACAAGCCGGGCTGACTGTTGACCGACTCCACACAAGCTGACCGTCCCGCACCCCAGATCATTCCGCGGTCCGAACACAACATCTCCAGGGCCGATATCTCCCGGCCGGCACTGAAGGTGCTGTATCGATTGAAGGATGCCGGCTACCAGGCATTCCTCGTCGGCGGCAGCGTGCGCGACCTGCTCCTCGGCCGGCATCCGAAGGACTTCGATGTTGCCACCGATGCGCATCCCGAAGACGTGCGCGCGCTGTTCGGCAACAGCCGGCTCATCGGCCGCCGCTTTCGCCTGGCGCATGTGCGTTTCGGCGGCGAGATCATCGAGGTGGCGACCTTCCGCGGCCTCGGCACGGAAGAGGCGGCCAGCGAGCACCGCGAGGTCTCGGCCGAGACCGGCCGCCTGATCCGCGACAATGTGTATGGCACCATCGAGGAGGACGTGTGGCGCCGTGATTTCACCGCCAACGCCCTCTACTACAACATTGCCGACTTCTCCATCTGGGACTTCACCGGCGGTGTCGCCGACATCGGGGCGCGGCGCCTGCGCATCATCGGTGACCCGGAGGCGCGCTTCCGCGAGGACCCGGTGCGGATGCTGCGGGCGGCGCGGTTCGCCGCCAAGCTCGGCTTCGAGCTGGACGCCGAGTCGGCGGCGCTCATTCCCCGCCTGGCCCACCTGGTCGGTGGTGTACCCCCGGCGCGGCTCTTCGACGAGTTCATGAAGCTGTTCCAGAGTGGCCATGCGCTGCAGAGCTACCGCCAGCTGCAGCGGTACGGCCTGTTCGGCCAGCTGTTTCCGGCGACGGCCGCATGGCTCGGGCCGGGCACGGATGCGCGCGGGCGATTCCTCGAGGCCGCGCTGGCCAGTACCGATGCGCGCGTGGCCGAGGACCGCCCGGTGACGCCGATGTTCCTGCTGGGCGTGTTCCTCTGGGGCCCCGTGGCGGACCGGGCGGCTGCGCAGGCAGGGCAGGGCATGTCGGATTTCCAGGCGCTGGCGGTGGCAGCCGCCGAGCTGACGCGCGAGCAGACCGAGCGCATCGCGGTGCCGCGCCGCTTCTCCATCCCGATGCGGGAAATGCTCCAGCTGCAGATCCGCTTCGACAAGACGCGCGGCGCCCGCGCCCTGGCCTTCATCGAGAGCAAGCGCTTCCGCGCGGCCTATGACCTGCTGCTGCTGCGCGCCGCTGCCGGCAATGCGGATGCGGGCCTGGCGCAGTGGTGGACCACACTGCAGGGATTGTCTCCGGAGGAACAACGCCGCGAACTCGGCCTTGGCCGTGCCGGCACGTCGGGACGCCGCCGTCGCGGGCGCGGTGGCCGCGGTGGCCACGCCGTCGACGACGCCCACGGCGACCGGCAGCCGGCCTGAGCCGCGCCGCCACGGCTGTCGGGTGGGTGATGCCCGAGCCTGTCTGGACCCCGGCCTACGTCGGCATGGGCAGCAACCTCGATGATCCGGTGCGCCAGCTCGACCGCGCCACGGCCTCGCTCGCTGCCCTGGATGCGACGCGGCTGGTGGCCGTCTCCGCGTATTTCCGCAATCCGCCCTTCGGTCCGGTCAGCCAGCCGGATTTCGTCAATGCGGCGGCAGCCCTGCTGACGCGACTGGGGCCCGCCGAGCTGCTGGCGGCGCTCAAGCGGATCGAGCATGCGCAGGGACGCGAGCCGTCGCCGGCCCTGCGCTGGGGGCCGCGTGTCCTGGACCTCGACCTGCTCGTCCACGGCAGGCTGCGGCTCGACCTGCCGGGCCTGGTGCTGCCGCATCCGGGCATTGCCCAGCGAAATTTTGTATTGTTGCCGCTGGCGGAGATCGCACCCGGATTGGATGTGCCGGGGCTGGGCCGGGTCCGCGACCTTCTGGGTCGCGTGGACGGGACGGGCATGGAGCGCCTTGCCTGACTGCAAGCCATCGCCCCCGATGGCGGTGTCGAACAAGAACAAAGCAGCACGAGCGCATGGCGGAACGGCGGCATATTGTCATCGAGGGCCCCATCGGCGTGGGCAAGACCAGCCTGGCGCGTCGCCTTGCCGGCAGCATCGACAGCGAGCTGATGCTGGAGGAGGCAGAGGCCAATCCCTTCCTCGAGCGTTTCTACCGGGATCCGCGCGGCGCCGCCCTGCCGGCCCAGCTGTTCTTCCTGTTCCAGCGCGTGCGGCAGATCGAGCAGCTGCGCCAGCACGAACTGTTCCATCCGACCCGCATCGCCGACTTCATGATCGAGAAGGACCGGTTGTTCGCCGAGATCAACCTCGACCGGCACGAGCTGTCGCTCTACGAGAAGGTCTGGGATTCGCTCGACATCCAGCCCCCGGTGCCGGACCTGGTGGTGTACCTGCAGGCGCCCGTGGACACGCTGCTGTTCCGCATCGCCCGTCGCGGCCTGGAGCACGAGCAGCAGATCAACAGGCGTTACCTGGAGCGGCTGGCCGAGGGCTATGCGCGCTTCTTCCACGGCTATGACGCGGCCCCGCTGCTCATCGTCAATGCCGCGACCCTCGATCCGGTCCATAATGACGAGCACTTCGGCATCCTGAACGAGGCAATCGGCAGGGTCCGCAGCGGCAGGCACTTTTTCAACCCTGTGGCTGCCGCGCTCGCCTGAGTGGCGCAGCCCGGCTGGCGGAGAGGAAACTTGGCCTACAAGCAGCTCCAGCAGCGCGGGATGCCGCTGCCGCCGGTGACGGTCACCACGCTGCGCAACATGAAGGCCGAAGGCGAGCCGATCGCCTGCCTGACGGCTTATGACGCCAGCTTCGCCACCATCGTCGAGGAAGCCGGGACCGACGTGGTGCTGGTGGGCGACTCACTGGGCATGGTCATCCAGGGCCACGACACCACGGTGCCGGTCACGGTCGCCGATGTGATCTATCACTGCCGGGCCGTGGCGCGCGGCCTGCGCCGTGCATTCCTCATGGCCGACCTGCCGTTCATGAGCTACACGACGCCGGTGGTGGCGCTGGAAAATGCCGTGCGCATGATGCAGGAGGGCGGGGCGATGATGGTGAAGCTCGAGGGCGGTCTCGGCCAGCTGCGCATCGTCGAGCACCTCGCCCAGCATGACATCCCGGTCTGCGCCCACATCGGCCTGAAGCCCCAGTCCGTGCACAAGCTGGGCGGCTTCCGCGTGCAGGGCCGCGATCAGGCGCAGGCGCTGCGCATGATCGAGGAGGCCACTGCGCTGGAACACGCCGGTGCCGACGTCATCCTGCTCGAGTGCGTGCCGAGCGAGCTCGGCCAGGCGGTGCGCGATGCCGTCGCCGTGCCGGTGATCGGCATCGGCGCCGGGCCTGCGGTCGACGGGCAGATCCTCGTGCTGTACGACATGCTGGGCATCACCCAGGGGCGCCTGCCGCGCTTCGTGCGCAATTTCATGGAGGGGGCCGATTCGGTCGCGTCCGCCTGCGAAGCCTACGTGCAGGCGGTCAAGGAACGGCGCTACCCCGCACCCGAGCACTGTTTCTCCTGAGCGGCAGCGCGTGAGGATCCTGCGCAGCACCGTCGCGGTACGGCGCCTCGTGCGCGCCTGGCACGTCGCGGGTGAGCGCATCGCGCTCGTGCCGACGCTCGGCAACCTGCATGCCGGCCACGTCAGCCTGGTCGGAATCGCCAGGCGGCGCGCAGACCGGGTGGTCGCCAGCATCTTCGTCAATCCGACGCAGTTCGGGCCCGGCGAGGACTACGCCAGCTATCCACGCACCCTGCGGGCCGATGCGGCGCAACTGCGCGCCGCCGGTGTCGATGCCCTGTTCCTGCCGACCGTGCAGGTCATGTACCCGCGGGGGGGTCGCCACAGCGTCAGCGTCACCGTGCCCGGCCTGTCGACCGATCTCTGCGGCGCCCACCGGCCCGGGCACTTCGACGGCGTGGCCTCGGTGGTACTGCGGCTGTTCAATATCGTCACGCCCGATCTGGCGGTGTTCGGCGAGAAGGACTACCAGCAGCTGGTGCTGTTGCGGCGGATGGCCAGCGACCTGCACCTGGACCTCGACATCCGCGGCGCGCCCACGGTGCGCGAGGCCGACGGGCTGGCGATGAGCTCGCGCAACCAGTACCTGGGTGTGACCGAGCGCCGCACGGCCCCCGCGCTCTACGAGGCACTGCGGGAGTGCCGCGCGCAGCTGCTCGCTGGCAACCGCGCCTATGCCCGCATCGAGCGCCAGGCGCACCGGCGGCTCGAGGCCGCCGGCTTCCGGCCGGACTATGTGGCGATCCGCGATGCGCGGGAGCTGGCGCCACCGGATGGCGCCAGCCGCACGCTGCGGGTGCTGGCTGCCGCCTGGCTCGGCCGCGCACGGCTCATCGACAATCTGGCGGTGCGCCTGCGCTGAGCGGCGACGGTCTCACTCCCGGCCGTGCCGGCGCAGCGCCCAGCGCACGTGCTCGCGCACCAGCGGCGAGGGGTGGTCGCGATGTGCCTGCAGCGCTGCCAGAACCTGCGGCGTCGTCGGCGCGTTGCCCAGTGCCACGGCGAGGTTGCGCAGCCAGCCGTGGTATCCCGCGCGCCGGATGGCGCTGCCGGCAGTGCGCTCGAGCCAGGTGGTCTCGCTCCACAGGAACAGCTCCGCCAGTGATGGATGGTCGAGCCCGTGGCGCGGCGCGAAGTCGTCTTCCGCGGAAAACCGTGCGAACTTGTTCCATGGACAGGCGAGCTGGCAGTCGTCGCAGCCGAAGACGCGGTTGCCCAGGGCCGGCCGCAGTGCTTCGGGAATGGGCCCCTTGTTCTCGATGGTGAGGTAGGAGATGCAGCGCCGGGCATCGAGCACGTAGGGCGCGACGATGGCGCCGGTGGGACAGGCGGCCAGGCAGGCCGTGCAGCTGCCGCAGTGGTCGTCGGCCGGCGTGTCCACCGGCAAGGCGAGGTCCGTGAGGATTTCGCCCAGCAGGAACCAGGACCCGGCCTTGCTGTTGACCAGGTTGGTGTGTTTGCCGATCCAGCCGAGGCCGGCCTGCTGGGCCAGCGGCTTCTCCATGACGGGCCCGCTGTCGACGAACGCGCGGTAGCCGAATGGGCCGATGGCTCCGCTGATGCGCGTGGCGAGCCGCTGCAGGCGCGGCCGCATGATGCGATGGTAGTCGCGGCCCAGGGCGTAGCGCGTGATCCAGGCGCGATCGGCCTCCGTCGCCAGTTGCGCGGCCGGCCAGGCTTCTTCCCTCTGGTAGTCCATGCGCACGGAGATCACCCTGATGGTGCCGGGCACGGTCGTGGCCGGGCTGGTGCTGAGCGCGGCGCGGCTGCGCAACCATTCCATGTCGGCGTGATAGCCCCGGTTCAGCCATTCCTGCAGCCGCGCGCCGGCCGTGGCGAGATCGGGAGCGGCGATGCCGACCTGCTGAAAGCCGAATTCACCTGCCCAGATGCGGATGCGGGAAGCGAGGTCGGCAAACTCTGCCGTTGACAGCGTCATGGGCGTTCCGGTCCCGGGTGCTCCATTATAATCGTGGGCATGTCGCTGCCCTCGAGCCTGCTCTACACGCCCGCGGCGGTGCGCGAGATGGACCGCATCGCCATCGAGGAGGTCGGCATCTCCGGTTTCGATCTCATGGGCCGTGCCGGGCGGCTGGTCTGGGACACCGCGCGCGAGCTGCATGCCGGTGCCACACGCTGGCTGGTGCTGTGCGGCGCAGGCAACAACGCCGGCGATGGCTATGTGGTCGCCACGCTGGCCCGTGCCGCCGGCATGCAGGTCACGGTGGCGGCACTGTCCGATCCCCGGGGATTGCGTGACGATGCCGCCCGCGCCTGGGAGCAGTACCGGCAGGCCGGTGGCAGCGTGGTGCCCTTCCACGACGGCCTGCTGGCAGGAGCGGACCTGGTCATCGACGCCATGCTCGGCACCGGGCTGCTTCGCGATCTCGAAGGCGCCTGGCTGCTCGCCGTGGAGGCGGTCAACGCGGCCGCCGTGCCCGTGGTGGCCGTCGACCTGCCGAGCGGGCTGGATGGTGCCAGCGGACGCGTGCTGGGCGCGGCGGTGCGGGCGGACACCACGGTGACTTTCATCGGCCGCAAGCAGGGCCTGTACCTCGGCGCCGGGCCCGATCATGCCGGCGAGATCGTCTTCGGTGACCTCGGTGTGCCGCCTGGCCGGGTGTCGCGGGTGGCGCCGACGCTGCGCCTCTTCGATGGCGACGACCAGGTGCGCCTGCTGCCGCGCCGGTCACGAACTGCACACAAGGGGAAGTTCGGCCACGTGCTGGTGGTGGGTGGCAACCGGGGCATGGGTGGCGCGGTGCGCCTGGCCGCGGAGGCGGCGCTGCGCGCCGGCGCCGGTCTGGTGAGCGTGGCCACCCGGCCCGGGAACGTGGTGCCGGTGGTGGCCGCCCGGCCGGAGCTGATGTGCCTGGATGCAGAGGATGCGGCGGATCTCGGCGGCCTGCTCGAGCGTGCCACGGTCATTGCCGTGGGCCCGGGCCTCGGACAGGATGCCTGGGCGCGCAAGCTGCTCGCCCACCTGCTCGGGCGGCGACAACCGCTGGTCATCGACGCCGATGCGCTGAACCTGCTGGCCGGACAGTCTCAACGCCGCGAGGACCGGGTGCTGACCCCGCATCCCGGCGAGGCCGCACGCCTGCTGGGCGTGAATACGGCGCAGGTCCAGGCCGACCGCCTGCATGCCATGGCCAATCTGTGCCAGCGGTATGGCGGCGTGGTGGTGCTCAAGGGGCGCGGCACGCTTGTCGGCCGGTCCGGCGAACTGCCGTACCTCATCGATGCCGGCAACCCGGGCATGGCCTCCGCCGGGATGGGCGATGTGCTGACCGGCCTCGTCGCCGGCATCGTCGCCCAGCATGGGGTGGAGGATCTGCTGGCTGCAGCGGCCTGTGCGGCCTTCGTTCACGCGAAAGCTGCCGACGATGCGGCACGCCATGGCGAGCGCGGCCTCGTGGCCAGCGACCTGTTCGGATGCCTGCGCCCATGGCTGAACCCGCAGGCCTGATCCTCCCGGACGCTGCGGCGACCGAGAGGTTTGGCCGCCAGTGCGCCATGGCGCTGCTGGCCACGCGACCGGAAGGTTTGATCGTGTACCTCGAGGGTGAACTCGGCGCGGGGAAGACCACGCTGGTGCGGGGTCTCCTCGCTGGCCTGGGCCACACGGGCAGGGTACCCAGTCCCACCTACACGCTGGTCGAGCCCTATGCGCTCGCCGACCGGGTCATCCAGCACGTGGACCTGTATCGCCTGCGGGACCCGCGCGAACTGGAAGAGATCGGCCTCGTCGAGGCGCTGTCGGGTGGCGTGATCGGCCTGATCGAGTGGCCCGGTCAGGGTGCGGGCTACCTGCCGGAGGCGGATCTCGTCCTGCGGCTCGAGCTCGCCGCCCAGGGTCCGGGCCGGGTAGTCAGCTGGGAGGCAAGGAGTGCTGCGGGCCAGGCCCTGTGCCGGTTGTTCGGGCCGCAGGCGGAGGGCAGCCAGGGCGGGCAGCCAGTTACGACAGGTCGATGAGCAGCCAAGTCAGGAATGACTGATATCTGCTTCATTACTTAGGGGAATCATCTTCCAATCGCACCTGCTCCCGCTATAATCGGGGCCACTGCCCAGGGGAGTGTGGCGTGCGCAAGGCTTGGTACGTGTCCACCGTGGTTTTCGCCGCGGCGCTGGCGGCCTCGACGGCATCCGCCGGGCAGGCGTCGGTCGAGCGCCTGGCGCTGTCGAGCGCCGGCACGAGCACCACGCTGGTGCTGGAGATGACCGACAGCAGCGAGTACCGCCTGTTCACCCTGCAGGATCCCTACCGGGTCGTCGTCGACCTGCTCTCCGCGCGCCTGACGCGGCAGGCCCTGCCGCTGCCGGCAGGCACCGGCAGCGTGCGGCAGCTGAGGGCCGCGAACCGCCCGGACGGTTCCCTGAGGATCGTGCTCGACATGGCGGCGCCGGCCATCCCGGAGCCGCTGCTGCGGACTGCCGGCGGGGCCGGTGGCACGCGCCTGCAGATCGGGCTTGCCGAGGCGACACCGCCAGCCAAGCCGGTGGTCACGGAGATGGCGACTGCGCGGGAGGCGGCCCCGCCGCCCGCCACGGCGCAGGCGCCCGTGGCGATGGTCGCGGATCCGCCCGCCGTGCAGCCGGAGACGGCGGCGCCGGCCGCGCTGGCCGCACCCGAGTCGGCAGCGGGCACGTCCTCGCCGAGGACAGGTCGCGACATCATCATCGCCATCGACGCCGGCCACGGTGGCAAGGATCCGGGCGCGCACGGCCCACGCGGCGTTCTGGAGAAGGACATCACGCTCCGGCTCGCCCGCCGGCTGGCCGAAGTCGTCAATGCCGAGCCCGGCATGCGGGCGGTCCTCACCCGTGACCAGGACGAGTTCATCCCGCTGCGTGGCCGCATGGAACGGGCGCGCAAGGCCTCGGCCGACCTGTTCATCTCGGTGCACGCCGATGCGGTCCGCGACCGCGATGTGCAGGGCAGTTCCGTCTATGTGCTGAACGAGAAGGGCGCCACCGACGAGGCCGCGCGCCGGCTGGCCGCGCGCGAGAATGCGGCGGACCTCATCGGCGGCGTGTCGCTGCGCACCAGGGACCCGACGCTGGCTTCGGTTTTGCTGGATCTTTCGCAGAACGCGTCGCTGAGTTCCAGCATCGAGGTGGCCGACGAGATCCTGCAGCAGATGGCCAGGGTTGGCACGGTACGCAAGCCGCAGGTGATGCAGGCACCGTTCATGGTGCTGAAGTCGCCGGACGTGCCATCGGTGCTCATCGAGACCGCGTACATCTCCAATCCCGAGGAAGAGCGGCGGCTGGACAACAACGAGTATCGCGGGCGGCTTGCTACAGCGATCTTCGCCGGCGTGCGGGACTATTTCTACAGGAACCCGCCACGCGGCACCCTGGTGGCGGAGCTGAGCCGGCAACGCCTGGCGGAATCCGTGCAGCACGTGATCCGTCCCGGCGAGACCCTGTCCGGGCTCGCTGCTCGCTACAACGTCAGCGTTCGCCGCATTCGTGATGCCAACCAGCTGCATACTGACCGGGTGGCACCCGGGCAGGTGCTGCGCATCCCCGCAGCGCAGGAGACCTGAGCCGCAGCCGTCGCCGCCCGCCATGACAAGTGGGGGCATCGTTTGAAACAATCGGCGCATGCCGATCCGCCAGTTGCCGCCGCAGCTCATCAACCAGATTGCCGCTGGCGAAGTCGTGGAGCGGCCGGCATCGGTAGCCAAGGAACTGCTGGAGAACAGCCTGGACGCCGGGGCCCGGCGCATCGACATCGATGCCGAGGAGGGCGGTATCCGCCTGCTGCGGGTGCGCGATGACGGTGTCGGCATCGCCCGTGACGAACTGGCACTGGCGCTGGCGCGCCATGCCACCAGCAAGATCGGCAGCCTGGAAGACCTCTCCTGCATTGCCTCGCTCGGCTTTCGTGGCGAGGCCCTGCCCAGCATCGCCTCGGTGTCCCGGCTGCGCCTGGTTTCCCGGCCTGCCGATGCCGAAGCGGCGTTCGGCGTCGACAGTGACGGCGGCAACATCGAGGGGCCGGCCCCTGCTGCCCATCCCCCCGGTACGCTGGTCGAGGTCCGCGACCTGTTCTTCAATACGCCGGCACGACGCCGGTTCCTGCGCTCGGAGCGCACCGAGTACCAGCACCTGCAAGCCGTCGTCGAGCGCATCGCGCTGGGGCGTTTCGCGACCTCGATCCGCTTCACGCACAACCGCCGGCAGGTGCTGGACCTGCCGGCGGCAGCTGACCGCGCCGCGCAGGAACGCCGCCTGGCCCAGCTGGCCGGCGAGGATTTCGTCTCCAGCCTGATGTACCTCGAGCGCGATGCCGGCGGCTTGCGGCTCTCTGGCTGGATCTCGCGCCCGACCTTCTCGCGCAGCCAGCCCGATCGGCAACATTTCTACATCAATGGCCGCGCCGTGCGGGACAAGCTGGTGGCCAGCGCCGTGCGGCTGGCCTACCAGGACGTGCTCTACCACGGCCGCTTCCCGGGATTCGCCCTGTACCTGGAGATGGATCCCGCCCTGGTTGACGTCAACGCCCACCCTGCCAAGCTCGAGGTGCGGTTCCGGGAGCCGGGCAGCATCCACGACTTCATCCGCAGGACGGTGGAAACCGCACTGTCGGGTACCAGCCCGGGCCGCATTCCGGCCAGTACGGCACCGATCCGGATGCAGGCAACGGCGCCGGCCGCGGCAACCGCGGCGCTGTTCCCCGGCGCCGGCCGCGTGCTGCGCGAAACGCCGGATGCCTACGCCGTGCTGGCCATGCCCTCGCAGCCGGTGGAACCCACGGCCGGCGGGATGCCGCCGCTCGGCCATGCGCTGGCGCAGCTCGGCGGCATCTACATCCTCGCCGAGACGGATCGCGGCCTGGCCATCATCGACATGCACGCGGCACATGAACGTGTCACCTACGAGGCGCTGAAAGCGCAGTGCGCTGCTTCGGGTGTGGCCAGCCAGCCCTTGCTGGTGCCCCAGGCCCTCGCGGTCAGCGAGAGCGAGGCCAGCTGGGTGGAGGAGCAGGGGGCTGCCCTGCTGCAATACGGGTTCGCGATCGAGCGTACCGGACCGGCGGCAGTGACGGTCAGGGCTGTCCCGGCGCTGCTGGCCGGCGCCGACATCGAGCGCCTGGTGCGCGACCTGCTTGCCGACCTGTGCCTCGATGGCCACAGCGCCAGGGTCGGGCAGGGACTGGACGCCGTGCTGTCGACCACCGCCTGCCATGCCTCCGTGCGGGCGCATCGTCAGCTGACGGTGGCGGAAATGAATGCCTTGCTGAGGTCGATGGAGAACACCGACCGGGCCGACCAGTGCAATCATGGCCGGCCCACCTGGACCGAGCTGTCGATGCAGGATCTCGACCGCCTGTTCCGGCGTGGCCGCTGAGGTCGACACCGGCGGCACCCGTGCCGCATCCACGGATGCGGTCGCCTGCATCATGGGCCCGACCGGTACGGGCAAGACGGCCCTGGCGCTGCAGCTGGCGGCGCGCTTCGACCTGGAAATCATCAGCGTCGACTCCGCCATGGTTTATCGTGGCATGGATATCGGCACCGCCAAGCCGGATGCGGCGACACGGGCGTCGGTGCCCCACCGGCTGATCGACGTCCGTGACCCCTGGGAGGGTTATTCGGCGGGGGACTTCCGCGTGGATGCCCTGCGCGCCATCGCCGAAGTGCGGGCCCAGGGCAGGGTACCGCTGCTGGTCGGCGGCACCATGCTCTACTTCCGCGCCCTCGAGCGTGGCCTCTCGGCGCTGCCCGGCGCCGATGCCGGTATTCGCGCCCGCATCGATGCACAGGCCGAGCGCAGCGGCTGGCCAGAATTGCACGCGCAGCTGGCCGCGGTCGACCCCGGGGCAGCAGCACGCATCAAGCCAGGGGACCGGCAGCGCATACAGCGTGCACTGGAAGTATTCATGCTGACGGGTGAGCCGATTTCCGTCCTGCAGGCGCAATCCGGCAAGTCGCGCCTCGAGCTGCGACGCCTGGCGCTGGTGCCCGCCGATCGCACGGCGTTGCGCGCCCGGCTGGATCGGCGCCTGCGCGCCATGATGGACGCGGGATTCCTCGGGGAAGTCCGTCGCCTGATGTCCGAGCCGCTTATGTCAGCGGATCGTCCTGCCATGCGTGCCGTGGGATACCGCCAGCTCTGGGCTCACCTGGCGGGCCAGCTGAGCCTCGAGGAGGCAATGCGCCAGGCTGCGGTGGCCACCCACCGGCTGGCCAAGCGGCAATTGACCTGGCTGCGCTCCGAGGCGCTCGACCTCAGTCTGGACCCGCAGTCGCCCGACTGCGCCATGCGTGCCGCGGCGGCGCTGGAAGGCTGGGGGTGTCGCGCTCGGGCGGGCGATGCAATATGATGGAGCGGCTTACAGAACGCCGGGAAAACGGGACATGAGCAGACTATCTCTTCCTTCCAAGAACGCGCCCGCGGAGAAAACCGAAAAGCCAGAACAACACCGGGAGGCCAGGATGTCCAAGGGGCAGATTCTGCAGGACCCTTTCCTGAACGCCTTGCGCAAGGAGAAGATCCCGGTCTCGATCTACCTGGTCAACGGCATCAAGCTGCAGGGAACGATCGAGTCGTTCGACCAGTTCGTCGTGCTGCTCAAGAACAGCGTCAGCCAGATGGTCTACAAGCACGCGATTTCGACAGTGGTTCCGTCGCGCAATGTGCGCATGGGTGGCGATGAGGAAGAAGCTCCTGAGTGAGTCCACTGCCGCCCCTGGCGGCCGCGCGGTAGCGGATGCCGCCGGCACGGGGAGCGGCTGATTGTTCGAGCGTCCCGGGCGCGGCGAACGTGCGGTGCTGGTGCATGTCGGAAGCGGGCAGGCGCCATCGGCAGAAGAAATGCAGGAGTTTGCTGCCCTTGCGCTGGCCGCGGGGGCGCAGGTCGCCGATGCGCTGGCGGCACCGTTGCGCAGCATCAATCCGCGTTTCCTCATCGGCACCGGCAAGCTCGGCGAACTCAAGCAGCTGGCGGAGTCGGCTGCGGCTGATGTCATCCTGGTCGACCATCCGCTGTCGCCGGCCCAGGAGCGCAACCTGGAGAAGGAGCTCGGCCGGCGCGTCGTCGACCGCGCAGGACTGATCCTCGACATCTTCGCGCAACGGGCACGCAGCTTCGAGGGCAAGCTGCAGGTGGAGCTCGCCCAGTTGCAGCACCTTTCCACGCGTCTGGTCAGGGGCTGGTCGCACCTGGAACGGCAGAAGGGTGGCATCGGCCTGAGGGGTCCCGGCGAGACGCAGCTCGAGACCGACCGCCGGCTCGTCGCGCGGCGTATCCGCCAGCTGCAGGAGCGCCTGCAGCGGGTGGCCCGGCACCGCGACCTGTCGCGACACCAGCGACGCCGGCACGAGGTGCCCGTGGTGTCGCTGGTCGGCTACACGAACGCCGGCAAGTCGACCTTGTTCAACCGGCTGACGGATGCGGGGGCATTCGTTGCCGACCAGCTGTTCGCGACGCTGGATCCGACACTGCGGGCCGTGCGGCTTCCTGACGGCGGCCGGATGGTGCTGGCCGATACCGTGGGCTTCATCCGCGACCTGCCGCACGAGCTGGTGGCGGCATTCGAGTCGACGCTGGAGGAGACCCGGGAGTCCCGGCTGCTGCTGCACGTGGTGGATGCCGCGGACCCCGCGCACGACGAGCGCGTCGGCCAGGTACAGCAGGTGCTGGCCAGCATCGGCGCCGGGCACCTGCCGACGATCCTGGTCTACAATAAGGCTGATATACTTGGCCTCGCGCCGCGGGTAGACCTGTCCGAGACAGGCATGCCGGCGCGCGTGTGGCTGTCCGCGGCCACCGGATCGGGCATTGATCTCCTCCTGCATGCAATTGCCGAGTACCTGCACCGGGACGTGGTGCGGGGCACGGTCAGGTTGAGCACCGCCCAGGCCCGTTTGCGCGCACGCCTGTACGAGTGTTCGGCCGTGCGCAGCGAGCGGACCACGAGCGACGGCGGCTGGGAAGTCGACGTCGAACTGGACCAGGCGGGTTTTCTCGAGTTGCAGCGCTCCGACGGGCTGCGCCTCGTCCCGGCCGGCGGTGCAGCGATGCCGGCGATGATTCAATGACGAGCGTTTGGGCGCATTTCCTGGGGTACAGGCAAGCCATGGCATGGAATGAATCCGGGAACGGCCGTAATCCGTGGGGGCGCGGCGGCGGCGACCGACAGGGGCCGCCCGATCTCGACCGCATCATCCGCGACTGGCAGCAGAAGCTGGGCAGGCTGTTCCGCGGCGGCGGCGGTTCGCGGCCGGGTCCCGGTACCGCGGGCCCCCCCGGCCCCGCCAGCCGCTCCGGCCTGGCCGTCCTCGGCGCCCTGGTGGTGGCGGGTTGGGTGGCGACAGGCCTGTACCGCGTCGATGATGCCGAGCAGGGCGTGGTCCTGCGCTTCGGCCAGTACGTGGCGACGACGATGCCGGGCCTGCGCTGGCACCTGCCATGGCCGATCGAGCATGTGGAGCTGGTGAACGTCAACGAGATCAGCCCGTTCAACAAGCAGACCCGCATGCTTACCGCGGACGAGAACATCGTGGATGTCGACCTGGTCGTGCAGTACCAGAAGGCCGATCCCGTGAAATACCTGTTCAACGTGCGGGATCCGGAGGGCACGATCTCCGACGTCAGCGAGAGCGCCATCCGCGAAGTCATTGGCAAGAGCACCATGGACTTTGCCCTCGGCGAGGGCCGTACCGAGATCGGACAGCGCACCCAGGAGCTGATCCAGGAGACACTGAACGAATACGGCACCGGCGTGAGGATCACCACGGTCAATCTTCAGGACGTGAATTTTCCCGACCAGGTCGATGCGGCCGTCCAGGATGCCATCAAGGCGCGCGAGGATCGCGAGCGCCTGTCCTTCGAGGCGCAGGCCTATGCCAATGACGTGCTGCCGAAGGCGCGCGGCGAGGCGGCACGCCGCCAGGCCGATGCCGAGGCCTACAAGTCGCGCGTCGTCGCCGACGCCCAGGGCGAGGCAGCACGCTTCGAGGCGTTGCTGAAGGAATACGAGCTGGCGCCGGGCGTCACCCGGGAACGGCTCTATATCGATGCCATTGCCGACATCCTTTCGAGGACGAACAAGGTGCTCGTGGACACTTCCGGCAGTGGCAACATGCTTTACCTGCCGCTGGACAAGATCATGGAGAACCGGGGGATGTTGCCGGCGGCTTCCGGTTCCGGCAGCACCCGCGTCACCACGCCGGTGACATCCGGCGGGACCGGCAGCGAGCCTGATGCCGCCACGGCCGGCCGCTCCCGCGAAGACCTGCGCAACCGGGGGGCACGCTGATGAACAAGTTCGCTCCCGGGATGCTGGTCGCCGCCGTGGTCGCGGTCGTCCTTGGCCTGATGTCGGTGTTCACCGTCGACGAGCGTGACCTTGCGGTGAAGTTCCGCTTCGGGGAGATCGTCGAGACCGGCTTCAAGCCGGGCCTGCACTTCCTGATCCCGTTCGTCAACAACGTCGAGAAGTACCCACGCCAGATACTGACGATCAACAACCCGCAGGAACAGTTCCTCACCAAGGAAAAGAAGAATCTGCTGGTCGATTTCTACGTCAAGTGGCGCATCACCGACGTCGGCGAGTACTACCGCGCCAGCGGCGGCAACGAGCCACTGGCGTCGCAGCGCCTGCTGGAAATCCTCAAGGACGGCATCCGTGCGGAGTTCGCCAAGCGCACGGTGCCGCAGGTGGTGGCTGCCGAGCGGCGCGAGATGCTGGATGCCATGCTGTCGGGGGCGCGCGAGAACGCCGCGTCACTCGGCATCGAGATCGTCGACGTGCGCGTGAAACGCATCGAGTTCTCCGATGAGGTCAGCGAGTCCGTGTTCAACCGCATGCGCCAGGAGCGCGCGCAGATGGCGGCGGGGCTGCGAGCGCAGGGTGCCGAGGCGGCCGAGCAGATCCGTGCCGATGCGGATCGCCAGCGCACGGTGATCATTGCCACGGCCTACCGTGATGCCGAGGTGTTGCGCGGCGAGGGCGATGCCGAGGCAGCCCGGATCTACGCCAGTGCGTATCGAAGGAACCCGGAGTTCTTCGCCTTCTACCGCAGTCTGTCGGCCTACAAGCAATCACTGGGCCAGCCCAACGACCTCATGTTGCTCGATACCAAGGGCGAGTTCTTCCGTTTCCTGAACAAGTCGGAAGGCGGGCGCTGACGCTGGCGCGGGCCGGACCGTCGTGCCAGGCCGAACCGGCAAGACGCCATGCAGTGGGCGGATCTGTTTGCGGCACTTGCCCTCTACCTGGTGATCGAGGGCCTGTTGCCGTTCGCCAGTCCCTCGGGCTGGCGGCGCAGTCTTGAAATGCTGTCGCGGCTGAGCGATGCACAGTTGCGGGTCTTCGGGCTGACGGTGGTGGTTTCGGGCCTCACCCTGCTGGTGCTGGTGCGGGGGTTCGCCTGAGCACATGCAGGGGCAGGGACGAGCAACGGATCCGGAAGTCATGACGACCAGCAGGACAGGGCGCAGCGTAATCGTCGTCGGCATCCAGTGGGGCGACGAGGGCAAGGGCAAGATCGTCGATCTGCTGACCGAGCGTGTCGGTGCAGTGGTGCGCTTCCAGGGCGGCCACAACGCCGGCCACACGCTCATCATCGCCGGCGAGAAGACGGTGCTGCACCTGATTCCGTCCGGCATCCTGCGTCCGGATGTCGCCTGCGTGATCGGCAATGGCGTGGTACTGCACCTGCCGTCGCTGCTGCAGGAGATCGATCGCCTGGAATCGCGCGGCGTGCAGGTTACGCAGCGGCTGCGCATCAGCGCCGCCTGTCCGCTGATCCTGCCGACGCACATCGAGCTGGACCGGGCGCGGGAGAGCGCCGGTGGCGCCAGGGCCATCGGCACCACGGGGCGCGGCATCGGCCCCGCCTACGAGGACAAGGCAGCCCGCCGCTCGCTGCGCGTTTCGGACCTATTCGGTCCGGCCCGGCTTGCCGAGCGCCTGGCGGCGGCCACGGCCCTGCACAACTTCGTGCTCGAGCACTATCACAAGGTTGTGCCGGTCGATGCCGGGGCCATCCTCGAGGAGCTGCAGAGGCTCGGTGAGCGCATCAAGCCGCTGGTGGGGGATACCGCCCTGTTCCTCGATCGCCAGCGGCGTGCTGGTGCAAACCTGCTGTTCGAGGGTGCGCAGGGTGCCATGCTCGATGTGGACCACGGCACCTATCCCTACGTCACCTCGTCGAATACCACGGCGGGCTTTGCCGCCACGGGCAGCGGCCTCGGCATTGGCGCCTTCGATTACGTGCTGGGTATCGTCAAGGCCTACACGACCCGCGTCGGCGCCGGCCCGTTTCCCACCGAACTGTTCGACGATACGGGCAGGCACCTCGCGGAAGTCGGTGTGGAGTTCGGCTCGACGACCGGCCGGCCGCGGCGCTGCGGATGGTTCGATGCGGTAGCGGCGCGGCGTGCCGTCCTGCACAACGGCGTGACCGGCCTCTGCGTGACCAAGCTCGATGTGCTGGACGGCCTCGAGCGCCTGAAGATCTGCGTGGGCTACCGGCTGCATGGCCAGGTGGTCGACGCCACGCCCGTGCTCGTCGACCAGTATGCCGACTGCGAGCCAGTCTACGAGGAGCTGCCCGGTTGGCGTTCCTCGACCGTGGGGATCACCACGCTGGAGGGCCTGCCGGCGAATGCACGACGGTACCTGGCCCGCATCGAGGAGATCCTCGGTGTGCCGGTGGACATGATCTCCACCGGCGCCGACCGGGCGCAGAACATCATCGTCCGTCATCCCTTCGACTAGACGTCCATGGCTCGTGCCGGCACGCCTGTCACCCAGCTGGTTTCGCCGGGGCGACGCGCGGGCCGGTTGCTTGCGGGCCTGATGCTGCTGGCTGTCACCGCCTGCAGCACGGGGTTCATCTACAACCGCGTGGGCTGGGCGGTGTCCTGGTATGTCGGCGGGTTCGTCAGCCTGGACGAGTCCCAGGAGCGGCAGTTGCAGGATGCGGTGCGGCGGACCCTGGTCTGGCACCGTGCGACGCAACTGGAGCGCTACGTCGGCGTGCTGGAGGGCCTGGCTGCAGCAGCAGCGGGTCCGCTCACGGTCGACACCCTGCAGGGCCAGTACCAGGAGGCCGAGCAGCTTCTCTCCGACCTGCTCGGGCAGATTGCCCCCGACGCGGCGCGACTCCTCGGTTCGCTGGATGCCGGGCAGCGTGCCGAGCTGGCCAGGAACCTGGAAGAATCCAATGCCGAACTCCGGGAAGATCGCGCCGGGCAGGACCCGCAGGCCCGCCAGCAGCGCCGCAGCAAGGTGGCAGTCCGCGTGATCCAGCGTTTCACTGGCAGACTGACGCCTGCCCAGCGCCAGCTGGTCGGGGAACGGCTGGCGACCATGCAGGACCTGGACGATGCCTGGCTGCAGCGGCGCCAGGCCTGGCAGCAGCAGTTGCTCGGCCTGCTGGAGACCAGCGATCGCGGGCCGGCGTTCGAGCAGGCCGTACGCGACCTGCTGCTGGATTCCGCGAGGGCAGGCGGAGAAGACTACCGGCGCGGGGCGGAGGCCAATCGACGCGTCGTCCTGGCCATGCTGGCTGCGCTATCGGAAACCCTGGATCCCGGGCAGCGTGAGCGGCTGCAGCGCAAGCTTCGGGGTTATGCGCAGGACCTGCGCCGCCTCGCCGAGGCAGGCTGAGGGATCTTTGCCAGCGGTGGCTCAGGCCGGTTCGGTGGTGTCGCTACCGGCGGGCCGCAGCGGCACGGTGCGATGCACCCAGTTTCCCGGGTCACTGCGTCGCAAGGGAGACGGGATCACCAGTACGTGGTTGCGGCTCTCCACCGCGTAGCGCTCGCTGTCGATCTCCCAGCCGCGATTGGCCCAGTGCCGCACCAGGCGGCGAAATGCCACCTCCATGCTGTCGGCCTTCGTCAGGAATTCCTCCGGCAGCGAGGGCGGGGTGAGCTGCGGCCGTACCTTCTCGACAATGCGCAGGTCCTCGGCAATCGCCTCCTCCAGGCCCTTGATCCGCTCGGCGTCGTGTTCCTCGCCTAGCAGGTAGTTGCGCGCCTGCCAGCCGAAGGCACGGGTATGGAACTCGTCGATGGGTGTGCGGGCGGTGAAGTTGATCTGGCTCATGCCCTCGCTGAAGGTCGGCTGGATGCGATGGCAGACGCCGACGATGCTGAACTCCAGCGACACGCGCGTGCGGCTGCGGTTCGCCGGCAGCAGCTTCGCCAGTTCGCCCGACTTTGCGCTCGCATCCGGCGCATGCTTCTCGCGGCGGACCCGGGCGCCATGCGGCAGCAGCTCGATATCGGCTGCCGCGGATTTCGGATCGACACGCCCGCCAAAGCGCCGGTGCACGAAGCTGGTGTGGATGGTGTCGAGGGAGTTCTCCTCCATGCGCACCCAGTTGGCCGCCGCCTCGAAGCGATAGGGAACGAGACGCCAGTGCTGCGGATCGTCGTACTCGGGGAGCAGGTCGGGAATCGGCGCACGCTCCTCGGGCGGCAGGTCGCCGAGGAACACCCAGATCCAGCCGTATTTCTCGGTAGTAGGGTAGCTGTCGAGGCGCGCCCGTCGCGGCGGCTTGACTTCGGCGCCCAGCGCCGGGATGAGCACGCATTGCCCGTTGGCATCGAACTGCCAGCCATGGTACGGACATGCCAGGCAGCCGGCGGCGACCTTGCCGTCGCCCAGGGCGCCGCCGCGGTGGCAGCAGGTGCCGGGCAGGCAGCTGACGCCGCCGCCAGAGCGGAACAGCACGAAATCCAGCCCCAGCATGCGCACCGCGAGCGGGCGGTCTTCCGGCAATTCGGCGGAGGTGGCGGCAACGTACCAGTTGTTGATCAGCATGGGGGCTTCCAGCCAGGTGGTCCTAAAGTCATACTAATATAACAATTGTACGCGACCATCAGTACCGGAGCCCCCGGGGGAGATCGAGCGTGGCGACAGCAGTGGAACTTCTTCGTTGGGAGCGGCGCCGCAAGATGCAGGTGCGCGAATCCTTCAGCGCGGGCCTGGCGCATTTCCGCAGCAGTGGCGGCAACGCCGAGCCGTTCTACCATGCCTGCATCGACTACCTCGTTCCGGGCCAGCAGCGCCTCATCGACCAGGACCGCCGGCTGGTGGATCTGCTCGCGCCGCGGGTTCCGGCGGCGCAGCAGGCGGATCACCAGGCCATGCAGGCACTGCGCGAACGGCTGGACCTTGGCTCGGGATCCCTGGACGAATTCCGGCGCGCCGCAGACCAGTACCGCCAGGCGGGCCGGGCGGGCCGGGCCGGCTTCGAAGCGGCCGCCGCGCGCTTTCTCGACGTGCTGGTCAACGTGCTCGGTGCCCGCAGCCATTCGCTGCGACACCTCACCTCGACGCTGCTGAAGGACGAGGATTGGCAGCGCATCGTCGATTCGACCCCGGAATTCACCGAGTCGGAGGCTGCGGCGTTTGCTGCCGTGAGCGCCGCGGCTCCGCCGGGCGCCGCACCGGAGGCCATGGCCGCGCAGCCGGCAGCCGGCGGCGGCCCGCCGCGGCATGGTGCCTGAAATCCTGCCGGAAATGCTCCGCTGATGGTGCCCAGGAGAGGACTCGAACCTCCACGGATCGCTCCACTGGTACCTGAAACCAGCGCGTCTACCAATTCCGCCACCTGGGCATGGGGCGCGAGAGTGGCGCGAATTTAAAGGCACCCTGTATGCTTGTCAACGAAATGGGCCGGTTTCCGTTGCACGACATTGCCTAAGCGCCGCACTCCGGCCGGGCGCAAGCCAGTGGATGGCGGTCGCCAGTCGCGCTACCGCCACCCGGTTCCCGACGCCAACGATGTCATCCTGGCATTGCAGGCCAGCGGCGTGCCCCAGTCCTTCGACGCGCTGGCTGCGACGCTCGGCGTGCAGGAGCCCCGTCATCGGCACAGCCTGCGCAAGCGCCTGCAGGAGATGGCCAGCGCAGGCCGCCTGCTGCTCAACCGCCGCGGCGAGTACTGCCTCATCGAGAAGCTCGATGCGGTGACCGGGATCGTTTCGGCGCACCGTGATGGCTACGGCTTCCTCATCACCAGCGATGACAGCGGTGACGTCTTCCTCCCTCCCGACGAGATGCGCCAGCTGCTCGATGGCGACCGGGTGGCCGTGCGACTCGCGGGATCCGGTCCGCGCGGGCGCCGGGCCGGCACGGTGGTGGAGATCCTGGAGCGCGGCAAGCAGAGCGTGGTTGGCCGCTACGTGCGCGAGCGGGGAGTGGGCTACGTCGTGGAAGGTGGCCGGTCCGCGCGCCATTACCTGGTTCCCGATGCGCATCGCGGCGGCGCCGCCGATGGCCATTTCGTCAAGATCGAGATCATCACCTACCCGGGCGTCAACCGCGAGGCGCAGGGCAAGGTGGTCAAGCTGCTGGGCAGCCCGGAGGAGGATCCGAAGGTCGCCACGGATGCAGCCCTGGAGATATTCGGGCTGCCGGCGGTATTCCCACCCGAGGCGCGTCGTGCTGCTGCCGACCTGGGCCCGGAGGTCCGGGAGGAGGACAAGGCCGGACGGGTAGACCTGCGCGGGCTGCCGCTGGTGACCATCGATGGCGCGGATGCGCGCGACTTCGACGATGCGGTGTACGCCGAGCCCGACCATGGAGGTTGGCGGCTGCTCGTGGCCATTGCCGATGTTTCCCACTACGTGCAGGCCGGTGACCCGCTGGACCGGGAGGCCGCCCATCGCAGCACCTCTGCCTATTTCCCGGACCGGGTCGTGCCGATGCTGCCGGAGCAGCTGTCCAACGGCCTGTGCTCCCTCAACCCGGGTGTCGACCGCCTGTGCATGGTCTGCGAGATGCGCGTATCGGCTGCGGGGGAGGTCGGCGGCGCGCGCTTCTACCGTGCCGTCATGCGCTCGCGCCAGCGCCTGGTCTACGAGGAGGTGCAGGCCGCGCGTGACGGCGACGCCGCCGCACGCCAGCGGGTGCAGGGCGTGCAGTCCCAGCTGGACAGCCTCTACGGCGTGTTCTCGAGCCTGGAACAGGCACGCCAGCGGCGTGGTGCGCTGGAGCTGGAGTTGCCCGAGACGCAGATCACCCTCGGCAGCGACGGCCGCATCGCCGGCATCAGCCTGCGCCAGCGCAACGACGCCCACCGGCTGATCGAGGAGTGCATGATCGCCGCCAATGTGCAGGCGGCGAAGTTTCTCCAGCGCCGCCATCTGCCGACGCTGTACCGGGTGCATGCGGGGCCGGACGAGGAGAAGTTCGAGAACCTGCGGCTGATGCTGCAGGCGCTGGGGGCCAAGGTCACCAGCCAGGCGCGGGCACGACCGCGCGAGATCAACCGTATCCTCGCCTCCATGCGCGACCGGCCCGATTACCCGATGCTGGCGACGGCGGTGCTGCGCACCATGTCGCAGGCCGTTTACCAGCCGGCCAACATCGGCCATTTCGGCCTGGGCCTTGCCACCTATACCCACTTCACCTCGCCGATCCGCCGCTACCCCGACCTGCTGGTGCACCGCGGGATCGGCCACCTCCTCGACCACGGCAAGCCGGCTGCCTACCGCTACGACCTGGCAGGCATGGAATTGCTGGGGCGGCTCACCTCCGAGCGGGAACGCCGCGCCGAGGAAGCCGCGCGCCATGTCGAGTCGCGCTACAAGTGCGCCTACGTCAAGGACCGCATCGGCGAGGTGGTCGATGGCGTCGTCTCCGGGCTGACACATTTCGGCCTGTTCGTGACGCTGACGGCACTCAATGTCGATGGCCTGGTGCACGTGACCAGCCTGCGCAACGACTATTACCACCTTGGGCAGGGCGGCCTGCGCCTGGTCGGCGAGCGCACCGGGCAGGGCTATGGCCTGGGCGAGCGCCTGCGGGTGCGCATCCTGCGGGTCGATGTCGACGAGGCACGCATCGACCTCGGCCTGGAGGAGGACATGCCGGTGACTGCCCGACGCAGCCGGCGCCCGGCATCGGGGCCGCGGCGGGGCCCGCAGCGGCGACGATGAGCACCGGGGACCGTCTTACCTACGGTATCCAGGCGGTGCGCAAGGCCCTCGCGGCAGGGCGTGCGACGCGGTTGTACCTGCAGGCAGACCTGGGTCAGAAGCGGCTCGGTCGCCTGGCCGAGGACATCGCGCGCAGCCGGGTGCCGGTGGAGCACTGCCCGGCAGAGCAGCTCGAGCGCCTGACGGGCACCGCCAAGCACCAGGGCATTGCCGCGCGGGTGACCGGCACCGCCAGCCTTTCCGAGCGCGAGGCGCTTGGCCTGCTGGCCACGCTCTCGCCGCCCTTGGTCCTGGTCCTGGACGGCATCGAAGACCCGCGCAACTTCGGATCGCTGCTGCGGACGGCCGACGCGGCGGGAGTGGACCTGGTGGTCACCGGCAGGAGCCGCAACGTGGGGGTGACGCCGGTCGCCAGCAAGGTGGCGGCAGGCGCGGCCGAGGCGCAGACCCTGGCCGAAGTGGCCAACCTGGCGCGCTTCCTGGAGCAGCTCGCGGTGGCGGGCGTCAAGGTCGTCGGCACCGATGAGGCGGCCCCCGTCAGCCTGTTCGATGCCGACCTGACCGGCCCGTTGGCGATCGTCATGGGGGCCGAAGGCAAGGGCATGCGGCGCCTCACGCGGGAGCACTGCGACCTGCTCGTGAGGCTGCCCATGCACGGCGTGGTCGAGAGCCTGAATGTCGCCGTGGCGGCCGGCATCTGCCTGTACGAGTGCCAGCGCCAGCGCCTTGCACGGGCCGGACCCGTCCGGTAGCATTCCGCGTCCTGCGCGACCCGGCCGACACCGGATCCGCCTCCTTGCCACACCGCGCTGCGGGTGGCTGTCATCCACAGGGAGTCACAATGCGTCACTATGAGATCGTGTTCCTGGTCCATCCGGACCAGAGCGAGCAGGTTCCGGCGATGGTCGAGCGCTATCGCGGGATCGTCACCGGCAGCGGCGGCACGGTGCACCGCCTCGAGGACTGGGGCCGGCGCCAGCTGGCCCACACCATCGCCAAGGTCCACAAGGCACACTACGTGCTCATGAACATCGAGTGCGCCAAGCCGGCGCTCGACGAACTGGCCGATGCGTTCCGTTTCAGCGATGCGGTGCTGCGTCACCTGGTCATCCGGCGTGACGAGGCCGTGACGGAGCCGTCGTTCCTTGCCCGCTCGGCCGACGAGGAAAATCGCGAAGGTTCCGGCCGCGGCGCTGCCCGTGAGCAGGCGCGCGACAGCGAAGAAGCCCCGCCCGCCGCAGCCGATCAGGCCGCCGGCTGACGGCGGCTCCCGACACCAGATTCCGGAGTAGTGACGTGAGCAGATTTTTCAGGCGCCGCAAGTTCTGCAAGTTTTCGGCCGAAGGAGTCAAGGAGATCGACTACAAGGATCTCGAGACCCTGCGGCAATTCATCACCGAAACGGGCAAGGTGGTGCCAAGCCGCATCACCGGCACCAGGGCGAACTACCAGCGCCAGCTGGCACTGGCGGTGAAGCGTGCCCGCTTCCTGGCGCTGCTGCCGTACACGGACAAGCACTGATTTGGCGCTGCAGGCGCCCTGCCGGCGGCTGCGGCGGGGATCGACCGGGCGGCGTCCGCCATGACAGGCCTGCCGGCATGGCTCATGGAGCGTCGCGCGGCGCGGGTGGCGCTGCTCGCGGTACTGTTCCCGCTGCCGCTGGCGCTGGTGATCAGCGCCGCAATCGCGGTGTTGATCACCAACGTGAAGGGCTGGCGGGCGGCACTGGCGGACTGCGGCCTGGCGCTGCTGCTGTTGCTGGCCCTGGCCACGATGGCGGGGACGGGCTGGCTGGAACTCGGCAGTGGTGCCGCCCTGACCTGGCTGGTGGCGATCCTTCTTGGCGCGCTCCGCAGCCAGATGTCGCTGACACTGGCGGTGCAGGCTGCGGTGCTGCTCGGCGTGGCGGCCGCTGTCGGATTCACGCTGTGGATCCAGGATCCGCAGGCGTACTGGGAAAGGGTGCTGACGGACCTGGCACAGCGGGCCGACAGCGCCGGGTTGAATGTCGGCCCGGCAGACCTGGTGCCGGGAGCAGCCCAGGTCATGACGGGCATGATGTCGGCCAGCGCAGTGACGAGTTCGGTCGTTGCCTTGTTCCTCGGCTGTGCCTGGAGCGGTACCGCCCACGGCCGGGATTTCGGCAGCGAGTTCAGGCAGCTGCGCATGGGTCGGACGCTGAGCCTGGCGACCGCGGGCACGGCGCTGCTTCTGGCAACCGGCCTGCGCGGCACGGCCGACGACCTGCTGCTGGTCTTTGCCAGCGGCTTCGTGCTGCAGGGTCTGTCGCTCGTGCATTGGCATGGCTTCGTCCGGCGCTGGCCGCGGCTCTGGAGCCTGGCGCTGTACCTGCCGATGGCGTTGCTGCCGGCGGTTGCAGTGCTGGAACTGCTTGGCCTGGCCGTGATCGGCCTGGCCGACAATATCGTCAACCTGCGGCGGAATGGCCGCGAAGTGGTGTAATCTGGGAATCGCCGCCCGCGGGCTGGCGCAAGCAATAAGCGAGAGAAGCTCATGGAAGTCATACTGCTCGAAAAGGTCGCGAATCTCGGCAACATCGGCGACCGGGTGAAGGTGAAGCCCGGTTTCGGGCGCAATTTCCTGCTGCCCAAGGGCAAGGCGACCCTCGCCACCGAGGCCAACATCGCCAGGTTCGAGGCGCGCCGCGCCGAACTTGAAGGCAAGCAGGCTGCGGAACTTGCCGCAGCCCAGGCGCGCGCCGATCGGCTGGCACAGCTGCAGCTCAGGGTGCCGGCCAAGGCGGGCAGCGAGGGCAAGCTTTTCGGCTCGCTCGGCACGGTGGACATTGCCGAGGCCTGCACGGCCGCAGGCTGCCCGGTGGAGCGCAGCGAAGTGCGCATGCCCGCCGGGCCCATCCGCAGCATCGGCGAGCACCAGGTCGACCTGCACCTGCATGCCGACGTCACGGTATCGATCACGCTGAATGTCGTGGCGGAGGACGCCGCGTCCGCGTAACGGAGCGGCAGGCGCCGCCATGGCCAGCGCTTCCTTCGCTGCAGAGCCGTCCATGGCCGGGATCGACAGGCTCAACCTGCCGCCGAGCTCGGTGCAGGCCGAGCAGGCCCTGCTCGGCGGCCTCATGCTCGACAATGCGGCATGGGACAAGGTCGCGGACCTCGTCTCCGAGGCGGACTTCTACAGGCCGGATCACCGCCTGATCTACGCTGCCATCCGTGCGCTGGCGGAGCGGCGCCAGCCCTTCGACGCCATCACCATCTCCGAGTACCTGGAGAGTCGCGCCGAGCTCGCCGATGCCGGCGGCCTGGGTTACCTGGCGACACTGGTCCGGGATACGCCGAGCGCGGCGAACGTCGCGGACTACGCGCGCATCATCCGCGACCGGGCCCTGCTGCGCGAACTGGTGCAGACTGGCAACAGCATCGTCGGCAGCGCCTTCCATACCGAGGGCCGTCCCGCCAGCGAACTGGTGGACGAGGCCGAACAGCGCATCCTGGAGATTGCCCGCCGCGGGCAGCGCGGCGGTGCCGGGTTCGTGCACCTGCGTGATGTCCTCGGCAAGACCATCGACCGCCTGGACGAGCTGCACCAGGCGGGCGGCGCGATCACCGGGGTTTCCACGGGCTTCTCGCGCTTCGATGACCTGACCTCGGGCCTGCAGAAGGGCGACCTGATCATCGTCGCGGGCCGGCCCTCGATGGGCAAGACCACGCTCGCGCTCAACATCGCCGAGAATGCCGCCTTCGGTTCGCGCCTGCCGGTGGCGGTCTTCAGCATGGAGATGTCGGTCGACCAGCTGGCCTTCCGCATGATCTCTTCGCTGGGGCGCGTGGACCAGTCGCACCTGCGCAATGGCCGATTCGGGGACGAGGAGTGGCCGCGCATTCACGGCGCCGTGCGCCAGATGGCCGATGCGCGCATCTTCATCGACGACACGCCGGCGCTGACGCCCACCGAAGTGCGTTCGCGGGCCCGGCGCCTGCAGAAGGAGCATGGCCTCGAGCTCATCGTCCTCGATTACCTGCAGTTGATGCGGGTGGCCGGCAACGCCGAGAACCGGGCAACGGAGATCTCCGAGATATCACGCTCGCTGAAGGCGCTGGCCCGCGAGCTCAAGGTACCCGTCATCGCCTTGTCACAGCTCAACCGCAGTGTCGAGCAGCGCCAGGACAAGAAGCCGGTCATGTCGGACCTGCGCGAATCCGGCGCCATCGAGCAGGACGCCGACCTCATCGTCTTCATCTATCGCGAAGAGGTCTACAACCAGAATACGCCGCGCAAGGGAATCGCCGATATCACGATCGCCAAGCAGCGCAATGGCCCGACCGGCGAGTTTCCGCTGACCTTCCTCGGCAGGTACACGCGCTTCGAGAACTACGCCCCGGAGATCGAGGGATTTTCATGACGCCGGCGGCGGTGGCCGTCGTCAGTGCCGGAGCGCTGCGTCATAACCTGCGGAATGTCCGGGAACGGACTCCAGGTTGCCGCGTACTCGCCGTCATCAAGGCGGATGCCTACGGGCATGGCCTCATCGCCGTTGCCCGTGCCCTGGATGACGCTGACGGCCTGGCTGTGGCGCGCATGGAGGAGGCCGTGCGGCTTCGCGAGGCCGGGATCACCAGGCCGATCGTGGTGCTGGGTGGCTTCATCGACGGCAGCGAGCTGGAGGAGGCGGTCCACCGCGGGTTGGACGTCGTGGTCCATGATCCGGCGCAGATCGAAAGGCTTGAGCAGGTCCCGGCACGCATCGATGTCTGGCTGAAGATTGACACGGGCATGGGGCGCCTGGGGATCGCGCCCGGGACCCTGCTGGATTCGCTGGCGCGGCTGCGTGCCAGGCCGGCCGGCGGCACGGTCCGTCTGATGACCCACCTCGCTGCGGCGGATGACCCGGTTTCGACACAGACCGCGACGCAGCTGGCGGCCTTCGAGGCCTCGGTTGTTGAAGCGGTGGCCCAAGGCTGGGTGGGCGAGGTCAGCTTTGCCAACTCGGCAGGAATCCTCGCTGGACAGGCCATTGCGAGGGATGGCGTACTGGCAGCGGGGCAGGCCAATTGGGTCCGGCCGGGCCTGATGCTCTACGGTGCCTCGCCCCTGCCGGATCACGCTGCGGCTTCACTGGGCCTGGCGCCGGCCATGTCATTCGAGAGCCGGTTGCTGGCCGTACGCCGGTTGCCCCGTGGCAGCCGTGTCGGCTATGGCGGTGATTGGCAGGCTGCGCGGGACAGCGTGATCGGCGTGGCAGCCGCGGGCTATGCCGATGGCTATCCCTGGCACTCCTCGTGCGGCACGCCGGTGCTGGTGAATGGCCAGCGCGCACCGGTGATCGGCCGGGTTTCCATGGACATGATCAGCATCGACCTGACCGAGGTTCCGCTGCCTGGCCCGGGCGACAGGGTGGTCCTGTGGGGAAACGGCCTGCCGGTGGAGGAGGTTGCCCGCTGTGCCGGCACCATTCCGTACGAGCTGCTGGCCGGAATGGGCCCGCGTGTGCTGCGGCAGGTCGCCGGCTGAGGCAGGCACCGACTCAGTCGAGGAAGAACCCCATCTTGATGCCGACCAGCTCGATGACATCGTTGTCATTGAGCTTGCGCGCCTGTGAGCCGATCGGCTGGCCGTTGACCTTCGGCGGCTCGCGGTTCGGGGCATTCTCCACCTGCACCAGGTTGTAGCCGTCCCCGCGGCGCGTGATCGCGATCACCTGCACGCCCGGCTGGCCCATGGTGGTGAGGGCCTTGTTGAGCGCCACCTCACGGCCAGCGAAGTTGCCGTTGAGCACCTGGATCTTCGCGGATATGACCGCGGGAGCGGCCCGCTCCGCGCCACGGGCAGCAGTCGGTGCGACGTGCACGCCACTGGCGGCCATGTCGGACTTCGACAGCACCATGGTCTGAGCGAACTCGTCGTGGTCCTCGCTGTCGGTGGCGCTGTCGACGAAACGCAGCTGGTGGCGTCCAACCGTGATGAGGTCCCCGTTCTGCAGCGCATGCTTCTTGATCAGCTTGCCATTGACGTAGGTGCCATTGGTGCTGTTCAGATCCTCGAGGAACGAATCGTTGAGGATGTTGATGATCAGCGAGTGGTGCCCGCTGACCGTGGGGTTGTCGATGCGCACATCGTTGTCCGGGAGCCGGCCAACGGTGTAGCGCTCCTTCATCATGTTGTATTCGGCCAGCACCTGGCCGTCGAGGCTGAGAATGAGGCGTGCCATAGTGAAAGGCTACCCAAAAATGCTCTTGACCCTGGTGAGCAGGCCTGTCCGCGCCGGAAAAGGCTCGACGACCTGCGCCAGAATCACCGAGACGTTGTCCTTGCCCCCATGATCATTGCTGAGCTGGATCAGCTGCTGACCAACGATCTCAAGATTAGCATTAAAAGTGCTGATCGTTAAGTGAATGTCTTCATCTTCGACCATGTCCGGCAGGCCGTCCGAGCACATCAGGTAGATATCCCCCGGCAGGGCGTGGTCTTCCTGGACCTCGACCTGGACGGCCGGCTCGACTCCCAGGGCCCGGGTCACGTAATTCCGGTTGGTGGAGCGGGCAGCCTCTTCCTGGGAGTAATAGCCCCTGTCCACCAGCTCCTGGAGCAGGGAATGGTCCATGGTCAGCTGCTCGAAGCGGCCACGTCGCAGGCGATAGATGCGGGAGTCGCCGACGTGTGCGATGGATACCCGGTTGTCGTGGAACAGCAGCGCGACGATGGTAGTGCCCATGCCATCACACTGCGGCTGGCTCTTGGCGGTCTGGTGGATGATCTTGTTGGCCCGCGCCACGGCATCGCGCAGGATGATGGACTGGCGCATCAGGCGGGATTCGGGGTCCAGGGCGCTGCGGTCCTCGCGGCGACAGGCTTCACCCACGAATTCCAGCACCGTCCGCACGGCAATGCCGCTGGCCACCTCGCCAGCATTGTAGCCACCCATGCCGTCGGCGAGCACGAGCAGCCCGGTATCCAGGTTGGCGCCTATGGCGTCTTCGTTGTGCTCACGCACACGGCCAACATCCGTGAGCTGCGCGGCGCGGATTTTGTTTCGCAGGCTCATGAGGTCCGTGCGGGGGACGATGTTTCCAACCTACTACAACAGTCGCGCAACGCCAATGCCATGGCACGGCCGCTGGGGTAGCGGTCCGACGGGTCCTTCGCGAGGGCCCGGTCGAGCACGCTGTCGATGCAGGCCGGCAGGTCGTCACGGACTTCGCGGACCGACGGATGCCGTTCGTGGGCAATCTTCTGCATCAGTCGCGGTATGGAATCGGCCCGGAAGGGCGGGTTGCCCGTCAGCAACTGGTACAGCGTGACACCCAGGGAGAACAGGTCCGATTGCCCGGTCACGTTCGTGCCTGCCAGTTGCTCCGGCGACATGTAGGAGGGCGTGCCGAGGATGATGCCGGTCTTGGTGCGGCTGCTGTCGGTCAGCCGGGCAATGCCGAAGTCCGTGATCTTCAGGGCGTCGGTCTCGCGGTCGTACATGATGTTTGCAGGCTTCACGTCCCGATGCACGACATGCTGGCCATGTGCGTAGTGCAGTGCCTCCGCGGCCCGGGCCATCAGTTCCAGGACGCGGCGTGGCGGCAGCAGGTTGCCGGGCTGGGCGTAGTGGCTGAGGGACTTGCCGGGGAAGTACTCCATGGCAAGGTAGGCAACCTGGCCATCTTCGCCAGCGTCGTAGATGCTGATGATGTTCGGGTGGTTCAGCCGGCCGGCCGACTCGGCCTCGCGCAGAAACTGCGTCTTGGCGTTGACCAGATCGGAATCCGTGAATTCCTCGGCCAGGGCGATGGTCTTGATGGCGACACGGCGGTTGATCTTCGGGTCACGGCCGAGATAGACAGTCGCCATGGCGCCGCGGCCGATGGCGTCCTCGATCTGGTAGCGTCCGATGGTCTGGCCGTTGAGCGCGGGCGCATCCGTTGTCGGCTTCAGCACCGGGCGGAGCGAAGGCGCTTCAGGCGGCGCGCTCTGGCCGCCCTGCAGGCTGCTGCGCAGGCCGGCCAGCTTCTTCAGCTTCTCGCCAGCATGCCGGAATTCCGGATCGATTCCTGCCAGGTGCCGCAGGACGCGCTCCGCCTTGGCCAGGTCGCGCTGGCGGGCATGCTCGAGGGCCACTTCGTACAGGCGCTCCTTGACGTGGGCACTGGGCGCCTGGTGACGCAGCACGGAGAACGCCATGTCCAGCTCGTCTGCAGCATTGCCCGGTTCCATTGCGGGAGCCGGCGATCCTGCCGCGGCCGCGACAGCCAGCACGGGTGCTCCGACATGCGTTGCCGCGGGGTGCATGAGGCGTACGGTACCGCTGGCCACGGCCGTGAACACGGCGACGCTGCCCAGGTGAACCCAGAGACCGGGCCCGAGCAGCAGATAGGCTTCGATTGCCAGGATCGCGGCGGCACCGAACAGGCCGATCATGACCGTCAGCGCTGCCGGCATCGTCCGGCCCCAGCGCAGGATGGCGGCGCCGATGATCAGCATGAGGGAGATCTCCAGCCACTGCAGCCAGGGCGGCCGCACGATGTAATCCTCCTGCAGGATGTTGGACAGCGCGGTGGCTACCAGCAATGCCGGCGTACTGCGGTCCTCGAGCGGTGTCGGGTAGCCGCTGTCGGTGGCAGCCAGGCTGCCATGCCCGAGGATGACGATGTGGCCGGCAACGCGCCGTGCTGCCGCATCGGACTCCAGCAACTTCCCGGCAGGCACGATCTCGAAGGCAGTTTGCTGCTCGTGTCCGGGGTAGTAGCGCAGCAATGCGCTGGCGCCACCGGAGGTACGGACACGGTGCTGCTCCCAGCGGATGGATTCCGCGTCCAGCGTGGGCGGTTTGCCGTTCGGGAACGTCAGCGCCAGTGCCGCGCGCAGCGCTACCGAGGGCAGTTGTCCGCTGGCTGTCCCCACCAGCAGGTCGTGACGGCGGACGATGCCGTCCGAGTCCGGCCAGAATTCCGCGTGGCCCATGCCGAGCGCCACCTGGCATATGGCGTCTGCGGGCGCAGCCACCGCACGCACGCGTCGCATCGGGGCCGCTTTGGCATCCGGCGAGTCCGACACGACCTCGATGAGATGCCGCGCACAAGCGCCCGTCACGCTGGCCCCCATGGCGCGCGTGCCCTCGAAGGTCGGGGCGCTGAGGATCATGTTGCGCAGGCTGCCGATCGCGGCGAGGGTTGCCGAGTGCAATTCGGCACGGCGACGCATGTCGGTGAGCCGGCGCACGAAGGCGCCGCCGTCAGGACCCGCGCCGCCGCGGCGCTCGATCTCGGCAAGCGCCGCGAGTTGCGCAGCGTCGGGCAGCGCATCACCGGCGGGGGGCGGATCGAGCGCAATCACCAGGCGCGCGCCTGCCTTGCCCAGGGCCCTGAGAACATCGGGAAAGCTCGTTGCCTCCCACAGGCTGCCTGCACCCTCGTCGATCTGGCTGGTATCGACGATGACGACCTGCGGGCTGCCGGAAGCGCCTTGCAGGCCCTGGGTGAGGTCGTAGATTCCCTGCTCGATGCGCGTCGATACCGGAGCGAGCGATAGCAGTACGCCGGCCAGCAGGATGCTCAGGCCAGCCGGCCCCGGCCGCAGCGAGCCACCATTGGTAACGCTGTCCCACGCACGCATTTCGACATAGTATCGGCCGCGCCGGCCGACGACTGAGAACCGGTTGGGATTCTCCCGTGGCCGGCGTCATTTGCGACTGGCCGGGCAGCCGCCGGTGAGAGCAGGATCACAGTTCCCATGGCCAGAACACAGATCGCCTACAGCTGCAGGGAATGCGGCTCGACCAGCCTGAAATGGCAGGGCCAGTGCCCCGCCTGCGGTGCCTGGAACAGCCTGGATCCCGAGGCCCGGACACTCGAACCGAACGCGTCGCGGCAGCGACCCGAGGCGCGCCCCACCCGGTTGGCGGACCTGCGCCCGCTGGGGGTGGAGCGGCGGCCGACAGGCATCGGTGAGTTCGACCGCGTTCTCGGCGGTGGCCTGGTCCCGGGGTCCATCGTCCTCGTGGGGGGCGCTCCCGGCATCGGCAAGTCGACGTTGCTGTTGCAGGTGGCCGGCATCAGTCAGGCGGACTGGCCGACACTCTATGTCAGCGGCGAGGAATCGGCTGACCAGCTGGCCCTGCGTGCGCGCCGGCTGGGCCTCGACCCGGCAGCGGTGACGGTCATGGCCACGACCAGCGTGGAGGAGGTGGTGGACGCGGCCAGGCAGCTGCGCAGCGCCTGCCTGATCATCGATTCCATCCAGACAATGCTGGCGGATTCCGTGTCGGCGGCACCCGGATCGCCGAGTCAGCTTCGTGAGTGCACGGCAAGGCTGATCCAGCTGGCCAAAACAGCGGGGGTAGCCATCATCCTCGTCGGTCACGTGACCAAGGAGGGCGTCATTGCCGGCCCGCGGATGCTCGAGCACATGGTGGACGCAGTCCTGTATTTCGAGGACGAGACCAGCAGCCGGTATCGTCTGCTGAGATCGGTGAAGAACCGGTTTGGCGCGGCGAACGAGCTCGGCATCTTCGCCATGGGCGAAGAGGGATTGCGCGAGGTGCGCAATCCCTCGGCCATCTTCCTCTCGCCCCCCGGGGAGCGGGTGGCGGGAGCGGCGGTCACCGTCCTGCACCAGGGAACGCGGCCGCTGGTCGTCGAAGTGCAGGCGCTGACGGACCGGGGGGGCGGGGGTGCGTCCCGGCGGCTGGCGGTCGGGGTGGACCAGAATCGCCTGGTATTGCTCCTGGCGGCCCTGCATCGGCATGGTGGGCTCGACACTCACGACGATGACGTGTTCGTGAATGTCGTTGGAGGTGTACGGGTGAGCGAAACCGCCGCGGATCTGGCCCTGCTCGCCGCGGTGGCATCGAGCCAGCGCGGGACGGTGCTGCCAGCCGCCACGGTGGTCTTCGGTGAAGTGGGTCTCGGTGGCGAGATCCGGCCAGTGGCTTTCGGCGAGGAGCGTATACGCGAGGCGGCGAAGCTGGGCTTCAGGCGCGCGATAGTTCCGCGGGCAAACCTTGCACGCCGTCCCGTGCCCGGAATCGAGGTCGTCGGCGTGACGCGCCTGGCCGAGGCGCTGCACGCCCTGTCCCTTGCAGCGGGCTAGGCTTCGCGGGCAAGGCCGGGTGGTGCTTCCTCCGGCTGGCGGATGCGGACGGTTTCCACGACGTTGCCGCTGGTCTGCAGGATTTCGACCGCGTAGCCGTTGAGCATCAGGCCGGTCCCCTTGCGGGGAATGCTGCCGAGCTTCTCCAGAATCAGGCCGTTGAGGGTCTTGGGACCGTCTGTCGGCAGGCTCCAGTGCATGGTGCGGTTGAGGACCCGGACGTTGGCGCTGGCATCGATGATGTAGCCTCCGGAAGCGGTATCCGGGCGCGGGAGGCTGGGACCGGCATCCGCTGGCTCGCTGGTGAAGTCGCCGACGATTTCCTCCAGCAGGTCCTCCAGCGTGACGATCCCCTGGATGTCGCCATATTCGTCGACGACGAAGCCGGTTCGCTGGCGACTGCGCTGGAACTGCACCAGCTGCTTGTTCAGCGGCGTGCCTTCCGGCACGAAATACGGCTCGTCCAGCAGTGATTCGAGGACGGTGGCTGACAGCTTCTCGGAGTTGGGATGGGCGATGAGCCTCTTGACGTGCAGCAACCCGACGACGTTGTCGATCGCCTCGCGATAGACCGGCAACCTCGTGTAGCCACTGCCGCGTATGGTGGCGATGATCTTCTCCCAGTCGTCGGTGAGGTCGATGCCGACCACCTCGCTCTGCGGGATCATGATGTCCTCGACGGTGATCTCGCCCAGTTCCAGTACGCGCATCATGATCTCGTGCCGCTTGCGCGGCAGCAGCGCACCAGATTCCGCCAGTATCGTCCGCAGCTCCTCGATGGTGAGGTTGTGGCCGGCACTGTCCTCCGGGCGCATCCCCAGCAGGCGCAGCAAGCCATTCGAAAACAACGTGATGAGGGCAACTGACCAGCTGACCGGCAGCAGGAACCGCAGCAGGAAGTGATAGAAATAGGCGCCGGTGAATGCCACGCGCTCGGGCCGCACCGCCGCGTAGGTCTTGGGTGTCACTTCTCCGAAGATCAGGACGGCAATGGTGACGACCACGGTGCCAATCGCCGCAGCAGCCGGGCCGCCGAGCTGCATGGCTGCCACGGTGACGATGCCGGCCAGCGCGTTGTTGACCAGGTTGTTGCAGAACAGGATGACGCCGATCAGGCGGTCCGGTCGTTTCAGCAGGTTCTCGGCGAAGCGGGCACCGCGATGGCCGGTACTTGCGAGATGCCGCAACCGGTAGCGGTTCACCGACATCAGGGCCGTTTCGGTTCCGGAGAAAAATGCGGAGCAAAGCAGGAGAAAGAGCATGGACCCGAAAAGCGTGCCCAGCGGGATGTCAATGCCCAAGGTGAGGAATGCTCCTGTCTGGGGGATAAGGATCCATCGTTGCGAATGGCTGCCGCCGATGTCAAGGAAGGCGGCTGCCGGCCAGGACTGCCCGCGGGACGCTGGTGGCATTTGCCGCTAAAATGCCGGCAAACACCGGCAACGCCGGGCCATCGATCACAGGAGTGTGCGCTTGTTCGCCAATCTGACCGACAGGCTGCGTCAGGTCGTGGACCACGTCCGCGGACGTGGGCGGCTGACTGATGAGAACATCCAGGAAGCGGTGCGCGAGGTCAGGCGGGCGCTCATCGAGGCCGACGTCGCCCTTCCCGTGGTTCGCGACCTGATCGACCGTGTCCAAGCGCGGGCGATCGGCACCGAGATCAACCGCAGCCTCACCCCGGGCCAGGCAT
Source organism: Gammaproteobacteria bacterium (assembly GCA_015709695.1). NCBI lineage: Bacteria > Pseudomonadati > Pseudomonadota > Gammaproteobacteria > Gammaproteobacteria bacterium. Next base: position 1,364,263 of record CP054183.1, on the reverse strand, counting down.
TCATTGCCATCCTCCAGCAGGAAATCGCCAGCCAGCTCGGAACCGAGCCGGCCGCGATCAACCTGCGCCACCAGCCACCGGTGCCGATCCTGCTGGTGGGACTCCAGGGCGGTGGCAAGACCACCAGTGCCGGCAAGCTTGCTGTCTACCTCAAGGAGCGCATGGGGCGCCGGCCGATGCTGGTCAGCCTGGATACGCGCCGGCCCGCGGCGATGTTGCAACTCGAGCGCCTCGCAGGGCAGGCAGGGGTGAGCTGTGCCCCGTCGAGCCCCAGCGAACGCCCGGCGGACATCGCCAGGCGCGCCATGGAGCTTGCGAGACGCGAGCAGGCGGATGTGCTCATCCTCGACACGGCCGGCCGCACGCGGCTGGATGACGAGTTGCTGGCGGAGCTGCGGGAACTGCATGCATTGACCAGCCCCGCTGAGACGCTGTTCGTCCTCGACAGCATGGCGGGGCAGGATGCGGTCAACGCCGCCCGCGCCTTTGCCGAGACCTTGCCGGTTACGGGCATCATCCTCACCAAGGCCGATGGCGATGCCCGCGGCGGTGCCGCACTCTCGGCACGCGCTGTCACCGGCCAGCCCATCAAGTTCGTGGGCACCGGGGAGAAGCTGCCGGCGCTAGAGCCCTTCGTGCCGGAACGCATGGCGACACGCATCCTGGGCATGGGTGATGTCCTCGGGCTGGTCGAAGACCTCGGCCAGAAAGTGGACAAGGCCGAGGCCGAACGGCTCGCGCGCAAGGTGGGCAAGGGACAGGGCTTCGACCTGGCCGACCTGCGCGACCAGCTTCAGCAAATGATGGGCATGGGCGGCATCGAAAGCCTGCTGGCCAAGCTACCGCTGCCAGGCGGGATGTCCGCCAACAAGCTGGCTGGCCAGATGGACCCCGCAGCCCTCCGGCGCCAGATAGCGATCATCAACTCGATGACCCCGACGGAGCGCCGTTTTCCCAAGAGTATCAATGGGTCGCGTCGCCAGCGCATTGCGCGCGGCGCGGGGGTTGGCGTACCGGATGTCAACCGCCTGCTGAAGCAGCATGAGCAGATGCAGAAAGTGATGAAGCGATTCTCCAGGGGCGGCCTGCAGAAGGCCCTGCGCAACATGCCGGGCGGGCCCGGGCGGTTCACCGGCCACTGACTCGGGATTTATTCGCGATAGGCTGTGCAGCGGGCGGGAGATTCCCGTAAAATCCACCGTTTACGCGAGCGTCAGATCCCTGGAGTCAGGCATCGCCGGCGCAGCGAAAACCAGAGGAAGAGACTGAGCATGGTGACCATTCGACTGAGCCGCGGCGGCACGACCAAGCGGCCCTTCTATCACATCGTCGCGACCGATCATCGCAACCGGCGCGATGGGCGGTACCTGGAGCGGCTCGGGTTCTTCAATCCGATTGCGACCGGCCGCGATACGGCGTTGCAGATCGACCTGGCCCGCGTCGAGTACTGGACAGGCCAGGGTGCGCAGCTCTCGGCCCGTGTTTCCGGACTGCTGGATGATTACCGTGCGGCCCAGCAGGCCGCGACGGGGGCCGCAGCCGCCTGAGTGCGGCGCGGAATACGCAAGCTCCGCGCAGGGTAACCTGGTGGACAAGCCGGCCGAGGCCGCGGAAGCGCAGGTTCTGGTCGGACGAATTTCGGGCATCTTCGGAGTCAAGGGCTGGGTCAGGATCTATTCGTACACCGACCCGCCGGAAAACATCCTGGGGTATGGTCCCTGGCTGGTCGGAGACGGCCAGCAGGGGGAGTACGCGGTGCTGGATGGAGCCATGCACGGGCGAGGAATCATCGCCCGCCTGGCTGGTATCGATGACCGTGACCGGGCCCGTGCCCTGATCGGCTCGGCCATCCGTGTGCCACGCGGACGATTCGGCCGAACCGCCGAGGGCGAGTACTACTGCTCCGACCTGATCGGACTGCGGGTATGCGACAGGGACGGCAGGGAACTGGGCCGGGTCGAGGACATCATGGACACGGGCGCCAATGACGTCCTGGTGGTCAGGGGGGAGCGCCGGCGGCTGGTGCCCTTCCTGGCTACGGTGGTGAAGACGGTCGACCTCGCCGCCGGCACGATGGAAGTCGACTGGGACGCTGATTTCTGAGACGGCGGGCTGATGGCGATGCGGGTCCGCGTGGTGACGCTGTTTCCTGACATGGTGGCCGCGGTAGCGGGTTTTGGCGTTTGCGGCCGGGCATTGTCCGGCGGAATAGCGGAGGTTGCCTGCATCAACCCCCGGGACTTCGCGGAGGGCCCGCACCGTTGCGTCGATGATCGCCCCTACGGGGGTGGTCCGGGCATGGTGCTGAAGGTCGCGCCGTGGCGGGATGCGATTCAGGCAGCACGGGCCGAATTGCCGGCCGGAGCCAGGGTCGCCTTCCTGGGACCGCAGGGTCGGCGGTTCGACCAGGCCATGGCACGTGAAATGGGCTCGTGGCCTGGTCTGGTCCTGGTCTGCGGGCGTTACGAGGGGTTCGACGAGCGCCTGGTGGAGGCGGAGGCGGACTGTGAAATTTCGCTGGGTGACTTTGTGCTCAGTGGCGGCGAGGTGGCGGCCATGGCGGTGATCGACGCGATCGTCAGGCTGCTGCCCGGGACACTGGGGGACGAAGGCTCCGCGGAGGCGGATTCGTTCGGCGGGCATCTCCTGGACTTTCCGCACTACACGCGACCGGAGGTGCTCGATGACGGTCGGCGGGTGCCGGCGGTCCTGGTCGAAGGCAATCACGAGGCCATCCGCAGATGGCGTCTGAAGCAGGCATTGGGACGCACGCAGTTGCGTCGCCCAGACCTGCTGCGGGGCAGGCAGCTGACGGATGAGGAGCAGGGTTTGCTCGGGGAGTTTCTCGCCGAGCACGACCGGACTCCTGGCGGAGATTGAGCAAATTCAACGAAGCGGAGCCGTGAGCGGCTGCGCAGCACGACGAAGGTGAAAGACGATGAGCAAGATCATGCAACAGCTTGAAGCCGAACTCATGCAGCGGCAGGTTCCCGAGTTCGCACCCGGCGACACGGTCGTCGTGCAGGTGCGGGTGAAGGAGGGCGGGCGCGAGCGCCTGCAGGCCTACGAGGGTGTGGTGATCGCCAAGCGCAACCGCGGCGCCAACTCCTCGTTCACGGTGCGCAAGATTTCCCATGGCGAAGGCGTCGAGCGCGTCTTCCCCACCTACAGCCCGGGGGTCGCGGAAATCAAGGTCAAGCGTCGCGGTGACGTCAGGCGCGGCAAGCTGTATTTCCTGCGCGAGCGCAGCGGCAAGTCTGCCCGTATCAAGGAACGAGTCTGACCGGGGCGACTGCCCGATGGTCGGAATCCTGCCTGGCTTCGGCCAGGGCTTGTGGCAGAGCCGCCGCAGGCCGGCCGGCGCGTTGCTGCTGATCCTGGCAGGCGCATTGCCTGCCATGGGTCCGGTCGGCTGCGCCGCACTTGCCGGGGCGGCGACGACACGGTTCGCGGACGGCCTGTCGCAGGCCATACTCAATCAGGACGATCCCGAACTGGTGCGCGAGGGCACTCCGGCCTATCTGATCCTGCTGGATGCCCTGGTTCGCAGCGAGCCCGACAACCCTCGCTACCTGGAGGCCGCCGCGCAGCTCTACGCCGCATACGGCGTGGCCTTCGTGCACGAGGAGCAGCGGTCTGCATCCCTGACGATGCGTGCGCGCGAATACGGCGCACGCGCCATCTGTGCCGCAGACCGGCAGGCCTGCCAGCTGGACGAGATGACGTACGACGCCTATGCAGCGGCCGTCGATCGTCTCCGTCCGGGTGATGCCGGAGCCCTCTACAGCTACTGTGTCGGCTCGCTGGCCTTCATCCGTGCCCACAGCGGTGACTGGGCAGCCATTGCCGGCCTGCCCAAGGTCGAGCATGCGCTGCAGCGGCTGCTCGACATGCCAGGCGCACCGAATCCCGCCGGAATCAACATGTATCTCGGTATCCTCAACACCCTGAGACCCGAAGCGCTGGGTGGCAGACCCGAGGTTGGCCGTGCCTACTTCGAGCGGGCCATCGAGATCAGCGGCGGGCGTGACCTGTCAGCCAAGGTGGAGTTCGCACGCAGCTACGCACGCATGGTATATGACCGCGACCTGCATGATCGCCTGCTGCGGGAGGTGCTGGATGCGTCCCCGCGCCAGGAGGGCCTGACGCTCTTCAATACCCTGGCCCAGGCGCAGGCACGGGACCTGCTGGCATCGGCCGACGACTATTTCTGATGGCGGGTCCTGGAAGGCTCGGGAGAGAATCGATGGGGCGGAAGATCCGGGATCTTGTCGGCATGACACTGGCGTGCCTGCTATGGGCCAGCGTGACCAGCGGCGCGGAATTCAAGCTTGCGTCGGTGGCCCCCGAGGGGTCCGAGTGGATGCAGGCGATCCGTGCGGCCGCCACGGAAATCAAGAGCCAGACCGGGGGGCGCGTCGTCATCAAGCTCTATGGTGGCGGCGTCATGGGCAACGAGAAGCAGGTGCTGCGCAAGATCCGCATCGGGCAGCTGCAGGGTGGTGCCTTCACTGCCAACGGTCTCGTCGAGCGCTATCCCGACATCGTCGTCTACGGCCTGCCGCTGACCTTCGAATCGCTGGCCGAGGTCGAATATGTCCGCCAGCGCATGGACCCCGTCATCGCCAAGGGGCTCGAGGAGGCCGGTTTCGTTTCTTTCGGCATGGCGGGTGGCGGGTTCGCGAGGATTTTTTCCCGCCAGCCGGTCAGCACCACCGCCGACATGCGGGGCCGGAAGATCTGGGTACCAGAGGGCGACCGGGTGAGCACGGCAGCCATGGAGGCACTGCGACTCTCGCCGGTGGTCTTGCCCGTGACCGACGTACTGACCGGGCTGCAGACCGGGCTGCTGGACATCGTCGCCGCACCGCCAGTGGGAGTCATTGCGCTTCAATGGCACACCCGGGTGAAGTACATGACTCGTGTACCGCTGATGTACACCATGGGTCTGATGGCCGTGGATGCCGCGCCATTCTCGAAGCTCAGCCCCGCTGACCAGGCGGTGTTTCGCAAGGTGATGGGGGATGTCTACCGGCGCCTCGATCAGCAGACCGCCAGCGACGAGGATGCGGCCGTGAAAGCCCTGGTGGCGAGCGGCATCACCATCGTCGATGCCACGCCTGAGGACCTGCGTGCCTGGCGCAGCGCCGTGGCTGAGGCGAATCAGCAGCTTGGCCGCGAGGGCACCTATCACGTTGCCCTGCGGGCGCAGGTGGATGCGTACCTGCGGGAGTACCGCCAGGCACAGCCGGCAAGGGCAGGCGCCGCCGGCAGGCAGTGATGCAGCCGCTCCGGGTACACTGGCTTGATCGGGCCGCGCATCTTGGCAGGCTGGTCGAGACTGCGGTGCTGACGGTGCTGGTTGTCGCCATGATCGGCCTTGCGGCCACACAGATCCTCATGCGCAACCTGCTGGGGTCCGGGTTCAGCTGGGCCGATGAGGCGCTGCGCATCATGGTCCTCTGGGTGACCATGGCCGGAGCAGTGGCAGCCAGCGGCGAGCAACGCCACGTCAGCATCGATGTCCTTTCCCGCTACCTGCCCCGCACCTGGCAGGGCTGGGTCGGCATGGCGACGAATGGTTTCGTGGCGCTCGTCTGTGCGGTGCTGGCGTGGGCCTCGTACGGCTTCGTGGCCGGTTCCATGGAGATCGACGACCGGGCGTTTGGCGGGCAGCTGCCAGCCTGGACCATCCAGGCGATCCTGCCTGTCGCATTCGTGCTGCTTGCTTGGCGTTACGCGCTCAGCAGCCTCGACGCCTGGCGTCATGCCGGGTCGAAGGCCGGGGACGGCTGATGGCGCCGGCCCTGCTGTTGCTGCTGACACTGCTGGGGACACCGCTGTTCGCGGTCATCGCCGCCGGAGCCATAGCCGGCTTCCGCAGTGCGGACATTCCGCTCTCGGCCATCGCCATCGAAGTGCTCGGCCTTGCGGAAACACCGATCCTGCTGGCAATTCCGCTGTTCACCTTCGCCGGCTACGTGCTGGCGGAAAGCCGCGCACCGGCGCGGCTGGTGCGTATCACGACGGCGCTGATGGGCTGGATGCCCGGGGGCGTTGCCCTCGTTTCCATCGCGGCTTGCGCACTGTTCACGGCATTCACCGGCGGCTCCGGGGTCACCATCATCGCCCTGGGAGCGGCGCTGTACCCGGCCCTGACACAGGCAGGCTACAGCGAGGACTTCAGCCTCGGCCTCATCACCTCGGCGGGTTGCCTCGGCCTGCTCTTCGCGCCGTCCTTGCCGCTGATCCTCTATGGCGTCATCACCGAGACGTCGATCGATGACATGTTCATTGCCGGTGTGGTACCCGGCACCCTCATGATCGTCTGCCTTGGCGCCTACTGCCTCTGGGTGAACCGCCACATCCGCGTGCCGATCAGCCAGTTCTCGTGGCGGGAGGTCGGTCTCGCCCTGCGCGAGAGCTGGATGGACCTTCCACTGCCGGTCATCGTCCTCGGCGGAATCTACGGTGGTGTCTTCGCGGTTTCCGAGGCCGCGGCCGTCACGGCCGTGTACGTACTGGTGACGGAGGTGGTCATCCGGCGGGACATTGCCATCAGCCGCCTGCCGCATATTGCCCGCCAGTCGATGATCCTGGTCGGTGCCGTGCTGCTCATCCTCGGGGTCTCCATGGCATCCACCAACGTGATGATCGATGCCGAGGTGCCCGAGAGACTCGTTGGCCTGGTGACGCAGTATGTCGGCGGTCCAGTGGGTTTCATGGCGCTGCTTTTCGTCTTCCTGCTGCTCATCGGTGCGGTGCTGGACATGTTTGCCGCATTGGTGCTGGTGGTGCCGCTGATCGCTCCCGTCGCATCACGCTATGGCATCGACCCGGTCCACCTGGGCATCCTGTTCGTTGCCAACATGGAACTGGGATACCTCGCGCCGCCAATGGGCCGCAATCTGGTGGTTGCGGGTTATCGCTTCGACAAGCCGATCCTCGGGGTGTATCGCGCAACATTGCCCTTCCTTCTGGTATTGCTGGGGACGGTCCTGGTCATTACATTCCTGCCACAGGTCTCGCTGGCATTGCTGCACCGCTAGCCAGGCGGCGAAAGGCATTTCAATGTGGATTCGACGCTGGTTGCCCTGCCTGCTCACCCTGCTGCCAGTGGCCGGGATGGCGCAGGGGGCCTTGCCGGGACACCTCAAGCTGCCCCCCGGGTTCGCGGCGGAGCTGCTGGCACCGGTGCCCGGCGCGCGCTCCATGGCCATGGGGAGGGCCGGCACCCTGTTCGTCGGTACGCAGCGCGGCGGCAAGGTGTATGCGGTTCGTGGCGCCCTCGGTGGCTCAGCGCAGACGTTGGTGCTGGCGGAGGGCCTGAAGATGCCCAACGGCATCGCCTTCCGCGACGGCGCGCTGTACGTGGCGGAACCGGAGCGGATCCTGCGTTTCGATGGCATCGAATCCCGGCTGGAGCGGCCGCCTGCACCGACGGTGGTCGTCGATAACCTGCCGACCAAGGGTATGCTGCACAGCTGGCGGTATCTCGCTTTCGGGCCGGATGACAAGCTGTACGTGTCGCTGGGCGCACCCTGCAATGTCTGCAACGAGCCCGACTTCGGCGCCATCCTGCGCATGAATCCCGACGGCTCCGGTCGGGAGTATTTCGCTCGGGGCGTCCGTAATTCGGTGGGCTTCACCTGGGATCCTGGCAATGGGGACATGTGGTTCACCGACAACGGGCGTGACATGCTCGGTGACGATCGACCACCCGATGAGCTGAACCACGCCACCAGGCCCGGCCTGGATTTCGGTTTCCCGTACTGCCATGGAGGCACGATCAGCGATCCGGAGTTCGGTGGCCTGGGCCAGTGCAAGGATGCGGTTGCGCCGGTACAGGCCCTGGGCCCGCACGTGGCAGCGCTCGGCCTGCGCTTCTACACGGGCAGCATGTTCCCCGCGGGTTTCCGCGGCCAGGTGCTCATTGCCGAGCATGGCTCATGGAACCGCAGCAAGGAGGCTGGGCGCACCGGCTACCGGGTATCGCTGGTGCGCATGGAGAAGGGCAAGGCCGTCGCCTACGAGCCGTTCATCGAAGGCTTCCTGGATGGCGATCAGGTCCTCGGCCGGCCGGTGGACTTGCTGGTTGCGCCGGACGGCTCCTTGCTGGTGAGTGACGACACGGCGGGTGCGATCTACCGCATCAGCTATCGCAGCGCAGATTGAGGGCACGAGCGGGGATTTCCATGGCCAAGAGCAATATCGTCTTTCGTTTCCTGGGTGGTATCTGGCGGGCACTCAACGGCCTGCGGCGGGTCCTGCACCTGATCCTGCTGCTGCTGGTCTTCGGTGTCTTCCTCGCCGGCATATCCGGCCCGCCGGTGCATGTCCCGGGTTCGGCTGCATTGCTGGTGGATCCGCAGGGCGAGCTCGTGGAGCAGCTCGCGGGTGATCCATTGAGCCGCGTGCTGGGGGAGCTGCAGGGCGATGGCGTGCGGCAAGTGCTGCTGCGCGATCTGGTGGATAGCCTGGAGGCGGCGGCCACCGATGAGCGGATCAAGGCAGTGGTCCTGCGCCTGGAGCAGCTCGAGGGGGGCGGCCTGCCTGAACTGAAGGCCGTCGCCAGGGCCATTGGCAAGGTGCGTGCCGAGGGCAAGAAGGTCATCGCGCTGGGTGATTCCTACGAGCAGGGCCAGTACTACCTCGCGGCGCAGGCTGACGAGGTCTACCTGAATGACCTGGGGATGGTGTATGTGGACGGCTTCGGCTACTACCGCACCTTCCTCAAGGCCGTCCTCGACAAGCTGCGAATCGATGTCAACGTGTTCCGGGTTGGCGAGTACAAGTCATTCGTGGAGCCCTTCATACGCGACGACATGTCCGAGGACGACAAGCGAGCGAGTCGCCAGTGGCTGCAGTCCATGTGGGGCAGCTACCAGCGTGACGTCGTCTCTGCGCGCAAGCTCGAGCCCGGTGCCCTGGACGACTATGCCAACAATTTTGCCACCTACCTGCAGGCGGCCGGCGGCTCCGCATCCCGGGTGGCGAAGGATCGCCACCTCGTGGACGACCTGATGAGCCGCCAGGATTTCCGCGAGTACATGATCGGCCAGGTGGGGGAGGGCGATGAGCTGGGTGAGGATGGCTACAACAGCATCGACTACCGGCAGTACCTGGCAGCGCTGCGCCGCACGCGTCCGGGCCTTGGCCATGAAGACAGCATCGGCGTCATCGTTGCCTCCGGCCAGATCGTGGATGGCGAGGCTCCTCCGGGCGAAGTGGGTGGCGACACACTGGCGGGCCTGATCCGCCAGGCCAGTGACGACGACAGCATCAAGGCCGTGGTGCTGCGGGTGGACAGCCCCGGGGGAAGCATGTTCGCTTCCGAAGTCGTGCTGGACGAACTGCGTGAACTCAAGGCGACCGGCAAGCCGCTGGTGGTGTCGATGGGCGGCCTGGCGGCATCCGGCGGCTACTACATCGCCATGGCAGCCGACGAGATCTGGGCCGACGAAGCCACCATCACCGGCTCAATCGGCGTGGGCGCGATGGTGCCGACGATCGACCGCGGGCTCGATGCGCTTGGCATCCACGTCGACGGCTTTGGCACCACCCGCCTGGCCGGTCAGCTGCGCCTGGACCGGCCTCTGGGTGCGGAAGCCCGCGATGTCCTGCAGCAGTCGGTGCAGGACGCCTACCGTATTTTCGTCAGCAGCGTCGCCGAAGCCCGCAAGATGGATCCGGAGCGCGTCGACGCCATCGCCCGAGGCCGCGTATGGATCGGCAGCGATGCCAAGGACCTGGGACTGGTGGATTCCCTGGGCGACCTGCCAGCAGCCATCGATGCCGCTGCCAGGCGGGCGGGTCTGGAGGACGGGGCCTTCGGCGTGCAGTATGTGGAGCCCGAACTGGCCTGGCCAGCCAGGCTCCTGGAGCAGTACTCCGTGCACCTGCTCGAGAATGCAAGGCACATGGGGGTGCGCATGGGCCACCGCGAGGCCAGCGGCCTCGAACGCCTGAAACGGGAGGCGCAACGCCAGCTCGAGGCATTCGCTGCATTCAACGACCCGCGCGGCATCTACATGCTCTGCTCCTGCGTGGCCAACTGACGGCAGTGGATGCGCGCAGGCCCGCGCCTGCGTTCAGTTCTCTCGCTGATCCCCGATATCGCCAGCCTGCGGGGATTCGAACCGGCACAGCCTGCCGCCGGCAGGCAGGCCGGACCAGCTGCTGATCTGCGCCTCGATGACCACCATCCCGCAGGTCGGCAGGTGATCTATGCCTGCGCCAGTGAGCTGGTTGGCGAGTTCGCTGATACCCGGATTGTGGCCGCACAGCAGAATGTCGTTGAAGGCATCGTCCTGCCGGGCGACAAGCTGCAGCATGTCCTGAGGCGAGGCGAGGTAGAGATCCGCCTCACGCTGGAGGAACTCCAGCGGATAGCCAATCTCCCTTGCCACCAGCCTGGCGGTCTGCAGGGCACGGATGGCCGGGCTGGTCAGCAACAATGACGGGCGGATTCCCGCTGCCCTGAGCCGGCGGCCGATCATGCGTGCATCCTGCTCCCCGCGTTCGTTCAGGGGGCGATCGCGATCAGCCATTCCGGCCGCAGGTTGCTGCGCCTTGGCGTGGCGCAGCAGGGTGATGCGTTTGCTGGCTGCCACCCGTTCCCTACAACAGCCCGGCCTCGAGGCGTGCCTCCTCGGACATCATGCTCATGCTCCATGGCGGGTCGAACACCAGTTCGACATCGACACTGGCCACCGTCGGCAGCAAACGGACCTTCTCGCGCACTTCTTCGACCAGCACCTCGCCCATGCCGCAACCCGGGGCCGTCACCGTCATCTTGATGTGAATGGACCGGGTATCGGTCTCCGCGGACTTCTCGATCCGGCATTCGTAGACGAGGCCGAGATCGACGATGTTGATGGGGATCTCCGGATCATAGACGGTGCGCATCTGGTCCAGCACCAGCTGCTCGAACTCGCCATCGGTTGCGCCCGGCCGGAGCTCCGGTAGCCTGGCGGGCTCCTTGCCCAGGGCGTCGGCGTCACGGCCCGCAACGCGGTAGAGATTGCCCTCGAAATACACGGTGAAGCTGCCCCCCATGGCCTGCGTGATGTAGACCAGGGAGTCTTTCGACAGGCGGTTGGGGATGCCAGCCGGGACACTCAAGGTATCCACATCCCGCTTCAGGACCACCGGCTCATTCTCGTTGCCAAACATGATTGCTCCGTTACTCCGTGCTCACCGGCTCCCGGGCGCCGTCCAGGGCCGCACGCAGCGTCCGCCAGGGCAGGGTGGCGCAGCGCACGCGGGCAGGGTAGTGGCGCACCCCGGCCAGGGCTGCCAGGTCTCCCGGCAGGATCCCGTCCGCACTGGCGAAGGACTCGGCCACCTCGCGGGCCAGTCGCTGGACTTCTGCCGTTGGCCGGCCACGCACGATATCGGTCAGCATCGATGAGGACGCAACGGAGATCGCGCAGCCGCGGGCCTCGAAGGCGGCGTCGGTGACGACGCCATCGCTCTCCTGCAGATACAGCGTGACCTGGTCGCCGCACAGCGGGTTGTTGCCGGTGGCCTGGTGCTGGGGTGCTTCCAGTCGCCGGAAGTTGTGTGGCCGGCGGCTGTGCTCCAGCACGGTCTCCCGGTACAGCTGCGCCAGTGGTTCCTCGGGCTTCGGCATCAGGCAAGCATCCTGCGTGCAACCTCCACGGCTGCCACCAGCTGCTCCACCTCGCGGTGGGTGTTGTAGAAGGCAAAGGAAGCGCGGGCCGTGCCACTGACACCAAAGAAGTCCATGACCGGCATGGCGCAGTGGTGGCCGGCGCGGATGGCGACACCCTGGTGATCGAGGACGGTGCCCAGGTCGTGCGGATGGATGCCGTCGATGTTGAACGACAGCACGCCTGCCTTCTCCCTGGCTTCGCCGATGAGGCGCACGCCGGGCAAGGCAGCGATGGCTCGGGTGGCGTGTTCCAGCAGCTCGGCCTCGTGCAGCGCGATGGCGTCCATGCCGATCCGCTCCAGGTAGGCGATCGCCGCGCCGAGACCGACTGCCCCGGCCACGTCGGGTGTGCCGGCCTCGAACTTGTAGGGCAACTCGTTGTACTCGGTGTGATCGAAGGCCACCGACAGGATCATGTCGCCGCCACCCTGGAACGGCGGCAGCTGCTCGAGCCATTGGCGCCGGCCGTACAGCACGCCGATGCCGGTGGGCCCGCACATCTTGTGGCCCGAGAGGGCGTAGAAGTCGCAGCCGAGGGCCTGCACGTCGACCTTCTGGTGGGCAACCGCCTGGGCGCCATCCAGCAACACGGGAACACCACGGGCGTGCGCCGCGGCGGTGATCTCCGCGACCGGGTTCACCGTGCCGAGCGCGTTGGATACATGGGCAATGGCAACCAGCCTGGTACGGGGATTCAGCAGGCGGTGGAACTCATCGAGGCGGAGTTCGCCCCGCGGGGAAATCGGCACGACCCGGAGGAGGGCGCCCGTGCGCTGGCAGGCCAGCTGCCAGGGGACGATGTTCGAGTGGTGCTCCATGTGGGAGATCAGGATCTCGTCACCAGGCTTGAGGCTCTCGCGCAGCGCATAGGCCACCAGGTTGATCGCCTCGGTTGCCCCGCGCGTGAAGACGATCTCCGCGCGCTCGCTGGCGTTGAGGAAGCGCCGTGCCGCCTCGCGCCCGGCTTCCTGGGCCTCGGTGGCCCGGTGGCTGAGCGTATGTACGCCACGATGCACGTTGGCGTGGTCGTGTTCGTAGTAGTGCCGTATGGCGTTGATGACGCTGGCGGGCCTCTGGTAGGAGGCGGCGTTGTCCAGGTAGGCCAGCGGACAGCCATTGATCTCCTGCTGCAGGATCGGGAAATCCTGGCGGATGCGCTCGACGTCGAGCCGGGCCTGGACCGGGGTCCCGGCCTCCATGCCGCGCGCAGTCATGGCGCAGCTCCCACGTCCGCGAGGTCCGGCAGCCGGGAGCCAAGCAGTTCCACGATATGGTCCTCGAGGTCCTTCACGGGCAGCTGCTTGACGATCTCGCGGGCGAAGGCCGCGATGAGCATGCGTCTTGCCGCGGCGGCATCGATGCCCCTGGAGCGAAGGTAGAAGATCGACGCGGGATCCAGCTGGCCGGTGGTGGCGCCGTGGGCGCACTTGACGTCGTCGGCGTAGATCTCCAGTTCAGGCTTGGTGTCGATCTCGGCTTGCCGCGAGAGCAGCAGGTTCTCGTTGCGGAGGACGGCATCTGCCTTGTCGGCGCCGGGATGCACGAGGATCTTGCCGTTGAATATGCCGCGGCCGGAGCCATCGGCAATGCCGCGAAAGTGTTCGCGGCAGCGGGTGCGGACGGCCCGGTGGTCCACGCGGGTCTGGTTGTCGATGTGCCGCCGACCGTCGGCGAAGAACAGGCCGTGGATGTCCGTGGCGGCGCCGGGACCTTCGAGGGTCACCCGCAGATCGTTGCGGGCCAGCTGCCCGCCCAGATCGATCCCCAGCAGACGGGCTTCGGCTCCTGCATGCAGGTGGATGCGCTGCGTGGACAGGTGGAAGGCCTCGTCCGACCCGTCCTGCAGCCTGACGTAGGTGAGGCGGGCATCGCGCTCGCAGATGATGTCGGTCACGGAATTTGCCGCGCTGGCGCCGCTGCTCGTCTGGTGTTCGATGAGGGTGCAGCTGCTGCCCGGCTTCAGGTGCAGGATGATGCGGTCATGTGCAATCCGCGTCGGCCCGGAGGCATGGACGATGTACAGCGGCCGTTCGACATCGACACCGGCCGCGACCTCGACGGCCAGGCCGTCGGCGAGCATGGCGGCATTGAGCGAGGCCAGGGCATCGCCATCCTCCCTGGTGTCGCCCGCCAGGCTGGTCTCCCAGGCCGGGCGCGCCGGTGCGGAGTCGAGTCCGAGCAGGGACAGGCCGGCGAGCGGCTCGAGCCGGGATGCCGCCGGCAACAGCATGCCTGCATCGAATATCGCTACGGCGCCCATGCCCGCAGGAACAGGCTGGGCGGCGTTTGCAGCCGCTGACCGCCTGGCACCGAGCGGATCTGGCTGCGACAGGCGCAGACTCCTTTCGGCAAAGCCGCTGAGGTCCGTGTAGCGCCAGTCCTCGAGGCGGGAGGAGGGGAACCCGGCGCGCTCGAACTGGCGCAGTGCCGCCAGCTGCAGGCGCTGCAGCCATTCCAGGCCAGGCCGCGTGTGTACCGGGATGGCGAAGGCCCCGGCCAAATCACTGGCAACACCCAGTCTCGCGTTCATGGGCGCCTAGCCGTTGGCTGCCACGAGCCAGTCGTAGCCGCGGGCCTCGAGGTCGAGCGCCAGTGAACGGTCACCGGTGCGCACGATGCGTCCGCCAGCGAGCACGTGGACGAAGTCGGGCTCGATATGCGACAGCAAGCGCTGGTAGTGGGTGACCATGACAAAGCTGCGCTGCCCATTGCGGAGGCTGTTGACGCCGTTGGCGACCACCTTCAGCGCATCGATGTCCAGGCCGGAATCGGTCTCGTCGAGCACGGCCAGGGCAGGCTCCAGGATGGTCATCTGGAAGATCTCGTTGCGCTTCTTCTCGCCGCCCGAGAAACCCTCGTTGACCCCTCGCGATATGAACTGCTCGCCCATCTGCATCAGCCTGGCCTTTTCCCTCACCAGACGCATGAACTGCAGGGCATCGATCTCGGTCTCGCCGCGGTGCCGGCGCCGCGCATTGAGTGCAGCCCGCAGCAGGTAGACATTGTTGACGCCCGGGATTTCCACCGGGTACTGGAAGCCCAGGAAGAGCCCTTCGCGGGCCCGTTCCTCGGGACTCAGTGCCAGCAGGTCCTTGCCGCGGAAAAGCGCGGTGCCTGCGGTGACTTCGAAGCCCTCCCGTCCCGCCAGCACGTGGGCCAGGGTGCTCTTGCCGGAGCCATTGGGGCCCATGATGGCGTGGACCTCGCCAGGACCGACCCGCAGGGAGAGGCCCTTGAGGATCGGCGTGCCGGCGACGCTGGCGTGCAGGTTATCGACTTCCAGAAGCATGATGAGTTGAATACCGGGCTGTCTTCAGCCGACGGCTCCCTCCAGGCTGACGTTCAGCAGGTTCTGGGCTTCCACGGCGAACTCCATCGGCAGTTCGCGGAAGACCTGCTTGCAGAATCCGTTGACGATGAGATTGACGGCGTCCTCCGCCGAGAGTCCGCGCTGCCGGCAGTAGAACAGCTGGTCATCGGAGATCTTCGAGGTGGTGGCCTCGTGCTCGATGATCGCACCCGGATTGCGGATCTCCATGTACGGGAAGGTGTGCGCTCCGCACTGCTTGCCGATCAGCAAGGAATCGCACTGCGTGAAGTTGCGGGCACCATCCGCTGACGGGAATACCTTCACCAGCCCGCGATAGGACTGTTGAGCGCGCCCCGCGGAGATGCCCTTGGAGACGATGGTGCTGCGTGTATTGCGGCCGATGTGGATCATCTTCGTGCCGGTATCGGCCTGTTGCAGGTTGTTGGTGACCGCTACCGAGTAGAACTCGCCGACGGAATTGTCGCCCCGCAGGATGCAGCTCGGGTACTTCCAGGTGATGGCCGATCCGGCCTCCACCTGCGTCCAGGAAATCTTCGAGTCGGCACCGCGGCAATCCCCGCGCTTGGTGACGAAGTTGTAGATGCCGCCGATGCCGTGCTCGTCTCCCGGGTACCAGTTCTGCACCGTGGAGTACTTGATCTCGGCACCACGCAACGCCACGAGTTCGACGACGGCGGCGTGGAGCTGGTTCTCGTCGCGCTGGGGCGCGGTACAACCCTCCAGGTAGCTGACGTGGGAACCTTCCTCGGCGATGATCAGTGTGCGTTCGAACTGGCCGGTCTTCGCGGCATTGATGCGGAAATACGTGGACAGCTCCATCGGGCAGCGTACCCCCTTGGGCACGTAGACGAACGAGCCGTCGGAGAATACCGCTGAATTCAGCGTGGCAAAGTAGTTGTCACGATAGGGAACCACGCTGCCCAGGTACTCCTCGACGAGTGCCGGATGCCTGCGTACCGCCTCGGAGAATGAGCAGAAAATGACGCCGGCGGCCGCCAGCTTTTCCTGGAAGGTCGTGGCCACGGAGACGCTGTCGAAGACAGCATCCACAGCCACGCCGGCCAGCCGCGCCCGTTCGTGGAGCGGTATGCCGAGCTTGTCGTAGGTTGCCAGCAGCTTCGGATCGACCTCATCGATGCTGCGCGGAGCATCACTGCGCACCTTCGGAGCGGAGTAGTAGGAGATCGCCTGGTAGTCGATAGGCGGGTGGTGGAGCTTGGCCCAGGCGGGCTCGCTCTGGGTGAGCCAGTAGCGGAAGGCCTTGAGGCGCCACTCGAGCAGGAAAGAAGGTTCGCCCTTCTTGGCGGAGATCAGCCGGATGACATCCTCGTCGAGCCCGGGCGGCACGGTATCGGACTCGATGTCGGTGACGAAGCCGTGGCGATACTTCTGCCCGACCAGCTCCTCGATGGATCCGGACTTGCTCATCGCCCGTACCGCACCAGGGTTCGGGTTATTCCCTGGGTGAGGCCAGCCACCGGCAGCTCGCGGGCAGGCCTTGCCAGATCGGCCAGGCTGATGTCGTCCAGCGCGGAGCGGATGGCCCGGTTGATCTTCTGCCAGGCTCCGCCCACCTGGCAGAGTGCCTCCAGCTCGCACTGGCTGTCCTCGTGGCTGCATTCGGTGATCGCCACCGGGCCGTCGAGAACATCGAGGATGTTGGCGGCGGTGATCTCTGTGGCGGGCCGCCCGAGGCAATAGCCGCCTTCCGCGCCGCGGGCCGATACCACCAGGCCGGAGCGGGTAAGAAGCTTGAGCACCTTTTGCACGGTGGGCAGGGCGACGTGGGTTCCGGCGGCGACATCGCTGGCGGAACACAGCTTCCCGCCGCGTCCGGCGAGGTGGACGAGGATCATCGTCCCGTAGTCGGTCAGGCGGCTGATTCGTAGCATGCGGGCAGCCCGGAAATCATATGGGACTATGCTAGTCCTGATTGCTCTGGCAGACAAGCGGGACAGGCGCACGCGGCCATCGGGTGCAGCGATTCTGGTATTCTGCCGGGCCAACACAAATCTGCGCCGGCCTGCGTCTTGCGTGGTGCCAGCCCTGACCGCATGCCAAGCCCAGGTTCCTCACAACCCATGATCGAAATCGACGACCTGCGATTCTCCATCGCGGGTCGCCACATCTTTGACGGCTTGAACCTGCGTATCTCCAGCGGCACGGTGACTGCCATCATGGGGCCGAGCGGCACGGGCAAGACCACCCTGCTGCGCATGATCACGGGGCAGCAGCGACCCGACAGTGGCAGGGTGCAGGTCGATGGTCGCGAGGTGCCGACGCTCGACCGCGCCGGCCTGTACGACCTGCGGCGCCACATCGGCATGCTTTTCCAGAATTCGGCGTTGCTTACCGACGATTCGGTGTTCGACAACGTGGCATTTCCGCTGCGGGAGCACACGCGGTTGCCGGAACGGCTGATCCGGACCGTGGTATTGACCAAGCTTCATGCGGTTGGCTTGCGGGGTGCCGCGCGGCTCATGCCGGCGGAGCTGTCCGGCGGCATGGCGAGGCGGGTCGCACTGGCGAGGGCCATGGCCCTCGACCCGGACCTGCTGCTCTACGATGAGCCGTTCGCCGGGCTGGATCCGATATCCCTGGGCATGATCCTGCGGCTCATCAAGGTCAACAACGACGTCCTGGGTGTGACCAGCATCGTGGTGTCCCACGACGTCGAGCAGATCAGCCGCATTGCCGACTACTGCTACGTGGTATCCGGAGGCAAGGTGATCGGTGAGGGCACTCCGGCGCAGCTGCGCCAGTCCGGATCGCCGCTGATCCACCAGTTCATGAGCGGGGAGGCCGACGGCCCGGTGCCGTTCCATTATCCTGCCAGCTCCTATCGCGACGAACTTCTCGGCGGTGGACCCTGACATGCGCTGGTTCGTGCAGATCGGACGGCGCCTGGCGCAGGCGGTACGCAAGCTCGGATCGATGGCGCTGTTCCTGCTCGCCATGCTGCAGTCGATGCCCTACGCACTGCGGCGCCCGCGGCTGGTGTCCGCCCAGATCCAGAATGCCGGTGTTCTCTCGCTCGTCATCATCATGACTTCTGGCTTCTTCGTCGGCATGGTTGTGGGATTGCAGGGGTACGACGCTTTCTCCCGGCTCCGCCAGGAGGACCTGCTGGGCGCGGCCGCGGCGCTGTCGCTCATCAAGGAACTGGGGCCGGTGGTCACGGCCCTGCTGTTCGCCGGCCGCGCCGGTACGGCGCTGACCGCGGAGATCGGCCTCATGAAGGCCACAGACCAGTTGTCCGCCATGGAGGTCATGGCCATCGACCCGATGGGCCGCATCGTCGCGCCACGGTTCCTGGGCGGCGTGATTTCGGTGCCATTCCTGACGGCGATCTTCAACAGCGTGGGCATCCTCGGCGCCTATTTCGTCGGCGTGCAGCTCATGGGCGTGGACAATGGCGCGTTCTGGTCGCAGATGCAGGAATACGTCGACAGCAGTGACATCCGCGAGGGCGTCATCAAGAGCCTGGCATTCGGTGGGGCGGCAAGCCTCGTGGCGGTTTTCGAGGGCTACACGGCCGAGCGCACTGCCGAGGGTGTGGGCCTGGCGACCACGCGAACCGTGGTAATCACCTCGGTGCTGGTGCTGATCCTCGATTACATGATTACCTCATTTCTCCTCTGAGGGGCGACAGGACCATGGAAAGCACTCCGGCTAGGGAACTCGGCGCAGGAATGTTCATCCTGCTCGGCTTCGCGTCATTGTTTTTTCTTGCGACCCAGACCACCAATGTCGAGAGCTACGTCAGCGAGAAGGGTTACACGGTGACAGCCCGGTTCGAGGACGTGGCCGGCCTGAAGGAGCGCGCCCCGGTGACCATGTCCGGCGTCACAATCGGCAGGGTGGAGCGCATCAGCTTCGACCCCAAGGCGCTGAATGCCGTGGTCACCATGCGCATCGCCCCGGAATTTGACGAAATCCCGGATGACTCCGATGCGGCCATCCTCACCGCAGGCCTGCTGGGGAGCAAGTACGTGGGCATCGGTCCCGGGGGGTCGGAAACCTATCTGAAGAACAATAGTCAGATCCAGCTGACGCAGTCCGCCATCGTCCTGGAGAACATCATTGGCAAGCTTCTGTTCAAGCTCGGGATGGAAAATGAAAGCTCGAAGCCCTCTGAGTAGCCTGGCATTTGCCCTGCTGGCCACCACCGGCATGGCGGCGGCCGCCGCGAGCGTGCCAACAGCCCATGAGGTGGTGGAAAATGCCGTGACCCGGATTGCCCACCAGCTTGACAGCCGCCGACAGGAGCTGGAGTCCAACCGCAAGGAGCTCTATGCGCTCGTCGATCGCGAGCTGCTTCCGCAGTTCGATACCGACTACGCGGGTCGGCTGGTGCTTGGCAAAGCGTGGCGCAACGCAACGCCCGAGCAGCGCAAGCGGTTTGTCGACGCTTTCTACAACTTCCTTCTGCGCAGCTATTCGTCCGCGATCCTGAAGTTCGACCAGCACAACATCAGGATCCTGCCGGAGCGTGCGCCACCACAGGACGGGCGCACGGTAGTCGACACCGAGATGCGCATGGCGGATGGGAGCACGGTACCGGTCAGCTATGCCATGCACGAGACGCCGGCCGGCTGGAAGGCCTTCGATGTCCGCATCGAGGGCGTGTCGTACATCCAGAACTATCGCAACCAGTTCAACGCCGAGGTGGCGGCCAAGGGCCTGGATGCACTCATCACCCGCCTGGAACGCGATACGGCCGATATTGACGCGGGCAAGCGGGATCCCGACAGGCCGAAAGCGGGCGCGGGTGGCGCCTGATGGAACAGGCGCGATTCGAAGCCCTGGGTGACGGCGCATTTCGCGTTACCGGTACGCTCGATTTCACCACCGTTCCCCAGGTCTGGAAAGCCAGCCAGCCTCTGCTCCGGCAGGCGGGCAGTGAACCATCCGTGGACCTCCAGGGCGTGACGCGGGTGGACAGTGCAGGGCTGGCACTGGTCCTGGAGTGGCTGGCGCTCGCACGACAGCAACGCCAGGGCCTGCGCATCCTCAGGATTCCGGAGAAGCTGCTGGCACTGGCGAGGATCAGTGAAACAGAGGCCTTCCTGATCGCGTCGGGCCCCGACGCGGCCGCTCACTCCGCGGCATCGTCGTCAGCCTCCGGATAGAGGTCGTCATACGGCGGGTGGCCGTCGTAGATCTTGTACCGGCGGTTCTGCAGGTAGGCGTCCCTGAGGAAGATGTAGGGGTCGAATGCCTCCCTGAGCTGCTCGTCCGCCGGCAACACGCTGTAGCGCCGGTGGACCAGGTACCAGATCATGAGGGCATTGCGCGTGCTCCTGTCCCAGGGCCCCTCGACGATGAACGATACCTGTGTTCCGGCAAGGTCGCCGATCCCGCTGGAAACCGTATAGGGCCCGAAGACGGGAACCACGAGATAGGGCCCCTGTGGCAGACCCCAGACCGAGAAGGTCTGCCCGAAGTCCTCGTCGTGCACCTCGAGGCCGGCCGCCGATGCCGGGTCGAACAGCCCGAACAGGCCGACCGTGCTGTTGATCGCAAAGCGGGCCAGGTCCTGTCCACCCTGGCGTACCTTGCCTTGCAGGAAGTCGTTGACGATCGTGATCGGGTAGCGCAGGTTTTCCAGGAAATTGTTGGCCCCCATGCGAAATACCCGCGGAGTGCCGGCCTCGTAGGCCTTGGCCACCGGTCTCGCGAGATAGCGATCGCCAAGGTCATTGATGTCATACATGACCCGGTTGAACGGCTCGAACGGATCGGGATTGGCCGGTTCCTTGCGGGTCGCGGCATTGCCGGCACAACCCAGGAGGCCGGTCAGGGTTGCCGCAACCAGGCAGGAGCGGGCAATGCGGCAGACGTTGGCTACGGTCATGAATCGAATCCTGTTTCACCGGCGGCCCGCGATCGACGCTTCTCCGATTGCAGCCGGTTGAGCACCTGCTGAATCTCGCTGAGCCGGGAGCTGAATCGTGCCTTCTGCACCGGATCGAGGCCCGGAATTCCCAGTGCGACCCGCAGCTCGTCCGCCGCGAGATTGAGGTCGCCGCCCATCAGGTGATACTCGGCCATGTAGTAGTGCGCATCGCCGGTGTCGCCGGCCGCGCTGGCCGCCAATGCAATCAGCCGTACCTGCTCCGGCGTTGGCGCCACGGCATTCAGCAGGTCGAGCAGCACCCGGTGTGCTTCCCTGGCGCGCCCATGCTGCATGAGCGCCTCGGCGTAACGCACGGTCAGCGGCACGTTGCGCGGGAACAGTCGCATCGCGCGCTCAAAGGTGGCGAAGGCCGCCTTCTCGTCGCCGACGGACATCTCGGCCATGGCCAGGCCGGAATGGAAGGCGATGACACCCGGGTGGCTGTCGACGAGGCTGGCGAACTCGTCCCGGGCATGTGCCGGGTCACCGGTCTGCAGCCTGGCCAGGGCCAGGCCGTATTCCAGGCCGATGTCCCCCACCTGCCTCGGGTCATGCATGTCGCTCTCGAACCGCGCCAGCGCGGCTTCCGGGGTGGTGCTGGTCAGTACCCGCAGCCGCGCACGAGCCAGGCGATACCCCGTGGCATCGGTGATGTCCTGGCGCGGAAACTGCGCCACTCGCTCGCGTGCCTCGGCGATGCGGTTGACGGTGACCGGATGCGTTCGCAGAAACTCCGGTGCCTGGCTGGCCAACGGGCCGCTCTGGCGTGCCAGGGTTTCGAAGAAGTTCGCCATTCCCGCCGGATCGAAGCCGGCACTGGCCATCAGGCCGACGCCGACCCGGTCTGCCTCATACTCGTTGCTGCGGGTGAAGTTGATCTGCTGCTGGGCAGCGGCTCCCTGTGCGGCAGCTACGGCGCCCTGGATGGCCTCGCCGGAGCCGGTGGCTGCCCCAAGCAGGATGGCGCCCAGCAGCGCCGCCATCGTCAGGATGCTGGCGCGCTGGTTGGCGTAGATGGCCCGCGATATGTGCCGCTGGGTGACATGCGAGATCTCGTGCGCCAGCACCCCGGCCAGTTCGCTTTCCGTTGCGGTCGCCATCAGCAGGCCGGAATGGATGCCGACGAAGCCACCGGGGAGGGCGAAGGCGTTGATTGCCGGATCGTCGACCACGAAGAAGCGGAACCTCTGGCCGTTGTCCGTGGCATTCGCCGCGATCTTCTGGCCGATGTCCTGGATGTACTCCTGTATCTCCGGGTCGGTGATGACCTTCCCGGTGTCCCGCAGACTCTTGTAGATGGAGCGGCCGATCTGCAGTTCCATGTCACGGGACAGGACGGTGTCGGCGGGGCTGCCGATATCCGGCAGGTCCTCGTTTGCCGCCAGCACCGGCGCGAAGGCCGTGGCCAGGCTGCAGGCGAGGGCGACCAGGCGACGAAATCTCACTGGAGCAGGCCTTGGTGGGCCTAAAGGGCCTTGACGGCGGCGAGAACGGCCTCCACGTGGCCCTCGACCTTTACCTTGCGCCATTCCTGGCGGAGGACACCCTTGCCGTCAATGAGGAAAGTGCTGCGCTCCACGCCCATCACCTTCTTGCCGTACATGTTCTTCTCGCGCATGACACCGAAGAGCCTGCAGAGGTCTTCATCGGCGTCGGACAGCAGGTCGAAGGGAAACTCGTACTTCGCCTTGAACTTCTCGTGGGAGCTCATTGGGTCGCGTGATACGCCGAGGATGACGGCACCGAGCTTGCGGAACGCCTGGTGATGGTCGCGGAACCCGCAACCCTCGCTTGTGCAGCCGGGCGTGTCGTCCTTCGGATAGAAATACAGCACCAACGGCCTGCCCCTGAGGTCGGCCAGACCGATGCTCTTGCCGCCAGTGGCCGGCAGGGTGAATCCCGGAACAGGTTTGCCCAGCGCAATCGTGGTCATGTCGGTTCGCCTCCGCGTCCAGGGCAGCCGGCTCAGCGCTGCGCCGGCTCCATGATGGCATCGAGGTTGTGTTCATCGCAGAAGTCGAGGAATTCCTCGCGCAGCGTTGCCACATGGACGCTTGCCGGGAGGTTCACGGTCATTTGCACCGAGAACATCGCGGCACCGGTATGCGGGGCATTGTATCGCCGGGTATTGAGTTCGGCGATCTCGAGGTTCCGGTTGGCGAAGAAGCTGGACAGCCGCAGCACGATCCCTTCCTGGTCGAGCGCCACCACGTCGACGTTGTAGGGTGCCGCGGGTTCAGCGGTCCGCGGTTCGGTGTCGCGCACGGTAATGGTCAGCGCGCTTTCGCGCTGCAGCTGGGCCAGGCGGTCGCGGATCTTGTTGACGGTGTGCCAGTTGCCGGCGATCAGCATCAGCACGGCAAACTCCGAGCCAAGGGCGATCATCCGGCTCTCGCGGATGCTGCCGCCCGAGCCGGCCACCGCCTGGCTGAGGTCGCGGATCAGGCCGGCGCGGTCGGGGCCAATCGCCGTGATGGCCAGCAGCTTGTCCATGGGCGACACCGTGAGGTCCTGGGAAAGCTCGGCAGTGTACCGGGAAAACCCCCTGCATCAAGCAGCCCTTGCGGGGGCTGGGGGCGGAAAGTACCATCGCATGCCCGCGACTTTCCCCCGGTCCATCTCCGATGTTCAGAGGCAGCCTGGTTGCGCTCGTCACGCCCATGAATTCCGATGGGGCAGTGGATTACGCCTGCCTCGAACGGCTCGTGGACTGGCACATCGAGGCAGGTACCGACGGGCTGGTCATCGCCGGCACCACCGGTGAATCGGCGACGCTCACCAAGGCCGAGCATGTGGAGGTGATCAGGGTTGCGGCCGCACGGGCCGCAGGCCGGGTACCCGTCATTGCCGGAACCGGCTCGAATTCGACTGCCCAGACCATCGATCTCTCGCAGACAGTCGGCATGCTGCCCATCGATGCGTACCTGATAGTCGTGCCGTACTACAACAAGCCAACGCAGGAAGGCATGTACCGGCACTTCTGCGCGGTCGCCGACGCCGTCGACAAGCCGGTCATGCTCTACAACGTCCCGGGCCGTACTGTGGCGGACCTGCTGCCCGCCACTGTCGGCCGCCTGGCCAGGCACCGGCGGATCTTCGGCATCAAGGAAGCCACCGGTGACCTGTCGCGGGTCGCGCAGATCAGGGCGGCCGCGGGGAAGTCGTTTGCGCTGTACAGCGGTGACGACGCCACGGCCCGCGAGTTCATGGCGCTGGGCGGGCAGGGCGTGGTCTCGGTCACGGCGAACGTCGCGCCGGCCGCGATGGCCAACATGTGCCGTGCGGCCCTGGCAGGGCGCGCAGAATCAGCCGCGGAGCTGGATGGCCCGCTTTCCCGCCTGCATCGGGATCTGTTCATCGAATCGAACCCCATCCCGGTGAAATGGGTGCTGGAGCGGATGGGCAAGCTGCCGGCGGGTATCCGCCTGCCGCTGACGCCGCTTTCTGCAGAGAGCCAGCCCGTCCTGGAAGCGGCCATGCGCCAGGCCGGGCTCCTGTGATCTCCGCTGGCCTGCCGTTGTGCCGGAAGGCACTGCCGCTGATGAGCGCCGTCCTGCTGCTGGGCGGGTGCTCCTGGTGGGGCCACGAAGCCGATCCCTGCGTATCCGTCGAGGAATACCAGCAGGCGCAGGAAGTTCCGGCGTTGACGGTGCCCGCTGGCCTCGACAAGCCGGATGCCAGTGGCCGGTTGAATGTGCCAGCGGAGCCCCAGGCAGCGGAGCCCCTTTCCCAGACGGCTGGCTGCCTGCTGCGTCCGCCCAGTTATTTCGACAAGCCGCTGAAAGAGACAGCGAAGTGAGCTGATTGCCCGGCTCCGGCTGCTCGGTTAACCTGCGCGGCGCGAGCGGTTCCGATCCAGGAGAGGTGGCCGAGTGGCTGAAGGCGCACGCTTGGAAAGCGTGTTTACGGTAACCCCGTAACGTGGGTTCGAATCCCACCCTCTCCGCCATTTGCCGATACGATGCACCAAGGCTGGCCAGTGGGGTGAGCACGTGGATATTCGTTCCGGGCTGATATCCCTGGTTGTGGTCCTGCCGTTCCTGGCAGCGCCCGGCATGGCCACACCGCCGGCACCCGCCCTGGATGCAGGGCAGTTCCGCCAGGTTCTCGAAAAGCAGCAGGGACAGGTGGTGCTGGTCAACTTCTGGGCCACATGGTGCCGGGCCTGCCTCAAGGAGATACCAGCCCTGCTCGATCTCGAGCGGCAATATCACGATCGGGGATTCAGGCTGGTGGCGGTGTCGCTGGATGAACCCGGTGACTACGCCGGGGTGGTTGCGCCCTTCCTGGACAAGTGGTTTCCGGAGCTGGCGACCTACCGCCGGTCGACCGCGGACATGGATGCCCTGGTGAGTGTCCTCGATCCGGCCTGGAATGAGCTGTTGCCGACCAGCTACGTGCTGGATCGTGCCGGCACGGTCCGCGCCCGCATCCAGGGCGGCAAGCCAGCGGACGAGTTTGCCGCGGCCATCCGCCCCTGGCTCGACCAGGCGGTACCCACCGGCAGGCCGACGAAGCCCTGATCCGGGGCCGGAGGCGGCGCCCGCTGGCTTAGCGGATCAGGCCCGCACGCTGCAGCTGGGCAGCAATGGCACGCGTGACATTGTCGACGACATCATCCCGGTCCTCGCGGAATTTCGCCGTCGTCGTGATGACGTAGGCGAGACGATCGTCCTGGCGCATGTCGTAAAGCGAGCTTTCGAGGACTGCAGTGGACTTGGCGCTGAGCTCGCCGGGATCTTCGTATTCGTTGTACTCGAGGCTGAACAGCTCGACGAGTCCCGGGCTGCCGTCGAGCTTCACCGGCTGTTGCGTCTTGACCTCGATGCGGCTCTCCGACTCCCTGGCCGAGACCTTGCGGGAGGCGAGTCTCGTCACCAGGACGCCATCGGCGTCGAGCGCACGAGCCATGGCGGTGACACCGTCCGGCGTCGGCGTGGCAGCGCCATCGCCGGCCTGGATGGCGGCGGTTGCCAGTGTTCCCCTGGCGCGGATCAGCTCGCCCAGGGCAATCTCGAAGCTGCGCCGCATCCGCGAATTGGCAGAGACACCCACGATGAGCAGGTGCTTGAAGGCGGGGGTCCGGTCGCCCTGCCATTGCCCGGTGACGGTGGTGGCCGTGCTGCAGGCCGTAAGCAACGCCAGCAGCACGGCCTGGCAGATCCTCTTCATGGGGCATTCCTGGTTTGCGGACGCAGGCCATTATTCCACCACCGGTTTTTCCGCCGCAAGCATGCCGGCCCGATGGTTGCAAGTCCTTGCTGAATCCGGGGTGGACGCATAACCTTGATGCGGGTCCGCGTCGGTCTCCCCGCGGCGGCTAGTCGTAAACCCCGTCAGGCCCGGAAGGGAGCAGCGGCAGCGATGATGCCGGGCGCCGGGGCCGGGCTGGCGCGGACTCACTGCATTCACGGCACGCGGCCCAAAGCCCGGCAAGATCGAACTTCAATGACCTACCTGGCGCTGGCACGGAAGTGGCGTCCCCGAACCTTCGAGGATGTTGTTGGGCAGCCGCACATCGTGCGTGCCCTGAGCAATGCGCTTGCCTCGGGGCGGATCCATCACGCATTTCTGTTTGCAGGGACCCGAGGTGTGGGCAAGACCACGGTGGCGCGCATCCTTGCCCGTTGCCTGAACTGCGAGCAGGGTGTCAGCGCGAGCCCCTGCGGCAGCTGCCGGGCCTGTGTCGCCATCGAGGAAGGGCGCTTTGTCGACCTGATCGAGGTGGATGCCGCCTCGCGCACCGGCATCGACGACATCCGCGAACTGCTCGACAACGTCCAGTACACGCCTGCTGCCGGCCGGTACAAGGTCTACCTGGTCGACGAGGTGCACATGCTCAGCAAGCCCGCGTTCAACGCGCTGCTGAAGACCCTCGAGGAGCCGCCACCACACGTCAAGTTCCTGTTCGCGACCACGGATCCGCAGAAGCTGCCGGTAACGGTCCTTTCGCGATGCCTGCAGTTCAATCTCAAGCGGCTGTCTGCCGCGCAGATTGCCGACCGGATGGGGCGGATCTGCGAGGCCGAAGGAGTCGCTGTCGAACAGGGTGCGCTCAAGAGGCTGGCGCGTGCGGCAGCGGGCAGCATGCGGGACGGCCTCAGCCTGCTGGACCAGGCGCTGGCGTTCGGCAACGAACAGCTCGGCGAGAGGGATGTCGCGGAAATGCTGGGCAGCCTGGACCGCTCCCGCGTGATGTCGCTGCTCGAGGTGCTGTCCCGGGGCGAGGGGCCAGCGCTGCTGGCGAGGCTCCGTGAAGTCGACGTCATGGCGCCCGACTATGGCGGCCTGCTGGACGATATCGCCGCCAGCCTTCAGCAGGTGGCGGTACTGCAGCTGACGGAATCGGCCCCGGCGGAGGACGACGACGGCGACGCCAGTGCCCTGCAGGCCCTGGCCGCGGCCATGGATCCCGAGTCTGTCCAGCTGTATTACCAGATCGCCATTCTTGGCCGGCGCGACCTCGGCCTGGCACCGGAACCACGCCTGGGCTTCGAGATGACCCTGCTGCGGATGCTGGCCTTCCGCCCGGCAGGGTTGGCCGCGGCGGTGCCCGGGCCGGCCGCCAGCACCCGTGCGCAGCCTGCCGTGGTGCCGCGCCCGGCCGCAGAAGCCCGGCCTGCGGTGCCGGAGGCGCCGGCGGACATTGCGGATTGGCCGGCATTCGCGCAGTCGCTGCGCGTCGAGGGCGCAGCGCGACAACTCGCCATGCATACGCAGCTCATGGCGAGAACGCCCGATGAATTGCGGCTGAGCATCGATCGCGCCAATGCGCATCTGCTCACGGACCAGCTCCGTTCCCGCCTCTCTGCAGCCATCAACGAGCGGCTTGGCGGGACAGTTGTCGTCAAGTACGAGACTCTGGATGCCGCAGCCGACACGGCAGCGACCCGCTCCGGGATTGCGCAAGGGGAGGCCATGGAGCGGGCGCGCCGCGCCATCGAGGCCGACCCCAACGTCCGCGCACTGAGCGACCTTTTCGGAGCCGAGCTGGTGCCGGCGTCAATCCGGCCGGCCAGCCAGGGCTCCGGTGACCAGCACTAGACCCCGGCGTGCGGCTGCACGCCGGCCAATCGAAAGGAAGGCGGAATGAAGGGCGACATCGGCCAATTGCTCAAGCAGGCACAACGGGTCCAGGCGGAGATGCAGAAGGCGCAGGAGGAACTCGCCGGCATCGAGGTGCAGGGCGAAGCCGGTGGCGGGCTGGTGACCATCACGATGAACTGCGCGCAGCACGTCAAGGCGATTCGCATCGACCCCAGCCTGCTGGCGGGCGACCGCGAAATGCTGGAGGACGTGCTGGCTGCGGCCTTCAACGACACGCTGCGCAAGGTGGAGCGCACGGTTCAGGAGCGTTACTCCGGCATGACTGCGGGCCTGGGATTGCCCGGCGGCTTGCGGTTCCCGTCCTGAGCAGGCGGGTCCGGCGATGCGATTTCCCCCGCGTCTCCAGCAGCTCCTGCAGGCATTCCGACGATTGCCGGGAGTCGGTGGCAAGACGGCACAGCGGCTGGCATTCCATCTGCTGGAGCACGACCGGGACGGAGCCCGTGTGCTGGCCGAGGCCTTGCAGGCGGCCCTGCACGAGGTGGTCCGCTGTTCCCGCTGCCGCATGTTCGCGGAGGCGGAGGTCTGCGGCATCTGTTCGGGGCCCGGCCGCGATGGCGCCACGCTCTGCGTAGTGGAGTCGCCCGCCGACGTCATGGCCATCGAGGAATCGGCGAGTTATCGCGGCCTGTACTTTGTCCTGCACGGCAGGCTCTCGCCGCTCGATGGTGTTGGCCCCGCTGAAATCGGCGCCGAGCAATTTGCCAGTGCGGTGGCGGCGCCTGAGGTGCGGGAAGTGATCCTCGCCACGAGCGCGACCGTGGAAGGGGAGGCGACGGCGGCTTACCTCGCGGCCATGGCGCAGCAGTACGGCAAGCACGCCACGCGAATCGCCCATGGCGTACCCATCGGTGGCGAGCTGGAGTATGTCGACAGCAGCACGCTGTCACGGGCCATCGCCGGCCGCATCGCGGTGGAGCAGGGCAGCCAGGACCGGGCCTGAACAGCCTAGCGTCTGGCGGCCTGGGGCTCCCCGTTGTCGAGCGTCGCCAGCAGCTGGCAATAGCTGGCATAGCGCCGCGCGGAGATGCTGCCAGAGGCGACCGCAGCCCTGACTGCGCAGTCGGGTTCCTGGAGGTGCCGGCAATTGCTGAAGCGGCAGCGTGCCGCCGGTTCGCGCATTTCCCGAAAGCCGCGATCCAGCCGCTGCCCGCTGCGTACCGAGGGCACGAACTGCCGGACCCCCGGCGTATCGAGCAGGCGGATGCCCTGCCCACCCGCGTACATGACCACGGCCGTCGTCGTGTGCGTACCCGTGGCGGTGGCGGCGGACAGTTCCCCCACGGCGGCCTCGCTGCCGGTGAAAAGCCGGTTCACCAGCGAGGACTTCCCGACCCCAGACTGCCCGGCAAGGACACTGGTCTCGCCAGCGAGCCGGTCCGACAGTTCCACGAGGCCATGGCCGGTCAGCGCGGAGACGGTGAGCAGCGGGTAGCCGAGGCTGGCCAGATCGGCCGCGCTGCGGGCGGCCTGCCCGTCGAGGTCGTACTTGTTCCAGACCAATGCAAACCGGCAGCCAAGGATTTCGGCTGCACAGGCATAGCGATCCAGCAGGAACGGGTCAGGTGCCGGCCGTGGCGCGCAGACGGCGATGAGCTGGGTGAGATTGGCGGCAATGATCTCCTCGTGCCGGGTCCGGCCATGAATACGCGCCAGGGCGTTGCTGCGGGTTTCAATGGCCGTAACCAGCAGTGCCTCCGAGCCTGTCCGGGCTTCGAAGCGCACGCGGTCGCCGCAGACCACCCGCAGCCCGCGGCCCTTCGGGATGAACGGATGCCTCTGGCCGTCCACCTCGAGGACGCCGCGTCGCCCATGGGCGGCCACCACCAGCCCGGAGCGGTCCGTCACGTACGGGCTTCAGCGGCGCAGCAGCCGGGAAGCGGCAGCGGCCCGCAGTCCTTTGCTAGACTCCGCCCGACGGCGGAGTGGCCAGGAAGACGAAGCATGGGGCAGACATCAGGGAGACTGGTCTGGATCGACCTCGAGATGACGGGGCTCGACCCGCAGCGGGATTCCATCATCGAGATCGCCACGATCGTGACCGATGCCGACCTGGAGATTGTCGCCGAGGGACCGGTGGTAGCCATCCACCACCCGGGCGAAGTCCTGGCGGCGATGGATGAGTGGAATACGCGCCAGCACGGCGGTTCCGGGCTGCTCGACCGGGTCCGCGCCAGCCGTTTTTCCCTGGTGGAGGCAGAAAGCGTCACTCTGGAGTTTCTCTCGCAGCACCTGGCTGCGAACACGTCACCGATGTGCGGCAACAGCATCTGCCAGGACCGGCGGTTTCTGGCGCGTCTGATGCCACGGCTGGAGGCATTTTTCCACTACCGGAACCTCGATGTCAGTACTCTCAAGATTCTCGCGGGCCTTTGGGCTCCCGAGGTCCTGGCGGGCGTGGCCAAGGAGTCGGCCCATCTGGCATTGTCGGACATCCGCGATTCGATCGCCGAGCTGCGCCACTACCGCGCGAAGCTGTTACGGCCAGCATCGGAGCTGTCCGGTTCAGCGGTCCCGTAGCGCGGTTTGCTGCTGGTCTGCAGGAGTCCCGGCGAGGTACAGCCAGGTTTCCACCACGGTATCCGGATTGAGGGACACGCTGTCGATGCCCTGGTCGACCAGCCAGCGGGCAAAGTCGGCGTGATCCGACGGCCCCTGGCCGCAGATTCCGATGTACTTGCCACTCTTCCGGCATGCCTGGATGGCCATGGCGAGGAGGGCCTTCACGGCATCATCGCGCTCGTCGAACAGCCCGGCAATGAGCCCGGAGTCCCGGTCCAGGCCAAGCGTGAGCTGGGTCATGTCGTTGGAACCGATCGACATGCCGTCGAAATACTCCAGGTATCGCTCTGCCAGCAATGCGTTCGTCGGCACTTCGCACATCATGATGACCCGCAGGCCATCCTGGCCCCGCGCCAGACCATTGGCGGCCAGCAGCTCGGTCACGGCGCGTGCCTCGTCGACCGTGCGGATGAAGGGCACCATGACCTCGACGTTGTTCAGGCCCATCTCGTCTCGCACCCGCTTCAGGGCGCGGCACTCGAGTTCGAAGCACGGACGGAATGAGTCTGCGAGGTAACGGGCAGCACCGCGGAACCCGAGCATCGGGTTCTCCTCTTCGGGCTCGTACTGCCGGCCACCGATCAGGTGTGCATACTCGTTGCTCTTGAAGTCCGAGAGCCGCACGATGACTGGGTGAGGGGAAAACGCAGCGGCAATGCAGGCAATGCCCTCGGTGAGGCGACTGACGAAGAATTCCACCGGGTCGTCGTAGCCTGCCATGTGCTCGCGAATGGCCTCCCGGAGATCGGGCCGCAGGCGCTGGAAGTCGAGCAACGCACGTGGATGCACGCCGATCATGCGGTTGATGATGAATTCCAGGCGCGCGAGACCGACTCCATGGTTGGGAATCCCGGCAAAATCGAAGGCACGATCCGGATTGCCGACATTCATCATGATCTTTACCGGGGGAGGGGGCAGGCGATCGAGCTCGATCCTGTGCTCCTCGAAGTCGAGGATTCCCTCGTAGACGAAGCCCTCGTCGCCTTCCGCGCAGGAAGCCGTCACCGGGACGCCACTGCTGATGCGATCCGTGGCGTTGCCGCAGCCGACCACGGCCGGTATGCCCAGCTCCCGCGCAATGATGGCGGCGTGGCAGGTGCGTCCGCCGCGATTGGTGACGATCGCAGCAGCCCGCTTCATGACAGGTTCCCAATCCGGATCGGTCATGTCGGCCACCAGGACATCGCCGGGGCGGATGAGGTGCATGTCGGCGACGTCATGAATGACGCGCGCGGGTCCGGAGCCGATGCGGTGGCCGATGCTGCGGCCGCTGGCCAGGACGGCAGAACGCTGACGCAGACGATAGCGCTGGATGGTCTGCCCCTTGCGGCTCTGCACGGTTTCAGGGCGGGCCTGCACCAGGTAAATCTCGCCCGTGACGCCATCCTTGGCCCACTCGACATCCATGGGACGCCCGTAGTGCTGCTCCACGACCAGCGCGTAGCGCCCAAGGGTCTCGAGGTCGGCGTCGCTGATGCAGAAGCGCCTGGCATCCGCTGCGGGCACCGGCACGGTGACGACCCGTTCGCTGCTGCCCGGTTCGGCGTACATCATGCGGATGGCTTTGGTGCCCAGCCGCCTGCGGATGACGGCCCGGCGACCGGCCTTCAGCGCGGGCTTGTAGACGTAGAACTCGTCGGGGTTGACGCTGCCCTGGACAACGGTTTCGCCGAGGCCATAGGCGGCGGTGATGAACACGACGTCGGGAAAGCCGGATTCGGTATCGAGGGTGAACAGCACGCCGCTGGTGCCGAGGTCGCTTCGCACCATATGCTGGACACCGACGGAAAGGGCAACGGCCTCGTGGTCAAAGCCCTGGTGGGTGCGGTAAGCAATGGCGCGGTCGTTGTACAGCGATGCGTAGACGGCGTGGACCGCCTTGATCACGCCATCCAGGCCACGCACGTTCAGGAAGGTCTCCTGCTGTCCGGCGAAAGATGCATCGGGAAGGTCCTCGGCGGTGGCGGAGGATCGCACGGCCACGGTGCGGGATTCCTCCGGCGCGCCGCCCATCCGCTGCCAGGCAGCTTCGATCTCGTCCAGCAATCGCCGCGGCAGCGGGGTGTCGGTGATCCATTGTCGAATCCGGGAGCCCGCCCCGGTGAGGCTGGCAATATCGTCGACATCCAGATTCGCGAGAGTCGCCTGTATGCGCTCGCCCAGGCCCTGTTGCGAGAGGAAGTCGCGGTAGGCCTGAGCCGTGGTGGCAAAGCCCCCCGGTACGCGCACACCAAGGCGGGACAGGTTGCGGATCATCTCCCCCAGGGATGCGTTCTTGCCGCCGACCACATTGATATCGCTGATCCCCAGCTTGTCCAGGGGAATTACATAGGGTTCCAAGCCAAAGCTCCCTTGTGCTGTGCGGGGGGGTGAGCGGACAATCGTGATGAATGGGCCACGAGTTGCGGGGAACCATGCCAGGCAAGCGGACCGTTTTTTTTGTTTCCGATCAGACCGGCGTCACTGCGGAGACGCTGGGCCGGAGCCTGCTGACGCAATTCGAGGCGCATGATTTCAACCAGGTGACTGTGCCATTTATCGATTCTGTTGACAAGGCAGATGAAGTCGTCAGGCGCATCAATGCAGTGGCCAGGGAGGAGGGCCAGCGCCCGGTCGTTTTTGGCACCTTTGTGCAGGACGAACTGCGGGAGCGATTCAGCCGGGTCACCGGATTGTTCCTCGACTTCTTCGATGCCTTTCTCGCGCCGCTGGAGCGGGAACTGCAGACCACGTCGTCGCACACCATCGGCCGCGCCCACGGCATGCGGGATGCGGAAGCCTACGACCGGCGGATCGAGGCGACCAACTTCGCTCTCCGCAACGATGACGGCTCGCACACCGGGGATTACGATTCCGCCGAGGTGATACTCGTCGGCGTATCGCGTACCGGCAAGACACCGACCTGCCTGTACCTGGCGCTGGCTTATGGCGTGTTTGCGGCCAATTACCCGCTGGCGGAAGACGAACTCGAGTCTGGCGTCCTGCCGAAGGCCCTGGCGGCCCACCGGGCAAAACTCTACGGCCTGACCATTTCTCCGGAGCGCCTGCAGCAGATCCGCCGGGAACGCCGGCCGCTGGGACGTTATGCCAGTGCCGAACAGGTGGGTTTCGAGTTGCGCAGTGCCGAGGCGCTGTTCAGGCGCTGCCAGATACCGTTCGTTGATACGACCGCTTTCTCGATCGAGGAAATTGCCAGCACCATCCTCAGCGGAACCGGCATCGAACGTCGGACCCGCCCGTAAATGCCGGGGTGGATCGACGAGGAGATCAGACTGTCAGTGTGGGGCGTGTGAGGCCTGTGTGGGCCTCGATGGCGGCCACGGTAGCGGCCAGCTGGCCCAGGCGACCAAGAGTCTCCGTCGGGCTGTGATTCAGTAATGCCGGATCGGACTGGTACTGCTCGAGATAGATGCGCAGGGTCGCACCGGCGGTGCCGGTGCCGGACAGGCGGTACACGATACGGGCACCGCTGCCCAACACGATACGCACACCCTGGTGCGGTGATTCGCTGCCGTCAACCGGGTCGTGGTAGTGGAAGTCGTCCGCCAGTTCCACGCGGCCCGGACCGAGATCCGAGCCGGGCAGATTGTCGAGCCGGGCGCGCAAGGCTTCAATGAGACCTGCACCATGGGTGGCATCGGCGATTTCATAGTCATGGCGCTGGAAATAGTGCCTGCCATAGCGGCGCCAATGCGCGGAGACGACATCTGGCAGGGACTCGCCCCGTGCGGCCAGCAGGTTGATCCAGAACAGGACCGCCCACAGGCCATCCTTCTCCCGGGCGTGTGACGACCCGGTGCCGAAACTCTCCTCTCCACACAGGCCAATGCGACCTGCTTCGAGCAGGTTGCAGAAGAAGCGCCAGCCGGTAGGCGTCTCGAAGCAGGGAATGCCAAGATCCGCAGCAACCTTGTCGACGGCTCGGCTGGTCGGCATCGATCGTGCCACGCCGGGTACACCCTGGCGATAGCCGGGGATCAGGTGAGCACCGGCCAGCATGATGGCGAGACTGTCGCCAGGTGAAACCGGGCAGGAGGGACCAAGGATCATGTTGCGGTCGCCGTCTCCATCGGAAGCGGCAGCCAGGGCCGGTGCGGCCGCACTCGCACACATCTCGACGAGGTGGCGGCCCTCGACGGGATTGGGGTCCGGGTGCAGGCCGCCGAAGTCGGGAAGTGGGTCCGTGTTGAGCAGGTCAGCCGGATCACCGCCGAGGGTGTCGGCGAGGATGCGGCGTGCATAGGGCCCGGTAATGCCGTGGAACGCGTCGAACACGAGGCGATTACCCGCCTTCAGCCAGCCGGACATCCGGTCGAAATCAAACAGGCT
Source organism: Gammaproteobacteria bacterium (assembly GCA_015709695.1). Classification (NCBI taxonomy): domain Bacteria; kingdom Pseudomonadati; phylum Pseudomonadota; class Gammaproteobacteria; species Gammaproteobacteria bacterium. The sequence goes on along the minus strand of CP054183.1, from coordinate 1,329,358 downwards.
CTCCATCAGCTTCTGGTAATCCGTCACCGGATCCACCACCTCGACGAGCAGGGGGCCGTGCCGTTGCGCACCGCAGCGGGAGAGGTCAACGACCGGCAGCTCCGCAATGCGGTAACCGTGAATTGCCTGCGATGCGAGGAACACCGCATCAGTGACCGACTGCGGCGCCTGGCCGCCATTGGGCATGTTGAACTTGATGCCGAAGTCACCGTCGGGTCCCCCGGGATTGTGGCTCGCGGTGAGGAGGAAGCCACCATTCGCCTTGCGGGTGCGGATGAGATTCGATGCTGCTGGCGTGGACAGCAGCCCATGCTGGCCGATGATCAGGTGCTGGACGCCGGCTGCTGCGGTCATGCGTATCAACGTCTGCAGCGCTGCCTTATTGAAATAGCGTCCATCTCCTCCAAGAACCAGCGTCGAGCCGCGAGGCAGACGCAGCGTGTCGAGCACCGCCTGGAGAAAGGTCTCGAGGTAATGCGGCTGCTGAAACACCCGGACCTTCTTGCGCAACCCGGCAGTACCCATGCGCTGGTCGCTGAAGGGCGGGCAGCTTACGGCACGCACGGGCAATTCATCGTTGTCAATACGCATGGTTGACGACACCGCTTCCAATTGTGACGCCTGCCCTTCCGGCATGGGGCGGAAAAAGGCTGTGCTATATTCGAATCATGATCGCAGACAGCTACATCGTACCTGAGTGTTTGGTTCGTCCGGGATCCCTGGGTGGACTGATCTCGCTGTACGAGGGCAATTATCTCAAGCTCGGAGCATTGCTCGGTAATCCGGCCAGGCCGTTGGGAGCGGCCGTGTCGAGGACGCCCCGTGACGGTGACCTCCATCTCTCGGTGGAGGAGGGATCGCGATACACACGACTGCTGCGGCTGAGCTATCTCTTCGAGGATCCGGCCGGGCCCGTGGCCGAGCCCGACGTGGCGGTTCGCCTCTACCTGGACGCCCGGGTAGCCGCGGTAACGGCCTGGGCGGGATTCCAGCGCCATCCGCGCCTGGCTGCCCTGGCGCATGAGTACAGTGGCGAGATCGACAGGCGCTGGGCCTGCAACATGGCTTTCGGCAAGTGGCTGGATTTCCTGCTGGACAACGGCCACTCCTATCGGCTGACCCCGTAGCCCCGGCTCCCCGGGAAATGTCGACTGCTTCAAGGACCCGGAGCGGGCCGGCAGTTAGACTTAATCCCCATTCCCATGAGCACGGCCGCCACACCGCTGTTGCAGCGCAGGCAGGAGCCTGACGAAGAGCAGCTGCTCAAGCTGTTCTGGAATCGTGCCGAGCTGAAGAAGGAACTGGCGAAACTCCGCCGGGAGAAAGACAAGCTCATCGATCAGGTGCGGCAGCAGGAAGCGCTCAGCATGCGTGCCCAGCAGCGTCTGGAGCAGCTCGAAGGCGTGCTGGCTGATCCGCTTCAGGCAGTCAATGCCGTAGTCTACTACCAGCTCAGGGGCGTCTGGCAGCAGTGCCGCAAGCGGCTTGTTCGTCTCGCCAGGGAGCTGGCCGAACGGCAGCAGGACCGCGAGGAGCGCTTTGCCCGGGAGCAGTTCGAGGCCGCGCGCGACGCCGATCTGGCATTGATCGACCACCGCATTGCCGATGTCGAGCGCCGCGCACGCGTGGTCCAGACTGACCTCGATGCAGTCGAGGCACGGCTCGGTCAGCTGCGGGCATTCTGGCACTGCTTCCGGCGTCGTGCATTGCGCGACCAGCGGGCGGCAATACGTGCCGCGCTCGACGGCCTGCAGGTGCAGATTGACCGGATTCGTGAAGATCGCCGGGCACGGGAAGCCGAGCCGATGTCGCCATTTGCCGGCCTTGGCATCGACGGCAGGCGGAACATCAACCTTGCCCTGATCGCCATGGCACAGGAGATGCTCATCCAGTTCAGCGACCATGACGTGGCCGCGCTGGCGCGCGAGGCGTCGATCCGTGGTCTTGCCGATGTCAGCTACGGGAATGTGGCGCAATGCCAGATGCTGGGGCGAAACATCGAGGCGGTGGTCAACAAGGCGCATACCGCGGAGAAGATGGCCAGCCTGATCCGCCGCCGCGCGGAGTTCCTCAGGCAGACCGCTCAGTACAGGCGGGAGATTGACACGATTCCCGTGGCCGGCTCCTTCGCCAGCGTGCCTGTCTGCATCCAGGAGACGGGTGAGCCGAGACCCGTCGACGCCCGCGCGATGCCGGTCAATGTGCTCGCGGAAGAGTACTGGGACGTCTACAGCGTCCTGCTCAATTGAGTGCCGACAGGCAAGCGACGCCTGTCTCGCTCAGTTTCCGGAGTTGTTCCTCGCCATGGCCTTGCCGGCCTGATCCAGGGCGACATAGTCGCTGAGAACCTGCGTTGCCTGCTTCAGCAGGACATCCGGCAAGTCCTCGGGCTTGATCTTGTCCAGTGACTCGATGGGGGCAAGCCCCTCGGCCGCACGGCGCGTGTTCTCCCGCGCCAGCTGCTGCTTCCGCTGTTGCTCGCGCTCGTCGATGCGCGTCTTGAGGTTCAATGACACGGTCTTCTGCGAGCGCAGTTCGGCACCCGCTTCGATGTCCGCCAGCAGGTAGCGTACATCGGGGTCGGATTGCATGCGCTCGACTTCGTGCTGCGTGAGATAGGCGATGGCGCCGTCAAGCGGGCTGGCAGCCCGGAATCGGGTCGCATTGATCTGGTCCCAGGGCAGGGCGCCGTCGCGGCTGTTCTCGCCAACCTCGTCGGGATCGACGCCGGAGGGCAGCGCGATGTCGGGAACCACGCCCTTGTTCTGCGTGCTGCCACCCGTGACCCGGTAGAACTTGCCGATGGTCAGGGTCAGCTGGCCCAGGCCGGGCTCGGTTTGCCGCCGTGCATACTGGTCAAGCGGGTAGAGATTCTGCACCGTGCCCTTGCCGAAGGTCTGCTGGCCAATGACGATGCCGCGGTGGTAGTCCTGGATGGCCGCGGTGAAGATTTCCGAGGCTGATGCGCTGAAGCGGTCGACCAGCACGACCAGTGGACCGGCGTAGGCCACCGAGGGTACGGGGTCGGGAAGTACCTCGACCCGCCCGCTGGTATCGCGGAGCTGGACGACGGGACCGGTATCGATGAACAGACCGGTGAGGCCGGTGGCTTCGGTGAGGTGGCCGCCGCCATTGCCACGCAGGTCCATCACCAGTCCCTCGATCCCCTGCTTATTCAATTGCTCCAGCAGTCGGCGCACGTCACGCGTGGTGCTGACGTAGTCTTCATCGCCGCGGCTGCGGGCATCGAAGTCCTGATAGAAGCTCGGCACCGTGATGACGCCAACCTTGATGGTGCGGCCGTTGCGCTTGATTTCTCGCACCTCGCTCCTGGCCGCCTGTTCCTCCAGCTTGACCTTGTCTCGCACCAGGCTCAGGACCTGCTCCTGGCTGCCGGGAGGCGTATTCGCGGGCAACACCTGCAGGCGCACGGTCGTGCCCTGCGGCCCGCGTATCAGCTGCACGACATCGTCCAGCTGCCAGCCGACGACGTCGACCAGCTCGCCGCTGGTGCCCTGGCCGACGGCGGTGATGCGGTCGCTGGCCTTGAGCCGGCCGTCGATGGCCGCCGGTCCACCGGGGATGATGCTCAGGATCTTGACGACGTCATCATCTAGCTGCAGCGAAGCGCCGATGCCCTGGTAGGACAGGCTCATCTGGATGCGGTATTCCTCCGACTGGCGCGGCGACAGGTAGCTCGAATGCGGGTCCAGTGTGCGGGCGAAGGCATTCATGAAGGTTTCGAATACCTCGTCGCTGTCCAGGTCATTGATGCGCTTCAGGACCCGCTCGTAGCGCTTGTGCAGGATTGCTGCGGCCTCGGGCCAGGTCTTGTCCGCCATCAGCAGGCTGATGGCGTCGTTCTTCACGCGGCGGCGCCAGTTGTCCTGCATCTCCTGCGGGGTGGCAAGCCACGGCGCCTTCTCCCTGTCGAAGCGAAAGTCCTCGTCAATCGTGAAGTCCGGCTGCTTGTCCAGCTGGGAAATGGCAAAGGAGAGATGCTGCTGTGCCCGCAGACGGTAGAGGCGGAAAATGTCGAACACCGGTTCGACGTCGCCGGTCTCGAGCACATCGTCGAGGCTGTGGCGATAGCGGGAAAAATAGTTGATGTCGGATTCAAGGAAGTACTGGCGGTTGCCGTCGAGCGCCTGCAGGTAATTGTTCAGGATCTGCTCGGACAAGTGGTCGTCTATGGCCTGGCGCCCGTAATGAAAGCGCTCCACGAAGCGCGTGGTCATCCGTGCGACCTGTCGTTGCCGGTCAGTTGCCTGAAGGATGCCCGGCACGTCCGCTGCCGGAGCAGCCTGGGCGGGTGGGGCAGCCACAGCCGGCCACTGCAGTGCCGTAACCGCAAGGAGCAGGCTGCTTGCGGCAAGAGCACGCCATCTGCGCCAGGAGTCGTGGTTTGCGCTGTTGAGCATTTTCCGGTTCAATCTGTTCGCTTCCGTAGCCTGGAAATCATAGCAAGCCTTGGCCATCGTCGCCGCGACCGGCGGCGCGTGGTCGCTGGACTACCCGTGTATGCACCCGTTTACGGCCATCCTTGGATTCGTGGCAGGCAGTCTGGTATCGCTGGCATTCGGGCTCGGTGTCGTGCTGTTCGTGTTCTGGTTGCTGCAGCATGAGCATCCGCGCTTCGCGACCGAGTTGCCCGAGGTCGTTCGTGCCTTCACGATGTTCCTGGTGCTCGCCGTGGTGGCGGCAGCCGGGTTCGTGGGCACCCTGCGCCGTCGCCCTTGGCGATACCTGCCTTTGGCGCTGACCTGGATCGGCCTGTTGCTGGTTGCCTACTCCTACTGGCCAGCCTGAGCACCTGGCACGCAGTCATCCTGCTGTCCTTCTGCCGCTCTTCCTGGTCCCTTGCCGGGGATCCTGGCGGCTCCTGCTCCGTGGACTATAGGGCTTGCTGCCACGGCTTCCATGCCGGAGCAACATAACTTCTGCAAAAGCTGCAGAAGTGACTGATAAAAAACATATTTAGTCTATTCCGGAATATTGTTCCGGGCCGGCCGTGCCAGGAAATGCCGCAACCCCCAGCCGCGCAGCGCCCAGATGGCAGCGACCAGCACGGGGCCTGTAACCATCGCCAGTGCCAGCGGAGAGCCGTCGGCAGCATCGCGGTAAATGCTGCCGATGTACGTGGCGAGGCCTCGCGGTCCCGCATAAGCACCCACGATCTTGCCCCCGACCCAGTAGGCGACAACGGGCAGGATCAGCGAGCCTGAGAGGGCGAGGGCAAGCAGAGTCAGAACGCGGGTGGGTTTCACGAACCTGCATGCCTCACGGTCGCCCGAACGGGCACAGCGGCGCATTCTCTCACCAGTCGACGCCTTCCGGGTGATCAGCGGACCAGGGCCAGGCTACGGCCGCGGCGCCTGCCGTGAAAGCGCCGTCGCGCTGCAGCGATACCGGTTGCGGCGCGCAGCAGGCCGACCCCCGCCATCGCCAGATAGGGCAGGTACCAGCTGGTGTCGGGCAGGTAGAGGCCACCCAGCAGTGCGGTGCTTCCCATGCCCAGGTACATCCACGGCACGGCAGCATAGATCCCGGGGGGCAGCCAGATGGGCTTCAGCAGCAGACTGGCGAGGAACCGGCAGCAGGCATGCACGTGATCGCTGCTGCCGCGAGCGGCTGGACGTTCGACCTCCATGAGGCGATTCTGGCAGCAGGGGAGCCTGCCGTCTGTGAGAATCCGCACAGGGTTGCGCGGGGCAGCCGATGCCGGCTCAGGTACCGGCGTCCGGCCCGCGGATGAACTGCCGGAGCTGTTGCGCCATGTCCTTGCAGGCCGCCGACTGCGTGCGCGCTATCAGCGGCACCGGAATGATCAGCGCCGGGATCATCGAGGTCCCGTGGACGTCCGCGCTGACCGAGCCGGCATCGCTCTGCCGTCGCAGGTCCCAGACCGCGGCGTCGTAAGAGGCGTCGTCTTCCCACCAGGTGAGGCCGAAGCAGCCGCCACCGCCTGGACCGACTGCACAACTCAGGCTGCCGCCACCACTGGTCTTCTCCGTCGTGCCATCGAGCCAGACCAGGTACCGGACGCCCTTCGCCTCGATGCGCTCGGCCACGCCTGGCCGGGCCAGGAGTTCCGGAAGCGCTTCGGCGGACTGCGGTGCGGTGCGCGGCTCGAACCAGGGGAAAAGTGCGTCGACGAACTCCTGCTGGGGTGTCACACGCACCTTGCCATCTCCCGACTGCACCGCGTCGTTGACGCAGGATACGAAGTCTTCCTCGGTGGCCTTGCCGCGGTGATAGCTGGTGGCGAGGATCACGACCGATTCGCCGGCTGAGAGTCCCGTGGCCGCATTCTTCGATTCCTCGACGCGCGAGGTCATGCAACCCGCGAGCAGCATACCGGCAGCCGTCATGTACAGGCTGCGTGCCACCAGGGAATGGAGGATCATGTCACTGTCCATCGTTTGCCGGCTGCTTCAGCAGGATTTCGCGAACCCTTGGCTGCCGCGGAAATCCCACGGCAATCGCCGCCGCAGCGTCACGCAGCGCAAGGATGGTGGCCCGCTCCATGGACTCCTCATCGCTCATCCCTCCCGTCCCGGATTGCCCGTATGCAGTGACTGGCCAACGGACGATGAGTGTGCCATCCGCTGCCAGCACGTCGAGATTGTAGCGAATCCATACCGCAAACTGGTCCGTGCCGGACAATGCGGGCGACGACAGCTCGAAGGCGTCGATCGTCGGGGAGAGGATGGCGTCGGGCGGCGGAACACTGGCACGGGCCTCGTCGAGGCTGCCGGCATGGGCCACATCCCTGAAAAGCGCTGAAAAGACGGCGTCGAACATGCGCAGGTTGGCGTTCCCGAGGCGTACCGTCCACTCCTGTTGCGATGCGTCTTCCTCGTGGTAGACATAATCCGCAATCCCTGCCGGATAGTAGATGACGACGCGCAGGGGCAACTGTTCCACCAGTGGTGCCGGAAAGGCCTGCTGGACCTGCACCGAGCCGCTGCAGGCCGTCTGCAGGGCGGCAAGCATGAGCACGATGACCGTCCGCATCGGGAGCGCCGGCCAGCCACGCCCATCGCGACAGGATTCAAAGCAAATAGTGTGCCCCCGGATTCGCCACTGTGGCGGCTGCCTTGCGCCCGCGTCCTGGCGTCAGCCTGTATCAATCTACGGCGTGATGTCCGCCGCGGCAAGGAGCCTGAGGCGCTGGCAATTGCATCCTGCTGTCCAGTATCGCTAACCTGCAAGGGAAGGAGCGGAAATGATGGGCAGCATCGATGACTTCTGGCTGCGGTGTCGGGCGAGGCTTGCGCCAGACGATCCCGGGGATCGCTACCGGGTGCGCCGTATCGGCAATGCGCAAAAGCTGAGCGAGAGCCTGCTCGGGCTGATCATCTCAGGCGAGAAGACAGGGCTGTTCTCGAATCCGGACGAGATCCTCCCGCGGCCGACGGCAGCCGAGTATTTCGTTTTCACGGATTTCGGCGGCCGGCCTCGCTGCGCGGTGCGGCTCCTGGAAGCGCGACTGATCCGGTTTGCGGATGTCGGTCCGGGTGAGACCGCCTGCGAGAGTCCGGCAGCGCGTGACGTGACGGCCTGGCGTGAAATCCACGGTGGCTACTGGCGGCGCATGCGGGAGGCCGAGGGCGGGAGTTTCAGCGAGGACATGCTGCTGCTGTTCCAGCGGTTCGAGGTGATCTACGCCGAGCCGCCGCCAGCCGGCTGACCCGCCGGCGCGTCAGGAGGGTGCGCGGCCGGATTCCGCATCTTCAGCCGGCAGCTCGAAGGAGTCCTTGGTTTCTGCGATGCCGAGCGGGTCCGGGTGAATGATGATCTCGCAACCCGGGTATTCGCGCCGAATGCTTTCCTCGACTTCATCCAGAATCTCGTGGCTGCGCCACAGTGAGATGTGGTGTGGCAGGTCCAGGTGGAACTGCACGATGTAGTGGGCGCCGCCGTGCCGCGTGCGCATGTCGTGGAGTCCCAGCACGTCGGGATGGGTGAGGGCGATCTGCTGAAGCCGGTAGCGATCAGCATCCGGGATCTCGCGATCGAGCAGTATGTCGAGTGACTGGGCGATCATTTTCGCGGAACTCAGCAGGACATAGCCGCCGATCGCCAGTCCGACCAGCGGGTCCAGCAGCAGCCAGCCGCTCCTGCTGGAAACATAAAGTGCTGCGCCGACGCCGACGTTTGCCAGGAGGTCCGCGGAGTAGTGCATGGCGTCGGCGCCGATGGCGACGGAGCCGGTCCGCCGGCTGACGAAGCGCTGGTAGGCCACCAGGACGAAGGTGGCCGCGGTGGCACCGCCGATCACCAGCAGGCCTGAACTGGTTTCCTCGATCTGCCGTGGCATCAGCATGCGACCGACGGCCTCCCCACAGACGAACAGCCCCGAACCGCCGATGATCAGGCCCTGGATCAGCGCGGCAAGGCCTTCGGATTTTCCATGGCCGAACCGGTGCTCGGCATCCGCCGGGGACATGGAGTAGCGCACGGCCCAGAAGGTGAGGCCGGAGGCCAGGCAGTCCAGCAGCGAGTCTGCGAGCGACGACAGCATCGACACGGAGCCCGTCGCCTGCCAGGCCCAGGCCTTGGCCACGACCAGGCAGATGGCGACGATCACCGATGCATAGGTAACCGAACGCAGCAAGCGCGCACGGCGGGCCGGATCCATGGGCGGGATGGGCGGCATCAGGCGAACCACTCGACGGGACAGCCACCCATGCTAACGGCCAGACGTTGGCAGCGCATATCGGGATGACCACGTATGGGCGCAGCGCAGCAGCCAGGTGCCCAGGATGAATGGCGCGGTCAGCGATGGCAGGCCCGCCAGTTGGAAGGCGCGTGTCAGCGCGACGCTGACAGGTATGGCCGCCAGCAGCAGCCACCAGCCGCGGCGGCCGGCCTGCGGGCGGAGCGCTTCCACGGCCAGGACCGCATTGAAGCCGTAGATCCCCAGCCCGGCCATGGCCTCCGGCAGGCCCAGCAGATCGGCACAAGCCATGCCGAGTGCGGCAGCGAGCAACGCGCAGCCTGCAACCACGGGACTCGAAAGGGCAAGACCCAGGGCGCAGAGCGCCCCGGCCCATGGCAGGTCGAGGAATATCACCTGACCGATGCCGCGCAGGACGCCGTCTGCCATGAACCCCAATCCGGCTGCAGCGGGCGGGGCTGGCGCAGCCAGGGGCAAGGCAAGAGGGCCGGACAACGCCATCAGCAGCCACGTCACCAGCACGAACGGCGCGGTGTACGGGGGCAGGGGCAGGCGCTCGCGCCAGATCCTGCCAATCCAGGTTGCCAGCAGTCCCGCCAGCACCACCATGCACCAGGCCATCACACCCGACTCGAGCACGACCATGGCACCAAGGCCGGCCAGGGCCCCGTTGTAGCCATGGAGGCCATCGTCCAGCGCCTGGCCGTCGGGCCAGGTCCGTGCCAGCAGGGTCGCTGCCAGCGCGCCGAGCAGGCAGGCCAGCGCCATGACCGTGGACTGCAGGGCCAGCGCGACGAGGCAGGCCAGTCCACACCAGGCACTGCGCTGGAGGAATATCTGGCCCACTCCGCGCAACAGCGCGCGCAGGAATCGTGTCGTGATCATTTGCAGGGCGGTCGGGTTGTTTCCCATTCAAATGAAAAGGGCCAAGAGAACACTCTTGGCCCTTGCCGGATGGTGGTGGGGTGAAACCCTGCGCCAAACCTATGTAACTCAGCGCCTTAGAGCCGCTGCGAACTCCTGCGGAAAGGTGCGGAATCCAGCCCCAACTGCCAACAATCCTACCAGTTCTGCCCGGCCGAGGTCATCAGCCAAGTGCCTAAGCCAGGACGCCAGTTGGATTCCCGTTTGCGGAATTGAACCCACGTCCGCAACTCTGGATCGGTTGGCATGGCTTCACTCAGCCGAACCGGCTCCGGGAAGGACCGCGTGCTTCTGAAGTAAGCGCCGGAAGAATGCTTCGATCCGTTCCGCCGACCCGTGGCCGGTGAGCTCGTTGGCCCCGAAACGATAGACCTCGTACCCGGCGAGCCGGAGGTCACGATCGGCCGCCACCATGTCCGCATACCTGGCGAGGGATGGCTTCCCGTCTTCGGCGAAGTGCTGAGATCCGTCAACCTCGACGACTACACGGCCTGCGTCGCTGAAAAGGAGTAGGAAGTCCATGCGTTGCCGAGACAAGCGTCCAACCCCGCCGAGCTGTGCCAGCGTGTATGGGTCGTAATGCAGATAGACCTGCGGAATGAGGGCTGGCAGCTTATCGCCGAGATCCTTGAATGCCCGGTAGTAGACGCTGAATACGTTTCGTTCGCCGTCCGATGCGAGGGATGCCATCAGACGTTGAGAAAGCGATCGCCGTGCATCTGATTCGTCCTGGATGCCTTGCCGTTCCTTCCACCACGAGAGCATCTCCTCCTTGGTAAGCCCGTTGGCCTGAATCGGGCGGTCGTACACGAGGCAGTGCTCTTCATTCCTTACGATTCGGATGTCGTTGTTGATGGCATCCTGGATGACGATCTCGGGCTTCGGACCCGTTGACGCGAAGATCAAATTCTTAGGCGCGCCAGATACGCCACCACTGATTCGATTCACCGCAAACGCCGAATGTCCTGAGATGCTCCCCGATGGCCTTAGCTGGAAGCCGTCCGCCTTGAGGAGAGTATTCAGTGTCTCGACGAGCTGCGTCTGCTCCTTTCCTCTTCGGGCATTTGGAGAGACGACCGCCTCAAGCAACTTGAAGAACAGTTGTCGGGAGCAGCTCAGCGCGCCCACCACCTCGAGCAATTCAGCGTTGGTCCAGTCGTCGTTGGTCACGCAGTGCCGTATAACGGACTCCTCCAAGTTTGCCTCGAAGCCCGCGCCACGCATTTCCGGTAATGGCCAGATCTTGGACAATTGGTCGACAAGCGGGAGTTCGCCGAAGAGATCCATGTCGTTCAGCAGCTTGAGGATCGAGCGCCGCGTGAGTTCAGTGACTGCCTGACCGTCGCTCGACTCGTCCAACAGTCGGAGAAATTCGCTCAGCGGAAAACAGACGTGATCCTGCTCAACCTGGCGTGCGAGCTGGAGAAGCTGATCGTTGCTCAGTCCTTGGAGGCGGCTTCGCACGTACACGCGCTTGCTGGAGTGCGCTTCGCTACCTGTCCCGGTAGCCAATCCGAGCCGCTCGCATTCCGCCGGCAAGTCATACGCCTTTACTGAATGAAGGGTAGCGGCGATCAGTTCGATCAAATCAGGCCTTTTGCCCTTGAGCAGTGGGCTTCCGTCTCGCGGTGTGCTGCTGGGTAAGTTATGCGACATCGAATCTATTTCCCTGATCAGTCACTGGCCCACAGCCGCTCGTCATCTTGGGTCCCGGCCCAGAAGTCGTCGAACAGGGCCAGCTTGGCTTCGTCTTTGGTTGCGTAGGTCTTGGTGCTGAACCGGCTGCCGATGCGGTAGCCCCACCGCTTGAACTTGTTCATGTGGACGCCGAGGTTGTGCCCATCGACGTTCAAGAAGCTGTTCCCCTTGGCGGACACCCGCCACTTGCGCTGCAGCCATCGGGTCCGGCGTGCTGCTCGGTTGCGCAACTTGGCCTCACGCCGTTTCGGCCCCTCGTAGTCGCCGCTCATCTTCTCGGCGCAGACGCACCCGACGTCGAAGTTCTCGTCCAGGTCCGGATGCTCCATGATGTGGACGTAGCGGATCTTCTCGTTGCCGCACATCTGGCAGGTCGCGTAATCGGTTTCGTCCGCCGACTCACCGTCGGCCCGCAGGTCGACCACGTCCACGCAGTGCCACCCCTTGTGGGGCATACCCGGCTGGTCCCATCGATTTCCGCTCATGCCAGTTCACTCCATCTCAGAACCCCGGGTACTTCCGCCAGATCCGCTGGTTCAGCTCTTCGTTTTCGCTGTACTCGCCGATCGCCCAATCCTTGAAGGCGTGGAGGTCTTCCGCCAATTCGGTAATGACGTCGCGCAGTTCCAGTGGCTCCAGCCACTCGGCAGGGATCGCTTTCACGCCGTGCATCGCGCCCAGCAGGTTGCCGACGATCGCTCCGGTCGAGTCGGAATCGCCATCGTGGTTCACGGCCAGGATCACGCCCTGTTTGAAATTGCGGGCGACCAGCGCGCAATAGATCGAGATCGCCAGGGCCTCCTCGGCGACCCAGCCCTGGCCCAGCCGGGCTATTGCTTCTTCATGTGGCAAACCGGAATCGGCTAACTCCTCAGCCATCTCGATCGCACGCAGCGTCTCTTCGTGGCGGGGCTCGGCTCGCAGCAGGAGTTTGGCGGCGGCCAATGCCTCGCGCAGCGAAGCGCCATCGGTCAGCGCCAGGACCAGCACCGCCAGCACACCACCGGTCAGGGCTCCGGTCGGGTGCCCATGGGTCAGCGCAGCCAACTCGGTACCCAGCCGGAAGGCGTCTTGGGGAGATTCGTACTGACGCAGGCGCCAGGCGAACAGACCGACCGGCGCAACCCGCATGACGCCGCCGCAGCCCTTGCTGTCGTTGCGGGCCGGCTCCCCAAGGGAGGTCATCGCCCGCAGGGCCGATAGGCAGGTGTTGCCCGGTGCGCGACGGCTGTGCAGTTGACGCTGCTGAAACAGCCAGCCAGGCTCATCGGTGCCGAAGTCGATGTCGCATGTCGGTCGTTCGCCTTGGGTTTGCAGCCAGCGCAAATAGGCGTGCGCAGTTACCCCGGAATAGGTCGTGATGCCTTTGAAGCAGCCGCGCACCCAGCCTCGGATCAACCCCTCGGCGGTGAATAAGGTCATCTGCGTGTCGTCGGTGATCTTCCCCAGGCCACCATAAGCCGGTGCGTACTGGGTTATTCCCTTCGGGCCGAAGCGACGGAGAATCTCGGCCCGCTTCATGAACTCCACCGGTGCGCCCAGCGCATCTCCGACTGCACCGCCGAGTAGGCAGCCCAGAAACCGCCCCTGGACTGTGCGTTTTTGCTGGCGCTTGCTGCGCCAGGCAAGTGGTGCCGGTGTCTCGAATTCTTCCGCCGCGCCCGCATCGGCAACAGGCTCCTCGTCCTCATTGCCAGACAAGGTGTAATGGATGCCCAACTCTGCGACCACGCGGGCGGCGGGCCGGGCAACGAGGTCGAGCTGCTTGCGCCACTCGGGCACATCGGAGCCGTCCCAACTGATGCCCAGGCCTTTCTCCCAGTAGGACAGGTAGGCATCGCCCCGGTCGGCGGCGTAGTAGTTGCCGTTGCCGGCGGAGCAGTCGAGCGCGTACTCCCAGTTGTTCTCGCGCATGCAGACTCCGTGCTCAGGGTGAGGCACTTGCCCCAGCCCGATCAGGTATTCCGCGCTCTTGGCGTCCAACGGGCGAAAAACGGCCACCCGCAAGCGTCCGTCGTCCCGGGCGGTGATGGCAGCGATCAGAGCATCGCCACGTTGGATGGTGACCAGTTTGCCGCCGAGGTCCATGGGCCCGACCTCGAGCCACCAGTGGTCCCCGGCCGCTGAAATGACATCGCGGGCATCGTCGGGCGCCAACAGCTCGGCAAGCCGATCCATTGCGGGTTCGACCTGCTGCCATTCGGCCTCCCCATCCCGGCTACGCTGCTGCAGACCGTGCAGCATCACGGCCAGCGGCAGGTCCCCGTTATCGAGCAGGGCCGACTTCAGATCGGCTGCTGGAACGGGGTACGCGATGTCCGGCAACCCGTACTGCGCCAGCGTCTCTGGCTTGAGGTGAAGCTCTGCGAAATTTTGCATGGCGCCCGTACCGATCCTTTTATCGTTGCGCCGCTTGTGGTTATCACAATACGACGCACACACAAATCAAAATAGAGTCATAGACAGATTCTAGAGCAGACCATATACTTTCCGCAATAACCCGTACAAGCATTCGCTAACCCGAACGAGCCAGCCAGGATGTCGAACGAACAGCTTGCAGATCTAACCCAGCCACAACGCGACCGACTCGCGTTTGTGGAGTTGCGCGTGCGCTTCATTGGGGAGATACGCCGTCAGGACTTGGTGACGCGGTTTGGCATCCAGTCCGCCGCCGCATCCAGGGATCTGGCGCTGTACAAGGAGTTGGCCCCGGGCAACATCGACTACGACCCCAAGGGCAAGTCCTACGTCCTGGGGCCGGATTTCCGGCCCGTCTTCGACTTCCCACCGGAGCGGGTGCTGTCGTGGCTGACCCAGGGCTTTGGCGACGGTGAGCCGATGCGGCTCAAGGCGTGGGTGGCCAGCGAGAGCCCGTCACGGCTCACGCACCCGGATCTGGATGTGTTGGCGAGCGTGACCCGTGCGATCCACCAGGAGTGTCCGCTCGGCATCGAGTACCACTCCATCTCCAGTGGCCGCACGGAGCGGGAGATCGTCCCGTTCGCGCTGATCGACAACGGCCTCCGTTGGCACGTCCGCGCCTTCGACCGGAAGTCCCAGGAGTTCCGGGATTTCGTCATCACCCGGATCAAGCGCCCGGTCCTTATGAGGGATGCAGATGTGCAGCCCCATGAGCGCAGTGATCAGGACATCCAATGGACCCGGATCGTGGAGCTGGAGATGGTCCCGCACCCGGATCAACCCCGCCCTGAAATTACGGAGATGGATTACGGCATGGTTCGCGGGTCGCTGCGGATGAAGCTGCGTGCGGCCACCGCCGGATACATCTTGCGGCAGTGGAGTGTGGACTGCTCTCCTGACCACAGTCTGCGCGGTTATGAATTCAGGCTCTGGCTGAAAGATCACCTGGCGCTGTACGGCGTCAAGAACGCTGTGTTGGCGCCGGGGTACCGCTCGCCCGACCAAAACAAGGGAGAGCAATAACGTGGCCTACGACCCAAAACGCGCGCTGGAACTTCTCCGCATCGGCTCCGGACGTGCCGATGCCACTTTCCGCGACGGCCAAGAAGATGCCATTCGTCACATAGTCGAAGGCAAAGGCCGCTTGCTGGTCGTGCAGAAGACCGGGTGGGGCAAGAGCTTTGTCTACTTCATCGCGACCAAGTTGCTGCGGGAAGCTGGGGCCGGCCCTGCGTTATTGATCTCGCCGCTGCTGGCGCTGATGCGAAATCAGATCGCAGCGGCAGAGCGGATGGGGGTTCGCGCCGCCACCATCAACTCCGACAATATGGACGACTGGACAGCAGTCGAGGGCAAGCTGGCCAAGGGGGAGGTCGACATTCTCTTGATCTCGCCGGAGCGCCTGGCGAACGAGCGCTTCCGCACGCAGGTCCTGGCCGGCATCGCCGCACAGATCTCGATGCTGGTCATCGACGAAGCGCACTGCATTTCCGACTGGGGCCACGACTTCCGTCCTCACTACCGCCTGCTGGAGCGGATCGTCAAGACGCTGCCGCAGAACCTGCGGCTGCTGGCCACCACGGCAACGGCGAACAACCGCGTGATGGAGGACCTTGCTGCCGTGCTCGGTCCGAAGCTGGACGTCTCGCGTGGCGACTTGAATCGGACCTCGCTTTCCCTGCAGACGATCCGCTTACCTAGCCAGGCCGAGCGCCTTGCCTGGCTGGCAGAGCAACTGGCCACGCTGCAGGGCCACGGCATTATCTACACGCTGACGGTTCGTGATGCCAATCAAGTGGCGCAATGGCTGAAGACCCAAGGCTTCAACGTGGAAGCCTACACCGGTGAAACCGGCGATCGCCGAGAACAGCTTGAACAGGCGCTGCTCAACAACCAAGTCAAAGCGCTGGTTGCCACAACGGCACTTGGCATGGGTTACGACAAGCCGGATCTGGCGTTTGTCATCCACTACCAAATGCCGGGATCGGTCGTCGCCTACTACCAGCAGGTTGGTCGCGCAGGACGCGCACTGGACTCCGCCTATGGAGTGCTCCTCAGCGGTCAGGAGGAGTCTGACATCACTGACTGGTTTATCCGGAGTGCCTTCCCGACCCGACAAGAAGTTGCCGACGTCCTGGGAGCGCTTGAAGACGAGCCCAACGGGCTGTCTGTCCCTGAGCTGCTGAGCCGAGTCAATCTGAGCAAAGGACGTGTTGACAAGACGATTGCACTGCTTTCGCTCGAAGCGCCGGCACCCATCGCCAAGCAAGGCAGCAAGTGGCAGCTCACGGCGGCAACGCTGAGTGAAGCGTTCTGGGATCGAGCGGAACGCCTCACCGCGCTACGGCGAGACGAGCACCAGCAGATGCAGGACTACGTCAGCCTGCCGTTTGGTGAGCACATGGGCTTTTTGATTGGCGCGCTCGACGGCGATCCAAGTGTTGTCACAGAACCTGCCTTACCGCCATTGCCTGCAACCGTGGATACCGAGCTGGTCAAAGCCGCCGTCGAATTTCTTCGTCGAACCAGCTTGCCCATCGAGCCACGCAAAAAATGGCCCGATGGTGGAATGCCCCAGTACGGTGTCAAGGGATTCATCGCCCCTGCCCATCAGGCCGAATCCGGCAAGGCGCTATGCGTCTGGGGCGATGCCGGTTGGGGTGGCTTGGTTCGACAGGGCAAATACCACGACGGCCACTTTTCCGATGACCTCGTTGCTGCGTGCGTAAAGATGATTCAAGAGTGGAATCCGCAGCCGAGCCCGACCTGGGTGACCTGCGTTCCTTCGCTTCGGCATCCCGAATTGGTACCGAATTTCGCGCAACGCTTGGCTGCTGCGCTGGGTCTGCCGTTTCATATGGTCATCGCAAAAACAGACGCAAGGCCCGAACAGAAAACGATGGCAAACAGTACACAACAGGCGCGAAACATTGATGGTTCGCTCGCACTCAACGGCCAGCCCATTCCTCCCGGCGCGGTCCTCCTGGTTGATGACATGGTCGACTCGCGCTGGACGCTGACGGTGTCTGCATGGCTGCTGCGCAAAAGCGGTAGCGGTGCGGTTTGGCCGATGGCCCTTTCACAGACGGGGCACGACGAATGACGCCAGTCCTTTCACCCAACACCCAAGCGATCCTGCTGCTGACTGCGCCGCTCATTGCCGGACGAGGCACTGCGTCATCGGATCTGCTCTCTCCTGGTGAATACAAACGTCTCGCGCGTCATTTGCGCGAGATCCAGCGTCAGCCTGCGGACCTCCTCTCGCCGGATGCAGCTGAGATCCTGCGTGCGTGCCAACCGGTGATTGACGAGAGCCGCCTGCAGAAATTGTTAGGGCGCGGATTTCTTCTGAGCCAAGTGATCGAGCGCTGGCAAGCACGCGCCATCTGGGTAGTCAGCCGCGCCGATGCAGAGTATCCACGCCGTCTGAAGGCCCGCCTGCGCGAAGACGCCCCGGCAGTGCTCTACGGCTGTGGCGACATGGCTTTGCTCGAAACCGGCGGGCTTGCCGTTGTTGGATCGCGCCATGTCGACGACGCCCTCATCGACTACACAATGGCAGTTGGCCGGCTCGCTGCTCGGGCAGGGAGAACGCTTGTCTCCGGTGGCGCCAAGGGCATAGATCAGGCCGCCATGCGTGGCGCACTCGAGTGTGGTGGAAAAGTTTGTGGCGTGCTGGCGGACAGTCTGGAAAAGACCACCATGAACCGCGAGCACCGCAACCTGCTGCTCGATGGGCAGTTGGTGCTGATTTCGCCCTACGACCCGAGTGCCGGGTTCAATGTTGGCAACGCCATGCAGCGGAACAAGCTGATTTATGCATTGGCAGACACCTCACTGGTGGTCAGTTCCGACCTCAACAAAGGTGGTACCTGGGCAGGCGCTGTCGAGCAGCTCGACAAACTCAAGTTCGTTCCGGTCTTCATTCGATCGACGGGCGAGTCTTCAGCCGGATTGGATGGTTTGCGAAAGAAGGGCGCACTTCCCTGGCCGAACCCGCAAGACGTGGATTCGTTCGAGGACGTGTTCAACATGGCGATGCCAACGCCGACGGCATCCCCACAGGTTGGTTTTGCGCTGTTTCCGAACGAAGATCCAACGTCGGCTGATGCCAAGCCAACGGCGCCCGTGCCACCCGACGCCACGCCATTGCCTCAGGCCGCGAGCGAGCCATCGGCGCCGGTCGACGTTGTTTCCGATGCGCAGCCACCCGCTGCGGCATTGGAAGAACCGCCGCCAGTCACACCAGAGGCTGTGGGGCCGATAGACGAGGCCAAGGAATCTCCGCAGCCGGAATCGACCCCTGCCGAAGTGCTCTTCGCTGCCGTGCGCGCAGCGATTCAGCAACTTTTGAGTGCGCCGATGAAGGACGCCGAAGTAGCGGCTGCGCTGGACGTTTCCAACGCGCAGGCCAAGGCATGGTTGCAGCGTCTCGTCGACGAAGGTGTATTGGAAAAACAGAAGAAGCCTGCGGGCTACATCGTCAAGCAAAAGCGGCTGTTCGAGTAACCGATGAAGACCAAACAAGAACACAAGCCGCAGAGCGACGGCATCGATATAGAAGGGCCATGCGTTTGAGCGACCAACAAATCACCCTCAGCCAGCTCGAAGGTCACCTCTGGGAATCCGCCAATATCCTGCGCGGGCCGGTGGATGCGGCTGACTTTAAGACCTACATCTTCCCGCTGCTGTTCTTCAAGCGCATCTGCGACGTCTGGGACGAGGAGTACCAGGAGATCGTTGATGAGACCGGCGACGAGCAGCTTGCCTGGTTTCCCGAGTCGCACCGCTTCCAGATCCCGGAAGACTGCCACTGGAATGACGTTCGCACCAAGGCCAGCAATGTCGGTACCGCCCTACAACGCGCGATGCGCGAGATTGAGAAGGCCAACCCCGACACCCTGTACGGCGTGTTCGGCGATGCCCAGTGGTCGAACAAGGAACGGTTGTCCGATGCCTTGCTCAAGGACCTGATCGAGCACTTCTCCAAGCTGCCGTTTGGCAACAAGAACGTCAATTCGGACCTGCTCGGGGACGCCTACGAATACCTGATCAAGAAGTTTGCCGACGCCACCAACAAGAAGGCCGGCGAGTTCTACACCCCACGCAGCGTGGTGCGGCTGATGATCGACATGCTCGATCCCCAAGAAGCCGAGACCATCTACGACCCGGCCTGCGGTACCGGTGGCATGTTGCTGGCAGCCGTGCAGCACGTCAAAGAAATGCACGGCGACGTGAAGCGGCTGTGGGGCAAGCTGTACGGGCAAGAGAAGAACCTCACCACCTCATCCATCGCGCGGATGAACCTGTTCCTCCACGGCATCGAGGACTTCCAGGTGGTGCGCGGCGACACGCTGCGCAACCCGGCCTTCTTCGAGGTCGATCGGCTGGCTACGTTCGACTGCGTAATCGCCAATCCGCCGTTCTCGCTGGAAAAGTGGGGCGAGGACCTATGGTTGAACGATCCTTTCGGCCGCAACTTTGCCGGTCTGCCGCCCTCGTCCAGCGGTGACTTCGCGTGGGTGCAGCACATGGTTAAGTCGATGGCTGATGTGACTGGCCGAATGGCCGTCGTGCTGCCCCAGGGCGCCCTGTTCCGCAAGGGGGTGGAAGGCAGCATCCGCCAGAAGCTGCTGGAAATGGATCTGGTCGAGGCTGTGATCGGGCTGGCAGCCAACCTGTTCTACGGCACCGGCCTCGCTGCGTGCATCCTGGTGCTGCGCAAGCGGAAACCGGTCAAGCACAAGAAGAAGGTGCTGATCGCCGATGCGTCACGCTTGTTCCGCCGGGGCCGCGCGCAGAACTATCTGGAACCCGAGCACGCCGCCGAGATCCTCGGCTGGTATCGCGGCTTTGCCGATGTGCAGGACGCGGTCCGGGTGGTCAGCCTCGACGAGATCAAAGCCGAGGACTGGACGCTGAACATTTCGCGCTATGTCTTACCACCACTGCAAGAAGACATCCCGCCGCTGCCCGACGCCATCGCTGCATTCAAGGATGCGCTCACCCGCTGCCGCGAGGCCGAAGAACGGCTTGCGCAGGTCATGAATGAAGGGGGATGGCTGAAATGAGTCACCCAAGCAAACGCATCAGCCAACAAGAACTCGAAAGCTACCTCTGGGGTGCCGCCGTGCTGCTGCGCGGCCTCATCGATGCGGGCGACTACAAGCAGTTCATCTTCCCGCTGCTGTTCTACAAGCGCGTGTCGGATGTTTGGGAGGAGGAATACCAGGTCGCGCTGGCCAACTCGAACGGCGACCTCTCCTACGCGCAGTTCGCCGAGAACCACCGCTTCCAAATTCCCGAAGGTGCGCACTGGAATGACGTTCGACAGACCCCGAAAAACGTCGGCGCTGCCATTCAGAAGGCCATGCGTTCGATCGAGACGGCCAACCCGGATCTGCTCGATGGCATCTTCGGCGATGCCCCCTGGACCAACCGGGAGCGCCTGCCCGACGAAACGCTGAAGAACCTGATCGAGCACTTCTCGACCCAGACGCTGTCGGTGGCCAACGTCCCAGAGGACGAGCTGGGCAACGCCTACGAATACCTGATCAAGAAGTTCGCGGATGACTCGGGCCATACGGCCGCCGAGTTCTACACCAACCGCACCGTCGTGCACCTGATGACGCAACTGCTTAGCCCCCAGGCCGGCGAGTCGATCTACGACCCCACCTGCGGCACCGGCGGCATGCTGATCTCGGCGCTGGATGAAGTGAAACGCTCCGGCGGCGAATACCGCACGCTCAAGCTCTATGGGCAGGAGCGCAACCTCATCACCTCATCCATCGCCCGCATGAACCTGTTCCTGCATGGCGTGGAGGACTTCGAGATCATCCGGGGCGACACCCTGGCCGAACCCAAGCACATCGAAGGCGACCGCCTGCGCCAGTTCGACGTGATCCTGGCCAACCCGCCGTACTCCATCAAGCAGTGGAATCGCGAGGCCTGGAGCAGTGACAAGTGGGGTCGAAACTCTCTCGGCACGCCGCCGCAAGGTCGCGCCGATTACGCCTTCCAGCAGCACATCCTGACCAGCCTCACCGCCAAGGGGCGGTGTGCCGTGCTCTGGCCACACGGCGTGCTGTTCCGTAATGAAGAACAGTCCATGCGCGCCAAGATGGTCGAGCAGGACTGGGTCGAGGCCGTCATCGGTTTGGGCCCCAACCTGTTCTACAACTCCCCGATGGAGTCGTGCATCGTCATCTGCAACCGCAAGAAGATCGCCGCTCGAAAGGGCAAGGTGATCTTCATCGACGCGGTGAACGAGGTCACCCGGGAACGGGCGCAGAGCTTTCTGAAGCCCGAGCATCAACAGCGCATCCTGACCGCCTACAAGACCTTTGCGGATGCGCCTGGTTTCGCCAAGGTCGCCACTCTGGACGAAATCGGCGCCAATGCGGGCAACCTCTCGATCCCGCTGTACGTGAAGCGCATTGCCGCCGCCATCGCCACCGACAGCAATGGCGACGCGGTATCGCTGCGCTCGGCCTGGGACCAATGGCAAGCCGATGGGCGTCCCTTCTGGCAACAGATGGACGCGCTGGTGGAAACGCTGGATGGACTGATTACGGAGGACATCGAGCGTGTCTGACAAGAACAATAAAACCCTGAAGCCCGGCTGGCGTCGGGTGAAGTTCGGCGAGGTGGTGCGCCTCTCGAAAGCGCGCAGCCAAGATCCGCTGGCCGACGGCATTGAACGCTACGTCGGCCTGGAACATCTCGAGCCCGGTGACTTGCGCATCCGCAATTGGGGCAACGTCGCTGACGGCGTGACCTTCACCAGCGTGTTTCAACCTGGGCAGGTGCTGTTCGGCAAGCGCCGCGCATACCAGCGCAAGGTGGCTGTGGCGGACTTCTCCGGCGTCTGCTCTGGCGATATCTACGTGCTGGAGACCAAGGATGCGCAGGTCTTGCTGCCGGAGTTGCTGCCCTTCATTTGCCAGACCGACGCCTTTTTCGATCACGCCGTAGGTACATCGGCGGGATCGTTAAGTCCTCGCACGAACTGGACAAGTTTGGCGGACTTTGAGCTTCCCCTTGCTCCTATAAACGAACAGAAACGGCTTGTTGATCTGCTTCGAGCAGTCGAACGAACCAGTGAGTTGCATCAGGAGGTTGGCGGATTTGCCGACCAGCTTGTTCGCGCATTACTTGCTGACGTACTGAGTCGAGAATGGCCAGTTGTCGACCTTGGCTCAGTCGTCCAGGGGACCCAGTATGGCCTCTCAATCAACGCCGGATCGGACGGTCAGTATCCGATGCTGCGCATGATGAATATCGAAGATGGCCTCTGCGTCGAAAATGACATTAAGTATGTAGACCTCAGCGAGAAAGACTTCGAAACCTATAGGCTGGTCGACGGCGATGTGCTTTTCAACCGGACAAACAGCTATGAGCTGGTTGGCCGAACAGGGGTGTACGAACTCAAGGGCGATCACGTCTTTGCTTCGTACCTTGTGCGGCTCAAGACTGTCCCTGACAAGCTGGAACCTAAGTTCCTCACGCTTTACCTGAATTCTGATTTTGGGCGCCGACAGGTACTCGCTTATGCGACTAAAGCCGTGAGCCAGGCAAACGTGAACGCCAGCAATTTACTCCGGGTCCGTCTGCCGCTGCCGCCACTGGATGTGCAACAACAGTTGCTGGATGAGATAGCGAAAGCAAAGTGTGCGGGAAAGGCAGCGATGGAACGGCGTACTTCTTCAGAGGTGATGAAGAAGCAGTTGTTCGCGGAGATCACGGGGGACGCAAGGTGAGTTCTTTCAACGAATCAAATACTGTCGAAGCCTACGTCCGCGATCTGCTCGCCGGTCCAATCAAGGCTGTCCCGGTCAACACCGCTCAAGAGCCTCAAGCCAGCTACGGCCCGAGCCCCAAAGGCATCGGCTGGCGCTACGCCGCTCCTGCTGAGGTGCCGCGCCAGATTCAGGAAGTGCTGGTCGAGACCTGGCTGCGCGATGCGCTGATCCGCCTGAACCCGGAGATTGCTGCCCAACCCGACCGCGCCGACGAGGTGCTCTACAAGCTGCGCGCCATCGTGCTGTCGGTGCGCTCGGATGGGCTGATCCGCGCCAACGAGGAAATGACCGCCTGGATGCGTGGTGAGCGCTCGATGCCCTTCGGCCCGAACAACGAGCATGTGCCGGTGCGGCTGATCGACCTGGATGATCTGGCGCAGAACCAGTACATCGTCACCCAGCAGTTCATCTACCGCGCAGGCCCCACCGAGCGCCGCGCCGATCTGGTGCTCTTGGTTAACGGACTGCCGTTGGTGCTGATTGAGGCCAAGACGCCGGTCAAGAAGTGCATCAGCTGGGTGGATGGCGCGGTGCAGGTGCACGACGACTATGAGAAGTTCGTGCCAGAGCTGTTCGTTTGTAACGTGTTCTCGGTCGCCACCGAGGGCAAGGCCTACCACTACGGCTCCATCGGGCTGCCGGTCAAGGACTGGGGCCCGTGGCATCTGGATGGCGCAGGCGATGATGGCCAGCATCATCCGCTGAAATCGCTCAAGCTGTCGGCCGAGAGCATGCTGCGCCCGCATGTGTTACTGGATATTCTAGGCAGCTTCACCCTGTTCGCCACCAACAAGAAGAAGCAGCGCATCAAGATCATCTGCCGCTATCAGCAGTACGAGGCGGCGAACAAAATCGTCGAACGCGTGCTGGCGGGTTACCCCAGGAAGGGCCTGATCTGGCACTTCCAGGGCTCGGGCAAGTCGCTGCTGATGGTCTTCGCCGCGCAGAAGCTGCGCATGCATGCCGGCCTGAAGAACCCCACGGTATTGATCGTGGTGGACCGGATCGATCTGGACACCCAGATCACCGGAACCTTCACCGGGGCGGACATTCCGAACCTGGAGAAGGCCGACACCCGCGAAAAGCTGCAGCAGCTACTGGCGCAGGACGTGCGCAAGATCATCATTACGACGATCTTCAAGTTCGGCGAGGCCACTGGCAGCCTGAACGACCGTAGCAACATCATCGCTCTGGTGGACGAAGCGCACCGCACCCAGGAAGGTGATCTGGGCCGCAAGATGCGTGAGGCTCTGCCCAATGCGTTTCTGTTCGGCTTGACCGGCACGCCGATCAACCGTGCCGACCGCAACACCTTCTACGCCTTCGGCGCCGACGAAGACGAGAAGGGCTACATGAGCCGGTACGGCTTCGAGGAGTCAATCCGCGACGGTGCCACACTGAAGCTGCACTTCGAGCCGCGCCTGATCGACCTGCACATCGACAAGGCCGCGCTGGACGCCGCCTACAAGGACTTGACCGGCGGCCTGTCTGATCTGGACAAGGACAACCTCGCCAAGACCGCCGCCAAGATGGCCGTGCTGGTGAAGACGCCCGAGCGCATCCGCAAGGTGTGCGAAGACATCGTCGAGCATTTCCAGACCAAGGTGGAGCCTAACGGCTTCAAGGGACAGATCGTCACCTTCGACCGGGAATCCTGCCTGCTGTTCAAGGCCGAGCTGGACAAGCTGCTGCCGCCCGAAGCCACGGACATCGTGATGTCGGTGCAGGCGTCCGACAAGAAAGAGCATCCAGAGTACGCGGCCTATGACCGTTCACGCGATGAGGAAGAACGGCTGCTCGATCGCTTCCGCGACCCGGCCGATCCACTGAAGCTGATCATCGTCACGGCCAAGCTGCTGACCGGCTTCGATGCGCCGATCTTGCAGGCCATGTACCTGGACAAGCCGCTGCGCGACCACACGCTGCTGCAGGCCATCTGCCGAGTGAACCGCACCTACTCCGAGCAGAAGACCCACGGCTTGATCGTGGACTACCTCGGCATTTTCGACGACGTGGCGGCGGCACTGGAATTTGACGACCAGAGCGTCAAGCAGGTGGTGAGCAACATTCAGGAGCTGAAGGACAAGCTGCCCGAAGCCATGCAGAAATGCCTGGCCTTCTTTGCCGGCTGCGACCGCAGCGTGCAAGGCTACGAGGGCCTGATCGCCGCGCAGCAATGTCTGCCCAATAACGAGGTAAGAGACGACTTTGCTGCTGAGTACAGCGTGCTCAACAAGATCTGGGAGGCCCTGTCACCCGACACTGTTCTGGGTCCCTTCGAGAAGGACTACAAGTGGTTGTCGCAGGTGTACCAGTCGGTGCAACCCTCCAGTGGCCACGGCAAGCTGATCTGGCATTCGCTGGGAGCCAAGACCATCGAGCTGATCCACCAGAACGTGCACGTCGACGCGGTGCGGGATGACCTCGACACCTTGGTGCTGGACGCCGACCTGCTGGAAGCCGTGCTCTCGAATCCCGATCCGAAGAAGGCCAAGGAGATCGAGATCAAGCTCAAGCGCAGGCTTCGTGGGCATGGCGGCAACCCCAAGTTCAAGAAACTTTCCGAACGACTCGATGCGCTGAAGGACCGCTTCGAGTCCGGTCAGATCAACAGCGTCGAGTTTCTGAAGCAGTTGCTGGAGATCGCCAAGGAGACGCTACAAGCCGAGAAGGAGGTCCCGCCTGAAGAGGACGAGGATCGCGGCAAGGCGGCGCTGACCGAACTGTTCAACGAGGTGAAGACCGCCGAGACGCCGATCATGGTCGAACGCGTCGTGGCGGACATCGACGAGATCGTGCGCCTCGTTCGTTTCCCGGGCTGGCAAGGCACGCAGGCCGGCGAACGCGAGGTCAAGAAGGCCCTGCGCAAGGCCCTCTTCAAATACAAGCTGCATGCGGATGAAGAGCTGTTCGAGAAGGCCTACAGCTACATCCGGCAGTATTACTAAAGGGGGCGGAGGATGACCACTCAGACGATAGATAGTGCACCGCATGCAACCTGGTTCGTCGGCGCCAGTTACGGCGGCACTGATGATCAGATGCCACGATTTCTCGCAGAAGGCATTTGGGAGAACGGCTACGACGACAAGCTCCTCGATGTGGTGCGCTCCATGCGCCCGGGCGAGCGGATTGCCATCAAGTCGTCTTACACGCGAAAGCACGGTCTGCCCTTCGATGGCCGAGGCCGAGCGGTTTCGGTTATGGGCATCAAGGCGGTCGGCACGATCACCGAAAACCTGAACGACGGGAAGCGGGTGAAGGTGGACTGGGCCAGGGTCGAGCCGGTACGGGAGTGGTACTTCTACACTCACCGAGCAACGATCTGGCGCGTGCTTCCCGGCGAATGGATGAACGATGCGCTGATCGCATTCGCGTTTGACGGCAAGCCGCAGGATGTGGATCGCTTTCGCAACGAGCCCTTTTGGCGGGAGCGGTACGGCACGACTTCGCCAGAAAAACAGCGTTTCGAGTGGACGGACTTCTACGAGGCAGTGGCCGAAAAGCTGCTGACCCACGCAGACGATCGAACTCCGCTCATCGAGGGCATCCACGAGATCGCGTCCCGGGTGCCGGGGCTGACCTATCTCCAGGATAAGTTTCCCGATGGAACCAGTGGTCCGTTGCGTGACATTTGCCCATTCACCACGATGGGCACCTTTAACCGGTCCATGACCGATGCCAACCGCAAGACCATCGCGGGCGAACTCGCTAAGTTGCTGGGTGTGACGGTGCCGGTCCCGCCTTCATTCGAAGGCATTCCCGTTCTCAACAACCAACGTTCCTGGTTTTTCGCCTATGCCGACAAGCGTGGTGCGGGCGACATCGACGCGCTATGGAAGGTATTCGTTGCCGCGAGCAAGATGGTCGATGGCGACCAATTGGACACTCGCGATGCCTTCATCCGGGCTTATGACGAGGCAACCCAAGTGTGGGGTGTCGCATGGAACCTTTCGACAGGTCTCTACTGGGCGCATCCGTGGGAATTCCTGACCCTGGATAGCCAGTCGCGCCACTACATCAACAAGCGGCTCGGACTGAATGTCGCCATCAGTGGTCAGCAAGGTCCATGTGATGGTCCGGCCTATCTGAAGCTGCTGGATGATTTGCGGTCGCGCTTCGGCGAAGACGGCTACCCTGTCCACAGTTTTCCGGACTTATCGCTTGCGTCCTGGATGTACAAAGACCCGGTTGACGAGCCTGTGCCGACTGGCGACATCGGTACCAATGCCGGAGCAGAACAGGAAACTGAAGGTGAAGTTCGCGAAGCCTTTCAGGTGGCAGCGCCAATCGTTCCCTACTCGGTGGAGGACATCCTCAAGGACGGCTGTTTCCTGGAGCGGGCCGAGATTGACCGCTTGCTCGATCGTCTGCGCACAAAAAAGAACCTCATCCTTCAGGGGCCTCCGGGCACGGGCAAGACCTGGCTAGCCAAACGGCTCGCGTTCGCGCTAATGGGGCAGAAGGACGATAGCAAGGTCCGTGCAGTGCAGTTCCACCCTAACCTGTCCTACGAGGACTTTGTTCGAGGGTGGCGCCCCACTGGCGAAGGCAAGTTGTCGCTGGCGGACGGTGTCTTCATGGAAGCCATCAAGGCCGCATCGAAGGACCCTTCGTCGAAGTTTGTCGTGGTGATCGAGGAGATCAACCGTGGAAACCCGGCGCAGATCTTCGGCGAGTTGCTGACGCTGCTTGAGGCCGGCAAGCGGACACCCAATGAAGCGCTGGAACTCTGCTATCCAGATGCAGACGGCAAACGACGTCCCGTCCATATTCCCGAGAATCTCTATGTGGTCGGCACCATGAATATCGCCGACCGATCACTTGCACTGGTCGATCTGGCATTGCGTCGCCGCTTTGCTTTCGTTGGGCTGGAGCCAAGACTGGGCCAGGTTTGGCGGGAGTGGGTGGTCAAGGAGTGTGCTG
The DNA here is from genome assembly GCA_015709695.1 of Gammaproteobacteria bacterium. NCBI lineage: Bacteria > Pseudomonadati > Pseudomonadota > Gammaproteobacteria > Gammaproteobacteria bacterium. The sequence continues at coordinate 1,301,908 of CP054183.1, read as the reverse complement.
TCGATCCGGGTTTGGTCGCGGATATCGAGCGGCGTATCGCTGAGCTGAACGACCAGATCGCGGCGGACGCGCGCCTTGGCAAGCAATTCCGGATTGGTCACAGCTATGTGACACCCGCACATCGACTGGAGGCGGGAGACACGAAGAAGTGGTTCCAGCAGGTCGTGGAGACGGAGATCGGGCCGTTGCTGGATGAATACTGGTTCGACGCGCCCGACGAAGCACAAAAGGCGGTTACACGGCTGACGCAGGGCTGGTGATGACCGCCGTCGCAGAACAGGTGAAAAATGCATCCATAAGCGCTGAGGGCTTCATCGGACGCATTCCGGTGCGCAACCTCTGGCTGCTGATGCTCTACGCCTCTGACCTGTTCCGCACTCGCGGGATCGGCAAAGTCGGTTTGGAAGACAGCCCGGACGATCTGCCAGACCTCGTCGCCGAGATTCTTGCCCATGCGGTTGAAGTGCGACAACGTCGCCGCTTGAGTCTCGGCTATCGATCTCGCGACGCAGTAATCAATCGCGTGCGTGGCCGGATCGACGTCTTGACCACCGAACGCCATCAGTTGATGGATAGAGGCCTGGTGGCGTGCCGGTTCGACGAACTTACCATCGACACACCACGCAATCGTTTCGTCCGAGCAGCCTTGGAGTCCATCTCCAGGATCGTTCAGAGGAAGGACGTTGCCCATCGGTGCCGCGCGCTTGCTGGTGGAATGAAGTCAATGGGTGTATCGGGCGACGCACCGACCCGTGCCCAAATGAGCACCGATCGTTTTAGCCGTAACGATGCGGACGACCGGTTCATGGTGGCGGCCGCAAAGCTGGCGTTCGATCTAGTGCTACCTACGGAGGCGTCGGGTACGAATGTGCTCTCTCTGCCGGACCGAGAAGCGACTTGGGTACGCCGTTTGTTCGAGCGAGCAGTGGGCGGCTTCTACGAGGTCGTATTGAGCCCACAGGGCTGGCGGGTGCAGTGCGGCGGGACGATGGGCTGGCAGATCGAGCAGAAGACGGCGGGGATCGACAAGATCCTGCCGACGATGCGAACTGATGTCGTGCTCGACCACCCGTCAACCGGTCAGCGGATCGTCATCGATACCAAGTTCACCTCGATTGTGACAAGCGGTTGGTACCGTGAGGAAACCCTGCACAGCGGATACGTGTACCAGATCTATGCCTATCTGCGTTCCCAGGTTGGGTGCGGCGATGCGCTTGCAGATCACGCGAGCGGACTGTTGTTGCATCCAGCGATCGGTCAGATGGTCGACGAGACAGTGCTGATCCAGGGGCACGCCATTCGGTTTGCCACTGTGGATTTGACGGCAACTCCTGCCGACATCCGAGCGCAGCTGCTGCGACTCTGCGTGCCAGACCACGCGATGAAGACGGGCGCGTGAAAGAACATGGACGGAATCGCGATCGACACTTGGGCAAACATCAGCGCGGAAGGTTGGATTTCCCTCCTTCTGGGTAACGGCGCCAGCATCGCCATCCACAAGGAGTTTGCATACCCAACACTCCACAGCGTGGCTGATGCAAAAGGGTTGCTCGCAACCACCGCGCCAATATTCGCCAAGCTCGGGACGACCGACTTCGAGCATGTTCTGCTTGCATGCTGGTATGCCGAGCACGTCAACGTTGCCTTGGGGACTCCATCTGCCGACATCTCTGCGGCATATGCGGAAGTGCGAACAGCGCTGATCGAAGCGGTGCACAGCGTGCATCCGATACATGCCGATGTCGCCGCCGACTTACAACGGGTCGGTACATTCGCGAGCGCGTTCCCGACTGTCGTCAGCCTGAACTACGACCTCACCCTGTACTGGGCCATGCTGCTGTTCAATGCAGCAAACGGTAGCTGGTTCAAGGATGCCTTCCATCACGGTGAATTTCAGACGGACTGGGAGTACCTGCGGAGGCCATATGGGCACGCTGCCGGAGCAACGCTGGTGTTCTACCCGCACGGCAGTCTTTCCGTGGCTCGCGACTACATTGGTGACGAGACAAAGATCGCGGCATCCACTGGCGCGACGGGCGATTTGCTCGAAGCGATCACCCGAAAGTGGTCGTCCGGGCACTACGTGCCAGTGTTTGTTAGCGAAGGAACCAGCAAGGAGAAAGTCGCCGCGATTCGCCGGAGTCACTACCTGACGAACGTGTACGAGGAAGTCCTGCCAGCGATCGGGGAGAGTTTGGTCGTTTATGGCTGGAGCTTTGACGAACGGGACCAGCATGTGCTCAATGCCATCTCAGCGAATCCACCGAAGCGAATGGCGGTCTCCGTGTTCACTGGTCAGCCAGATGGAGATCAGCAAGCGTTCTGCCACCAGGTTCTGAAGGCTGCTGGCCGGTCCTTGCCTGACACAGAGGTGAAGTTCTTCGACTCGCGAAGCCCTGGATGCTGGAACAACCCATGACGTGGTAGGGGCAGCAGCTGCGGTTCTTCGTAGCTAGATTGCAGTCTTCGGTTCGGCGATGAGGAGCATGACCTCTGCCTCTCGTCGGGCAACGAGGCCAGGAAGAATCTTGCCGCCGCCATAGATCCATCGCCGCAGCTCCTTGCCCGCAGCATGCCAGTCCCGCTGATTGACCCGTCGCCTCAGGGTCGATGTCTGTAACCGCCCCGCGCCGAGGTTGAAGGTGAAGTCAACGATGGCCGCGATTCGTCCCTCTGGCTCGGCGGCCAGCACCGGGCAGTAGCGAAGCGTGGCGGTGAGTGCTGTGCGCAGGTCCTGACGCAGGTACATCTCGCCCTCTTCCTCGTTGATCGGTGGATGGTCTGGCTTGCACAAACGGCCGTAGCCGATCGTCCAGTAGCCAGCCGGGCAGATATAGGGATGGGCCCGGCGCAGCGGATCTGACCTCGGAATTCGATGGAACCCCTCGAAGCGCTTCGCCAGGGCGATAGCTGCCTGGGGAATCTGGCTCATGGCCTCACCCGGTCGAACACGCGCCCGATGAACCAGAAGTTCAGCACACCGGCCCACAGCGCTTGGTCGGCTTCGGTCCATGCGTGGAGGATGGCAACACCCCAGTCGGCACCGCCTTCAATAGCGGCAACGAAGGCGGCCGTTTTGGCTGCGCAGTACAGCGCCATGAACCAATAGGTAATGACTGGGCGCACGCTGCTCGACAACGCATCGGCCCAGCGCACACCGGTTTTTTCGCCCTGTGTGCGGACAGCCTCGCGCAGCGTCTCGATGGCGCCCACGTTCCACGCTGCATCGGCACCGGCGCCGATTTCGTGCATGCGCTGCGCGCCGCGTAGCTTCTCGAATTCGAGCGCCTTGTCCTGCATCGACAGTTCGTGGCCGCGTTCTCCCTTGCGGTCGAGCCACTTCAGAAGCTCAGGTGCCAGGCGAAAGGCGCCGCCGAGCAGGCCACCAAGAAGGGTCTCGATCATTGGCCACCTCCGAACACCTTGAACTTGATGAGGGCGCCCGCCACCAACGCCAGCAGGAATCCGGTGGTGAGCATCTTGATGACGGTCTGCCACGCGGTGTGCTTGGCGGTGTTGAAGGCATCGAGCAGGCCGCGCAGTTCGCGGATGTCGTGGGCGGCGTCGTCACCGTCCAAGCCAACATCGGCCAGGGCACGTTTGGCGCCGCGTTCGGCGGCGCGATCCAGAAGGTCTTCGAAGTCCTCCTTGCGCAGGAGGAGCATGTTGTCGACCAGTGCGGGTTTTTGTGGGTCAGTCATAGGGCGGGCTCCAGAAATGCAAAACCCGCCAATCGGGCGGGTTTTCGGGGTTCAGGGGAAAGCGATCAGATGGCGATGCCGGGACTCCAGCCGGTGGCCTTGTAGGCCGAGAGCACTGCCTCGTCCTCGATGAAGCAGAGCCAACCGACTTTAGGGATGAAGTATTCCCAGACGCCCGCGATGCGCGCCGCGATCTGATCGGTCTTGCCGCTCCAGACGCCGGTTGCGCCAGCGGGAATGAGGTAACGGTCGCCGTTAACCGGGCTGGCGGGTGGTGTGGCCAGATCGCGGTCTTTGACCGACAGGCTGACGACAGCGCCCAGCCGCTTCAGGTTGGCATCCATGCCGGCGCCCCAGCCGCTTTCGCCGAGCGTCCAGCCGTAGTTGAGTCCCAGGTTCGGGTCAGTGATTGCGGGCATCAGATGCCTCCGTAGTACTTGTCATAGTGAAGTCCGTAGCCGGCACGCTCGAAGGCGATCGAGTGCTTCTGCAGGCTGATCACGCCCGAGCGGTTGGATTCGAGCTCGATGCGCAGCGCAGCGTTGGGTCGGCCAAGGCCGGAATCAGCGGTGTCGTCGGCCAAGGTGTAGGTCTGGCTGGCGCCGGTCAGGCCGGAGTAGGTGCGGCGCAGGCTGCCCGCTTCCCCGTAGATGCGCAGCGTGTACGTCACGCTGGCTTCAGGGCCGATGTTGCCGTTGGTCTGGGGCACCAGGCTCACCGTCTGGCTCAGCCGATCCCGGTGCGCCCAGGAGATGACCAGGTCACCCTTGGCAATCGCCGGGTAGGCAACGTTGTTGATCTTCACATTGCCGGGCGGGTACGGCCGGTTTTGCCGGCGGTTCATGGCCAGGGAATCGGTTGGCGCCGATGCCAGCGCCAGCGTGCCTTTTCCGGTCACGGTGAGTAGTCGCGCGTTGACCGTTTCGCCAGCGGCGTACTCGGTCGGATCGACGCCCTGCGCGCCATCGGCGAACCAGATCCGGCTGCCGGCTGCGTGGCTGGTTGGCACGGTATCCATGACGCCACGGGTCAGGGTCAGGCTCTGCGTGGTCGTATTGATGGCCGTGACCAGGACGACCTCGTCGTTGATGTAGGCATAGCTCCCGGTTGCGACCAGATCGATGTCGAGTTCGCCGCTGTAGGTTGTCGTGCTCGTTACCTCTTGCGCAAGGCTGGTGGCGAGAACTGCCGTGGGGCAGAACTCGCCTTGGCCGCGCTGGTTGTAGGTCGTGGCCGAGTTCGTCTTGCTGTACAGGTCGTAGTTCAGCGCCCCTGGCGCGGGGCGGCCGCCCAGGGTCTGCAGGAAACAGTCGGTGGCATCGAGGTAGGCGAGCTCCGATGCAGAGAGTGCGCGGGCCACGTCCCAGTACGGCGCTTCGACCAGACGCCGTGGTGTGGTCGCGGATGGCGCTGGCACCGGGTCGGTCCAGCCGGTGGGCTGGGATGCGGTGTAGACCGCTGACGGCAGGCCGAACACATCCTCGACAGCGTCGATGCTGATGGCGCCGTTGGTGAGTGACCCGCCATCGACGCCGGCAATCCGCATCACCAGACCGGCGATCCCGAGCGCAGGCCACTCCAGCTTGAAGACATCGCCCGGGTACAAATTCCAGGCCTTGCGGTTCACCTTGAGCCGCACCTTGGCGAGCGGTGTGGACACGGATGCCAGATCGCGCATCGCGACGCGGGCGGCGAGGTTGTCCGAGGTGATGCCGGGGTAGCGCCGAGTTTGCGACACCACGGCGCCCTGAGCCTGGATATTGGCCAGGTCCTGGACCGCGATGCTGGTCTCCTTGAACGTGTCCGGCTTGGTGTAGATGAGCACTATCTCGTTGGTCGTCTCACCCCAAGCAGCGCGCTGAAAGCTCTCAAGCTCGATGACGTTGTCCGGGTTCAGGATGGGGAGCGTCGCTACGGTGTAGTCCGCCCGCACCAGCTTCAGGACGAAGCGTCCCGTAGACGGTGACGTCGTGAGCACACCGCCGATATGGTCCATCACCTCTTTGACGAACTGCTCGATCTTGCTCTGCTGCAGCCAGATCATGTTGAGCCCGAAGCCTTCGTTGGACAGCACATCAGCCGCCGCACGAAACGAGGCATCGTCGATGCTGGCCGTTGGATATCCCATGCCCCAGGCGGCATTCGTCAGGCATTCGTAGACGATGTGCGCTGGGTTGGCCGCGCCGTTGATCTCCGCCTTTGCTGAGTACCAGTCGCGGAAGCAGCGTTTGACGCGGACGGCCCACGGCTTAATGTAAGGATTGTTGGCGGCGATGTAGAGCTGGCGCAGGATCAGGCTGAGCACACCGCGATACGCGGGTTGAGGGGAGCCGATCTTCGACACGAGGTAATCATTCGGCGTCTGCGACGCTTGGCCGAACGCGGCATCGATGGCGCCGGAAATGCCGCCTTCGCGCTTTTCGCCACCGAACAGCTCGGGCATGTTCACCGTGATCCGGCCGCTGGCGGTGAGGTTGCCGCTCCATGCCTGGCGCTCGCCGACCTGGATCTCGGTGATGGCATCGACCGGCCCGTGACAGATCGCCAGATGCATCCCCAGGTAGTAGCGGTAGCCGACCGTCTGCGACTTGCTGCTACCGCCCATCGTTCACCTCGCAGCTCATGCGTTCGCGGGCAGCGGCGACCACGTCTTCGGCCATGCTGTCCCCGGTCGCCAGCAGCAGGGGCGCAGGCAGTCCCTGGTCGATGAACTGGCTCCAGTCGAGCTGGTGCCGCGCGAACCACTCCCGCGCGCCGCGATTGCAGTAACCCAGGCTGCGCATGTCGCCGTGGGTCACCAGGATGTCGGTCATTTCTTTCCACCTTTCGATTTAATTGGTGTGGTGCGCAGATCGCCGTACCACACCACGTTGGCGCTCTTCACCAGCACAGTGCCGAACACGACGGGCACCGGGCGGCCCTCATCGGCAGTCGGCGCATCGAAGTCTTTGAGTTCAGCAGCCTGGGGTTGCGGCGGTTTTGGCTGGAGCGCGTACTGGATCAGTGCGGTGACGATCCAGACGATGATTTGTGCCCAGGGCATACCGTCTACTCAGTAAATGGGGCTGCCGCCGAAGGGGTTCTTCGTCGGGATGAATGGGAAGCCGCCGAAATTGGCGCTGTTGCCAAACTTGGCCGCACAGGTCGCGAGAGTCCGGTCGCAACCGGGATACAGGTAGATCGTGTCGCCCACGGCGAGTCCGGGCGGCACGGCCGACAGTGTGATGACGTCCAGGTTGTGGGCAACGATCATTCGTTTCTCGGTGATGCCGTTGGCCGCCCAAGTGGCAAAACCGCCAGCGAAATGACCCGTGGCGTATCCGGCCGCAGACGGCACGCTCAGCAAGACTCCGGCGACGGACACCACGGTGCCTGGCACGCGATAGATCACCGCACTGGCCTGGCAAGACGTGCCGTAGAGCACATGCGGGCAATTGCGTTGGTAGAGGCGGCGCAAGCCGGTGCGCTGCAGGCTGGTGTAGACCGGCTCACAGTTGAGCTCGACCTCGGAACCGCGCCATTCGACGTTCAAGACGCGTCCCATCCACACCGCGACGGTTTCTGGATCATTCCGGTGCTGGCGATAGATGGTGAGCAAGGTCACCTCCGATGGCGGTGTTGCGATGAATGCCTGAGCAATCTCGACATCACGAGCCAGCGTGATCCGCAGGCCGGACCTCCCGATCTCGCCGGTCTGCTCGATGCTGCCGCGCTTCATCGGCACGGCCACATAGGCATAGGTGGCGTAGCTCGCGTCCTGCGCGCCGCTCGTATAGCGCCACGTAGAACCGCCACGGCGAAACTCGTACAGTTCGACCGGACTGCTGGCGTCCGTGGATACTTCTCTGCTGGCGTAGGTCATGTGTCATCCCGAATGCTTCTGACGGAGATCGATACCTCCGCCGTGTCGTCTGTCTGATGGGCGATCTCGATGGCATCGCTGTCCAAGCGCACCAGCTTCATGAACGACACATAGCGGATCTGTTCGGGAAGTAGCGCCGCGCCCACCACGCTGTCGATGGCGATGCTCTCAGTGCTTGGCGAAAGCGCCGTGGCACCGGTGATGCGCCGGTAGTAGCGACTGCCGGATGTCGTGGCGATCAGGATGTCGCGCCGCCCGATGGCGGCTGGCACATTGGCGGCGTAGGCGCGGTTCTCCACCGTGATGGCCGAATCAAAGGCCCCGATCGGGCTCACCACCTTTAAGTCGGATTGAAAGCTGGGCATCCAGAATGCCGTCAGCCTGCCGGCGCGGGCGGCCAGCCATGAGCGGAACGCAGTGATCGCGGCACGCCCAGTGATCAGCCACCGATGCGTCCGGCGAACCGTGCCAACACCGGAAAGATCGTCGATGACGCGTCGGCCCGTCAGAAAATCCAGTTCATTCAGCTTGCGGGCGTAGTCTGTATCGACGTCCTCGGTCCAGTTGGTGGCGGTGAGCAAGACGGGGTAGCCCCGGTAGTCCAATGTCTCTGTGGCTGCTGGAAGCAACCACTCGTCCTCAAACTGGAAGCGCAGCGTGGCTTGGCCGATGGCATCGCTCAGGTAGGTCAGTCCAAGGTCGTTCTGAACTCGGGCGGGCCGCACAGGCAGGATTTTGGTACCGACCGGCCAGGTAGAGTCCAGCGGGCTCTTGATCGTCAGTGACGTTGGCAGGACCGCCGTGATCTCGGCAAACTCCGACTCCATGCCCAGAACCAGTCCAACCAAACCACCCACGGCAAAGTCCCGATTCGTGGTCGTCACGGCAATGGACGTCGAGCCGGCTGGGATCGGTTCTGCCGCCAGCGCGACGTCGGTCCAGAGCGGTAGGCCAAAGACGCGCGCCTGCCATGACAGCAGCAGGTTTTCCATCTTCACCCGTTCGGTGTCGGAGCCGACCAAGGCGCTGTACTCAAGGCTGCGCCTTGCACCAGCACGCAAGCGCACGCGCTGCTCGAATCCGGCATGGGACTCCATCACATCCGTGAGCCATTCCAGCCGCTCGATGACCGGTTGCACCCAGTTCGGCGCAAAGATCCATCCGACGATACGGCGTCCGGTTGCGAGCAAAGCGGCATCGTCGAAAGCGAATGCGAACAGAAACGTCGCGTTCACGGTTGGCGGACCATTCGGCGTGACCGCGAGCGTATAGAGCCGCGATTCATTGGCGGCAAACACAGTGGGCGCGGGTGCCGGCCCGATCAGCGTCATGCCTTCTGCGCCGGTGGCGGTCAGGGACGCTAAGGTGTTCGGGGTCAGCCGTGCGTTCCAGACCTCGATCGTGCGGCTCTGCTCCGAGGCCAGACTGCCGAGGTCGATGCGCCCGGGCAGCAAATGCACCCGGAAGTAGTAATCCTCGAAGTAGCTCGGTACCTGGATGCCGGTCAGCGCCCGCTGCGCAGGAACCGTGATGTTGGTTGCGTAGCTTCGCGCTCCATTCTCCGCCCTTGGCGAATCGCTGGCGGTGTACGGATAGATGGCGGCAACCTGATACCCGTCGATGCTCAGGAGCGGGTTCAGTGAGCCAGCCTGGGCGCGATCGAGCACCATGCCTGTCAAGACCGGCATGTCATAACTCTCGGTTGAGGTAAAACGGGAAGATCAGGGACCGTCGTAGCGCACAGCCATCGCGATGGTCCCGGAGTGATTCGCGCCGTTGTATGGCGATGCGGCGCGACTCGCGGTGTTCTTGCGATACACAGGTGCGATGAACCAGCGCTCGGACCCAAGCGTGAGGATCTGCCCGTCGTCGATGTTGTCGTTGCGCGTCATCCGTAGATGCGGCAGTTCCGCGACGTGCGACCAGAAACTAGAGGGCTGCAACGCCATGATGTGGATGCGCGTAAGCACAGCTTCGCCGTTCCAGTTATTGGGCTGGGTCAGCAGCAACGTTGGTACTGCAATGGTGGCGCGCGCGTTGTTCGGATTCGCCGTGGAGACGCCCACGGGGTTGTTCCACCAGCCGTGACCGTTGAAGTTCAGGTAGATCGAACTGTTCTGGACGCCTGTGGTGTCGTTGGACTGCCAGAAAGGTGCGCCAGAGGTGTTGCCGCCACCGCTGCCGGTGCTGCCATTGGAGTCGATCGCCACGCCCGCACCGGTACTGATATCAGACGTCGCAGTACCCCAGTGCCAGATGGCGTTGCCGAGCACACCAAAGCTGCGGGCTTGGCCAAGCGACAGCCATTGCCACCACATCACCTGATAGTTCACGGCCACGATGATGTCGTCCGGCGCCGTGTGGACGAAGATGTGGTACGTCACCGGATAACTCAGCAGCGTATTACCGGCTTGACCCAGCCGGTTGGTGATTCCGACCATCTTTGCCGCTGGCGTGATCAGCGTGGCGCCGGAGTAGCCGAGCGCCGCCTGTACCAAGAGGTTCAAGCCGCTGACGGTGAGGCGGCCATAGATGTCCCCTTTGTAAAGCATGCTGTTGCTGGCGTCCCAGGACCAACCATTGTCGGTTCCGGCAGTGACTACAGCATTAAGCAGATCGCTGGCGCTGTTGGCCAGCCCAGTGACGTAGGGCATCAGGAGAGCTCCAGTGCGATGTAGTCGCCAAAGGACGTGCGGCCAACGTCCTGGATAACCACATAGTTCTTACCGTCGATGACGAGCGTGTTCTCGACGACGTTGTCGAAGCCGGTGATGTGGAAGATCCCGTCCAGCGCGCCGTAAATGTTTCCTGAGTCGTAGAGCATCACCGGGTAGAGCGCGTAGGTGGTTTCTGCCGGCCGGCAGGCGTTGGCCATCGTCGTTTGGCCCCAGGGCGTAGCGAGCGGCGCTTTCCAGGTGCCGTCGTTGAAATGCATCCGCAGGTTGTTGCGATTACCTTTCCACGGCATCGTGTGGGTCGTTTCGGAGTAGCGCGTGGCGGAGGCGCTGGTCAGCATTCCAGCTGCGAATAGCGGTTGCGGATATTGGCCTGGCGATGCGTAGGGAAAGAACTTGCCGATCCCGAAGGATTCGTACACCGGCGTGCCGACCTTCATCGCCACATTCAGACGCTGACCGTTCACCGAGAGCCAGTAATCGATGCGCTGGTTGTGGGCGGGCACACCGAGCACGGGCGAGATACCCGGCTGGGTCAGGAACGAGTTAGCGGCGACATAGCCCTTCATGGTCGCCACCGCCAGGTTGTAGTAGTCCGCGTTGCTGTCCTGGTAGCAGTAGACGCCGCAGAAGATCTGCTCGGTGCCCGATAGTCCGGGCGCCATCATCAGCAGCTCCCGGTTCGTGATGGCCGTGTCGTAGCGGAGAATGGTCCAACCCTCGGCCAGACAGACGTCCCGGATCGTTTCGAGCATCTTGTAATGGGCGAGCATCGTCGAGTTGTCGACGAAGCCGGTGTAGGCCGTCATGTCTTTGGTCCTTGCTGGATTCGGTGTATCGGTCAGCTCAATACCTGTCGCACGGCGCCGGCGTTGCGCTGCAGGATGTTGAGGATGGTTTTTTCGCCTGAGGAGGAGTTCAGGTAATCGGCGGCCATCGCTGGGTCGATGACATTGACGATGCGCACTGACTGGCCCGGGGCCTGCGCCTGGGCTGCTTCGGGCACCAGACCGCCGGCGGCAAATGCCAGCGTCGGGCCTGACACTCTCGGTCCGGCTGAGATGCCGTTGATCGACTGCAGAAAGGCCACGCCGACACGCTTCACGGCTGCGGCATTGACCACGTACTCGCCGGCGGACAGGCGTGCCGGGATCGAGTCGCTCGTAGATGTGCCCGGACCGGTCACGTAGCCGCCCGTCGCAAATCCCTTGAAGAAGGATGAAACCAGCGCGCCGAAGCCTCCCGTGCCGCCCGTCCCACCGCCCCCGAACAAACTCCCGAATAGCGATTCGGCGAGCTTCTGCGAGGCAATGCGGTTGATCGCCGCCAGCACGGACCTCGCGAAATCGGCGAAAGCGTCCTTGGCAGACTTGGCGCCGCTGCCGATGGCCTCGAACATCTGGGCGAACCCATCCTGGACCGCGCCGTCGATGGCCACAGCCACGTCGTCCACCACCAGCTTGACCTGGGCAATCTCGTTCTTCCATGCCTGCACGCGCGCCAAAGCGTCAGGACCGATCGCCGTAGCGCTGGCCTCGAGCTGGGGCAGCAGAGATTCCAGGGTCGCCCCGGTTTCCCGGTGCAGGGCCAGGATCTGTGCGCGTGCCTGCGACTCGGTCAGCAGGCCCGATTGGCGCTGCAGATTGATGGATTCCTCGGTGGCCCGCATGCGGCTGAGCGCGTCATTGAACTGGCGTTCATAGGTGGCCAGATCCGCTGCCGCAACCTTCACGTCGATCAGGCCCGCGACAGTGGCCACACCCTCGGTGTCGCCCTCGGCTCGGAGGCGCTCGATGAGTGACTGGTACTGGCGCTCGACCGCAGCACGACGGTCCTGACCGGTTGCAGCACCGGTGAGATCGAGCAACTCCTCCCGAACGCGGGCCAGTTCATCACGCAAGGAACGCTCGGCGTCGGCGGCCTTGCGCGCATTGGCGACCTCGACATCGGCCCGCTTGTTGTTGAGCACGATGAGGTCGGCCTCGATCTTGGCCACCTCGGCACGGGCCTTGATCCGTGCGCCTTCGTCAGCACCGGACGCCGCGATGCGCTTCTGCTCGGCCAGCAAGGTCTGCGTGCGTGCGATCTCGGCGTCGATCTCGCGCGTTTCCAGGGCGGTTTTGGCGGCGTAGTAGTCCGCCAGCGAGATCAGCCGCCCGTCGAGCGCCTCGTCCAGGCTGCGCGACTGCCGGTCCAGCACGTCCTTGAGCAACTTGAGCTCGGCATCGGCCTGTGCCTTGGCCAGTGCCAGTCGTGCCGCCCCGTTGTCCCCGGTGGACCGTCCTGGTGTGCGCAGACGATCGATCAGACTGGGGTCCGCAACGATCGCCGGTGCCCGCACCTCGACCGGCTTCGGGTCGAAGAGGCTGTCGCGGAATTCGGCGAGTTCGTCCAGCCGCTGGACCAGACTGCCCTTGAGTTCCGTGATGATGGCTTTCGCGCCGGACACATTGCCGGACAAGGCTTCGACGGCGGCTGCCATGCCTGCCCCGATGGCTTCACCCAGCGCCACGAATGCCTTGCCTACGGTGGCGGCACCCAGCGCCAGGGTTTTGAGCACCAGCACCACGCCGTCCAGGATGGCGCGCAGCGAGCCACCTTGTTTCGCCGACTCCACCATCCCGTTGGCCATGTCGTTCATGGCCGGCAGGAATGCTTCGATCACTCGGTTGCCGATGCTGGTGATCGCCAGTCGCACCTTGGCGAGCGAGTCGTTGAACACCTCGGCCTGTGCAGCGGTGTCGCCACCAATCTGCACGCCCAGGGCTTGCAGCTCCGTCGTCAGCGCCTCGACGCCATCACGCCCTTGGTTGAGGAACGGGATGAGGTCGGCGCCCGATTTGCCGAAGAGATCCACCGCGAGCGCGGTCTTCTGGGCACCATCGGGCATTGCCTTGAAGCGGTCGGTCAGGTCGAGCAGGACCTGATCCGTCGCGCGCAATGTTCCGTCCTGGTTCTGAATGGAGACGCCGACCGCAGCGAATCCTCGCGCTGCCTCGTCCGATCCGGTGGCCGCATCCAGCATGCGGGTGGCGAGCTTGCGCAAGCCACCTTCGAACTTTTCTCCCGAGACGCCGGCGAGATCCGCGACTGGGATCAGGGTGGAAAGCGACTCGACAGTGATCCCGACCCGCTGCGACAGCTTGGACAGCGAGTCCGCCGAGTCGAGCGAGGCCTTGACCATCGCGCCGAGACCGGCCGCCGATACGGCAAGGCCGAGCGTGCCGAGCAATCCATTGATGGATCGCGCCGCGTTGCCCAGGTCACCCAGATTGCGCTTGATGGAATCGAAGGCGCCACGGGTCTGGTCGACGGCAGTGATCAGCAGTTGTGCGCGGTTGTTTGCCATCAGGATTTCGCCAGTTCTTTCTGAATTGCGCCTGCCAAACGCGGCAGGGACCGCTGGACAGCGCCGGTCAGGTCCAGCCGCCGCTTGAGTGAGACGGACTTGACCAGCACGGCGATCGGAATCTCCTGGCCGCGTTTGATCTGTTTGGCGCCAGTGCGAGCGCGCTCGGCCCGCTTGAAGCGGGTGAGTTGGGAGGCGTTCTCGCGGATGTTCTCGGCCATCAAGATGACCTTGCCGTTCTTCTCGACGAAGAACGCGTTGCCTGATCGCAGCAAGCCATCGACCACTGCCTTGAAGCGCTTAGGCCCGATCCGTCCAGGAAGCAGCGGGATCAGCAGATTGCCGGAGACCGTGCCGCCTTTTTCGTGCAAACCCAGCCAGGGGATCTTGCTGCCCACCAGCAAGGCCGGCAGGCGATCGGTCTTCTTGTCCAGCACCTTGGCCTGCATCGAGGAGACGAAGCTGTTGCGCTTGACGTTGAACGCACCGCGCATCTGTGTGCGTGCCGCGTCGCGTACTTCGCGGCCACCGGATTGCATACCGCGCTTGAGCGCCGACCGGATGGCATCGCGGCGCTCGGTGGACCAGGCATTGAATTGCCGAGCATCGAACAGTCCTGAGGCGGTCAGATCAATCTTCACGATCGAGCTCCCGCTGTAGCCGTTCGATGGATCGCTTGTCGCCTTGGCTGGCCACCGCCGTCACCCCAAGAAGCAGACTGGCGTGCTCACGGTCACGACGCGCTTCGGCATCGAGAAACGCAGTCATCTGCGCGAGCGTGTAGTCCAGGACATCCGGCAGCCGGTGTCCGGCATGGATCAAACGGTGGATGGCGTGAGCCCAGCCAAGGGACCGCTCATTTGTGCATTGATCCGGGCGGCGGCGTGCTGGATCGTCGGCACCACCCGCTGCACGAAAAAATCCGCATTCACCTCAAACAAGGCGGTGGCCAGTCGGATGGCGTCGTCCATCGCCAGCCCTGAGACCCACTCCTGGGGACGGCGTGAGGCCACGGCGATTGCCGTGATCAGTGCGTCGCCGTGGTCCGCCAGCAGCGCCAGCCAGTCCGGATCCCCGTCGACCAATCGGTGCGCGAAGGGCCGAACCGCAGCGAGCAGCGCCGGGATCTCGCCGATGCGAATAGGCGTGATCGCCAGCACGATCTCCGCGATTTCCAAGGTCAGCGGGGTGGGTGGAAACGCGTCGAAGTCGTTCATCACTCACCTCACAGCAGCACGATGCGGCCGAACTGGCCAAGATCGCCGGCGGCAGGCTTCAGAGTGTCGGCCAGCACCTGGCCCGACAGCTCGAACTTGAGCAGTTCGTCGGTGATGACCGAGAGCTCCTTGGCCGGATTGATTGCCACGCGGTAGAGATCGATCACGACTTCGCGGTTGCCGTCAGCCGTGTTCAGTCCCTCGAAGCGCACCCAGCGCTCGGGCAGCGGTTGGGTGAACATCGCCGTGCTCTGGGCCGCGCCGTAGGCGTAGTCCACCTTGAACGGCTCCACGTAGGGGCCGCCGGTGGTCTTGTCGTTGATCGCCAGCGAACCATGCTTGGCGTTGAGGGTGTACTGGCCTGCCGGCAGCGTCTTGGGGGTGGCGGTGGAATCCTTGACCACCACGGTCGAGACGTTCTGCTTGGCCAGCAGGTAGAGACTACCCAGGGTGACGGGGTTAGGCAGCACCTCGGCGGTCACCGTACCGCTGACCTGGTCGGTGGTCGTGCCGTACAGCGCCAAGCCCAGGTTGACCGCGATCAGCTCTTCCAGCGTGCAGGCGAACTCACCCTTCTTGGTCTTGATCAGCTGCAGGTCGGTCAGGCGCTGGCCGCTGGTGGACTCCTGGTGTTCCAAGGTTTCCACCGAGAGAGAGACTTTTAGCTCGGGCACATTGCCCACGTAGTTCAAACCCTGGGGCTTGCCGGTGATGTCGCGGGCGCCGATGTAAACGCGCCCTTGTCCAGAAAAGTAAGGCATGGTCAGTCTCCCTTGCGTGCAGTGGGTTGAGGTGTGCCGATCGGCTCATCGATGCTGTCGGTGGCTTTGGCGACGCCGGCATCGATCAGCCAGCGTGCAGCGGCCTCGTCGAGGACGAGCAGATCGCCCGGCGCGAAGCTAACGCCGGCATGGGTATGGGGTTTCAGTAGTTCGATGTTCATGTCGGGCTATCCAGGTCGGGTCAGATCAAGTGCGTGGGTGCGGTAGCGGATCTCGTAGCGAGCAGGCAGCGCCACGGCTCCGGCGTCGGCGTCCTCCGGGTCCCACTCGCAATCCACCTCGCGCAGGGCCAGTGCCAGACCGCCAAGGTTGGTGTCGCTCATCAGGGCTGCGTGGGCGGCGACGACGGCCAGATCGGCTTGATCGAAGGCATCGTCCCCACGAGCCACGGCTACCAAACGCACCATCAGCAGCCGGTCGACGAGGTTGTTGGCATGCGCGCTGATGCTGTCGCCTTCGGCAAATAGCAGCAGCGCTGGGCTGGCCTCCCGCGTCACCGGCACGGTCGGAAAGCGCAGCACCGGCGTGGGCGCCACCCCGGCAGTGAGGCGCGCGACGACCTCCCGCAAGATGCGCTCGCGGATGGAGTTCATGAGTGGGGGTCCTCAGAGTCGAGAGAGTGAAGCGCGCCGTTCGCTGCCGTCGCCGATGCTGCGGATATCGCGGACGCGATACGTGTTGCCAGCGATGGACACGGTGTTACCCGCTGCCAGGGCAGGCAGCACCGAGGCTGGAAAGCGGATCGTGTAGTCGGCAGACAGGGCGAGCCCGTCGAGGACGCTCTCGTCCGGAGAGCGGAAATCGACAGCGATGGTGTGGCCATCGATTTCCGCATCCACCAGCAAGCCAGACCGGCTAGCGGCCTCATAGAAGTCCTCGATGCGCACCATCACACCGTCAGCTTCACGAGCACACCCGGGCGGTGGCACATGGGCAGCGGATTCGATTGGGTATGCAGGTCGGTGCCACGATCGAACTTGCGCGGCTCCTGCTTGGCATAGAGCGTCTGCCCGATGGTGTTGACCGTCTCGTTGAAGTCAGCCGGCGCGAAGTAGGTGCCGAAGGTATCCACCGTACCCAGCGGGAAGGCATGGGCCTCGCCAGCCGCGATAAAGCGACGGGTGGTGCCGGTGGGATCGGTTGCCTGCCCGCGATACTCCTCGAAGGTGATGCCGGCGTAGGTGAAGCCCCGGCGCACGTCGTTGATCAGGATGGCGCCCTGCTGCCAGTTCTCGAACGCTTTCTCGACCTTGGCATGACCGGTCAGGGCGGCGAAGAACTCGGGCGAGCACAGGCAGTGCACACCGGTCATGAATTCGCCCTTGAGGTTGTCCTCGATCGCGGCCAGGGTCGCGAGGCATTTCGCCTTCACATTGGTGCCGGCATTGCCGAGGTCGTAGGCGATGGTCTGCGGCGTGATGTCGAACTCGTCGAACAGGTCATACAGCACGGAGCCATCGGCATCCAGGATGACGCCCTTGAGCGCGCCCATGCGCAGGTGCTCCAGCGTGATCGCGTGCTTGTTGCGCATCGTCTCCAGATGGCGCGCGATGACGCCCGCGACGGCTTCCGTTTCAGTCTCGGAACCAAAAGCGCGGATGCCCTGAACCTCTTCCGGCAGGACGACGTCGTCATGCGGGATGTGGGGGATCACGAACGAACGCAAGGTGCGCTTACCGCGCACACCGACCGTGCCCGGGGCGCCCGGCGGCAAGGTCGGCAGCAGGTTCAGTACGCCGTTCATCTCCTCGACGATGACTTGTCGCTGGCGCACGGGCTTGGCCGGCATCAGGCCCAGATCCTCGATTCGGCCGTACCGGTTGGGGAGAATGTTGATGGCCGCTGTGAGCGCTGCCATCGAGAACGCGGGATTGGTAAAAGGGTTCTGCATGGTTGTCTCCTAAATCAGGCGGCGGTTCGGACGAGGACGCCACGCGCTTCGATCTGAGCGATCGCAGTGGCCTTCTCGGTAGGGGTGATGGCGACCGGCCACACCAGGGCATGGCTGGCGACGATGGCGTGGCGGGAGATCAGCAGCGCGTCTTCCCGGTCGATCAGGGTCGCGTCCACGTCAGCGGCGAGCACGCCGACCGCGTTCTCAGTGCCATCGGTGGCGGCCGGGTCGAGCGCTTTCAGCTTGCCGGTCGTACTGTCGCGGCCGACGATGGCGCCGAGCTGCAGGTTTTGACCGGCAGCGACCGAGGCCAGGTCGCGTGAATAGAGATTCGGCGCCTCGTACTTGAGGAGATCACCGAGGTTGTTGGTTTCCTGAATGGCAGACATGGCTTACTCCTTCGTGGCGAGTTTCTTGACGGCGGCAACGACCGGGCTGCTCTCCGGCCGCACGGTGGTTCCCGCATCGGCGGTGATGCGCGAGGTAATCTCTGGCTGTTCAGCGCGAGCCTCGAGCAGTGCGCGGCGGACTTGGGCCTCGTTCATCCCGGATGCGAGGAATTCCGCCGTGCGCTGTGGCGTGCCTGCGATCAGGCAGATCTCGGCAATGGCTTGTGCCTCGATCCGGCCGTTGGCGTGCGCACCGACGAGCGATGCAGACACGGGCGGGGTGGTGGGTTCTTGCGCTGGGGTGTCTGCCGGGTCTGGCGTGGCCTCCGGCTCGGATTCGTCCAGAGGGGGCTGCTGTTCGTGATCGGTCATGGTTTTCTCCAAATGAGACTGTTGTTGGCTGGAAATCTGCGGGCGTGCGTTCCGTGAAGCAGGCGAGGCACGGGCGAGCGGGCCGCGTTTCGCGGCGCCCGTACTGGGTGTCGCCAGCCGGCGTTGCGCATCCAGTGCGTTGGAGAACTCGATCAGGACCTGATCGAAACTCATCACCGCGTCAGCCAGGCCTGCCGTCACAGCAGCCTCGCCGAAGAGCAGGCTGGCTTCGGTCGCCCGCACGGCATCGCTGTCCAGAGCTCGCATTTGCGCGACCTGGCTGACGAAGATTCCGTAGAGCCGATCCACTTCCGCCTGCAGGGTGGAAGCCGCCTGTGGCGACAGCGGCGCGTGGGGAGAAAAGTCGTTTTTGTGGTGGCCGGCGTAGATTGCGGTGAAGTCGATGCCGTCCTTGGCATCCTTGACCGACTGATCGACGTGCAGCGCAATAACACCGATGGACCCCACCCCGGCGGTTTGGGACAGGGTCAGGCGTGATGCGGCGGCGGCAATCGCGTAAGCCGCCGAGTACGCGGAGTCATTGGCATGCGCCCAGACCGGCTTGATGTCGTTGGCGGCGCGAATCCGCTCGGCCAGCTCAAACACGCCACCCGCTTCGCCGCCGGGCGAATCTAGGTCGAGCAGGATGCCGCTGACCTGTGGGTCCGCCAGCGCGGCGTCGAGGCGTGCCGCGATCTCCCCATAGGAGGTCAGGCCAGACGCCGCCTCCAGTCCCATCGCCCGTCGTACCAGGGTGCCGTGCACGGGAATGATCGCGATGCCGGGCTGCCCGACCGAAGTGCCCGGTTTCGAAGTGGGAAGCGGGACGGCAGCATCGATCTCGGGCAATCCGATGCGCGGGCCGAGGACGGACAGGATCACGTCCAGTTTCGAACGCGCAATGAGAAGCGGCGTCCCGTAGAGACGGGACGCCAGGTGTACGAGCTGCATGTCAGTTGTCCTGGGGTTCTTGCGCCGGAGCCGGGGCGGCCGTCGCGATGGGCGCTTTGTCGTGGCGCGGGTCGGAGTCGAAGACCAGCCCCAGCTCATCGGCACGTTGGTTGTCGGCCGCGATCTCGCGGTCGATGTCTTCAGCGTCGTAGCCGAAGGCGGAAATTGCTTCGGAACGTGAGAGCAGTCCGGCGCGAATCGCGATGAGCATCGCGTCGAACTCCTTCTTCGGATCTACCCACTGCCAGCCCTGCGGAATCCACTTCGCGGCCAGGTATTCCCGCTTGCGTTCGACAAAGCCCGGCAGATCGAGTGCACCTTCGAGCGCAGCCTGTTCCATCCATGCGCGCCAGATCGGGCGGCAGAGCTGGTGGACGATCACGCCATGCTGGATCGCTTCGCAGCGGCGACGAAACTCCAGCAATCCGGCGCGGATTGACGAATAGTTCACCTGCGTCAGATCACCGGTGAGCATCTCGTAAGTGATGCCCATCGCGGCAGCGACGGCCCGGAACTGCATGCGCAGAAATTCGGCGTAGCTGGCACCGACGTCTGCCGGTTGGCTGAATTTCACGTCCTCGCCAGGTTCCAGTAACTGCATGGTCCCGGGTTCCAGTCCTGCCAGGGACACGCCGTTGGCGTCCGCCAGCCCTTCGCCCATGAGGGTGTCCTCGGGCGCCAGGCGGGTGATGAAGCCCGCGAACATCGCCGCCGTCTTTTTGCGCACCAGTTCGGCGTCGTCGTACTGATCCAGCTCATTGAGTTTGACCAGCGCCCGCGCCAACCACGGCTCGCCCCGGATCTGGCCAGGGCGCAGCGGACGGAACAGGTGGATGATCTCGGAGGCAGGCACGCGCACGGTGTCCATGCCACCCGTGCCGGACATCGGCGCCAAGGCGCCATCACCGGGGTGCGAGCGATACAGGTGGTAGGCGACGCGGCGGCCGAGCCGATCGAACTCGATGCCGGCCCGAACCACGTTGCCGGAAGGTAGCTCCAGGTTCATCGTCGTGGGCAAGTGTTCGGGTTCCAGCAGCTGGAGCTGGAGACCAACCGCCAGACCGTCTTTGGGTCGGCGATAGCGCAGCCGCACCAGAGCCTCTCCGCCTTCCAGCATTGCCCGGCAGGCGAGTGCTTGCAGGCCGTAGAAGTCTGTCAAGCCGGCTGCATCGGCATCGCTGCACCACTCCCACCAGAGGGCGTGAATGGCTTCCCGCAGTGCGTTGTCCGAAAGCATCGACTGCGGCTTGATCCCCGTGCCGATCGCGTTGGCGACGAAGGCCTCCACGCCGGCGGCCGCCCACGCGTTGCGTCGCACCAGATCGCGGCTTTTGGCGCGGAGCTCGTTCTGGGTGAAGGCCAGCGCGGCAACGGCACCAGGATTTCCGACCTGCCAGGCGATCGCACGTCGACCACCGCCGATACCGTCGTAAGTCGGCGACGGGCCGCCAAACATGCCGCGCCGAAGTTTGGAGAACCAGCTCATCAGGTGGCCTTCCGGGTCGTGACGCGGATCTGGCGCGGGGCACCTGGCCACAGTCCGGTGGCCACGGCGTCTTCGAACAGGCCGCGCTTGACTTCGCGAATGGCGGTAGCCAACTCCTCGACGGTGCGGTACTCGATGGTCTTGTCGCCGAAACTCACGCGGCGCTCGCCCTTGGCCAGTGCGGCTTCGAGCGCATCGAGTTGGGACTGGGTATAGGCCATCAGCGATACACCACCAGGTTGATCTCGGTGGAGTCGGCAAACGACGTCGCCATCGTGGCGCAGGAGACATCGACGTACTCGGCAGTCTTCTGGTCGGCGCTGGCACGCGCGATTGCGATGCGCTGCGTGCCGCTGTCGGTGCTGCTGCGGGCCAGTGCAACCCAGCAGTAATCGGCATCCGGCATTGGCTGCGTGAAATGGACGCGGTAACGACCGGTCGCCAGGCGTTCCACGCTCACCACGTTGCGAGCGCCATGCATCACCATCTGGCCGTTGACGTAGCCGAAGCTCACCCACGCGCGAGCAAGTCCTGGATGAGATGCATCGATCTTGGTCTTCACTTCGATGCCGATGCGCGCGGCGAGAGATGCGATGCGGTCGGAAAGCGACATCAGACCAGGGCTCCCTCGAACACGGCGACGAAGTCGGTGTCGGCATCGCCGATGGCAGTCAATGCAACCGCGCCGATGTTCGATCTGGCCTGCTGCTGCTCAATGACGGTCAGCGTCTGCGCGGCATCGAAGCGCACGCGGTTGTTGACAGCGGCAAGCAGCGCATCGAGGCCGCTGGTGCCGTCCTGTAGCAACTGCTGGATCTCTACCAGCGTGTCGTAGGCAGCATCGGCACCACCGAGGATCTCGGCTTTGAGCGTGTCGAGCAGCGTGACGATCTTGGTCGACGAGTAGGTGGTGGTCAGCGCCACGTTTGCGTCGTCGATACCGGTCCCGCTGAGAACGGCCGACTGAAGCTCATTGATGGCAGCCACCAGACTCGATTTGTCGGTCGTGGTCAGGCTCGCCAACGTGCCGGTCTTGCCGTTGAGCGTGTTGAACTCCTGGGCGATACGAATCACCAGGCTTTCGATGCGGGTCTGCAAACTCATGGGATTTCCTTTGTTGGTCAGGAGAGCCAGCGGCTGCGCACCAACTGGCGTGCGCGGCGACCTGGCCCAGAAACAGCGAGGCCACCGCGTTGGGTGGCCTCGTCAGTCGTTGTGGTGGTCACGGGGTCAGGCGGATCTGCCATCCCCAGTTGTCGCTCCAGCTCGCGCCAATGACGTTCGTCGAATCGATCCAGTCCCGCCGCTGAAGCGGCTGCGCGGGCGTAGACGTAGCAGTCCAGCGCCTCGTTACGCTCGCGCATCTTTTGCCACTCCCGGATGGGAAAGCCATTCCGGTCGCGTCGGGTGATGAGTTGTTCCGCGCAGAGCTGCTGGATGAACTCCGCGTCCACATGCGGCAGATGGATGAATCCGGCCGGATAGATCGCGGTGATACCGTCCTCGGCCACATCCGCCGATTTGCGCAGGTTGTTGTAGAGCTCGAGCTTGGCAATGCCGACGGCGACCGAGAACACCTTGATACCTCGGCGCAGCTTCTTGCCGCCTTTGGAAATATCCACGGCGGTGGGGGTCCCGATCAGTGCCGCGCCGCGCGCGACACCTTTGATGGCCATGACGCGCGGGTCGCGACTGGCCCGCACGAAGGTATAGGCCTCTTGGGTGGCAAACCCAGTGTCTAAGGCGAACCGTGCCAGCGGCATCGCCGCGCCGGACGCGTGCGTCCAGTTTTCCGCGAGCAGATTCGCCAGTTGTTTCCAAACCGCATCCCGCGCGGTGTCGCCCATCAAGACGCGATGCTCGACCAGCCATGATTCCTTGCCGCGCCCAAAGGCCCAGATCGAGGCTTCGATGCGATCCTTCTGGACATCCGCGCCGCCCACCAGCAGGAGTCCACCGGGAGGAATCGATCCGACCGGGTAGTCCTCGCGCCGCTCGACGAGGCGTTGCCAATCCGGTGCTTCGCCTTCCTCGACCCAGGTCTCACCCAGTTCGGTGTTCTTGAACGTCTTGATGGCCGCCGCAGAACCCGACTCCTTGCTCACAGCGAGTTCCCAGGCGACGGCGATCTCGCGCCAACTGCGCCAGCCGACCGGGCTGTAGAGTGACGACAAGTGAAAGCCAGCCGTCTTGGCGCCATTCTCTGGTGCCAATGCGCGCCACTCGCCGTGTTCCAGCATCCAGGTCTTGTGGTGTTCGGAAATCGGCGCATCGCAGGATTCGCAAACATAGGCGGCGCTTTCCGGCTGGCCTTTCTCCCACCGCAGTTGTTCGAAGCGCAGCCACTGCCGGTGCGAGCAGTGTGGGCAGGGCACAAAGTAGCGGCGCTGATCGGATGCCTCATATTCCCGTTCGATGGCGCTCGCGCCAGAGATTGTTGGCGTCGAGACGATGAAAATCTTGCGGCGCGCGAAGGTTCGGGTACGCGCTTCGGCCAGTGAAATCGCGTCGCCTTCACCCTCAACGTCAAGCGGATAGCCGTCCACCTCGTCGAGGAACAGGTAACGCACTGGCATCGACCGCAGTCCGACTGCGCTGTTGGCGCCCGTCATCACCAGGACGCCGCCCCGGAACTCCTTCGCGAGAATGGTGTTGCCCGAGTCCCGGCTCCTGGCCGGTGCGATTAGCTCTGCAAGAACGCCCGACTCCTCGATCAGGGGATCGATCCGCTGCTTGGAGTTGCGCTTGGCCATCTCGACTGTCGGCCAGACCGCCATCATCGGGCCGGGCGCGTGGTGGATGACGTAGCCGATCCAGTTCGATCCCATCTCGGTCGCGCCGAGCTGAGCAGCCTTCATGAACACAACGCGCTCGACCGGGGATGTCGGCGACAGGCAGTCCATGATCACCTTCAGGTACGGCGTGCGACTGGTCCGCCAGCGGCCCGGTTCGGCGGACGCTTTGCTGGAAAGCATCCGGTGCCGATCCGACCATTCGGATACGGTCAGCAGTGGGTCTGGCGTCAGTCCTTCTCGCCAGGCGCGCTCGATTTCCGCCGCGCCTTCGTAATCCACGTCCAGCATCAGTCCACCCGAGGACGCAATTCGCCCAGCTCTTGCAGGTGCTCGCGCACTGCGGCTTCCAGTGCCACGTGCATGGCATGCGGATCGACATCGAGCCTGGCAGCCATCTGCGCCGAAATGCGCGCGGGCCAGTTGAGCCAGGCATCGCGCTCGGATCGCGCCAGCTTGAACACATGCGCGATGGCCTGTGGGCGATCGACCAGTTCACCTTTCAGGCGGGCCAGTCGCACCTTGTTGGTTTGCGCCTTGACCACTTCGTTGACCGTGCGGGCTTGGAGCAACGACGTGCCACCAGTGGGTAAGGCGGCAGGTCCATCGTTCGGCGGTGTACTGGCGTCCGGCACGACCACTTTGGCCGCCTTGGCGCGGGTACCTGCCTTGGGCACATCGGAGTTGCGCGCCCACTCGCGATCCGCCCGGTCGGCATCGATGGTTCCGTCAGCCTCCGGCGTGATGCGCCCGGCGCGAATGGCCTTATGAACAGCGGTGTCGGTCACGCCACGGTGCCGGGCGTAAGCGCGTATCGAAATGCCCATGGTGAGAACCGGTGGCCCCTTCAATCATTTGATCGTTATTCCTCGGGATTGAGCTTGGCTTCCATCTGGAACAGCGCGTTCATACGTTCGTCATCAACCACATCGAAGGACACGGAAATGAACCAGCTCGATCAACTCCTGACGCAGATCGCCCAACAACACCTCCGCATCGAAACCCTGGAAGCACGCCGGTCAGACAGGCTGGACTTCCACGACGTCGCGGTCTGGTGCCTGCGTGACGCCCTCGAAGCCGCCTTCAACGCCGGTGTCGAGCAGGCCCGCAAGGCTAAGAAGTCGGACAACGCCAACAGCTGATTCCGCCCCTGCAAAACCAAGCAGAAAGCGCTTGGCTTCCCTGGCGAACAGCGCGTTTATCACGTCACTCGATCAACCACCCCGAAGGAGCAGGAAATGACCACTACCCATTTGACCCCGGCCCAGCACGCGATCTTGGCCTACGCACTAGAGCACGCCGGCGGCAAGATCGACTGGTTCCCCGACAACATCAAAGGCGGCGCACGCAAAAAGGTGCTCGACGGCCTGTTCAATCGCGCACTAATTACCACTGATGGCAGCGACTGGTTTGTCGCCGCCGAGGGCTACGACGCGATGGGGCGCGCCCGGCCTGCGCCTTCGTCCCCGCTGGCAGACCCCGAGATCGAGGCTGCAGTGACGGCAGCCGAGGCCACGTGGGCCAAGGACGCCAGCACCGAACCGACCAAGCCGCGCATGCGCGAGAACAGCAAGCAGGCCGAAGTAATCCGGATGCTGCAGCGCCCCGAGGGCGCCACCATTGCTCAGATCTGCAATGCGACCGGATGGCAGGCGCACACCGTGCGCGGCACTTTTGCCGGCGCCTTCAAGAAAAAGCTGGGTTTGACCATCGTCTCGGACAAGCCCCGGGGCGGGGAGCGGATCTACCGGATCGCATGATCAGAAAGATCGAGAAAGAGGCCAAGACCCGCTTGGCTTCTCAATCGAACAGCGCGTTACTACAGGTGTCGCAACGATCCGCACCAAGGAGCTAAACCATGAAAACCACCAACCAGATCCCTGCCACCCAGAACCAAGACTGGGGCTTTTGGGGCACGATGAACGAGCACGCCAGCGCCGCGTGGCCCTTGGCGATGACCGCCGTCTCGGACGCCACACACCAGCCGCTTGAGTCGGTGCGGACCTTCCTCGACAGCCGCCACGGTCGCCACTTTGCCGACGACGTCCAGAACGGGTTGTACCAAGGCCAGGTCTTGCAGGATGCGATCAACGCCGCCACCCAGCGCTGGATGGGCTGGACGATTGGCCGCCAGACCAGCAAGGACTACGGCATCCCGCGCGGCATGCCTTACCTGACGGGTTTTGTGATTCACTGCGAGATCGTCGAGGAATCGCTCGTCGTCTGATCATCGAACAACGCGCCATCCGACTCACGGGTGGCCTGCTTTCCGGTCCAGCCCTGCCAGCGGCGCACGATCACATCGACGTACTTGGGGTCGAGTTCGATTAACCGCGCCAGTCGCCCGGACTTCTCGGCGGCGATCAGCGTTGTGCCGGAGCCCCCGAACGGGTCGAGCACCACGTTGCCGGGGCGGCTCGAATTGCGGATCGCTCGCTCAACCAACTCCACTGGCTTCATCGTCGGATGCAGGTCGTTCTTCTGCGGCTTCCTGATGTTCCAGACGTCCCCCTGGTCGCGGTCGCCGCACCAGTGACGCTGCGCGCCCTCGGGCCATCCGTACAGGATCGGCTCGTACTGGCGCTGGTAGTCGGCGCGGCCCAGCGTGAAGGTGTTCTTTGCCCAGATGATGAAGGTCGACCACTTGCCGCCGGCGGCGCGGAACGCTGCCTGCAGCACGTCGAGTTCGCTGGACGACATCGCCACGTAGATTCCACCCCGGCAGTGGGCGATGGTCGGCGTCAGTGCCGCCAGCAGGAAATCGTAGAAGCCGTCGCCCAAGTTGTCGTTCAGGATCGCACGATCCTTGCCGCGCATCTTGTCCTTGGCGCTGTTGGCGTAGTTCACGTTGTACGGCGGGTCGGTAAACACCATGTCCACCGGGGCGCCATCGAGAAGGCGGTCGTAGCTGTCGGCGACCGTAGAGTCGCCGCACAACAGGCGGTGACCACCGAGCAGCCAGACATCCCCAGGACGCGAGACTGGCGTCTCTGGCATCTCGGGCATGGCGTCATCGTCGGTCTGGCCTTGGCCATCCGATTCGTCGCCGGCCATCAGCTCCGCCAACGCATCGGCATCGAAGCCGGTCAGCGACAGATCGAAGTCATCGTCCTGCAGAGCGGCGATCTCGATGCGCAGCATCGCGTCATCCCAGCCGGCGTTCTCGGCGATGCGGTTGTCCGCGATCACCAGGGCCCGGCGCTGCGTGGGGCTCAGGTGATCGAGCACGACCACCGGCACTAAGTCCAGCCCGAGTTTCTGTGCGGCGGCGAGCCGTCCGTGCCCGGCGACGATGACGCCATCGCTGCCGGCCAGAATCGGATTGGTGAATCCGAACTCGGCGATCGACGCGGCGATCTGTGCCACCTGATTGTCTGAGTGGGTGCGCGCATTGCGCGCGTATGGCACCAGCTTGGCCGTCGGCCACTGCTCAATCTTGTCGGCCAACCAGGAAGCGCTCATTGCTCGGCACCCGTGGTTGGCAGTCGTTGCGTGACGACCTCGTCGAAGGATTGGCCGGTGGCCAGCAGAGTGACCGGAACGCCAGGATGATTCTGTTGGAAGCGTTTGATGGCGACATCCACGTACTCCGGCGCGATCTCGACGGCGCGGCATACGCGACCGGTACGTTGGGCAGCCAGCATCGTCGTGCCGCTGCCACCGAACGGATCGAACACGATGTCCCCCGATTCCGTGTAGGCCTCGATGGCGAACGCCGGCAACGCCACCGGGAACACGGCCGGGTGGTCGATGTCCTGACCGATCTTGCCCTTGTGGCGCATCACGCGGATCACCGAGTCGGGAATCCGGGTGTTCTGCGTCGGCTGCCCCTTGTGCGTCCAGCCGCCGACTTCGCCGTCCTTGCTGCGCATGGCCGTGGATGAGCCATCGGCGCGCAGGTGCGACTCCTGGCCTGCGTGCTTGCAGGGCACGATCTTGTTGGGCTTGCGGCTCTGCCGGTTGAAGTGGAAGACGAACTCGAAGCTCGGGGCGAAGCGCCCGGCCCAGTCGCCAGGCATGCCCGGCCCCTGATCCCACACGTACCACGCGAAGCGCCGCCAGCCTTGTGCACGCATCCAGCCGAGCCACGCGTCCCAATACGGGATGACTTCGTTGTCGCGGTGGATCAGCCCGAGGTTGACCAGCACCTGCCCATCGTTGGCCATCGGCACATTGCCGAACACACCGCGCATCAGGCCATCCCAATCCACGATGCCGCCGGAGGTGTAGTCGCGCTGATTGCCATAGGGCGGCGAGGTGAAGCACAGGCGCGCCGCGTCGCCTTGCATCAGCGTAGCGACCACGATCGGGTCGGTGGCGTCGCCACAGATCAGGCGATGCGTGCCGATTGCCCAGACATCGCCGGTGCGGGACACCGGCAACACAGGTGCATCCGGCACGTCGTCTGCGGCGTCCGGTTCATCGGCGCCTTGTTCTCGGGCGACTTCTTCGGCTCTCGCATCGTCTGCGAGCAGTGCTGCGATCTCAGCATCCTCAAAACCGGTCAGCGTGAGGTCGTACCCGGCGTCGGACAGCTCAGCCAACTCCAGCGCAAGCAGTTCCTCGTTCCAGCCCGCATCGAGCGCCAGCCGGTTGTCGGAGATGACGTAGGCGCGCTTCTGTGATGGTGACAGGTGAGCGAGTTCAATCACCGGCACTTCATCGAGTCCGAGCTTGCGCGCGGCAGCCATGCGGCCGTGGCCAGCGATGATGCCGTTGTCGCCATCCACTAGAACCGGGTTCGTCCAGCCGTACTCGACGATGCTGGCGGCGATCTTGGCTACCTGCTCGTCGGTGTGCGTGCGCGGATTGCGGGCATAGGGGATCAGCGCCTCGACCTTGCGGTACTCGACGTTGAGCGTGTTCAGAATCTGTTCCTCGAAAAAGAAAACCCGCCGACGGGAAACCGTGGGCGGGCTCGTGATGTGTGCTGGATGGGGCGGGTGCAAACTGCAAACCCTGCAAACCTAGGTTTGCAATCTGACGCTAAAAAAGCGCCGCGCTCGCGCCCCCCGCATTGCTTTCTGGCCGGGAAGGACCCGTCGCAACGGGTCGTGGCCATCGCGAGCCAGAAAC
This sequence comes from Gammaproteobacteria bacterium, assembly GCA_015709695.1. Classification (NCBI taxonomy): domain Bacteria; kingdom Pseudomonadati; phylum Pseudomonadota; class Gammaproteobacteria; species Gammaproteobacteria bacterium. The sequence goes on along the minus strand of CP054183.1, from coordinate 1,273,362 downwards.
GAAGAAGGCCACAGATCGCTCCGTGGCCTTTACGCACCCAATGCTCGCAAGATTAGCCGTAATACTAGCGAAAAAACCTCGGGATGTTGCACGCCAAAAAGCGACCGAAACCCGCATCGACACGCAGGATTCCCAACGACTTCGCGACTGTTCGCAACTACACCCAACGTCAGCGGCAATTGCTGGCTGCCCCAGTTTTCTTTTCCATCTGCAGGTGCACGGCGACCAATTCCAGTGCCGTCTGCCAGCGACGCCATGCGGTTGTCCGGTCACAGGCAAAGCGGCAGCAGATGTCCTTCCACGGATATCGTTGTGCTCGCATCCAGACGAGGTGTCGCTGTTCTTCTTCCAGCCACTGAACCCACCGCATGGTCTCCAGCATCCGGTCGATGGCAGCAGGGTCGGGAGGAAAGCGGTAGACCCGTGGCTCAGCTCCCAGGTTTTCCCATGGCATGCGTTTGATCGCCGGCCAGCAGTTGAAGTAGCCCTGCACACGAACCGGAGGAAGGCGGTGGGCGGTTCGTGCGGCCTCGATGAATCGGTCCGCCACAGTCTCGATCGTCCACTCAGCCATGTCGACGCTCCTTCGGCCCGTACAGCCGATCGCCGATACGGCGAAGCAGTTCACGTTCGACCCAGTCGAGCCGCGTGTCGTCGGGCGATATCACCAGGATCTGTTGGTCGCGCCAGCCCTCGCGCTTGATCTGCTCCGGATCGGGTCGCGGATCGGGTTGCAGTCGAGCCAGGGCACAGCGGTATGCGGGAGTCGGAACCTTCATGTCACACCTCCTGCGTCTCGATCGCCCAGTGCAGGAGGGCAATGGCGTCGGCTTCGTTGTCGTCGGCAGGCGCGTGGCCACGCAGACGAACGGCGCCGATCATCTGGTCCTTGCTCGCATTGCCTTTGCCGGTGGCGTGCTTCTTGATCGTGCCCACCGGAACGCCCTGGTACGGGATCTGGTGGTGCTCGCACCATGCGGTGAGGTGGGCCATGAACCCGCCGTAGGCGTGTGCTGCATCGACGCCGGCGTGGCGGCGGACTTCCTCGAAGTACACCGCTTCGATGCCATCGCAGGACTGCTTGATCTCGGTGAGCCAGCGCTTGAAGCGCAGGTAGCGCATGCCGCCACCCTCAAATCGCTGCGGCTTGAAGGATTCCGTTCCGCTGGTCACGGCGCCGTCGCGATCGCGTACTGCCCAGCCGGTCTGGGTGCCAAGGTCCAGTGCCAGGATCGAGGGCACGGATGGCCGCCGATGATCTGAGCCCGGGTGGCCGGCAAGTCCCTGACGTAGGGCAGAGGGACCCTCTGGTCCCTCTCCTACGTAGTAGGAGGGGGAGTTTTCGCCAACTGGAGAAAGGGAGAAAGTCCAGCAATGGCGCGGGTTTGCGCCAGTTGGCAAGTTGGCAGCGATGCCAACTGCCAACTGCGGGTCATTCCCTGCAATGCCTTGATCTGACTGGACTTCCAGTTGGCAGGGGTTTGCCAACTGCGAGTAGTTGGCAAGGAAATGAGTGCAGTTGGCAACGGCGCTTCCAACTGCCGATTGGGCAATATTCATGGGGCCTCCGGATCGTTCAGTTCGTCGTGATAGACCCACACATCTGGGTTCTCGACGGGCATCGAGGCGCCGGAATGCGGGCACTTGTAGTGGGTGGGGAGCACCGTGTGCTCGCGCATCGGCAGCTCGCCGGTGGCCGTGTCGACATCGCCCGCTGGCATGCGCAGCACCATGCCTTCGACGCAGAGATAGCCGAACTTGGTGCGGCCGCTGGAGGGCAGACCGTAGTCAGCCGCGTTACGGAAATACTTGATGTAGCCCTGCGTCGAGAGCGCGGAGACGCGTTCGCGGATGGTGCGCTCGCCGCCCAGACCGGCCTTTCCCTCGAAAGATTCGGCGAACTGGTTGGCTGTGTAGCAGCGCCCGCTGCCGGCCTCCTCGAACAGGATCTGAAGGATCGCGTCGCGTTTGCGGCGGCGCTCGGCATCCAAGCGCTGGCCGTAGTCCTTCATCACCAACCGCTCGTTGGCGTCGACTTCCCGCCACTCACCGTTGATCTTGTCGACGTGCCGTTGCGGGATACCCGCGCCATTGCGCAGCTCGAAGATGAGCTGGCGAGTGGTGCGCGTTTCATCGGGTCGGAACAGCAGCATTCCGGTCGAGTAGTAACCGCGCAGGCTTCCTGCGCCGGCTAGTGCCTGGAACGGGTCCTCCTCAAACTGCTTTTTGCCTAGCTTCTTGGTGTGGTGAGCGAGGATCACCCCGGCGTCGGGATTGACCGCCTGGCGAATCCGCTCCACCCGCTGCGAGAGGAAGAACAGCATGGCGCCGTTGTCGTTCTCTCCACCGGCATCGCCGCCGTCGAACACGTTGCGGATCGGATCGATGGCGATGATGTCAGGAGGCTCGCCGCCAAAAGCCTTCGCGATCGCTGGGATCACCTGCGCCAGACCGGCGTCATCGAGCACCAGCCGCAACTGCGGCGTGGCCACGAAATTGGCGCGGGCGTCCAGAAGCCGATGGGACGGCAGGCGAACATCCTTCACACGCTCGCGCAGGTAGTGGTACTGGACCTCGGCCTGCAGGTAGAACACTCGTAGCGGACGGGGTGGATGCATGCCCAGAAACGCAGCGCCAGCCGCCATGTGAGCCAGCCACGACAAGAGGAAGTCACTCTTGCCGACCTTGGGCGCACCGCCGAACACCAACATGCCTGCGGGCGTCAGCACGCGCGGCGAGATCAGATCGGGTGGCAGCGGTGAGTTATCGTCGAGCAGTTCGCCGAGCGTGAAGGTGGGCAGGGAGGGAGCCGCCGCCTTGACCACGCGGCGTTCGCTCTGGGCGATGAATGCCGCGCAGTCGAACCCTTCGTCGACAGCGTCTGCGGCGTCCCACTTGGGTGGCTTGTCGGTGGGCGGCACCAGGATGGCCACGGATGTGCTGCCAGCAGCCACGCAAGCACGCGCTGCGCTCTCGGCGTAGTCCCAGCCGGGTGCATCCCGGTCCGGCCAGATGACCACGGATTTCCCCGCCAACGGATGCCAGTCGGTTTTGTCGACAGGAGCCTTGGCGCCGTTCATCGCGGTGGTGGCCGCAATACCGCAAGCGATCAATGCAGCCGCACACTTCTCGCCTTCGACCAGGACGACCTCTCGCGCCCTCGAGATGACCGGGAGGTTGTAGAGCGGCCTAGGGTCGGGCGCGCGCCACATGCGGGCACGAACATCCCAGGGGCGATATTCCTTGCCCGTCGGTGGGTCGTAGCGGTAGACGCAGGCGATCAGTTCGCCCTCGGGTGACAGATAGTCCCACTTGGCGGTGTAAGCGCCGAGGTCGTCCATTGGCACGCTGCGAACATCGCGGCGCATCGGCGTTATGTTCGGTGGAGCAAGACCGAGCCACTGCCGGATCTCGCCAGCGATGCGCGGGAAGTCGCTGCGTGCGGAGCGACCCTGCGACCGCGCCCACAGATCGATGACATCGCCGCCCTCGTCGGTGGAGAAGTCCTTCCACAGGCCGCGCCGTGGTCCGTCGAGTTCAACCACCAGACTCTTGCCAGGGTTGCCATCGACATCGCCGACGTAGAACTTGCCACCTCGGATGCGCCCCTGCGGAAACAGGTAGTGGAGAACGGCTTCGAGCCGGTCCAGTAGCCCCGCACGCAGCGCATCGGTATCGGATGCCAGTTCGTCGCGCTGCTCGGGGGCGTCATTGAAGTCGAGCCAGATGATGTTGTCGGCCATCATGTCGAACCCCAACAGCGGTCCTGCCAGGGGCAGAACTTGCACTCGACATGCGTCGGTGTAGTCGCATGGCGCGGCAACAGTTCCTGGCTGTCGGTCGCCGTGATGACCCGAACCGCGCGATCGGACATCCGCTGCGCCAGGCCGCCGTCGAACGGCACCAGCTCGAACCAGATCTCCTCGGAGTCCTTGTTGATCGCGGTGAACAACGCCGGGTTCGCGGAAATGCCCGGGATACTGGCTTCCATGTAGGCCTGATAGATGGCCATCTGCGCGGCATAGACCGGTTTGGATTTGCTGACGCCGTGCTTGACCGTATCCCGCCAGGACTTGTCGTTCATGGTCTTGCACTCCCATAAGGCGGGATAGGCCATGCCTAGCGCTGCGGGGCCGCCATTCAGCACGCCATCGACGTGCCCTTGAATACGGCCGCCTGCAACGGAAAAGCCGAACTGACCGCCGCTGGCCTTTTGGGTGTACAGATCGAATCCGGCCATGCGCAGCCAACGAATGGCCAGTTCTTCGAGAGCGTGTCCCACCTCGAAGATGCGCAACACGCGACCCGGGATGTCCCTGCCAGGATCGACAGGGGTTTGCAGATACTCGTATTGCAGCGCGCGCTCGCAGGCGACGCCCAATCGCGACGCACCGAGGTAGTTGCGACGGGATTGGTTGTCACGGTCGGCGCTTAGTGCAGCGTCGATGAGCACCCCGATCAGCTCATGGATCTTGGGACGGTGATTGAAATCCAGCATCAGAACGGCACTCCCGTCGAAGCCGGCTTGCCTTGTCGGGCAAGCCGCTCCTCAAGAAAGGCGCGGTCCTTTTCAGCCATGCGCTCGTGCTCGACGAGCATGTGTTCCTGGTAGGCGGTCACTACCACGTCGATCAGCATCAGCACTTCGTCTTTGCTGTAATCCGCCAACGGTCGCTGCATGCCGATGGAGCCCACATACTCGCCAAGCGGCGCCAGGCAGGACGCCATGGCGGCGAGCTCCATATCACTGGGATCGATCATGTGACCTCCCGTCTTTTCCATGAGTCGCGAAAATGCGTTCTGGCAGCGCATGGAGCAGAACACCCAGCGGTCCGAGTAACGTCGTGGATCGCTGCGCGGCAGGCGTGGATTGAAGTAGCCGAAGCCCTTGGCCTTTCGTGAGCAGACTGCACATTTCACGCGGCCTCCCGGTGGGCATCGTTGGCAGCCACCACGAGGCGCTGAATCGACGACTTGTTGAACTGGAAGGACAGCAGCGCCGAGGCCTGATAGCGCGTCATGCCAAAGTCGGCGCGCAGCGCCTGCGGCAGATAATGGAGTTGCTTCGCGGTCGGCGGCTCGTTCAGCCAACGACGGGTCTTGTGCGCGGAGTCAGCCGACTCGCGGTCGTTCAGCCAGTCATCGGCTTTGGCCATGCAAACCGTGCGGTCGCCGACAGCCAACAAGCGTGGCTGCAGATCCTTACCTCCGCCCACGGCGTGCCAGCGGCCGTTTAGGAAGAAGACGCCACCCCAGGCGTTGAAGCCAGTCGCCATCAGTGCGTCGTCGCAGCCGAACAGATCGCACCAGCGGAAGTTGGAGCGCTTGAGGAGATCGATCTCGGTCATCACGAAATCGGCCAGCGCATCTCCTTCCTCGGTGGTCTCGTTCTCCCAGACGAAGCCGCACAGCGGGCATTCACGGCAGCCGAGCGGGACGGTGGCTTCACAGGACGGGCAGTCCTTGGTAGGCGCTTCGCCGTGATGCTGGTGTCCGTCGAGATTGACGTCCTGTTCCAGAGATCCGTGCATCAAGGTCGCGGTGCCGAAGTCCAGGACCACGCAATCGGTCTTGATGACGCCCGGATGCTCCGCTGGGTCGATGGTGCGTAGGCCACGCCCGATCATCTGGGTCAGAGTCGACTTGTGCGAGCTGGGTCGCAGCAGAACCACGCAGGAGGTGGGCGTGAAGTCGTAGCCCTCCGTGAGCACAGCCACATTGACCACGACCTGCGCGGCACCGGATTCGTACTCGGTCAGTCGTGTCTTTCGCTCTCCGTCTGAGAGCTCGCCGTGCACGATCACGGCGGATACACCAGCATCCTGAAAGGCCTGGCGCACACATTCGGCATGGGCGACGGTCGAGCAGAACACGATCGTCTTGCGGTCGCCGGCCTTCTCACGCCAATGACGGATCACGGCATCGGTGATGGGCGTCTTGTTGAGAATCGCCTCGACTTCCGTCATGTCGAAGTCAGTGGCCGTGCGCCGGACCCGCGTCAACTGCTCCTGGGCGCCGACATCGATGACAAAGGTGCGTGGCGGCACGAGGTGGCCGGAGGCGATCAGCTCGCCGAGGGTGATTTGATCCGCGACGTTGCTGAAGACCTCCCGTAGTCCCTTGCCGTCACTGCGGACAGGCGTCGCCGTCACCCCGAAGATCTGGGCGCGCGAGTTCTTGTCCAGCACCCTGTCGATCACGCGGCGGTACGAGGCCGAGGCTGCGTGATGCGCTTCATCGATCACCAGCAGATCGAGGATCGGGATGGCAGCGAGATGGTTGTCGCGCGAGAGCGTTTGCACCATCGCGAACGTGGCGCGCCCGGACCAGGATTTGTCCTTGGCATCGAACACGGAGGTGCTGACGCCCGGATTCACCCGTGCAAACTTGGATAGGTTCTGGCCGGTCAGTTCATCGCGATGAGCGAGGATGCAGGCCTTGGTATCTGGCTCGGCCAACAAGCTGCCGGCCACCGCCGACAGCATGATGGTCTTGCCCGACCCGGTGGGGCCAACAGATAGGGTGTTGCCGTGTTGGGCGAGCGCCGCCAAAGAGCGCTCGACCAGCAGGGCTTGGCGGGGGCGGAGCATCATGGCGGCGTCCCCCTTACTGTGCCCAGCTCGGGCGACCCGGCACGGAGGCACGGCCCGTGGCCTGGGCATACGCGTTCGACCCGTTTGCGGGTGCTGGCGCTTTCGCCGCTCCCTGCGCGCCACCCATGAGGGCGGCGTAGTCCTTGTGGTCGGGCGTGATCGCGGCCTTGATCACGCTCTTGTCTTGGCCGTTCTGGTCTTTGTCCCAGTCGACCTTGCCGAGAAACTCGATGCCATCGAGATCGGCAAACCCGCTGATGCGGCGCGCGTTCTGCGCGGCAGGACTGTTGTCGCCAGGATGAACGCCGCGCGCTGAGTTGAGGATCGCCTTGACGAAGGTGCGGCCCATGTTGGCCCACTCAGGGCCTTTCGGGCTGTGCAGGCCGATCAGCGACCACATCTTGCGACGGGCGAACTCACCCTCCATCACGACGAACTCGCAGTTCAGGTACACCGAGCCGGTGTTGTCGTTGCGGGTGGCGTAGCCGCCGGTCCATCCCTGCGACGGATCATCGAAGCCACCCGGCTTGATGGTCATGCGGACACGCACGAGCGTGCCTTTGGGGATCAGGTCGAAAGAGGTCTGTTCGGAAGCGGAATTGAAATCGAAGTAGGTCATGATCAGGACTCCTGAGTCGAAGTGGATTCGGGGATGGCAGCGGGCGCGGGGCGCGCGAAATCGAGCCGTTCGGTAGCGGGCCTGGCCGGGCCGGCGATCTTTTCCATGAGGCGGCCGAGGTGCGGCTCCTCGATCGGATCGAGCCGCCCGGAGCGGTCCTTGGCGGGGTAGCCCCATGCGTTCAGCGTGTGGCAGACGAAGGCGCGGTAACTGGCGCCGTCATCGGCCTTCAGCTCGGCCAAGGTGACGACCTCATCGACGATGCCGGGCAGTTCCAGGCCGGTTTTGGAGCCGTCGATCTGCAGGGAGAACACGCGGCGATTGAAGTCGTCCAGCCGCTCATCGAGGATGCCGACGAACCACACGTTCTTGCCGCGCGTGTGCTGCAGGTGGGTCAGCCAGGCGATCATTTCCTGGCCCATCAGCCCGTATGCACCCCGGCTGTCGGGTTTGCCCGTCTTCTCGGAGTAGGCCTGTGGCTGGCCCTTGCACCATTGCAGGCACAGGCGACCGGCCACGGTGATGGAGTCGACGAACACGGTGTCGTACTTGTCCAGGACCGTCGGATCACCGAAGCGCGCGCATACGGCATCGAAGTGGGCTTGGCTGAACGGCTGGTCGTCGCGCAGCGCCGGGTTCGGCCCGCCGATGTACACCGCGAAGTCACGACACTCCTGCCAGGTGCGCGGACGGATCGTGTCGCCGGCCCAGCCCTCGACCGCGAGATCACCAGCCTCAAGATCAAAGAACAGCGTGGCCGTGGGTTTCAGCGTCCAGAGTTGCGAGGTCTTGCCGATGCCGCTCTTGCCGACGAGCACACCCTTCACGCCACGGCGCTCGGCCAGACGCTGGTCTGCAGTAATGATGGGGAGGCTCATTTGCCGGCCTCCTCAGCGCTAATGCTGGCGAACGCGTCAGCAACGGTGGTCATACCGAGCGCACCACGCTTGCGGGCCATTTCGTACAGGTCGCGCAGACCACTCAGGCGCCGATGGATAACGCGAGTTTCGGACTCCAGGCCCTGGATCGCGAACGCCACGTCATCGATGGTGGCGTCCTCAAGGCGACGCACGACTTCGTCGGGGCGGTTGCCGTCCAGCGCTGGGATGCGAATGGTTTCGGGCAGATCCCGGAGGTACATCTCCGGTTGTTTGCGCAGCAGTTCGAGCAGCGTAGGTTTGGTTTTCATGGCAATTACTCCTGAAGCAGAGCGAGACGAAAGCCCGGCTTGCCGGTCTTGAGGGTGCGTGCCGGTGCGAAGGCGCTCTTGAGCGACTCGGGCCACGCGTTGAACTTGATTTCCGAGATCCGGTAGCTGATGTCCACGTACTCGGACGGGTCATCGCCGTTGGCTGCAATGCGACGAGAGATCTCGGCGAGCCGCGTCTGATCCCAGTCGACTTTCTTGGGTAGATCGGCGGTGATGCGGACATGGCCGTCGTCGAAGTGGACGACACCGGTGTCCTTGCCTGCCGCCAGGCGGAGCTGGTGCGCGCGGTCGGCATACTTGAGATCCAGTGCGCGATCGACGTGCTCGACGATCGCCTTGGCAGCGGCGAGAAGATCAGCAGCGTCGTTCTTGAGCTGGAACAGCGACTCGCTGGCAAGCGCAGCCAGTTCGCCGGCCGGGGTGGTCAGGACTTCGTCGGGGGAGATGCGGTTCACAGCGCACCTCCCGCATTGACGCGTTCAGAGGTGCTCTTGCGCAGGCTCTCGGACTCGTAGGCTTCGATGTCCTCGATGCGATAAGCGACGCGACCCTGCAGCTTCAGGAATACCGGGCCGATACCTTCGGAGCGCCAGCGCTCAAGCGTTGCTTCGCTGACTCCCCAACGGTCGGCCAATTGGCCTTGATTCAGATGTTTGACACTCACGATGCACTCCTTCTGGTTGTTGCGAATTCGTGAGGTCAGTTTCGAAGTCGGCCTGTGCGGGCGTCTGCCGCCGCCATGTACGGGCTGATGTACGGGCGCAGCTTCTGCGGGGAAAAGCGGGGCCCAGAAAGCAAAAAACCGCCCGAAGGCGGTTGTGCGTGGTGCTGCCAACTGGTGGCGGGTCAATCTCGGCGGAAGCCATACTTCCCCTTTTCAGGGTTGTCGATGTAGTCCTCCCAGTCGGTGTTGCCACTGAACAGGTTCTGCATGCGCTGACTGCGCGCCGTCTTCTTATCTGCATAGGCTGCGTCGAGAATTTCAGCGGCTGGGAGAATCCACCTGTCGTTGATAGCCTGCTCGAACATGTAGCGGACTGCCGCAGCCTGACGCTCGCCCTTGATCGTCCATGGCTTGGTCTTGGTGCGGATGGTCAGCGTGTTGGTGTACTCGTCGAAGTGCACCGGCAACACGGGGCGGATCGCCCCATCGGGCGGAGCGGCCAGTATTCGATGTAGGAGGTCCATGTCGATGCACGGCGTGGCGACGTAGTCGACGATTGCAGCTCGTAGCGATGCGAATCGGTAGCTACGCGGCGGCCGGACAAACTGCGGCAGCACACCTCCCGACGACAAGATCAGGCCCTGATCAGGCAGACCGGTTTGGCTGAAATGCCGAAACACCTGTTCGGCGGATCGCGCCAACCCACGAACAAGCCAGACGTCTGTCAGTGCTGGTCCCACTCTGGTCTTGCCAAGATGCCACAGTGAATCGTCCAGAGAGGGCGTCTCGATGCCCTTGCGCAGGGCCTGCGCGATACCGAGAAGATCAGAGACGACGTTCAGGATTGCCGGCGGTCGGACGCTGAAGACTGCGACCTCTGCGGCCGGGACGAACTTCCATCGAAAAGTCTCGGGGCACCGGTATCGATAGCGGTCAGGCTGGTCATCCTCGGCCAGGTCGACATGCACGCGGTCATCGCCGAGTGGCGCTGGGTAGCTCCCGGAATAGCCGACGCAATCCGCCCAGTGTTCCAACTGCTTGGCGGTCAGGGAGGTACGCCCGAAAGCGCTCCACCCTGGGACGCCATGAAGCCGCTGTCCATCTCCATCGAGAATCGGCTGTCCCGACTGCTCGAACAGGTCGATCAGCTCAAGCAGCGACTGCGTCGGCAGGGGCTTCGACGACATGCCCAATCTCCTTCACCAGATGCCATTTGGCGAGCAGGCGATCGCACAACGCCCGGTCCTTTTCCCGCTTCGTCTTGATGTTGCACTTGTTGTCGTCACGCAGGATCACGGTGATCGTCCGCGCGCGGTCCTTGCCGACCTTTTTCAGCTTGATGGACAGCTTGGCGTAGTTCAGGTGGTGATCGCGGAAGTCGAAGGTGGGGCTGATCAACGACCGAGCAGCGGCGTAGATGTCGTCGACGTCCTTGGTCCAGATCTTGACCAGCAGCGACCGACCATTGGCAGCGGAGTAGCCAAGCTCGACGACCTTGACGTGAGCCACGGGCTCGCCAGCCGAGTCGAAGTTTCGCGGCGCCGCCAGGCTCTGGTAGTCGTACTGCTTGAGCGGGATCTTCTCGCCGGTGATGGGCGCTTGCAGCAGGGAGTCGGCCACGATTCGGGCCAGCGCTTCGCGCCCATCCGTATCCTTTGACAGCACCTCCAGGTGTCCATTGGCCGGCTCATAGGTGATGTGCGATGAAACCGCACGGATCACCTCTTGTGGCACCAGTTCGCTGGCCTGCACGCAGTCGATTATTTCCGGTGGGCGGTTGTGGTGGATGCTGATCTGGTAGAGGTCCACGTCTTCGCCGGTCTGCGTATCGGGCCGCAGGCGCTTGAAGATCTGGATCGCGACGGCGTCATCGGAGCACCCGAGTTGTTGGGCCACGGTCTGGTGGAACGCCGTCTTGGCAGCTGCATCGTCGAGTACAGCAAGGTTGGCGGGCGCCATGAAGCCCGAGTAGCAAGAGGCGCTTTGCCGAAACACGTCGGCCTGCCGGGCGTTCAGCGCTTCCTCGAAGAGCGCGAGCTCGTTGATATGAAGCCACAGCGCCCGCTGGTACTGGTTCGGGATCGCAGCGAAGGCTTCCCGGGCGGCGTCATCGAAAATATCGTCCTTGAAGCCGTCGATGACGTCCTGGCCGGCGCCGTCCGACAAGAGCACGATTCGTTCGGCCACTTCCTCGATCCGCTGCCGCTCACTCACCCCAAGGGCGGACAGCACGGCCTCCATCTGTTCACGCTGCTCCTTTTTCGGCTTCTTGGTGTCCAGGTCCGGCATGGCCAGGCTGAACTCGTCCACCATGAATTCACGGAACACTGCCGGCGGCAGGTGTCCCAGGAGCTTGGTCAAGTTCTCTGCATCATTCATCTACATACCCCTCAAAAGGTTTGGATTGGCTTGGTATCAGCCCCGACGGCCCCTTTTCCTAAGTGGGGTGTGCAGACCGATGGCGTTCGGTGTACCGAACGATTGTGATTGTCTCGGAGCGGTTAGGGGTTTGTCAAGCAGGTACGAATTCGTTCGGCGTAGTGGTATTATTTTCGGCCTGACGCGAACACATGAGGAGATAACGGTGCCATCGCCCCTGGGGGACAAGATCCGCGCATTTCGGAAGCAGAAGAAGCTCAGCCTGGAGCAGTTGGCCGAGCTGACGGACTCCAGCAAGAGCTACATCTGGGAGCTGGAGAACAAGGACGATCCGAAACCATCGGCCGACAAGATCGGCAAGATCGCCGCCGTCCTCGATGTCACCACGGAGTTCCTGTTGACCGAGTCGGCCGCCACGCCGGACGAGCAAGTGCTCGATGAGGCCTTCTTCCGCAAGTACAAAACCATGTCGGAGCCGGACAAGAAGAAGATCCGCAAGATCCTCGATGCCTGGGAAGATGAATGACGGATGCGAAGAAGCCCATGGCCGAGGCCAATCGCATCTCGTCCATGCTCAACACGGTTCTCGGTGCGGATCGCTTTCCGGTCAAGGTTGATGAGCTGGCGCTGGAGTATTCCCGCCAGTGCTTTTCAGACTCGCCGATCGACAAGGTCCAGGGCGAGGATCTCGACGGTTTCGATGGTCTGCTGAAAGCCAACAAGTCGCGGTCGAAGTGGCTGGTCCTCTACAACAGTGCCACCCCGTCGGAGGGTCGCAAGCGCTTCACGATTGCGCATGAGTTCGGTCACTACATCCTGCACCGTCACCAGCAGGACATTTTCGAGTGCGGCGACGGTGATATCGAAACGGGAGACAACAACGAGCGCGACATCGAGGCAGAGGCGGACTTGTTTGCTTCGACCCTGCTGATGCCGCTGGACGACTTCCGGCGCCAAGTCGACGGCCAGCCGATCAGCTTCGATCTGCTGGGCCACTGCGCAGACCGCTATGGTGTATCGCTCACGGCCGCCGCCTTGCGCTGGACTGAGATTGCACCCAAACGAGCGGTGCTCGTGGCCAGTCGCGACGATCACATGCTGTGGGCCAAGTCGAACAAGGCGGCGCTGAAGTCTGGCGCCTACTTTGCGACCCGCAGGAACACCATCGAACTGCCGGGTGATGCGCTGGCGCACAGCAACAACGGCTGGGCCGGCAGCCAGCAACAGACGGCACAGGCGCAGCTCTGGTTTCCACGCGAACCGGAGAGCATGCAGGTCAATGAAATGATCAGGGTTGCCGGCCAATACGACTACACCCTGACCTTGCTACTGCTGCCTGAAGCCGAGTGGCAGGGAGCGCGCCACGACGACGAGGAGCCGGAGGAAGACACCTACGACCGGTTCATCCGCAACGGCCAGTACCCGGTGCGGTAACTCATACTGTACGGATCATGAGAGCCCTGACGCGAGTTGAATATGACTGAAAAAACGAAAAAAACCCTCGGTTTAATAGTCGCGATTGCTGTGATCACGGCTGTTGGACTGTATTTATGGCGTCAGAACTACAAAGACGACGCGCTCGAGCACATCGCCAGCGGTAACGGTCGCATCGAGGCGGTGGAGATCGATATCGCCGCCCGTCAGCCGGGCAGGGTCGCGGCGATCGAAGTGCGCGAAGGGGACCTGGTGCGCGCGGGTCAGTTGCTGGTGCGCATGGACACTGAATCGCTGCAGGCGCAACTGCGACAGGCTGAAGCCCGCGCCCGGCAGGCGGGAGATGCGGTGAGTACGGCACGCAGCCAACTGGCCCAGCGCGAGAGCGAGAAGGCCGCCATGCAGGCCCTGGTGGTGCAACGTCAGACCGAGCTGGCCGCCGCGCAGCGACGCGCCCAGCGCTTCGCCGATCTGCGCCAGCAATCCTTCATCTCGCAACAGCAACTCGATGACCAGACCGAAGCCGTGGATCGCGCCTCCGCCGCGCTGGCCGCCGCGCAGGCCCAGGTGGCGGCGAGTGACGCGGCGATTTCCACCGCCCGTAGCCAGATCCGGGGCAGCGAGTCGGCGGTGGACGCTGCGCGCGCCGAAGTGGAGCGCATCCGCACCGATATCGAGGACAGCGATCTCAAAGCCCCGCGCGATGGTCGCGTGCAACTGATCGTGGCGCGCCCGGGCGAGGTAGTGGGCGGCGGTGGGCGGGTGCTCAACCTGGTGGACCTGAAAGATGTGTACATGACCTTTTTCCTGCCGACCCGCGCAGTGGGGCGTGTCGCCGTGGGTAGCGAGGCGCGACTGGTGCTCGATGCCGTGCCGCAGTATGTGATTCCGGCACGTATTTCCTTCGTGGCGGATGTTGCGCAATTCACGCCCAAGACGGTCGAAACCCAGATCGAGCGCGAAAAGCTGATGTTCCGGGTGCGCGCGCAGATTCCGCCTGAGTTGCTGGAGAAGCATCTGGCGCAGGTCAAGACCGGCCTGCCCGGCATGGCCTACGTTAAGCTCGCTGGTGACGCCCCGTGGCCGCCGCAGTTGCAGGTGAGGCTGCCGGAATGAACCGCGTCGCCCCGCCCTCGTCCGCCCCGGTGGTTCGTCTGCAGGGGGTGAGCTTGAACTATCGCAAGGCCCAGGCGCTACGGGATATCGATCTCGATATCCCTGCCGGGGTGATGGCGGGCCTGATCGGCCCGGACGGGGTGGGCAAGTCCAGCCTGCTGGCCCTCATTGCCGGGGCGCGTGCCCTGCAGAGCGGACACATCGAGGTGCTGGGTGGCGACATGGCCAGCGCGCATTTTCGCGCCAAGGTGTGCCCACGCATCGCCTACATGCCGCAGGGACTGGGCAAGAACCTCTACCCGACCCTGTCAGTATTCGAGAATGTGGATTTTTTTGGCCGGCTGTTCGGGCATGACCGTGCCGAGCGCGAGCGGCGCATCGCGGCGCTGCTGGCCGCCACGGGGCTCGCACGGTTTGCCGATCGTCCTGCCGGCCAGCTCTCAGGCGGCATGAAGCAAAAACTCGGGTTGTGCTGTGCGCTGATCCACGACCCCGATCTTTTGATCCTTGATGAACCTACCACCGGCGTCGACCCGCTCTCGCGCCGCCAGTTCTGGGCGCTGATCGACGACATCCGCAGCGAGCGCCCCGGTATGAGTGTTCTGGTGGCCACCGCCTACATGGAAGAGGCCGCACGCTTCGACTGGCTGGCCGCTATGGACGCAGGAAGCGTGCTCGCCACCGGCACCCCGGCCGAGTTGCGCCAACGCACGGGCTGCGACACGCTGGAGCAGGCCTTCATCGAGCTGCTGCCCGAAGCACAACGCGCCGGTTACCGGCCGGTGGAAATCGTGCCGCACGCGGCCAGCGCCGAGGCTGATGTGGCCATCGAGGCGCGCGACCTCACCATGCGCTTCGGCGACTTCACGGCGGTGGACAGGGTGAATTTCCGCATCCGGCGCGGCGAGATATTCGGCTTCCTCGGCTCCAACGGCTGCGGCAAGACCACCACGATGAAGATGCTCACTGGGCTGCTGCCCGCAAGCGAGGGCGAGGCGTTGCTGTTCGGCAGGCCGCTAGACCCTCACGACCTGACCACTCGTCGTCGCGTCGGCTTCATGACCCAGAGCTTTTCGCTCTACGGCGAACTGACAGTACGCCAGAACCTGGTGTTGCACGCGCGTCTTTACGGCCTGCCGGAAGCCGACATCGCGTCTCGGGTGCAGGCCATGGCCGAACGTTTCGACCTCGCCGACATCCTGGATGCACTACCCGAGGCATTGCCTCTGGGTGATCGCCAACGCCTTTCGCTGGCGGTGGCGATGATCCACGGCCCGGAGATGCTGATCCTCGACGAGCCCACCTCGGGCGTGGACCCTGTGGCGCGCGACGCATTCTGGCGTGCGTTGATCGAGTTGTCGCGACGCGAGGGCGTGACGATTTTCATCTCCACCCACTTCATGAACGAGGCCGAACGCTGTGATCGCATCTCGCTGATGCATGCCGGCCAAGTGCTGGTCAGCGATACGCCGCAGGCCATCATGGCGGTGCGCGGTGCAAGCACGCTGGAGGACGCCTTTATCGCGCACCTGCAGGAGGCTGTCGGTGAGCCGCAGCAGGCGCGCAGCGGGCAGACAACCCCGTCTGCCTCGACCGTCACCCCAACTGTCACCCCGACGGTACCACTTCCGGCCGTCCGCAGTGCCTTCAGCCTGCGCCGGCTCTTGAGTTTCACTCGACGGGAGGCGCTGGAGCTTCGGCGCGATCCGATCCGCCTCAGCCTTGCAGCCCTGGGCAGCATCGTGCTGATGCTGGTGCTGGGCTACGGGATCACGCTGGACGTGGAGGACCTGACTTTTGCGGTGCTCGACCACGATCAGACCAGCATCAGCCGCGACTACAGTCTGAACCTGTCGGGTTCCCGCTATTTCGCGGAGCGCGCGCCGCTTGCCGACTACGCCGAGCTGGACAGGCGGATGCGCGCCGGTGAGATCAGCCTGGCGATCGAGATTCCGCCGGGGTTCGGACGCGACCTGCTGCGCGGCCGGCCCGTTCAGGTCGGCGCCTGGATCGATGGCGCCATGCCGCAGCGTGCCGAGACGGTACGCGGCTATGTGCAGGGCATCCACCAGCACTGGTTGGGAGAGCGTCTGCGCGAGGCGCTCGGCGATGCGGCAACGGCCCCGCTGGTCACGGTGGAGACGCGCTTTCGCTACAACCCCGACGTGCGCAGCCTGCCGGCCATGGTGCCGGCGGTGATTCCACTGCTGCTGATGCTGATCCCGGCCATCCTCGCGGCGCTCTCGGTGGTGCGCGAGAAAGAACTGGGTTCGATCATCAACTTCTATGTCACGCCGGCCACCCGGCTCGAGTTTCTGCTCGGCAAGCAGATTCCTTACGTCGTGCTGGCCATGGCGAGTTTTCTGTTGCTGGTGGCGATGGCCGTGATGCTTTTCCGGGTGCCAGTCACAGGCAGCTTCGGGGCGCTGACACTGGGCGCGCTGCTCTATGTGATCAGCGCCACAGCGTTCGGCCTGCTGATTTCTTCCTTCGTGCGCAGCCAGGTGGCTGCCCTGTTCGGCACGGCCTTGCTGACCATCCTGCCGGCGGTGCAGTTCTCTGGCATCATCGATCCGGTCAGCTCACTGGAGGGTGCGGGGCGCCTGATCGGTGAAATCTTCCCCACCACGCATTTCGTCATCATCTCGCGCGGTACCTTCTCCAAGGCGCTCGAATTCGAAGATCTCTGGGCCTCGTTCATCCCGCTCCTGATCAGCGCGCCTGTGCTGATCGGCCTGACCGCCGTGCTGCTGAGGAAGCAGGCAAGATGATCCGACAACGCCTGCGCAACATCACCCAGCTTGGCTTCAAGGAACTGCGCAGCCTGCTGCGTGACCCGATCATGCTGGTGCTGATCGTCTACGCCTTCAGTTTTTCTATCTACACCGCCGCCACGGCGATGCCCGAAACACTCAACAAGGCCCCCATCGCGGTCATCGACGAGGATCGCTCGCAGTTATCCCAGCACATCATCGACGCCCTGTATCCGCCGTATTTCATGCCGCCAGCGATGATCATCCCGGCCGAACTGGACGCGCGCATGGATGCCGGCCTCGACACCTTCGCCCTGCACATCCCGGCCGGCTTCCAACGTGATGTGCTGGCCGGTCGCGCCCCGGTGATCCAGCTGAGCGTGGACGCCACCCGGATGAGCCAAGCCTTCACCGGCAGCGGTCATATCCAGGTCATCGTTCAGGAGCAGGTCAACGAGTTCGTGCGCCGCCACCGTGCAGTGGCCAGTCCGCCCGTGGAACTGGCGCTGCGGGCCCGCTTCAACCCACAGCTGAACAAGGCATGGTTCGGAGGGGTAATGCAGATCATCAACAACATCACCATGCTGTCCATCGTGCTTACCGGCGCAGCTCTGATCCGCGAGCGCGAACACGGCACCCTGGAGCATCTGCTGGTGATGCCGGTCACCCCGTTCGAGATCATGTCCGCGAAGGTGCTTGCGATGGCGGCGGTGGTCCTGGTCGCTTCCGCCTTTGCGCTCAACGTCGTCGTGCGCGGTCTGATGGGCGTACCCATCGAAGGCTCCCTGCCACTGTTCTTCACCGGCGCGGCCCTGCACCTGTTCGCCACCACGTCGCTGGGTATTTTTTTGGCGACGCTGGCGCGCTCGATGCCGCAGTTCGGCATGCTGCTGCTGATGGTGCTTCTGCCTCTGCAGATGCTCTCCGGCGGCAGCACACCCCGCGAAAACATGCCAGAACTGGTGCAGTTCGTGATGCTGGCAGCACCCAATACCCACTTCGTGATGCTGTCCCAGGGCATTCTTTACCGAGGCGCGGGTCTGGCAGTGGTCTGGCCCCAGTTGGTCAGTCTGGCCGTGATCGGGTCGGCCCTGTTCATGTTGTCGCTGGCCCGGTTCCGTAAAACCCTGGCGTCAATGGCGTAGGCGCCTCATTGCCCATGTGGAGTTCGCAGTGCCCAATATTGCGAGAAATTGTGCAACAGCGAGCGATTTGAGCGAGTCACCGCGTCCCAAATACTCCTGTTACTTTGGGTGCAACCACCTTTTAACTTTCCCGTGAAGTTACCTTTCGACAATTACATTGGCTGCGTTGCACTGGATCTCGCGCGGTCATGGTTATGAGATCACCGGGGGCGATGTGCTCGATGCTTACTCGGCGGTGACCCAGGCGGCCGTCAGTGCGGGTGTTCCGGTCCAGCGTGTCAACGAGCAGATCCGGGCGATGACCGCCGGCGCGCAAGCTGGAAACTCGCTCATGAGAACGATCCTGGCCCGTCATTTATCGAGCTGAGCGGGAACCGCTTTCCGCAATAGCCCGCACCAGCCCGCACGCCTTCGAAACTCCCTCATGGTGCCGGCGGCAGTCCATCCGGACAATTTCACTGCATGTGAGTTTGACCGAGAGGACCGCCACCAATGCATCGAATCAACCATCTACCACCTGAGCGGATGACGCCGGAGCAGCGTCGCCACGAGATCGCGTCGCTATTGGCCAACGGCCTGGCACGCCTGCGCATCAGCGGCGCAGAACAGTCCGCAAGCAGGGCCGCAGAGAGCGAGTTTGAGCTTGGCTTCTGTGGCAACCAGCGCGTTCATACAGACCCCGTCAACAAGACAACTACGGAGTCGAAATGAGCACGCAAACACCAACACTTTCAACGTCGCCCTCGGTGGCGGCGCAGATCGCCAGGCTGCCCGAGATGCCGATGGCAGAGATCAAAGCGCTCTGGCAGAAGCTGGTCGGTGGCGACACGCCCACCCACAACCGTCAGTTCCTGGAACGTCGTCTGGCATACCGTCTACAGGAGGTGGAGTTCCGCAAGGTCGACGCCAACCTGCTGGAGCGGAACCAGCGTCGCATCGCATCCCTGGTGGAGACCGGCAAGGTCAAGAAGCGCGATCGTGATTACCGTCCGGCCGCAGGCACGGTGCTGGTCCGGGAATACAAGGGCGTCGAGTACCGTGTGATCGCAACCAGCGATGGCCAGTACGATTTCCAAGGTCGGATGTACCCGAGCCTTTCGATGATCGCCCGTGAGATCACTGGCATGCGCTGGTCGGGGCCGTTGTTCTTTGGGCTCAGGCCGCCATCCAATGCCAAGACCAAGCCGTCCACCAAGAAGCGAGGTGGACGATGAGCGACGTTTTGAAGCGCCGCATGCGCTGCGCGGTCTATACGCGCAAGTCCACCGACGAAGGACTCGACCAGGAATACAACTCCATCGATGCCCAGCGCGACGCCGGTCATGCCTACATCGCCAGCCAGCGCGCCGAGGGCTGGATTCCAGTAGCCGACGACTACGACGATCCGGCCTTCTCCGGTGGCAACATGGAACGTCCGGCGCTTCGCCGCATGATGGCGGACATCGAGGCCGGCAAGATCGACGTGGTCGTCATCTACAAGATCGATCGCCTTACGCGCAGCCTGGCGGACTTCTCCAAGATGGTCGAAGTGTTCGAGCGCTACGGCGTGTCGTTCGTGTCGGTCACCCAGCAGTTCAACACGACGACCTCGATGGGCCGCTTGATGCTGAACATCCTGCTGTCCTTCGCCCAGTTCGAACGCGAGGTCACCGGCGAGCGCATCCGCGACAAGATCGCGGCCAGCAAGCGCAAGGGCATGTGGATGGGTGGCGTGCCGCCGCTGGGCTACGATGTCGAGAACCGACGGTTGGTGCCCAACGAGCGTGAGGCCAAGCTGATCCGGCACATCTTCCAGCGCTTCGTCGAACTCGGTTCCAGCACCGAACTGGTCAAGGAACTGAAACTGGATGGCGTGACGTCGAAGGCGTGGACCACGCAAGACGGCAAGACCCGCGATGGTAGACCGATCGACAAGGGTCACATCTACAAGCTGCTCAGCAACCGAACCTACCTCGGCGAGTTGAGGCACAAGGATCAGTGGTACCAGGCCGAACACCCACCCATCATCAGCCGCGAACTGTGGGACAGCGTCCACGCGATCCTGGCCACCAACGGACGGGTACGCGGCAACGCAACGCGGGCAACCGTGGCGTATCTGCTCAAGGGCATCGTGTTCGGCAACGATGGCCGAGCACTGTCGCCGTGGCACACGACTAAGAAGAATGGCCGTCGGTACCGGTACTACGTGCCCCAACGCGATGCCAAGGAGCACGCGGGCGCCTCGGGCCTGCCGCGACTGCCGGCCGCCGAACTCGAGTCGGCCGTGCTGGACCAACTGCGCGCGATCCTGCGTGCCCCGAATCTCCTCGGTGAGATGCTGCCGCAAGCGATCAAGCTCGATCCAACCTTGGACGAGGCGAAGATCACCGTGGCCATGACCCGGCTCGACGCGATTTGGGATCAACTTTTCCCGGCCGAGCAGACCCGGATCGTGAAACTGCTGGTCGAGAAAGTCATCGTGTCACCCAACGACCTCGAAGTGCGGCTGCGCGCCAACGGCATCGAACGCCTGGTGCTCGAGCTGCGCCCCGAACCGGTCGAGCAACGAGAGGAAGCACTGGCATGAGCGACATCCGCATCCAGAAGACCGGCGAGCCCGACATCCTGCAGACCAGCGACGGCAGGCTGACCTTGTCCGTGCCGATCCAGATAAAACGCCGCAGCGGCCGCAAGCTGGTCACCTTGCCAAACGGCGAAACCGCGCCGGTTAGACCGTGGGACGTAGCACCGACCTCCATCCAACTGGCGCTGGCCAGGGGCCACCGCTGGCTGGCGATGCTGGAGTCAGGAGAGGCGAAGTCCTTGAAGGAGATCGCCACGCGGGAAGGAATCGACAACAGCTACGTCAGCCGGATGGTCAACCTGACCACGCTGGCACCCGACATCGTGGCGGCCATCCTGGACGACGCATTGCCGAACCACGTCACGCTGTTTGATCTGGCGGTTGATCCGCCAGCGCTGTGGGATGAGCAGCGGGCCAGGCTCATGTAGACCGAGCGGGGGCACAGGGGTAAAATTGCCCCAGGTGCCCACCTTACTTGCACACGAGTAAAAAAAGGCGTTGCCTCACTGTCACTGAAAACTTCTCTTTGAGCCTCGTCGTCGGGGACTTAAACGTGTGCGCCTGACCCGAAATCGGCGTGGCATTGAGGAAAGGTTTGTCATGACAATCAAAGAACTCGCGTATTCCGCGCAGCAGCACCTTCAGGCCAGCACTGGTGGCTCATTCAAGCGAGCCCACGTCTACGAGCTGTTGGCAGCTTCCTTCGGCTTCAACTCTCACGCCGCGTTTGGCGTTGACACTGTGCTCACGGAACTTCGCCAGAACGACCGGCGGGTGGTCCCGCAAAGTGCGCTCATCAAGCGGCGTTGCATCGAGCTTGGGTATCAACCTGACACCGTGATTCTGGCGTCGTCGGCGTTGGAATCTTTCCTGGCAGAGCGCCAGATCGGTGTCGCCAGCATCTCGTCATTGGTCAGTCGCCTGAGAGGGGAGTCGTCCAGCCAAGACGAAGAGCTCGAATACGACGAGGATGAGCTATTCGACCCTACCGACGAGGCGTTCGGACCGATCCTTCTAGATGGATTGGCTGCGGCGGCTAGTAAGGGCAATGCCCTGGCTCACTACGCGCTGGCGCTGATACACGCCCCTGACGATGAAGACGACCCGGACGCTGGAAGTTCCTATTGGTACTCCCAGGGGCAGCAGGGCCGTGTCCTGACGGGGGTGGAAAAGGAGTGGGCCGAAGCCCACGAGGCTCGTCTCGCTCAAGCCGAGAAGTACTCGCGGCACCTGAGGGAGGCCAGTCGACTGGGGAATCAGGATGCACTTCTCGACTTGGCGGATCGATTTGACGATCCGTCCTTCTTCGAGCAGTCGCGCCACGGCGTCAATGCTGACCCAGCAGCGATTGCGGCGATCGCAGAACGCATGGGCCGCACTTCAGACGCCAAGGATTGGCTGACGCGGGCTGCCGAGAGGGGAGATACGGACGCCATGCTCCAGCTCATTGAGGAACACGATCAAGGTGACCTACAGCGATGCTGGACGTGGGTGTATCTCTCGCAGTTGGTCGGAACGGATCTGACTCGGGACGCGCACTACGCCATCAACGAGGACGGTTCGGACTACGACGATGACGTCGGCGGTCCAGCCTACGTCGCAGGTCGTGACGGGGTAGATCTTGAACCGCTTGCTCCGGCGCAAGACGCCGCTGCCAGGCTCGCTGCGCAGAAACTGTTTGACCAGATCGAATAGAACGCACGGTAAGACTGCTGGCTTTGCGCTAGGGACGTTTGCCCACTCCGGTAGCCAATGCTGCAATCCAACCGCTTGATTCGTCCGCGCGTAACCCTTTGATCTGTATGGGCCTGCGTTGCGGCGTTTGCGGACTTCGGGCCAGTTCCAGGGAGCGAGGTCGGAGCGAGGAATGGCCAGGAGAGAGTGCAATGTGGCCCGGAACGGCCGATTTGGGCGGCTGGCGAAGTCCGCAGGCTTCCGCAGGAACCCCCAACAACACGCGGGAACTGGCGCAAATAGACAAGAAAAAGCCCCAACTGATAACAGTTGGGGCTTCAGTATTGGTGGAGGCGGCGGGAATCGAACCCGCGTCCGCAAGCCCTACGCCATGAGCTCTACATGCTTATTCCGCCTTTGATCTTACTGGCGGCTACCCGACGGACAGGGAAGACCGACAGCCAGTCCGGATTTGGGGATTTAGCGTTCGGACCCCGGACGAGCCCTGGCGCGATCCTGTGATTGATAACCCCGGCATCTGCTTCCGCACAGGCACGGACTCAGTCCGAGGGCTCAAGACTGGTTTTTAGGCAGCCAGAGCGTAGTTGGAGTCGTTCGCAACTATTGGTTTGCAGCTGGATTTACGAGGTGATCTGCGCCTCGGCATGCACCCAGGGTTTCGCGACCCACGTCGAAACCAGGTCGCCCCCTTTGGTTCCTGAAATATCTCAACAGGCGCAAGTCTAGCGGGTCAGCGGGGCGGCCGCGATGGCCTCCGCCTTCAGGCCGTCCAGCGCAAGCCGCCGATAGTGCGCATCTACATCATAAGTATCGTGTAATTATCTATTTTTGCTGTTTTTTCTAAGTAAACTCTGGCGTTGCCGGTTCCAGTCCCGTTCCCGGTCGGAAGCGCGCTTGTCGTGCTGTTTCTTGCCCCGGGCAAGGCCGAGGGCAAGTTTTGCGCGGCTCTTCTTCCAGTACAGGGACAGCGGCACCAGCGTGTAGCCTTCCCGCTCCACGGCCCCGACGAGCCGATCGAGCTCGCGCCGGTTGAGAAGAAGTTTGCGGCTGCGTACGGGGTCCGGCGCCACGTGCGTGGATGCCGCAGGCAGCGGCGAAAAATTTGCACCGACCAGCCAGGCTTCGCCGTTGCGTATCACGGCGTAGCCCTCCTTGATGTTGGCACGGCCGTCACGCAGGCTCTTGACCTCCCAGCCCTCGAGCATGAGGCCGGCCTCCAGCGTCTGCTCGATGTAGTAGTCATGTCGGGCCTTGCGGTTTTCAGCGATGGTCCGGTTGGCTTCCTTGCGTGAAACTGCCTTGCCGCTCATGGATCCGTGTTGTTCGGCCAATGGTGATCGCTCACAATCCTGTCATCTTTCCAGCTGCGGGAGAAGTTGCAATGGGGGCACCGCAGGGGCTGGCAGGTATCCATGCGGCGGGTTGAACGCAGCGCGATCGTGCCGTTCACGGCAGACTCGATGTTCGAGCTGGTCGCCGACGTGGAGTCCTATCCGGCATTTCTCCCGGGCTGCACCAGTGCCAGGATCCACGAACGGGACGGCTGCCGGGTCGTGGCCAGCATAGCCCTGGCGGAGGGGCCTTTGCGCACCGAGTTCCGCACGCGCAACGTGCTGGAACCCTGCCGCCGCATCGACATGCAGCTGGAGGAGGGTCCGTTCAGTACCTTGCAGGGAGTCTGGGAGTTCGTGCCCCTCGGCGAGGACGGGTCCCGCGTGTCGCTTGCCGTGCAGTTCGCATTTGCCAGTCGCGCGCTCGACCTGATACTCGGACCGGTATTCGAGGCCCTGTGCAACCGGCTGGTCGACTCCTTCGTGCGACGCGCTCGGGACGTGTATGGCTGAGTCGACAGGAAGCTAGCCCGCCGCATCGAATGGCACGTCCTTGCGGACGCTTGTCACCTTGTCATCCGCGAACGTGATGATGACCCAGCGCTTCTCCTCGCGGCTGCTGCGGCCTCGGCGCAGGTAGTAGACGTAATCCCATCGATCGTGGTGGAAGGAGTCCTCCACCACCGGCGTTCCCAGGAGGAAGCGCACCTGGCTCCGCGTCATGCCGGGCTGGACGGCGTCGATGGCCTTGTCATCCAGCAGGTTTCCCTGCTGGACATCAACCCGGTAAACACAGCCCGCGGCCAGAGCCACGAGGCCACCGAGGAACAGGCGGCGGGAACGGGAAGGGATCTGCATGAGGTGCAAGACGCCGGCAGGATTGAACGGCGAAATCATAAACCATTGGCCCGGGTGGTAAAGCGACTCCAGGTTTGCGGCATCAGCCAGTGCGGCGCGAGGCGGAGGCGCGCAGCATTTCGCGGGCATGAGCCCTGGTGCGGTCGGTGATGGTGAGGCCGCCGAGCATGCGCGCGATCTCCTCGACCCGCCCGCGGCTGTCGAGTTCGCAGGCATGCGTCTGGCTCTGGCCCGCCACGGCATTCTTGGAAACCGCGTAATGGTGGTCGGCCTGGCTCGCCACCTGGGGCAGGTGGGTGACGCAGATGACCTGGTGCCGGCCGCTCAGGCCGTGGAGGCATTGCCCGACGATCTCCGCGGCACCGCCACCGATGCCGGCATCGACTTCGTCGAAGATGAGGGTTGGCGCCCCGTGACCAGCCAGGGAGACGGCCTGTATCGCCAGGCTGAGGCGCGAGAGTTCGCCACCTGAGGCAATCCTTGCCACCGGGCCTGGCTGCTGGCCCGGATTGGTGCTGACCATGAATTCGACCTGCTCCTGTCCCCATGCTGCCCACTGGCCCTCTGGCAGCGGCTGCAGTGCCACCACGATGGTGCTGCCCGGCATGCCGAGCCGCGCCAGCTGGGCCGTGACGGCGGAGCTGAAATTCGCGGCAGCCCGCTTGCGCGCCAGAGAAAGGGCGTCCGCGGCTTCGCGCAGTTGCAGCTCGCATGCGGCCAGCTGGCTGGTGAGCGCGCCCAGCCGCTCGCCATCGGCGCCAATGCCGTCCAGCCTCGACTGAAGCGTCTCCAGCAGCCTGCAAAGCTCGTCCGGCGGGACGCGATGCTTGCGAGCCAGGTCCTGCGCCGCCGCGATCCGCGCTTCCACGGCGGCCAGTCGCCCGGGATCGTGCTCGATCGCGTCCAGCCGACGCCGCAGCTGCTCGGCCGCATCGGTCAGGTGGATGCCCACTTCGTCGAGTGCGGCAGCCGTGGCGGTGAGCGCGGGATCGATGTCCGCGAGGGCGCAGACTTCCCGCAGGGCTGCGCCGACGATGCCCTGCGCAGAGCCCTCGTCGGCGTCGTATAGCCGCTCCAGGGCCTGGGACAGTCCGGCGGACAGCTGGCTGGCATTGGCCAGGATGCGATGTTCCTGGTCCAGCGCTTCAATCTCGCCCGGGCACAGGCCAAGAGCGGCCAGTTCCTGCACCTGGTGGCGCAGCAGGTCCTCGCGCGCCTGCTGCTCGAACCGGGATGAGCGCAGCTGGTCCCGCTCCGCCTTCAGTGTTGACCAGGTGTCGTGGGCCTGGAGCACCACGTTGCGCAGCCGGGTGTGGTTGCCGAACGCATCCAGCAGGTCGCGCTGGGCCGGGCGCTGGCCGAGGGACTGGTAGGCATGCTGTCCACAGATCTCGACGAGTTGCCCGCCCAGTTCACGCAGCATTTCGATGGGTACGGGCCGGCCATTGATGTAGGCGCGGGAGCGACCTTCACTGCCAACCACGCGCCGCAACATGCACTCGCCATCGCTGTCGAGGTCATGCTGGCGCAGCCAGCTTGTAGCTGCGGAGCCTGATCCCGGTTCGAACGATGCCGAGACTTCGGCGCGGTCGGCACCGCTGCGCACCGCGTTGCTGTCGGCCCGGGCGCCCAGCGCCAGCGCCAGGGCGTCGACGAGCAGGGACTTGCCGGCACCCGTCTCGCCGGTCAGGGCACTGAAGCCGCCGCCGAATTCAAGCGTCACCTCGTCGAGGACTGCCAGGTTGCGAACATGCAGGCGTGTCAGCACGTGGCCTCAGCGCGGATGGCGGCCCGCCGAATGGTGGTCGTGGCCCCAGTGCAGCTTCTCCCTGAGAATGCGGAAGTAGTCATGACCGCGGGGATGGATGAGTTCGATCCGTTCCGTGGCTGCCCGGACCCGCAGCCGGCGGCCGGGGGTGAGTTCCGCCGTGACTTCGCCATCACAGCTGACGTCGGCGCGCAGCGAATGGGCCTCGCTCAGCGTGATCTCCGTCACCGCGGTGGCTGGCACGATGATCGGACGCTCGCTCAGCGTATGGGGGCAGATGGGCACGAGGACGATGGCGTCGAGTTGCGGCGCGACGATCGGTCCGCCGCAGCTCATGGCATAGGCCGTGGAGCCGGTTGCAGTTGCGACGATGAAGCCATCGCCGCGATGCGTGTTCAGGTAATTGCCGTCGACGAAGGTGCGGATCTCGAGCATGCGGCCGGGATCGTGGCGGGTGACGGCGATATCGTTGAGCGCCAGGCCGCCACCGACCACGCGCCCTCCCTCGGTGACCTCGGCGCGCAGCAGCAGCCGCCGTTCGCTGTCGTACTCGCCGCGGAGGATTTCGTCGAGCCTTGCCAGCATCTCTGCTGGCCCGATGTCGGCAAGAAAGCCCAGGCGGCCGCGATTGATGCCGAGCAAGGGCACGGCCAAGCCGGCGAGCCGGCGGGCGGCGTACAGCATGCTGCCATCGCCACCGACGGCGATCACCAGCTGCGCCGCCCTGACCAGTTCGGTCTCGGGAACCCGTCCGGCGGCCGCCGGCACGGCGCCGTCTGTGAGCGCCTCGGATACAAGGACCTTGCGTCCATGTGCCGCCAGGTGCGAGGCCAGCACCGTCAACGGTTCGAGGACCCGTCGGTCTTCGGGATTGCCCATCAAGGCGACAGTGGAGAATGAGCGTCTGACTGGCACGGTAAAGCCCGGGGCATCGCGGAGCCGGATTGGAGGGGTTGCCGATGGTTGGTAGCAGGGCCGCGCAGCATCAACATTACAGGCCAGCGGAACCATGGGGCAAGCGGGTACCGGCCAGAAAGTCTGCGCCGGCGGCGGGTTCTTGACACCCCTCAAATGGCATTGCAAGGTTCCGAAACGGGCAGCCGGTGCAGCGCTGCCATGCCGTTGCATGACTGTCTCCCCATGACCGATTCGCCATCCAACCCGCCTTCCGACCGATCAGGCCAGATTCTCCGTGCGCTGGTGGCGCAGTACATCCGCGATGGCCAGCCTGTCGGTTCGCGCACCCTTGCGCGTGCCAGCGGTCTGAACCTGAGCCCGGCGACCATCCGCAACGTCATGGCCGATCTGGAGGAGTTTGGTTTCGTGGCAGCGCCCCATACGTCGGCAGGCCGGGTGCCCACCGCCAAAGGCTACCGCTTCTTTGTCGATACACTGGTCCAGCTGCAGCCGCTGGCCGCGGACGACGTGACCAGGCTGCAGAGCCACCTGGCGAGTGATAACCCAGGCGACACCAAAAGTGTTGCCGAAGCCGCGTCGGCAGCCCTGTCGGCACTGACGCGCATGGCGGGTCTGGTGATGTTGCCACGCCAGATGCAGCTCACCCTGCGGCAGTTCGAGTTCCTGCCGTTGTCGAACAACCGCGTGCTGGCCATCCTGGTGGTCAACGACCAGGAGGTGCAGAACCGCGTCCTGCACATGGATCGCAGCTACAGCGAGGGCGAGCTGCGCCGGGCGGCGAATTACCTGAACGAGAAGTTCACCGGGCAGGATCTCCGGGAAGTGCGGTTGCGGATCCTGGAGGAGATGCAGGGCATGCGGGAGACCATGAACCAGCTCATGGTCGATGCCATCGAGGTTGCAGAACGGGCGCTGGATATCGGCAGCGAGCACTCCGGGTTCGTGCTGAGCGGGGAAACCCGCCTCATGGAGTTCGACGAGCTCTCGGATGTGGAGAAGCTTCGGCAGCTGTTCGAGGCATTCGGTGCCCAGCGGGAGATTCTCAAGCTGCTGGACAGGAGTATTGCGGCGGACGGGGTGCAGATCTTCATTGGCGAGGAATCCGGATACCGTATTCTCGATGACTGCAGCCTGGTGACCGCCCCATACCGGGCCAACGACCAGATCGTCGGGGTGCTGGGCGTCATTGGCCCGACCCGCATGGCGTATGAACGCGTCATTCCGATCGTGGACATTACCGCCCGGCTGCTCGGTGCGGCCTTGAATTCCAGCCAGTAGCCCCCATCATTCAGGCGGTTTGGACCGTCGCTGACCGGCTGGGGCCGTGTCGGGGCGGATCCGGCTGCACGGAGTAGAGGCATGACAGACGAGAAATCGGCGCCAGATCCCGGCGCCCTGCCGGAAGGCGAGGCGCCGCTGCGCGAGGCGCTGGTGCAAGCGGAGGCCACGGCACAGGAAAACTGGAACAGGTACCTGCGCGCCGCCGCGGAACTGGACAACGTGCGCAAGCGTGCCGCCCGGGACGTCGATCAGGCACGCAGGCTGGGTGTGGAGCGCCTGGCCGTGGAACTGCTGGCGGTGGTGGACAGCCTGGAAATGGGCCTGGAAGCGGGCGCCGCTGCGTCGGCTGCGACCCTGCTCGAGGGCAAGGAGGCGACGTTGCGCCTGCTCATGGCTGCCCTGGAGAAGGCTGGTGTCGCCGCGGTGGCGGCCGCGGGGCAGAAGTTCGATCCCCAGGTCCACGAAGCCATGCGCATCGAGCCTGCGGCAGAGCTCGAGCCTGGCGCCGTCGTGGCGGTGATCCAGAAGGGCTACCAGCTCAATGGCCGGCTGCTGCGGCCCGCACGCGTGGTCGTCGCCGGGGCCGCTGGTGGCCAGCAGGGTGGCGAGGCTTGAATTTCCGTCAAACGTCCCCCAGATCCGGGGCAATACCGATTCCCGACCTTTT
This sequence comes from Gammaproteobacteria bacterium, assembly GCA_015709695.1. NCBI lineage: Bacteria > Pseudomonadati > Pseudomonadota > Gammaproteobacteria > Gammaproteobacteria bacterium. The sequence continues at coordinate 1,244,368 of CP054183.1, read as the reverse complement.
CCGGAGAGCATCATGGGCAGAGTGATTGGCATTGACCTGGGCACGACCAACTCGTGCGTGGCGATCATGGACGGCAAGGCGCCCAAGGTGATCGAGAACAGCGAGGGCGACCGCACGACCCCGTCCATCGTGGCCTTCACCAAGGACGAGGAAGTGCTGGTCGGCCAGGCGGCGAAGCGGCAGGCGGTGACGAATCCGGCCAATACGCTGTTTGCCGTGAAGCGCCTCATTGGCCGCCGCTTCGACGACGACGTGGTGCGCCGCGACATGTCCATGGTTTCGTACCGGATCGTGCGTGCCGAGAATGGCGACGCCTGGGTGGACGCCGGCGGCAAGAAGATGGCGCCACCGGAAATCTCCGCCCGCGTCCTGATGAAGATGAAGAAGACGGCCGAGGATTACCTGGGCGAGCCGGTGACCGAGGCGGTCATCACGGTGCCGGCCTACTTCAACGACTCCCAGCGGCAGGCCACCAAGGATGCCGGTCGTATCGCCGGCCTGGAGGTCAAGCGGATCATCAACGAGCCGACGGCGGCTGCGCTTGCGTATGGCCTCGACAAGCAGCGTGGCGACCGCAAGATCGCTGTCTACGACCTCGGTGGCGGTACCTTCGACATCTCGATCATCGAGATCGCCGAGATCGACGGCGAGCACCAGTTCGAGGTTCTCGCCACCAATGGCGACACGTTCCTCGGTGGCGAGGACTTCGACGCGCGCATCATCGGCTACCTGGCCGGCGAGTTCCAGAAGGAGAGCGGTATCGATATCCGCAAGGACCCGCTGGCCATGCAGCGCCTCAAGGAAGCTGCCGAGAAGGCCAAGGTCGAGCTGTCGTCGCAGCAGCAGACCGAGATCAACCTGCCGTACATCACCGCCGATGCCAGCGGCCCGAAGCACCTCAACATCAAGATGACGAGGGCCAAGCTGGAGTCGCTGGTCGAGGATCTGGTCAGCCGCACGATCGATCCGTGCAAGGTCGCGCTTGCGGATGCCGGGCTCAAGGTGGGTGACATCGAGGATGTGATCCTCGTCGGTGGCCAGACCCGGATGCCGAAGGTGCAGGAGGCCGTGAAGGCGTTTTTCGGCCGCGAGCCTCGCAAGGACGTCAACCCGGACGAGGCCGTCGCCGTCGGAGCCGCGATCCAGGGTGGGGTGCTCTCTGGCGAGGTAAAGGATGTCCTGCTCCTCGACGTGACGCCTCTTTCGCTGGGTATCGAGACCCTTGGCGGCGTCATGACCAAGCTGATCGACAAGAACACCACGATCCCGACCAAGGCGACACAGGTGTTCTCGACCGCGGACGACAACCAGACCGCGGTGACGATCCACGTCCTGCAGGGCGAGCGGCAGCGGGCTGGTGACAACAAATCACTCGGCCGCTTCGACCTCAGCGACATCCCGCCCGCGCCGCGTGGCATGCCCCAGGTGGAGGTGACGTTCGACATCGACGCCAACGGCATCCTCAACGTCTCCGCACGCGACAAGGCGACCGGGCGCGAGCAGAAGATCGTGATCAAGGCATCGAGTGGCCTGTCGGAGGAGGAGATCAAGCGCATGGTCGGCGATGCCGAGGTCCATGCAGAGGAGGATCGCCGCTTCCGTGAACTCGTGGAGTCCCGCAACAAGGCCGATGCGCTGGTCCACTCCAGCGAGAAGGCGCTGGCGGATCTCGGAGACAAGGTGCCAGGCAGCGAGCGTGCGGCAGTCGAATCAGCGATCGCAGCCCTTCGCGAGGCATTGAAGGGTGACGATCGCAGCGTGATCGAGACCAAGGCGGCAGCCCTGGCTGCGGCTGCCGGCGGCATCGCGCAGAAGGCTTACGGGCAGGGTCAGGACGCTGGTGCGTCGGCGGCCGGCACCTCCGATGGCGGCGATGCCGGCGTCATGGATGCCGAGTTCGAAGAGGTCAGGGACGACAAGGGCAAGTCGGGCAAGACCTGACGCTCCGACCGCGCACGCTGGCGGCTGACATGGCCGCCCGCCTGGCAGATGCAACGCGGGCGCTCCCGGGGCCGGGAGCGCCCGTTAAACGTATGTGGATGCGATGATGAGCAAGAGGGATTACTACGAAGTTCTCGGCGTCGCACGCGGCGCTTCGGCGGAAGACCTCAAAAAGGCCTACCGACGCCTGGCCATGAAGTACCACCCGGATCGCAATCCAGACGACAAGGATGCCGAGTCCAGGTTCAAGGAGGCCAAGGAGGCCTACGAAATCCTCACCGATGCCGACAAGCGTGCTGCGTACGATCAGTACGGACATGCCGGGGTCGACGCCGCAGCCGCCGCGGCCGGGAGGCCGGGCGGTTTCGGACCGGGCGACGCCTTCGGCGATATCTTCGGCGACGTGTTTGGCGACATCTTCGGAGGTGGCCGGAGGGCCGGACGATCCGGCGTTTATCGTGGCGCCGACCTGCGCTACGAGCTTGCGCTGGACCTCGAGCAGGCTGTCTTTGGCGCAACCGTCAACATCACCATTCCGAGCGTTGTAGCCTGCGAGCCCTGCAAGGGCTCTGGAGCCGCACCGGGCACGAAAAAGGTCCAGTGCCGTCGATGCGATGGTGCCGGCCAGGTGCGGATCAGCCAGGGATTCTTCTCCATCCAGCAGACCTGCCCTTCCTGCCAGGGAACCGGCCAGGTGGTGGAGACACCCTGCCCGTCCTGCCATGGCAGGGGACGGGTACAGCAAAGCAAGACGCTGGCGGTGAAGGTGCCTGCTGGCGTGGACGAAGGTGACCGCATCCGGCTCACGGGCGAAGGCGAGGCAGGCCAGAACGGCGGACCGCCAGGGGATCTTTACGTGGAGATCCGCATGCGGCCGCATCCGCTGTTCGAGCGCCGTGGCGCCGACCTGTCCTGCGTCATCCCGGTCAGCTTTGTCACCGCGACGCTGGGTGGCAGCCTGGACATACCCACGCTCGATGGCGAGGTCACGCTCAAGGTGCCGCCGGAGACCCAGCCCGGAAAGGTCCTGAGGCTCAAGGGCAAGGGTGTCAAGCCCGTACGCGGTGGCGGAGTCGGTGATCTCTACTGCCGGATCGACGTCGAGGTGCCGGTAAACCTGACTTCGGAACAGAAGAAGCTGCTCAAGGCGTTCAATGACTCCCTGATTGCGGGCGGGGACCGCCACCGGCCGCGGAGCAGTTCCTGGAAGGAAGGCGTCAGGAAGTTTTTCGAGCAGCTGGGTTCCTGAGAGAATGCCAGCAACACAGCGGCGGATGGGGGGTGTGACTTGAGGATTGCGGTACTTGGGGCCACCGGGCGCATGGGGGCGGCGGTCATCCGCCTGATCGCAGGCAGTGGCGATCTTGCGCTGAGTGGTGCCGCCGCCGAGGCGGGGCATCCCGGGCTTGGCCAGGATGCGGGTGCCGCTGCGGGTGTCGGCGTACTGGGTGTGCACGTGACGGCATCGGTGACTGCGGCGGTGGCCGGGGCGGAGGTCGCCATCGATTTCAGCAATGCGGCCGCGGTGGGTAGCAACCTTGATGCCTGCCTGGCCGAGCGTTGCGCCCTGGTAATGGGAACCACCGGGCTTTCGCCGCTGCATCTCGGGCTGATCGAGCAGGCCAGCCGGCGCATTCCCATCGTCTATGGGCGCAACATGAGCGTGGGCGTGGCGGTGCTGACCGAACTCGCGCGCATGGCCACGCAGCTGCTGGGATCCGAGGCGGACATCGAGATCGTCGAGGCACATCACCGCAACAAGGTCGACGCGCCGTCCGGTACGGCGCTGCAACTCGGGGAAGCAGTGGCCGGGGTACTCGGGCGGCGCATCGAGGACGTTACCGCGCGGGACCGTTTCGTGCAGCGCGCGCCTCGCAGCCCCGGCAGCATCGGCTTCTCATCCGTCCGTGCGGGCCAGATCGTCGGCGATCACGAGGTGCTGTTCGCCCTCGAAGAAGAAACCCTCCGGTTGGAGCACCGCGCCCTGGACCGGTCCACGTTTGCGCGAGGTGCCTTGCGCGCCGCTCGCTGGGTCGCCGGGCGGACGCCCGGGCTGTATGGCATGACGGACGTGCTCGGTCTGGCGCGGCCCCAAGCCTGATTCCGTGCCGCGGCGTGATGTTCCGGTGTGCCGATGGTGTCCCGCCGGAGGCTCGTTTAGAATGACGCGGGTTCCAAGCAATTGGTGCCCGTGGCGGGAGGAATCCATCGTGGTTGCCTCCCGCCAGTCGTATACGCCTGTCAGAAATTCATGAGGGTGCAGGGGTGAATGAGCCCGCCGTACTGGCGCTGGAAGACGGCAGCCTCTTCAGGGGCATTTCCGTCGGTGCTTCGGGACGCACCATAGGCGAAGTCGTTTTCAACACCGCGATGACGGGGTACCAGGAAATCCTGACCGACCCGTCCTACTGCCGGCAGATTGTCACCCTGACTTACCCGCATATCGGCAACACAGGCACCAACACCGACGACCTCGAAAGCGACCGGGTCTTTGCGGCGGGCCTGGTCATCCGGGACCTGCCGGCGCTGGCCAGCAATTACCGCTCCGAACTGCCTCTCGGGGACATGTTGCGACGTGGCAACGTAGTGGCCATTGCCGAAATCGATACGCGTCGCCTGACACGCCGGCTGCGGGACAAGGGGGCGATGTCCGGCTGCATCATGACCGGGGAGGTCGATCCAAAGGTCGCGGTGGATCATGCGCGGCGCTTCCCGGGACTCGCGGGCATGGATCTCGCGCGTGTCGTCACCACCAGGGAGAGCTACCAGTGGAATCTGGGACGCAACTGGCCAGCGTCCTCTGGCGTCGTTCCCGGCAAGCGGGCAACGCCCTTTCTGGTGGTGGCGTATGACTTCGGCATGAAGCGCAACATCCTGCGTTTGCTGGTGGATCAGGGCTGCCGGGTCACCGTGGTGCCGGCCCAGACCACCGCGGAAGACGTGTTGGCCATGGAGCCGGATGGCGTCTTCCTCTCCAACGGCCCAGGCGATCCCGAGCCCTGCAGTTATGCCATCGAAGCCGTCCGCAAGCTGCTGGCAAGCGGCATTCCGGTTTTCGGCATCTGCCTCGGTCACCAGTTCCTGGCACTCGCCAGCGGGGCGAAGACCATGAAGATGAAATTTGGCCACCGCGGTGCCAACCACCCGGTCCTCGACATCGCCACGGCCCGCGTGATGATCACCAGCCAGAACCATGGTTTTGCCGTGGACGAGGCAAGCCTCCCGGCAAACCTGCGGGCCACACATCGCAGCCTGTTTGATAACTCGCTTCAGGGAATCGAGCGAACTGATTGTCCTGCCTTCGGTTTTCAGGGCCATCCTGAGGCAAGCCCCGGGCCACATGACATGGAGCCGCTGTTTGCGCGGTTTGCGGAAGCCATGCGCAGGGGCGTGCAGGCAGCCGCGGGGACCAGCGGACGCCCTGCCGTCTCCCGGAACTGAGTCGCCCGAACATGCCGAAGCGCAGCGACATCCAGAGCGTATTGATCATCGGTGCCGGGCCCATCGTCATTGGCCAGGCCTGCGAGTTCGACTATTCCGGAACACAGGCCTGCCAGGCGCTCAAGGAAGAGGGTTACCGGGTCATCCTCGTGAATTCCAATCCGGCCACGATCATGACGGATCCGGATTTCGCCGATGCCGTGTACATCGAGCCGGTCACCTGGAAGACCGTGGCGCGCATCATCGAGCGCGAGAAGCCCGATGCCCTGCTGCCGACCATGGGTGGGCAGACCGCGCTCAATTGCGCGCTGGACCTGGTTCGCGAAGGGGTGCTGGCGAAGTTCGATGTCGAGTTGATCGGTGCATCGCGCCAGGCGATCGATACGGCCGAGGACCGCGAGCTGTTCCGTGACGCCATGCAGGAGATTGGGCTGGAAGTGCCGCGTGCGACGGTAGCGCATACCCTGGAAGATGCGCTGCGGATCCAGCCGGACATCGGCTTCCCCATCGTCATCCGTCCGTCGTTCACGCTGGGCGGCAGCGGCGGCGGCATTGCCTACAACCGCGACGAATTCGAGGAGATCGTCAGCCGCGGGCTCGAGGCATCGCCAACCAGCGAGGTACTGCTGGAGGAATCGGTGCTGGGGTGGAAAGAGTTCGAGATGGAGGTGGTGAGGGACCGCAGCGACAACTGCATCATCATCTGCTCCATCGAGAATCTCGATCCGATGGGGGTACATACCGGCGATTCCATCACGGTGGCACCTGCGCAGACCCTGACCGACAAGGAGTACCAGCGCCTGCGTGACGCATCGATTGCGGTCCTGCGCCGCATCGGCGTGGATACCGGCGGCTCCAACGTCCAGTTCGCCGTCAATCCCGTGGATGGCCGCGTGCTGGTCATCGAGATGAATCCGCGCGTTTCACGCTCCTCTGCGCTGGCCTCGAAGGCCACCGGTTTTCCGATCGCCCGCGTCGCCGCGAAGCTCGCCATCGGCTATACGCTCGACGAGCTGCGGAACGAGATCACCGGCGGAGCCACCCCGGCATCCTTTGAACCGACCATCGACTATGTCGTCACGAAGATCCCGCGGTTCACCTTCGAGAAATTTCCCGGGGCCGATATCCGCCTCACAACGCAGATGAAGTCCGTGGGCGAGGTGATGGCCATGGGCCGCACCTTCCAGGAGTCGCTGCAGAAGGCCCTGCGTGGCATGGAAACCGGGATCGATGGACTGGTCGAGCGGCTGCCGCAGGAACCCTCCGCCGAGGACATGGACCACCTGCGCCATGAACTGCGCATGCCGGGGCCAGACCGGCTGCTCTACGTGGCCGATGCCTTTCGCCATGGCCTGTCACTGGCGGAGGTTGGCGAACTGAGCCGCATCGACCCCTGGTTCCTGGCGCAGATCGAGGATCTGGTGAGCTGCGAGGCTGCCGTGCGTGGTGATGGCCTGAGCGTGCTCAAGGCTGATCGCCTGCGGATGCTCAAGCGCAAGGGCTTCTCCGACAGCAGGCTGGCGCGACTCCTCGGGACCAAAGAGAGTGCGGTCCGGCAGAACCGGCACAAGGCTGGTGTCCGGCCGGTGTACAAGCGCGTCGATACCTGTGCCGCCGAGTTCGCCACTTCGACGGCCTATCTGTACTCGACATACGAGGAGGAGTGCGAGGCAGAACCGAGCGACCGGCGCAAGATCATGATTCTGGGCGGTGGTCCCAACCGCATCGGACAGGGGATCGAATTCGATTACTGCTGCGTCCACGCGGCCCTGGCGCTCAAGGAGTCGGGGTTCGAGACCATCATGGTCAACTGCAATCCGGAGACGGTTTCCACCGATTTCGATATCTCGGACCGTCTGTACTTCGAGTCCCTGACGTTCGAGGACGTCATGGAAATCGTGGATCTTGAGAAGCCTGCTGGTGTCATCGTCCAGTATGGCGGGCAGACTCCGCTGAAACTGGCAAAGAGCCTGGAAGCTGCCGGGGCGTCAATCATCGGCACCTCGCCGGATTCCATCGACGTGGCCGAGGATCGGCAACGGTTCCAGCAGTTGCTCAAGCGGCTCAACCTGAAGCAGCCGCCCAACTGCACCGCGGGCAACGAGGATGATGCCGTCCAGCTTGCCCAGGAGGTGGGCTTCCCGCTGGTGGTTCGCCCCTCGTACGTGCTCGGAGGGCGTGCCATGGAGATTGTCCATGGCGAAGACGATCTGCGCGCCTACATGCGCAAGGCAGTGGCCGTGTCCCATGACAGCCCGGTGCTGCTCGACCGGTTCCTCGACCTGGCGGTAGAGGTGGATGTCGACTGCATCTGTGACGGAAATGACGTCTTCATCGGCGGCATCATGGAGCACATAGAGCAGGCAGGGATCCACTCCGGCGATTCAGGCTGCTCCCTGCCGCCGGCCACGCTGTCCCGCGAAGTACAGGAAGAGTTGTCACGTCAGGTGGCTGCGATGGCCCAGTCGCTGGGCGTCATAGGCCTGATGAATACGCAGTTTGCCATCCAGAACGGCATCATCTACGTCCTGGAAGTCAACCCGCGCGCATCACGCACGGTACCTTTTGTCTCGAAGGCAATCGGACTCCCGCTTGCCAAGATTGCTGCTCGCGTCATGGTGGGGCAGAGCCTGGTGGAGCAGGGCATCACCACCGCCCGCGTGCCGCCATACTTCGCGGTGAAGGAGTCGGTCTTCCCGTTCAACAAGTTCCCGGATGCGGACCCCATCCTCGGACCGGAGATGAAATCGACCGGTGAAGTCATGGGAACCGGCCGCTCGTTCGCCGAGGCCTACGCCAAGGCCCAGCTGGCTTCGGGGGTGTTGTTGCCGCGGCGTGGTGTCGCGCTGTTGTCGGTGCGCGATCGGGACAAGACGGGCGTGGTCAAGCTTGGCCGCATCCTGCTGGAGCGTGGCTTTGACATCGTCGCCACCAACGGTACCGCGGTGGCGCTTGCCGAGGGTGGGGTGGCTTGCCGTCGCGTGAACAAGGTGCGGGAAGGTAGGCCCCACGTGGTGGACATGATCAAGAACGACGAGCTGTCACTCATCGTGAACACCACGGAAGGCAAGCAGGCGATCCGTGAATCCCATCCGATCCGTTCCGCGGCGGTTCGTCATCGCGTGACCTACTACACCACGCTTGCCGCGGCGGTGGCCACCACCATGGCGCTGGACCACCTGGACAATGGCGACGTCAATCGCCTGCAGGATCTGCACAAGGAGTTGTTGCAGTGAGGAAGATGCCCATCACCGCCCGGGGTGCCGAGCTGCTGCGCGAGGAGTTGCGGCGTCTGAAGACTGTCGAGCGACCCCGCGTCATCCAGGCCATTGCCGAAGCCCGCGGTCACGGTGATCTCAAGGAGAATGCCGAGTATCAGGCGGCCAAGGAGCAGCAGGGCTTCATCGAAGGGCGGATCCAGGAAATCGAGTCGCGCCTCGCCAACTGCGAGATCATCGAGGTTTCGAGGTTGACGAACACGGGTCGAGTGGTATTCGGTGCCACCGTCAGGCTGGTCGATGAATCGGACGGTCGGGAGGTTTCTTACCGAATCGTCGGTGAGGACGAAGCTGACATCGCCGCGGGGTCCATTTCCATTACCTCGCCCATCGCCAGGGCGCTGATTGGCCACAATGAGGGTGATGTGGCCGTGGTTGCCGCCCCGGGCGGGGAGCGCAGCTACGAGATACTCAAGGTCGAGTATATCTAGGCCGCAGATGTCCCCGGCATCACCCGCCCGGGCGCGTCGGTGGCGGGACGGTAGAGTACCGCAACGTTGCCGATGCGGGTAACGACGGCGGCATCGCACCGCAAGGCCAGCTCGGCAATCACTGCGTTGCGTTGCGCCCGGTCATCAGCCCGAACCTTGATCTTGAGGAGCTCATGGTGCGCAAGCGCGCCGTCGAGTTCCGCCAGCACGCCTGGCGTGATGCCGGCGTTGCCCACGTGGACATATGGACTCAGGTGGTGTGCGAGGCCTCGCAGGCGTCGCTTTTCGGTTTCGGTGAGTGTCATCGCGGCGCATTATAGCTGCGACGAACGGGGCGGTTTGCGCATACATGGCCAGGAAGTCATCCAGCGGCAGGTGGAAGCAGCGGCAGGCGAGCGATCCGTATGTCAGGCGTGCCCGGACCGAGGGCTGGCGATCGCGGGCCGCATTCAAGCTGATGGAAATCGATGACCGCGAGCGGCTGCTGCGTCGTGGCAAGCGGGTCCTGGACCTGGGAGCGGCACCTGGAGGATGGTCGCAGGTGGCCGCCGGGCGAGTGGGCCTCTCCGGCCGGGTCATAGCCGTCGACCTGCTGCCTATGGAGCCGCTGGAAGGCGTCGTGGTGATCCAGGGGGACTTCGTCGAGCCGGGCACACAGGAGCAGGTGCTGACCGCCCTGGGTGGCCTCAGGGCGGACCTGGTGATTTCCGACATGGCCCCCAATATCACTGGAAACAGGAGTGTGGACCAGCCCAGGGCGTTGGCTTTGGTGGAGGCGGTCTTCGAGAGTGCCGACCATTTCCTCGAACCGGGCGGAGCGGTGCTGGCCAAGGTATTCCAGGGTGAGGGATTCGAGGCCCTGGTGGCGGCTGCCAGGCGGGATTTTGGCTCGGTCCGCATCCGCAAGCCGGCATCGTCCAGGGCGGAAAGCCGTGAGATGTACTTGGTGGCGGGAAACTATCGTTTATAGTAGCGTCTAAACTTGTTGGATCCATATAAGTCGCTCATGCGACTGAAGGTTTTCCAGTGAACGACCTGGCCAAAAACATCATTCTCTGGATCGTCATTGCCATCGTGCTGCTGACGGTGTTCCAGAGCTTCGGTACCGGCGGGCGCCAGCCTGCGGCGGTCGATTACTCGACCTTCCTGGACTGGGTCCATGCCAGCCAGGTCGAGCGGGTGGTCTTTGAAGGTGACACCATCCGCGGAGAGCGCGTCACCGGCGAAGGTTTCGTCACCTACAGCCCGGAAACCGACAATACGGCACTGATCGGCGAATTGAAAAAGAGCCACGTGCAGATCAGCGCCACGGCCCCGAAGGGGCAGAACATCCTGGTCAGCCTGTTCATCAATTCCTTTCCGGTGCTGCTGCTGATTGGCGTCTGGGTCTATTTCATGCGGCAGATGCAGGGAGGTGGCGGTGGCCGTGGGGCCATGTCCTTCGGCAAGAGCCGTGCCCGGTTGCTTGGCGAGGACCAGGTCAACGTGACCTTCAATGACGTGGCGGGCGTCGAGGAAGCGAAGGAAGAAGTTGGCGAAATCGTCGATTTCCTGCGGGATCCGGCCAAGTTCCAGCGCCTGGGCGGCAAGATTCCCCGTGGCGTCCTCATGGTCGGCTCCCCCGGTACCGGCAAGACCCTGCTCGCCAAGGCGATCGCCGGGGAAGCGAAGGTGCCATTTTTCACCATTTCCGGCTCGGATTTCGTCGAAATGTTCGTCGGTGTCGGTGCGTCCCGGGTGCGCGACATGTTCGAACAGGCGAAGAAGCACGCCCCCTGCATCATTTTCATCGACGAGATCGACGCCGTCGGGCGCCATCGCGGCGCCGGCCTCGGTGGTGGCCACGACGAGCGCGAGCAGACGCTGAACCAGCTGCTGGTGGAAATGGACGGCTTCGAGGGCAATGAGGGCGTCATCGTCATTGCCGCGACCAACCGGCCTGACGTGCTGGACCCGGCTTTGCTGCGCCCGGGACGGTTCGATCGCCAGGTCGTCGTGCCGCTGCCGGACGTGCGTGGCCGCGAGCAGATCCTCCGGGTGCATATGCGCAAGGTGCCGCTTGCCGATGATGTACGGCCCTCCGTCATTGCGCGGGGCACGCCGGGCTTCTCCGGGGCAGATCTCGCCAACCTGGTGAACGAGGCGGCGCTATTCGCTGCCCGCTCGAACCGCCGAACGGTCACGATGGATGAGTTCGAAAAGGCGAAGGACAAGATCATGATGGGCGCCGAGCGGCGCTCCATGGTCATGAGTGAAGAAGAGAAGAAACTGACGGCCTATCACGAGGCAGGCCACGCCATAGTCGGCCTGTCCGTGCCGGACCATGACCCTGTCTACAAGGTATCGATCATCCCGCGTGGTCGTGCCCTGGGTGTCACCATGTTCCTGCCGGAGGAGGACCGCTACAGCCTGAGCAAGCGCCGGCTGAACAGCCAGATCTCCAGCTTGTTTGGCGGCCGGATTGCCGAGGAGATCGTCTTCGGTCGCGAAGCGGTGACGACTGGTGCCGCGAATGACATCGAGCGCGCAACCGACATCGCCCGCAACATGGTCACGAAGTGGGGGCTGTCCGAGCGGCTGGGGCCGCTGACCTACACCGAAGAGGACGGAGAAGTGTTCCTCGGCCGGTCGTTCACCCAGCACAAGCAGGTGTCCGACGTGACCATCCACGCCATCGACGAAGAGGTCCGGAAGATCATCGATGACAATTACCGGCGTGCAGAGTCAATCCTGCGCGAGAACATGGACAAGCTGCACAGCATGGCAGGTGCGCTGATCAAGTTCGAGACCATCGATGAGCAACAGCTGAAGGACATCATGGCGGGCCGCGAACCGCGGCCCCCGGATGGCTGGGACAGCACCGGTCCTGTGCCGCCTTCTCCAGCACCCACGACGGGTGCGGCCAAGGGTGAGCCGGGGATTGGGGAGCCTGCCAAGCAGCACTGACCGACGGCAAGGCCCGGTAGCCTGCATGCCACGGCCAAGGGACCCGGGCCTGGCGCACCTGACCAAGCAGGGGCAGGGAAGGTGAGTGGCAGGATTTGCCTGCAGGCTGGCGGGCCACCGCTGGTCATGGGCATCCTGAATGTCACGCCGGATTCATTCTCGGATGCCGGCCGCTTTTCACGTCTGGACGCCGCTCTGGCCCATGCCGAGGCAATGGCGGCAGCCGGAGCCGCCATCATCGACATTGGGGGAGAGTCCACGCGACCCGGTGCACCACCGGTGACCGAGGTGGAGGAGATGCGCAGGGTGGTGCCGGTGATCGAGGCGCTGGCCAGGCGGATTCCCTGTCTGTTGTCGGTCGATACCAGCAAGCCGAACGTCATGCGGGCGGCCGTGGACGCCGGAGCCGGCATGATCAACGATGTCCATGCCTTGCGGCGGCCGGACGCCCTGGCGACGGCAGCAGGCCTTGGGGTGCCCGTGTGCCTGATGCACATGCAGGGCGAGCCGGCTTCCATGCAGGTGGCACCCGCATACCTGGACGTAGTAGCCGAGGTGAGGGGTTTCCTCGCCACCCGGATTGCTGCATGCGAAGCTGCCGGCATGCCACGTGCCTCCCTGCTGATTGATCCGGGGTTCGGCTTCGGCAAGGACCTGTCGCATAATCTGCAGCTGCTGCGTTCCTTGCGGGAATTCACCGGCTTGGGGCTGCCGGTGCTGGTCGGGCTGTCACGCAAGGCCTTGATCGGGGCCCTCACCGGGAAGCCGGTTGGCGACCGCCTGCACGGCAGCGTGGCGTTGGCGGCTTATGCTGCCCTTCAGGGGGTATCCGTTATCCGGGTTCATGATGTCGGGCCAACCGTGGATGCTTTGCGTGTCATTGGGGCCGTGATCGGAGCGACAGTAGATGGGTAGGCAATTCTTCGGGACAGATGGCATTCGCGGGCAGGTCGGGCAACACCCGATGACGGCTGAATTTGCGCTCCGGCTCGCCAGTGCCGCAGCACGCGTGCTGGCACCGGGCGGTGGGCGCGTGATGATCGGCAAGGATACGCGCGTCTCCGGATACATGTTCGAATCTGCGCTGGAAGCCGGATTTGTCGCCGCTGGCATGGATGTGATCCTGCTCGGTCCGCTGCCGACGCCGGGTATCGCATACATGACCCAGTCGAGCGAAGCCGATCTGGGGGTGGTCATCAGCGCCTCCCACAATCCCTATTCCGACAACGGCATCAAGTTCTTCGACCGCCATGGAGGCAAGCTGTCCGACAGCATCGAGGAGGCCATCGAGGCGCACCTGGTGGAGCCAGCCATCACCCGGGATTCGGGTGCGCTCGGTCGTGCAAAGCGGCTGGAAACCGCCATCGAGCAGTACCAGAGGTTCTGTGTCGGCACCGTGCCGGGTCCATTGCGGCTCGACGGCCTGAAGGTCGTGGTGGATTGCGCCCATGGGGCCGGATACAAGGTTGCACCGCGCGCGCTTACGGAGCTGGGTGCCGATATCGTGCCAATCGGCTGCTCGCCCAACGGCCGTAACATCAATGAAGGCTGTGGATCCACGCAGCCTGGGCTGCTTACCCTGATGGTCAAGGGTGTCGGGGCCGACATCGGCATCGCCTTCGACGGGGATGGGGACCGCGTGGTCATGGTCGATCACCTCGGCAATCTTGTCGATGGCGACCAGATCCTGTATGTCCTTGCGGCGGATCGGCGCCGACGCGGGTTGCTGGAAGGGCCGGTGGTCGGCACGTTGATGAGCAACCTCGGCCTGGAGCTCGCCCTGGGCGAGATCGGGGCGGGATTCCGGCGGGCCAGGGTGGGCGACAGATACGTCCTCGAGCTGCTCCGTGAAACGGGTGGCAAGCTGGGTGGCGAAACATCCGGGCACATCCTGTGCCTGGACAAGACGACGACCGGCGACGGCCTGGTTACCGCGCTGCAGGTACTTGCGATCATGAGGGAATCGGGGTGCAGCCTGGCGGAGCTGGCGGGTGGCATGCGCAGGTTTCCCCAGGTTCTCATCAATGTCCGGACGGCGCGGCGGCTCGACCTGGGCAGCAGCGCACCGGTGCGCTCGGCCGTCGATCAGGTGAAGTATCACCTGGGGCAACGTGGCCGGGTAGTACTGCGACCGTCCGGGACCGAGCCGGTGGTGCGCGTCATGGTGGAAGGCGAGGACGAAGGGGAGATTCGTCAGCTGGCGGAGCAGATCGCCAGAGTCGTGGCGAGTGAAGCCGCCTGAGACCCGGCTGGTGGTTTGCCGCCATTGATTTCGGGGTGGGGGGCGGCTAACCTTCGCGCCCGTCGAAGGTGCCCCGGTTCGCGCGGTGCCCTGCGTGTTCTCTGATGGGATCCTCATGAGGCGGCCTCTCGTCGCGGGAAACTGGAAGCTCCACGGAAGCCGGGCTTCCAACGCCAGCCTGCTCGGTGCAATCCGCGCCGGGCTGCATTCCGGCTGGGATATCGACGTCATGGTCTGCCCGCCGTTCGTGTACCTGGCGGAAGTATCGGCTGTGCTCCAGGGCAGCCCGGTGATGCTGGGGGCCCAGGATGCGGCGGCCGAGACCCAGGGCGCGTTCACCGGAGAGGTATCCGCGGTCATGCTGCGTGAGGTCGGCTGCAGTCATGTCCTGGTGGGGCATTCCGAGCGCCGTACCCTGTTTGGCGAAGCGGACGAGCTTGTCGCCCGCAAGTTCAGGGCCGTCGTTGCCGCCGGCATGTCGCCTGTCCTGTGCGTCGGCGAGACGCTGCAACAGCGCCAGGCCGGGACGACAGAGGTGGTGGTCCGGCGCCAGGTGGATGCGGTGCTGGATGTCGTTTCGGATGAGGAGCTGGCGCTCGGCATCATTGCCTACGAGCCGGTATGGGCCATCGGCACCGGCCATACGGCATCACCGCAGCAGGCGCAGGAAGTTCATTCCGTGATCCGGCATGCCGTGCTGGCCCGGTCTGCTAGAATAGGCGGTGAGCTTCGTATTCTGTACGGCGGCAGCGTAAAGGGATCAAATGCCCGGGAGCTGTTCGCCATGCCGGATATCGACGGTGGCCTGGTCGGGGGCGCATCCCTGGATGCGGCCGACTTTCTCAAGATCTGCAGCGCTGCTGCGGGAACAACGACATGACGACCATTCAAACGCTTCTGCTGGTGTTGCACGTGATCGTAGGCGTCATGATCGTCGGCTTGGTCCTTGTCCAGCGCGGCAAGGGTGCCGAGGCGGGCGCAGCCTTCGGCGCGGGTGCGTCAGCAACCGTTTTCGGCGCCAAGGGTTCAGCAAACTTCCTGTCCCGTTCAACGGCTGTCCTCGCAACCATCTTCTTTGCGACGAGCCTTGGGCTCGCGTACCTCGGTGCCGAGCGGCCGGTAGCCAAGAGCGTGATCGAGGGTGCCTCTGGAGCCGCGGGGATTACGCCGGCGCCTGGAAGTGAAGGGAAACCGGTGGACACTTCCCGGGTGCCCGATGGCGATGCACCGGCTCCCGCCGGCAGCACCGTGCCGTGAACTGACGCAATGCCGATGTGGTGGAATTGGTAGACACGCCGTCTTGAGGGGGCGGTGGCGCAAGCCGTGTGAGTTCGAGTCTCACCATCGGCACCATGGAATACTGATACGTTAGGCCGGCCTGGGTGCGCAGGCGTTGTGCGCAGGCCATGAGGCCTCGAGGTTACCAGCTTGCTGCAGAACTACCTGCCGGTGCTCATTTTCCTGGGTATCGCCACGGCCATTGGCCTGGTGCTCCTCGGGGCAGGGCTTTTGCTGGGGCGGGGGCAGAAGAGCGCCGAAAAGCTTTCCGCATACGAGTGTGGCTTCGAGGCATTTGAGGATACGCGGATGAAGTTCGACGTCCGCTATTACCTCGTGGCGATCCTGTTCATTGTGTTCGACCTGGAAATTGCCTTCCTGTTTCCTTGGGCCGTTGCACTCGACACCCTTGGCCTTGCGGGTCTGGTATCCATGGGGATCTTCCTGGCCGTACTGGTGGTCGGGTTCGTCTATGAATGGAAGAAGGGGGCACTCGAGTGGGATTGACGCAGAGCCCGCCTGAGATGCTGCAGCAACGCGGCTTTGTCGTGACCAAGATCGATGATCTGGTCAACTGGGCGCGTACCGGGTCACTCTGGCCCATGACGTTCGGCTTGGCCTGCTGTGCCGTGGAAATGATGCATGCGGGCGCGGCACGCTATGACCTTGACCGCTTCGGGGTCATTTTCCGTCCCAGTCCGAGGCAGTCCGACGTGATGATCGTCGCCGGGACGCTGACCAACAAGATGGCCCCTGCCTTGCGCAAGGTCTACGACCAGATGCCTGAGCCGAAGTGGGTGATCTCCATGGGCTCATGTGCCAACGGCGGCGGCTATTATCACTATTCCTACTCCGTTGTCCGCGGTTGCGATCGCATCGTGCCGGTGGACGTGTACGTGCCGGGCTGCCCGCCGACCGCCGAGGCCCTGCTCTACGGGATCCTGCAGTTGCAGAACAAGATCCGCCGCACCAGCACCTTTGCGCGTTAGGCCGCCGATGACTTCAAGATCCGCAGTACTGGCAGAGCGAATCGCAGGGCGATTCGGCGCTGAACTGCGCCATGTGCCTTCGCGAACCGGTGAGCTGACTTATGAAATCGGCAAGGCCGTGCTCCCCGAGGTTGCCCGCGCGCTCCGCGACGAACCGGAATTCGGGTTCGAGACCCTTGTGGATCTGTGTGGCGTCGACTATCTGGGCTACGGCGAGGCCGAGTGGAATACCTCGACGGCCACGGGTACGGGCTTCAGTCGCGCCGCCGTCCGCGAGGTCATCGTACCGGACCCCGGCTCGCCATTCGACCCAAGACGCTTTGCAGTCGTGTACCACCTGTTGTCCGTGAGCCAGAACTGGCGCCTGCGGCTGCGTACTTTCACTGGCAGTGACAATCCCCCGGTAGTGCCATCCCTGGTGGGTGTCTGGCAGGCTGCAGACTGGTACGAGCGGGAGGCGTTCGACCTCTTTGGCGTCCTTTTCGAGGGGCACCCGGACCTGCGTCGCCTGCTGACTGATTACGGATTCATCGGCCATCCGTTCCGCAAGGACTTTCCTGTCAGCGGCAACGTCGAGGTGCGCTACGACCCTGACAAGGAGAGGGTGATCTACCAGCCCGTCAGCATCGAGCCGCGCGTCTTGGTTCCAAAAACCATCCGCGATGACAACCGCTACATGCCGGATCTCAAGGACGGGCCTGCCCGTGGCTGAGTTCCAGCAGTTCACGCTCAATTTCGGACCGCAGCATCCCGCTGCCCACGGCGTGCTGCGCCTGGTTCTGGAAATGGATGGCGAGGTGATCCAGAAGGCGGACCCGCATGTCGGCCTGCTGCATCGGGGTACGGAGAAGCTGGCTGAAACCAAGCCGTTCAACCAGAGCATCGGCTACATGGACCGCCTCGACTACGTGTCCATGATGTGCAATGAGCACGGCTACGTTCTGGCAATCGAGAAGTTGCTGGGGGTGACACCGCCACCCCGTGCTCAGTACATCCGCGTGATGTTCGACGAGATCACGCGCATCCTGAATCACCTGCTCTGGCTGGGATGCCACGGGCTCGATATCGGCGCCATGACGGTCTTCCTCTACTGCTTCCGGGAGCGCGAGGACCTCATGGATTGCTATGAAGCGGTCTCCGGGACGCGGATGCATGCCACGTACTATCGGCCTGGCGGCGTGTACCGCGACCTCCCGGACTCGATGCCGCGCTACCGGGATTCCCGCTGGCGCTCCAGCGCGGAAGTCAAGCGCATGAATGAGACCCGCGACGGTACGTTGCTGGATTTCATCGAGGCGTTTACCGACCGGTTCCCGGCCTGTATCGACGAGTATGAAGCGCTGCTGACTGACAACCGGATCTGGAAGCAGCGCACCGTAAACATCGGGGTGGTCACACCCGAGCGCGCCATGCAGCTCGGCTTCACCGGCCCGATGTTGCGCGGCTCCGGAATTGCATGGGACTTGCGCAAGAAGCAGCCATACGAGGTCTATGCCGATCTCGACTTCGACATCCCTGTGGGCGTGAATGGCGATTGCTACGACCGGTATCTGGTGCGTATGGAGGAGCTCCGGCAGTCGAATCACCTCATCCGGCAGTGTGTCCGCTGGTTGCGCGCCAACCCCGGGCCGGTGACCGTGGACGATCACAAGCTGGTGCCACCATCCCGCGAAGACATGAAGGGAGACATGGAATCCCTGATCCATCATTTCAAGCTCTTCACGGAGGGGTATACGGTTCCCGCCGGGGAGACTTACGCCGCAGTTGAGCATCCAAAGGGCGAGTTTGGCGTCTACCTTGTTTCCGATGGCGCGAACAAGCCGTTTCGCGTCAAGGTCCGCGCCCCGGGATTTCCGCACCTCGCCGCACTGGACGACATGGTGCGCGGCCACATGCTTCCTGATGTCGTTGCCGTCATTGGCACGCAGGACATCGTCTTCGGCGAGATCGATCGATAGGAAAGCCATGCAGCCCAGCGACAAGACAGCGCTGCTCTCAAGCCATGTGCGCGAGGAAATCGATCACTGGGTCGCCAAGTTCCCCGCGGGTCGCCAACGATCGGCCGTCATTGGCGCGCTGCATGCCGTGCAGCACGAAAACGGTGGTTATCTCACGACTGAACTGATGGAAGCTGTTGCCGCTTACCTGAGCTTGCCTGCAATCCAGGTATTCGAGGTGGCATCGTTCTACTCAATGTTCGAGACCAGGCCGGTCGGCCGCCACAGCGTATCGGTATGCACCAACATATCGTGCATGCTCTGTGGTGGGGAGCAGTTGCTGGCTCACGTCGAGAAGCACCTTGGAATTGCTGTTGGCGAGAGCACGCCCGACGGCAGGATATTCCTGAAGAAGGAGGAAGAGTGCCTGGCTGCCTGTACCGGGGCGCCCATGATCATGGTTGATCACAAGTTCTACGAAAATGTCACGCCGGCGCGTGCCGACGAGATCCTGGACGCCCTGGAGTGAGCCCCTTGCACCCACAGCAGAACCTGGTCTGTCTCGAGACGCTAGGAGCCGACGTTCCGTGGAGTCTCGACACGTACCGGCGGGTCGGCGGTTATTCCGCCTGGGAGCAGATCCTGGCGGGTAAGCTCACCCGCGACCAGGTGATCGACACTGTGAAGGCATCAGGGCTGCGTGGCCGCGGCGGCGCAGGCTTTCCCACTGGAGTGAAGTGGAGCTTCATGCCGCGTGACAAGCCGATGCAGAAGTTCGTGGTGTGCAACTCGGACGAGAGCGAGCCCGGCACCTGTCATGACCGCGACATCCTGCGGTTCAATCCGCATGCCGTGATCGAGGGAATGGCCATTGGCGGCTACGCCATGAACGCCACTGTGGGCTACAACTATGTCCGCGGCGAGTTCCTCGACGAGCCAATACCGCGGTTCGAAGCAGCCCTCAAAGAGGCCTATGCGGCCGGTCTTCTCGGCCGGAACATCAGGGGCTCGGGGGTGGATTTCGACCTTCACGCCTTCGTCGGTGCCGGTGCCTACATCTGCGGTGAGGAAACAGGCTTGCTCGAGTCGCTGGAAGGCAAGCAGGGGCGTCCGCGCTTCAAGCCGCCTTTCCCGGCAAACAAGGGTCTGTTCGGCATGCCCACCACGATCAACAACACGCAGAGCTTCGCCTCCGTGCCGAAGATCCTGCGAGAGGGCCCGCAGTGGTTTTCGGCGCTTGGCCCGAAGGACTCCGGCGGCACGATGATCTTCTCCGTTTCCGGCCACGTGAACCGGCCGGGCAACTTCGAACTGCCATTGGGCATCAGCTTTCGCGAGCTGCTGGAAATCGCTGGTGGCGTGCGCGACGGCCGCGCCCTCAAAGCGGTGATCCCGGGCGGAGTGTCCGTACCGGTGGTACCTGGAGCGGTGATGATGGATGTCAGGATGGATTACGGCTCCGTGAAGGCTGCCGGGTCTGCCCTCGGCACGGGCGCTGTCATAGTCATGGATGAGACGACGTGCATGGTGTCGGTGCTGCGCCGGATAAGCCGCTTCTATCATGCGGAGTCCTGTGGGCAGTGCACGCCGTGCCGTGAGGGTACGGGCTGGATGCACAGGGTGCTGTCGCGGATCATCGCTGGCAAGGGGACACAGGAGGACCTCGACCTGCTGCTGGATGTGGCGAATCACATCGAGGGTCACACCATCTGCGCCTTCGGCGATGCCTCGGCATGGCCCGTGCAGAGCTTCCTCAGGCATTTCCGTCACGAGTTCGAGTACATGGTCGCAAACGCTGGTCGGTCCCTTGTCGAGGTGCAACCCGAAGCCGCTTGAGGCCGCCGGGCAGGATGCAGTCATGAGCCAGGACAAGTGCACGATCCAGGTCAACGGCGTCGAGGTCGAGGCGCGACCTGGCCAGATGCTGATCGAAGTGACCGATGCCGTCGACGCATATGTGCCACGCTTCTGTTACCACACGAAGCTTTCGGTGGCAGCCAATTGCCGCATGTGTCTCGTCGAAGTGGAGAACGCGCCGAAGCCGATGCCGGCCTGCGCCACGCCTGTGGCGCCTGGCATGAAGGTGCACACCAGATCACGACGAGCCATTGATGCCCAGCGGGCGACGATGGAATTCCTGCTTATCAACCATCCGCTCGACTGCCCCATCTGTGATCAGGGCGGGGAGTGCGAGTTGCAGGATCTTGCTCTTGGATTCGGGCGCGACATTTCCCGCTTTTCGGAGCGCAAGCGGGTGGTGCGCGACAAGAATATCGGTCCGCTGATCTCCACCGACATGACCCGCTGCATCCACTGCACCCGCTGCGTACGGTTTACCCAGGAGATTGCTGGATTCCAGGAGCTCGGGACGATCGGTCGTGGCGATCGAGTCGAGATTTCGCCCTACATCGAACGCAGCGTGAAACATGAACTCTCGGGCAACATCATTGACCTTTGCCCTGTAGGTGCACTGAACAGCAAACCGTTCCGCTTCTCGGCACGTGCCTGGGAAATGCAGCAGCGGCCGCTGGTGGCGGGCCACGATGGCCTCGGCGCTCACATCCTCGCCCATGTCATGAACGGCAAGGTCAAGCGGGTGGTGCCAGAGGCTTGTGAAGATATCAACGAGACTTGGGCCTCCGACCGCGACCGGTTCAGCTACGAGGGTCTGTATGCCACGGATCGGCTTGTCCAGCCTCAGCTGCGGGGCGCTGATGGCTGGCGGCCTGTCTCGTGGGCTGAAGCACTGGACGCCACAGCCGCGGGATTGCAGCGGGTCCAGGGCGCTGGCGTCGCGGCACTGGTTTCGCCAAGTGTCACGATTGAGGAGGGGTACCTGCTGCAGCGGCTGTTGTCGCACATGGGGTCAGCCAATATCGACTACCGCCTGCGTCGCCGGGATTTCCGTGACCAGGAGCAGGATGCCGAGATTCCCTGGCTCGGCATGTCCGTGGCAGAAGTTGAAGGTCTGGAGCAGGTGCTGGTAATCGGCAGCAATATCCGCAAGGAGGTGCCCCTGCTGGCCCACCGCTTGCGCAAGGCAGCACTCCGGGGCGCTGGGGTGGGGTTCATCAATCCCGCCCCGTATCCAATGCTCTTTCCCGTGGCTGACACGATGGTTGGCAGCACGGAGGACTTCTGGTTGCAGTTGGCTGTCCTGGTGCGTGCGGCAGCTGCTGGCGCTGAGCGGCAGGCAGACCTGGCGCGACTGCTCGATCAGGCTCCGGCACCGGAAGAGCGGCATCACCAGGCGCTGGCTCGTTTGCGTGGAGCAGGGCGCTCCGCCATTTTCCTGGGCAACATTGCCATGCGCCACCCGCGGTTTGCCGAGATCGATGCGCTGGCGCGAGCGCTCGCCCGGTTCACCGGCGCAGCGCTAGGCTACATTCCGGAAGGAGCCAATGCCGTCGGACTTGCACTCGCCGGCGCCTTGCCCCATCGCGAAGCAGGTGGCCGTCTCCGGGCACAGGCTGGCGCGAGTGCCGAGAAGATCATCCAGGCAGCGCCGTCGGGCCTGATCCTGTATGGCATCGAGCCGGAGTTCGACTGCGCGGGGGGCGCGACCTTGCAACGAGCGGCTGGTGACGGCCGGTTTGTTGTCTCGTTTTCGGCTTTCCACGGCAATTCGTTGCAGTCGCTGGCAGACGTGTTGTTGCCCATTGGCACGTATTTCGAAACCGACGGGACTTTCGTCAACTTCTCGGGCCAATGGCAGTCCTTTGCGGCAGCGGTGCAACCTCCTGGCGAGACACGACCCGGCTGGAAAGTGCTGCGAGTGCTGGGCGAGCGCCTGGGTGTGGCACGCTTCGATTACGCCGCGGCCGATGCCATTGCAGCCGAGGTCCGCACACTGGCCGGAGAGCTATTGCCGGGTGAGCTGACGCGGTCCCGTGCTGCGCCAGGTGCCGCCCCGAGGTCGACGGCCATTGCCGGTGTCGATCTGGATGTGCCGATGTACCAGGTGGATGCATTGCTGCGGCGGGCGAGCTCGCTGCAACAGACCGACGACGGGCTGATGGGCGTGGAAGCCGCGGAGGGGCGCCGTACCGCGTGAGTCATGATTGACTGGTTGAACGAACTTCTGGGGTTCCTGCCTGATGGGCTGCGCGAGATCGTAGTCCAGGTGGTCTACATTGCGCTGCAGATCGTGCCGCTGGTGGTGGTGCTTATCCTGTGCGTGGCCTTCCTCACCTACCTGGAGCGGAAGGTCATCGGCTACATGCAGAACCGCATCGGTCCGAACAGGGTCGGGCCCAGGGGCTGGTTCCAGCCCTTTGCGGATGTCATCAAGCTGCTTCTGAAGGAAGTGGTCGTGCCGTCACGGGCGAACCGCTTCCTGTTCTTCGTTGCGCCACTGCTGTCGATCGTACCCGCGCTGGCCACCTGGGCGGTCATGCCACTATTCCCGGGCTATGCGATCGCGCAGATCGATGCCGCACTGCTGTACATCCTCGCGCTGACATCCCTGGCGGTCTACGGCGTCATTCTCGCCGGCTGGGCTTCGAACTCGAAGTATGCCTTCCTGGGCGCCATGCGCTCTGCGGCACAGATCGTGGCGTACGAGATTGCCATGGGGTTCGCGCTCGTTGGCGTGCTGATGGCAGGCGGCAGCCTGAATCTCGGGGTTATCACCGAAGCACAGTCTGGTGGCTTTCTGCGCTGGTTCTGGTTGCCACTGTTCCCGCTCTTCCTGGTGTATTTCATTTCCGGCGTGGCTGAGACGAATCGCGCGCCATTCGATGTCGCCGAGGGTGAATCCGAGATTGTTGCCGGCTTCCATGTCGAGTATTCCGGCGTGGCTTTTGCCATCTTCTTCCTTGCCGAATACGCCAACATGATCCTCATTGCGGGCCTGACTGCGGTGATGTTCTTTGGCGGATGGCACTCGTTCTTCGCCGGGCCGTGGTTCATGGGCCTGGAAGGCACGCCACTCGGGTTTCTGCGACAGCCGTCGCTGGCCTGGTTGTGCCTGAAGATCGCGTTCTTTCTCTTCTGTTTCCTGTGGCTGCGAGCCACGTTTCCGCGCTACCGCTATGACCAGATCATGCGCCTGGGATGGAAGGTGTTCATCCCGGTGACGCTCGTCTGGATCATGCTGGAGGGCGCCATGATGGTGGCCCAAGTCGGTCCCTGGAGCGATTGACGATGAATTCCGTGACTTCGGCAATCAAGACCCTTTCGTTGTGGGACCTTCTTGTGGGGTTGCGCGTGACGTTGCGGAACCTGTTCGTGAAGAAGGTTACCATCCAGTACCCGGAGGAGAAGACCCCGCAATCACCACGCTTCCGCGGGCTGCATGCGCTGCGCCGCTATCCAAACGGTGAGGAGCGCTGCATCGCCTGCAAGCTTTGCCAGGCCGTATGTCCAGCTGCGGCCATCACCATCGAGTCGGACGTGGCCATGGATGGCACGCGGCGCACCACGCGGTATGACATTGATCTTTTCAAGTGCATTTACTGCGGCTTCTGCGAGGAGGCATGTCCGGTGGATGCCATCGTCGAGACCCGGCTGTACGAGTACCACATGGAGCAGCCTGGCCAGAACATCATGACCAAGGACAAGCTCCTTGCGATCGGAGACAAATACGAACCCATGATCGCCGCCGACAAGTTGGCGGACGCCCGGTTCCGCTGAGCGTGCAGGAAGGCGACGAATGATCACCTTGCTCATGTTCTGGTGTCTGGCGCTGGTCCTGGTTGGTGCGGCAATGGGCGTCATTGTCTCCAGGAATCCGGTCTATGCGGCCATGTACCTGATCCTGGCTTTCGTGACCAGTGCGGTGCTGTGGCTGTTGCTGGAGGCCGAGTTCCTGGCAATCGTACTGGTGCTGGTGTACGTGGGCGCGGTGATGGTGCTGTTCCTGTTTGTCGTTATGATGCTTGATGTGAATGTGGCGGCCGTGCGCGAGGGCTTCACCCGTTATGCGCCCATCGGCAGCGTGGTAGCGGCGATCATGGTTGCCGAGGTGCTCAGCCTGGTCTGGATGAAGACGTCCGGGATGCCTCTGGCTGCACCGCTCGTGAGTCAGGGCCCGGACCATAGCAACACCCGCGAAATAGGCCTTGCGCTGTTTGGCGGACACGTCTTCGAGTTCGAGCTTGCCGCTTTCGTCCTGCTGCTGGCCATAGTCGCGGCCATCATGCTGACCCAGCGCCAGCGTCCAGGCCTGAAGGTCCAGGACATTTCCGCACAGGTCAAGGTACGTCGTGAGGATCGGGTACGAATCGTCAAGGTGCAGGCGGAGCGGGACGCATGATTACGCTGACGCACTACATGGCCTTGTCAGCCTTGCTCCTGGCGATCAGCGTGGCGGGCATTTTCATCAATCGCAAGAATGTCATCATTCTGTTGATGTGCGTTGAGTTGCTGCTGCTGGCCGTCAACTTCAACTTCATCGCGTTGTCCCGATTCATGGGTGATGCTACAGGCCAGGTTTTCGTCTTCTTCATCCTGACGGTGGCAGCGGCGGAGTCGGCAATCGGCCTGGCCATCCTGGTGGTGATATTCAGGACCCGACGGAGCATCAACGTCCAGGAACTGGATGTACTGCGAGGTTGACCGTGAGCAGCAGCGTATATCTCGCCATCATTCTTTGCCCTCTCGCTGCGGCGCTGCTGGCTGGGCTGGCTGGCCGCCTCATCGGCCGTTCTGGTGCGCATTCGGTAACCATTCTGGCCGTCGGTGCGTCATTCGTCATGTCGCTGATGGCCCTGCGCGAACAGCTCGAGCCCAATGCCATACCGTTCAACCAGGAGGTTTATACCTGGCTGGTGACGGACGGGGTGCGCTTGCAGGTCGGGTTCCTCGTTGATCGCCTGACAGCGCTGATGATGACGGTGGTGACCTTCGTGTCGCTGATGGTGCATGTCTACACAATCGGCTACATGCATGACGATCCGGGGTATCAACGGTTTTTCAGTCATATCTCGCTGTTTACCTTCGCCATGCTCATGCTGGTGATGTCCAACAACTTCATGCAGCTGTACTTTGGCTGGGAAGCGGTGGGTCTCGTCTCCTATCTCCTCATTGGCTTCTGGTACAAGCGGCCGGCGGCGATCTTCGCCAACCTCAAGGCATTCCTGGTGAACAGGGTGGGCGATTTCGGCATGCTGCTGGGAATCGCCACCATCCTGGCGTTTACCGGGAGTCTGGACTATCAGGAGGTATTTGCGCAGGCGGCAACCCTCGAAGGCCAGCGAATAGAGATTTTTCCGGGCAGCCCATGGTCGGTCGCTACGGTGGCTTGCCTGGGCTTGTTCGTGGGCGCCATGGCCAAGTCCGCACAGATGCCGCTGCACGTCTGGCTGCCTGACTCCATGGAAGGCCCGACACCGATTTCGGCCCTGATCCACGCCGCGACCATGGTTACGGCAGGCGTGTTCCTGCTGGCGAGAATGTCACCGCTGTTCGAGCATTCGCAGACAGCGCTGAGTGTCGTGCTGGTGGTGGGTGCGACCACCGCATTACTGACCGGATTCATCGGCGTCGTGCAGGATGACATCAAGCGAGTGGTGGCATACTCGACGCTGTCGCAGCTGGGCTACATGACCACGGCCCTGGGTGCATCGGCTTACGCCGCCGGCATTTTCCACCTCATGACGCATGCGTTCTTCAAGGCGCTGCTTTTTCTCGCCGCCGGCTCAGTCATCGTCGGCATGCACCATGAGCAGGACATACGCAGGATGGGTGGCCTGCGCCGCTACATGCCGATCACGTACTGGACGAGCCTGGTTGGCTCCCTGGCGCTGATCGGCTTTCCGGGGTTCTCAGGGTTCTTTTCCAAGGATGCGCTCATCGAGGCCGTTGGCTTGGCGGAAATGCCGGGCGCAGGGTATGCCTATTTCTGCCTGGTGATTGGTGTCTTTGTCACGGCCCTGTATTCGTTCCGGATGTTCTTTCTGGTCTTTCATGGCAAGGAACGCATGGACGAGGAAACCCGGCACCACCTTCGGGAATCGCCATGGGTCATCACGGTCCCGCTGATGCTCCTGGCAATTCCGTCCGTGGCTATCGGCTGGCCAGCCATTGGCTCGCTCTTGTTCGGAACCTTCTTCGACGGAGCGATTGTGGTCAACAGTAGTCATGACGTACTCGCTGAGCTGGGTCGAGAGTTCCATGGGCCAGGCCAGTTCGTTCTGCACGGCATGCTCGGCTGGCCGCTACCGCTATCGATGGCTGGAGTGGCCCTGGCGTGGTATGCATACCTGCGAAATCCTGCGGTACCCGGGATGGTCAGGCGGCGCCTGAGCGGAATCCACGCGGTGCTCGTGAACAAGTACTACTTCGACGAGTTCAACGACAAGGTCATCGCGCGTGGTGCGCGTGGCGTTGGCACCCTGTTCTGGCGGATTGGAGATGCGCTGCTCATCGATGGTGCAGTGGTCAATGGCAGCGCGAGGACGCTTGGCTGGATTGCGGGATACATGCGCCGTGGCCAGACCGGATACCTGTACCACTATGCCTTCGCCATGATCATCAGCCTGGCGGTACTCCTTGCCTGGATCATTTTCCGGGGCGGCTGACGCCCTTGCAGGATCACTTCGAGTGGGACTTCTCAGTTTACTGATCGCGCTACCTATCGGTGGCGGAATGCTGGTACTGGCCAGTGGTCGTGGCGCAGCGGCGGGTGGATTCCGTGCCGATCGCTGGCTCGCGCTTCTGGCCTCACTGGCTACATTTGCGGCCAGCCTGCTGCTGTGGACGGGTTTCGACCGGACAACCTGGCATATGCAGTTTGTCGAGCGCCTGCCCTGGGTGCCGGCATTCAGAGTTGAGTACTTCCTGGGCGTCGATGGATTTTCGATGCCGCTGATCGTACTGACTACCTTCCTGACGCCGTTGGTGATCATTGCTGGCTGGGAGACAATCAAACTCAGACCAGCGCAATACTTTGCGGCCTTCCTGATCCTCGAGGGCCTGATGATCGGCGTCTTTGCCGCGCTGGATGCATTTCTTTTCTATGTCTTCTGGGAGGCCATGCTGATCCCGATGTTTGTAATCATCGGTGTCTGGGGAGGTGAGCGACGCATTTACGCAACCGTAAAGTTCTTCCTGTATACGTTCCTTGGTTCGGTGCTCATGCTGGTGGCGCTCATTTACCTCTACCTGCAAGCCGATAGCTATAGCATCCTCGATTTCCATGCACTGCCGCTCTCACTCACAGAGCAGATCTGGATATTCCTGGCCCTTCTCGTCGCATTTGCAGTCAAGGTACCCATGTGGCCCGTTCACACATGGCTCCCGGATGCGCATGTGGAAGCGCCGACCGGTGGATCGGTGATCCTGGCCGCAATTCTCTTGAAGGTGGGCGGCTACGGCTTCGTTCGCTTCAGCCTCCCCGTGACCCCGGATGCCGCGGGCCTGCTGGCACCGGTGATGATCGCATTGTCGCTGGTGGCCGTGGTCTACATCGGCCTGGTGGCGCTGGTGCAGCAGGACCTGAAGAAGCTCATCGCTTACTCGTCCGTCGCACACATGGGGTTCGTCACCCTTGGATTATTTCTGGCATGGGGAATCCTGTCCCGGACGGGAGAACTTCCCGGTGTATCCATGGGCATCACCGGCGGCATGGTGCAGATGATCTCCCACGGATTCGTTTCAGGCGCACTGTTCCTCTGCGTTGGCGTCCTGTATGACCGCATGCATACCCGTGAGATTGCCGCATATGGTGGAGTGGTGAACACGATGCCGCGGTTTGCGGCATTCATGGTGCTTTTCGCCATGGCCAATTCGGGGTTGCCAGGGACATCGGGTTTCGTCGGTGAGTTCCTGGTGATATTGGCAAGTTTCCAGGCTAATTTCTGGTACGCATTCCTGGCCGCGACCACGCTGGTCCTCGGTGCGGCGTACACGCTCTGGATGGTCAAGCGCGTCGTGTTCGGCCCGGTAGCCAATGAGGGTGTGGCGGCATTGCAGGATCTGAACGCGCGGGAATTCCTGGTCCTCGGGCTGGTTGCGGTGGCTGTCATGGTGCTCGGTCTATGGCCAGCACCATTGGTAGACGTCCTGTCGGCCTCCGTGGATAACCTTGCCAACCACATTACCCAGTCCAAATTATGAATGGCGATGTCATGAGCTATCTCGGGGCATGCCTGCCCGAGATCGTGGTGGGTGCCGGAATATGCGCGGTGCTGCTGGTTGGCGTCTTCGCCAGGGATAGCCGCAATCTCCTCTACCTGCTGACCCTGGCATGCCTGGTCGTGGCGGCCTGGGTGACCGGGTCCGGCGATCCGACTGCCACGATCTTGATGCCGGGCGGGGCCTTTGTTCAGGATCCGATGACACGGTTTCTGAAGTTGTTCGTGTTCGCCGTCGTGGCAGTTGTGTTCGTGTATTCCCGTGCTTACCTGAGCGAGCGCAAGCTCGTGGCCGCGGAATTCTATGCGCTGGGCCTGTTTGCGCTCCTCGGGATCCTCGTCATGATTTCCTCGGCGAGTTTCCTGGCGATGTACCTCGGCCTTGAAACCCTGTCACTGGCGCTGTATGCCATGGTGGCGTTCGAGCGGGATTCGGCAGTAGGTGCTGAGGCCGCCATGAAGTACTTTGTGCTGGGTGCCATTGCATCCGGTTGCCTCCTTTATGGAATTTCTCTTCTCTACGGGGTCACGGGCAGCATCATGTTCAGCAGCATCGCGGCTGCGCTGGAGCCTGGGGCGGCCGGGCAGACGGGGGCCCTGGTAGGGCTCGCTTTCGTGATGGTGGGTGTTGCCTTCAAGTTCGGTGCAGCGCCCTTTCACATGTGGGTGCCCGATGTATACCAGGGCGCGCCCACCTGTGTTTCGCTGTTTGTCGCTACCGCACCGGAAGTCGCGGCATTTGCCCTGACCATGCGAATTCTGGTTGATGCGTTGGGCCCGATCGACATGGACTGGCAATTGATCCTGTCCGTGCTGGCGGTCCTGTCGCTGGGGATAGGCAATCTCGTTGCCATCATGCAGACGAATATCAAGCGCATGCTTGCGTATTCGACGATTGCGCATGTCGGCTTCATCCTGCTTGGGTTTCTGTCCGGGCAGGGAGGTGGCGTGCAGGCCGCCCTCTACTACACGGTCATATATGTCCTGATGGCCGCAGGCGCGTTCGGTGTCGTGCTGTTGCTTGCCAGCGGTGGTTCTGATGCCGATCTGCTGGATGACTTCAGGGGCCTCAACCGTCGCAGCCCGTGGTTTGCGCTGATGATGCTGATTGTGATGTTCAGCATGATCGGTGTTCCGCCATTCGCGGGCTTCTACGCAAAGTGGTGGATACTCCTGGCTTTGCTCGAGTCGGGCCAAGCCCTGCTCGCTACGGCTGCGGTGATTTTTTCGGTGATAGGTGCCTTCTACTACCTGCGAATCGTGCATCTGATGTATTTCGATGAAGGTGCCGGCCTGCCTGCTGTAAGTGCTCCCGCGGACTTCCGGGTGATGCTCAGCGTCAATGCCTTGATTTTGCTCGGGCTGGGCCTGTTTCCTGCGGGGCTGCTGGAGCTCTGCGCGCGCGCGCTGGGCTGACCAGCTGCTGCAACCATTGCGGTGCACCCGAAGGAGGGGTAGTATCGCGGCCGCAAACCGGTGCGGGGTGGAGCAGTCTGGCAGCTCGTCGGGCTCATAACCCGAAGGTCGCAGGTTCAAATCCTGCCCCCGCTACCAAATTCCGTGTGGAAGGCCGTGCACCAGCACGGCCTTCCGCGGTTTTGGGGGCTGCTTCCTTCGGCTCTCGTGTCCATTCGCTTCCGTATCGGCTGCCGGAATCGCTTCGCCTGGCAGCCAGTTGGTTTAGATCACGTGGGCAAAGAGCTGCCCGCAGGCCTATCCGAACCAAGGGTTTACCGTACCGGGCCCGGACGGCTAGAATACTCACTGGTGTGATAGGGTCCGGCTTGGCAGCTAGGCAGCCGGACACAAGGGCGCTTGGGCTCGTCGATCTGGTGGCAGTCGCCGGGTCGGTCGTTTCGCGCAATCAGGATCTGCGGAAGTGGCCCCCGTCGGGGCTATTTCTTTTTTGCAGCCGTGCTTCGTCAGCACTGACGGAGCCGGGCGCTGCAGACGATGGGCCCTTTGGCCCATTTTTTGTTTATTGCGGTCGTGAGCAATAGAACTGGCTGAAGGTGGATGGCGGCAAACAGGCAGGTGATTTGGGAATTGCTCGAACCGACGGTGGTGAGTGTGGGCTTCGAGCTGGCGGACCTCGAGGTCGACTTTGGCCATGGACGGGGCCTGATTCGGCTATTCATCGATTCCGAGAGTGGCGTGACGGTGGATGATTGCGAGCGCGTGAGCCGCCAGGTGAGCAGCGCACTTGATGTTGCCGAGTTGGTCGGTGGCCAATACCGCCTGGAAGTGTCGTCTCCCGGGCTGGATCGCCGCTTGGTGAAGCCAGCGCATTTCGACAGGTTTGCCGGCGCGCAGGTCAGGGTAAAGCTCCGCAGGCTTGTCGATGGTCGGCGGCAGATCCGTGGCACTCTGGTTGCGCGCCATGGAAACATGATTGAAGTGTCGAGTGACGGTGGTGCACAGCGCATAGCGCTGGCAGATGTGGAAATGGTTCGTCTGGTTCCAGAATTTCATGGGGCCGCGGGCAATTGAAGGCGCGGAAGTTGGTCTTATGAACAAAGAAATCCTCAATGTGGTCGATGTAGTCTCCAATGAGAAGGGCGTTGAGAAGGAGATCATATTCGAGGCGCTGGAAGCAGCACTGGCGTCGGCAACGCGTAAGCGACATGGCGACGGGATAGACGCTCGTGTGAGCATTGACCGCAAGACCGGAGATTACGAAACGTTTCAGCGTTGGAAGGTGTTTGCCGACGACTCGAAGGAGTTGGAGTTTCCCGACAAGGAATTGAGGATGATCGATGCTGTCGACATAGATGCGGCGGCCGAGCCTGGTGGCTATGTCGAAGTCCCGATCGAGTCGGTGGATTTTGGCCGAATCGCTGCGCAGACCGCCAAACAGGTCATTGTGCAGAAGGTTCGCGAAGCCGAGCGAAAGAAGGTTGTCGAGGAGTTTGCGGGTCGTGTTGGTCAGCTGTTGAGCGGTGTTGTCAAGCGGGTGGATCGGAACGGAATCTTCCTTGATCTCGGCAGCAATGCCGAAGGCTTCATTCCGCGCGAGAACATGATTCCGCGAGAACCGGTCCGGACACAGGACCGGATGAAGGCGTTGCTGCGCGAAGTTCGCTCGGAGCTCCGCGGCCCGCAGCTGTTTTTGAGCCGGACGGCGCCGCAGTTTCTCGTGGAACTTGTCAAAATCGAAGTTCCGGAAGTTGGTCAGGGGCTGATCGAGATCATGGGCGCTGCCCGCGATCCCGGCTTGCGAGCCAAAATTGCCGTCAAGAGCAATGATTCGCGTATCGATCCAGTTGGTGCATGCGTCGGTATGCGCGGTTCACGCGTCACGGCCGTGTCGAATGAACTGGCGGGGGAGCGGGTGGACATCATCCCCTGGGACGACAATCCGGCCCAGTTTGTAATCAATGCGATGTCTCCCGCTGAGGTGAGTTCCATCGTGGTAGATGAAGAATCGCACAGCATGGACATTGCCGTAGCGGAGGACAAACTGTCCCAGGCCATCGGCCGTGGAGGGCAGAACATCCGCCTTGCCAGTGAACTGACTGGCTGGGAACTCAATGTGATGAGCGAGGCTGCAGCGGACGAGAAGAGCGAGCAGGAGGCCCGGACGGTTGTCGAGCTCTTCATGAAGCAGCTCGATGTGGACGAGGATGTGGCACTCATTCTGGTGCAGGAGGGATTCTCGACAATCGAGGAGATCGCATACGTGCCCGCGGCGGAACTTCTCGGAATCGAGGAATTCGATCAGCAGATCGTCGATGAGCTGCGCAGCCGTGCGCGCGACGTGTTGTTGACGATGGCCATTGCCACCGAGGAGACCGCGGGCGGGGCGCAGCCGGCTGAGGACCTTCTGGCGCTGGCAGGCATGGATGTAGCCCTGGCCAGGCAGCTGGCCAGTCGTGGAGTGATCACCCGTGAGGATCTCGCGGAGCAGGCGGTCGATGATCTTGCCGACATCGATGGACTGGATGCGGCCCGTGCAGCTTCGCTGATCATGACGGCACGTGCCCACTGGTTCGAAAACGAAGAGAGCCCAGCCTGAGGGCTGGCTATCCTGATCGGAGCAATCGCATGTCGGATGTGACCGTAGCCCAGTTTGCCGAGGTGCTGAAGGTACCCGTCGAGCGCTTGCTGGTGCAGCTTGATGAAGCGGGAATCAGCGTCAGCGGCGCTGACGCTGTCATCAGCGACGATGCCAAGATGGAGCTGTTGACTCATCTCCGCCGCAGCCATGGTCATGGCGAGGAGAATGCAGCAGGCGGGGCGCCTAAGAAGATTACGCTCAAACGGCGCACCCAAAGCGAGATTCGCCTGGCCAGCAATCAGGGTAGGGCACGGACGGTCAACGTCGAGATCCGACGCAAGCGCACCTACGTGAAGCGTGACGAACTCGAGAAGGAGGCTCGGCAGCAGCAGGAAGAGGTCGATCGAAAGCGCCGCGAGGAAGAGGAATCCCGCCTCGAGCAGGAGCGGCGTGAGCGTGCGGAGCTTGAGCGCGTCGAGCGCGAGCGCCATGAGAGGGAGGCGCGCGAGCAGGAGGCGGCCCGCCTAAAGGCCGAGGAGGAAGCCAAGGCGGCGGAGGAAGCCCGCCGGCAGAAGGAGGCGAAGAAGCGAGAGACTGGCGAGCGCGAGCGGGCGGCTGGAGATACCCGCGGCTGGGCGAAGACAGGCGGGGAAGCCGAGCGTACTCCGGTTGATGACAAGTCAACGCGCTATGGCCGGCAGGAGCTGCATGTGGCCAGCGACATCAGCAGCCGCAGAAAAAAGAAGCGCCCGACCCGCCGCGGAGGTGCAGTCACAGTGGACGCTCGCCACGGATTCGAGCGGCCGACGACTCCGGTGGTGCGTGCGGTAGAGATTCCGGAATCCATCAAGGTTTCCGAGTTGGCGCAGAAGATGGCCGTAAAGGGCAGTGAGGTCATTAAGGTACTGATGAAGCTCGGTATCATGGCCACCATCAATCAGGTGATAGACCAGGATACGGCGACTCTGGTTGTTGAAGAGATGGGTCATGAACCCAGGGCAGCCCAGAGCGGCGGTCTCGAGGCGGAGATCCTCGCTAGGGTCGGTGCTGCCGGCGAGCTACGGTCCAGACCTCCGGTTGTAACGATCATGGGTCATGTCGACCACGGCAAGACTTCGCTACTGGATTTCATCCGCAGCACCAAGGTTGCTGCAGGCGAGGCGGGCGGAATTACGCAACATATCGGCGCTTATCGAATTGAAACCCCGAATGGCCAGATTGCGTTTCTCGATACGCCAGGCCACGAGGCGTTCACGGCGATGCGCGCTCGCGGCGCAAAGGTGACGGACATTGTGGTCCTGGTAGTGGCGGCAGATGATGGTGTGAAGCCACAAACCGAAGAGGCGATCCAGCATGCCCGCGCCGCCGGTGTTCCCATTGTCGTGGCTATCAACAAGATCGACAAGTCCGACGCCGATCCGGAGCGCGTTCGCAACGAACTCGTTCAGCGGGGAGTAGTGCCCGAAGAGTGGGGTGGTGAAACGTTATTTGTGAACGTATCGGCCCGCACCGGGGAGGGAGTGGACAAGTTGCTGGAATCCCTGTTGTTGCAAGCCGAGTTGCTGGATCTTGCTGCTCCGGGAGATGGTCCGGCTACTGGAGTGGTGATCGAATCTGGCCTGGAGAAGGGCCGCGGCGCCGTGGCAACGGTGCTGGTCACTGGCGGACTGCTGCGCCAGGGCGATGTGCTGCTAGCGGGTCAGGAGTACGGCCGCGTGCGTGTCATGTACGATGCCGCTTCCAATCCCGTCAAGGAGGCAGGTGCATCAACACCCGTTGTGGTGCTCGGTCTCTCGGGAATTCCTGCAGCGGGAGATGACGCCGTGGTTCTGCCTGACGAGCGGCAGGCACGCGAGCTTTCCGATTTGCGCAAGGCGCGAACCAGGGATACGAAACTGGCCCAGCAGCAGTCCTCCAAGCTTGAAGATGTATTTAGCCAGCTGCAGTCTGGCGTGAAGTCCGTGCAGCTATTGATCAAGGCCGATGTCCATGGTAGCTCGGAGGCATTGCGCGATGCGCTGGCCAAACTCGCTACGAGCGAGGTACAGGTCAAGGTAATCGGCAGCAGTGTAGGTGGCATCACTGAATCGGATGTCAACCTGGCGGCGGCATCCGGTGCCACGATCATCGGTTTCAATGTCCGGGCAGATGGCGCGGCGCGAGATGCCATCAAGGCTACAGGCGTCGACGTTCGGTACTACAGCATTATTTATCAGGCGATCGATGACGTGCGATCAGCAATGACCGGCATGCTGGCTCCGGAAGTACGCGACCAGATAGTCGGGCTGGCGGAGGTTCGGGATGTCTTCCGGTCGCCGAAGTTCGGTAGCGTAGCCGGGTGCCTGGTGGTCGATGGGTATGTGAAGCGCAGCAATCCTGTGCGCGTCCTGCGCGATAATGTCGTGATATTCGAGGGTGAGCTCGATTCACTGCGGCGATTCAAGGACGATGTGACGGAAGTCCGTGCTGGAACGGAATGCGGTATCGGCGTGCGCAATTACCATGATGTCAGGGTTGGCGACCAGATCGAGTGCTTCGAGCGGATCGAGGTAGCCAGAACCTTGTGAGCATGCTGACACCCGAATCAACAGGCAGCAGTGCGGGAATCTGAGCATGCCGAGAGAGTTTCCGCGAAGTCGTCGTGTCGGGGAGGCAATCCAGCGTATCCTGGGGGAGGCACTGGCTGCACGGATCAGGGATCCGAGGCTTATCGGGGTCACGATAACCCAGGTAGAGGTATCACGTGACCTGTCAGTGGCACGCGTCTTCTATGCGGTTCTCGGCAGGGATGCGCCGCCAAACGAAATTGAAGCCGGTCTTCGCGCGGCACATGGATTCCTGCGGTCGGCAATCGCACGGGAATTGCGCGTACGCAAAGTGCCTGAGCTGCGCTTCCGGCATGACGATGCCTTGGCCAAGGCGCAGTCCCTGGACCGGCTGATCGAGCAGGCTGTGGCTCTGCCTTCACCCGGCAAGACCGAGCAGGTGTCAAATGCTGGGCATCAGGCTGACCATGACCAGTGATACCGTGGCACGCCACCGGCCACGTCGGCTGGTCGACGGGATACTTCTCCTGGACAAGCCGTCAGGCATGTCGTCAAACCGTGCGCTTCAGCGGGTCAAGGCCCTGTTCAATGCGCACAAGGCCGGCCATACGGGAAGCCTTGACCCATTGGCGACGGGAATGCTTCCGATCTGCCTGGGTGATGGAACGAAGATGGCCGGCCATCTTCTCGACGCCGAGAAGCTGTATCGGGTTCAGCTGGCGTTCGGCCTGGAGACTTCAACAGGTGACGCTGAGGGCCTGACACAAGCAAGGGGAGTGGAGGCAGTCGAAAGGAGGAGCCTCGAAGTGGTGCTTCGGTTGTTTCTCGGGACCAGCCTGCAGATTCCGCCCATGCATTCCGCGTTGAAGCTCAATGGGCGGCCCCTGTATCGGCTGGCCAGAACAGGTCACACGGTTGATCGTGCGCCACGCCAGATCACCATACGGGACCTGGCTATCGAAGAATACGACCCCCATGTGCCGGTGCTCAGGGTTCGATGCAGTAAAGGCACCTACATTCGCACCCTGGTGGAGGACATTGCGCGCAAGGCAGGAACCGTGGCCCATGTGGCCGAGCTGCGCAGGATATGCATTTGGCCATTCTCTGGCCAGGCAATGATTGATCTTGAGCACCTTGAGCGGGTTGCGGTGGAATCTCCAGGGGATCTGGACCGACTGTTGCTGCCCATGGACGCAGCGCTGGGTGCCCTGCCGGAGGTTCATTTGGGGCCTGCCGAGACTGGACGGCTCAGGCAAGGTCAGGCCGTGGACGAGGTTGATGCGCCCGGGCCCGCTAAAGACAGCCTGGTTCGCTTGTACGGTCCGGGCAGCCAGTTCTTGGGGGTTGGCGAGCGAGACTCGCAGGGCAGGATCCTGCCGCGCCGGTTGGTCCGTGCCTCGATTAGCTCCCCTCGGCCCTCCGCAGGCTGTAACTGATGGCGGACCAAGGGTACAATATGGCCGGTTTTAAGCAGGCAAGATCAGAAAATCGAGAGTTCTCAAGGAGCAGTAGCTGATGTCCCTGTCGGCAGAGCAGAAGTCCAAAGTCATTTCAGAAAACCGCCGCGGTGCTGCAGATACCGGGTCACCCGAGGTACAGGTTGCTTTGCTGTCGGCCCGTATCAACGAACTGACCGACCATTTTGCAAAGCACAAGAAGGATCATCACTCCAGGCGTGGGCTCTTGAAGATGGTCAACCAGCGGCGGAAGTTGCTGGACTATCTGAAGGACACCGATGGCGATCGGTACAAGATCCTGATCGACAAGCTGGGCTTGCGCCGCTGAGCGATCGGGTCCCGATCGCTGATTCGTCAGTTTTCATCCCGACGACGCCGGCTTCGCGAAGCGCGATGACGGTACCTTTTCAGATTACTTGAAGGCAGGTGGACACAGTGCTGTCGGCAAAAAAAGTTTCGTTCCCCTACGGGGAGCATGAGGTCACCCTGGAAACCGGTGAAATCGCCCGGCAGGCGGACGGTGCGGTTCTGGTTAGCATGGCGGAGACAGTGGTGCTGGTGACCGCGGTTGCGGAAAAGTCCGCGAGTGAGAACCGCGACTTCTTTCCGCTCACTGTCAATTACCAGGAGAAAACCTACGCTGCCGGCCGCATACCCGGCGGCTTCTTCAAGCGGGAAGGTCGCCCTGGTGAAAAGGAAACCCTGACTTCTCGACTGATTGACAGGCCGATACGGCCACTGTTCCCTGAGGGCTTCTACAACGAGGTCCAGGTCATTGCTACCGTGGTGTCCATCAATCCTGAAGTCGATCCGGATATTCCGGCGATGATCGGCGCATCGGCAGCCCTTGCGCTTGCTGGCGTGCCGTTTGGCGGCCCGATTGCCGGCGCCCGCGTCGGATACATCGATGGACGCTATGTGCTGAATCCCGCCAGGAGCCAGATGGAAAAGTCACAGATGGACCTGGTCGTTGCCGGAACTTCGTCTGCGGTCCTCATGGTTGAATCCGAGATCAAGTGCCTGTCGGAGGAAGTTGTCCTCGACGGTGTGATGTTCGGACATGACCGCCTGCGGGTCGCCATCGACGCGATCAGGGATCTCGTCAAGCAGTGCGGGAAGCCTGCATGGGACTGGAAGCCACCCCAGATTGATCATGCGCTACGCAAGGCTGTGGAGGAATCGTCGAGCAAGGAGTTGGACGAGGCGTACAAGATTCGGGAGAAGCAGAAGCGCTCCAATCGCGTTGCCGAGTTGAAGGCGCAGGCGGTTGCGCTGCTGGCTGCGGGTGAGAAGCCCACGTGGAGTGCCGAACAGGTTGGCGACGAGTTTTCCGCGCTGGAGAGCCGGATCGTGCGGGAACGCGTGATCAAGGGCGAGGCGCGCATTGATGGCCGGGATTACACCACCGTGCGGCCGATTACCATTCGAACAGGGGTGCTGCCGCGCACGCATGGGTCGGCATTGTTTACCCGCGGTGAGACCCAGGCACTTGTAGTTACGACGCTTGGCACGGATCGCGACGCTCAGATCATCGATGCGCTCAGCGGCGAACATCGGGACCGTTTCATGCTCCACTACAATTTCCCGCCGTATGCGACAGGCGAGATTTCGTTTATGTCCTCGCCGAAGCGGCGCGAGATCGGCCATGGCCGCCTGGCGCGGCGGGCAATCTCTGCCGTGCTGCCTGATATGGCCAAATTTCCCTACGTTGTCCGCGTGGTATCTGAAGTCACGGAGTCCAATGGGTCCAGCTCGATGGCCTCAGTTTGTGGAGCCAGCTTGGCCCTGATGGATGCGGGTGTACCAACCTCCGCCCCGGTGGCTGGCGTAGCCATGGGTCTCGTGAAGGAGGGTGACCGCTATCAGGTGCTAACCGACA
The DNA here is from genome assembly GCA_015709695.1 of Gammaproteobacteria bacterium. Classification (NCBI taxonomy): domain Bacteria; kingdom Pseudomonadati; phylum Pseudomonadota; class Gammaproteobacteria; species Gammaproteobacteria bacterium. The sequence goes on along the minus strand of CP054183.1, from coordinate 1,205,930 downwards.
TCCTTGGCGACGAAGACCACCTGGGAGACATGGATTTCAAGGTGGCAGGGACCACAAAGGGTGTCACTGCTTTGCAGATGGATATCAAGATCGACGGCATCACCGCCGACATCATGCGCGACGCCCTGAAGCAGGCTCGCGAGGCGCGTCTGCATATTCTTGCGCAGATGAGTCAGGTGCTGGATACGCCAAGGCAGAAGATGTCCGAATGGGCGCCGACGATCATCACCATCAAGATCGACCCCGAAAAGATTCGTGATGTTATCGGCAAGGGCGGTTCAGTGATTCGGGCGATCACAGAGGAAACCGGTACGACAATTGATATTGATAACGACGGGACCGTAAAGATTGCATCCGTCGATGCAGTATCTGGTCGCGAAGCGCAGCGCCGTGTCGAGTTGATTACGGCTGATGTCGAGGTAGGCCAGATTTACGAGGGGCGGGTAGCCCGCCTCATGGATTTCGGTGCCTTTGTCACGATTCTCCCGGGTCGGGACGGCTTGGTGCACATATCACAAATTTCCGACGAACGTGTCGAGCGAGTAAGCGATCGACTGCAGGAAGGAGATGTGGTCCGCGTCAAGGTGCTCGAGGTCGACCGTCAAGGCCGCATACGCCTCAGTATGCGCAACCTTGACGCGGCGTAGCGGAACGCTGCGCAGCGCAGCCACAACGTTACTAGAGCAGGCTGACATCTGCCTCGGCAGGGAATCGCGTCCCGCGGTTGTCTGTCAGGGCAGCACGCAGGGCTGTCTGTAGACGTGCGCCTAGTCCAGGGTCGCGTTCCCTGCCGGACAGACGAATCAGCGCTGCGAGAAACTCTGCTGTCAACAGCGGGGCTCCGGACCGCTCGGCCTCGCCGATGATCTGGAGTAATACGGCGGTGGTAATGTCCGTGCCGCTGCCTTGATCTATGACCTTGATATCACTGCCAGCATTGATGACGCGGCGGAGATCCTCTAGGTTGACATAGCGGCTTTCAGCTGTGTCGTAAAGCCGACGGTTGACGTACTTCCTGATAAGCCTGGATTCGTTCATTTCGCTGCCCTTCTGGACGTTGGAGTCCACTTCTTCCAGACTGCCGGTGGTATCCGGCCAGCCAAACTGGAGCTTTGGACAAAGCTGGAGGGCAGATAGTTCGCTGCGTAGTGCCTTCTGGAGAAGGCTAATCGTAATTAGCGTATAAACAATAGCTTACGCTATCTTCTTAGTGAAGATCAGTCTTGACCGCACGTTCTGGGAGCAGCATCTGGCGACTTCGGGCCGCATTCGGGGAGGCGGCTAGAAGCCATCCTCACGGTCCCGATACTGGCGCTCGGCCACCTCACGCCGTTCCTGTGCCTCGACTGACAGAGTGGCGACAGGACGAGCCTCCAGGCGCCTCAGGCCGATTTCCTCTCCCGTCTCCTCACAATACCCGTAGGTGCCATCCTCGATGCGCCCCAGGGCCGCTTCGATCTTCTTGAGAAGCTTGCGCTCCCGATCACGCGTGCGCAGTTCCAGTCCGAACTCTGACTCCTGGGTTGCTCGATCGTTGGGGTCAGGGAAATTGCTGGCTTCGTCCTGCATGTGGTGGACGGTCCGGTCAACGCCTTCCATCAATTCGCGCTTCCAGGCGGCAAGGATATTTCGGAAATGCTCCCGCTGGCGATCATTCATATAGGCTTCGCCAGCCCGGGGCTGATAAGGCGGAATGCCATGAATCAACCCAACGCTGCCGGGAACAGGACCTGTATCAGGCTTGCGGACGAGGGGCGCGGTGCGCTTCTGTGAAGTCTTGGCGGCTGGCTGTCGCACACTGGTTTGAGCGGCTGCCTTGCGGCCAGCAGAGGGCTTGCCGAGGGCCTTCTTTGCAGCGGCTTGGCCTACCTTCGGATTCGAGAGCCTGTCCTTGGCCCTGACACTTGCAGACGCCTTGTCTCCTGCTCGCTTGGCGGCAGATGCAGCAGATTTCCTGCCCTCAACGCCACCCTTGCGAGCCGTAGTCTTCGCCCTTTTCGTGCTGGTGGAGCGCTTTTTCTTTGCGGCCATACGCGATGCGTCCGGTTCTCAGGAAACGCGGAATTATACATACGACTCCACGTGGTGGAATACCGCCCTTGGGCCCTTGCCATGGCTGCGGAACCGGGCGAAATTCAGGCACCTAGGGATGGGTCCGGGGCAGGCCCGACCCAGCCGGGCTGCCGATGTTCGGCCACGATGGTGGTATAGATGCCACCCCGGACGTTGAACGCGGCAGTCAGGCGCATGTAGCGCGGGACCAAGACGGTTACCAGGTCGTCCAGAATCCGGTTGGTTACCGCCTCATGGAATGTACCCTGGTCCCGGAATGACCAAACGTAGAGCTTCAGCGCCTTCAGTTCGACGCAGTAGCGATCAGGTACATAGTCCAGAGTCAGGACAGCGAAATCGGGTTGCCCGGTCTTCGGACACAAGCAGGTGAACTCGGGTATGCGAATGCGGATGATATAATCGCGCTCGCCGTTGGGGTTGCTGAAGGTTTCCAGCAACGCTGGCGACGGTGTGGTTGTCGTCTGATGCGAGCTCATCATGCCGGAACCTGTGTGGCGCTGGTGTGCCGAGCAAATTTTACCTTACACTACGGCCCTGCGCGAACCATGGCTCGGGGAAGCTGGCCACGTGTCCTTCAGAGGCATGGGTTACAGGTTTGGCATGGCGGAGGTGTCCAGTGCGAGGTCCAAACAGAGCGCCTGCAATTGCGCGCGGCTCGGCTGAGTGTCGTTTGACGAACAGGAGTCGTCACAGATGCGGCTGAGCAGGATCAAACTCTCCGGCTTCAAGTCCTTCGTCGATCCAACAGCTTTCCAGTTGCCGACAAATCTTGTCGGCATCGTGGGTCCCAATGGCTGCGGTAAGTCAAACGTCATCGATGCTGTCCGCTGGGTCATGGGCGAAATGTCCGCAAAGCACTTGCGCGGCGACTCGATGGCTGACGTTATCTTCAATGGGTCATCGTCACGAAAGCCTGTTGGTACTGCCAGTATCGAACTTTTCTTCGACAACTCGGATGGCTCAATTGGCGGGCAGTATGCGCAGTACGGCGAAATTGCGCTGCGCCGGACACTATCCAGAGATGGGACATCCAGTTACTTCCTAAACGGCGCTCGTTGCCGTCGAAAGGACATTACCGACCTCTTTCTCGGTACCGGGCTTGGATCGAGAAGCTACGCGATAATCGAGCAAGGCATGGTCTCGCGGCTGATTGATGCAAAGCCCGAAGAGATGCGAGCTTATATCGAGGAAGCGGCGGGGATATCCAAGTACAAGGAGCGACGTCGCGAAACAGAGACGCGAATCCAGCATACGCGTGACAACTTGGCTCGGCTAAGCGACCTGCGTGAAGAGATCACGAAGCAGATTGAATACCTCCAGCGCCAGGCGAAGGCTGCGGAGCGGTACAAGGACCTGAAGGGCCAGGAGCGACGCCTTTCAGCGGAGCTGCTTGTGCTCCGTCTTACGGAACTGGAGCGAGCGCTGGATGGCGCGCGAGCTGAACTGCTACGTCGCCAGACCGAGCTGGAAGCCGCAATCGCCGAACAGAGGCATATCGAAGCCGAGATTGCGAAGCTGCGTGAGCAGCATTCCGTTGCGACTGAGCATCATGGCTCGGCGCAAGCGCGCCACTACGGCATCCAGAGCGAAATATCACGTCTTGAGCAGAACATGGCTCATGTTCGGGAGATCCGTGACCGTCAAGCGTCAGACCTGGCTCAGGCAAGTCAGCAGGTTGCCGAGATCGAAGAGGAGATCAGTCGTGATAGGGCTCAGCTGACCTCACTGGACGCGATACTCAGCCAGCTCGAGCCGGAGCTGGGCCTCTTGAAGCAGGCGGAATCCGCTGGATCAGCCTCACTCTTGGAGGCAGAGCAGGCGCTCGACCAGTGGAAGGACCAGTGGCAGGAATTCAATCTTGACGTCAAGGAGGTCCAGCAAGCGGCGCAGGTTGAGCAAACCCGATGTGAGCACCTGGCTGCGCAACTGGACCAGTTACGACGACAGCAGGATGTGCAGCGAGAGGAGCTGGCGAGTCTTGCTCTTGAGGACCTGGATGCCCGTCTGGAGGGGCAGGCTGATACCGAGCACCTGTCCGATGTGCGTGCGCGGGACCTCGAGGAGCGCATTCGCCAGGCTGAAACTGAGACGGAGGAGCTGCGCCGTATCGAACAGAGCCTTAGCCGCGACCTCGAGCGCTCGACATCCGAACTTGCTTCTTCTCTTGGCCAGATGAGCGCACTCAAGGCAGTTCAGGATGCCGCCTTGCGCAATGACGACGCATTGCTGTCGACATGGTTATCGAGAGAAGGTCTGATGGGCGCGTCGCGGCTTGCGCAGCAATTGCGGGTCGAGCCGAAATGGATGCCAGCGGTAGAGACGGTTCTTGGCGACTTCCTCCAGGCTGTATGCGTCGAGGACTTTGCGGCGTATGTCGGGCACCTGCCGGACACGCAAGTATTACTGGTAGAGCGGGGGAATGACGACGGCGGAGCCGGTTCCGGTACTCTGTTGACACGAGTACAGAATCCTGGACAAGCATCCACGCTCTTGCGCAATGTGCTGGCAGTCGAGGGAATCGATCAGGCGATTGATGCACTGAGACAGGCGGAACCACATCAATCAGTGATTACACCTGATGGAATCTGGCTGGGGCACGGCTGGGTGCGCGTGAGCCGCGGCCAGCGCGGCGAGGCAGGCGTGCTGACCCGTGAAAACCAGATCCGTGATCTCACGGCGATGGTCAGTAGCGGCCAGGGGTACATACGGGAACTTGAAGGCCGGCGTGAAGCAGCCCGAGCCAGGCTGGCGGAGGTTGCCGGTAGCCGGGCCCAGCTGACCCAGGAGTTCAATGCAGCCAATCGGGATCACGCCGAAGCACTGGCAATCCTGGAGAACCTGCGCCAAGACCTGGACCGTGTTCGCGAACGCCGCGAAGTCCTGGCAAGGACCATTGATCTGACGGACAGCGAGATTGCCCGTCTCGGTATGCAGCTCGAGGCGTCACGGGCTCGTGGCCGCGAAGCAACGTCCCGCCTCGAAGAGCTCGCAGAACGTCGCCCGCTGTTTCAGTTGGAGCAGGATAGGCTGCTGGGCCAATACACAGGATGCCAAGGCATTGCCGAGAGGACGCGCTCCGAGGCGGCCCTCAAAGCCGTCGAAATGGAGCGCCGTCGCATATCACGGGACTCGATTTCCGCATCTCTGGATCGCGTGAATGCACACAGGAATCACCTTCAGGAGCGAATCGCTGGGCTTGCAGCACAAATTGATCAGGCAGGTCCGAACCTTGCAAAACTGCAGGGCGATCTTGGGATCTGCCTGGAAGAGCAGCTCGGCGTTGATCGGGAACTGGTGGCACGACGCGAGGAGCTCGAGCAAGTTGAGTTTGCGGTAAGGAACGGTGAATCCCGGCGTGGTCTGGCCGAAAAGGAGGTTGAGCGCATACGTGAAGCCGTAGAGAGCCTGCGAATCCAGGTTCGTGAGGCCGAAGTTCGGCATGAATCGGTAATGGAGGATTTTGCGGCGACCGGCGCGGACGTCTCGGTCGTCCGGCAGGAAATACCCGTGGATGCCGAATGTGGCCGCTGGCAACAGGACCTGGATGATGTCCGTCGCCGGATCGATCGCCTGGGACCGATCAACCTTGCTGCGATCGAGCAGTACACAGAGCAGGCGGAGCGGAAGACGTACTTGGATGCCCAGAATGACGACCTGACGGCGGCACTGGAAACCCTGGAGCAGGCAATTCGGAAGATTGATCGTGAGACCCGCTCGCGGTTTCAGGAGACCTTTGATTGCATCAATCAGGGCCTGAAGCGGATATTTCCCCGTCTGTTTGGCGGTGGTCATGCCTACCTCAGTCTGGAGGGGGAGGACATTCTGGCGTCGGGAGTGACCGTCATGGCGCGCCCGCC